>CAWHLP010000016.1:0-112832 GCA_963830205.1 uncultured Alphaproteobacteria bacterium | reverse complement strand
GGGAGCCAAGCCATGTCGGTCGCTGAAATCCTCGACACAATGGACTACGGGCCGGCGCCGGAGAGCGACACCGAGGCGCGCGACTGGATCGCCCGCCACGGCGAGGGCGCCAAGCTGTTCATCGGCGGCGCCTGGGTGGCGCCCCAATCGGGCGATTGGCTGGAGACGCATGACCCCTCCACCGATGCCCTCATCATGCGCGTTGCGCGCGCCGACGAGCGCGACGTGGACGCGGCGGTCCAGGCGGCGCGCAAGGCCCAGGGGCCATGGTCGCGGCTCCCCGGCTACGAGCGGGCGAAATATCTCTACGCCATCGCCCGGCTGGTCCAGCGCCACAGCCGGCTGTTCGCCGTGCTCGAAGCCATCGACAACGGCAAACCGATCCGCGAGACGCGCGACATCGACATCCCGCTGGTGGCGCGGCACTTCTACCACCACGCCGGCTGGGCCGAGCTGATGGATACCGAGCTCGCCGACCGCATGGCGGTGGGCGTCTGCGGCCAGATCATCCCGTGGAACTTCCCGCTGCTGATGGCCGCCTGGAAGATCGCCCCGGCGATCGCGCTCGGCAACACCAGCATCCTCAAGCCGGCCAAGTTCACGCCGCTGTCGGCGCTGCTCTTCGCCGACATCTGCGAGATGGCGGGGCTGCCCAAGGGCGTGGTCAACGTGGTCACCGGCGACGGCGCCACCGGCGAGATGCTGGTCAAGCACCCGGACGTCGACAAGATCGCCTTCACCGGCTCGACCGAGGTCGGCCGCCGTATCCGCGAGCTGACCGCGGGCTCCGGCAAGTCGCTGACGCTGGAGCTCGGCGGCAAGTCGCCGTTCATCGTCTTCGACGATGCCGATCTCAATTCGGCGGTTGAGGGCGTGGTCGACGCCATCTGGTTCAACCAGGGCCAGGTGTGCTGCGCCGGATCGCGCCTGCTGGTGCAGGAGGGCATCCACGAGGCCTTCGTCGCCAAGGTGAAGGCGCGGCTGGAGACGCTGCGCGTCGGCGCCCCGCTCGACAAGGCGATTGACGTCGGCGCCATCGTCTCGCCGATCCAGCTCGAACGCATCCGCAGCCTGGTCGCCCAGGGCGTCGCCGAGGGGGCGCAGGTCTTCCAGGGCAGCGCGCCGCTGCCCGCCACCGGCTGCTACTTCCCGCCCACGCTTGATGACCAATGTCGAGCCGGCCTCGACGGTGGCGCGGGTGGAGATTTTCGGCCCCGTCGTAGTCGAGATGACCTTCCGCACGCCGGAAGAGGCGGTCGAGCTCGCCAACAACACCGAATACGGGCTTGCCGCCAGCGTCTGGTCGAAATCGATCAACCTCGCGCTCGACATCGCGCCCAAGCTCAAATGCGGCGTGGTGTGGGTCAATTCCACCAACCTGTTCGACGCCTCCGCCGGCTTCGGCGGCTACAAGGAATCGGGCTATGGCCGCGAGGGCGGCCGCGAGGGCGTCGCCGCCTACACCAAGCCGCGCTGGATCAAGTCGGCCAGGGCGCTCGCCGAGAAGCCGCCGACGAAGCCGGAGATGGGCCTGGAACTGATCGGCGGCGGCATCGACCGCACGGCGAAGATGTATATCGGCGGCAAGCAGGCCCGGCCCGACGGCGGCTATTCGCGCGGCGTCGGCTCGCCGGCCGGCAAGCTCGTCGGCGAGGTCGGCGAGGGCAACCGCAAGGACATCCGCGAGGCGGTCGAAGCGGCGCGCAAGGCGGCGCCCAAATGGGCGGCCACGTCGGAGCACAATCGCGCACAGATCCTCTACTACATCGCCGAGAACCTCGATGCGCGGGCGGCCGAGTTCGCCGACCGGCTGCGGCTGTTGCGTGGCGTCAAGAGCGCCAAGACGCGGATCGAGGTGGATGCCTCCATCCGGCGCCTGTTCCAGTGGGGGGCGTGGGCCGATAAGCATGAGGGTGCCGTCCACCGCCCGCCCTTCCGCGGACTGGCGCTCGCCATGAACGAGCCGGTCGGTGTGGTCGGCATCGCCTGTCCGGAGGAGCCGGGGCTGCTTGCCTTCGTCTCGCTGATGGGGGCGGCGATCGCCGCCGGCAATGCGGTGGTCATGCTGCCGTCGGAGGCGCAGGCGCTGATCGCCACCGATCTCTATCAGGTGCTCGATACGTCGGACGTGCCCGGCGGCGTGGTCAACATCGTCACCGGCGACAAGCGCGCCCTGGCGCTGGAGCTTGCCAAGCACGATGCGGTCGAAGCGATCTGGTACTTCGGCGATCGCGAGGGCGCGGCGGCGGTGGAGAAGGCGTCGGCCGGCAACCTCAAGCAGACCTGGTGCGAGACGGTGAAGCGCGACTGGGACGACCCGGCCATCGGCGGCGGGCGCGAACTGCTGGCGCGCGCCTGCCAGGTCAAGAACATCTGGATTCCCTACGGGGAGTAGGTTCCTGTGACAATACAATGGGCGCTGCTGGTCTTGGCCGGCTTCGCGGGGTTGATTGCGATTGGCCTGATGCGGGCGCGTTCGCGCGTCGGTCTCGACATGGCCGCAATGGCGGCGACGGAAACGAGCAACGCCGGCGATATCGCCGGCAAGGCGCCGGGCACGCTGGTCGAGCTCAAGGGACAGTTCCGCTGTCCGGCTCCGATTACTTCCGAGTTCGCGAAGGTGCCCTGCGTCTGGTATCGCGCCCTCACCGAGCGCGAGGTCGAAAAGGAGAGCCGGCGCGCGGACGGCTCGATCGAAACGGACCGCGAGTTCGAACCGGTGCGCAACACCATCAAGTCGGCTCAGGGGGTCGTCATCGCGGACGCTACCGGTTCGGTCGCGGTCGATTTCGACGGGGCCAAGGTCGAGGGCGAGCAGGTCCATCGCCACACCAAATCGGCCGGCCTCGGCCGCACCCTGGTGAGCGGGCTCCTCGGCGCCGGCACCCTCGGCTATCGCTATACCGAGTGGATCGTCGCCGCCGACGTTCCGGTCTATCTGCTCGGCACGGTGATTGCCGGCGGCACGATCGGCAAGTCGGGCGAGGCGAAGCGGCCGTTCATCATCAGCACCAAGTCGGAGGAGGAGCGCGGCCGCTCGCTTGGCCGCTCGGGCAACTGGGAGCTGGTGGGAGCGATCGTGGCCGGGCTGGCCGCCGTCGGGTTCGTCGTCGGGGCGTTCGCGGTCTGGGGCCAGTAGCCGGGGACCACGGTGCCGGCGCCTGTAGGCCCGAGAATGCCGGCTGGCGCTATTCGGCCATCACCATGGCGGGCTGCTCTTCCTCCTGCTGGCGGGCCCGGCCGGAAACCGGGTTGAGCTTGCGGTAGCGCGGCAGGAGCAGCAAAGGCGGGGCGGCGAGCGTGATCAGGAACATCGCCTTGAAGTCGGCGAGATAGCCGATCATCAGCGCCTGCTGTGTGATGGCGGGGAGGGGTGCGGGCATGGACGTGACGGCTTTGGAGATATTCGTCGATGTCGTTCGGCGAGGCAGCTTTGCCGCCGTTGCGCGCGATCGTGACGCCGACCCCTCGGTCATTTCGCGGACGATCGCGTCTCTCGAGGAAGAACTCGGCGGTAGACTATTCCAGCGCACGACACGACGCCTGGCGCTGACCGAGGCCGGCACGGTGTTTTTCGATCGTGTGCAGCCGGTGATCGAGGAGTTGCGCGGCGCGCGGGAGAGCGTTGCCGAGGCGAACACCCGCGCAAGAGGTACGCTTCGCGTCACCACATCGGTGTCGTTCGGCCAGCGCCGCCTCGTGCCGCTGCTTCCCCGCTTCATGGCGCTGTACCCTGACCTGACGGTCGACCTGCTTCTGACCGAGTCGGTGGTCGATATCGTCGCTGAGGGCATCGATGTTGCCATCCGCCTTGGACATCTCACCGAATCCGGCCTCGTCGCGCGGCGACTGTTGCGTACCTCCTACGTCGTGTGCGCGAGCCCCGCGTATCTTGCTGCTCATGCGGAGATCAGACAGCCGGAGGATCTCCGCGACCACGAGTGCCTGTTGTTTCCGTTTCCGGGTTTCCGAACGCGTTGGATATTCCGCGAGCGGAAGAGCGAGACTCGCGAAGTGCCGGTCCGCGGGCGTGTCGTCATCTCGACGGCTGTTGCGCTGCAGCAGTGCGCGGTTGCAGGAATGGGCGTGACCTTGTTGCCGAACTGGATGGTCGCGGACGATATCGCGAGCGGGGTGCTGAAACGTGTGCTCGGGAACTATGACGTGACGGCCTCGGACTTCGAAACCGGTATCTGGATGGTCTATCCGACGCGCGCACATGTTCCCCTGAAGGTGCGGGTGTTCGGCGACTTCCTGCGGAAGTCGCTGAAGGAAGCGCAGGTCTGACGGGTCATTCGTGCGCGGACTGCATGAGTGTCCTGCCGGTGCCGTGGTGTCGGCCGGCGCCATCGGCAACTAGCCTTCCGGAGATGCCGCTATCGGCGGCTTTAGCTCCAGCGAGGGTCGGAAACATGCAAATCAAGAACTCAACTGCCCTTGTCACCGGCGCCAATCGTGGAATTGGCAGGGTGCTCGTCGAGGCTCTGCTCGATGCGGGGGCCGGCAAGGTCTATGCGGCCGCCCGGCGGCTCGATAGCCTCGACGCGGTCACCTCAATCGACAGCAAGCGAATCATACCGCTTCAGGCGGATGTGACGGATCGAACGCGGATCGCGGCGCTTCCAACGGAAGCGCCCGACGTGAACCTTCTCATCAACAATGCCGGCGTCCTCGACTTCGGCGGCATCCTCGACGCGCCGCTCGACATCGTGGCCCGCGAGTTCGAGACGAACTTCTACGGCAAGCTCGCCCTGGCGCGTGCATTCGCGCCGGTGATCGAGAAGAACGGCGGTGGCGCGATCGTCAATATGCTGACGCTGGTCGCGCTGGCAAGCATGCCAGGCCTCGGTGTCTACAACGCGTCCAAGGCCGCCGCCTGGTCCATGACCCAGTCGCTTCGCGCCAACTTGGCCGGCAAGAGAATCGCCGTTCACGGTGTCTTTCCGGGGGCGGTCGACACCGACATGATTGCCGCTGTCGAGATGCCGAAGACGAGCGCGGCCGATGTTGCGCGAGCAATCGTCGCGGGAATTGACGCCGGTGAGGAAGACATCTTTCCCGATCCCATGTCGCGCCAGATGTACGCCGCCTGGAAGACGGACCACAAAGCGGTGGAGAAGCAGTTCGCCGCGATGTGAGGTGGTGACAGCGATTGCGTGTGGAAGGCGGCCGGAGAATTCGGCCGCTTTCCTATTCGGCCATCACCATGGCCGGCTGTTCCGCTTCCTGCTTGCGCTCCCGACCGGGGGCCGCGCCCAGCTTCTTGTAGCGCAGCAAGAGCAGCAGCGGCAGGGCGGTGAGGGTGATGATGAACATCGCCTTGAAGTCGTCGAGATAGGCGATCATCAGCGACTGCTGGGTGATCAGGCCGTCGAGCTGGGCCGCGGTCTGGGCGCCGGCCGGCGTCGCCAGCATGGCCGGGTTCACGCCCAAGGCCGGCAGGTTCTGGCTGAACAGGCTGATCTGGCTGGCGAGATCGGCGTGGTTGGTCTGCAGGTTGGTGGTGAGCAGCGCCGCCATGATCGAGATGCCGATCGACGAGCCGATGTTGCGGATGAGGTTGAACAGGCCGGAGGCCTCGGTGCGCAGGCGCGGATCGAGCGTCTGGAAGGCGACGGTCGTCAGCGGCACGAAGACGAAGCCGAGGCCGAAGCCCTGGACGACGCCCGAGGTGATCAGCGGCCAGTAGTCCATGCCGATGTCGAATGACGTCATCTGGTAGAGCGACAGGGCGGTCATCGACAGGCCGAAGCCGACCAGCAGGCGCGGGTCGATCTTGCCGACCAGCCGGCCGACCACCATCATCGCCGCCATCGTGCCGAGGCCGCGCGGCGCCAGCACCAGGCCGACGGTGATGATCGGATAGCCCATCAGGTTCTGCAGCATCGGCGGCAGCAGCGCCATGGTGGCGAGCAGCACGATGCCGACGATGAAGATGAGGATCAGCGCCGAGGTGAAGTTGCGGTCGACGAACAGGCGCCGGTCGAGGAACGGCTCCTCGTGGGTGGCCGTGTGGACCAGGAACATCCAGGCCGCGGCGATGGCGATGCCGGTCTCGAGCAGAACCTCGTTCGAGTGGAACCAGTCGAGCTCGGAGCCACGGTCGAGCATGATCTGCAACGCGCCGATGGCTAGGGCGAGCAGGCCGAAACCGAGGAAATCGAACTTGCGGATGCGGCGCACCGTGTCGGGCATGAACAGGATCACGCCGGCCAGCGCCGCCATGCCGACCGGCACGTTGATGTAGAACACCCAGCGCCAGTTGAAATTGTCGGTGAGGTAGGCGCCGATGGTCGGGCCGATGATCGGCGCGATCATGATGCCCATGCCCCACACCGCCATCGCCTGGCCGTGGCGCTCGCGCGGGTTGATGTCGAGGATGGTCGACTGCGAGAGCGGCGCCAGCGCTGCGCCGAAGGCGCCCTGCATGACGCGGAACAGCACCATCTCGTTGAGGCTGAGCGAGGTGCCGCACAGCGCCGAGGAGAGGACGAAGCCGGCGACGCAGACGGCGAACAGCTTCTTGCGGCCGATATTGTCCGACAGCCAGCCGGTGATCGGCGTGGCGATCGCCTGAGCGACGATATAGGAGGTCAGCACCCAGGTGACCGTCGTCTGATCGGCACCGAGGCTCGCCTGCATGTGGGGCAAAGCGACGTTGGCGATCGTCATGTCGAGGATCACCATGATCATGGCGATCATCACCGAGCCTGTGATCAGGCCGCGGTGCTTGACCTCCTTGAATGGCTGGCCGTGCACGTCGGTGCCGCTCATGGCTTCAGCTCACAGGCGTTGCGGACTAGTTCGCCGCCGTATGGGTCGGCGTGCTGTCGGTGTCGACCGAGACATAGGCGCTGAGACCGATGCGCAGCGGCACGCCCGGGTCGGGATTGTCGAATGCAAATGCGCACCGGCACGCGCTGGACGACCTTGACCCAGTTGCCGGTGGCGTTCTGCGCCGGCAGCAGCGAGAATTCCGAGCCCGTGCCGGCGCCGACGCTGGCGACTTCGCCCTGGAAGGTGTGGCCGGGATAGGCGTCGATCGACACCGTCGCCTTCTGGCCGGGATGCATGTTGGCCAGTTCGGTTTCCTTGAAGTTCGCCTCGATCCAGGTCGTGCGGCTCTCGACCAGGCTCATCACCGCAACCGACGAGGTGAGGTACTGGCCGACGAGCATGCGATCGGCCTGGGCGACGACGCCGGCGGCCGGAGCGCGCACTTCGGTGTTCTTGAGGTCGAGCGCGGCCTGCTCGCGCTTGGCCAGCGCCGCCAGCACCAGCGGGTGCTTGTCGGTGTCGATGTCGGGATTGCCGCCGAGCGCGGACAATGCGGCGGCGACGTTCTGCTGGGCCTGCGACAGCGCCTGTTCGGCGGCGTGGGCGGCATTCTGCGCCTGGTCGAAGGTCGCCTGGGTCGAAACCCCCTTGCTGAGCAGGTCCTGCTGGCGCTGCAGGCTCTTGGCCTGGAAGTCGTTGTTGTCCTCGGCGGCCTTCAGCGCGGACAGCGCCTGCTGGTAGTTGGCGCGGTACTGGGCGACCTGGAAGCGCGCCGTCGCCAGCGTCGCATTGGCCTGGTCAAGCGCGATGCGGTAGGGCTCCGGGTCGATGCGGAAGAGGAGATCGCCGGCGGCGACCTGCTGGTTCTCGCTGGCATCGACCTCGGAGATACGCCCGGACACGTCGGCATAGACGGTCACGCGGTCCTGCTGGACATAGGCGTTGTCGGTGGTGACGTAGCGCCCGCCGGACAGCCAGAAATAGCCGCCGACGAGAAGCAGCACGACCGGCACCGCCGCCATGATGAGGTAGCGGCGGACCTTGCTGGGCTTGCGCGGCGTGTCGTGCGGCGTCGCCGGAGCGGTGCCGGTCGGCGCCGCTCCGCGATGCGGAGTGTTCGGAGTTCCCCCATCGGCGCTCATAACGTGACGCTTTCTCTATCGCTGGGTTTGACGTGTCGTTGTGGTCTCAGTGGAAGCCAGATCGCTGGGCTGGTCCACATTGTGCACGAGGTTGGCGCGAATTCGTGTCAGGATGTCGACCACCTGCTCCACTTCATTGTCGCTGATGCCGGTCAGCACGTTGTGGTAGCAGGATGTAGCGACGCTTCGGAATTTGTCGACCAGCGGGCGGGCCGCCGCGGTCAGGTAGAGGCGTTTCACCCGCCGGTCGACGGGATCGGGACGCCGCTCGATCATGCCGGCCGCCTCCATGCGGTCGACCTGGCGGCTGAGGGTGATCGGCTCCATATCCATCATTTCGGCCAGCGTCGCCTGGTGCAGCGGCTCCTCGCCGTGCATCTCGGCGCGCGAGACGGCGGCGAGCACCCGCCACTGGGCGCTGGTCAGGCCGACGGCCTGCGCCTGATGATCGATCCGGCGGCGCAGGAGACGACTGACGTCGTGGACCAAGAGGCCGATGCCCTTGGCCGGAGGCATATGTGTGTTTTGCATGATGGGAGATATAATAAGCTCACTTATAATATGCAAGCTTGCATCTTTCTCAGGGCAGCCATGCGGTAAACGAAGGGTTAGCGGGCCTCACCCTCAGGCGCCCGCCACGGGCCGCCGCCTGGCGCGGACCCACCATGAGGGTAGCGAAGCGGCGCCAAAGGCGGTATCGATCCGGCCGATTTCTTCAAGGGGTCGCGGTTCCGGCGACGCCGCACCATCTAGACGACACCATGAACGACACGAGCCCCCCGGCCACCGCCAAGACCGTCTATCCGCCCGCCGATCCCTCGCCCAGCTTTCCGCGCATCGAGGAAGCGATCGGGGCGGCCTGGGAGGCCGAGAAGACCTTCCAGCGCTCGATCGAGCGCCGGCGGGAGCAGGGTGCGCCGGAATTCGTCTTCTATGACGGACCGCCCTTCGCCAACGGCCTGCCGCACTACGGGCACATCGTCACCGGCTTCGTGAAGGACATGGTGCCGCGCTACCAGACCATGCGCGGCAAAATGGTCGAGCGGCGCTTCGGCTGGGATTGCCACGGCCTGCCGGCGGAGCTGCATTCGGAGAAGGAGCTCAACCTCAACGGCCGGCAGGACATCCTCAAATACGGCCTGGCGAAGTTCAACGAGCACTGCCGCACGTCGATCATGCAGTTCCGCAGCGACTGGGAGTATTACGTCAACCGCTCGGCGCGCTGGGTCGACTTCGAAAACGACTACCGCACCATGGACCTCTCCTACATGGAGAGCACCATCTGGGCCTTCAAACAGCTTTGGGACAAGGGGCTGGTCTACGAGGGCTATCGCGTCGTGCCCTATTCGTGGGCGGCGCAGACGCCGCTGTCGCAGTCCGAGACGCGGCTGGACGATTCCTACCGTGCCCGCCAGGACCCGGCGCTGACCATCGGCTTCCTGCTGGACGGCGACACCAACACGCGGCTGCTCGCCTGGACGACGACGCCGTGGACGCTGCCCTCCAATGTCGGTCTGGCGGTGGCGCCGGATGCCGACTACGCGGTGATGGAGAAGGACGGCGCGCGGGTGATCCTCGCCGAAAGCTCGGTGGAGCACTACGCGCCGGAGCTGGACGGCTATCGGCCGGTCGGCGCGATGAAGGGCGGAGAGCTCATCGGGCGCACCTACGCGCCGCTGTTCCCCTTCTTCGCGGGCGAAAAGGCCAAGGGCGGCTTCCGCGTCATCGCCGGCGATTTCATCGAGATGGGCGAGGGCACCGGCGTCGTCCACATCGCGCCGGCCTTCGGCGAGGACGACCTCAAGGTCGGCCAGAAGGAGGGCCTGCCGGTGGTCGATCCGGTGGATCTGGCCGGCAACTTCACCGGCGAGGTGCCGCCTTATGCCGGCCTGAACGTCTTCGAGGCGAACAAGCCGATCATCCGCGACCTCAAGGAAGCGGGCGTCGTCTTCCGCCACGAGACCTACGACCACAACTATCCGCATTGCTGGCGCACCGACCAGCCGCTGATCTACAAGGCGATGCCCTCCTGGTACGTCGAGGTGACCAAGTTCCGCGACCGCATGGTGGAGCTCAACAAGGGCATCACCTGGATGCCGGCGCATGTGCGCGACGGCATCTTCGGCAACTGGCTGGCTAATGCGTATGACTGGAACATCAGCCGCAACCGCTTCTGGGGGGCGCCGATCCCGGTGTGGAAGTCGGACGATCCCAATTATCCGCGCACCGACGTCTACGGTTCGCTCGACGAGCTGGAGCGCGATTTCGGCGTCCGTCCGAAGGACCTGCACCGACCCTATGTCGACGAGCTGACGCGGCCGAACCCGGACGATCCGACCGGCAGGTCGACCATGCGGCGCGTCGGCGACGTGCTCGACTGCTGGTTCGAGTCGGGCTCGATGCCCTTCTGCCAGGTGCACTACCCATTCGAGAACAAGGAGTGGTTCGACAGCCACTTCCCCGGCGACTTCATCGTCGAATATGTCGGACAGACGCGCGGCTGGTTCTACACGCTGATGGTGATGTCGACGGCGCTGTTCGACTGCGCGCCGTTCCGCTCGGCGATCGGCCACGGCATCGTTCTCGATGAGACCAAGCAGAAGCTTTCCAAGCGGCTGAAGAACTATCCCGATCCGATCGAGGTGTTCAACACCTACGGCGCCGATGCGCTCAGATGGTACATGATGTCGTCGCCGCTGATGGCGGGCGGCGACCTGGCCATGCCCAAGGACGGCAAGGCGATCGGCGAGGCGGTGCGCGCCGTTATGCTGCCGATCTGGAACGCCTATTCGTTCTTCACCCTCTACGCCAACATCGACGGCATCAAGGGCAAGCTGGTGACGACGGCGGAAGCCGAGCTCGATCGCTACATCCTCGGCAAGACGGCGGAACTGGTCAGCGCCGTCGAGACGGCGATGGACCGGCTCGACCTTGCCGGCGGCTGCAACGCGCTGCCGCCCTTCATCGAGGCGCTCAACAACTGGTACATCCGGCGCTCGCGCGACCGCTTCTGGAAAAGCGACAAGGACGCCGACAAGACGGCGGCCTATGACACGCTCTACACGGTGCTGGTGACGCTGATGCGGGTGATGGCGCCGTTCCTGCCCTATCTCACCGACCACATCCACCGGGCGCTGACGGGCGGCGAGAGCGTGCATCTGCAGGACTGGCCGGACGCTGCGGCCTTCGCGGTCGATGCCGATCTGGTCAAGCGCATGGACCTGGCGCGCGCGGTGTGCTCGTCGGCGGCCTCGGTGCGCACGGCCAAGAACCTGCGCAACCGCCTGCCGCTCAGCGTCCTCACCATCGCCCATCCGGGCCACGCGATCCTGTCGCCGCTCGTGGACGTGATCGCCGAGGAGGCGAACGTCAAGCAGGTCGCCTTCGCCGACGACCCGTCCGCGTTCGGCGCCGAGGTGCTGGTGGTCAATCCGCGTATCGTCGGAAAACGTCTCGGCCCGGCGATGAAGGCGGTTCTGGCCGCCGCCAAGGCCGGCGCGTGGACGCGCCTTGACGATGGGGCGGTGGACGTGGCCGGCCAGCGCATCGAGGCGGATGAGTACGAGGTGCGCTTTCAACCCAAGCAGGGCATCGCCGCGGCACCCTTCGACGGCAATGCCGGCGTGGTGGTGCTCGACACCAACGTGACGCCGGAGCTGGAGCGCGAGGGCCTGGCGCGTGATTTCATCCGCCTGGTGCAGGTGGCGCGCAAGGATGCCGGCTTCAACGTCTCGGACCGCATCGTCGTCGTCGGTCAAGGCGGGGCCGGTCGCGGCCGGCCGCTCTCGACGCGCATCGCGACACGGTCAAGGCCGAGACGCTGGCGGTTTCGCTGATCTTCGCCGGCACGCCCGGCGGCACCGTGTCGGAGGCCAAGCTCGGCGACGAGGCGATTTCGATCGGCGTGCGCGTCGCCGGCTAGCGCCGGCGGCGCTTTCCCGCACGGGCAACGGTTGACGACGGGACGGCGAACGCCAAATAGGCTGAAAGGTGCGGCGGATTTCGTGAGCCTCGCCGCCTGGCAGGAGGGTGCTTTTGGCATGACTCCACCCGACCGGGACCGGCCCTAGCCAGGGCCCTTCGGCGCAATACCGGCAACAGGCGAAGACGGGATTTCCCGGAGGAGAGCTGTCGCGCGTGGAACGCCACGCGCGGGCGGAGTGGTTGATCGCGTTTGCCGACCGGCTCGGGAGGAGCGGACATGTCCGAATACATCAGGAATCCGGTCGAGTGGTCGTTCGACCAGTTGAAGGGGATCGGCAAGGTGGTCGGCGTCACCGGGCGCGCGATCAGCGGCGTCGACGCGACCGGCGCGGTGGCAGTCCCGGTTCCCGCCATCCGGCGGATCGAGCTCGGTGATCTCCGCGCGGTGCTGCGCAAGGGCTGGGAAGATTTCTCGGCCTGCCGCACCGACGTCATTCTCATCTGCTTCATCTATCCGCTGCTCGGCGTCGTGCTGGCGCGGCTGGTCTTCGGCTACGGCTTGCTGCCGCTGCTTTTTCCGCTGGCTTCGGGCTTCGCCCTCCTCGGTCCGGCGGCAGCGGTCGGCCTTTACGAGATGAGCCGCCGGCGGGAGCAGGGGGACACGGCGAGCTGGCTCGACGCCTTCGGCGTGGTCCATTCGCCGCGCTTCGGCGCCATCGTGCTGGCGAGCGCGCTGCTGCTTGCGATCTTCCTGGTGTGGGTGGCCGCGGCTTCGGCGATCTACAACCTCACCCTCGGCCCGGCGCCGCCGGCATCGTTCGGCAGCTTCCTGAGCGACGTGTTCACCACCACCGGCGGGTGGACGATGATCGTTGTCGGCTTCGGCGTCGGCTTCCTGTTCGCGGTCCTGGTGTTGGCGATCAGCGTGGTCTCGTTCCCCCTGCTGCTCGATCGCGACATCGGCCTGGCGGAAGCGATCAGCGCCTCGGTCTCCGCCGTCATCCGCAATCCGGTGCCGATGGCGGCGTGGGGGCTGGTGGTTGCCGGCGGGCTGGTCATCGGATCGATACCGTTGTTCCTCGGCCTGGCGGTCGTGCTGCCCGTCCTCGGGCATGCGACCTGGCATCTCTACCGCCGGCTGGTCGAGCCGGCCACATCCCCGCGCAGGCGCCGCTTATAGCGCCCCTTCGCCTTCGGCGACTTCGATGTCGGTCGGCGGGATGGGCTCGGCGCGGCCGAAGCGGCCGAGGGTGTCGCGGCGGAGGAAGAGGATCGCCATGGCGATGAGCGCCGAGAGCGCCGAGACGGTGAAGGTCGTCTGCGGCCCGGCGAGCTCGGCGATCTTGGGCGCGGCATAGGGCGCGATGACGCCGGCGAACCAGCGGACGAAATTGTAGCCGGCCGAGGCGACCGGGCGCGGCGCGCCGGAAACCTCCAACGCCATCTCGGTATAGACGGTGTTGTTGATGCCCATCAGCGCGCCGGAGAGCACGACGGCGGCGACGATCCAGGCCGGCGAGCCGAAGGCGATCACCAGGAGCAGGCCGGCGAAGAGCACCAGGCAGGCGCCGGCCAGCGCCACCTCGCTGAAGCGTGCCTGCAGGCGCGGCGCCACCAGCACCGAGAACACGGCGAGCAGGATGCCCCAGCCGCAGAAGATGAGGCCGACCGCGTGCGGCGACATCATCAGCACGAAGGGGGCGAAGGCGAGCACGGTGAAGAAGGCGTAGTTGTAGAAGAAGGCGCTGACGGCGGTGGTGAAGAGGCCGCCGTGGGCGAGCGCCCTCAGCGGATCGGCGAGTGCCGTCTTCCTCTCCGGCTTGGGCTGGGTGGGCAGGAAGACGGCGACGGCGATGAAGCCGATCGCCATCAGCGTGGCGGTGCCATAGAAGGGATAGCGCCACGACAGGTCGCCGAGGGCGGCGCCGAGCAGGGGGCCGAGCGAGATGCCCAGGCCCAGCGCCGCCTCGTAAAGCAGGATGGCGCGATAGCTGCCGCCGCTCGCCGCGGCGACGATGACGGAGAGCGCGGTCGCCACGAACAGCGCATTGCCGAGGCCCCAGCCGGCGCGGAAGGCAACCAGCATGGGAATCGAGTTGGCGGTGCCCGACAGCCCGGCGAAGGCGACGATGAGGGCGGCGCCGACAAGCAGCGTCGCGCGCCCGCCGATGCGGGTGGACACATAGCCGGTAATCAGCATCATCACCGAGGTGACGGCGAAATAGCTGGTGAAGAGCAGCGACACCTGGCTCGGCGTGGCGTCGAGGCCGCGGGCGATGGAGACCAGGATGGGATCGACCAGGCCGATGCTCATGAAGCCGACCATGGCGGCGAAGGCGGTGGCCCAGACGGATTTCGGTTGCCGGAAGAAGCTGGCTTTTTCGGACATGGATGATCCCAGGGGAGGCTTTGGAAAAAAGTGCGGCCGCATTACGCAGCGGCCGTCAGTTCTGTCGACATTTATTGTTATCTGTATGATACAGATAACCTGCCGGCAAATGGCGCGCAAGGGGGGAGGCGCGCGCCGGCAGATGGGAGGAGACGCACGATGGCGGAAGTGAAGGGCGAGGAGAGCGACAACGCGCCCGACGCGGCGGCGGTCGTCGAGCACGAGCTGATGGTTCTCGACCGCATGCTGGAGGCGCTGCAGCGCAAGCGCCGCTACCCACTGGAGCGGGCTCAGTTCCTCATTCTGAGGACGCTCACCGAGGGCGGTGCGGCGACGGTTGGCGGGCTCGCCAAGGTGCTGCTCGTGGACGATTCGACCATGACGCGGCAGGTGGCGGTGCTGGCCGACAAGGGCCTGATCAGGCGGACGCAGGATCCGGTCGACCGGCGCGCGGGGCTGATCGCGGTGACGCCGAAGGGCCGGACGCTGATGCAGGACATGCTGGCGCTGAGGCGGGCGCGCGTCGGGCGCTACATCGCCGACTGGCGGCCGGCCGAGCGCACGATGTTCGGCACGCTGCTCGGCCGCTTCAATGCGCGGCTGGTCGACGCGCTGGGCGAATAGGCCAGGGGCCGGCGGTCAGCGGCGGTCGACCAACGTCCAGCTTGCCGGGATGAGGAGCGCGGCCAGCACGACCTTCAGCCCATCGCCGAGCAGGAAAGGCGCGACGCCGCCGGCGAAGGCCTTGGCCATGCCGATGCCGGCAGCGCCGTTCGGCAATTGTGCGAACCAGGCGAGCCAGGCGAAGCCCATGGCGAACTGCACGACCACGGCAAGCAGCATCGCTGCACCGAGGCGCAGGGCCGAACGGTCCCAGCCGCGGTCGCTGGCGTAACCGACGATGGCCGCGACCAGGAGCCAGCTCGCGATGAAGCCGGCCGTCGGCCCCAGCATGTAGAGCGGCCCGGCGACCGCCGGCGGCGTGTTGGTGAAGACCGGCAGGCCGAGCATGCCTTCGGCGATGTAGGCGACCACCGTCGCCACCGCGAGGCGCGAGCCATAGGCGGCGCCGATGAGCAGCACGGCGAGCGTCTGCAGGGTCATGGGCACCGGCCAGAAGGGCACCTTGACCTTGGCCGAGATGGCGAGGATCGCGGTGCCGGCCAGCACCAGGACGACGGCTCTTGCGGCACGGTTGACGCCGCGCGGCCAGACGGCGGTGGCGAGCGCGCGGGACGAGCTGATCGACGGCATGACATGACCCCGGAACGGCAGGAAAACGATGACTGAGCTATAAGGGCAATCGCATGAGGCAACAAGCGCCGCTGGAATGGGCTTGTGCGCGGCCGGCACTGGTCTACACATGTCGGCGGCGGGCGGCTGCCCGCAGAATCGAGGGCCTGCCGGAAGATCGAATCGATTGAACGGTTCCACGCTGCCGGGAAAGCGTCGACCGTGGGCAGGTCCCCGCGACGGCCGGCCAAGTGGAAATATGCCGCAGGCTTGCGCTCTGGGCGTTTTCGAGTCATATGTTCAGAGTTCGGGCACTGTATCCCGGAGACTGGACAAACGCGCTGGAGCGAAATGCTCCGCGGAACTTGGGAAATACCCTGGCCGTCGTGATAAGACGCTTTGCTTCCTTTCCCCGACCAACAAGCTGCCGACGACCCGCAGGCGTAGACATGCGCCTATTACGACCACCAGGGAAAAGGACTTCCCCATGCGCCAGACTGGCACCGTAAAATTCTTCAATTCCTCCAAAGGCTTCGGCTTCATCAAGCCGGACGGCGGCTCGAAGGACGTGTTCGTCCATGTGAGCGCCCTCGAGCAGGCCGGCATCAGCCATCTCGCCGATGGCCAGCAGGTTTCCTTCGAGGTCGAGCCGGACAAGATGGGCAAGGGCCCGAAGGCGGTCCGCCTGCAGCTGGTCTAGATCCTGACCGCCGGCCGTTGGTCGGCACCGCGCATTGAGACGAACGCCGCCGGCTCCTGCCGGCGGCGTTTCGCGTTTTCAGGTGCGATGGCCGCGGCGCGCATCAGGATGAGGCCGGGGAACGACGAAGCACGGCAGGCGGTTTTGTGAGATGCGGCGCAGCGAGCCACCGGAATCAGGAAAGGCGTCGTTCGGGTCGCCCCAATCGACGCCTCCCTGATCGTTCGCCTCTCGGCGGCAGCCCAACCCGAGGGTCAGGCGCCATCGGCGGCGACACGATTTGTGACCTGCTTCCGCACCCCATCGCTGGGGACTTCCACCGATCACCCGGAACGTCACCTCTCGGTGCCGCTCCGCCCAGAACTCAAGCCTTGCGGCCCTTGTCCCAGACCACGTCCCAGCTCACGCGACGCATTTCTGCGTCCATGCGCCTTTCCGTGGCGCCGCGGGGCATCTGGCTTTTCAAGGTTTGCACCCAGCGCCAGCGCGGTTCCGCGGGAACCAGCCTCAGACGTCCGACTTAGCCCTTGCCGAACTTGGCTAACTCCCTTCGCGGTAAGAGGATCATGCACCGCACCCGGCGAAGGCGAAAGCGCTGAGTCCCACTGCTGGGACTTCAGTGGATAACGGGACAAAGCAAGTGTTTCGGGTGCACGCTGGCGCTCGCTTTGCATGGGGCTCGCCGACGGTCGCCATGTGGGGTTGCTGCGGCTAATCTCGGGTCTGGCCCGAAACGGTGGTGGGCCATACCGAAGAGGCCGGCATGACCCACAGACCGTTTGCCCCCGAGGGCAGATTGGCCGCGAGCCGGCCGCCGGCGCACCAGCCCCCGTCCGGAAGCGGCGCGGCGCTACGTCCTGGCGGCCACGACCATCGCCTCGGCGATGGCCTTCGTCGAACTCGACCGTCGTCGGCATAGCGGTGCCCGCCATCCAGAAGGAACTGGCCGCCAATATCGTCGCGATGCAGTGGGTGGCGAATGCCTATCTGCTGATGCTCGGTGCGCTCATCCTCGTCGGTGGCGGCCTTGGCGATCGCGTTGGCCGGCGACGCATTTTCCTCATCGGCATCGTCGTCTTCACCGTCGCCTCGCTCATGTGCGCGGTCGCACCCAATGCCGCGTTGCTGATTGCGGCACGCGCGATCCAGGGCGTCGGCGCGGCGCTCCTGGTGCCGCAGAGCCTGGCGATCATCTCGGCGACCTTTCCCAAGGACATCCGCGGCAAGGCGATCGGCACCTGGGCGGCGGCATCGGCGGTGACCACGGCGCTCGGGCCGCCGATCGGCGGCTTCCTCATCGATCTCCTGTCGTGGCGCGCCGCCTTCTGGATCAACCTGCCGCTCGCGGTCGTGGCCCTGTGGCTGGCCTTGCGCTACATGCCGGAAAGCCGCGACGAGGGCGCAAAGGGCGGCATCGACTGGCAGGGCGCGCTTATCGCGGTGCTGGCCTTCGGCGCGCTGACCTACGGCCTCACCGCCGTATCGGAGGGGGCGGTGAGCGCGGTCGCGATCGGCCTTGCCATCGCAGCCGGGCTTGCCGGCATCGCCATCTTCGTCGTGGTCGAGCAGCGCGCCGCCAATCCGATCGCGCCGCCGGCGCTGTTCGGCTCGAAGATCTTCACCAGCGTCAACATCGTCACCGTGTTTCTTTACGGCGCGCTTTCCGGCGTGCTGTTCCTGCTGCCCTTCGATCTCATCAACCGGCGCGGGCTCAGCGCCGCCACCACCGGGCTCATCATGCTGCCCTTCGGCCTCATCATCGGCGTTTTCTCGCGCCTCACCGGCGCGCTGGCCGACACCTACGGGCCGCGCTTCTTCCTGGTGGCCGGGCCGCTCCTGGTCGCCGCCGGCTCCTTCGGCTTCGCCCTCGTTATCCCCAACATCTGGCTCGGCGTGGTGCTGCCAGTCGTCCTCGTCGGCGGCGGCATGGCGCTGGCGGCCTCGCCGCTCACTACCGCGGTGATGAACGCTGTGCCGGACGGCAAGTCGGGCGCGGCGTCGGGCATCAGCAATGCGGCGAGCCGGCTTGCCGGCGTCTTCGCCATCGCGCTCTTCGGTGCCACCGCAGGGGTCGTCTTCGGCTGGACGGCGCCGGCCGCTGCGCGCTTTGGCGTCATCCCGCCGGCTGCCGATCCTGCGCATGATCAGATCGTCGGCGCGTTCCTGTCGGCCTATTCGGCAGCGATGGTCTTCGGCGCCGTCTGGTGCTTCATTGCGGCGGCGATCTCCTTCGTCACGCTCAAGGGGACCGCGCCGCCGAGAAAGGCGAAGACGAAGACGGCGTGAGCGGCGCCGGCAGGGAGGCGACCATGCGCAGCGTGTTGGCAGTCGTGCTGCTGATCGCGGGAACGGCGATCGCTGCGGCCGAACCGGCGGCGGTGACCAACGACATTCCTCTACGGCGATCTGCCGCGCCAGACGCTCGACCTCTATCTGCCGGCGGCGCCGGCCAAGGATGCGCCGGCGCTGGTGTTCTTCTACGGCGGCGGCTGGCAGGAGGGCGCCAAGGCGGAGATCAGGGAGACGGCACTGTCGCTTGCGACAAGCGGCATGATCGTGGCGGTCCCCGACTACCGGCTCTATCCCGAGGCCGTCTTTCCGCAATTCGTCGAGGACTGCGCAGCGGCCGTCGCCCGTGTCCGCTCGCTGTTGGAGGAGATGGGCGGCCACCATGCACTCTTCGTCGGCGGCCATTCGGCCGGCGCCTTCAATGCCGCCATGCTCGCCGCCGACAAGCACTATCTGGCGGCGGTGGGCGTTCCCGCCGATGCGGTCGCCGGCTATGTGCTCATGTCCGGGCCGTACAACATGGGCGGCTATGTCCCGCCACCCTATGCGCCGGTCTTCCCTCCGGCGACGCGCGGCAATGCCAATGTCGAGGCCTTCATCGATGGCAGCGAACCGCCGCTGCTCTTGATGACGGTCGATGCCGACCACGTGGTCGGCCCGCACAGCGCCGATCATCTCGCCGGCGTGGTGATGGTGCATGGCGGGCGGACGGTCGTGGCCACCTACACGGGCAGCGACCACATCGCCACGTTCCGCGCGCTGGGCCGCGCCGACTTGCCCGTGCGCAAGGACCTTGCCGCCTTCATCATTGCAACGTCGGCCCGATGATAAGGCCGGGGTGCGGGCACCCCGGCCTTCAGACAGCCACGGGGTCAGGCGTAGCTGGCGATCTCGTCGAAGGCCAGACGCGGGCTGCGCGGGAAGAGCTTGCTGTGGTCGCCATAGCCGATGTTGACCAGCACGTTGGACTTGACTTGCGTGCCGGCGAAGAATTCCGCGTCGACCTTGTCCTTGTCGAAGCCGCCCATCGGGCCGGTGTCGAGGCCGACGGCGCGCAGCGCCAGGATCAGATAGGCAAGCTGAAGCGTGCCGTTCTGGTTGGCGGTGTGGGCTGCAGCGGCCGCGTCATTGGCGAACATCGGCCGCACGTCCATGTGCGGGAAGAGCCGCGGCAGATGGTCGTGGAAGGCCAGGTCATGGCCGACGATGGCGGTCACCGGCGCGCTCATGGTCTTCTCGACATTGCCGGGCGACAGCGTCGGCTTGAGGCGGGCCTTGGCCTCCTCGGTCTCGACGAACACCACCCGGAAGGGCGACGCATTGACCGCCGTCGGGCCGAGCTTGGCGAGCTCCACGGCCTCTTCGAGGAGCGCGTGGGGGACCGGCTTCTCGAGCCAGCCGTTATGGGTTCGGGCTTCACGGAACAGGCGGTCGAGCGCCGCGGCGCTGAGGTGGCCGTCGGCCACATTGGAGGGCTCGAACGCCCTCTGATTCACGATCTGGTTCATGGCTTCCCTCATCTGAGAATCTGGACCCCGCGTCCTTGCAGAGCAGATAGGTGAGGGCTTGCATCAGCGAAATCGGCCAAATATTGTTGTCATTCATCAGATGGAGTGATGGATCATGCTCGATACCATGACGCTCGACCAGCTCAGGGCGCTCGAAGCGGTGGCAGAAACCGGCAGTTTTTCGGCCGCCGCGCGCCGGCTGGGGCGGGTCCAGTCGGCCGTCAGCCAGGCCATCCAGGCGCTCGAGGTGAGCCTCGGCGTGGTGCTCTTCGACCGTTCCGGCAAGGTGCCGCGGCTCAACGATGCCGGCCGCGTGGTGCTCGACGATGCGCGCAACCTGTTGCGCGGCGCCGAGGCGCTGAAGGCGCGCGCCGAGAGCATCGCGGAAGAGCTGGAGCCGGAGCTGACGCTGGCGGTGGAGAGCATGTTCCCGATGAACGTGCTGACCGAGGCGCTGAAGGCGCTGCAGGTGCGCTTTCCGCTGCTGCCGGTGACCGTCTACACCGAGGCGCTGGGCGGGGCCGAGCAGCGGCTGCGCGACGGGGCGGCGCGCATCGCGTTCTATCCGCCGAACCCGATCATGACCGAAAACCGCGAGACGGAATTCGTGGTGACCATCCCGACCGTGCCGGTGGTGGCGGCGACCCATCCGCTGGCGCGCGAGCCGGCGCCGCTGGCCGCGCGCCGTGCTGGAGCGGCAGGTGCAACTGGTGCTCACCGATCGCTCACCGGCGAGCGCCGGCTTCAGTGCCGGCATCGTCAGCCACCGGACCTGGCGTTTCGCCGACCTCAACACGCGGCTGGAATTTCTGCTGGAGGGCTTCGGCTGGTGCAACATGCCACTGCCGATCGTCTTCGAGCACATCCAGGCGGGGCGGCTGAAGGTGCTCGACATCGCCCAGCACAATGCGCCGGAGTTCCGCATCCACGCGGTCTATCCGCGCGGGCGCATGCCGGGCAAGGCCGGGCGCTGGCTGATCGATACGCTGCGCCAGCGCTCCAGCGACTGCACCGGGTCGATGGACGAAGCCAAGGCGGCCGTCAGCGCGCCGGGACAGGCAGAGGCCGACGGCGGCCGGGTGTGACGTGCCTCACGTGTTCTTCCCCAGAAACGCCCTGATCCGCTCGATGGCGCGCGCGATGTTCTCCGCCGAGTTGGCGTAGGAGAGGCGGAGATAGCCTTCGCCCAAGATTCCGAAATCGGGGCCGCCGATGGTGGCGACGCCCGCCTGTTCCAGGAGGGCGGTGGCGAGTGGCTTGGCCTTGAAGCCGGTCCCGGAGATGTTGGGGAAGGCGTAGAAGGCGCCCTTGGGCGTGGCGCAGGTGACGCCGGGGAGCGCGTTCATGCCGTCGACCACCAGCTTCCGCCGCCTGTCGAACTCGGCGACCATGGCCGAAATCGAATCCTGCGGGCCGGTGAGCGCCGCCAGGCCGGCATATTGCGCGGCGGCGTTGACGCAGGACCAGGCGTTGACCGCCAGCTTGCGCATATTGTCGTAGAGCGGCTTCGGCCACACCGAATAGCCCATGCGCCAGCCGGTCATGGCGTAGGTCTTCGACCAGCCGTCGAGCAGGATGACGCGGTCGCGGATCTCCGGGTAGGTCATGAGCGAGACGTGGGCGAGGCCGTCATAGGTCATCTGGCCGTAGATCTCGTCGGAGAGGATGGCGACGTCGGGGAAGCGTTCCAGGCCTTCGACCAGCGCGTCGATCTCCGCCTTTGGCGTGACGCCGCCGGTGGGGTTCGCCGGCGAATTCAGGATCATCAGCCGCGTCCGAGGCGTGATCAGGCCGAGCGTCTCATCGGCGGAGAAGGCGAAGCCGTTCTCCTCGCGGATCGGGATCGGCACGGGCCTCGCGCCGGTGAACTCGATCATCGAGCGATAGATGGGGAAGCCGGGGTCGGGATAGAGGATGTCGGCGCCGGGCTCGCCGAACATCAGGATGGCGGCGAACATGGTGACCTTGCCGCCCGGCACGATGATCACCTGCTCGGGCGACACATCGACGGCGAGGCGGCGATGAATGTCGGCGGCGACCGCCTCGCGCAGCGGCAGGATGCCGGTTGCCGGCGTATAGCCGTGGTGGCCGTCGTGGAGCGCCTTCACCGCCGCCTCGACGATATGGTCGGGGGTGCGGAAATCGGGCTGGCCGATGCCGAGATTGATGATGTCCTTGCCCTCGGCCGCGAGCTGGGTGGCGCGGGCGAGAACGGCGAAGGCGTTCTCTTCGCCGATGCGGTTGAAGCCGGCGATGGTGTGGAACACGGCGTTTCCCTGTCCGGTTGTCGTTGATTTGGCCGAAAGATTAGGCGCATAAAACCGCGGAAATCAAACCTGTTCAGCCGGCCGTCTGCGGCCGCTGCGATGCGGGGGCGTCATGACTGAAACAATCAACGGCCTGCCGATCGGCGCGGTGGTCGATGTCACGCCGGCAGCGCGACCGGAAGCGGTCAAGCTCAACGGGCGCTTCTGCCGCATCGAGAAGCTCGATCTCGTCCGCCACGGCGAATCCCTGTGGCTGGCGATCCGCGGACATGACGACCTGTGGACCTACATGGGCTATGGCCCGTTCCCGGACGAGGCGTCCTTCCTGCGTTGGGTCGAGGACCGCACGGTGCTGCTCGATCCGCTCTCCCTTGCCGTCGTCGACCAGGCGAGCGGCCGCGCGGTCGGCATCGTCACGCTCTTGGAAATCCGGCCGGCGATGGGCGTCATCGAGATGGGCAACGTCGTCTATACGCCGCTGCTCCAGCGCACCGCCGCGGCGACGGAGGCACAATATCTTCTGGCGCGCTACGTCTTCGACGATCTCAACTACCGGCGCTACGAATGGAAGTGCAACGACCTCAACGCGCCCTCGCGGCGGGCGGCCGAGCGCCTCGGCTTCACCTATGAGGGCACCTTCCGCCAGCACATGATCGTCAAGGGCCGCAACCGCGATACCGCCTGGTACGCCATGACCGACAGCGACTGGCCGGCGGTCAAGGCAGCCTTCGAGGCGTGGCTGCAGCCGGACAATTTCGACGGCGAGGGCCGGCAGAAGCGCGGGCTCGCAGCATTGAGACCCTAGGGGAAGGAAGCAGGACGCATGGACAGACTGAAGGGCAAGCGCGCGTTTCTCACCGCCTGCGGGGCGGGCATCGGCCGGGCGACCGCGCTTCGCTTCGCGGCAGAAGGCGCGCATGTGATCGCGACCGACCTCAAGAGCGAATTGATGGCCGACCTCAAGGCGCACGGCATCGCCGAGACCCATGCGCTCGATGTGCGCGACAGCGCTGCCGTGCGCGCCATGGCTGCCGAGGTCGGGCCGGTGGACGTGCTGTTCAACTGCGCCGGCTTCGTCCATCACGGCACGGTGCTGACCACCTCGGAAGAGGACTGGGACTTCTCCTTCGACCTCAACGTCAAGTCGATGCACCGCACGATCCATGCCTTCCTGCCGGGGATGCTGGACAAGGGGAGCGGCTCGATCGTCAATGTCGCCTCGGGCGCCTCGTCGGTGCGCGGCATTCCCAACCGCTACGCCTATGGCGCCTCGAAGGCGGCGGTGATCGGCCTGACCAAATCGGTGGCCGCCGATTTCATCGCCCAGGGCGTGCGCTGCAACGCCATCTGCCCGGGCACCATCCAGTCGCCGTCGCTCGACGGGCGCATCGCCGAGCAGGCGCGGACGCAGGGCCGGCCGGTCGAGGAAATCCGCCAGGCCTTCGTCGCCCGCCAGCCGATGGGCCGCGTCGGCACAGCCGAGGAGGTCGCCTGGACGGCGGTCTATCTCGCCTCCGACGAAGCGAGCTTCACCACCGGCCACATCCATCTGGTCGACGGCGGCTTCGCGCTGTAGGACAGTCTACGTTCGGTTCTTTCGGAGCGCCTGCCTAGCCCCCAACCTCCCCCCTTGTGGGGGAGGGCAATCGCATGTTTGCTCGGCAGCAACACCGGTCTCGGAAACCCGGGCGGGGAGAGGCCCGCCGCAGCGATAGCGAAGCGATGATGGAGCCGGCCGCGCCGGCGGATCCAGGCCGATTCCGGCGCTCGTGCGCGCGCCATCACCCTCCGCGCCTTAGCTCGCTCTGCTCGCCAAGGCCCGGAGCCCTCTCGCCCTAAGGCGCGCGGGGACGTGCCCATATGCGCATTGCCCTCCCCCTTGTGGGGGAGGGGGGTTGTTGGCACGGCTCCTGACTGTCGATTGGCCCTAGCGGTCGTTCACGGGATGAGGTCTTCGGGCAGCGCGTCGGGCGAATAATCGCGCGGCGTGTTGCTGCGGAAGGTCTTCAGCGCCGGCATGATGAAGGGCACGCCGAAGAGAAGCACGGCGAGCGCCTTGAGGTCGCGGGTGATGAGCAGCAGGACGGTCGGCATGATGATGAAGAAGCCGACCGCGAGGACCACGGCGAACAGCCCGAAGCGCTGGCGGCCTTCGCTGTTGCCGGCGATGAACCGGATGCGGGCGCGGTCGGCCGGGCCGAGCCGGGCGTGGAGATCGCGGACGAAGGCGGCATAGGCTTCGGCGCGCTCGGGTGACGGCAATCCGGCCGGCGTGACGCCGACCACGGCGAGCACGTCGCCGGAGCGAAAGCCGATCGTGCAGGTGCCGAAGGCGCCGCTTTGCGGCAGGCTGCCGAGGGCCAGGTGGATGCTGTCGATGTCGGCATAGGCGGCCGTGCGCGGCGCGCCTTCGGTCGACCATTCCAGTCCCACCGGCGTCAGCCGGATGCCGTCATCGTGATAGCGGAAGACAAGGCGCAGGCCCGTCCCTTCGCGATGGACGAGTTCGTAATCCTGTGGCGGCGTCGGAACGCGCGGCTCCTGGTCCGGCATGCGAGCACCCCCCGGCGCGGCCGGCCAGCCTGTCTCCACCGGCGATGATCGGATAGGATCGCGCCAGCGCGAAATAAGCAAGTGCGATTGCGAGAGGCTCCATGCACATCCTCATCATCGGCGCGGCCGGCATGGTCGGCGCCAAGCTCACCCAGCGGCTGGTCAAGGACGGCGGGCTCAACGGCAAGGCCATCGACCGGCTGAGCCTCGTCGACTGGGTCGCGCCGACGCCGCCGAGCGGCGTGCCGTTCACCGCCGAGGCGCGCGAGGCGGACCTCGCCGCGCCCGGCGTGGCCGAGGCGCTCGTCGCCGAGCGGCCGGACGTGATCTTCCATCTCGCGGCCATCGTCTCGGGCGAGGCGGAGGCCGATTTCGACAAGGGTTACCGGGTCAACCTCGACGGCACGCGCCTGCTCTTCGAGGCGATCCGCAAGGCCGGCGGCGGCTATTGCCCGCGGCTGGTGTTCACCTCGTCCATCGCCGTGTTCGGGGCGCCGTTCCCGGAGGCGATCGGCGACGAATTCTTCGAAACGCCGCTCACCTCCTACGGCACCCAGAAGGCGGTGAGCGAGCTCCTGCTTTCCGACTATACGCGGCGCGGCTTCATCGATGGCATCGGCATCCGCCTGCCGACCATCTGCGTGCGCCCGGGCAAGCCCAACAAGGCGGCCTCGGGCTTCTTCTCCGGCATCATCCGCGAGCCGCTGGCCGGCCAGGAGGCGATCCTGCCGGTCGCGGAAAGCGTGCGCCACTGGCACGCCAGCCCGCGTTCGGCGGTGGGCTTCCTCATCCACGCTGCCGGCTTGGAGGGATCACGGCTCGGCCCGCGGCGCAACCTCGCCATGCCGGGCGTGTCGGTGACCGTGGGCGAGCAGATCGAGACCTTGCGCAAGGTTGCGGGCGAGGCCGTTGCGGCGCGCATCCGCCGCGAACCCGACCCGACCATCATGCGCATCGTCGACGGCTGGCCGCGCAATTTCGCGCCTGAGCGCGCGATCGCGCTCGGCTTCCGCGCCGAGACGAACTTCGAGGAGATCATCCGCGCCCACATCGAAGACGAACTCGGCGGGACCTGGGTGAAGTAAGAACTCCGGCCCGTCCTCTGCCTCAATCCTCATGGTGAGGAGCGAGCGGATGCGAGCCTCGATACCCAAGAAGCCCATCCTTCGAGGCCCGCCTTCGGCGGGCACCTCAGGATGAGGTTTTGGCGTGGCGGACCGGTTCTACCCCTTCGCTTTCCACGGCGTCTCGGGGACCGGGGTGAGCGGCCTGCCGGCGGTGAACCAGCTCGTGAGGTTGTCGACGCAGAGCTGGCCCATGGCGTCGCGGGTGAAGACCGACGCCGAGCCGACATGGGGGAGCAGCACGGCGTTCTCGAGCGCCATCAGCTCGGCCGGCACCCTGGGCTCGTCGGCGAAGACGTCGAGCCCGGCGGCATGAATCGTGCCGTCCTTGAGCGCCGCAATCAGCGCCGCCTCGTCGACCACGCTGCCGCGCCCGATATTGATGAGGACGCCGCGGGCCCCGAGCGCCTTGAGGATGGCGGCGTCGATCAGCTTCTCGGTGTGGCGGCCGCCGGGCAAGACCGAGACCAGCGTATCGACGTCGGCCGCCATGGCGGCAAGATCGGCATAGTGGCGGTAGGGGACGTCGCTGCGCTTCGTGCGGTTGTGGTAGACGACCGGCACCTGCATGGCGTCGAGCCGGCGGGCGACCGCGATGCCGATGCGGCCGAGGCCGACGATGCCAACCGTGCGGTCGCGTAGCGTGGCAGGGGTGAGTCGATAGGAGCCGCTCTCCGCCCATTTGCCGGCGCGCAGGTGGCGCTCGGCGGCCGACAGCTCGCGCACCGTCATCAGCAGCAGGCCGAGCGTGGTGTCGGCGACCTCCTCGGTCAGCACGTCGGGCGTGTTGGTGACCACGATGCCGCGCTCCGCGCAGGCGGCAAGGTCGATGCCGTCATAGCCGACGCCGAAATTGGCGACGATCTCGAGCTTGGGCAGGCTCGCGATGAGGGCGGCGTCGATGGCCGAATGGCCGCCGCGGGCAATGCCGCGGACCGCCGCCGCCACCGCGGGCGGCAGCGCCTCGCCGTGGCTCAAGCGGTGGACGGCAAAGGCCTCATCGAGTGAGCCTTGCGTCTTCGCCGGCAGGTCGCCGGCGGCAATCACGTCGATCTTGGGCAATGGATGTCTCCGGACGATGAGGCCGGGAGTTTATCCCGGGATGGAGCGATCGCAAGGTGGTCAGCGATCGCGGCGCACGCGCTCGCGGTAGAGGGAATAGAGGCCGCTGGCGACGATCAGGCCGGCGCCGATCAGCGTGCTGGCGCTCGGGATGTCGCCGAAGACGAGATAGCCAAGCACGATCATCCAGATGAGCTGGGTGTAGTTGAACGGCGCCAGGACGGTCGGCGGGGCGTTGCGGTGGGCGATGATCAGGAACCAGTGGCCGACCGCGCCGGCGATCCCGGTGCCGACCAGAGCCGCCGTGATCAGCCATGTCGGCGGCATGACGGCGACGGGCGGCAGGGCTGGCGTCAGCGCCACGGTGGCAAGCGCCGCGGCATAGATGAGCATGCCGGCGGGGCTGTCGGTCGCCGACAGGACGCGGGTGGAGAGCGAATAGCCGACGTAGCAGAAGGCGGCGGCGAGCGAGAGCAGGGCCGCCGGGTTGAACGAGGATGGTTCCGGCTGGATGACGATGATGACGCCGATGAAGCCGACGACGACGGCAACCCAGCGGCGCAGGCCCGGCCATTCGCCGAGTACCGGCCCGGCAAGGGCGGTGGCGAGCAGCGGCCCGGCGAACATGACCGAGCCGGTGATGGCCAGCGGCAGGTAGCGGATGGCGAAGAAGTTGAAGACCGTAGCGCCAAGCAGGAAGAGGCCGCGCCAGACCTGCAGCCAGGGCCGCTTGGTGGCGTAGTCGGACCAGTGCCGCCACGGCTGTAGGACCGGGATGGCGATGACCAGGTTGACGAAATAGCGGAACCAGGCGATCTCCAGCGAGGGCACGGCACGGGCGGCGTATTTCGCCATGGTGTCGAGCAAGGCGAAGCAGAGGACGGCGGCGAGGATCAGCACGATGCCGCGCACGCGCACGGCCGTCTCCTCGGGCGTGAGCGGCTGGTGCGGGCTCACGGGCGCCATCAGTAGGTGGCACGGCCGCCGGATATGTCGAAGGTGAAGCCGGTGGTGAAGGAGCACTCCTCCGACACCATGAAGGCGATGGTGGCGGCGATCTCCTCGACGGTGACCAGGCGGCCGCGCGGGATCTTCGACAGCATGTAGTCGATGTGGGCCTGGCTCACCTGCTCGAGGATGCGCGTATTGGCGGTCACCGGGGCGATGGCGTTGACCGAGATGTCGAGGCCGGCGGTTTCCTTGGCGAGCGACTTGGTCAGCGCGATGACGCCCGCCTTCGAGGCCGAGTAGGAGGAGGCCGTGGGGTTGCCCTCCTTGCCGGCGATCGAGGCGACGTTGGCGATGCGGCCGTAGTTGCGCTTGATCATGTCGCCGACGAAGGCGCGGCAGCAGAGGAACTGGCTGCGCAGGTTGATGCGCAAGACGCGGTCCCATTCGGCGATCGGGTAGTCGGCGACGTTGGCGTTGAGGCCGGCGACGCCGGCATTGTTGACCAGGATGTCGACCGGCCCAAGCCGGCTCAGGGTCGCCGCCTTGGCGGCGTCCACCTGGGTCTCGTCGGAGACGTCGACGGGGATTGCGATGACCTTGCCGCGGGCGGCAAGCTCGCCGGCGGTGGCTGCGACCAGTGCCTCGTCCTGATCCCACAGGGCGACGGCGGCGCCACCGCCGAGGAGGCGCTCGGCAACGGCGCGGCCGATGCCCTGCGCGCCGCCGGTGACGACCGCGGCGCGGCTGGAGAAATCAAACGTGATCGACACGGGGAAACCTGTTGGCTGGATCGGAAATGCAGGATCGCGAATATGGGGATGGTAGTCCCGTGCGGCACCGGCAGGCAATTGTTTCGGGCGGTGGCGCTGCCGGCTCAGCTCGTGGCGGCAGTCTCTTCCGTCTCGCCGTCGTCGGTGTCGGCGTCGACCGCGTGGTCGTCCTTGGCGGCACCGAGGTTGCGCTCGACCTGGCGCAGGAGCTTGCGCAGGCGCTTGCGGTCCTTGTCGTCGACGCCGTTGAGCGCCGTCTTCTCGATGCGCTTCCACAGCTTGTCGATATGGCCGATGGCGTCGCGGCCGCGCTCGGTGAGGAAGACCTGGGCCTGGCGGCCGTCGCCGGGCGAGGCGCGGCGCTCGACATAGCCCTGAACGGCGAGCCGGCTGATCATCTTGGTGACGGTCGGCGGCTGCACGCCAAGGGCGCTGGCAAGGTCGCTCATCGACATGCCGTCAGCCGTGGACAGGGCCTTGAGCAGGGTTTCCTGACCGGAATGGAGGTTGATGCGGGACAACTGACTGCCCGCCCGCACCCGGTAGGCGTGAGCCGCCTGGGCGAGCCGGTGCGTGATGGTGCGGCGGTGGTCGAACCCCATAAGTTAGCGGCCTAACCAATGAACATGAACTCTGTATGACGGCCCTTGCACAACCGCAACGGCGGCACGGGTTCAAAATGTCCGCATTTCGCGCGAGACGCGCTCGAGGAAGGCGGCGCGGACCTGGTCGCTGTTGCGGTTCATGTCGTGCAGGGCGACGTAGCGGACCTTGACCAGCGGGTGGCAGACGGCGCGCACCGCCCGGGTGACCACCTTCTTGGGCGGATCGCCCATCAGCATGGTGCGCCAGCGGTCGCCGCCATAGCTGACCACCGCGGCGAGCTTGCGGATGTTGGAGAGGTTCGGCCAGGTGCGGCCGTTGGCGAGCTTGAAGGAGACGCCGGGCAGGAAGACGCGGTCGAAGAAGCCCTTGAGGATCGCCGGGTAGCCGTAGTTCCAGACCGGGAAGTTGAGCACCAGCGCCTCGGCGGCGCGCAGGCGGTCGACATAGGCCTGAACCGGCTTCGTACAGATTTCGACGTCGTGGTAGTTGAGCCGCTCCTCGCGCGAGAGGACCGGATTGAAGCCCTCGGCATAGAGGTCGCAATCATCGACGTCGTGGCCGGCGGCCTTGAGGCTGTCGACGATGGTGCGATGGACCGACGCGGCGAAGCTGGTCTCGACCGGGTGGGCGAAGAGGACGAGCGTGCGCATGGACGGTCTATTCCGCCGCCCTCTGCTCAAGGCCGGGGAAGAGGTAGACCTTGTCGGAGTTCAGATCGAAGTCGGGGTTCTCCCAGGCGATCATCTTGCCGGGATTGAGCAGGCCCTTGGGGTCGGCCTCCTGCTTGAAGGCGAGCTGCACCGCGTCGGTCTTCTTCATGCCGCCTTCCTCCAGCGTGTAGCGGTGCGGGTTGAAGATGTTGACGCCGTTGTCCTCGTGGATCCTGACCAGCTCCTCCAGGCGTTCGTCGCTCGTGTAGCGCACCATGGGCAGGCCGGCGGCAGTGACTTTGCCGTCGAAGCGGATGAATTCGAGGTGGCCGGGCATCTCGTCGCCGATGAGCCGGGTCATGGTTTCGATGGTCTTGAGGTGGTTGGGGAAGCGGTGCTGGGTCTGCAGATAGGTGACGGTCGGGTCGACGCGGAGCGCCCTGAGAGTCGTGTGGTTCCAGGCAAGCTCATAGACCGGCGGCAGGCCCTTCTTCTCCGCATCGGTGGCGGTGTCGGCGCGAAAGAGGATCTCGGCCTTCTCGCGCTTGGCCAGCGCCAGGAAGGGCGAGAGCGCCTGCGGCGCCACCATCAGGAGAACGACGGAGTGCTCGCGGCGCAGGAACTTCTGGTGGCGCAGGAAATAGTCGTGCGGCGCCGGTGCCGCGACCGCCGCGATCTCCTTGAACAGGAGACCGTCCTCGTTGCCGAGGAGATCGGCGAAGCGCACCGCGTCCATGTAGTCGTCGTAGCCGACGATGACGTCGATCCAGTCATAGGCGGCGTCGAGGGGTACTTCGACCTCGGTGATGATGCCGTTGGTGCCGTAGGCGTGCATGACCTTGAGCAGGTCCCAGCCCTCCAGCGCCAGCACGCGCGGCTCGGCCTCCATGGTGACGATGCGCATGCCGAGCACGTTGCCGATGTTGCGCAAGCCGCCCCAGTTGATCGAGCCGATGCCGCCGGAACCGCCGGCGATGAAGCCGGCGAGCGTCGCCGTGGCGGCGGTGGAGGGGTGCATGCGCAGCTCCTGCCGGCTGTCGGCACGCAGTTCCCTGTCGATCTGGGCGATGACGGCGCCGGGCTCGGTGACGACGCGGCCGGGGGCGATCGACTTGACCTTGTTCATGTCGGCGAGGCTGAGCACGACGCCGCCGGAGAGCGGCATGGCCTGGCCGTAATTGCCGGTGCCGGTGCCGCGCGGGGTGACGGGCACGCCGAGCGCGTAGCAGGCCTTGAGCACGCGCACGACCTCGGCCTCGCTCTTCGGCGAGACGATGATGTCGCCGGTGACGGCGTCGAGCTGGCGCTTCAAGACCGGCGAGTACCAGTAGAAGTCGCGGCTCTTCTGCTTGACGATGGCGGGATGGTCCTCGACCTTGATGCCGTCCAGCGCCGTCTTGAGGGCGTCGATGTCGTAGGCGCTCATGCTTTCACCATGATGTCGTCGAGCTCGCGGTAATCGGGAAGCGTGCGGTCGATGGGCTTGCCGGCGCGCAGCACCGTGCGGTCGGCCTGGGGGCGGGAATTGAGCTCGGTGAAGCTGCGGGCGCGGAAGAGCACCAGGTCGGCGGGGAGGCCTGCGGCGATGACGCCGCGGTCCGGGCGGCCGATGATCGCCGCCGGCGCGCGCGCGACCGTCGCCGGCCAGGCGCCGTAGGGATGGTCGAAATGGGCGATGCGCACCGCCTCGCGGAAGACCTCGACCATGTCGAGATCGCCATAGGCGTAGAAGGGGTCGCGGGTGTTGTCGGAGGCGACCGCGACCGGCACGCCGCGGGCGGCGAGTTCGTGCAGCAGCGTGATGCCGCGCCAGCGCGGCGTGCGCGCCGGGCCTGACAGGTCGACGTCGTCAACGCGGTGGCGGTCCTGCAGGTACATGTTGCACATGGGCAGCGAGACGATGCTGATGCCGGCCTTGGCGACCAGGTCCAGCGTCTCGTCGGCCTCGTCGGTCATCTGGCGGGCGAGCGAGCAGCAGTGGCCGGCGTTGACCCTGCCCTTGAAGCCGAGATCGATGACCGCCTCGGCCAGAAAGCGCAGGCAGCGGCTGTCGGGGTCCTCGGTCTCGTCGATATGGAGGTCGAGGTCGAAATCGTTGTCGCGGGCGATCCTGACGACCGCCTCGATGTTTGCCCTGGTGTCGCGCGGCGCGGCGAAGGCGCCGCCGAGAACGCCGCCATACTGCTTGAGCATCTGGACGAGATCGGCGACGAAGGCCTCGTCGAAGACATGGTCGCCGCCGGCCAGCGACACCGCCTGAAGCTCGACGCGGCCCGCCCACCTCTCGCGCATCCTGGCAAAGGCCGGCCAGCTATCGCGGTGCTGCGGGTGGGCCGAATCGAGGTGGGTGCGGAGAAGCGCCGTGCCGTGGGCGTAGGCGGCGCGGAGCGCGAAGTCCATGCGGCGTTCGACATCGTGCGGGCGCCAGTGCATCTCGCGGTCGATCTTGACCGCCTCAAGCGCGCTGCCGAAGGTGCCGTCCGGATTGCGGCGGCGCGGCCAGATGTGGCCCTTGTCGAGATGGGTGTGCATGTCGACGAAGCACGGCCACACCATGCCGCGGTCGAGGTCGAATTCTCGGCAGCGTGGTGCGCCGCCCGGGCGGGTCGATGCGCTCGATGACGCCGTTGCGCACCGTGATGTCGGCGCCGGCGAGCCCATCCGCGTCGGGCGTGGCGGTGAAGCCGTCGGTCAGCACCGCCGGCAGCGTCGCGTTGGCGACGACGTAGCGCGCCTCGCGCGGAACCCTTGCAAAACCCTTGGCCATGTCGCCCCCCCTCGCGCGTCCCTAGTTTTCTCGCCGCACGGCGCTCTCGTGCCACTTCCTGAGGAGCAGGTGCGAAATCAGGCTGGTGGCGAAGAAGATCAGCACGCCGGTGAAGGAAAGCAGCAGGAGGGCCGCGAAGAGGCGCGGGATGTTCAGCCGGAACTGCGATTCGAGCAGGCGGAACGCCAGGCCCGAGCCGGCACCGGCGGAGCCCGCGGCGAATTCGGCGACGACCGCGGCGATCAGCGCCAGGCCGCCGGCGATCCGGAGGCCCGCGAGGAAATAGGGCAGCGCGTTGGGTAGCTTGAGCAGGATCAGCGTCTGCCAGCGGCTGGCGCCATAGAGCTCGAACAGGTTGAGCAGGTTGTGGTCGGTCGAGCGCAGCCCTTGCGTGGTGTTGGAGAGGACGGGGAAGAAGGCGACGAGCCAGGCGCAGATCAGGAGCGCCGTCTGGGTGTTGGGCGTGTAGACCAGGATCAGCGGCGCGATGGCGACGATCGGCGTCACCTGGAGGATGACGGCATAGGGATAGAGCGCCAGCTCGACCCACTTGGACTGGGCCATGAGGATGGCGAGCGCGACGCCGCCGACCAGCGCGATGGCGAGCGCCAGGAAGGTGATCTTGAGGGTCACCAGCAAAGCCGGCAGCAGGATCGGGTAGTCGGTGGCGAAGGCCTGGGCGATGCGCAGCGGGCTCGGCAGGATGTAGTGCGGCACGTGGGCGACATCGACGTAGACCTGCCAGACGACCAGCAGCAGCAGGAGCATGCCCGCCGGTACGGCGAAGCGCGCGATGCGCTCGCCGAGCCTTTCGGCCGGCGGCGGCCGCGGGGCTTCGTCCTCTCCCTGATGCAGCGGGGCGGTGGCGGACAAGGGCTTTTCGGCTTCGAGCGTGGTCATCGTGGTCAGTGGGTCGCTTCGATCGCGCCGTGCAGGGCTTCCGAAGTGCGGCGGCAATAATCGTTGTAGACGGCGGAGGTGCGGAACTCCTCCTCGCGCGGATAGGGCGCGTCGATGGCCATGTCCTCGACGACGCGGCCGGGCCGTGCCGCCATCACCACGATGCGGCTCGACAGGTAGACCGATTCGAACACCGAGTGGGTGACGAAAATCACCGTCCAGCCAAAGGTCTCCCACAGGTGGAGGAGGTCGTTGTTGAGCTTGAAGCGGGTGATCTCGTCGAGCGCGGCGAAGGGCTCGTCCATGAGCAGGAGCTTGGGCTTGGTGATCAGCGCGCGGGCGATGGAGACGCGCATCTTCATGCCGCCCGACAGTTCGCGCGGGTACGAGTCGGCGAACTTTTCGAGGCCGACCATGTGGAGCGCCTCCATGACGCGGTCATGGGCGGCGGCGCGGGAGATGCGCTGCAGGCGCAACGGCAGGTAGACATTGGCGAAGACCGTGCCCCACGGCATCAGGGTCGGCTCCTGGAAGACGAAGCCGATCTCCTTCTGCGGGTGGCCCTCGGCGTCGTAGCGGTCGGCCGACGGCCAGTCGATGGTGCCGGATGTGGTCTCGCCGAGGCCGGCGATGATTCTGAGCACCGTCGACTTGCCGCAGCCGGAGGGGCCGAGCAGGCTGACGAACTCGCCTTGGCCGATGTCGAGCGACATGTTGTGCAGGGCGACGGTGCCGTTGGAAAACATCTTCGAGACGCCGTTGAGCGATACCAGCGGCCGCTTCCCGCGGGCTGGCGGGGAGGGCTGGATGTCGCGCGGCATGACAGTGCTGTTCAAGGTTTGCTCCAGTTTAACGCCAGGACGCGGGCGGCGACGGCGTTTCGTCGTCGGGCTCATGTAACCAGGATGGCGGAGCCATGGCTCCGCCATCCGTCTTCCTCCGCCCCGCTGCCGCGGACTTCCGCTGCCGGGGCCCTTGGTTCCCTACTTCTTCAGGTCCATGCCCACCTTCTTGCACACGAACTTGGTGGTGTAGGCCTGGTCGATCGGAATGTCGGCCTTGATGACGCCGGCCTTGACGATCTTGTCGTAGAACCCTTTCCAGCGGGCGTCGGTCATGCAGCCGATACCCATCGTCTCGGTGTCACCGGAATCGACGATGCCGTACTCCTTCATCTTGGCGATGGAGAAGGCGATCTGCTCGTCGGTCATCTCCGGGTTGTCTTTCTTGATCAGGTCGTTGGCGGCCTTGTTGTCGCCGTAGAGATAATTGTACCAGCCGATGATCGAGGCATCGACGAAGCGCTGCACGATGTCGGGGTTCTTGGCGACGTAATCCTGCTTGGCCTCGATGGTGGTCGAATAGGGGTCGTAGCCTTCATCGGCGAGCAGGAAGACCTTCGGCTCGAAGCCGCCCTGGCGGGCGATCTCGAAGGGCTCCGAGGTGAGGTAGCCCTGCTGGGCCGACATCTTGTCGGCGAGGAAGGGCTGCGGGTTGAAGGTGTAGGGCTTGTACTGCTCGTCGCGGAAGCCCGGATAGGCCTGCTTCATCCACTGGAAATAGGTGGTGAAGCCCTCCTTGCCCATGAAGATGGTGGGCAGCTTGGCGAGGTCGGCGAACTTCTCCACGCCGGCATCGGGATGGGCGATGAGGACCTGCGGGTCCTTCTGGAAGAGGGCGGCGACTTCCTCGACCGGCACGCCCTGGTCGATGGCGTTGTAGGCGTTCAGCATGCCGCCCATGTAGAACTGGATCTTGTCGCCGAGCAGCAGCGCCTGGTTGGCCGCCTGCGGGCCGCCCTGCACGATGGTGACCTTGAGGCCGTATTTCTCGTAGGTGCCGTCGGCAACCGCCTGATAGTAGCCGCCGTGCTCGGCCTCGGCCAGCCAGTTGGTGCCGAACGAAACCTCGTCCAGCGCCAGCGCCGGGCCGGCGAGTGCCGCCAGTGCCGCGCCGGCCGCCAGGCCGAGGCTCATGGTCTTCAGGATGCTCATATGCCTTCCCCCTTCCGTTGCCGTGGCCGGTCGCATGCGCCGCCACGGTGCCTTCCGTGATCTGGTCCGGACAAAATCGCGATTGCCGCATTCTCGCGCGGCAGACGCGGTCAGGCGAACTTCGCAAATCATATGCCAGTGGCCGCGCCGGACGCCGGCTGAGGAGCGGCAGCCTTCGGTCCCGCGGCGCCACGGGGGCGCCACTCTAGGACAAGCCATCTGCACAAGAAAGCGGCAGTGTCTGACCTTATCCTCCGCTGCCCGGGGCCTTGTCAGGGGACGCCCGGCAATCGTAGCGTCAAGGGCAACCTTTCCGGAGCTTTGATGGCACGTCCGCTCAATCCTGCCGGCATCCGCGCGCCGTTCGGGCGCTACAGCCACGGCATCGCGGTCGCCGGGGCCGGGCGCCTGGTGTTCTGCTCCGGCCAGCTCGGGGTCGGGCCCGACGACACGGTGCCGGATACGGTCGCGGCCCAGGCGGAGGTCTGTTTCCGCAACATCGCCGCGATCCTCGCCGAGGCGGGCCTGAGCTTCGCCGACGTGGTGCGCCTCAACGCCTTCGTCACCAGGCGCGAGCACATGAAGGACTACATGGCGGTGCGCGACCGCTTCGTCGGCGATCCGCCGCCGGCCTCGACGCTGGTCATCGTCTCGGGCTTCACCCGGCCGGAATTCCTGGTCGAGGTGGAAGCCACGGCGGTGGGCGCAGCCGTGACCGGGGGCGCGCTCGCCGTTCTGGCGCCGCTGGCGGCCGTCTGGGCGCTGGCGGTGATCCTTCCCGGCCCCAATTTCCTGGCGATCACCTATGCCGCGGCCATGCGCGGCCGCCGGGCGGCGGTCCTGACCGCGCTCGGCTCGCTCACCGGCACGGCCTTCTGGATCACCACCGGGCTTTTCGGCCTCAAGGCGTTGTTCGCGGTCCTGCCTTTCGCCGGCGCGGCGATCCGCATCGTGGGTGCCGCCTATCTGGTCTGGGCCGGCATCCAGATGGTCCGCAAGGCCGGCGCTGCCCTGGCGGCGCCCAGCGCGGCGGCGCCCTTTCGGCCTATCGCACGGGGCTGGCGACGACGCTCGCCAATCCCAAATCGGCGGCGGTCGCCGCCTCGCTGCTGGCGGTGGCGCTGCCGCCCGGCCATCACCCCTTGCTGGCTGCCGAGGCCTTCGTCACGCTCTTCGCCATCTCGTGCTCCTGGTATCTGCCGCTGGCGCTGTTCGCCTCGACCGCATTGGATGACGCGGGTCTTCCTGCCGGTGCGGACCGTCGTCGGCCGGGTGGCCGGCACGGTCTTCGTCCTGTTCGGTATCAGGCTTGCAATGGAGAGGTGAGGGGCGAGGCTCATGCGTCTGTGGATCAAAGAACCGCTGGCCGTTCTGGCGGAAGGCGCCGGCGGCGGGCTGGTGGTCGAGGGCGGCCGCATCGTCGCGCTGGTGCCGGCGGGCGGCGAACCCGCGGCGCCGGTCGATCAGGTCTATGATGCCGGCCGCCATGTGGTCATCCCCGGCCTGATCAACACCCATCACCACTTCTTCCAGACGCTGACCCGCGCCCATCCGGCCGCCATCAACAAGGAACTCTTTCCCTGGCTGAAGGCGCTCTATCCGATCTGGGCGAAGAACGTGAAGCCAGACGCCTTCCGCCTGGCCACCCGGTTGGCGCTGACCGAGCTGATGCTGTCGGGCTGCACCTGTGCGTCCGACCACCAGTACCTGTTCCCGGTCGGCCTCGACGACGCCATGGACATCCAGGCCGAGGAGGCGGCGCGCGTCGGAATGCGCATGACGCTCAACCGCGGCTCGATGAACCTGTCGGAGAAGGACGGCGGCCTGCCGCCGGACAGCGTCGTGCAGGACGAGGACACCATCCTTGCCGACTGCGAGCGGGTCCTGAACCGCTACCATGACACCAGCGAAGGCGCGATGCTGCAGGTGGCGCTCGCCCCCTGCGCGCCGTTCACGGTGACCAAGCGGCTGATGGTCGACAGCGTCGGCCTGGCCGAGCGCTTCCAGTGCCGGCTGCACACCCATCTCGGCGAGACGCGCGACGAGAACGAATACTGCCTGCAGCACTTCGAATGCCGGCCGGTCGACTATCTGGAGGAGTGCGGCTGGCTCTCCGATCGCGTCTGGCTCGCCCATGGCATCCATTTCACCGACGACGAGGTGAAGCATCTCGGCCGCCACGGTGTCGGCGTCTGCCACTGCCCGACGTCGAACATGGTGCTCGCCTCCGGCCAGTGCCGCACCAAGGAGCTGGAGGCGGCCGGCAGCCCGGTCGGGCTCGGCGTCGATGGCTCGGCGTCGAACGACAATTCCAACCTGATGGAGGGCGTGCGCCACGCGCTGATGATCGGCCGGCTGACCTATGACGCCGCCGCGGTCACCCATTTCGACGTCCTGCGCTGGGCGACCGAAGGTTCGGCCCGCTGCCTTGGCCGCAGCGACATCGGCACGATCGCGGTCGGCAAGCAGGCCGATCTCGCCTTGTTCACGCTGGACGATCTGCGCTTCTCCGGCGCCGGCGATCCGCTCGCCGCGCTGGTTCTGTGCGGTGCGCACGCCGCCGATCGGGTGATGATCGGCGGCAGGTGGACGGTCGAGGACGGCCAACCGGTCGGCGTCGATGTGGCGAAGCTCCGCCGCGAGCATGGCGAGGCTGCCAAAGCCTTCCTGGCAGCGTTGTGAGCCATCGGCCGCGGGCCGTGCCGCTCGCTGCCGCGACTGAATTTGCGGCGCCAGAAGGAATTATGCTTTCCGCAGGATTAACGACTGGACCAGGAGTTCGAAGTATTCCCTGGCAGAATTGCTCGGCCTATTGGGCGCTTTGCTCGTTCTGGTCGATTTCTTTTGAACCTTTCATTATGGAGACCTTAATCATCTGGGTTTGATATTGGACAAGGTGCCGGTGCCAACGTCGCCATAGAGACTTGGTGACGTCTGGCTGCGAGAAGCACAATGGATTTGTTCGTACCCCTTCCGGCGGCTGCAGCCGCTCCTGTCCTTCCTGCCCTCCGCCTGTCGCCCATGCGCAGCAGGCCCTGTCCAGTCGGCGCCCCGCGGCGCCGGCCCGGCAGTGAGGCCGCTTCAATCGACGGCGGTCGGGACGGCGGGCAGATGCCGAGGGGCGGGTGATGAAGGCGCTGCGCGACGCCAGTATTCGCACCAAGCTGATGGCCGGCCTCGGACTGGCTCTGGCGCTCATCATCCTGGTGGGCGGCGCCGGCCTCTACAATCTTCAGGCGCTGAGCCGGTCAGCCGGGCAGATCGTGACCATCTGGCTGCCGCGCATCGAGCTGCTCGGCGAGATCAAGGCTGAGATGGCCGAGTACGGCCTGCTGGCGCGATCGCGCCTGCACGAGGATGTGCTCGGAGAGCACGTCCATATCAGCGAGCGAATGGATTCGATCGCGCAGAAGCTCGAGCGCGACTGGCGGCTCTACGAGGCCATCCCCGGGGACGTGGAGGAGCGCCTGCTCTACTCTGTCCTGCGCAATGTCTGGGGCGAATACGAATCAAGCTTGGCGCGGGCGCTGCCCGACGCCGGGTCGGTGCAGGCTGCGACCTCGGAGGTCGCGATATTCGCCGACCTCGATCACGCCATGCGTCGGATTGACGACCTCATCACCTATTCCGGCCGGCAGAGCGACATCGGCGCGCGCCAGGTCGACAGCACCTTCCTGACCGCCTTCTGGTTGACGATCGCGGCGATCGTCATCGCCGTGTTCGGCGTCGTCGTCGCCATCCTCTGGATCGGCCGCAACATCAGCGCCCCCATCCGTCGGGTGAGCCAGGCCATGCGCCAGCTCAACGGAGGCGATGCGTCGGTGCGCATCGCCGAGGAGCATGGCCGGCATGACGAGATCGGCGCGCTCATCGAAGCGGCCGAGGGCTATCGCGAGAGCCTTGTGCGCGGCCGCGCGCTGGCCGCGGAAGTGGAGCAGGACAGGCAGCGCTTCTTCACCGCCATCGAGAACATGCCGATCGGACTGGTCATGTTCGACGTCGAGCGCAAGCTGATCGTTGCCAATCGCCGCTACGCCGACATCTACAAGCTGCCGCCGGAGCTGATGAAGCCGGGAACGCCGGTGCAGGCGATCGTCGAGCACAACCAGCGCGGCGGACGGTTTGCCGGCAGCGATGCCGAGAAATACGCCGATGATCTTACCGGGATCATCAGCCGCGGCCAGCCGCAAAAGGATGTCGTCCAGTTTCAGGATGGCCGCATCATCAGCATGGTATTCCAGCCGTTGGAGGATGGTGGCTGGGTGTCGACCCATGAGGACGTGACCGACCGCCGCAAGGCCGAGGCGAAGATCGCCCACATGACCCACCATGACGGCCTCACCGACCTGCCCAACCGCATCCTGCTCGGCGAGCGCATCGAGGATGCGCTGGTGCGCGCCGGCCGCGACGGTCAGGTGGCGATCCTCTGTCTCGACCTCGACCACTTCAAGGACATCAACGACACGCTCGGCCATCCGGTCGGCGATGCGCTCCTGCAGACGGTCGCCAAGCGCCTGGTAACCTGCGTGCGCGGCGGCGATACCGTGGCGCGTCTCGGCGGCGACGAGTTCGCCATCGTGCAGGTCGGCGCGGAGCAGCCGCAGGGCGCCCGCGCATTGGCCCAGCGCATCATCGACGCGGTCGGCGAGCCATACCTGCTGAGTGGCCATCAGGTCGTCAGCGGGGTGAGCATCGGTATCGCGCTGGCGGCGGCCGACGGTGCCGACGCCGCCCATCTGCTCAAGGCCGCCGACATGGCGCTCTATCGCGCCAAGAACGATGGGCGCGGCGTCTACCGCTTCTTCGAGCGTGCGATGGACGCCGAGATGCAGGCCCGGCGGACGCTCGAGTCCGATCTCCGCAAGGCCATCGAGGAGGGGCAGTTCGAGCTGTTCTATCAGCCGCAGTTCAACCTTGAGACCAACGCTATCAGCGGCTTCGAGGCGCTCATCCGCTGGTTCCACCCGGAGCGCGGGCTGGTGCACCCAGGCGAGTTCATTGGGCTGGCGGAAGAGGCCGGCCTGATCGTGCCGATCGGCGAATGGGTGCTGAAGCAGGCCTGCACCGACGCGGCCAAGTGGCCGTCGCCGGTGAAGGTTGCGGTCAACCTCTCGCCGGCGCAGTTCCGCAGCAGCCACCTGATGCAGTCGGTCATCGCGGCGCTGGCCGGCTCGGGGCTGGCGGCAAACCGCCTCGAGCTGGAAATCACCGAATCGGTGCTGCTTGCCGACAGCGAAACGACGCTGACGACGCTGCACCACCTGCGCGCCATGGGCGTGCACATCTCGATGGATGATTTCGGCACCGGCTATTCGTCGCTGAGCTACCTGCAGAGCTTCCCCTTCGACAAGATCAAGATCGACCGGCGCTTCATCGTCGACGTCAACACCGACGGCAGTTCGCTGGCGATCATCCGTGCGGTGACTGGCATGTGCGCCAGCCTCGGCATCATCACCACCGCCGAGGGCGTCGAGACGCGCGAGCAGTTCGACCGGGTCAAGGCCGAGGGCTGCACCGAAGTGCAGGGCTTCCTGACCGGCCGTCCGGTGCCGCTCAAGGACGCGCTCGCCCTGATGTTCCGGCCGGGCGTCAAGGCGTCGGCCGCCTGAAATCTTCCTGCGGCGAGGCATTGCGGCGGGCACCGGCGCGCGTCCATTATGGCTGGGCGTTCACCCCCCCGAGCGGACCGCTTGCCATGCTTCCCTCACGTCTCTGGGTCGAAATGACCACCCGCGATTTCGCGGACAACGACACCTCCGGCTGGATCGCCGTGCTGCCGGTGGCAGCGGTCGAGCAGCACGGGCCGCATCTGCCGGTCTACACGGACACCTGCATCGCCGAAGGCATGATCCGCCGCTCGATCGCGCTCCTGCCCGACGATCTGCCGGTGACCTTCCTGCCGGTCCAGGCAATCGGCAAATCCAACGAGCACATCTCCTCGCCGGGCACGTTGACCTCGACCTGGGACACCACGACCCGGCTGTGGTTGGAGATCGGCGACAGCGTCAGGCGCGCCGGCATCGAGAAGCTGATCATCGTCAACTCGCACGGCGGCAACGTGCCGATGGTCGACATCGTGGCGCGCGAACTGCGCGTCCGCCATGACATGCTGGTGGTGGCCACCGCCTGGTCGCGCTTCGGGCTGCCCGAGGGCGTGACCGCGCCGGAGGAATCGCTCTACGGCATCCACGGCGGCGACATCGAAACCTCGATGATGCTGCATCTGAGGGCGGATCTGGTGCGCATGGAGAAGGCCAAGGACTTCCGTTCGAGCCAACTCGCCTTCATCAATGAATTCAAGTATTTGCGTGGCCATGGGCCGGTCCAGTTCGGCTGGAAGGCGCAGGACCTCAATCCCGATGGTGCGCTCGGCAACGCCGCCGCCGCTACCGCCGACAAGGGCAAGGCGGTGGTCGATCACCAGGCGGCGGCTTTCGTCGATCTCTGCCGCGATGTCCACGGCTTCGACACCGGGCGCCTATGGACGCCGTGACGCCGGCACGTCTGGCTGCCCTCACGGCCGACCTCGCCGGCATCGCCGTCGCCGACGATCCAGCCACGCTGAGGCTCAAGAGCCGCGACTTCTACTGGTTCTCGCCGATCCTGAAACCGCTGCTCGACGACAAGCGCGCCGACCTCGTCGTGGCGCCGCGCAGCAAGGATGAGGTGATCCGCGTCGCCGCGGCGTGCGCGCGCCATCGCGTGCCGCTCACCGTGCGCGGCGGCGGCACTGGCAATTACGGTCAGGCGGTGCCGCTCTCCGGCGGCGTCGTGCTCGACATGACCGGCCTCGACCGGGTGGTCGGCGTCACCGCCGGGGCAGGGCGGTTCGAGGCCGGCGCACGGCTCATCGACATCGACCGGGCGCTTAAGGATCGCTTCGCCGCCGATGGCCGCTGGGAACTGCGCTTCCACCCCTCGACGCGCAAGCAGGCAACGATCGGCGGCTTCGTCGCCGGCGGCGCCGCCGGCTGCGGCTCCTGCACCTGGGGCCAGATCGCCGACCCCGGCGCGGTCATCGCGGTCGAGGTGGTGACGGTGGAGGAGGAACCACGCGTCATCGAGCTTGCCGGCCGCGATGTCCTCAAGGTGCTGCACGCCTATGGCGTCAACGGCATCATCACCGAGGTCAAGGTGCCGCTGGCGCCGTGGCAACCGTGGGCGGAGCGGGTCATCGCCTTCCCGACGCTGGTTCAGGCGGCGCGCTTCGGCTATGCGCTCGCCGCGGCGGAGGCGGTCGCCAAGAAGGAGATCGGCGTCTTCGACGCCGCCATCCCGCCCATGCTCAAGCGGCTGGCGCCGCTGGTGCCTGAGGGCCACGCCATGGCGATCGTCATGGTGGCCGAGGCGCAGGTGGCGGTACTTTCCGAGATGGCCGGCGACCATGGCGGCCGCATCGTCTATGAGCGCGGGGCGCTGGCGGCGGAGGAGGCGGCCTTCAACGGCAAGGGGTCGATGCCGCCGCTCTACGAATACACCTGGAACCACACCACGCTGCATGCGCTCAAGGTCGATCCGGCGATCACCTATCTGCAGATCCGCTTTCCCGAAGGCCGGGAAATGGAGGCGGTCGCCGGGATGGAGCGGGCCTTTGCCGGCGAACTGCTGCTCCACCTCGAATTTCAGCGCCGTGGCGGCCGTGTCTTCGTGTCGAGCCTGCCGATCCTGCGCTATCGCTCGGAAGAGCGGCTGGCGGAGGTGATCCGCCAGGCGGAGGCGCTGGGTGGGGCCGTCTCCAGCCCGCACAGCTACGTGCTCGACGATGCCGGATGGAAGCGCACCGACGCGCCGCAGCCGGAGTTCAAGAGCCTCGCCGATCCTCTCGGCCTGATGAATCCCGGCAAGCTCAAGGCCTGGCCACCGAGGTGAGGCCGCCTGCATAGCGGCGTTGCAGGACGGGCGGTTGTCCTCGGCAGGCGTCGGACGGAAGCTTGGCAGAGGTCGCAATCGCGAGGTCTCCGGGATGAGCAAGACCATCGTCGTCACCGGCGGCAGCCGGGGCATCGGCGCCGCCACGGCAAGGCTGGCAGGCGCGCGCGGCTGGTCGGTCGGCTTCAGCTACGTGGCCAACGACAGGGCGGCCGGGGAGACGGTCGCGGCGGTGGAGGCGGCGGGCGGCAAGGCGCTGGCGCTCAAGGGCGATGTCGCCAAGGAGCAGGACGTCGTCCGCCTGTTCGATGAGACGGCCGCCGCCTTCGGGCCGATCGGCGGCGTGGTCAACAATGCCGGCGTAATTCTCAGCCCACCCGGCCCGCTCGCCGACATGTCGACCGAGCGGCTGACGACGGTCATCGCCGTCAACATCCTGGGCGCCATGCTGGTGGCGCGCGAGGCCGTGCGGCGCATGGCGACCGACCGCGGCGGGGCGGGCGGCGCGATCGTCAACGTCTCGTCGGCGGCGGCGCGTCTGGGTGGCGCCCACGAATATGTCGACTACGCCGCCAGCAAGGGCGCGCTCGACACGCTCACCATCGGCCTGTCCAAGGAATGCGGTCCGCACGGTGTGCGCGTCAACGCGGTGCGGCCGGGGCTGATCGACACCGAGATCCACGCCAGCGGCGGGCAGCCCGGCCGCGCCCAACGGCTGGGCGTGTCGACGCCGCTCGGCCGCGCCGGCCGCGCCGAGGAAGTCGCCGAGGCGATCGTGTGGCTGCTCTCGGACGCATCCGCCTATGTCAACGGGGCGCTTTTGGACGTGACCGGCGGCCGTTAGCCTGTGACCGGGGTGATTTTGCCAGCGGCTGATTCCGTGTCATGGTGCCGCCGCGAAAGCGCATTTGAACCGGCCGCTCAACCCTGCCCGTGGACGACCAGACCCGATGAAATCCGTGACGTTGATCCTGGCGGCGACGATGCTCGCTGCCGGGGCGGCTACGGCCGCCCATGCCAAGGACCTCGCCTTCTGCACCAGTGAGGGCCCCGAGGGCTTCGACCCGGCGCCGCACATCACCAGCGCGACCTTCGATGCGTCCTCGGTGGCGCTCTACAACCGGCTGGTCGAGTTCGCCCCCGGAACCACCCGGCCGGTGCCCGCTTTGGCGGAGGGCTGGGACGTGTCCGAGGACGGGCTGGAATACACCTTTCACCTGAGGCAGGGCGTCAAGTTCCACTCAACCTATTTCTTCACGCCGAGCCGCGACCTCAATGCCGATGACGTGGTGTTCAGCCTGACCCGGCAGATGGACCGGAAGAACCCCTATTACGATTACGCCGGCGGCATCTGGCCCTATTTCGAGGGCATGGCGATGCCGGCGCTGATCGCCTCGGTGAACAAGGTCGACGACGCGACGGTGACGATCAAGCTCACCCGCGCGGACCCCGCGATCCTCGGCGACCTGGCCATGGATTTCGCCTCGATCGTGTCGAAGGAATATGCCGACGCGCTTCTCAAGGCGAAGACGCCTGAGGACCTCGACCGCATGCCGGTCGGCACCGGGCCGTTCCAGTTCGTCGGCTATCAGCCCGACATCCGCATCAATTACCGGGCCAACCCGGACTACTGGCGCGGCAGACCGGCGATCGACCGCCTGTCCTTCCTGATCAACCCCGATCCGCTGGCGCGCAGCCGCATGATGACCGCCGGCCAGTGCCAGGTGATGGCCGATCCGACGCCCGCCATCGTCGCGCGGCTCAAGGCCGATCCCGATATCGACGTCATGCAGACCCAGGCCACCGACGTCGCCTACCTCGCCTACAACACCAAGCAGAAGCCGTTCAGCGACGTGCGCGTGCGCAAGGCGCTGAACCAGGCGATCGACCGCCGCGCGCTGGTCGATGCCATCTACGGCGGCAATGCGGTGGTCGCCGACAGCCCGCTGCCGGAGAGCATGTGGTCGCATGTCGGCGTCATCGCCGACGACGCGGCCGACCCGGAGGCCGCCAAGGCGGCCCTGGCCGATGCCGGCGTCAAGGACCTGAAGATGAAGATCTGGGTGCCGCCGGTCAGCCGTGCCTACGACCCGGACCCCAAGCGCATGGCGGAGATGATCGCGTCCGACCTGGCCAAGGCCGGGGTCACGGCCGACATCGTCAGCAACGATCTCGGTGCCTTCATCAAGCAGACGGCGGCGCCGGCGCGCGACGGCGCGGTGCTGTTCGGGTGGGTGAGCGACAACGGCGATCCCGACAATTTCCTCGGCGCCCTGCTCGGCTGCGATACGGTCGGCATCTCCAACCGCGCCGAGTGGTGCAACGCCGATTTCGACAAGGCGGTGCTCGATGCGCGCAAGCTGGCCGATCCCGGCGAGCGGGTGAAGCTCTATGAGACGGCGCAGCACTTGTTCGCCGACGAGGCGCCGTGGCTGACCATCGCCCACACCAGGGTCAGCGTGCCGGTGGCCAAGACCGTCAAGAACTACGTCGTCGACCCGCTCGGACATCATGACTTCCAGACTGTCGATGTCGAATCGTCGCGGCCATAGGGCCATTGCTAAGTCATTCAAAAAGAGCGACTTTCATCCCAGCTCGGGTGGCGACCGCAATTTCCTTTGCGGCGCCCCCCTTGCATTCGTCGTGCACCTCGGCACGATTAGCTGTAACCGTTCGGGATGGGCGCCGTGCGCCGCCCGGACCGGGAGTGTTTAGTGCCGCAGTCTTGCGGCTCTCAGGAGGGACAGAATGATGAAACACGTGACCAAGTTGCTCTTGGTGACTGTGTTCGCTGCCGGCTTGGTCGGCGTCGCGAACGCAAAGACGCTTGTCTATTGCTCGGAAGGCAGCCCGGAAGGCTTCGATCCGGGTCTCTATACGTCAGGCACGACGTTCGACGCTTCGTCGAAGCCGATCTACAACCGGCTGGTCGAATTCGATCGCGGCACGACCGACGTCATTCCCGGCCTGGCCGAGAAGTGGGATGTCTCGTCTGACGGGCTGACCTACACCTTCCACCTGCGCCAGGGCGTGAAGTTCCAGACCACCGACTTCTTCACCCCGACGCGCGACTTCAACGCCGACGACGTCGTCTTCACCTTCGAGCGCATGCTCGACAAGAAGAACCCCTATTACGACTATGCCGGCGGTCAGTACGACTACTTCGTCGGCATGGGCATGCCGGATGCCATCAAGAGCATCGAGAAGGTCGACGACTACACGGTGAAGTTCACGCTGAACGCGCCGAATGCGCCCTTCGTCGCCGATCTGGCCATGGACTTCGGCTCGATCATGTCGAAGGAATACGCCGACAAGCTGCAGGCCGGGGGGCATCCCGAGATGCTGAATCAGGAGCCGGTCGGCACCGGTCCGTACACCTTCGTCGCCTATCAGAAGGACGCGGTCATCCGCTACAAGGCCAACCCGGGATACTGGGACGGCAAGCAGAAGATCGACGACCTGGTCTTCGCCATCACGCCGGACGCCTCGGTGCGCTTGCAGAAGCTGAAGGCCGGTGAATGCCAGATCATGGCCTATCCGAACCCGGCCGACATCGCCTCGCTGAAGAGCGATTCCAGCCTGACGGTCATGCAGCAGGCCGGCCTCAACGTCGCCTATCTCGCCTACAACACCACGCAGGCGCCCTTCGACAACCCGAAGGTGCGCAAGGCGCTGAACATGGCGATCAACAAGCAGGCGATCATCGACGCCGTCTACCAGGGCACCGGCACGGCCGCGATCAATCCGATCCCGCCGACCATGTGGTCGTGGAACAAGGACGTGAAGGACGATCCCTACGATCCGGAAGCGGCCAAGAAGATGCTGGCCGATGCGGGCGTCAAGAACCTGGAGATGAAGATCTGGGCGATGCCGGTGCAGCGGCCCTACATGCCGAACGCCAAGCGCACGGCCGAGCTGATGCAGGCCGACCTTGGCAAGATCGGCGTCAAGGTCACGATCGTGCAGCATGAGTGGGGCGAGTACCTGAAGCTCGCCGGCGACCCGAAGCACGACGGCGCGGTGATCCTCGGCTGGACCGGCGACAACGGCGATCCCGACAACTTCCTCGCCGTACTGCTCGGTTGCGACAGCGTCGGCACCACCAACAACGTCGCGGCGTGGTGCTACAAGCCCTTCGACGAACTGACGAAGAAGGCCGTGCAGAGCTCCGACAAGGCAGAGCGCACCAAGCTCTACGAGCAGGCGCAGGTCGTCTTCAAGGAGCAGGCGCCGTGGTTCACGATCGGCCATTCGCTGGTCACCATGCCGATGCTCAAGGCGGTCGAAAACTACAAGATGGACCCGCTTGGGTCGCATCGTTTCGACGGTGTTGATATCGCTGGCAATTAAGGCTGCCAGACGGTAACCAAAGCGGCGCCGGGCCCCATGGCCCGGCGCTGTTCGGCCGTTTCCCGACATAGTCGTGCCCGCAGTAGCTTGTGCGTCCTGTCGTGAAGTGCCATGACGGCTCGGGCGACCGGGTAGGGATATGCTGGGGTATTTCGTAAGACGCATCGGGTTGCTGATACCGACGTTCATCGGCGTCAGCTTTGTGGCCTTCGCATTCGTGCGCGTCTTGCCCGGCGATCCGGTGCTGTTGCTCGCCGGTGAGCATGGATTGCCCCCGGACGTCTACAAGGAGCTGCTGCACAACTACGGCTTCGATCTGCCGATCTGGCAGCAATATCTGGTCTATCTCAACCAACTCGCACACGGCAATTTCGGCATCTCGATCGTCACCAAGCGTCCGGTGATCAGCGAGTTCTTCACGCTGTTTCCGGCGACGCTGGAATTGTCGACCTGCGCCATCATCATTGCCGTCGCGGTCGGGATTCCGGCCGGTGTCGTGGCGGCGGTCAGGCGCGGCAAGACCATCGACCACGTCACCATGGGCGGCGCGCTGGTCGGCTATTCGATGCCGATCTTCTGGTGGGCGCTGCTGCTCATCATCGTGTTTTCCGGCTGGCTGCACTGGACGCCGGTCTCGGGGCGCATCTCGCTGTTGTATTTCTTCAAGCCGGTCACCGGTTTCATGCTCATCGACAGCCTGCTCTCCGGCCAGAAGGGCGCCTTCCAGTCGGCGGTGTCGCACCTGATCCTGCCGTCAATCGTGTTGGCGACTATTCCGCTGGCGGTGATTGCGCGGCAGACGCGCTCGGCCATGCTCGAGGTGCTCGGCGACGACTATGTGCGCACGGCGCGCGCCAAGGGCTTGCCGCCCTGGCGCGTCGTCGGCATTCACGCCCTGCGCAACGCGCTCATCCCGGTGGTCACCACGATCGGCCTGCAGGTCGGCGTGCTGATGGCCGGCGCCATCCTCACCGAGACCATCTTCTCTTGGCCGGGGGTCGGCAAATGGATGGTCGATTCGATCTTCCGGCGCGACTATCCGGTGGTCCAGGGCGGGCTCTTGCTCATTGCCATCATCGTGATGTTCGTCAATCTCACCGTTGATGTTGTCTATAGCATCGTCAATCCCCGCATCAGGCATGTGAGGTAGGCGATGGCGGAGACGACTTTCCCGACCGAGGAACATGGGCCCGAGAACGAAGAGGCCGGCACCGAAACGATGCATCCGGCGCCGCTGCGCGAAATCTGGCATTATTTCATCGAGAACCGCGGCGCGGTCGTCGGCCTGGTGGTGCTCGTCACCATCATTCTCGCTGCCATCTTCGCCCCCCTGATCACGCCGCACGGGCCCGACGAGCTGTTCGGAAGCAACCTGCTGACGCCGCCGGTCTGGCAGGAGGGCGGCTCGTGGAGCTTCATCCTCGGGACTGACGCCATCGGCCGCGACGTGCTGTCGCGACTGATCTTCGGGGCGCGCTATTCGCTCTTCATCGGCATCGTGGTGGTGGCGTTCTCGCTCACCGGCGGCATCATCATCGGCCTGATCGCCGGCTTCATGCGCGGCGCCGTGGATGTCGTCATCATGCGCGTGATGGACGTCATCCTGGCCTTTCCGAGCCTGCTTCTCGCCCTGGTGCTGGTGGCGATCCTCGGCCCCGGCCTGTTCAACGCGATGATCGCCATCGCCATCTCCTACCAGCCGCACTTCGTCCGCCTGACGCGCGCCTCGGTGATGACCGAGCGGTCGAAGGAATACGTCACGGCGGTGCGCATCGCCGGCGCCGGACCGCTGCGCCTGATGTTCCTGACCATCCTGCCGAACTGCCTGGCGCCGCTCATCGTGCAGGCGACGCTGTCCTTCTCCAACGCCATCCTCGACGCCGCGGCGCTCGGCTTCCTGGGCATGGGCGCGCAGCCGCCGACGCCGGAATGGGGCACCATGCTGGCCGACGCGCGCGAGTTCATCCTGAGGGCATGGTGGGTGGTGACCTTCCCCGGTGTTGCCATCCTGGTCACCGTGCTGGCCATCAACCTGATCGGCGACGGTCTGCGCGACGCGCTCGACCCGAAATTGAGGCGGAGCTGAGATGCCGCTCCTCGAGATCCGCAACCTCACCGTCGAATTCGCCACCGCCAGCGGCGCCTTCCGCGCGGTCGACGGCGTGTCGCTCGACGTCGAAGCGGGCGAGGTGCAGGCGATCGTCGGCGAGTCGGGTTCGGGCAAGTCGGTGGCCATGCTGGCGGTCATGGGTCTGTTGCCGTGGACGGCCACCGTCACCGCCGATCGCCTCGCCTTCGACGGCAACGACCTCATCGCGCTGACGCCGCGCCAGCGGCGGATCGATCATCGGCAAGGACATGGCGATGATCTTCCAGGAGCCGATGTCCAGCCTCAACCCGTGCTTCACGGTCGGCTATCAGCTCGGTGAGGCGCTGAAGTTCCATCTCGGCCTGAACAAGAGCGAACGGCGCCAGCGCTCGATCGAGCTGTTGAAGGCGGTCGGCATTCCCGAACCGGAGCACAGGCTCTCGGCCTTCCCGCATCTGCTCTCGGGCGGCATGAACCAGCGGGTGATGATCGCCATGGCGCTGGCCTGTAATCCCAAGCTTCTGATCGCCGACGAGCCGACCACGGCGCTCGACGTGACCATCCAGGCGCAGATCCTCGACCTGCTCGTCAGCCTGCAGAAACAGACGGGCATGGCGCTGATCCTGATCACCCACGACATGGGCGTGGTGGCGGAGACCGCCGAGCGGGTGGCGGTGTTCTATGCCGGGCAGAAGGTCGAAGAGCAGAATGTCGGCGAGCTGTTCGCCGACCCGCACCATCCCTACACCGCGGCGCTGCTGGCCTCGCTGCCGGAGCGCGCCGTCGGCCGCGTGCTGCCATCGATCGGCGGCGTCGTGCCCGGCCTCTATGACCGGCCGAGCGGCTGCCTGTTCTCGCCGCGCTGCCAGTTTGCGACCAGCCGCTGCACGGAGAAGACGCCGCCGCAGCAGGGGGCGAAGGCCGGCTTCGCGCTGTGCCACTATCCGCTTGCCCACGGCCGTCCGGTCGGCCATCCGGGGCCAGTCGCCGAGGTGGTGGCATGAGCGCGGCGGCCGACAGCGGCCTGGTGCTCCAGGCGGACAACCTTGCCCAGCACTACAAGGTGAGGCGAGGGCCGCTGGCGCCGCCGCTGACGCTGAAGGCGGTCGACGGCGTCAGCTTCTCGCTGAGCGCCGGCAAGACGCTGGCGGTGGTCGGCGAGTCGGGCTGCGGCAAGTCCACGCTGGCGCGCATGATCGCCATGGTCGAGCCGCCGACCTCGGGAAGCTTCGCCATCGACGGGCGGCAGATCGTTGCCACCGACCGGCGGCAGCTTGCCGCCATGCGCAAGCATGTGCAGATGGTCTTCCAGGACCCTTACGGCTCGCTCAACCCGCGCCAGAAAGTCGGCTCGATCCTGGAGGAGCCGCTGGTCATCAACCGCAAGGACATGTCGCGCGCCGACCGGCGCCATGCGGCCACCGAGATGATGCGGCGGGTGGGGCTGCGCCCCGAGCATTACGACCGCTACCCGCACATGTTCTCCGGTGGCCAGCGCCAGCGCATCGCCATCGCCCGGGCGCTGATGCTCAATCCGCGCATCCTGGTGCTCGACGAGCCGGTGTCGGCGCTCGACCTGTCGGTGCAGGCGCAGGTGCTCAACATCCTGGTCGAGCTGCAGCAGACGCTGGGCCTGGCCTACCTGTTCATCAGCCACGGCCTGTCGGTGGTGCGCCACATGGCCAACGACGTGATGGTCATGTATCTCGGCCGGCCGGTCGAATACGGGGAGCGCGAGGCGATCTTCGGCAATCCGATGCACCCCTATACGCGGGCGCTGCTTTCGGCGACGCCGGTCGCCGACCCGGCGCGGCGGCACGAGCGCATCCGCCTGGAGGGCGAGTTGCCCTCGCCGATCGCGCCGCCAACAGGCTGCGCGTTCCACCCGCGCTGCCCCTATGCCTTCGACCGCTGCACGCGCGAGCGGCCTGATCTTGAGGGGAAGGGCGGCGCCGAGGTCGCCTGCTGGGCGGTCGATGCACAAGGCCAGCTGGCCAAGCGCGGCGAGCCCGCGGTCGCCTGAGGGTCACGACGTCTGACGGTTCTTGCCCGGCAGGGTGGCGAGCGCCACCCCGCCGATGGTCAAGAGCGTGCCGACCAGGTGGTAGCTGTGCAGCTGCTCGCCGAGGAAGACGGCGGCCAGCCCGACACCGACGATCGGCATGAAATAGAGCGCCATGCTGGTGCGCACGGCGCCGACCTCGCGCACCAGCCACTGATAGGCGAGGAAGGCGAGCACCGAGGGCATGACCGCCAAGGCGGCGATCGCCGCCCAGCCGCCGGTCGTCGCCGGCAGGAAGCCGTGGAACCATCCCTCGATCAGCCACAACGGAGTGAGCACGCAACGTGCCGCTGAGCGCGATCGCGGCAAAGACAATGTGGCTGGGCAGGGCCTGCAGGCGGCGGTCGTGGAGCAGGATCGAGTAGACCGCCCATGAGACCGCCGCAGCAAGAATGATGAGGTCGCCGACATTGAAGCTGAGGGTGGCGAGGCCGGCGATGTCGCCGCGCAAGACGATCACCGCAACCCCGAAGGTGGCGAGCGCGATGCCGGCGAACTGCCGCAGGGAGAAGGGTCGGCGGCCGAGGATCATCTCGAAGAGAACGATGAAGGCGGGCGAGGTCGTGTAGATGAGGTTGCCGTTGGTGGCAGTGGTGTGGCGTAGGCCGAGATAGACGCCGCCGCCGCAGATGAGCATGCCGAGCACGCCGAGGAGGAGGAGCAGCGGCACCAGGCGCATCAGGTCGGCGGCGTGGCGCTTAAGCGAGGGGCCGACGACGACAGCCATGATGAGCGTTGCGATCAGCCACCGCCAGAAGGCCAGCGTGAAGGGCTCGACCGTGGACACGGCGGCGCGCCCGAGCACCAGGTTGGAGGCGAACAGGGCCGGCATCGCGGCGAGGACAAAGGCGGTCCACGCCGGGTTGGTGCGGGGAGGGTCGGCGGACACGAGGCGCTTGGTGCTTCGGCGAGACGGTGGCGGGCGGCGGCCGCGGCCAGGGATCGCGGCCGCCACCGGCATAGGCGAAGTCGGGCGATCCGCCCAGCGCCAAATTCAGGCAGCCGCGGCGAAGGCCGGGTGGAAGGCGACCGATGGCAGCAGGTGGAATTGCCGTGAAGCGCGCGTGTCAGGCGGGTGTCCCGCGCGCCGCCAGGTCGCCTGCGAAAGCGCCGAGCACGCGATCGAAGGACTCGGCAAGATCGAGCTTGAGGCGAAAGGCGCCCATGGCGTCGAGCGAGACGAAGCCATGAACGATGGCGCGCAGGCCGCGCGTCGCGTGGAGCGCGTCATCGCTCTTCACGCCGTAGCCGGCGAGAACCGCGAGCACGATCCCGATCAGCGCTTCGCCGGCGGCAGCGATGTCATTCTCACCCGGCTTGGCGGCGCGCACCGATGCAGCATAGAGCCCCGGGTGCTCCCTGGCGAACTGCCAGTAGGCATGGGCGAAGGCGAAGAGCGCCGCCGCGCGCGCCTTGCCGACGGTGGCGCGCTGGCAGCGGACGGTGGCCTCGCTGAGGCCGCGCAGCGCCAGGCCGCGATGGATCGCGTCGAGCCCGTCGACATGCTTGTAGAGCGAGGGCGGGCGCACGCCGAGTTCGGCGGCGAGGCGGGCGAGGGTGACCGCCGGCAGGCCGTCGGCGTCGGCAATCCTGGCCGCCGCGTCGAGCACGGCGTCGGGGGTCAGGCCGGCGCGGGGCATCAGCGCGACCCCATGCCGGCGAGAAAGGCGAGAATGGCCGCCGCCGTTGCCTCGGGCATCTCGGCATGGGGATAGTGTCCGGCGCCGTCGATCATGGCGACCGTGCCGTGGACCAGACCGGCCATGGTGGCGGCTTCGCCGGCGGGATCGTCGAAATCGGGGTCGCGGCTGCCCATGACCACGAGCGCCGGCGCGCGGATGGCGCCGAGGCGCGGCTCGACGTCGTTGCGGTCGGTGCGCATCATCGCCTGCAATGCGGCCATGCGGCCGGGTTCCTTCAGGTTGGCGACGAGGGCCGCCTTGTAGGCGGCGAAGTCGGCGGGCTTCCGCGTGGGATAGAGCGAGGCGTAGTACGCCCCCCAGGCCGCCGGCGCCCACGGTCCGACGAAGGCGGTGTGCATGACGGCCTTGAACAGCGCCAACTTCAGCCAGCTTGGTCGGGACATTGCGGGCAAACGGGTCGATGAGGACGAGGCCGGCCACGGCCTCGGGCGCTTCGGCCGCGGCCCAGGCGGCCGAACCGCCGGAGATGGAATTGCCGATGATGATCGCGGGGCCGGCGTCGAGGTGGGCGATCAGCGCCAGGATGTCGCTGCCCTGCGCCGCGCAGCTATGGTCGTCCCAGCCGACCGAGGAGTCGCCATGGCCACGGAGGTCCATGGCGACGGCGCGGTAGCCGGCCGCGACCAGCTTGGGCGCCAGGAAACGGTACTCGTCCCTGAGGTCGCCGAAGCCCGGCGCCATGACGACCAGCGGCCCGCTGCCCTGGTCGGTGTAGGCAATGCGCCCGCCAGGGCGGTCGAGGAAGAGGGTGTTGGCGGCGGTCATGGCATGGCTCCCTGTGCTGGCGGTGGACGGGTTCACGCGTTTCTCTGATGTTGTCGGCTATTGGTAATAGCCAAATAGCTAATGGCTAGTAGCTTTTCGAGTCAAGACGGCGAGGCACGATTTCTTGGAAATCGGCGGTCTCTTCCCTATCTTGACATCTTGGTACCAAGATAGTATATGGACTCGATGAAACAGATCGAGCGGGTTCAGACCGGGCTGCGCCTGGAAAGGCGCATCCTCAAGGTGCTCAAGGGACTGGCGGAGCTGCTGGACGTCACGGTGGCCGAGCTGGTCGAGGGGCTGGCGCTGCATGCCTTCGAGGGCAAGGCGCCGCCGTTCTCGCCCGAGCTCATTGCCAAGATCGACGGGCTGAAGGCGGTCTATGGGTTGGATCTCACGGCCGCCGACGCCCATCACCTGACCGAAGGAGATACGCCATGAAGGTCGTCCCGCCCAAGCGGGTCAGCCGCACCTACACCCAGTCGCTCGTCGGCCCGCCGGAGGCCGTCTTCCCGCTGCTCTGCCCGGTGCGCGAAATCGACTGGATCGCGGACTGGGATCCTCTGCTGGTGGTGACGCAGTCCGGCGTTGCCGAGGAGGATTGCGTCTTCGTCACGCCGTCGCCGGACGGGGACACGGTCTGGTACGTCACCGACTACCAGCCGGAGAAGGGCTTCATCGCCTTCGTCCGTGTGACGCCGGGGCTGACCGCGACGCGTCTGCAAATCCAGGTCCGGCCGGCGGCGCAGGGTGCCAGCGCCGATATTACCTTCACCCATACCAGCCTCGGCCCGCAGGGCGACGCCTTCGTCGATAGGTTCACCGAGGCCGCCTATGCCGCGTTCATGCAGCTCTGGCAGACGCGCATGAACCACTACCTGTCGACGGGCACCTGCCTCGCGGCATGAGGCCGCCGGCGCTTCACCCCTTGGCGCCGGCGAGCGGCAAGTCGTGATCCCAGGGGGCGTCGCGCCAACGACGGCCGAGGAAATCGATCAGGGCCCTGACCTTGGCCGGCGGCTGGCGGCCGCCGGGATAGACCGCATGGGCGGCGCCGAAGCGGGCGAGCGGCTGGTCGAGGGTGAGCGATACCAGGCGACCGGCGCGGATGTCGTCGGCGAGGATGAAGGTCGGCTGGTAGATGAGGCCCTGCCCGGCGATGGCCGCCTCGCGCAGCGCGTCGCCATTGTTCACCGTCAGCGTTCCGCGCACGGGGACGACGATCGATCCGTCGGCGCCGAAGAGCCAGCGCGTGGCATTGGCCGGCGTCGGCAGCGTGTAGCCGAGGCAGTTGTGGTGGGCGAGGTCGGCGATGGTCCGCGGCGTGCCACGGGCGGCGAGATAGGCCGGCGCTCGCGCTGAGTGCCACGCGGATCGGCGCCAGCGCGCGGGCGATCAGGCTTGAATCGCGCAAGGCCCCGAGGCGGATGGCGATGTCCCAGCCCTCGTCGATGAGATCGACGAAGCGGTCGGTGAGCGCCAGGTCGATGGAGAGCGCCGGATAGGCTTGCGCGAAATCGGCAAGCGCCGGCATCACCTGGCGCAGGCCAAAGGAAAGCGGCGCGTTGATCCTGAGGACCCCGCGCGGCTCGACCACGTCGGCAGCGGCGGCCGCCTCAGCCTCCTCGATCTCGGCAAGGATGCGTTCGCTCGCGGCCAAATGGCGCTGGCCGGCCTCGGTCAGCGTGAGCTTGCGGGTGGAGCGGAAGAACAGGCGGGTGCCGAGCCGGTCCTCCAGCGCGTCGACATGCTTGGTCGCCATGGCTGGCGACATGCCGAGCGCGCGGGCGGCGGCGGAAAAACTTCCCAGGGCCGCGACCTTGGCGAAGACCTGCATTCCGGTGAGACGGTCGAGCACGCGATTTCACACTTGCAATAGGAAATCATCCTTCTCTGGTGCTGATTATCATATTGTTAGGGCGATGTCATATGGGGCTCATGTCCGGCGCAACCCATGGCCGGCGTCACAGGAGTGGTCAAAAATGAACATCAGCATCATCGGCGCCGGCAACATGGCGCGTGGCATCGGCACCCGTTTCATCGCCGGCGGAAATTCCGTCACCATCGTCGGCAAGGACCAGGTCAAGGCGACGGAACTGGCCAAGGAGCTCCGGGCGGGCAAGCCCGGCGCGCAAGCGACGGTCGCCACGGCGGCCGTGGCGCTTGCCAACGACATCATCGTGCTGGCGCTGCCCTTCGCGGCGGCGCGCGATTTCGCCTCGGCCAATGCCGCCAAGCTCGCCGGCAAGGTGGTCATCGACATCACCAACCCGCTCAACGACACCTATGACGGTCTGGCGACCGCGCCGGGCAAGAGTGCGGCGGAAGAGATCGCCAACCTGCTGCCGAAGAGCAAGGTGGTGAAGGCGTTCAACACCAATTTCGCCGGCACGCTGGTGGTCGGTGCCGTCGATGGTCACAAGCTCGACGTGCTGGTCGCCGGCGACGACGAAGCGGCCAAGAAACAGGTGATCGGCCTGGTCGAGGCCGGGGACTTGCGCGGCATCGACGTCGGCAAGCTGGAGCGGGCGCGCCAGCTCGAGGGGCTGGCGCTCCTCGGCATCACCCTGCAGGGGCCGCTCGGCACCGGCTTCCAGAGCGCCTGGAAGCTCGTCGCCTGACACGCCCACATCCTCGCCGCCGCGCCGTCCGCTCCTGGCCGCGGCGCGGCGGCACCCCATATTGCCCGAACCCTGCCTCAGCGGAGCGACCTCATGTCCGAGACCAAGCTTGCAGACAAACCGGCTGAACTGTCGGCGCGGCCGATCGATCCCGGCGTGCGCATCGGCCACGTCCATCTCAAGGTGGCCGACATCGAGCGCTCGCTCGCCTTCTATTGCGGCGTGCTCGGCTTCCAGCTCATGCAGCGCTATGGCTCGCAGGCCGCCTTCTTCTCGGCCGGCGGCTACCACCACCATTTCGGCATCAACACCTGGGAAAGCCGCAACGGGCCGCCGCCGCCGCGCGGCACCACCGGCCTCTACCACACCGCCATCCTCTATCCGACGCGGGCGGCGCTGGCTGATGCGCTGCGCCGGTTGATCGCGGCCGGTTGGCCGCTTGATGGCGCCAGCGACCACGGCGTCAGCCAGGCGCTCTACCTCAGCGACCCGGACGGAAACGGCGTCGAGCTCTATTGGGACCGGCCGCGCGATGAGTGGCCGCTCACCCAGGATGGTTCACTGGCGATGAAGACCGAGTGGCTCGATCTCGATGATCTCCTCAGCGAGCCGCCGCTCGCCTGAGGCGGGAGGCTTCCGCTGGCCGTGCCCCGTTCCGCCCGTTCGCGGGCGGGCACGGTTTGGTCGCTCTCCGTTCCCAGTCCGATCCAGGGCTGCTTAACGGCACTCCCAAAAAACCACGGCTCGCCTTAACCGGCGTGTAGGGAAAACGAGCAGCCCTAACGATTGGCTGACGGCAGATGCATTCTTGCTGCGCCTCGCCTATATCAGCCGGCAACCATACTGAACCGGCGGCCTTGACCCGCCGCGGAGAGCTCCCCAATGCCTGAAACCCAGATCCCCGTCACGGTGCTCACCGGCTATCTCGGCGCCGGCAAGACCACGCTGCTGAACCGCATCCTCACCGAGAACCACGGCAAGCGATACGCCGTCATCGTCAACGAGTTCGGCGAGATCAGCATCGACAACGACCTCATCGTCGAAAGCGACGAGGAGGTGTTCGAGATGAACAATGGCTGCGTCTGCTGCACGGTGCGCGGCGACCTCATCCGCGTGGTCGAGGGGCTGGTCAAGCGCCCCGGCGGCTTCGACGGCATCCTGGTGGAGACCACCGGCCTGGCCGACCCGGTGCCGGTGGCGCAGACCTTCTTCATGGACGATGACGTGCGCGCCCGCGCCAAGCTCGACGCGGTGGTCACCGTCGCCGATGCCAAGCACCTGGCCGGGAGCCTCGCCGAGAGCCCCGAGGCGCAGGAGCAGATCGGCTTCGCCGACGTCATCCTGCTCAACAAGACCGACCTGGTGGAGCCCGACGAGCTGGCGGCGATCGAGCGCAGCATCCGCGCCATGAACCCGCACGCGCTCATCCACCGTACCGAGCGTTGCGCCATCCCGCTCGACCGGGTGCTCGGCCGCGGCGCCTTCGACCTCGACCGCATCCTGACGCTCGACCCGGAATTCCTCGATGACGACGGCCATGACCATGACCACGATCATCACGACCACGATCATGACCATGACCACGACCACACCATCATCACCACCATCACGACATCGAAGGGTCCGGCGTCTTCTCCATATCGCTGAGGGGCGGCGACCTCGACCCGCAGAAATTCTTCCCGTGGATCCAGCAGACCGCCCAGGAGCAGGGGCCCGACATATTGCGCCTCAAGGGCATCCTCTCCTTCAAGGGCGACGACGAACGCTACGTCGTGCAGGGCGTCCACATGATCATCGAGGGCAACCACCAGCGCCCGTGGCGCGACGGCGAGAAGCGCGAGAGCCGGCTGGTGTTCATCGGCCGCCACCTCGACGAGAAGGTGATCCGGGAAGATTTCGAGAAGTGCATGGCGTGAGGCGGGACGGTTGCCCTCCATCCAGGATTTCCCCTTCGGAGCCTTCGTCGTCGAGACCGCCTTCCTCGGCGAAACGGCGGTCTATGCGCTGGGCGACGGCACGGTGCGCCGCGCCTCCGGCCCGGCGGCGGAAGGGGGGCACGTCCATGCGGGCGCCATCCTTGCCGCGACGCCATCGCTTGACGGCAAGGTGCTCATCACCGGCGGTGACGACGGGTTGGTTGCTGCAACCGATGCCACCGGCAAAGCGATCAAGCTCGCCGAGAAGCCGCGCAAGTGGATCGACCATGTCGCCGCCGGCCCGGCCGGAACGGTCGGCTTCGCCTCCGGCCGCCAGGCGTTCGTGCGGCTCAGCGACGGGCGCGAGCGCACCTTCGACCATGGCCGGGCGGTGGGCGGCATCGCCTTCGCGCCCAAGGGCCTGCGCCTCGCCGTCGCCCGCTACGAGGGCGTGACGCTGTGGTGGGCCGGCACCGAGGCCGAACCGGCCCAGTTCACCTGGAAGGGCGCCCATATCGGCGTCACCTTCTCGCCCGACGGGCGCAACCTGGTCACCGTCATGCAGGAGAACGCGCTGCACGGCTGGCGGCTGGATGACAGCCGCGACATGCGCATGACCGGCTACCCGGCCAAGCCGCGCTCGCTCTCCTGGTCGGTCAAGGGCCGCTTCCTCGCCTCGTCGGGGGCGAACGCCGCCATCCTGTGGCCGTTCCACTACAAGGACGGGCCGATGGGCCGCCAGCCGCTCCAGCTCGGCGCGCGCGAGGAGCTGGTCACCCGCGTCGCCTGCCACCCCAGCGAGGAGATCGTGGCGATCGGCTACCGCGACGGCATGGTGCTGGCCGTGCGCTTCGGCGATGCCGAAGAGGCGCTGATGCGCCGCCCGGGCGGCGGGCCGGTGTCGGCGCTGGCCTGGGACGGACGTGGCCGCCGGCTGGCCTTCGGCACCGAGGAAGGCGCCGCCGGCATCGTCGATATCGCCGGCTGATACGTGCTGATGCTCAGCGCACCAGCACGTTCCTGAACTGCCAGGGGTCGCTGGCGTCGATGTCCTCGGGGAAGAGGCCGGGGCGGCCGGTGAGCGGCGTCCAGTCGGTGTAATAGCCCTTGACCGGGCCGAGATAGGGACGCTGCACGGCGAGGCAGCGGCGGTAGTCCATCTCGTCGGCCTCGACGATGCCGGCAGGGAGCCATGCTAGATGATGACTATTGACTGCGAGACTAGCATCACCGACAAAGGCTGCTCCCTCGTTACCCGGAGCTAGATGGATAAGTAGATGTTTTCGTTGCGAGATTCAGTTGGCATTGCGGCTGCAATTGAAAACAATGCGGCGCGATTTTTGCTCGCGCTAGGTCGTGCTGGGGGTGGCGAGACGCGCGTGGCGAGAGATATACAATGGGTAATCGGAGGAGCACCGCTTGGTTATTATAACGCTGTACTCTGTGCACAGTTGAGTTCAACTACTGTCGTGCAAGAAATACAAAATTCGATTAATTGTATGAAATCTCACGCAGTATCAGGCACTTGGCACATCGGCCCGAGTTCACTGCCTAGTGACCTTCCCAAGCAGCTTGTGGCCAACGGCTTTCATCATGATGTCGAGGAGACCGGTATGGCGATTGACCTAGCCAAGGTGCCGATTGCGTTTGATCTACCTGATGGACTTACAATCTCGCGGGTTCATAGTCGTCGTGATTTGGCCGAATGGGTTGATGTGCTTGGCATCGGTTTTGGCGAGGGCCAGGCTGTGGCTGACTGGGTGGGAGCCGCGTTCAGTCAGCTTGGTTTTGCAGATAATGGCACAGAATGGCGCCACTATATTGCGCGGCGTCGCAAAGATCCCGTCGCAACGGCTACGTTGTTCTTCTGCGGAAGCTACGCCGGGGTCTATTTCGTCTCAACGATACCCGGTGCTAGAAGAAAAGGAATAGCGTCGGCAATGACGCTATCGTTGCTGCGCGAAGCAAGAGAACTGGGGTGCTTGTATAGTGTTCTTCGATCATCCGTTATGGCTACAAATATGTACAGGAAGCTTGGCTTTATGGCTTACTCTAACATTCGGACGTTTGAATGGTCTGTTGGATTAAACGGTGGAGCTAAGTAATTTTGTCTCTAGAAGACTTTAGTTCCTATGCTGGATCGTGGGGAAGTTTCGTAATCGCTGGTATTGCGGTCGTTATTTCTATTTTCAGTTTTGTTTTAACTTTTAGACAACACAGATTAACGTATCGCTGGGATCGGTCGCGATTTGCGGCTGAAACTATAGAAAAATTCTATACAGATAAGGCGTTGATATTGGCTCGTAATTTTATTGATTGGCATGATAGAGAACTTATAATACCTAAGAAATACTCACCTGATGGATTAAATCCGTTTGTTTTCAAGCATAATATTGAAAAAATGTCGAGGGCGATGAGCATAGAAAGCAGGGCTCGCCACCCTATAACTGGTCAATATGATTTGCGTCCAGAATTGATGAACTATGAAAATATGCTTTATGTTGAAGTGTTCGATCGGTTTGTCGATTATATTACTCAAATAAAGTATTTTATTGATTCCGGTCTGATATCTGAAACAGATGTTATTCCTCTAGAGTATATAGTTAATAGATTTGGCCAGCTGAAGGATCGCGATGGTCGTTATGTATTTAGGCCTTATCTAGAGCTATATGGTCTTAATGAAGTAATTGAGATAATAGAATTATGCGAGAAAGGGCGCTATTCGCCTCGTGTAATTTAATCCTTGTTGATCGATTGTGAGCGCAGGCGCCTTACACTAATACATTGCGGAACTGCCAAGGGTCACTGGTGTCCAGTTCCTCTGGGTATAGAAAGCCACGTCCAGTGAGTGGTGTCCATTCCGTATAGTAGCCCTTGACTGGACCGAGATAGGGAAGTTGCACTTCGAGGCAGCGGCGATAGTCCATCTCCTCCGTTTCGACGACGCCAACGTCGGGGTTCTCCAGCGCCCACACCATGCCGGCGAGCACCGCCGAGGTCACCTGCAGGCCGGTGGCGTTCTGGTGGGGGGCGAGTTTCCGTGTCTCCTCGATGGAGAGCTGCGAGCCGAACCAGTAGGCGTTCCTGGCGTGGCCGTAGAGCAGCACGCCGAGTTCGTCGATGCCGTCGACGATCTCGCTCTCGGTGAGGATGTGGTGCTGATCCTGGATGACACCGGCGCGGCCGAAGACCTCGTGCAGGGACAGGACCGCGTCGTTGGCCGGATGATAGGCGTAGTGGCAGGTCGGCCGGTAGGTGACCGTGTCGCCGTCGCGAAGCGTGAAATAATCGGCGATCGAGAGCGACTCGTTGTGGGTGACCAGGAAGCCGTATTGCGCCCCTGGCGTCGGGCACCAGGTCCGCACCCGCGTATTGGCGCCGGGCTGGAGCAGGTAGGCGCCGGGCTTGGCGCCCAGCAATTCGAGCCGGCCGTTCTCGGGCAGCCATTTCTCGTGGGTGCCCCAGCCGAGTCTCCGCCGGCTGCATGCCTTCCGACAGGAAGCCTTCCACCGACCAGGTGTTGACGAAGACGTTGAGCGGCTTGGGCTTGGCCGAGCGCTGGGTGTCGCGCTCGGCGATGTGGACGCCCTTGACGCCGAGGTCGCGCATCAGCCGCGCCCAGCCCTCGCGGTTGCCGGGGCCCGGTTCGCTGAAGGGATGGTCGAGGTCCTTGGCGAGATTGACCAGCGCCTGCTTGACGAACCAGGAGACCATGCCGGGATTGGCGCCGCAGCAGGAGACGGCGGTGGCGCCGCCGGGGTTCCTGGCCTTCTCGGCGCGCACGGTGGCGCGCAGCGCATTGTTGGTGCGCGCCTCCGGCTCCGCCGAGGTGTCGAAATAGAAGCCCGGCCAGGGCTCGACCACTGTGTCGATGTAGGGAACGCCGAGCTCGCGGCAGAGCTTCATGATGTCGAGCGAGGAGGTGTCGACCGACAGGTTGACGCAGAAACCGGTGCCGCCGCCTTCGGTCAGCAACGGCGTCAGCACCTCGCGGTAGTTCTCGGGGGTCAGCGCGATGTGGACGAAGCGGCCGTGGGCCTCCAGCATCGCCCGGTCGGTGTCGTCCGGGTCGACGACCACCATGCGCGAGCGGTCGAAGGTGAAATGGCGCTCGATCAGGGGCAGGGTGCCCTTGCCGATCGAACCGAAGCCGATCATGACGATGGGGCCGTCGATCGTGCCGTAGACGGGCCAGTCGGCCATCGCTGCTCTCCTTGACTGGGATCACTCGTGGCGGAAATTCACGGCCCGTGAATGGCGGCAATCGGGCACCCAAGTCAACCCGCCGGCCCTGGCAGACGCCACGTTCGTCCTCTAGGTTCTTGTTGCGTGGGGCGCGACCGGGAGGGACCGGCTTATGACCAGACATCTGCGGCCGCTTGCCGCGCTCATCCTGCTTGCGTGCGCTGGCTTCGCCGTCCCGGCAGGCGCCGAGGCGCCGCCGCATTCCGGCAATCCGGTGTTCGACAGCGCGGTCGATATCGTCAACCAGCACTTCTACGCGCCCGCCGAGCTGCCCCAGTTCAACGACGCGGCGGCGCTGGTCGCCTCCCAGATTCCCGACCTCAAGGATGCCTCGCCGGCGGTCGTCGGCGATGCGGTCGCCTTCGCCCTGAACAGCCTGCACGCCTCCCATACCGGCCGCTACACGCCCGACCAGGTGGACTATTACGAGCTGGCGGACGTGTTCCGCTTCGGGCTGCGTCGCGACATGCGCCGGCTGTTCCCGCCGCAGGGCGCGGTGACCTATGCCGGCATCGGCATCGCCAGCGCGACGATCGACGGCAAGAGCTTCGTCACCCATGTCTATGACGGCGGCCCGGCGGCCAAGGCCGGCCTCTGACCGGCGACGAGATCGTCTCGGTGGACGGCGCGCCCTATTCGGAGATCGCCGCGTTCCGCGGCAAGGCCGGGACGACGGCGCATCTCATGGTGCGGCGCGCGGCCGATGCCGAACCGATCGCCATCGACGTACCGGTCGCGACGATCGAGCCAGGCGACCTCTTCGTCAAGGCGATCTCCGACAGCGTCCGGCGCCTCGACCAGGGCGGCCACGCCATCGGCTATGTCCGCCTGTGGTCCTATACGCGCGAGGAGGTCACCGCGCGTCCTTTACGACGCGCTTGGCCAGGGGCGCTCAAGGACGTCGACGGGCTGGTGCTCGATCTCCGCAGCAAATGGGGCGGAGCGCCCGGCGATGCGGCGGAGACCTTCGTCGGCCGCGCTGCCGACATGGAGGCGATCGACCGCGATGGATCGTCGCCAGTTCGTCACCTTCCGCTGGACCAAGCCGGTGGTCGCCATCATCGACGGCGGCACGCGCAGCGGCATGGAGGTGCTGGCCTATTCGCTGAAGAAGAACGGCGTACCGATGGTCGGCGCGCCCACCGCCGGCAACGTTCTCGCCGGCACGGCCTATCTGCTCCCCGACGACAGCCTGCTGGAGCTGGCGGTGCAGGACGTGCTGGTCGACGGCAAGCGGCTGGAGAACAACCCGGTCGCGCCGGACGTCGCCGTGCCCTTTGACGTCCGCTACGCCGCCGGCCAGGACCCGCAGCTCGATGCGGCCACCGCGTTGATGGCCGCGCGCCTCGGCCAGGGCAGTGGGGTGAACTAGGATCGCGGCCGCTCTCGCCGGCGATCGCGGCCGTGTCACCTCTCCCCGGCGGGGAGAGGGAACGAATACGGCGGGGCTGTGGGCTACAAAGCGGCATGCGGGCGGGCTATATCAAAGGTCCTCCCGTCTTCTTCCTCCCGTCCGGATCGGCCATGACCCTGCCCAGCGACAACCCGCTTCTCGAAACTTGGGACGATTCTGGGGATGGCCTCGGCCTGCCGCCCTTCGACAGGATCGGGCCGGAGCACTTCCGCCCGGCCTTCGACGCCACCATGGCGGCGCAGATGGCGGCCGTGCGGGCGGTCACCCAATCGGCGGAGCCGCCGAGCTTCGCCAATACGATCGTTGCGCTGGAGCTAAGCGGCCTCGCTTTGGAGCGGGTCGCCGCCGTCTTCTTCCACCTCGCCTCGGCCGACACCAACGTGGCCGTGCAGGCGGTCGAGCGCGAGATCGCGCCGCTGCTCGCCCGCCACGGCAATGCGATCTACCTCGACGCGGACCTGTTCAAGCGCATCGACGCGCTGTGGCAGAAGCGCGATGACCTCGGCCTCGACGATGAGCAGCGCCAGGTGCTCGACCGCTACCACACCATCTTCGTGCGCGCCGGCGCGGCACTCTCCGAGGCCGGCAAGAGGCGCCTGGCCGAGATCAGCGAGCGCCTGGCGGCGCTGGGTACCCAGTTCAGCCAGAACGTGCTTGCCGCCGAGAACGGCTTCCATCTGGTGCTGGACGAAGGCGATCTTGCCGGCCTGCCGGCTTCGGTGCGCTCGGCGGCGGCGGAAGCGGCACGCGAGCGCAATCTCGAGGGCAAATACGTCATCACCCTGTCGCGCTCCTCGATCGAGCCGTTCCTGCAGTTCTCGACCCGCCGCGACCTCCGCGAGAAGGCCTTCAATGCCTGGGTGACGCGCGGCGAAAAGGAGAATGCGGCGCTGATCGGCGAGACCGTGCGGCTTCGCAACGAGCGGGCGCGGCTGATGGGCTACAAGACCTTCGCCCACTTCAAGCTGGCCGATTCCATGGCGAAGACGCCTGAGGCGGTGGCGGAGCTGCTCAATGCCGTGTGGGAGCCGGCGCTCCGCCGGGTCGCGGCGGAGGAACAGGCGCTGCAGGCGATGATCGCCGAGGAGGGCAGCAATTTCCGCCTCGCCCCGTGGGACTGGCGCCACTATGCCGAGCGCCGGCGCAAGGCCGAGTTCGATTTCGACGAGGCGGAGCTCGAGCCCTATCTCAAGCTCGACAACGTCATTGCCGCTGCCTTCGACGTGGCGCACCGCCTGTTCGGCCTCGCCTTCGAAGAGCTGAAGGGCTTGGCGCTCTACCGCCCCGAGGTGCGCGTCTGGCGGGTGACGGGGAGGGGCGGCCGCTTCGTCGGCCTCTTCCTCGCCGACTATTTCGCGCGATCGTCCAAGCGCAGCGGCGCCTGGATGTCGGGCCTGCGCGACCAGCACAAGCTTGCCGGCGATGTCCGCCCGATCGTCCTCAACACCATGAACTTCGCCAAGGCGTCCGAGGGCAAGCCGACGCTCATCTCGTTCGAGGACGCCCGCACCCTGTTCCACGAGTTCGGCCACGCTCTGCACGGCCTGCTCTCGGACGTGACCTATCCGCTGATCTCCGGTACCAGCGTGGCGCGCGATTTCGTCGAATTGCCCTCGCAGCTCTACGAACACTGGCTGGAACAGCCCGACGTGCTGCGCCGCTTCGCGCTCCATGCCGAGACCGGCCAGCCGATGCCGGAAGCGCTGCTCGAAAAGGTGCTTGCCGCGCGCAGGTTCAACCAGGGCTTCGCCACGGTCGAATATGCCTCCTCGGCGCTGGTCGACCTCGACCTGCATCTGGCCGCCGACACCGACGCCATCGACGTGCTCGCCTTCGAGAGAGAGGCGCTCGACCGCATCCACATGCCGGACACGGTGGTCATGCGCCACCGCACGCCGCACTTCCAGCATATCTTCGCCGGCGACGGCTACGCGTCGGGCTATTACAGCTACCTGTGGTCGGAGGTGCTCGATGCCGACGCCTTCGAGGCCTTTGCCGAGACCGGCGACATCTTCGATGCCGAGACGGCCAAGCGCCTGCACGACGCCATCTATTCGGCCGGCTACCGGCGCGACCCGGCCGAGGCCTATGCCGCCTTCCGCGGGCGCATGCCCTCGACCGAACCGCTCTTGCGGAAGCGCGGGCTGACGGACTGATCCCCACCAATCGCATTTCGGAGGAACCCCATGGCCAGCATTCTCTTCATCGGCGGCACCGGCCAGATCTCGCTGCCCTGCGTTCACGAGGCGGTCGCCGCCGGCCACGCGGTCAGCGTGCTCAATCGCGGCAAGACCGGCGTCGATCTGCCCAAGGGCGTCTCGGTCATCGCCGGCGACATGGACGACGCGGCGACCTATGCCGCGCTCGGCGACCGGCACTTCGATGTCGTCTGCCAGTTCCGCGCCTATACGGCGGCGCAGATGCAGAAGGACATCGCCACCTTCACCGGAAAGACCGGGCAATACGTCTTCATCTCGTCGGCCTCGGCCTACCAGAAGCCGGCGAAGCACTACGTCATCACCGAGCGGACGCCGCTGGAAAATCCCTACTGGCAATACAGCCGGGACAAGATCGCCTGCGAGATGATGCTGCGCGGGCAGTCGGCGCTACCGTGGACCATCGTGCGGCCAAGCCATACGGTCAGGACCGGCATGCCGCTTGCCATCGGCGACGGCGATGCAGTCGCCCGGCGGCTGCTCAGGGGCGCGCCGGTGATCGTCCATGGCGACGGCACCTCGCTGTGGACGGTGACGCGCTGCGTCGATTTCGCTGTGCCCTTCGTCAAGCTGCTCGGCAACCCCGCCGCGCTCGGCGAAGATTTCCAGATCACCAATGACCGCGCCTTCACCTGGGACGAGATCACCAACGCCATTGCGGCCGGCCTCGGCGTCGCAGCGAAGATCGTGCACGTGCCGAGCGACACGCTCGTCCGCTATCACCCGGCATGGGAGGGTCCGCTCATCGGCGACAAGAGCTGGTCGGCGTTGTTCGACAACAGCAAGGTCAAGCGCGTTGCCGGCGATTTCACCTGCGCCCAGGACCTCAAGACAATCCTGGAAGAGTCGATCGCCAACTTCACGCAAGCGCAACGCCAAGGCCAGCCAGGCGCCGCACGAACTCGACCCGCTGATGGACCGCATCGCAGCCGGACCAGGCGGCGCTCGGCGCGACGTGACGCAGGGCCGAGGGCTCCGCCGGTCGGGTAGGCCATGCCGGGAGCCACGACACTTCGCTAAAAGGCTGCTGCCCGGCTTGGCAAAGCATTAACAGCGCGGCGGATCGGCGCTTGGGCCGGCGTGGCGGCGGGGTCTAGGGTGTGGCGTGGAAGGCCGCCTGCCATGCTGATTCGCTATCGTCGCCTGGCCGGCTTGAGTCGTGTTTTTGCGGCTCTTGCCTGTGCCTGGCTCAATCCTTTGCCCGCCTCTGCGGAACCCTATTCATTCTATGAGATTTCGTCGGATATGCTGCCCGGGGCACCGGGCAGCATCATCCGCGCGGAGCCGTTTCGCGGTGCGCCGTGGGGCGCACGGGCCGAACGCATCCTCTATCGCTCGATCGGCCTCGCCGGCGAACCCATCGCGGTATCGGCCGTGGTGGTGGTGCCGACCAAGCCGCCGCCGGGAGGGGACCGCGCGATCGTCGCCTGGGCGCATCCCACCACCGGGGTGGCGCGGAAATGCGCGCCGTCGCTGCTGCTCGATGCGGTCATGCCGACCATTATCGGCCTCGGCGACCTGGTGGAGCGCGGCTATGTGGTGGTTGCGACCGACTATCCGGGCCTCGGCACGGCGGGCCAGCATCCCTATCTCGTCGGCTTGAGCGAAGGACGCGCCGTGCTCGATTCGGTGCGAGCGGCGCGAGCGCTCACCGGCGCCGGCAACCGCTTTGCCGTCTGGGGTCACTCGCAGGGCGGCCACGCCGCCCTGTGGGCCGGCGAGCTTGCCGCAACCTACGCGCCCGAACTCGACCTCGTCGGCATTGCCGCCGCCGCGCCGGCAAGCGAACTCGCCGCACTCTTCGACGACGACCTCGCGACGGCGGCCGGACAGGTGCTCACTGCGCTCAGCCTGTGGTCGTGGTCGCATGTCTACGAGACGTCGCTGAGTTCGGTGGTGCTGCCCGCTGCGGTCAAGCCGGTGGGCCAGATCGGCGGACAATGCGTTTCCGGTTTCGTCGACCTGCTCGTCGACGCCTCCGCCTTTGGCGAGATCACGCACGGCTTCCTCAAGGGCGACCCGACGCGGATCTTGCCGTGGAGCACCTATCTGGCGCAGAGCACGCCGGGCAATCATGCGGGCAAATGGCCGCCGGTGTTCATTGCCCAGGGCAGTGCCGACACGGTGGTCGACCCGCCGGTGACCACCGACTTCGCCATCAAGCTGTGCAATCAGGGTGTCGCTGTCCGCTATTTCCCGGTGCCCGGCGCCACCCACGACGTCATCGCCAATGTCAGCGCCAAGAGCGCGATCGCGTGGGTCGGCGACCGCTTCGCCGACAGGCTGGCGCCCACCGACTGCGTCGCCAAGGGCGGCGCCTCGCACTGAACTCGTCGACGTTCTGAAGGCCCCTGCCGCGGGATGAAGCCGTTCTGTTCCGCGGCTGGTTGCCTCGGTGGCTCAGGATGAGGGCGGCTGATCGTGCCCGAACAACGGTCCGAGGCGCTCCAAGCGCGCGGCGCGGGCCGCCTGTTCCGCGGTGAGCGGCGGGTGGTCGAGCGGCGTGCGCTGCTTGGGCGCGGCCAGGCGCTTTTCCAGACGCTGGCGGAAGGTCTCGCTGAAGGGGAGACCGAGCGCGCCATAGATGCGGGTGATCTCGCCGACCGGGTCGGCGGCAAGATCCTGAAGCCGCAGCTCGGCAAGGTCGCCGGGCGGGATCAGCGCGCGATCGGCGAGATAGCGGTCCATGGTCGCCAGATATTCCGCGACGATCATCTCCTCCTGGGCGTCGGCGTCGATGGGCCGGGTCAGGCGGAAGGTGTCCTGCAGGCCCTTGATGAGGGCGATGTTGGACTGGAAGACGGCGAGCGGCGGGCGCGAGATGAAAATGAACTTGGCGCCCGGGAACAGGCGCTTGAGGTGGCGCACCCGCGCCGTATGGCTGGGCGACTTGAGCAGCAGCCGGCGGCCGCCGGCGGTCAGCATCAGCTTGCCGACAAAGGCGCGTTCGTGGTGTTCCCAGCGCGCCCGCTCGTCGGGCGTGAGGCGCTCGAGATCGTGGAAGCGGTTGTAGAAGTCCTGCTCGCCGGGCAGCACCGCGCGGCCGGCGATGACCGAAGTGCGTGCCCAGTTGCACAGCGCGAAGTCGTCCTCGGCCGGCAGCGTGGCGCCGAGCGGCGAGACGGCACGGATGCGCACCAGCATGAGAAACGGGGCGAGCAGCACGCGCAGCACCGTCCAGGTCACCACGAAGGTGTGCGGCGACAGGGCCTCCAGCCAGATTGGCGAGCGCAGCGCCGGATCGAGCGAAAGCAGCGTCTGCAGCCAGGTGGTGCCGGAGCGAAAATAACCGAGCACGAAGACCGGTGCCTCGTGCGGCGCCACATGCCGCGGGCGGAAATGCAGCCAGGCGGCGATGGCGAGCCGTTCGGGGAGAGACAGGACGGTGGAGAGTGCCGAGAAGAAGACAAGCACGACAAGCCGCGGCCACAGAACCAGCGGCACCCTGGCGCGCTTGCGCAGGAGAAGCGCGAGCACGCTGTCGAGCGGCGCCAGCCCCATGAAGTGCGGATAGGGCAGGTAAGGGAAGACCCAGCGTTGAAGAAATCCGCGAATCCGCCCCATCCGCGCTCTGTCTCTTTCCCCGCCGATCCCGAGAATCGCGTGGCCTCTGTGCCAGCACCCGTTCAAGCGTCGTGAGGCGGGTTTGTCAAAGGCGGGGACAGGCAAGGACGTCCAGCGCGCCGGCAGACGGGGCAGCCCGCCGCACGTGCTTCCCGGCCGGGCGTGCGCACAACGCCCTCAACGGTGCCGCATCAATTGTCCTTGGCGCCCTGGAAGATCCAGGTCCAGATATTCTCGCGCAGGCTGTTGGGCAGAGGTTTGTGGTTGAAGGGCATGCGAATCTTGGCGTCGCCGTTGATCAGCGCGATAAGGCTGCTCTCGTCGGGCTTGCCCGGGATGATCATCGGGCCGAACTTGGTGCCCTTCATCACGCCCTCATAAGTGCGGACGTCGAAGCCGCTGTGCTCGTAGCCTTCGCCGCCCGGCTGGTGACAGGAGACGCACCAACCCTTGAAGATCGGCGCGATGTCCTCGGCATAGCTCATTTGCCCTTGCTGCGCGAAGGCATGCGGAACTGGAAGCAGCGTCGTCGATCCGACAAGCGCGAAACCGCCGACGATGACGCCGACCGACAAGAAGACCCAACGTTTCATCACCGTTCCTCCCGCAAGTCGCCCCCAGCCAACAATGGGCATGCGAGCGCCTGCCGGGCGTTGATCTTCGTCAACGGGGCGGAATTGTTCCAATCGGAGATTGCGCGAGGGGCGCTGGCCAAGGGCGAACGCGCTGCCTGCCGATGGAATTTCCGGGCTCGTCGCGGGAGGGCGAGCCTATGCCGCCAGGCGATTTGGCAGAGCGACGGTCTCGCCGGATGCCACGATCAGCCTCGCTCGTTCCTGCCCGCAGACAATGACAACGCGCTGCCTGCCGATGGAATTTCCTCGGCTCGTCGCTGGAGGACCAGCATATGCCGCCAGGCAATTTGGTAGAGCGACGGTCTCGCCGGATGCCACGATCAGCCCGCTCGTTCCTGCCAGGGCTACGGTCCTCAATCTAGATACTACAACCTCGCCGATGGTCTCGGCGGTGGCAGCGGCGACGTGCTGCAGGCGGCTATCTGTGGCGAGAAGGAGATGGGCGCGCTATGTGGCAGGCGCGCTTGCTTACGGTGACGACAGCGTGTCGACGAACCGCACTGCGCCTCTGGCCACCACCGACAGCTTCACGGCCTCGTTCAGCGCACTCGATTTTGCTGCCCAGGTCGAGACTGGAATCCACTTCGACTGGCTCTCGCCCTACTCGCCGCGCGCTTCCAGGCCTTCTACACGCCGGCCTACCGGGAGACTAGCGTCCAGCGCCGGCGCAGACTTCGCGCTCGCCTTTGTCGACAGCACGACGTACTCGAGTAGCACCGAACTCGGTGTTCAGTTGGCAAAGTACATCGCCATCCATAATGGCAAGACGCTATAGCTGCACTGTCTTTTCTCCTTTTCTCACGATTTCTCGTCTTCGCCCAGTGTCCTCTCCAACTACCACTCTCTGCCCATCTCCCAGATTTACTTCACTCCGAACGCGCTGCCTGCCGATGGAATTTCCGGGGCTCGTCGCGGGAGGGCGAGCCTATGCCGCCAGGCGATTCGGCAGAGCGACGGTCTCGCCCGATGCCACGATCAGCCCGCTCGTTCCTGCCAGGGCTACGGCCCTCAACTCCAACCCGAGGAACCGCCGCCGCTCGACCGGCGCCGGCATGATGAGGCCGGAGGTCGGCTCGGCGGAGAAGCCGAAGCGCACATAGTATTCGGGATCGCCGACCAGGATGATGCCGGCGTGACCAAGGGTCGCAGCGCGGGCGATGGCGAGCCGCATGAGACCGGCGCCGATGCCTTCGCTCTGCGCTGCCTGGTCGACGGCGAGCGGCCCGAGCAGGAGGGCAGGGGTGCCGCCGGCCTTGACGTGCCACAGGCGGACGGTGCCGACGAGCCCGCCCTCTGCATCGCGAGCGACCAGCGACAGGCCACGCGCGGGCGCGCGACCGCGGCGCAGGCGCTCGGACGGCTTGAACAGACGCTGGCGGCCCATGACGCGGTCGAGCAGGGCGTCACGGGCTTGGGCCTCTGCGGGGTGTTCGGTATCGAAGTGGATCATCTCGGTGTTTCGTTTCTGCGCGCGGCGCGAATTTATGGTGTCAGATCCCCTCACCCGGCTCGGCCTGCAGCCTCGCCACCCTCTCCCACGAGGGGAGAGGGTTTGCTGTGGCGGCGCCGCGCATCCCAACCCTCTCCCCTGGCGGGAGCGGGTGGTGCGCGAAGCGCACCGGGTGAGGGGGTGAGCCTTGGTTTCCTAGATCACGTACGACTTCAGCGGCTCGAAGCCGTTGAAGGCGACGGCCGAGTAGGTCGTGGTGTAGGCGCCGGTGCCCTCGATCAGCACCTCGTCGCCGATCGACAGCGACACCGGCAGATCGTACGGCACCTTCTCGTAGAGCACGTCGACCGAATCGCAGGTCGGCCCGGCGATGACGCAGGGGGCCTTGGCGTCGCGGTCGCGCGGCGTCCTGATCGGGTAGCGGATCGCCTCGTCCATGGTCTCGGCCAGGCCGCCGAACTTGCCGATGTCGAGATAGACCCAGCGCAGGGGATCGTTGGCCTCCTTGCGCGAGATCAGCACCACCTCGGCCTTGATGATGCCGGCGTCGCCGACCATGCCGCGGCCGGGCTCGATGATGGTCTCGGGGATGCGGTTGCCGAAGTGCTTGCTGAGCGCCGCGAAGATCGCCCGGCCGTAGGTCTTCACCAGCGGGATCTTCTTCAGGTACTTGGCCGGGAAGCCGCCGCCGAGGTTGACCATGCGCAGCCGGATGCCGCGCTCGCCGAGGTCACGGAAGATGTCGGCGGAAGCGGCGAGCGCCGCGTCCCAGGCTTCCGGGTTGGGCTGCTGCGAGCCGACATGGAAGGAGACGCCGTAGGCGTCGAGGCCGAGCCGGTGGGCGTGCTCGAGCACGTCGACGGCCATCTCCGGGGCGCAGCCGAACTTCCGCGACAGCGGCCACTCGGCGCCATCATTGGCGATGAGGATGCGGCAGAAGACCTTGGCGGTCGGGGCGGCGCGGCCGATCTTCTCGGCCTCCTCGTGCGAATCGACGGCAAACAGGCGCACGCCGCGCTCGTAGGCGGCGGCGATGTCGCGCTCCTTCTTGATGGTGTTGCCGTAGGAGATGCGCTCAGGGCTGGCGCCGGCGCCAAGCGCCATGTCGATTTCGGCGACGCTGGCGCAATCGAAGCTGGAGCCGAGTTCGGCGAGGGCCGCGAGGATCTCCGGCGCCGGGTTGGCCTTGACCGCGTAGTAGACGCGGCTGTCGGGCAAAGCGCGGGCGAAGGCCTGGTAGTTGTCGCGGACGATATCGAGGTCGACGACGAGGCAGGGGCCTTCCGGTCGTCGGTCGCGCAGAAACGAGCGGATACGTGCGGTCATTCTCGGGCTCTCCCCAAGCGAGACGTTGTTGCGAACCGCCGGTGCGCCTGCACCCGGACGATCGATGTGGAGACGATCGTTCCGGAGACAAAGCGTCCCGGTTTGCCGGATTGTCCGGCTGGTTTGCGGGTGGCAGTCGACAAGGCGGACAGGGCTGTCCGGTCTTTCGCTGCCTTCGCTTGGAGCGGGAGAAACCCGATCCGCACGCCCGGCAAGAAGTAGATGCCTCTTCAGTAACGCCGGCTGATGGAAAGCCGACTGAGACCAAAAAAGCCCGCTACGTCGTTGCTTTAAGCCGCGTCCTTCGAAGCGTCCGGGATCTTCCCCGGCGGTTCGCCCTCGGACTGTTGCGACCACAGGCACGTGCGAATTTGGGCAGCGCGGTAGGTAGGGCCAAAAGGTTTCACAATCAAGAACGATTTGCGTTGCGCGCGAAAAAAGGCGGCGTCGCCCCGGCGAGCGGCGCTAAGCGGGGTGCATCGCCGGCATGAGCCCCGGCACCGCTGACGGCGCCACGACGATCAGTACGCCGAGCCCGACGATTGCCAGGGCGATGGGCACGTCGATCGAAGGCCTCGGAGGGAGCAGCTTCTGGCCGACGATGAGGAGCGACGCGACCGCCATCCAGCCGATGCTCATGATGCCGAGCGCCACCTGCATCAGCATGAGGCCGAGGCTCGAGCCGATGCAGCAGAGGCCGAAGGTGAAGCCGGACGTGCCGTCGCCGCAGCAGCGATCGCGAAAGGCCCGCTTGAGCGGCGTCAGCTCGTAGAGCCCCGCGGCGATGGTGACGAGACCGGCGATCAGCGTGCCGTGCGGCCGATAGACCGCGTAGACCGGCAGGCCGAAGAGGGTCCACAGCGCCAGGTAGGACGCGACGAACAGCAGGACGTCGCGGGCGCCGCCGCCGGAGCGCACCTGCCGCCACAGCCTCGGGGCGAGCCCCGGCAGCATCATCGCCGCCATCATCACGGTCCACATCAAGAGGAAGGACGCGAGCGGGCCGCGCGGCGCCATGACGCCCATGTCCATGCCGCCCATGCGGCGGAGCACGACGGCCCAGCACACGGCGGCCAGCCCGAGCGTCGCCGAAAGGGCGGCGACGCTCGCCGGCAGCGACCTAGTAGCTGTCATGGTGGCGCATCCAGTAGCCGCTGTCGTTGCGCCCGCGCGGCGCGCGGTCGAGCCACTGGTACACGCCCCAGAGACCATCCAGCCCGCGGGCATAGGCCGAATAGGTATGGTAGACGGCGCCGTCCTCGATGACGAAGGCGCTCATGCCCGGCCTTTCGCGCAGGAAGGCGGCATTGTCGGTCCCGGCCATGGCGGCCGGCGGGAAGGTCGGCCCTTTCCTGCCAATGTCGGGGTTGGGTGCCTCGCGGCGATAGTTGTACTCAGCGCCGTCCTGACGCTGCTGCTTCTCCGTCAGGCCGACGGCGAAGTCGAAATTGAAGTCGCTGTCGGAGGAGGACGCCCACGGAAACGACCAGCCCATGCGCTGCTTGAACGCCTGCAGTTTGGCCAACGGTGCCCGCGACACCGCCCAGAACATCACGTCATGGTTCATCAGATGGACGGCATTGCCGTTGAAGCCGTCGGCGATCGACGAGCAGGACGGGCAGCCGGCCTTGTAATCAGGCCCGAACATGAAGTGGTAGACGATGAGCTGCGAGCGGCCCTGGAAGAGGTCGGCGAGCGATGCCGACCCGTCATCGGTGGCAAAGCGATAGTCCTTGTCGATCCTCACCCAGGGGAGCGCCTGCCGCTGTTCGGCGACCGCGTCGCTCCGCCGGGTCAATTCCTTCTCGGCGTTGAGGAGATCGAGCCGCGCCGCCAGCCATTCGTCGCGTGTGCCTGTCAGGTGTGTCGTCACTTTCTGTCTCCGTCGGGTTCTAGTGACCATCTAGGCGCGCAGGGTCGGTGGTCCGGCCGGGGGGCGGTCCTGGTGGTCGGCGCAAGGAAATCGGGTGAAGTCTTCCGGGAGGCGCATGGGCGTCTCTCGGCAGAGCCGTATCAGGCGCTACAATTCGAGGCGCCTGCCCGGCGTCGCGAGGCTACCTGTCAGGCAGGTATCCGGCTTTCGTACTCCGTCTGGAGGCGGGTCCACTGATCCCAAAACGAAGGACGTTCGGCCCCCGTCAGGCAAGCCGCCAGAATATCAAGATGCGCATGCGAGCCGCTGGCGAACATCACAATGACTTCTCGGGCGGGCAGGTGGCGCTGGATCATGGTGAGCAACACATCGCCACCCTCGCGCTCCAACTCGTATGAAACCTCGCCGAAGCCGTCCCAGGCGATTGCAAGCTTGCGCGACGGAATGATCTCGGTGACCGAGCCTTCCATGCGCTGCTCTTCGGGAAAGCCCGCCGGACGCTGAATAGACGAACTACTGAGCTCGTCATTGCGCCAGACGAATTCGACCGGCGAACCGACTTCCCAGCGGAGCTCACCAGCCGCCAGCCATTGCCGGCGAAGCTTGCTGTCGGTCAGGTAGGCCCAGACGCGCTCGACCGGACCGGGCAACCGGCGGCTGAGGGCGAGTGTGGTCGGGTCAAGCATAGTGGCGTAGGCGCTTTCAGGTGTGGCATCGCTTTCAATGCCCTGGACAAAGGCGTTCATGGCGTCAGTCTCCTGAGAGTTGGCGTCCTGGGGAACCGAGCGGCCCGATCGCGTCGGGCCGCGCTGTCGTCAGCGAGCCTACTTCTTGCCGGCAGTGCCCTCGAGCGCCGTACCGGTTTCCAGCAGCGTCTTGAGTCCGGAGAGGATCTTCGGCCATCCGCCGGACACCGCCGCGATCGTCTTGGAATTGTCCATCTCGGCCTCGTGGATGACCTCGAGCTTGGTCAGCGCGCCCTCGGCCGAGATGTCGAAGCTGCAGCGGGTGAAGCCTTCGGGCTTCAGATTGGGGAACTCGTTCCGCCACTTGAGGACCAGGCGCTTCGGGGGATCGCTCTCGAGAACCTCGCCGGCGTCGCTGACGGTGCCGTCGGGGTGGGTCATCTTCCACGGCGAACCGACCTTCCAGTCGGAATCCATCGTGACGCCGAAGAAGTATTGCCGGGTGAACTCCGGCTTCAGCAGTGCATTCCACACCTTCTGCGGCGTCGAGCGGATGTAGGTGACGTAGACGAACCTGCTGCTCATTGTCCGGCTCCTTCGAGCATCTTGACGAGGTTGGCGAGAATTGGCGGCCAGCCGCCCTTGGCCATGGTTTCCTTGAGGACGCTGCCTTCCTGGAACTGGTCGTGGACGAGGGTGAGCTTCACGTGGCCGTCACCGGCCGGCTCGATGGTGAAGGTCACCCGCGAATCCTTTTCCTTGGCGAAGTCGCCATAGGAGACGTGCCAGGAGAAGGAGAGGGTCTTCGGCCGGTCGGCGATAAGCACGATGCCGGTGTCGGGCTCGCCCATGCCCTCCTGCTTGCGGAAGAGGATGGGCGATCCCTCCTGCCAGTCGGATTCGACGCGCGTGCCGTACCAGTAGCGCTGGGTGAAGGCGGGATCGGTCAGCGCCTGCCAAAGGCGCTCCGGCGTCGTCTTGATGGTGTTGACGTAGACCAGCTCAGGTTTCGCCATCGTCGTTCTCCTCGAGGGCACGCTTCAGGTCGGCCAGCGCCGCAACGCGCGCACGTTCGTACTTGCCGATCCAGCGGTCGTAGATCTCGCCGATCGGAACCGGGTTCAGGTAATGCAGTTTCTCGCGGCCGCGCCGCACCGTTGCCACGAGGTTGGCGGCCTCGAGGATGGCGAGGTGCTTGCTCACCGCCTGCCGGCTCATCGCCATGCGCTCGCACAGTTCGCCGAGCGTCTGGCCGTTCTCAGCCCTCAGCCGGTCGAGCAGCTCGCGACGGGTCGCATCGGCAAGCGCCTTGAACACCTCGTCCATGGCCGGGAGAATATGCAACCATTTGGTTGCCTGTCAAGCCCCATTGGCAAGGCCGGCGCAAAGCGGCAAAAGTCCCGCACATTTCTGGAAGCGGGAGTTGGCATGAACGAGACGGTGGTCGGCGAGAAGGGCATGGCGGTGGCGCCGCACCGGGCGGCGGCGGAATCGGCTGCCGAGGTGATGCGGGCCGGCGGTAATGCGGTCGAGGCGATGATCGCGGCGGCGGCGACGATCGCCGTCGTCTATCCGCAGATGAATTCCATCGGCGGCGACGCCTTCATGCTGATCGCCGAACCCGGCAGGCCGGTGCGCTTCATCGATGCGTGCGGCGCCGCCGGGTCGCTCGCCACCATCCAGCGCTACCGCAAGGAAGGCTACGACACGCTCCCCTCACGCGGACCGCTGGCGGCGTTGACCGTCGCCGGCGCCGTGTCCGGCTGGGCGATGGCGATGGAAGCCGCCGCCAGCCTCGGTGGGCGATTGTCGCGCCGCGACCTCCTCGGCGATGCCGTCGGCCATGCGCGCGAGGGCATGCCGGTGAGCCCGTCGCAGTGGCGCAAGACCGTGGCCAATGTCGAGACGCTGAAGGATGTGCCCGGCTTCGCCGCCCACTTCCTCGCCGACGGCAAGGCGCCGGAGATCGGCACCAACTGGAAGCAGCCCAAGCTCGCCGACACGCTCGCCCAGCTTGCCCATGCCGGCTTCGACGATTTCTATCGCGGCGATGTGGCGGCCGAGATCGCCGCCGATCTTGAAGCGGTCGGCAGCCCGGTGACGCGCGAGGACCTTCGCCGCCACGAGGCGCGGCTCAGGGAGCCGCTGTCGCTCACGCTCGACGACTGCACGCTGTTCAACGCGCCGCCGCCCACCCAGGGGCTGGCCTCGCTCATCATCCTCGGCCTGTTCGACCGGCTGAAGGTGACGCGCGGCGAGAGCTTCGACCATATCCACGGGCTGATCGAGGCGACCAAGCGCGCCTTCATCGTGCGCGACCGCGAGGTCACCGATCCTGCCTTCGGCGGCGACGTGAAGCGTTACCTTGATGCTGCCTGGCTCGACCAGGAAGCGGAGGCGATCGACCGCAAGCGCGCCGGACCCTGGGGTGGCGAGGCCGACGGCGACACGATCTATATGGCGGTGGTCGATGGCAACGGGCTCGCCGTCTCCTTCATCCAGTCGACCTATTGGGAATATGGCTCCGGCGTCGTGCTGCCGCGCACCGGCATCACCTGGCAGAACCGTGGCGTCAGCTTCTCGCTCGACCCGGACGCGGTGAACCCGCTCAAGCCCGGCCGCAAGCCCTTCCACACGCTGAACCCGGCCTTCGCCCGCTTCCGCGATGGGCGGATCATGCCCTATGGCTCGATGGGCGGCGACGGCCAGCCGCAGTTCCAGTCGGCGGTGTTCACGCGCCACGCCCGCTTCGGCATGGAGCTCGGCGATGCCATCGACGCGCCACGCTGGCGGCTCGGGAGGACATGGGGAACCGACGATGTCGGCGTGGCGATGGAGAGCCGCTTCGACCCCGACCTGGTCGCCGCGCTGGAGCGCGCCGGCCATCGGGTCGTGCTCTCGGCCGACGCCTATTCCGAGGCGTTCGGCCATGCCGGTGCCATCGTTCGCCGACCTGATGGCCGCCTGTTCGGCGCCGCCGACCCGCGCTCGGACGGCGCGGCGATCGCAGTCTAGGATGTCGCCATGCTTCATTCCGTCCGATCCCGTCCATGCCTTCGTCGATTACCCGGACGTTCCGGTAGCGCACGCCGCCTCTGGTCCGCTTGCCGGGCTGACCTTCGCGGTCAAGGACATCTACGATGTCGCGGGTTATCCGACCGGCTGCGGCAACCCGGAGAAGACCGCCGAGGACCCGGTGCCGACGGTCCATGCCGCCTGCGTGGCAGAAGCTGCTCGAGGCCGGTGCCGCCTTTGCCGGCAAGACCCACACGGCGGAACTTGCCTTCTCGCTCGACGGCCGCAACGAGCACTACGGCACGCCGGTGAACCCGGCGGCGCCGGGGCGGGTGCCGGGCGGCTCGTCGTCGGGCTCGGCGGCGGCGGTGGCGGCGGGCCTGGTCGATTTCGCGCTCGGTTCCGACACCGGCGGCTCGGTGCGCGGGCCGGCCTCCTTCTGCGGCATCATCGGCCTCAGGCCGACCTTCGGCCGCATCGACATCGCCGGCGCCATGCCGCTGGCAGCGATCTTCGATACGGTCGGCTGGTTCGCCCGCGACATCGGCACCTATGCCCGCGTCGGCGCCGTGCTGCTCGGCGAAGACGTCGCCGGCCCGCCGCTCTCCCGCATGGTCATCGCCGAGGACGCCTGCGCCCTCTTTGCCGAGGAGAACGACGGCGCCGTCCTCGACGCGGCTATCGCCCGGGCGGCCGACCATCTCACCTCCGACGGCAGCGTCCGCGTGGCCGAAGGCGAGGGGCTTGAGCGCTGGCACCTCACCTATCGCGCCATGCAGGGCTGGCACGCCTGGCGCGCCCATGGGACCTGGATCGAGCGGCGCAAGCCGGCCCTCAACCCAGCAGTGGTGACGCGCTTCGCAGCGGCGAAGGCGGTGACGCAGGCGGCCTATGACGAAGCGGCGGCCTTCCGCCCGGTGGCGGCGCGGCGGGTGGCCGAACTCGTCGGCAACGATCGCGTCATCGTGCTCCCGACCATGCCCGGCATCGCACCGCGGCTCGACGCCAACGAGGAAGCCTTCGAGCGCTTCCGCGGGCGCGCCGTCTCCATGCTGTGCATCGCCGGGCTTGCCGGCTTGCCGCAGATTTCGCTGCCGCTGATGACGGTCGATGGCTGCCCGGTCGGCCTGTCGCTGATCGGCCCGCCCGGCCGCGACCGGGCGCTGATCGACCTTGCCGGCAGGATTCTGGCGGGGTGAGGTGACCGGGGAGAATCGCTACACTCTCGGCCGGAGAGGAACACGACGGGGGGAAGCCCAGTGAAACCGCTCTGTTTCGTCCTCATGCCGTTCGGGCGCAAATCCCACGGCAGCGGGCGCATGGTCGATTTCGATGCGGTCTACGACCAGATCCTCGCACCAGCGGTGGCGGCGGCCGGGATGGACGTGATCCGTGCCGACCAGGAGCAGGTCGGTGGCACCATCCACAAGCCGATGTACGAGCGGCTGATGCTCTCCGATTTCGCCGTGGCCGATGTCACCGGCGCCAATCCCAACGTCTATTACGAGCTCGGCATCCGCCATGCGCTCAGGCCGCGCTCGACGGTGATGGTGTTTGCCGACGGCACGACGCTGCCCTTCGACGTCGCCTCGCAGCGCGGCGCGCCCTATCATCTCGACGAGACCGGCAACCTCACCGACGTCGCCGGCGATGTGGAGCGGATCGGCGGGCGCCTGCGCGCGGCGCTCGACGACGGCCACGACGACAGCCCGCTGTTCCAGCTCATCGACGGCATGCCGCGGCACGAGGTCGACCACATCAAGACGGACGTGTTCCGTGACCGCGTCGCTGTCTCGCAGGATTACAAGAAGCGCCTGGAAGAGGCGCGGGCCAAGGGCGTCGACGCGGTGCGCGCCATCGCCGCCGACCCCAACCTGCAGGACCTGCGCAGCGTCGAGGCGGGCATCATCGTCGACCTGATGCTGTCGTTCCGCGCGGTCGGCAATGCCGATGGTTGCGCCGAGATGGTCAAGCTCTACGAGCGCATGCCGCCGGAACTCCAGAAGGCGCGGATGATCCGCGAGCAGCTCGGTTTCGCGCTGAACCGCATCGGGCGGGGCCAGGACGCCGAGCGGGTGCTCACCGACGTGATCAAGGACTATGGCGAGAGCAGCGAGACCAACGGCCTGCTCGGCCGCATCTACAAGGACCAGTGGGAGGCGGCGAAGAAGGCGGGCCAGGATTTCGCGGCGCGCGGCTTCCTCAAGCGGGCGATCGCCACCTATCGCACCGGCTTCGAGGCGGACTGGCGCGACCCCTATCCGGGGATCAACGCGGTCACCCTGATGGAGATGGAGGACAAGCCGGGCGAGGCGTTTGAGCAGATGCTCCCGGTTGTGCGCTATGCCGCCGAGCAGCGCGTGCGCAAGGGCGGCGACGGCGGCGGCGACTACTGGGACCACGCCACGCTGCTCGAACTGGCGGTGCTGGCGCGCGACGAGGATGCAGCGGTCGATCATGCCGCCAGTGCGCTGGCGCTGGTGCGCGAGCCGTGGGAGCCGGCGACCACGGCGCGCAATCTCCGGCTCATCCGCGAGAGACGGGAATCGCGCAGCGAGGACGCAGCCTGGATCAGCGAGATCGAGAAGGCGCTGGCTGAGGCCGAGGCGCGCCTGTCGGCACCGTCCGGCCCGGCGTCCTGAAGTCGCGCGGATGGCTCCGCGCGTCGTTTCGACGCTTGGTGCGGGACTTGCCTCCAATTGGCCGTATTCGGTCTAGAGTTCTCGGGGCGGGGAAGGGTTGCGCCGTGACTGCTGTCCGCCGGGTCGGAATTGCCGTTGCAGGGTTGCTGGCCGTCGCGGTGGCGGAACCGGCGGCCGCTCACCCCCACGTCTTCGTCGATGCCCACGCCGAGATCGTCTTCGACAAGGCCGGCGAGATCACCGCCATCCGCCACATCTGGCAGTTCGACGAGGCCTTCACCGCCTTCGCCATCCAGGGCCTCGACGCCAACAATGACGGCAAGCTCAGCGACGCGGAGCTGGCCCCGCTGGCCAAGGTCAATGTCGATTCGCTCAAGGAATACGGCTTCTTCACCTGGCTCAGGCAGGGGAAGCAGTCCTTCCCCTTCGTCCCGCCGACCGAATACTGGCTGGAGTTCCACGGCGGACGGCTGACCCTGTTCTACACGCTGCCGCTGAAGAAGCCGGTGGCGATCCACGGCAAGGCGACGCTCGAGGTGTTCGACCCGGAGTATTTCGTCGCCTTCAGCTTCCCCAAGCACCAGGCGGTGACGCTGACCAACGCGCCGGCCGGCTGCACGGCCGCATATCACCCGCCGCAGATGCTGGATGCCAAGACGATGGCCATGCTGTCGGCCATCCCCGTCGACCAGCACGACCTGCCGCCGGAATTGCAGGATGCCGCCGCGGGGCTCGCCAACCTGATCGCGCTGCAATGCCCGGGCGAGGCCAGCGGCTCCGCCGTCAACCCGTTCGAGGCGGTGATGGCGGGGGCAGGCGACAAACCGGCCGCCGGTGCGCCGGCACCCGCAGCGGCGCCCGCGCCGACCGCGCCACCCCCGGCGTCGCAGGCTGCGCCGGCCGAGGTGGTCGGCAACCTGACGCCAACCGACATCGCGGCGGCACCGGGAGGCAGCGCGGCACCGGCAGCACCGGCCCCGCCGCCCGCCGAACCGACGACGCTGGTGATTTCCAAGAACGGCAACGCAGCACTGCCGGCGGCTCAGTCTGCGCCAGCCGCCAAGATCGACACCGCGACCGGCGAATCGCCCATGACCGAGGTGCTGGCGATCGTCCTTGCCGTCCTTCTCGCCGGCGGCATCGCCGTGGCGGGGTACTTCCTGCAGCGCAATCTGAGGCGCGCCCGGTGAGCCGCGCACGATCCCATGTCGTGTCCGTTGCGGCGGGACTGGCGGTGCTGGCGGCGGTGGCCGGGGCGGCCCATGCGGCCAGCCCCTTCGGCATCGCCACGCCCGATTCGTCCGGCGGTGCCGGCTTCGGCGGGCCGCTGGGGCCGCTCTTCGTGCGCGTCGCCTACTTCCAGAGCATCTTCTACCAGGGCCTCACCCATGCCCTCAGCGACATCAAGGCGAACGGCTGGGCGGTGTGGCTGCTGCTGGCGCTCAGCTTCGCCTACGGCGTCTTTCATGCCGCCGGGCCCGGCCACGGCAAGGCGGTGATCAGCGCCTACATGGTCTCCTCCGGCGAGACGGCGAAGCGCGGCATCGCTCTCTCCTTCCTGGCCGCCTTCGTCCAGGCGGTGAGCGCCGTCCTCATCGTCGGCATCGCGGCGGTGATCTTCCACGTCACCGCGGTCACCATGACCAAGGCGACCGACTGGTTCGAGACGCTGAGCTATGCGCTGGTGGCGTTGGTCGGCGGCTGGCTCCTGTGGTCGAAGACGGTCGGCGGCGGGCATCATCATCATCACCACCATGTCGGCGTGCCCGGCGACGCGCATGACGACCATCACCACCACGATCACGATCACGACGGCCATGGTCACGATCATCACGGCCACGATCACGATGACGCGCATCACCATGACCATGACCACGACCACGGTCAGGCGCAGGCTTACACCGCTGTGGCCGGGCCGGCGGACTCGTTGCTGGAGATGCTGGCGCGGGCATGGTCGGCGATCCTGGCGGTGGGCGTACGCCCGTGCTCGGGCGCGATCATCGTGCTGGTCTTTGCCTTGTCGCAGGGCCTTTTCCTGGCCGGCGTCGCCGCTACATTCGTCATGGCACTGGGCACCGGCCTGACGGTCGCAACCATGGCGGTGCTGGCGGTTTCCGCCCGCAGCGTGGCCGTTCGGCTGGCAGGCGTTGATTCACCGGTGACCGGGCGCATCGTGCGCGTGGCCGAGATCCTCGCCGCTGCCGCGGTGCTCGTTCTCGGGCTGGTTCTGCTTGGCGGCTCGCTGGTCAATACTTAGCATTTTTCTAATTTGAGTGTAGTCAAAGCGCCGCCTCTGGCTGTCGCTAGATTGCCTCGTGTCGGATCGCCCTCAGGCCATCAGACGTCCCGACGAGGAAAGTTCGGGCCGAGACGCCGAAGACGACCATCCGCCGGCCTCCGGCGGCCACCGGAGCTGGATCGACTGCCAGCTCCTGATGACCGCCGAAACCGGCCCCACTACCAGGCAGAGATATCACCATGACGGATACCAAAACCGAACGGGCACTGATCGTCTTCTTCCGACTGGCGATGGCGTGGACGTTCCTCTATGCGGCTTCGCACCAGGTCTTCGTGCCGGGCTGGAGCGTGGCCGGTTTCCTCAGCAGCACCAAGACGTTCCATTCCTTCTATTCGGTCATGACCGGACCGGGCATCGCGGCGGTGCTGACATTCCTGGTCGAGTACGGGCATCTGCTCATCGGCCTGTCGCTGCTGACCGGCCTGATGGTGCGGGTCAGCGCGTCCTTCGGCATCATGCTGATGCTGGTCTATTGGACCGCGCACATGGACTTCCCCTACATCAGCAACACCACGAACTTCCTGCTCGACGAACACATCGTCTATGCCGGCGTCCTGGTCTTCCTGATCGTCAAGCATGCCGGGCGCGTCTGGGGGCTCGACGGCCTGGTCGAGAAGTCGGGCTGGCTCGACAGGATCCCCGGTCTCAAGCCGTTGGTCGCCTGACCGGCGATCTGTCGACTTGGGGGGCGCATGGGGGGCGTCGTCGCGAAAGCGGCGGCGCCCTTCTTCATGCGGTCGAGGCGACGGCGGCGGCGCCGCCGGCCCGGTGGCCGCGCACCGCCGCGCCGAATGCGGCGAAGAGCTTCTGCGAGGGCAGGTCGGTCCTCACCCAGTATTCCGGGTGCCACTGCACACCGAGGGTGAAGCCGGGGGCGTCGCGCACGCTGACCGCCTCGATCGTGCCGTCGGCCGCAGTCGCTTCGACCGCGAGGCCGTCGGCCAGGCGCCCGATCGCCTGGCGATGCAGCGAATTCACCAGGATCGTGTCGCTGTCGAAGATGCCGGCGAGGACACCGCCGGGCACAAGCCGCACCTCCTGGCGGATGGCGAAGCGCACGTCCGGCTCCTCGGAGGGCGGCGCCCGGTGGTCGTGGCGTCCCGGCTCCTCCTGCACCTCTGAAATCAGGGTTCCGCCGAGGGCAACGTTGAGCTCCTGCATGCCGCGGCAGATGGCGAACAACGGAACGCCGTGGCGCAATGCCGCAGTAATCAGCGGCAGGGTGACGGCGTCCCGGCGCGGGTCGTGCGGCTCGCTCTTGGGCGTGGGTCGGTCGCCGTAGCGCTGGGGATGGACGTTGGAGCGGCTGCCGGGCAGGAGCACGCCGTCAACCCGCCTGAGCAGGGCGTCGAGATCAACCGACTGGTCGAGAGATGGCAGAATCAGCGGGATTGCACCGAGGCCATGGACGACGGCGTTGAGGTAGGTCTCGGCGGCGGCGTGCCAGACGTAACCGTCACCCGGCCTGACATCGGCGGCGACGACGATCAGCGGTGGTTCGGGGGCCATGTGTCCCATTTGCGGCTCGACGGTGGGGCGCCCGCTTCCGGCGCCCGCAATGCGGCGGCGGACCTTGGCGCTTGACAGCTTCCGGCCGATGCCGTCCGTATCTCTGCGGTGCCAGCTTCGGCGCGAAACTGTTGTCTATAACGAAGCGGCCAAGGGAGGAAGTTCGCTTATGGATCGTCGTTCGTTCATCAAGAAGGCCGGCCTGGTGGCGGGGGGTGCTGCCGCTACGACCATCGCGGCGCCGGCCATTGCCCAGTCCATGCCCGAAATCAAGTGGCGCTTGACCTCGGCCTTCCCCAAGGTCCTCGACACGCTCTACGACGGCGCCACCCGCACGGCCGAGGTCGTCGGCGCTCTGACCGACGGCAAGTTCCAGATCCAGCCCTTCGCCGGCGGCGAGATCGTGCCGCTGGCCGGAATCGTCGACGCGGTGCAGAACGATACCGTCGAGATGGGCCACACCGCCACCTACTACTATTACGGCAAGGACCCGACCTTCGCCTTCGGCTGCACGGTGCCCTTCGGCCTCAACAGCCGCCAGCTCAATGCCTGGTGGTACTACGGCGGCGCGCTGGAGTTGATGAACAAGTTCTACGCCAAGTTCAACATGATCGGCTTCCCGTCGGGCAACACCGGCGGCCAGATGGGTGGCTGGTGGCGCAAGGAGATCAACTCGGTCGACGATCTCAAGGGCATCAAGTTCCGCTGCGGCGGCTTCGCCGGCGCGGTGCTGGCCAAGCTCGGCGTCATCCCCTCCAATATCGCGCCCAGCGACATCTATCCGGCGCTGGAAAAGGGCACGCTGGACGCCACCGAGTTCGTCGGCCCGTATGACGACCTGAAGCTCGGCTTCTACAAGGTGGCCAAGTACTACTACTATCCGGGCTGGTGGGAAGGCGGTGCCTCGCTCTTCACCCTGATCAACCTGGACAAGTGGAACGCGCTGCCCAAGGCCTACCAGGAAGCGATCAAGACGGCGTCGGCGGTGGTCAACATCGAGATGCAGGCGCACTACGATGCGGTCAACCCGGGGGCGCTGCGCGAGCTGGTGAAGAACGGAGCGCAGCTGCGCCGGTTCTCCGACGAGATCATGTCGGCCTGCTTCGACGCGTCCGTCGGGGTCTACGACGAGTTCAGCGCCAAGAACGCGTCGTTCAAGGAGATGTACGATTCGATGCGGGCATTCCGCAACGAGGAGGACCTCTGGTTCCAGATCACCGACGGGGCGTACGACAACTTCATGTTCGCCCAGCAGCGCGCCGGCAAGCTGCAGCCGTAAATCGCGTCGGGCGGCACTGACAGGGGCTTCGGGGAAACCCGGAGCCCCTTTTCATTGGCCGAAGTTGGGTCCGGCGTTGCCTGGTGGCGTGCCGCCGAAATTCGGCCCGCTGGTGCCGCCGGAGGGGGACGGCGCCGCGGCGTCGTCGCCCGCACCGAAGTTGGGTCCGCCGCCGCCGCTGCCGTCGCCTGTGCCGAAGTTGGGGGCGCCGCCGCCGAAATTGGGCGCGCCGCTGCCCGGACTCGGCGCCTGGATCTCGATCGTGCCGGGCGCGACGTGGCCCTGGTCGGCCTTGTAGCGCGTCACCATGCCCGGGAAACCGATGGTCAGCCCGATCATGACCACCTGGATGACGACGAAGGGCAGCGCCCCCCAATAGATCTGCGCGGTGGTGATCGGCGCGATTTCGGCGCCGGTCACGCGATCGACGTAGGGGTCCTTCGGTGCGACGGAGCGCAGGAAGAAAAGCGAGAAGCCGAACGGCGGATGCATGAACGCCGTCTGCATGTTGATGCCGAGCAGAATGCCGAACCAGATGAGGTCGATGCCGAGGTGTTCGGCCACCGGGCCGACGAGGGGCACGATGATGAAGGCAAGCTCGAAGAAATCGAGGAAGAAGGCGAGGATGAAGACCAGGATGTTGACGACGATCAGGAAGCCGAGCTGACCGCCGGGCAGGCCGGTCAGCAGGTTCTCGACCCAGATGTGGCCGTCGACGCCGAAGAAGGTCAGGCTGAAGACGCGCGAGCCGATGAGGATGAAGAGCACGAAGGACGACAGCTTGGTCGTCGAATCGAGCGCCTGGCGCAGCATCGTCCAGTTGAGCCGCTTCTTGACCGCGGCCAGGATGAGCGCGCCGACGGCACCCATGGCGCCGCCTTCGGTCGGCGTCGCCAGGCCGATGAAGATGGTGCCGAGCACCAGGAAGATCAGCACCAGCGGCGGGATGAGGACGACGACCACGCGGACGGCAAGCTCGCGGCTGCTGTAGCCGCGGAATTCCTTCGGCAACGCCGGCGCCGCGGTCGGGAAGATCACCGTCACGCCGATGACGTAGGCGACATAGAGGCCGGAGAGGACAAGCCCGGGAACGACCGCGCCGGAATACATGTCGCCGACCGAGCGGCCGAGCTGATCGGCCATGACGATGAGCACCAGGCTCGGCGGGATGATCTGCGCCAGCGTGCCGGAGGCCGCAATGACGCCGGCGGCCAGACGCCGGTCGTAGCCGTAGCGCAGCATGATGGGCAGCGAGATCAGCCCCATGGCGATCACCGAAGCGGCGACCACGCCGGTGGTGGCGGCGAGCAGGGCACCGACGAGCACCACGGCCAGGGCGAGACCGCCGCGCACCGAACCGAAGAGCTGGCCGACGGTGTCGAGCAGGTCCTCGGCCATGCCCGATCGTTCGAGAACCAGCCCCATGAAGGTGAAGAACGGCACGGCGAGCAGCGTATCGTTGCTCATCACGCCGAACAGGCGGTCGGGCAGCGCCTGGAAGAAGGTCGGTGCGAAGAGGCCGAGCTGGATGCCGATGAAGCCCCAGGCAAGGCCGTTGAAGGCGAGCGCAAAGGCGACCGGGTAGCCGAGCAGCAGCACGATCACCAGCGTGGCGAACATGAGCGGCGCCATATTGGCGGTGATGAAGGCGGCCATGGCGATTATTCCGGCGGAACCGCCGTATCGTGCGCGTAGGGCTCTTCGATGAGCCCCTGCATGAACGCGATACGCTTGATGATCTCAGAGACGGCCTGAACCGCGAGCAGGAAGAAGCCGGCAAGCAGAAGGCCCTTGGCCGGCCATAGCAGGAGGCCGCCATAGTTGGCGGACAGCTCGCCGAGCTGGAAGGACTGCCTGAACCAGGGCGTGGCTTCCCAGACCATCAGGATCGAAAAGGGCAGCAGCATCACGGCGTGGCCGAAGATGTCGATCCAGTCGCGCACGCGCCGAGGCAGCAGATTCGAGATGATGTCGATGCGAACGTGGCCGTTGCGTTGGAGGGTGTAGGCGGCGGCGAGCAGGTAGGCGGCGGCGAACAGATACCACTGCAGCTCGAGCCAGGCGTTCGACGACAGCGACAGGAGCTTGCGCGACGTGGCGTTGCCGGCACTGACCAGAACGGACAGCAGGATCAGCCAGGTAACCGATTGTCCGATGAATGCAGTTGCGCGGTCGATGGCGGCGCTGATACGCAGCAAAACTCCCATAGCGTCCCCTGCCGGTTGTGCCGGCTTTCGTCTCTGCCGGCAAACTGCGACGGATGGCCGGCGATGGCAAGCGCCTATGCGCCGCGCCTTTGCCAAGCCCGGGCGCGGGGACGGGGAGCCTCTTCCAACACGAATCGGGTGGAAATTATGACAGGTGCACTCCGATTGACCTTGGTCTCCCGGTCGGTCTCAATGCCGGCGGCCCGGTCGGTGGGGGCCGGGAGGAGCATGCATGGCCCTGGCGGCCGTCAGCCTTGACGACAAATACGACCTCGCCAAACAGCCGGTCCTGGTGAGCGGCAGCGAGGCCGTGGTGCGCCTCATGCTCATGCAGCGGGCGCGCGACCGGCGCCAGGGGAAGAACACGGCCGGCTATGTCACCGGCTATCGCGGTGCGCCGCTGGCCGGTCTCGACAAGGCGCTGTGGGGTGCGGCGGGGGTGCTCCAGCCGGCCGGCATCGTCTTCAATCCGGCGGTGAACGAGGCGCTGGCGGCGACGGCGCTGTGGGGGACGCAGCAGGCGGAACTCCGCGGCGATGGCCGCGGCGACGGGGTCTTCGGCCTGTGGTACGGCACCGGCTCCGGCGTCGACCGCGCCGGCGACGGGCTCAAGCACGCCAACCTCGCCGGCACCTCCCCCTGGGGCGGCGTGCTGGCGCTGATCGGCGACGACCACGAGTGCGCCTTCGCCGACGCCGCGCACCAGTCCGAGCACGCCTTGGTCGATGCCATGATCCCGGTGCTGGCTCCGGCCGGCTTGCAGGAGATCCTCGATTACGGCCTGTTCGGCTACGCCCTGTCGCGCTACGCCGGCACCTGGGTGGCCTTGAAATGCGTCGGCGACACGGTCGCGGCGCGCGCCACCGTCGATGGCGCCCTCGATCGCGTCGCCACGGTCATTCCCGGCGGCTTCCGCATGGCGCCGGGCGGGCTCTCCATCCGCGCCCATGACGATCCGCTTGCCCAGGAAGAGCGCCTGCACGACTTCAAGATCCCGGCCGTGCTTGCCTTCGTGCGCGCCAACAAGGCCGACCGGGTGGTGTTCACCGGCGGGCGCCAGCCGCGCATCGGCATCGTCACGGCGGGCAAGAGCCATCTCGACGTCCTCCAGGCCCTCGACGACCTCGGCATCGACCAGGTGCGCGCCGCCGAGCTCGGCCTCAGGCTGCTCAAGATCGCCTGCACCTGGCCGCTCGAGCCGCGGACCATCCGCGCCTTTGCCGAGGGGCTCCAGACGATCATCGTGGTGGAGGAGAAGCGCGGCCTGATCGAGGGCCAGATCCGCGAGATGCTCTATGGCACCGCCAACCAGCCCGTCATCCTCGGCAAGAAGAATGAGGAAGGCGGCTGGCTGTTCCCGTCCAAGGGCACGCTCGACATCAACGCCATCGCGCTTGCCATCGGCGGCCGGCTCGCCGAAGGGCGGCATGACGAGCCGCTTGCCCGGCGCCTGTCGGCCGTGCGCCGTCAGCAGGAGGCGCTGGCCGGCATCCACGACATCGCCGAACGTGCGCCGACGCTCTGCGCCGGCTGCCCCCACAATGTCAGCACGGCGGTGCCGGAAGGCGCCCGCGCCTATGCCGGCGCCGGCTGTGGCGCCTTGGCCGTGGATGTCGCCGGGCGGCGCACGCAGGGCGCCACCCAGATGGGCGGCGAGGGGGCAAGCTGGATCGGCGAGGCGCCGTTCTCGATCCGCGAGCACATGATCCAGAATCTCGGCGACGGCACCTATGTCCATTCCGGCAGCCTGGCGGTGCGGGCCGCCGTCGCGGCGAACGTCAACATCACCTTCAAGATCCTGTTCAACGACGCTGCGGCGCTGACCGGCGGACAGAAGCCTGAGGGCGCGCCGACGGTCGCGATGGTCGCGGCGCAGGTGCTGGCCGAAGGCGCCCGCAAGGTCGCCGTGGTGAGCGAGGAGCCGAAGCGCTATGCCGGCCATGCCGGTCTTCCCGCCGGCACCACGGTGCATCATCGCGACCGGCTCGATGCGGTCCAGCGCGATCTCGCCAAGGTCGCCGGCGTGTCGGTGCTGATCTACGACCAGACCTGTGCCGCCGAGACGCGGCGGCGGCGGAAACGCGGGAGCGAGCCCGCGCCGAGCCAGCGCGTGCTCATCAACGAGCTTGTCTGCGAGGGCTGTGGCGATTGCGGCGTCCAGTCGAACTGCGTCGCGATCCAGCCGCTCGAGACCGAATTCGGACGCAAGCGCGTCATCGACCAGTCCGCCTGTAACCAGGACTTCTCCTGCCTCAAGGGCTTCTGCCCGAGCTTCGTCACCGTGCACGGCGCCGTGCCCAAAGCGGCCGTGCCGGCGCCGGAGGACGAAGCGCTGCCCGATCCGCCGGCTCTGCCGGCGCTCAACGGCGCCTTCGCCATCCTTCTCGCCGGCATCGGCGGCACCGGCATCGTCACCATCGGCAGGGTGCTGGCGATGGCGGCGCATCTGGAAGGCAAGGCGGCGGCGGTGGTCGACGTGACCGGGCTGGCGCAGAAGGGCGGGCCGGTCACGAGCCATGTCCGCATCGCCTCACGGCCCGAGGCGATCAAGGCGGTGCGCATCGCCGCCGGCGGGGCCGACCTCCTCATCGGCGGCGACGCCGTGGTGGCCGGGTCGGCGAGCGCGCTCGCCGCCATCGACCCCGGCCACACCGCGGTCTTCGTCAACAGCCACGAGACCTATTCCGGCGCCTTCGCCCACGATCCGGACTACACGCTGCCCATGCGGCGCATCGTGCAGGCGATCACAAATCGGGCCGGCGCGCCGAAGTGCCATTTCATCGAAGCGAGCGAGATCGCCACCGCGCTCATGGGTGACGCCATCGCCACCAACATGTTCCTGCTGGGTCTCGCCTGGCAGGCGGGTGCGGTGCCGCTTTCCCATTTTGCCATCCTCAAGGCGATCGCGCTCAACGGCGTCGACGTCGCCATGAACCAGGCGGCCTTCGCCTGGGGCCGGCGGGCCGCGGCGGAGCCGGAGGTGATCGTGGCGCTCGCCGCAGAACGTTCCGGCCGGCGCAAGCCGCCGGCGGCCGAGAGCCTCGACGAGCTGACGGCGCGGCGCACCCGTTTCCTCACCGAGTATCAGGACGAGCGCTACGCCCAGCGCTACGCCGATGCGGTGGCCGCCATGCATGAGGCCGAGACGCGAGTCGCGCCGGGGCGTGCCGATCTGGCGCAAGCGGTGGCGCTCAACCTCTACCGCCTGATGGCGGTCAAGGATGTCTACGAGGTGGCGCGGCTCTATACCGACGGCTCCTTCGATCGCCAGCTGGGCAATGCCTTCGCTGGCTGGGGCAGGCTCGAATACCATCTGGTGCCGCCGCTCTTCGCCGGCCGCGACAAGGCCAGCGGCCATCGCAGGCAGCGCACATACGGGCCGGGAATCTTGCGGGTCCTCAGGTTCATCGCGCGCCATCGCCAGCGGCGCGGCTCATGGCTCGACCCCTTCGGCCATACCAGGGAGCGGCGCATGGAACGGCGGCTCGTCGCCGAATACGAGGCGACGCTCACCGCGATCCACCAGCATCTGGCGCCGGAGAACCATCACCTTGCCGTGGCGCTTGCCCGCTATCCGGAGAAGATCCGCGGCTTCGGCCACGTCAAGGCGGCAGCGGTCGAGCGCGTGCGCACCCAGGCGGCGGCCCGGCGCGCGGCGTTTCTTGCCGGCGGCACAGAGGTCGCGGCGCCTGCATAGCCGGCAAACCGACGGTCGACGGCTGTCAGAAAACTGCACTAGAATTGCTTTAAATGATGCCCGGGAGGCCGGTCCGGCCGGTACCCCATTTGATGAGGAGGTGAGGTTATGCGCATGACGAAACTTGCCGTCGCCCTCGGTGCGGCGCTGGTCGGCGCCGCGGCTTTCGCGCCAGTCCATGCCGAGACGGTCAAGCTGACGATCCTCGGCGTCGGCGACATCTACGATTTCGGCGTGACCAAGGAGCGCGGCGGCTTTGCCCGCATGAACGCCGTCGCCAAGGCAGAGAAGGCGGCTAATCCGAACACGCTCTACGTCTTCGACGGCGACATGTTTTCACCCTCGCTGCTCTCCGGCTTCGACAAGGGTGCCCATACGGTCGAACTGACCAACATCGTCCCCTTCGATATCGCGGTGCCGGGCAATCACGAGTTCGATTTCAAGGTCGACGGCTTTGAGGCCAACGTGAAGGCGTCGAAATATCCTTGGGCGGCGCTCAATATCACCCATGCCGACGGCTCGCCCATCGCCGACCTCGGCGGCACGATGATGAAGGAGATGGCCGGCCTCAAGATCGCGCTGGTGCCGGTGGCGCTCGATTCGACCAATGAGCTCTCCAGTCCGGGCGACTGGAAGTTCGGCGGCACCGTGCAGACGGCGGTGGACGGCGCCAAGGCGGCGCGCGCGGCCGGTGCCGATCTGGTCATCGGCGTGGTGCATGCGAGCCACGCTCAGGACCGCGAGCTGATGGACAGCCATGCCTTCGACGTCATCATGTCGGGCCACGACCACGACTTCTGGACCGCCTATGACGGCGTCACCGCCTATGTCGAGACCTCGACCGACGCCAACTATCTCGATCCGCTCGATCTCGCGGTGACCATCGGGGAGAAGAAGGGCAAGCGCACGATAACGTGGGAGCCGACCTTCCGCTTCATCGACACCAAGACGGTGACGCCTGACCCGGATACCGCGAAGATCGTCGATGGGCTCAAGGCCCAGCTCGACAAGAGCCTCAATGTGGTGATCGGCAAGACCGAGGCCCCGCTCGATTCGCGCGAGACCGTCGTGCGCAGCCAGGAGGCGGCGATCGGCGACCTGATCACCGACGCCATGCGCGCAGTCGGTCGGCGCCGACGTCGCCATCACCAATGGCGGCGGCATCCGCGGCGACAAGCAGTACGCGGCAGGCACGGAACTGACCCGGCGCGACGTCCTCACCGAATTGCCCTTCGGCAACGTCACCGTGATCACCGAGATCACCGGCCAGCAGATCAAGGAAGCGCTGGAGAACGGCGTCAGCCAGGTCGAGGACGGCGCCGGCCGCTTCCCGCAGGTCTCCGGGCATGAAGATGGTCGTCGACCTGAAGAACCCGAAGGGCAGCCGCGTCCTCTCGGTGACGGTCGGCGACAAGCCGCTCGATCCGTCGGCCACCTACAAGGTCGCCACCAACGACTACATGCTGAACGGCGGCGACGGCTATACCGCGCTCGGCGGCGGCAAGGTGCTGATCGATGCGGAGGCGGGCACGCTGATGGCCAACACCGTCATCGACTACATCGCCAAGCTGCCGGTAAGGTCGACGCCAAGGTCGACGGCCGCATCATCAAGCGGCTGAGCGGCCTTGCGCGGGCGATTTTCGGGGGCGGCTCGGGCCGCCCCCTTCTTGTCTGACGAAGGGCTGGTTGTGGACATGGCGGCACGGCGCACTATGAATGGCCGCGATGAGCGACGACCCAGCCCCCAATTTGCCCGCAGCCGGCCCCATGCCGCCCGGCCACCCGCCCGTCCGCTTCGGCCGGGTGGGGGTGCTCGTGGTCAATCTCGGCTCGCCGTCGGGCACCGACACCGCTTCGGTGCGCCGTTACCTGCGGGAATTCCTCTCCGATCCGCGGGTGATCGAGGTGCCGCGCCCGATCTGGTGGCTGATCCTCAACCTGTTCGTGCTCACCACCCGGCCGCCGAAGACGGCGCATGCCTATTCGATCGTGTGGAACAAGGAGACGAACGAGGCGCCGCTGGTCACCATCACCCGCGCCCAGGCGGAGAAGCTCGCCGCCGCGCTGGCGCCGCAAGGCGTCGTCGTCGACTGGGCGATGCGCTATGGCGAGCCGGCGATCGCCGTCGCGCCTGGCGGCGCTCAAGGAGCAGGGCTGCGACCGCATCCTGATCGCGCCGCTCTATCCGCAATATGCGGCGGCGACCACGGCGACGGTCAACGACAAGGCGTTCGCGGCGCTGGCGACCATGCGCTGGCAGCCGGCGGTGCGCACGCTGCCGCCCTGGCATGACGATCCCGGCCTATATCGATGCGCTGGCCGAATCGATTCGTGCGTCGCTCGCCGGGCTGCCCTTCGCGCCGGAGGTGGTGCTTGCCTCCTTCCACGGGCTGCCGCGCGCCTATCTCGACAAGGGCGACCCCTATCACTGCCAGTGCCAGAAGACGGCGCGGCTGCTGCGCGAAAAACTCGGCTGGCCACAGGAGAAGCTCCGCATCGTCTTCCAGTCGCGCTTCGGCAGCGCCCAGTGGCTGACGCCCTATACCGACGTCACCATCGCGGAGCTGGCGAAGAGCGGCGTGAAGCGGCTCGCCGTCGTCATGCCCGGCTTCGCGGCCGACTGCCTGGAGACGCTGGAGGAGATCGCCATCCGCGGCGGCGAGACCTTCCGCCAGAACGGCGGCGAGGCGTATGCCGCGATCCCCTGCCTCAACGACAGCGAGCCGGGCATGCGGGTGCTGGAAACCGTGGTGCGGCGGGAGCTTGCCGGGCTGGGCTGCTGAGCGCGAGCCGGCGCTCGATCTCACGGCTCCGCTGCCGATTTGGCTGGTAGAGCCGTCTGCCCCATCCTACATGTTCCTCGGCCGCAGTCGGCGCGGAAGCGCCGATTCGCGGCCAGTGGAGGGGAAGACCAGCCGCGGCGCCACGCCGGCGGCGAACACGGAGGATTGAACGGTGGGATTCGACTGGGTCGTCATCGCACTCGTCATACTCGTCATTCTCGTCCTGCTGGCCGGCGTCAAGACGGTGCCGCAGGGCTACAATTACACGGTCGAGCGCTTCGGCCGCTTCACGCGCTCGCTGTCGCCGGGCCTCAGCATCATCGTGCCGTTCATCGACCGCATCGGCCACAAGATGAACATGATGGAGCAGGTGCTCGACGTGCCGACGCAGGAGGTCATCACCAAGGACAACGCCACGGTCTCGGCCGATGGCATCGCCTTCTTCCAGGTGCTCGACGCGGCGCGCGCGGCTTACGAGGTGCGCGGGCTGGAGAACGCCATCCTGCAGCTCACCATGACCAACCTCAGGACGGTGATGGGCGGCATGGACCTCGACGAGCTTCTGTCCAAGCGCGACGACATCAACGACCGGCTGCTGCATGTGGTCGATTCTGCCTCGTCGGCCTGGGGGATCAAGGTGACGCGCATCGAGATCAAGGCGATCGACCCGCCGCGCGACATCGTCGAGTTGATGGGCCGGCAGATGAAGGCAGAGCGTGAGAAGCGCGCCGTCATCCTCGACGCCGAGGGCCTGCGCCAATCGGAGATTCTCAAGGCCGAGGGCGAGAAGCAGGCGCTGATCCTGCAGGCCGAGGGCCGGCGCGAAGCCGCCTTCCGCGACGCCGAGGCGCGCGAGCGCTCGGCCGAGGCGGAAGCCAAGGCGACCCAGATGGTGTCGAAGGCCATCGCCGAGGGCGATGTGCAGGCGCTCAATTACTTCGTCGCCCAGCGCTACACCCAGGCGATCGAGAGGCTCGCCTCGGCCCCCAATCAGAAGGTGTTGATGCTGCCCATCGAGGCGGCGGCGCTGATCGGCTCGCTCGGTGGCATCGCCGAGATCGCCAAGGATACCTTCTCGCCTGAAGCGCAGGCCCGCCGTTCGGCCGGCCGCGTGCCGACTGCGGGAGGCGGCACGCCATGATCCTCCAGGTCATCCACCAGCTCGGACCGTGGAGCTGGTGGGTCCTCGGCCTCATCCTGCTGGCGCTCGAGATCGTCGTGCCGGGCAACGTCTTCGTCTGGTTCGGCGTCGGCGCGCTGATCACCGGCGTGCTGGCGCTCATCGCCGATGTCGGCTGGCAGGTGGAGCTGATCGTCTTCGTGGTGCTGGCGGTCGTGCTGGTCATCGTCGGGCGGCGCATCTTCGCTCGCGCCGTCCAGCCGGGCGAGCAGCCCTTCCTCAACGACCGCGCCCATCGCCTGGTCGGCAGCACCTACATGCTCGTCCGCGCCGATCGTCGATGGCCATGGGCAGGTCAGGGTCGACGACACCAACTGGCGGATCACCGGCCCCGACCTGCCGTCGGGCACGCGGGTGAAGGTGGTCGATGCCGACGGCGCCGTGCTCAAGGTGGAGAAGGCGGGCTAGGCCGGCCTTCGACGCCGGATCTGCAAGTTCGCCGCCCTTCGCGCTTTCCTGCAAGCGCAGGTTGCCTCATTTTTGCCGGCCGCTTAGTGTCGTTCCAGGTGCGACATTTTGACTAGGCCGTTGCCGGAGACCCGTATTTGGCGCGCATTTTCGTCAGCCATTCGAGCAGCGACAACGCCGCAGCGATCGCACTCGGCGACTGGCTGGCGGCCGAGGGCTGGGACGACTTCTTCCTCGACCTCAGCGCCGCCCGCGGCATCGCCGCCGGCGAGCTGTGGGAGCGGCGCCTGCACGAGGAGGCCAATCGCTGCGAGGCGGTGGTGTTCCTCATCAGCCGGGCCTGGCTCGCCTCGCAATGGTGCGTGCGCGAGCTGACGCTCGCCGACAAGCTCAACAAGCAGATCTTCGGCGTGCTGATCGAGGACGTCGCCGTCGCCGACCTGCCGGGCGAGCTGACGGCGACGCGGCAGGTGGTGAACCTCGCCGCCGGCAAGGACCACCGCTCTTCACGCCCAAGCTGCCCGACGGCAGCGAGGGCTATGTGCTGTTCTCGCAGGGCGGGCTTGCCCGTCTGCGCGAGGGGCTGATGCGCGCCGGGCTCGATGCACGCCACTTCGTCTGGCCGCCAGAGGATGATCCGCAGCGCCCGCCCTATCGCGGGCTGGCGCCGATGGAAGCGGAGGACGCCGGCATCTTCTACGGCCGCGAAGCGCCGACCATCGCGGTGCTCGACCGGCTGCGCGGGCTTGCCCAGGCGGCGGCGCCGCGGCTCCTGGCGATCATCGGCGCCTCGGGTGCCGGCAAGTCATCCTTCCTGCGTGCCGGATTGGCGCCGCGCCTCAGGCGCGACGACCGCAATTTCCTGATGCTGCCGATCCTCAGGCCGGAGCGCGCTGCGCTATCCGGTGAGGACGGGCTTGTCCGGGTTCTGGAAGCGGCGGCGAAGAGCCTCGGGCTCGCCAAGAGCCGCGCCGACATCCGTTCGGCGGTGCAGGCGGGGGCAGGGGCGGTGTCGTCGCTGCTTGGCGCGCTCGCCGGCACTGCGACCCCGCCCGACACGGATGACGCCGTCAGCGGCCGGGCGCCGCGCCTGGTGCTTGCCATCGACCAGGGCGAGGAGCTGTTCCTGGCCGAGGGGCAGGAGGAGGCCAATGCCTTTCTCGCGCTGATGCGCGATCTTGCGGCAGCGCCCGAGTCCGATCTCATCGTCCTGTTCACCATCCGCTCCGACTCCTTCGAGCGGCTGCAGACGGCGCCGGCGCTCGAAGGGCTCAACCCGCAGACCTTCAGCCTGCCGCCGATGCCGCGCGGCGCCTATCAGACGGTGATCGAGGGGCCGGCGAAGCGGCTTGCCGACAGCGACCGGGCGCTGACCATCGAGCCGGCGCTGACCGCGGCGCTGCTTGCCGATATCGAGGCGGGCGGCGGCAAGGACGCTCTGCCGTTGCTCGCCTTCACGCTCGAGCGCCTCTACGTCGAATATGGCGGCGGTGGCGCGCTGACGCTTGCGCAGTATCGCGATCTCGGCGGCATCAGTGGTTCGATCGAGGCGGCGGTGGAAGGCGCGCTCAAGGCCTCCGACGGCGACCCGGCCGTGCCGCGGGACCGTGCGGCCCGTCTGGCGCTGCTCCGCCGCGCGCTGATCCCGTGGCTCGCCGGCATCGACCCGGAGAGCGGCTCGCCGCGCCGCCGCGTCGCGCGCCTGGCGGAGATGCCGGAGGAGGCGCGGCCGTTAGTCGGGTACCTGATCGCGGCGCGGCTCTTGTCGACCGACGTCGCGCCCGAGACCGGCGAGCGCACGGTCGAGCCGGCGCATGAGGCGCTGCTCCGCCAATGGGGCCTGCTGCAGGGCTGGCTGGAGGAGGACTTCGCCGCACTGGCGACGCTGGAAGGCATTCAGCGCGCGGCGCGCGACTGGGCAGCCAACGCCAAGGATGAGGCCTGGCTGGCGCACACGGCGGGCCGTCTGGAGGATGCCGAGGCGGTCGCCCGCCGCGGCGACTTCCTGGGGCTGCTGGAGACGACCGACCGCGATTATCTCGCCGCCGCCCGCACCGCCGACGACGCGCGCCGCAACCGCGAACTGGAGGAGGCACGGCAGCTCGCGGCGGCACAGAAGAAGGTCGCGCAAAGAACGCGCATCGGCCTGGTCGCGGCGAGCGTGCTGCTGGTCGCGGCGGCCGGAGCAGCGGTGTTTGGATTCCAGAAGGCGCAGGAGGCACGCAACCAGACTGCCATCGCGGAAGCCAAGACCGTAGTGGCCATTCACAACGAGACCGTCGGTCTCGCAGCGCTTTCAATGGTGGCGCTAGACCAGGGCCGTCCGGCGGACGCGGTCAAGCTAGCGCTCGCCGCCTGGCCGCGAACCGGGCGCACCGATCGTCCACCGTTGAAAATGACCGTGGAGGCTCTTGGCACCGCGCTTCCTCACCTCAGACAACGACACGTGCTGAAACCGGGCGGAACCTTGAAGACCGCGGTCTTCTCGCCTGACGGGTCCCGCGTTCTGACCATCTCGTCGGACGGCAACGCCACGTTCTGGGACGCGGAAACCGGCGCCGAGCTGACGTCGCTCAAGGCAGACGACGCCGCCATAGAGTCCGCCGCGTTCTCGCCCGACGGTTCGCGCGTCGTCATCGCTTCCGCCAACGGGGTGGTGCGAATCTGGGATGTCGCCAAGGGGAGCGTCGTCGCGCTTCTCAAGGGGCACGACAAGAAGGTCAACGACGCCGTCTTTTCGCCGGACGGCAAGCTCGTGGCCACGGCATCGGATGACAAGACGGCACGCATTTGGGACGCGACGACGGGTGCCCAGCTCCATGTCCTCGAACACAAGGACGAAGCGTCATTGGGTAATGTGGACTTGGTGGTGTTTTCGCCCGACGGGACACGCATCGCCACAAAAACCAACTTTGGCCCCACGACCATGTGGGACATCGGCACGGGAACGGAGTTGTTCACCGTTGCTCCCAACTTCCTCAACAATCTCGATTCGGTTTCCTTCGCACCCGACGGCAAGCACTTCGTGTCGGCATCAAAGAGCAATGCCGGCATCTGGGATGCAACGACCGGGGCCCTTGTTGCCGTTCTTCGGGGTCACAAGGACTGGCTGACATCGGTTGCCTTCTCGCCCGACGGGCGCCACGTCGTGACGGCGGCCGCGGACCGGACCGCGCGGATCTGGGATGCCGGCGACGGCCACCAGACCGCCGTTCTGGAGGGCCACACGGATTTTCTCTTGTCGGCGACCTATTCGCGGTCCGGAGATCGAATCCTGACCGCTTCCGCGGACGGGACTGCGCGCATATGGGACGCCGCCACGGGCAAGACGGTTGCCATCCTGCAAAGGCATGACGGCCAGGTGTTCTCGGCGTCCTTTTCTCCCAACGCGACCCGTGTTGTGACCGCCTCGACGGATGGAACCGCGCGCCTGTGGGATGCGACGGTCGGCCCCGCAGCCGTGGTGCTGCACCACGACGACAAAGTCCAGTCGGTCGCGTTCTCGCCCGACGGTACGCGTCTGGTAACGGGCTCGGACGATCACACCGCGCGCATCTGGAACGCGGCCACCGGCGCCGAGAGCACAGCGCTCAAAGGTCCGGTACAGATTTCCCTGGTGCTCTTTTCTCCGGATGGCAAGCGCGTGCTGACCGTGGGCATTAACACCCAGATCTGGGACAGTGCGTCGGGTGTTCAACTGGCTACTCTAGGCAGTGAGGACGCATTTCACGATACAGCCGCGTTCTCGCCCGATGGCACTCGAGTCGTGACCGGCACCCTTGACGACGGGAAAGTATCAATCTGGAACGCAGAGACCGGTGCGTTGGTGGTGCCGCTGGAAGGCCCTGAAACCACCGTTCGCGACGTTGCCTTCTCACCCGATGGAAAGCGCGTCGTGACCGCGGAGGATGACCATACGGCGCGAATCTGGGACGCCACCACCGGCACCCAACTCGCCGTGCTTAAGCACGCGAATCTGGTGCTGTCTGCCTCCTTCTCGCCAGACGGGTCGCTTGTCGCCACGGCATCGTCGGATGGCACCGCCGCGATATGGGACGCTCACACGGGTGCGCGGAGCGTCGTGTTGCATCACGATGCGCAGGTCGTGTCGGTCGCCTTTTCGCCCGACGGCAAGCGTGTCGTGACGGGCTCGGACGACAGGACCGCACGCATCTGGAACACCGCAACCGGGAAGGCGATGGGGGTGCTCAGGGGGCACACGGCCTCGGTTCGATCGGCTGTCTTTTCGCCGGATGGCACCCGTGTGCTGACCGCATCGGACGATGGCACGGCAAGAATCTGGGACGCCGAAACGGGCGTGGAACTCGCGGCGCTGGTGGGGCACGGTGATAAAGTGTCGTCGGCGGTCTTCTCACCGGACGGCACCAGGGTGGCCACGGCTTCGCTCGACGGCACCGCCCGAATCTGGGACGTTTCGCATGTCGAGCAGGGCAACGCCTTCGCCATTGCCTGTCGCCGTCTCGGCAACGACACCGAGCTAGGCGCCGCCCGGGCGCGCTACGGGCTGGGCAATCTCGTGCCCGTCTGCGGCGATCATCCGTCACAGCCGGTCGATTGGAGCAAGGTCAAATAGCGGCCCTGTTGGTGTGATCGCTACGCCACACCCAGCCTGAGGAAATCGTGCATGTGGACGATGCCGAGCGGCTTGCCGTCCGCGACCACGAAGAGGACGGTGAACGGGCGCGAGGCCTGGTTCATCATTGCCAGCGCCTCGGCCACCAGGCAGTCAGGCGGCACGGTCTTCGGCATCCTGGTCATGATCGCGCCGACCGCGTGATCGAGCAGATCGGGGGCGATGTGGCGGCGGACATCGCCGTCGGTGACCACGCCGACCAGCAGGCCGGCAGCGTCGACCACACCGACGCAGCCGAAGCCCTTGGCGGTCATGGTCTTGAGCGCTGCGGCCACCAGCGTGTCCGGCGTCGCCAGAGGCACGGCGTCGCCCTGATGCATGATGTCGCGCACGAAGTGCAGGCTGGCGCCGAGCATGCCGCCGGGGTGGAAGATGTGGAACTCCTCCGCCGTGAAGCCGCGGCTTTCGAGCAGCGCGATGGCCAGCGCATCGCCGAGCGCCTGCTGCATCAGCGTCGAGGTGGTCGGCGCCAGGCCGTGCGGGCAGGCTTCGTCGGCGACCGGCAGGATCAGCACAGGATCGGACTCGCGGCCGAGCGTCGAGTCGGGGAACGCGGTCATGGCGATGAGCGGGATGCCCCACCGCCGCGTGTATTCGACCAGGCTCCTGAGTTCGCTGGTCTCGCCCGACCATGACAGCGCCAGAACCACGTCGTCGCGGGTGATCATGCCGAGGTCGCCGTGGCTCGCTTCGGCGGGATGGACGAAGAAGGCGGGGGTGCCGGTCGAGGCCAGCGTGGCGGCGATCTTGCGGCCGACATGGCCGCTCTTGCCCATGCCGGAGACGATCACCCGGCCGCTGGCGGCGCGAATCACCTCGACGGCGCGGGCAAAGGGGGCGGCGAGACCATCGCTCAGGGCCGCGTGCAGGGCATCGAGCCCGGCCCGCTCGGTGAGAACCGTGCGCAGCGCCGAGGCGGTGGCCTGGCCGCCCGCGTCAAACTCGCGTTTTCGGCGGGGTTTCCGGCATTGCTGCCACGTCCTGATCCCGGCGTTTCCTTCGCAAGGGCCGGTCTAGCAGGTTTCCGCCAGGGCCGGAACCGCGCTGCCCGGGGCAAGCGCAACCTTGCGTTAACCAACAATCTTTACCTTCTGGAAACGCTATTTCGGTTCAGACGGCACCGGCCAGACAATGGGTTTCCGCCTCCCCCTCATCATGGCGGTCGCGGTCGCTGCGGCGGCCTCGGCGCACGGGAGCGCGTGGGCCCAAACGGCCGCGGGCACGGTGCTGCGCGGCAGCGTCGCCGCCGACCCGTCGGCGCTGGCAACGGCCACGCCCGATTCGACGGCCACAGCCCCCGCTGCCGCGACGGCAGCGGACACGACCGTTGATGCCGGCCGCATTCAGCGGCAGTTGCCGCAGGTGAAGGGGCCCGAACCCGATCCGCTCGACCTGGGGGACACCGGCACCATCTCCCATAAGGCGCCACCCGAGGACGATCCCTTCGCCGCCGTCGGTATCCGCGCCGGCAGCTTCATCCTCTATCCGTCGCTGACCACCAGCCTGGAGCACGCCACCAACGCTTCCGGTAGCGGGCGGTCGGATACGCTCACCCTCACGCCCGAGCTCAAATTGCAATCGGACTGGGCCGAGCATGAGGCGACGCTGACGCTGCGCGGCTCCTACGACAAGGAGCTCACCGGCACATCGCCCGACTCGCCCTCGGCTTCCGCCGACGCCACCGGGCGCATCGACCTCAAGCCCGGCTGGAACATCGGTCTTGCCGGCGGCTACGCCTATTCGCAGCAGGACATTACCGACCCGAACTTCCCGGCCGGTGTCGACCATCCGCCGGGCGTCCACGATTTCACTGGGTCGGCGGCGCTCAACGGCCGCTTCGGCCGCAAGGTCTTCACCTTGGAGGGCAAGGCGGGCCGCACGCTCTACGAAAACGGCACCTCCGCCGGCGCCATCGTCGATCAGGGCTATCGCAACAACAGCGTCTTCGGTGGCCGGCTCAGGCTCGGCTACGAGTCGCCGCTGGGCGTGACGCCCTTCGTCGAGGGCGAGGTGTCGCGCCGCCAGTACGACCAGACGACCGACAACAATGGCCTCAAGCGCTCGAGCCTCACCACCATCGGGCGGGCCGGCCTCGCCTTCGACCGCGCGCCGGTGCTCACCGGCGAGGCGGCAGTCGGCTACGGGGTCGCGACCTTCGACGATGCGGCGCTGGCGGCCCTCAGCGCGCTCACCGTCGACGGCTCGCTGGTGTGGTCGCCGACCCGCCTCTACACGGTCACCTTCGATGGCGCGACTGCGTTCAATCCGGGCACCGATGTCGGCTCGTCCGGATCGGTCGCCTACACCGGTTCGGTGGACGTCGCCTACGCCTGGAAGCCCAATTTCACGGTCGACTGGACCGCCGACGTCACCCACGCGACGTACCAGGGCAGCGGCCGGGTCGATACGACGGTCAATGCCGGCGTCGGCGCCACCTGGAAGCTCAATCGCCGCACCTGGCTGACCGGCGGCTACAGCCACACATGGGCGGTGAGCACGGCGGCCGGCAACACCTATCAGTCCGACGCGCTCCGCGTCGAACTGCGCTTGCAGAAATAGTCGGCGACCGGGCGGCCCGTTACTTGTCGAGAAGCGCACCGACCTCCCGGCGCAGGTCGTCGGCAAGCTCGGGCCGTTCGAGGGCGAAGGCGATGTTGGCGACCAGGAAGCCCAGCTTGGCGCCGCAATCATGGGTGCGGCCACGGAAGCGGCAGCCGTAGAAGGGCTGGGTTTCGGCCAGCGTCCGCATGGCGTCGGTGAGCTGGATCTCGTTGCCGGCGCCGCGCTGCTGGCGCTCCAGCAGGTCGAAAATCTGCGGCTGCAGGATGTAGCGGCCGTTGATATAGAGGTTGGAGGGCGCGTCCTGCGGCGCCGGCTTCTCCACCATGCCGGTCAGGCGGAAGGCATCGCCCGCGACCGGCTCGCCGACACCGACGATGCCGTATTTGGCGGTTTCGGCGGGGTCGCACGCGCTGACCGCGATCACGTTGCCGCCGGTCTCGTTGTAGACGGCGATCATTTGCGCCAGGCAGCCGGGTTCGCCCTGCATGATCATGTCGGGAAGCACCACCGCGAAAGGCTCATCGCCGACCAGATGGCGGGCGCACCACACCGCATGGCCGAGGCCGAGCGGCTTCTGCTGGCGGATGGAGCTGACCTCGCCGGGCTTGGGCATGAACTGGGCAAGCAGCTCCAGCGCCTCGGTCCTGCCGCGCTCGCGCAAGGTCGCTTCCAGCTCGAAGGCGGTGTCGAAATGGTCCTCGAGCACGTCCTTGTTGCTGCCGGTGACGAAGATGAACTGCTCGATTCCGGCTGCACGCGCCTCGTCGACCACGTATTGGATAAGCGGCCGGTCGACCAGGGTGAGCATCTCCTTGGGCATCGCCTTGGTGGCGGGCAGGAAGCGGGTGCCGAGCCCGGCAACCGGGAACACGGCCTTGCGGAGGGGAGCGGTCATTCGTCCTTCTTCTGCTGGAACCTGCGGAAAGCCCGCCTATGTGGCCGAGCCAGGGGAACGAAACATGACGTCAATACACTCTCCCTATGGTTATGGCGAACAGGCTTAAGAAGGCTAAACGACACCCATGAGCATTCTGGTCACCGGCGGAGCCGGCTATATCGGCAGCCACATGGTCTGGCATCTCACCGATGCCGGCGAAAAGGTGGTCGTCCTCGACAACCTGTCGACCGGCTTCGACTGGGCGATAGCGCCGGAGGCGCAGCTCGTCCGCGGCGACAGCGGCGACGAGGCGCTCACCGGCCGGATCATCAAGGAGCATGAGGTCGAGGCGATCATCCATTTCGCCGCTTCCATCGTCGTGCCCGACTCGGTTTCCAACCCGCTCGGCTACTACCTCAACAACACGGTGAAGACGCGGGCGCTGATCGCCGCGGCGGTGGCCGGCGGGGTCAAGCGCTTCATCTTCTCCTCGACCGCGGCGGTCTACGGCACGCCGGCGGTGACGCCGGTCGGCGAGGATGCGCTATTGCATCCCGAATCGCCCTACGGCCGCTCCAAGATGATGAGCGAGATGATGCTCGCCGATGCGGCGGCGGCGCACGACCTGCGCTATGTGGCGTTGCGCTACTTCAACGTTGCCGGCGCCGACCCGGCCGGGCGCACCGGCCAGTCGACGAAAGCCGCCACCCACCTCATCAAGGTCGCCTGCGAGACGGCGCTGGGCAAGCGCAGCGAGATCACCGTCTACGGCACCGACTATCCGACGCCGGACGGCACCTGCATCCGCGACTACATCCACGTCACCGACCTGGTCGATGCCCATGGCGCGGCGCTTAATCATCTGCGCGGCGGCGGCGACAGCCTGGTAGCCAATTGCGGCTATGGCCGCGGCTATTCGGTGCTGGAGGTGATCGACACGGTCAAGGCGGTGTCGGAGCGCGATTTCAAGGTGGTCCTCGGCCCCCGCCGGCCGGGCGACCCGGCGACCATCGTGGCCTCGCCGGCGCGCATCCAGGAGAAGTTCGGCTGGATGCCGCAGCACGACAATCTCGCCGAGATCGTCGGCCATGCTCTCTCCTGGGAGATGGCGCTCGACCGGCGCAACCGGCGCGACTGACGGCGGGCCGCCGGGTGCGGCTTGCGGCCGCCCCCCGCGGCAATGCTAAGGTTTGAGGACGAATCGGGGGAAACGGACCGTACGGGGGCAGGAGCAGGGACGATAGAGCGCATGCGCTTCCTCACCGGCATGGCCGAAAGAGCCGTGGTTTCCGCGGCTTTTGTCGTCGCCACGACGGCGACCTTGGTGTTCCTCTGGCTGGCGCCGGCGCTTGCCAGCCAGACGCCGGAAGGCTGGGTGAAGAGCTTCTGGCCGACGGCGAGATCGGCCGGCGTCTCGTGGCGCACCTATGACGCGGCGCTCGGCAGCTTCACGCCGGACCCGGACGTCATCAAGCGGGCCGGGGCCCAGGCCGAATTCAACATGAAGATCTGGAACTATCTCGACCAGATGGTTTCGGACGAGCGGCTGTCCGAAGGCAAGGTGGCGGTCGCGGCCAATGCGGCGCTGCTCGCACGCATCGAATCGCGCTACGGCGTCGACCGCTATATCGTTGCGGCGATCTGGGGCATCGAGAGCCACTATGGCGCGGTGCTGACCAACCCGAGGCTGGTCAAAAACACCATCCGCTCGCTGGCGACGCTGGCCTATTCCGGCGGCCGGCTGGCCAAGTTCGGGCGCCAGCAGCTCGTCGCCGCCCTCAAGATCGTCCAGCGCGGCGATATCAGCGCCGGCGCGATGCAGGGTTCCTGGGCGGGGGCCATGGGCCAGACCCAGTTCATCCCGACCACCTTCGAGGCCTATGCCGTCGATTATGACGGCGACGGCCACCGCAACATCTGGACCTCGATCCCCGACGCGCTCGCCTCGGCCGCCAACTACCTGAAGAAGGCCGGCTGGCAGGCGGGCGAGACCTGGGGCTACGAGGTCAAGCTGCCGCCGGGGTTCAACACCAAGAAGACCAGCGAGCGCTCGCTGGCGTCATGGGCGAAGCTCGGCGTGCGCCGTGCCAATGGAGCGGGCTTTCCGCGGCCGGGGGACAAGGCAAGCCTGTGGCTGCCCAACGGCACCGACGGGCCGGTGTTCCTGCTGCTTGCCAATTTCCGCGTGCTCAAGCGCTACAACGCCTCGAACTTCTATGCGCTGGCGGTCGGTCACCTGGCCGACCGGCTGCGCGGCGATGGGCCGTTCGTCGCCGACTGGCCGGCGCACGAGAAGCCGTTCACGCTGGATGAGAGCAAGAAGCTGCAATTGCTGCTCACCATGCACGGCTTCTATGACGGCGACATCGACGGCGACCTCGGCAGCGGCAGCCGCGCCGCGATCCGCGATTACCAGCGTTCGCTCGGCATGACGCCGGACGGCGTGGAGAGCCGCGACCTGTTGCAGCGCCTGCAAGCGGCCAAGTAGGATAGGGCGTCGGCCAGTCCCCCGCCGCGCTGTTGACGCAATCGCCGGCGATCATGGGCACTGCCGTCGGGAACAGGATCGCCGAGAAAAGTGCGCCGTTTTCTGACATTTCTGGGGGCCGTGCTGGTGGCGCTTCTGTTGGCGGCGCCATTCGATGGCGCATGGGCGCAGCAACCGCCGGGCCTCATCGGCGGGCAGCAGGCCCCCCGCAACAACGGGCCGCTCGGCTTCTTCGATTTCCTCTTCGGCCCGCGTCAGGTCGGCCCGCCGCCCCAGCAGCAGCAGCGCAAGCCGTCGGCGCCGCGCCCCACCCAGCCGAGCGAGCCGCCGGTGCCGGTGGTGGAGGTGACGCCCAAGGACGCCAAGGCGCGCAAGATCCTGGTGGTCGGCGATTTCGTCGCCGGCGGCCTCGCCTGGGGCCTCGACCAGACCTTCGCCGACGAGCCGAAGATCGCCGTCGTCGACCAGTCGAACAACGCCTCGGGCCTGGCGCGTGACGACTACTACGACTGGAACAAGCAGCTCCCGACCATCCTCAACCAGGTCAAGCCGGACGTCGTGGTGGTTGTCCTCGGCGCCAACGACCGGCAGCAGATACGCTCCGGCAAGGACCGGCTGGCGCCCCATTCGGATGCCTGGGAGAAGGCCTATGTCGGCCGCATCGCCGGCATCGCCGATACCCTCAAGGTGTTCGGCCGGCCGTTCTTCTGGGTGAGCGCGCCGCCCATGCGCGCGTCTTCGGCATCGCACGACATGGACTATCTCAACGGGCTGTACAAACCGGCGGTGACCGCGGCTGGCGGCCACTACATCGACATCGCCAACGGCTTCACCGACGATAACGGCAACTACATTTCGTCGGGACCGGACGTCGACGGCCAGCTCAGGGCATTGCGCAGCAGCGACGGCATCAACTTCACGCGCGCCGGCCGGCTGAAGCTCGCCTTCTTCGTCGAGCGCGAGATCCGCAAGCAGACCGGCATCGGCACCGGCTCGGTGGACCTGTTTGCCTCGGCCAGCCAGACCAACCAGATCGAGATCGGGCCGGACGGGGTCAAGCGGCTGGTCGGGCCGGTCATCTCGCTCTCCGACCCGCTGCCGGGCGCCAGCCGCGCGCTTGTCGGCAGCACGGACAACCCGGATCCGGCCATGGCCAGCGACACGCCGCAGTACAAGCTGGTGGTCACCGGCGCGGTGCTGCCGACGGTGCCGGGCAGGGCGGACGATTTCGCCTGGCCGCCGCGTCCGCGTGCGGCGCCGGCCGAGCCACCGGCGGCGGCAGCCGGCGGCGATGCCGCCTCGGGCGTGTTCCCTTCGGCGAACTAGCCTCACGTTCTCACGACAGCTTGAACGCAGGCGCGGGCGCGGCCGTGCGAAAAAGCCACCTCAGGCGGTACGCCAACAGGGAGGACAGCGGCCATGAACCTCGCTCTCGCCGGAACGCTCGCAGCGATCGCCCTTGGCGCCATGGCCTTGCCGGCGCTGGCTGACGACACCATCGCCACCGACAAGGGCGACCTCGTCATCCACCCGTTCCACCACGCCTCGATGCTGCTCTCCTGGAACGGCGTCGCCATCCTGGTCGACCCGGCGCCGCCGGTGAGCGGGCCGAAGCCGGCCGACATCACCGCCGAATACAAGGCGGCAGCGACGCCCGACCTGATCCTGGTGACCCACGAGCACGGCGATCACTTCAACGTCCCGATCCTGGAAGCGGTTGCCGGCGCCGGCACGGTGCTGGTCACCTGCCAGGACGTCGCCGACAAGCTGCCCGCCGACCTCAAGGCGAAGGCCAAGGTGCTGGCGGACGGCGACAGCCTGACGGTCAAGGGCGTCGCGGTCGCGGCGGTCGCCGCCTACAACACCACGGCCGAGCGGACGAAGTTCCACCCGGAAGCGCGCCACGACAACGGCTATGTGCTGACGCTCGGCGACAAGCGCATCTACATTGCTGGCGACACGGAAGAGACGCCGGAGATGAAGGCGCTCAAGAACATCGACGTGGCCTTCCTGCCGATGAACCTGCCCTACACCATGACCATCGAACAGGCGGCGCATAGCGGTGAAGGATTTCGAGCCGAAGGTGGTCTATCCCTACCACTACGCCGGCAGCGACGTTGAGGCCTTCAAGAAGCTGGTCGGCGACGCCGCCGATGTGCGCCTGCTCAAGTGGTATTGAGGCCTACGGGACCAGCAGATCGAGCGGCACGTTGAGCGCTGAGGCGATGGCGCGGAGCGTCTGAGGCGTGCCCGTGCGGCGGCCGTTTTCAATGTCCGAGATGTGGCTCTGGCTCATGTTCGTCTTGAACGACAGGTGCATTTGGGTCACGTCGCGCCATTCGCGGAGCACACGCACGCGGCTTTCGCCCGCCGCAATCCGGTCGGCCACCGTCTTGGGCAGGAGAAGGGCGCCACCGGCAATCTCCTTGCGCGCCCGGGTGACCAGGCGTGCCGTGCCTTCGTCCTCGTCTGCCTCGGCCGCACGGGCAACCAGCGCCTCATAGTCGGCGCGCGGCATGATGGCGACTTCGCCCTTGGGCGTCTTCTGGAATCGGACGTTCATGGCCAACCTCTCAATCGTACACGTCGCGTCGATGGCCGACAGCCACAACGACGATCGTGTCGACCGTCTCGTCGAAGATCACGCGCCAATCGCCAACGCGAAGGCGGCAGCCCGGGCGCCCCTTGAGACGCTTGACATCTCCGTCGCCGGTCTCGGCAAAGATCATCAGACGCTTGTCGATACGGGCACGGATGTCGGCGGACAGCTTCGTCCACTGCTTGAGTGCCGACGGAGTGAAGACGATATCCTTCACAACAAAAATATCGCATTTCGCGATATTTTTGTCAACCACCTGCAAGCCTCTGCGAATGGGTCTGCGCGTCTTCGCGGTCTACCGTGGCAGCGTCGTCTCGCCCATCAGGAACTTGTCGACCGAATGGGCGCACTGGCGGCCCTCGCGGATGGCCCAGACGACCAGGCTCTGGCCGCGGCGCATGTCGCCGCAGGAGAACACCTTGTCGTTGCTCGAGCGATAGTCCGTGACGTTGGCGAGAACATTGCCGCGCTTGTCGAGGTCGAGCCCGAGATCCTTGATCATGCCGTCCTGAACCGGGCCGAGGAAGCCCATGGCGAGCAGGACGAGATCGGCCGGAATCGCGAATTCAGATCCTTCGATCGGCTTCATCTTGTCGTCGACGCGGACGCAATGCAGCGCGGTGACCTTGCCGTCCTTGCCCTCGAAACGCTGGGTCATCACGGCGAAATCGCGCTCGACGCCCTCTTCGTGCGACGAAGAGGTGCGCAGCTTCAGCGGCCAGTCCGGCCAGGTCAGCTCCTTGTTCTCCTTGTCCGGCGGACGCTGGAGGATCTCGATCTGGGTGACCGAGGCGGCGCCCTGGCGGTTGGAGGTGCCGATGCAGTCGGAGCCGGTGTCGCCGCCGCCGATGACGACGACATGCTTGCCGCCGGCGAGGATCGGCATGACGTTGCCGAGCGGCTCGTCGCTGACGCGCCGGTTCTGCTGCGGCAGGAACTCCATGGCGAAGTGGACGCCGTCGAGCTCGCGGCCGGGGATGGGCAGGTCGCGCGGCTTCTCGGCGCCGCCGGCGAGCACCACCGCGTCGTGCTTGGCGGTGAGCTCGGCGACGTCGAGCTCGATGCCGACATGGACGTTGCAGTGGAAGGTGACGCCTTCCGCCTCCATCTGGGCGACGCGCCGGTCGATGTGCACCTTCTCCATCTTGAAGTCGGGGATGCCGTAGCGCAGCAGGCCGCCGGGCCTGGCCTGCTTCTCGTAGACGTGGACATCATGGCCGGCGCGGGCAAGCTGCTGGGCGGCGGCCAGGCCCGCCGGGCCGGAGCCGACGACGGCGACCGTCTTGCCGGTCTTCTCCAGCGGCGGCAGCGGCCTGATCCAGCCTTCCTGCCAGCCGCGGTCGACGATGGCGCATTCGATCGTCTTGATGGTGACCGGCTCCTCGATGATGTTGAGGGTGCAGGACGCCTCGCACGGCGCCGGGCAGACGCGGCCGGTGAATTCCGGGAAGTTGTTGGTCGAGTGCAGGTTCTTGAGCGCCCGCAGCCACTCGCCGCGATAGATGAGGTCGTTCCAGTCGGGGATCTGGTTGTTCACCGGGCAGCCGGTGTGACAGTAGGGGATGCCGCAATCCATGCAGCGCGCCGCCTGGTCGCGGGTCGCTTCCTCCGACAGCGGAATGATGAACTCGCGATAGTGGCGCGTGCGGTCGGCGGCCGGCGCATAGCGCCGGTCGCGACGGTCGATCTCGAGAAATCCGGTAATCTTGCCCATGATTTTTACTCGCCGGCCAGACGCAGCGGTTCGGCCCGTTCGCGTGCCTCGAGCTCGGCGAGAGCCCGGCGATACTCGACCGGCATGACCTTGCGGAACTTCGGCAGATAGCTCTCCCAGTTGTCGAGGATCTCGGCGGCGCGCTTCGACCCGGTGAACTGGCGGTGACGGACGATGAGCGCGCGCAGGCGCTCGCCGTCGCGGCGGGTCATGTCGGAGAGGATATCGACCAGCCCGCCGGTCTCCATGTCGCCGATCTGGTGCAGCTCGCGCTCGGAGAGGTCCTCCTCCTCGGGGATCGGCTCGAGGGCGACCATGGCCATGTTGCAGCGGGTCTCGAAGGAACCGTCCTCGTCGAGCACATAGGCGATGCCGCCCGACATGCCGGCAGCGAAGTTGCGTCCGGTTTGCCCGAGCACGACGACGACACCGCCGGTCATGTATTCGCAGCAATGGTCGCCGGTGCCCTCGACCACGGCCACCGCGCCGGAGTTCCTGACGGCGAAGCGTTCGCCGGCGACGCCGCGGA
>CAWHLP010000015.1:0-131474 GCA_963830205.1 uncultured Alphaproteobacteria bacterium | reverse complement strand
AGCAGATCGCCCGCGACAAGCGCAGCTACACCGGCGCCTTCCTCAAGCCGGTGCTCGCCCGCGCCCGCGCCTCACGCGCCGCCCGCGACGGGGCGGAAGATGTGGAGGCGGCGGAGTAGGGCGACATGAGCGGAACCCTGCTCCGGGTGCGGACGCTGGTGCTTGCCGGCGACTTTCACGTTTCCGAGCACGGCTTTTCGGAACTCCGCGCGGATGATATTTTGATAGCGGATGCAGTCGTCGGGATCGCGACGGCTGTCGTTGTGGAAGACTACACAGCCCGCCACCGCGGCCCTAGCGTTCTGACTCTGCAATATGACGTCCAGGGACGGCCCATCCATGTCGTATGGGCTCTTCCGGCCAATGAGCGCCGCCCTCCGGTTATCGTCACTGCTTATCGACCCGACCCGAAACTGTGGGACAGCGACTTCAAACGACGGAGCGTCCGATGAAAAGAAAATCCACTAAGCTGGTCCACGAAGGCAAATATGCTGCCGAGGTCGAGATCGAACTGCATTACAGCGACGACAGCTGGTCGCCGACCATGTCGGCGGACGACGCCCGCAAACTTGAAACCGTCACGCTTGCGCTCCGCCATGGCGATCTTGCCGAGGCCGCGAGGCACGGCCGCGTCTTCGAATTGACCCCGGTCGGCTGATGGCCTGCGCGGTCGGCGACAGGCGCGTGAGCCGTCAGCCCTCGGCCTCGACCGGAGGGTCCACCGGCGCCTTCCTCAAGCCGGTGCTTGCCCGCGCCCGCGCCTCACGCGCCGCGCGGGATGGGCGGAGGATGTGGAGGCGGCGGAGTGAGCGCGATGACCGCAAACGGCCTTGTCACGATCGCGAGCGCCTTTTCGGTCGGCGAGACGATCGATCGCCTCGCCCATGAGGTCACGACGCACGGGCTCGTGGTCTTTGCGCGCATCGATCATGCCGCTGGGGCGGCCAGCGTCGGCATGGCGCTCCGCCCGACCGAGCTTCTCGTCTTCGGCAACCCGAAGGGCGGCACGCCGCTGATGCAGGATCGACAGACCGCCGGCATCGACCTGCCCGTCAAGGCGCTTGCCTGGGAGGATGCCGATGGCAAGACCTGGCTCAGCTACAACGACGCCGACTGGATTGCCGCCCGCCACGCCCTCGGCGCGGCAAGCGCCGACGCCGTGAAGGCGCTTGCGGCGGGCATGAATTTGTTCACCGGCGCGGCGACGGCGTCGAAATGACGATCATCGATCTCGGCCCCGAGGGCGGCGATGGCGGCGAGATCGTGGCGGCCGGCACGCCCGAAGAGATCGCCCGCGACAAGCGCAGCTACACCGGCGCCTTCCTCAAGCCGGTGCTCGCCCGCGCCCGCGCCTCACGCGCCGCGCGGGATGGGGCGGAGGATGTGGAGGCGGCGGAGTGATGATTGCCCTCGCAGGCGACAGGCCAAATTCTCGGCGACAGGCCCCTAACCGAACTAGATCACGATCGACTAGGATTTGGCTCAATAGCCAGCGGGCTTGCGGCTTCTATTTCGGCTCAGGCCACTCCTGACGGCCTAGTCGTCGGAATCGAAGGCCCTTGGGGCTCCGGAAAGTCGAGCATACTTGGATTTGTGGCCGACTACCTCCACACACACGATCCAATAGTTAGCACAGTGCGATTTGAGCCATGGCTTGTGGGTGATCGCGATGCGCTAGTAGCCGAACTTATGAACAGCCTCGCGGACGCCATCGAAGTAGCAGAAGGGGAGACCAAGGGCCAATTCGCACAGGTCGGTATCAACACAGTTAGCCTCGCCAAACAAATCCGGGCCTACGGGGCTGGCGTCGCAAAGCGCGCAGCTCCCATCGCCAGTTTCGCTGCGTTGATGGGAATTCCACTTGCTGGTCTCGTCGGCGAAGCTCTCGCGAAGGGCGGCGAAGCCCTCGCAGCCCTCGAAACCGGCAAGTCACTTTTGGCGACGAAAGCGGCCGTCGTTGGGGCATTGCATCGTCTGTCGAGGCCAATTGTGGTTTTGGTCGATGACCTCGATCGCCTAGACCCGCTCGAAGCCGCCGAAATGATGCGAGTTATACGCGCGGTAGCCGACTTTCCTAACATTATTTACGTCCTCTGTTATGATCGGACCGTTTTGGCTCGCAGTTTGCAGGTAGCACTCAACGTCGAAGACGGAGATCTATTTCTTCAAAAGATAGTACAAGTGTCGTTTAGACTTCCAAAGCCCGAAGAATTTGATCTCCGTCGCTGGCTTTACGACGAATTGATTGAATTGTACGGGCCCGCTATTTCCTCTTTTTCGAACGAAGTTTCGCAAGACCTGCGCTCCGTCTGCAATACGGCTGGGGCCGTTCTTGAAACACCGCGTGACGTTGTCCATGCTGTCAACGCAGTTCGGCTCGCCTACGTCCCTGTAAAGGACAAGGTACATTTTCCAGATTTGGTTTGGCTGCAATTGGTTCGACTGAAGGACAAGGAGCTTTATGATTGGATAGAAGCTTACATGGTAATAATTGGAGCACTTGCTGGTGGAGCGCATTTAGCGACTAGCGAAAAGCAGAACTTCGAAAGAACTTTTGACAAACTGGTGGATACTGGCGATACGTTCAAGCCGCGCTCAATTCATGTTCTTGAAGAATTACTACCCGGCGTGAAGCCCGATTTTTCATTCGCTAATGAAGAAAAGAAATTTCTATTCAACGACCTCCGCAGTAGTTCACATGAGCGATTTCATGGCCGGCGAAGGCTGGAAGTCGAATCGCAATACCGATACTACTTCGCCTTCGCTAAACCTGCTGGCGCTCTCGACGATGCCGAGATTTCTGCGTTTTTGGCTTCGGCGTCCAGCCAAACAATTGTGGAGAGAACTCCTGGCGGACGCGCAGCGGGCGCGGCCCCAAGGCGGCACGATGGCAGACGTCTTGCTCATCGACTTGCCGTGGTTCCCGTAGATCGATTATCAGCGGACGCAGCCTTCTCTATTCTTGCGGCGTTGTCGAATGTCATGGATGACGTCGGGGCATCCGGGGGAGAGACCGATTTCGGCAGATATCCCAGTTGGGAATCAGCCATTCGCGCCTTTCGCCATCTCATTCATCGGGTCACGGGCCCAGGCACCAAAAACTACTTCGTCGCATTTTCAGCGAAGGCCTTTCTTTAGGCTGGATCATGCATGTCATTCGGGGGAGACGTTCGACCATGGCCGTTTTGGAGATCGCGCCAAGATTTGTCGGACTGGATCATGTCAGACACGGAGTTTGACGAAGCCATCCGATTATTCACAAAGCGCTGACGGTAATTTGAGAAAGACAATTGCCACCGCCCCGTTTCTTCTAAATTTTCTTTTCGGTTGGTTACAGTCGGGTGATGCAAAAGGAGCTGGCGCATGGGTCAAAAACCAAATTAAGACTAACCACGGACTAATAGATTTCTTGACGCGAACCCGCGGTTGGCGTTCAACTAGTGACAAAATCTCCTACCCGATCAAACGCTCGGACCTTCAATATTTTGTGGACGCAGCGCGAATTGAGCAACGTCTAGAAAAGCTGGCAAAGCGCAAAGGACCCCTGCAAAGTAGGGCAGAAGAGCTGATCCAAGCGATGCTCCTCGGGGACCGAACTTAGTGCCAATGGAGCCGAGAAGTTTGATCGGTTCTCTTTTCCTCCCCTTTCCATCGCGCCTAGGCTTCGATCTCCAGACAACTGCTAACCCAAAAGACACACGCCACGAAAGAACCGTTTGCCGCCCCCAAGATTTCCCCATGCCCACCCTCTATCTCGCCGCGCCGCTCTTCTCTGAGTCCGAGCTGGCCTTCAACGCCGCGCTGACGGCGGAGATCGAGCGGCTGGGTTCACTCTTCCTGCCCCAGCGCGACGGGGTCGCGACGAGAGCCGCACGTTTCCTCTCCCGTGGGGAGAGGGCCACGCACCTTACGGAGCGAGCGACTTAGGTGCGTGGGGTGAGGGCGTACGGACCCTCGTGAGGCAACATCCCCTCACCCGGCGCTTCGCCCCGACCTCTCCCCATAGGAGAGGTGAATTCCCCCACTCCCCCGCCCACGCCCACACCTCGATCGCGATGCGGTGCTGGCCTCCAACGTCCGCCCCGTCGTGCTCGACGCCGCCTCTGTGACCGCCATCACCGTCACCGTGGGGCAATTCGTGCCATGCTCGGCCAATGTCGCAGAAACCGGTGCCGCGACCTATGCCGCCAGCTTCCGCCCCTGACCCATACGATGCATTTGACGTCCGCCGCACGCTCGCCTATGGCCGCGAGAAGCTGGCGCGGAACTTCCGCCACCTCGCTTTGGTGGCGGTGGCCGTCGGCGCGGTCAGCGTCTTCGTCGCGGGCGACGACGTGCTGCTGCGGATCGTCGGCTGGGGGCTGATCGTCGCCGGGTTCGGCCTGGGCGCCTGGGAGCTGTCGAAGTCCATCGGCAAGCAGGAGCCGCTTCTGGTCCTCTCGCCCGAGGGCATCCGGCTGCACATCGAGGACGTCAAGACGATCGCCATTCCGTGGAGCGAGGTCAGCGACGTGCATGCCATCGACGTCGAGGTGGCCGTGCCGGGCCACGGGAGCGACCTCGTTCGCGATGTCACCGCGGTTGACGTGTCGCAGGCGTTCTACGACCGCGCCATCTATGTCGACGACCCGTTCCTGCGCGGCCCCGGCTGGGCCAACACATTCATCCCGGACGGCGACGTGGTGCACGTGGCGCTCCACCACGACATCCTCCCCGTCACCGGGCCAGTGCTCCTGGCTGCCGTCACGGCGCGCTGGAAGGCCTTCGGCCGCCCGCCCCGCCCGTCCTAGAAGCTGCCGCGCGGCAACGTCATCCGATCGACCCTCGGGGAGCGATGACGTCCCACTATCCCGCCGCGCCGCTGTCGACTCGCCGGAGCGACGGGCTGAGCAGCACGGCACGCGAACTTCCCGCGACCCATATTGCCTGCGGCATTTCTTGCCTCCACCGCAAGGGGGAGGTTGGGCTCAGTGCCCGCAGCAGACTCCCTCCCTCCCCCGCGTCAGCGCGGGGAGGGTGGCGAGGCCGAGGCCGAGCCGGGTGGGGGCAAGAGGCTTGCAATGAACCTCTCGCATGCTCGGCCGCGACTCCTTCCCTGCCGCCCCTCGCGCACTCGTGACAGCCTGCCGTCATGTTGCCGCAGTATGATCCGCGCCGGAAGCGTGTCCCGGCGACCGTCCCCCGCATCCTGCGGCTGGTGGAAGGCAAGCGGCGCCGCTGAAGGGGAGGAAGTCATGGCGAAGTTCATGGCCTTGTACATGGCGCCGCTGGCGGCCATCGATCAGATGATGAAGATGCCGCCTGAGGCGGCGAAGGAAAGCATGGTCGCCTGGGGCAAGTGGTTCGACGCGCACAAGAAGGGCATCGCCGAGATGGGGGCGCCGCTGGGCAAGACCAAGACGGTCACCGCGAAAGGCGTCTCGGACACCAGGAACGAGGTCACCGGCTACACGATCGTGGAGGCGCCCTCCCACGAGGCCGCGGCGAAGATATTCGTCGGCCATCCGCATCTGGAGATGACGGGCGCCTCGATCGACGTCGTCGAAGTCACCAAGGTGCCCGGCATGTAGCGGATCGCCCGCGACCTCGCCTTTTTTTGTCATGGCCGGGCCCCGTCCCGGCCATCGACGTCTTTTCACCTCCACCCGAAATGCCTTCGGCATTTCTTGCCTCCCCACGCCGAGCGTGCGGCAGGTTCCCCTCCCTCCCCCGCGTCAGCGCGGGGAGAGCCTGCCCCCGACCGGATCGGGGGGTGGCGAGGCCGGAGGCGCCGAAGGCTGAGCCCGCCGGAAGCCGATCCCCTCTCCCGCGGGGAGAGGGCCACGCACCTTATGCCGAGCGTAGCGACTTAGGTGCGTGGGGTGAGGGCGTTCGGACTCTCGTGAGGCAACATCCCCTCACCCGCTCGCTTCGCTCGCGACCTCTCCCACAATCGGATTTGAGGTGAGCAACACGACCCGCTCCCTCCTCACCTCCCCGCCCACGCCCACGCCTCGATCTCCACGCGGCCGTCGAGCGCGAGGCCGGCGGCGCCGAAGGCGGAGCGCGCCGCGAGCCATCGCGCGTCGAAGGCGCATCCGGCCGATTGATGAGGGTTCAGCGACGGCCGAATTGGCCGGGGCTCGTATCGGACGCAACCGACATGAAGCGAACGCCGATTGCCGTGCCCGAGGTCCACTGCACCGAGCAGTGCTGGGGCGGGCTCCCGTCATCGAAGCGCAAGTCGAACGTTGAGGGAATGGCGACCATCGAGTTGACGACGAGCTTGGCGCCACCATCGGAAAGGTCCCGGATGGTGCAACTGAATGACGACGATCCGTGATTGAAGATGATGCGCGCGCCTTTCAGCGCGTGCTTGCGCCGCGCCGAGCGATGCTCACTGATCCCTGCGGTTTGAGGGTTGGCGCGACCGTTTTCCATGCAAATGATATGGGGAGCAACCGGCCCGGCCACCCCTAATCACGCCAGCATGATGAACAAGAGGCAAACAGCCGCCGTCAGGCGCTAGGCCCCGCTCAACCCGATGATCTCCGGTGCCCCCGACACGCTTCATACCTCCCCGCGATGCTTAATCCGCCCTCATTCGCTTGGCGGGTTACGCCTCGCCCGGACTTACCTCGCCCTCCCCTCGCCCACCAAAGTCGGATGTTTCCGACTTTGGCATTCTCGAATCCAAACACGGGCAAGCCCGTGTTTGGTGGGAGAGGGCTCTTTCGCTTGGCGGGCCGCCGGCGAGCTTAGCGAAAGAGGTGAGGGGTCCGGGCACGGCATCGCCACGTACGGACGCAGCAAACGTTGTGCCTTCACCCCCCTTTCCGTCTCTCCCCCGCAAGGGGGGAGAGGACCAATACGGCAGGCGCTTCCGTATGGCGCAAGCCTACGCGCCTCACTTCCCCGCCCACGCCCACGCCTCGATCTCCACGCGGCCGTTGAGGGCGAGGCCGGTGGCGCCGAAGGCGGAGCGCGCCGGCAGCCGGTCCGGCTTGAAATAGCCGACATAGATCTCGTTGAAGGCTCCCCAGTCGCTCATGTCGGCAAGCATCACCGTCACCTTGAAGATCGCATCGAACCCGAGGCCGTTGGCCAAGCGTCGCGCCGATATTGTCCAGCGCCTGGCGCGCCTGGGCGGTCACGCCGCCGGGCACCAGCTCCTTGGTGCCCGGCTTCACGCCCATCTGCCCCGACAGATAGAGCACGTCGCCGACCCTGACCGCGTCGCTGAAGGGCAGCCCCGCCCGCTTCGTCGCCTCCGACCTGATGTAGTCCACCATCACGCTATCTCCTCGGCTCAACCGGAGAGATGGTGCGCCCTGCCGCGCCCTTACGCCAGCCACCCCACGGCCGAGACCGACGGCGCCGATCATGGCGCAAAAGCGCCCGTCCCTTCGGCTTTCCGACTGGCAGGTGTCCAACGCCGATCCCGGCTCGACCGATGCCCGGCATCGCTCCCCACCGGTCTCGAGGCCGGATCACGCGCCGGTCGAGAAACAGAATTGGCTCTATCTGGCCGAAAAACGGCTCTAGTGCGAAGCGCGGACGTGCCTGCGCTTGGGCTTCGCTGCGATCACGACGCCCGCCTCGGCGCGCTTGTCAGAGCGCGCCAGGCTCGCCTTGAACTCTGCTGCGCCCTGGGCGAGGTCTTCGCTCAGATCTTCCAGCCTGTGCGCTGTCGCGTGCTGCTCGATCGCCATGTCGCTTTGCTCGTCGGCGGTTACCCGCTGGGCTTTGGCGAGCGCCGCGGCGTCGGCTGCGGTCTCGACCAGAACCTCGACCGACCTCTTCATCATCTCTTTGTCAGTGGTCATGTGTCACCAGGCGCCGGTGGGTTGATCCAACTGCCCATGGCTATGCCCTTGGTGTTGACAGATTGGGTGCATCTTCACTCAAACCTTACGCAACCGGCCGCAGCATACTCCCTCCCGCTCCCCGGATCCACCCGATGCCACGGAGAAAATACTTATCCCCGCTCCCCGACCCCATAGAATTGTCGTCATCCGCGCTCGAGAGGGGTCCCGTGTCGACCGGAACTTCATGGGGGGAGCGGGGCGCGGTGCCCCCGCTTGGGATTTCCGACCGCTCCCTCGGGGCGATCCCGGCGGGACCGTCGGCACTACGACCGGCCGCCGAAAGGCTTGAACCCAGCGCAAATGCTGGGCGTAGAGCTTGCCGGGAAACGGAGAAGAAAATCACCGCGGCGGGTGCTCGGGTGAGCGCCCCAGTTTTCGCGGAGTAACCGCACGGCATTCGCCGGGCGCCCGCCACCCCCTCGTTAGCGAGGGGACGTCTTTGGAAGGTTCATCGCTCGGTGCTCTTCGCACGCGAGAACGAACATCCTTGTCCGTCTCGGCGCAGCACGAATAGGTGCGACGCAGACCCGGCAACTGTGTTCTTGGGTCAGGCTCGGAAGGGCTGTTGGTCCCTGATGATGGCGTTGAGGACGGTGAGGAGCTTCCGGGCGACGGCGATGGTGGCGAGCTTGGCGGGTTTTCCGGCGTCGATGAGGCGTTTGTAGAAGGCGATGAAGCGCGGATCGTGGCGGGCGGCGCTGAAGGCGGCGACGTAGAGGGCGTCGCGAACGCGCTTGCGGCCGCCGCGGATGGAGCGCTGGCCGCGACGGGTGCCGCTATCGTTGTTGAAGGGCGCCAGGCCAGCGAGAGCCGACAATTGGCGCGGTGGCCGGCGGCCGAGCTCGGGCAGCAAGGCGAGGAGGACGGTGGCGGTAACCGGTCCGACGCCGGGGACAGAGGCGAGCAGACGGCGGTCGCGGTCGAGATCGGGAGCGATGGCGATGACCGCGGCGATCTTCGCATTGAGGTCTTCGATCGCCGCGTCGAGCCAGGCGATGTGGTCGGCGATGCTGTCGAGCAAGACGGGATCGGAGCATTCTCTGCGGCGGGTGCGTTCCTGCTGCGGGTGGCGACGAGCTCGTCGCGGCGCTTGTTGAGCAGGGCGAGGCGTTCGCGCTCCTCGTGTCTGTCGTCCTGCGGCGCGGCGCAGGGACTGGGCCATGACCGCCAGCATGCGGGCGTCGACGGCGTCGGTCTTGCAAGGAAGCCGGCGGCGCGGGCGAAGTCGCGGGCTCGGCTGGGATTGACGCGGCGAAGCGAACGCCGGCGGCGGCGAGAGCCTGTCTGAGGACGAGGTCGTAGTGGCCGGTTGCCTCGAACAACACGAAGCCATCACGCTGCGCCCAGCCTTCGATCAGGCTGGCGAGTGCCGAGGCGGTGTTGTCGATGCGCAGCGGCATTGCGGTGGGGTCGAAGATATCGAGATGTCTCTTGGAGACATCTATTCCGATGAAGCCAGGGGCTATGATCATGGTGCCTATCCCTGTGCTGCGAGGTCCGTTGCAACCGGCCTCGATCAACTGTTCAGGTTGGGTACTCAAGGGCGGGCGGGGATCAAAAGCCGGTCACGGTCTTCAGGACCAGGGACCTAACGATCTCCCGCCCGCACCTCCATCCTGGCACATCAGCAACACACAGGACCTACGCGCATCATGGATTCCGTCTCTGCGTTGCACCGCTTTGCGTCGCAGCGCGTCCGGGGAACGCAGCCTCAGCGTCCCGGCGCTTGCCGCCCGCCCGCCTCTGTGACCGCCGCCACTCGCGCCACCCAGCCGCGTCGTGGCATGGTTGCGGCTTCATCCGGAGTACACGCCATGCCGGGACCCGGCACCCGTCCTGCCGGCCAGCGGCCCCGACGTCAGCCAGGTGCTCAGCTACGATCGCGAGAAGCTGGCGCAGAGGAACTATCTCGTCGCCGCGTTCCTGATCGGCCTGGGCATCCTCGCCCTGAACTTCATCGAGGGCCACCAGCCGCTCTCGACCATCGCTGGCTGGGGCCTGATCGTCGCCGGCATCGTCAACGGCGGACGGGAGCTGTCGCGGGTCGCCCAGCCGCAGGATCCGCTGCTCGTCCTCTCGCCGGATGGCATTCGCCTCCACATCGATGGCGCCGCCAAGCCGGTCGTCATCCCGTGGCGAGAGGTGCAGGACGTCAGGATCATCAGCTCCACATTTGGGGCGCGCAGCGCGCCGAGCTGCACAACGTCACCGCCGTCGTCATTTCGGAGGATTTCTACGAGCGCACCATCGACCCCGGCACGCCCGAGATGCTGCGCAGCGAGATCTGGCTGAACACCTTCGTCCCCGGCGACGGTATCATGCAGGTGGCGATCCACCACTTCATCCTGCCGGTCTCCGCCGACGTTCTCCATGCCGCCGTCGTGGCGCGCTGGAAGGCCTTCGGCCCACCGCCACCTCCGGCCTGAAGCACGGCTGGCGCCCTGCCCACCGACCGGCTACACGGGAACGCGTCCCCGAGGAGTGATCCCATGACCCGCGACCAGATGATCGCCGCCCTCCGCGCCGCCAACGACGTGGCGCGCGAGGCCGCCGCCCACGGCCACCATCCCTTCGGCGCGGTGCTGGTCGGCCCGGACGACCGCGTGCTCATGCGCCAGGGCAATCTCGACGTCGTCCGCCACGCCGAGACGGAGCTCGCCCGCCGCGCCGCCGCCGCCTATTCCCCGGACTTCCTCTGGCGCTGCACGCTTGCCACCACCTTCGAGCCCTGCGCCATGTGCGCCGGCACGCTCTACTGGGCCAATATCGGCCGTCTGGTCTATGGCGCCGAGGAGACGACGCTCGCCGCCCTCACCGGCACAAGCCAGGAGAACCCGACCATGGCGCTGCCCTCGCGGACCGTGCTCTCCTCCGGCCAGAAGGCGATCGAAATCCACGGCCCCTTCCCCGAGATCGCGGACGAGCTCATCGCCCCTCACCGGGACTTCTGGCAGCAGGACTACCGGATCATCGGCTCCGAGCCGCTGAACAGCTGCCACAGCCAGACGCCCTGGCGCCGCTCCAGCACCGCGGTCAGGCGATAGGGCAGCTCCTCGCCGCCGGTCGACACCCTGTATGTCCCCTCGCCGGTCAGCCAGGCGACATTGCCCATCGCCGACACCCGCCGCTCCGGCAGCGTGAACATCACCCGGTAGGGCTTGGCGTAGAGCACGGCGAAGAAGGCCCTCAGCGCCTCCGGCCCGATGGCGATCTCGCCCGGCTCCGAGCCGATGAGCATGGCGTCCTCGTCGCCGGTGAAGGCGTCGAGCGATTCCTGGAAGCGCCCGTTGGCGATCGCCTCGAGCAGCGCATCGACCGCCTTGAGCACGCCCCATTTGGCCTCGGCCTTGGCGCGCATCGGCTGCCTCAGGCGATCCCCGGCGTGCCGAACCGGTTGGAGCGCGGGAAGCCGTCCGGCCGGATGCGGCCGGCCTGCGCCCGCTCGCCCACCCACTCCTTCAGTTCCTTGATCGGCCGGTTGAAGGTGCGGCCCGAGGAATCCTGCCAGCTCATGCCGTCGGCGCTGGCGAAGACGCGCGCGTCCGCCACCCCGCCGTCCTTGTATTTCTGCAGGCGTACGCCCTTGCCGCGCGCCATTTCCGGCACCTGGTTCAAGGGGAAGAGCAGCATCTTGCGGTTCTCGCCGAGGATGGCGACGGTGTCGCCGGCGGCGGCGACGCAGATGCGCATCTCCTCCGGCTGGGTCACCCCCATCACGTTGCGGCCCTTGCGGGTGTTGCCCAGCACCTCGATCTCCGGCACCACGAAGCCGCGGCCCTCGGTGGAGACGACCAGCAGCTTGCGCTCGGGATTGTGGACGAACACGGTGACCACGTCGTCGGCGGCGTCCATGTCGACCATCAGCTTGATCGGCTCGCCGTGGCCGCGCCCGCCCGGCAGCTTGTCGGCGGCGAGCGTGTAGAAGCGCCCGCCGGTCGAGGCGACGATGATCTTGTCCGTGGTCTCAGCCGGGAAAGCGACCTTGAGGCTGTCGTCGGTCTTGAAGGCGAGCGCGGCGGTATCCACCTCGTGGCCCTTCAGCGCGCGGATCCAGCCCTTCTCCGACACGACGACCGTGATCGGCTCGCGCTCGATCATCGCCGTCTGCATGTCCTCGACGTCGTGCTCGGGCGCCTCGCCGAAGGTCGAGCGGCGCTTGCCCAGCGGCGTGTTGGGCCCGAAGGTCTTGCGCACTTCGCGGATCTCGTCGGCGACCTTCGCCCACTGCTGGTCGTCCGACTTGACCAGCGCCTTGAGGCCCTTCTGCTCCTTGCTGAGTTCGGCGTGCTCGCCCTTGATCTCCATCTCCTCGAGCTTGCGCAACGCGCGCAGGCGCATGTTGAGGATGGCTTCCGCCTGGACGTCGCTGAGCTTGAAGCGTGCCATCAGAACGGGCTTGGGCTCGTCCTCGTTGCGGATGATGCGGATCACCTCGTCGAGGTTCAGATAGGCGATGAGGTAGCCGTCGAGGATTTCCAGCCGGTGGGCGATCTCACCGAGGCGGTGGTTGGCGCGCCTCACCAGAACCTCGCGCCGGTGCGCCAGCCATTCGGTCAGCACCTCGCCGAGGCCCATCACCTTGGGCACCACACCCTTGGAGAGTACATTGAGGTTGAGCGGAATGCGGCTTTCCAGGTCGGTCAGGCGGAAGAGCGATTCCATCATCAGCGCCGGATCGACCGCGCGGCTCTTCGGCTCGATGACGACCCGGATGTCCTCGGCCGACTCGTCGCGCACGTCGGCGACCAGCGGCAGCTTCTTGGCCTCGATCAGCTCGGCGAGCTTCTCGATCAGCCGCGCCTTCTGCACCTGGTACGGGATCTCCGTGACCACCACCACCCAGGTACCGCGCTTCTGGTCTTCCTGGCTCCAGCGCGCGCGCACGCGGAAGGAGCCACGTCCCGTCCGGTAGGCCTCGAGGATATTCTCCTTCGGCTCGACAATGATGCCGCCGGTGGGGAAATCCGGTCCCTTGACCAGGTCGACCAGGGTCTCGATGCGCGCCTTCGGCGTCTTGATGAGATGCAGCGCCGCGTCGCAAAGCTCGGCGGCGTTGTGCGGCGGGATGTTGGTCGCCATGCCGACCGCGATGCCCGAGGCGCCGTTGGCGAGCAGGTTGGGGAAGGCGCCGGGCAGCACGACCGGCTCCTTGTCCGAGCCGTCATACGTCGGGCGGAAGTCGACAGAGTCCTCGTCGATGCCGTCGAGCAGGAGCCGCGCCACCTCGGTCATGCGCGCCTCGGTGTAGCGCATGGCCGCGGCGCTATCGCCGTCGATATTGCCGAAATTGCCCTGGCCGTCGACCAGCGGGTAGCGCGAGGCGAAATCCTGCGCCAGCCGCACCAGCGCGTCGTAGATCGCCTGGTCGCCATGCGGGTGGAAGCCGCCCATCACGTCGCCGACGATCTTGGCCGATTTCTTGAAGCCGCCGCCGGGGTCGAGCCTGAGCTGGCGCATGCCGTAGAGGATGCGCCGGTGCACCGGCTTCAGCCCGTCGCGGAGGTCGGGCAGCGCCCGGTTGGTGATGGTGGAGAGCGCATAAGCGAGGTAGCGCTCTTCCAGAGCCTGGCGCAGGTTGACGGGTTCGATATCGCCGCCGCCGGGCGGAATCAGGTGCTTGGCCATGGTACCGGCCTAGCGGTCAAACCCTTGGGATTCAAGCTTTTGCGCGGCGTTGAACACCGCGAGGCGCGGCCAGCCTCAAGCCGGTTTGAGCACGCTGTCCATCACCTCGAGCGCGAACCGGGCGGACACCGTCGCCGGGCCACCACCCATTTCGATACCGACTTCCACGGCTTCCAGGATTTCCGCGTGGGTCGCCCCGGCCTTCGCCGCCTGCTCGATATGCCACTGCATGCAGGACTCGCAATCGATCACCACGGAGATGCCGACGGCGATCAGCTCCTTGGTCTTCTTGGGCAAGCGCTGCGTCGCCGAAGGCGGCCTCTTCCATGGCGAGGAAGGCCTTGTAGACCTTGGAATCCAGTTGCAGCAGGCGCTTGTGCGCCGCCTTGCGGCGTTCGCTGATCCTCTTCAGATCGTCCACGGTTCCCTCCTCATTGAGGAGATACGTTCACCACTCTTGGCCAGCAGCGCGATGAAGCGCTCGCGCGCCTCCGGCGGCTCGATCCCGCGCGGCTCGAAGACGTGGCGGGCGAGGAAATAGCCGGTGAGCGCGAAGGCCTGCGCCAGTTCGCCCGGGTCGGCCGGCTGGGCAGAGGCCGGCTCCAGCAGGAAGTGCGGCAGCTTGAGCAGCCGGCTGCCATAGGGCTCGCCGGCGGAGCGGCTCACCGCCCGCCCCGACTTCGGCGAGACATAAGCGAGGTCGTCATTGGTTCCCGTCGCCGCGCAGCGTTCGAGGTCGAGGCCGAAGCCGAGATCGTCGAGCAGGCCGAGCTCGAAGCGCGCGATCAGCGCGCCGGCCACCAGCGGCTCGCCGAACCAGTCGAGGATGGAGAGAAGCCCGTCGTAGAGGCGCTGATGCGGGTCGCGTTCGGGAAGCAGGCGCAACAGGCCGCCGAGCGTCTGGATGCCGTAGAGCCCGGCGGCGCTCTCGATCAGCCGCGCGGCGCGTTGGGTGGTGGGCTCGACGGTATAGGTGCCGAGATGCTCGTCGAGCCGCGCCCGCCAGGTGGCGGAGACCGAATTGCCCGGCTGCAGGATCGGCTGCTGGCGGCGCGAACGCCCGCCGCGCACCAGCCCCAGATGGCGGCCGTGCGCCGGCGTCATCAGCTCGATGATCAGGCTCGTCTCGCCGTGCCGGCGGGTGCCGATGATGATGCCTTCGTCCGACCACTGCATGGGAGCAAGTCTAGCGCCGAATCGGGCGGGCGCTCACCCTTTCGGGAACTCGATCCCCATGGCGCGGTAGCGTTCCGGGTCGTCGGCCCAGTTCTCGCGCACCTTGACGAAGAGGAAGAGGTGGACCGGCTTCTCGGCGATCTCGGCGATCTCCTTGCGCGCCGCCATGGAGATCGCCTTGATGGTGGCGCCGCCCTTGCCGATGACGATCTTCTTCTGGCTGTCGCGCTCCACGTAGATCGTCTGCTCGACGCGCGCCGAGCCGTTCTTCTGGTCGGTCCACGCCTCGGTCTCGACGGTGGCGTGATAGGGCAGCTCCTGGTGCAACCGCTCGAACAGCTTCTCGCGGGTGATCTCGGCGGCGAGCTGGCGCAGCGGGATGTCACTGACCTCGTCCTCCGGATAGAGGAACGGCCCCGGCGGAACGGCCTCCGCGAGGAAGGCCATGAAATCGTCGAGCCCGTCCCCGTTGAGCGCCGAGACCATGAAGGTGCGCTCGAAGCGCACCGCCTCGTTCGCGGCGGCAGCCAGCGCCAGCAGGCTCTCGCGTCTCACCGTGTCGATCTTGTTGAGGAGCAGCAGCTTCGGATGGTTGACGTCGCTAAGCCGGGACAGCAGCGCCGCGGCCTCATCATCGATGCCCTTGGCGGCGTCGATGAGCAGCGCCACGATATCGGCATCGCGCGCCCCGCCCCAGGCGGTGTCGACCATTGCCCGGTCGAGCCGGCGCTTGGGCTTGAAGATGCCGGGCGTATCGACAAAGACGATCTGCGCGGCGCCGGTCATGGCGATGCCGCGCACCATCGAGCGGGTCGTCTGCACCTTGTGGCTGACGATGGAAACCTTGGTGCCGACCAGCCGGTTGACCAGCGTCGACTTGCCGGCATTGGGCGCGCCGATGAGCGCGACGAAGCCGCAGCGAGTCCCGGCTGCCTCGGCCGCAGGCCCGCTCACCGCGTCTTCGGCCATATGCCCTCCCGCAGGAGCACGGCGGTCGCCGCCGCCTGCTCCGCCTCGCGCCGATTGCGCCCCTCGCCGCGACCAGGCTCCAGCTCGCCCATGCGCACGGCAATGACGAAGGTCGGCGCATGGTCGGGGCCGGTGCGCTCGGCGATCTCATAGGTCGGCGTGCCGTGGCCCCTGGCCTGCGCCCATTCCTGCAAGGCCGACTTGGCGTTGTGGCCGCCGACCGGCGCCTCCAGCATGCGCTCGCGCCACTGCCCTTCGACGAACCTCTTGGCCGCGGCAAAGCCGCCATCGAGATAGATCGCTGCGATCAGCGCCTCGCACACGTCGCCGAGCACGTTGACGGTGAGCAGCGCGCGCTGCTGCGCCCGGTTGCCGCCAAAGACCACCGCATCGCCGATGTCGAGTTCGCTCGCCACCTCGGCGCAGGTTTCCTTGCGCACCAGGTCGGCGAGCCGCGACGACAGTTCGCCTTCGGTCGCCTCGGGAAAGGCTTCCAGGAGCATCCCGGCCACCACCAGGCCGAGCACCCGGTCGCCGAGGAATTCCAGCCGCTGATAGGTGTCGCCGGTGGCGACGCGGGCGTCGCCCACGGCACTGGCATGGGTCAGCGCCGTGGTGAGCAGGCTGCGGTCCCCGAAGCGGTAGTCCGCCCGGCGCTCGAGGGCGTCGAGGAGAGCGCCCTCAACCGTCATAGGAGCTTGAACATGCGATCCCAGCGGACCGTCCACGGCCACTTCCAGAAGGCCAGCACCGGCTCGCCCTCCTTGACCGAGAAGAAGAGGATATCGGCGCGGCCGACCAGGTTCTCGAACGGCACATAGCCGACGCCGCCGGCGGTCGGCGGCACGCGGCTGTCGGTGGAATTGTCGCGGTTGTCGCCCATCATGAAATAGTGGTCGGGCGGCACCTCGAAGACCTGGGTGTTGTCCAGCAGGCCGTCCGGCTCACGGTCGAGCACCTTGTACTTGACGCCATTGGGCAGCGTCTCCTGGTACTGGGTGTACTGCACCCCGTCGAGGGTGACCGGGCCGATCTGCTCGCGCGGCACCGCCTGGCCGTTGATGTAAAGCACCGAGTGCTCCACCTGGATCTTGTCGCCGGGCAGGCCGATGACCCGCTTGATGTAGTCGGTGGATTCGTCGCGCGGCAGCTTGAAGACGACGATGTCGCCCCGCTTCGGCGGCGCCGACCAGATGCGGCCGTCGAACAGGTGTGGGCTGAAGGGCAGCGAGAAGCGCGAATAGCCGTAGGAGAACTTGGAGACGAACAGGTAGTCGCCGATCAACAGCGTGTTCTCCATCGACCCCGATGGAATGTTGAACGGCTGATACAGGAAGGTGCGCACCACCAGCGCCAGAACCAGCGCCTGAATGATGATCTTGACGGTCTCACCCAGGCCACCGTCGGCTTTCTTTTCCGATGCCACGCTCATTGTCCCTGTTCCGTTTGTCCGGCCCCGGCCGGCCGGTAATACCGGCTCGCTGGGAACGGCGCAACGCCAACCTTGGCAGCGTTATGGTGCCGTCTCCGGCACCGCCTCGATGATGACCAGGGCCTGGGCGAGCGGAAAGTCGTCCGTGATGGTCAGGTGGATTGCCGGCCGGTGTCCGGCCGGGATCAGGCGTGCCAGGCGGTCGGCGGCACCGCCGGTGAGCACCATGGTCGGCTTACCCGAAGGCAGGTTGACCACGCCCATGTCGCGCCAGAACACGCCTCCGCGGATGCCGGTGCCGAGCGCCTTGGAGCACGCCTCCTTGGCGGCGAAGCGCTTCGCATAGGAGGCCGCGCGCAGGCGCCGCCGGTCCGACTTGCGCTGCTCGATCTCGGTGAAGACGCGGGTCGTGAAGCGCTCGCCGTGGCGCTCGATCACCTTCTCCACCCGACGAATGTCGATGGTATCGTTGCCGATGCCGACGATCATGCCGGCAACGCCCCCTCGCCGGCCTCGGCCGCCGCGCGCGCCTCGTCCATCAGCCGGCGCATGGTGCGGATGCTCTCCTCGAGGCCGATGAAGATCGCCTCGCCGATGAGGAAATGGCCGATGTTGAGCTCGCGGATCTCCGGCATGGCGGCGATCGGCTTGACGCTGTCATAGGTCAGGCCGTGGCCGGCGTGGACCTCGAGGCCGAGGCTGGCGGCATAGGTGGCGGCCTCCGCGATGCGCGCCCGCTCCATCTCGAAGGCGTCAGGGCCGGAGAACCACGCCTCGCAATAGGCGCCGGTATGGAGCTCGACCACCGGCGCACCGAGCGCCACGGCGGCATCGAGCTGGCGCGGCGAAGCTTCGATGAACAGCGACACGCGCACGCCCGCCTCGCCGAGCGCCTGGACGATGGGCTTCAGCCGCGCCTGCTGGCCGGCGGCGTCGATGCCGCCCTCGGTGGTGCGTTCCTCGCGCCGTTCCGGCACGATGCAGGCGGCATGCGGCCGATGCCTGAGCGCGACCGCCAGCATCTCCTCGGTCGCCGCCATCTCCAGGTTGAGCGGCAGTGCGATCGCGTGGCGCAGGCGCTCGATGTCGCGGTCGCCGATGTGCCGGCGATCCTCGCGCAGGTGGGCCGTGATGCCGTCGGCGCCGGCAGCGGCGGCGATCGCCGCCGCGCGCAGCGGGTCGGGGTGGTCGCCGCCGCGGGCGTTGCGAATGGTGGCAACGTGGTCGATGTTGACCCCGAGCCTGAGATCCCTGGTCATGCTTCGTCCATCTCCTTGGCTGGGGATACCGCACCCATCGACTCGCGCCGCCGGGCGTCGAGCCGCTCGCGGCGCAGGTCGCGAAAGGCGCGCACGGCGAAGAACGCAACGACATAGAAGGCCACGGCGATCGGCAGGCCGATGGGCACCGCGCCCACCAACATCGGCGCCAGGATCGGCCACAGCACCTCGAACGACCTGTGTACGAGCGCGTAGTGGATCTCGTGCAGGGCGAGCGCGTTGCTCTGGCCGAGAATGTGACTGCCGAGGCTGTAGGTCGACGCCCAGATGAATGGAAAGGTCACCGGGTTGCCGACGAAGGTGCCGATGCCGGCGGCCAGCATGTTGCCGCCGACAACGAAGGCGAAGATGAAGCTGAGGATGAAGTGCAGGCCGACGAAGGGCGTGAAGGAGGCGAACACGCCGGCCGCGACGCCGGCCGCCACCGCATGCGGCGAGCCGGAGAGCCTGAGCACACGCTTGCCGAAGTAGCGCGCCGAGCGCGACCAGCTATGCCGCGGCCACAGCGCGGTGCGCAGGCGCGCCATCAGGCTCTGGCTCTCGCGGCGGCGGAACAGCATGACGCCTCGCCCCCTTCAGCGCTCGCCGCCGGCCATGCGGCGTGACCTCAGCGCGCGCCGCCTAGCCATGGACCCGCACGACGCTGCTGACGATCGGCCGGGCGCGCAACTGCGCGATCAGCCGGTTGAGGTGCTTGACGTCGAAGACTTCCATGTCGAACACCATGACCATGAAATCGGGCGCCGACGGGGCCATCCTGACATTGGTGATGTTGGCCTCGTTGTCTGCCGTGACCTGGGCAATCTGCGCCAGCGTGCCGGGTTCGTTGATGGCAGTCACCTCGACGCGCACCGGGAAACGGGACGGATAGGCCTCGTCCACGTCCCAGCGCACGTCCAGCCACCGCTCCGGCTCGTCGTCAAACGCCTTCAGCGCCGGAGACTCGATCGGATAGATGGTGATCCCCTCGCCCGGCGTCGTGATGCCGACGATGCGCTCGCCCGGGATCGCACCGCCCTCGGCGAAGCGCACCGGCATTTCGCCATGGATGCCGCGGATGGGGATGGCCGGGCCGCGGTCGCTGCGCTCGGCCGCCGGGTGCTTGCGCGACAGGCCGGGCACCCGGAACTTCATGCCCGAACCGCGCTTGAGGCCGAACCAGCCGCCCTCCTCGGTCGTCGACTTGCGACGCGCCGGGCGCACCTCCTTGTGGTCCGGATAGACCGCCTTCAGCACGTTCTCCGAGGGAATCTCGCCGCGCCCGACCGCGGCCAGCATGTCTTCCACGTTGCTCTGTGCCAGGCGCGGCAGGGCCGCCTCGATCAGCTTCTCCGAATAGGCCCGTTCGGCGCGGGCAAAGGCCCGCTCGACGATCTGGCGGCCGAGGCCGGCATACTGCTTGCGCACCGCCGCGCGCGTCGCCCGGCGGATCGCCGAACGCGCCTTGCCGGTGACCACCATGGATTCCCACGCCGGCGGCGGCACCTGCGCCTTGGAGCGCAGGATCTCCACTTCGTCGCCGTTCCTGAGCGCCGTCATCAGCGGCATGGTGCGGCCGTTGATCTTGGCGCCTACCGTGGTGTCGCCGATGTCGGTGTGCACCGCATAGGCGAAGTCGATCGGCGTCGCCCCGCGCGGCAGCGCGATCAGCCGCCCCTTGGGCGTGAAGCAGAACACCTGGTCCTGGAACAGCTCGAGCTTGGTGTGCTCGAGAAACTCTTCCGGCGTATCGCCCTCGGCGAGCATCTCGATCGTCCGCCGCAGCCATTCATAGGCGTGGATTTCCTCGTTGAACCCGGTCAGCATCGAGCCGGCGCCGTTGCCGTCCTTGCCGCCATTGGGCTGCGCCGCGCCATTGCCGTTGGCCTTCGGCCTGGCCGGCGCCACGCCGTCCTTGTAGAGCGCATGCGCGGCGATGCCGTATTCGGCGATGCGGTGCATCCCGGCGGTACGCATCTGCAATTCGACACGCTGGCTGCCGGGACCGATGATCGTCGTGTGGATCGAGCGGTAGTCGTTCTGCTTGGGCGTCGAGATGTAGTCCTTGAAGCGCCCCGGCACCGTCGGCCAGGTCGTGTGCACGACGCCCAGCGCCGCGTAGCACTCGCCGACCGAGCCGACGATGACGCGGAAGCCCAGAATGTCGGAGAGCTGCTCGAAGCTGATGGCCTTGCGCTCCATCTTGCGGAAGATCGAATAGGGGCTCTTCTCCCGCCCTTTGACTTCCGCCTTGATGCCGGCAGCAGCCAGCTTCTCGGTCAGTTCGCGCTCGATGTTCTCGGTCAACGTGCGGTTGTGCGCGCGGAACTCCTTGAGGCGGCGCTCGATGGTCGCATAGGCGTCGGGATTGAGGGTGCGGAAGGCCAGGTCTTCCATCTCCTCGCGCATGTCGTGCATGCCCATGCGGCCGGCCAGCGGCGCATAGATGTCGAGCGTCTCCTGGGCGATCCGGCTGCGCGCCTCCGGCGACATGAACTGCAGCGTGCGCATGTTGTGCAGCCGGTCGGCGAGCTTCACCAGCAGCACGCGGATGTCGGAGGAAATGGCGAGCAGCAGCTTGCGCAGGTTCTCCGCCTGCTCGGCCCGCTTCGACACCAGGTCGAGCTTGCTGATCTTGGTCAGGCCCTCGACCAGCCGCCCGATCTCCTCGCCGAACATCTGGTCGATCTCGGCGCGGGTGGCGTCGGTGTCCTCGATGGTGTCGTGCAGCAGGGCAACGGCGATGGTGGCATCGTCGAGCTTGAGGTCGGTCAGGATGCCGGCGACCTCGAGCGGATGGGAGAAATAGGGGTCGCCATTGGCGCGCGTCTGCGTGCCATGCTTCTGCATGGCATAGACGTAAGCCTTGTTCAGCAAGTTCTCGTCGGCGTTCGGGTTGTAACGCGTAACCCGTTCAACCAACTCGTACTGGCGCATCATGGCGCATTAGCCCGGCACAGGCACCGCCTGCCGCTGACCGGCAGGCTCCGGTGTCTCTCTACCGTATATAGTATAGGGAAAGTTTTGGTTGCCAGGACCGTCAGCACACCCTTGGGCCGGCTCAGAATTCCTCGGTCTTGTCGGGCGGAACCATGCTCTCCAGGCCGCGCAGCAGTTCCTCCTCCGACATGCGGTCGAAGGCGACATCGGTGTCGTCGCCGGCCGCCGTCGCGGCAGTCGAGGCGATCATCGGCACCGGCTCGGCCTCGGGCTCGTCGACCTCGACGTACTTCTGCATGGAATGGATGAGGTCTTCCTTGAGATCCTCCGGCGCCACCGTCTGATCGGCGATCTCCCTCAGCGCGACCACCGGGTTCTTGTCGTTGTCGCGGTCGACGGTGAGCGGCGAACCGCTGGAAATCATGCGCGCCCGGTGGCTGGCCAACAGCACCAGCTCGAATCGATTCTCAACCTTGTCGACGCAATCCTCTACCGTGACGCGCGCCATCGGCTATCTCCTGATTGGGGTGTGGGCGGCATATAGGCCGCCCGCCCGCCAAAAGCAAGGAATTTGGCCGCAAGCCCGGGCCGCACCGCGCGCCGGCCGGCGGCCGCCCGACCGCCCTACCCCTGGACTGACGGAGAATCTGCTCCAAATGTGCTAAGTTGTGCCTGTATTGACAGGAATTGCGACCGGCGAGACCGGCGGTTTGTACGGCGCTCGCGATCTCTGTCGCACAACATTGCACCCTGAAGATCACGCTCTGTTTGAGATCGTGGCGACAACTGAAGGCAATAGACAAAAAGATGTTTGACCCTCGCGAGAAAATCGCGCTCTTCATAGACGGAGCCAACCTGTACGCGACGGCGAAGGCGCTTGGATTCGACATTGACTACAAGAAGCTTTTGCTGGAGTTCCAATCGAAGGGCTACCTGCTTCGCGCCTATTACTACACGGCGCTGGCGGAAGAACAGGAGTATTCCTCGATCCGTCCCTTGATCGATTGGCTCGACTACAACGGCTATACTGTGGTCACCAAACCGACCAAGGAATTCGTCGACTCCACCGGCCGGCGCAAGATCAAGGGCAACATGGACATCGAGCTCGCTGTCCATGTCATGGAGATGGTGGAGTACGTCGACCATTTCGTCCTGTTCTCCGGCGACGGCGATTTCCGCTCCATGGTCGAGGCCGTGCAGCGCCGGGGCCGCAAGGTCAGCGTCATCTCCACGCTGGTGAGCCAGCCGCCGATGATCGCCGACGAGCTGCGCCGGCAGGCCGACCACTTCGTCGACCTCCAATCGATGCAGTCGAAGATCGGGCGTGACCCGTCCGAGCGGGCCCAGCGTCAGGCCGAACGTAGCCAGCCGGCTGCCTTCGCCGATGACGAGTTCGAAAGCGACGACGCCATCTGAGGCCGCCGTTCCGGCATGGACATGACGACGCCGGGCCGCGACTGCCCGCTCTGCCCACGGCTGGTCGCCTTCCGTGAGGAATGGCGGGCGCGCGAGCCCGATTGGCACAACGCGCCCGTCCCCACCTTCGGCGGGATGGACGCGCGCCTGCTGGTCGTTGGCCTCGCGCCGGGCCTGCGCGGTGCCAACCGTTCCGGCCGGCCCTTCACGGGTGATTATGCCGGCGACCTCCTCTACCGGACATTGATCGATTTCGGTTTCGCATCAGGTACTTATGAGGCGCGGCCAGACGATGGCCTGACGCTCCGCGATGCCGCCATCACCAACGCCGTGCGCTGCGTGCCACCGGCCAACAAGCCGGAGACGGCCGAGATCAGGACCTGCCGGCCGTTCCTGGTGACGACCATCGCGGCCATGCCGCGCCTTTCCGCCATCCTGGCTCTCGGGCGCATCGCCCATGACAGCACCGCCACGGCCCTCGGCCTGAAACGCAGCGCGGTCGCCTTCGGCCATGGTGCGTCCCACGCCGTGCGGCCGGGCCTGACCCTCTTCGACAGCTACCATTGCTCCCGCTACAACACGAACACCGGTGTGCTCACCGAGGCGATGTTCCGGGCGGTGTTCACGCAGATCGCCGACCACCTCGCCGCAGGCAGCGCTCCCTAAGAGCGGTGGGCTCGCGCCAAGGCACTCGCCTCGCGCAATCGGTCGCAGCCCGTTTTTGCGCTCTGTCAATCGCTGCAGCTGCTCCCGCCTGCTACAAGCGCGCCGCGGTCGCCATGGCCGCTTGTTCGCGCGGGTAGCGGGAACACCCGATCCCAGATGCCGGAAACAAGCATTCTTGCCCAGTGGGTTGGCGGCGTCGGATTCGGGCTTCTGGTCCTGTCGACTTTCGCCCGCGCCCGCCTGCGCTTCCTCATCACCGACATCACCGGCCTGGTCCCGGTCATCGTCCACTATGTGATTCTGGCCGCGCCGGTGGGGGCAGCACTCTCGGCGTTCTACATGGTGTCGGATGTCGTCGCGGCCTTCTCCGAACGGCGCGCGGCACGCATCGCCTACTGGCTCTTCTACCCGCTCGCCGTGGTCATCGGCTGGGTCTTCTGGTCCGGCCCGGCCGACCTGCTCGCCATCGTCGGCACGGTGCTGGCGGTCGCCGCCCGCCATCAGCGTTCGGTCTGGCGTATCCAGGCACTGATCCTGGTGAGCACCATCGGTTGGGGAACCTATGGCCTGCTGGTCGGCTCCGTCGTGCAGGTGGCCTTTTCCACGGTCTACGGCGCGGCGGCGCTGGCCAATGCCGTGCGCTTCTTCCGCCAGCAGCCGGCGACGCCAGCAACCGACGCCGGTCAGCTCCCCGCCACGCGGTAGTGGTAGCCGGCAAGCTTGGCGTAGCCGAGGCCGCGATAGAGCGCGACCGCACCGGCATTTTCGTCGACCACCGAGAGCACCAGGCGGCGCACGCCTTGGCTCGCCGCCCAGGCCTCGGCGCCTCTCATCACCGACAGCGCCACGCCGCTCCGGCGGACCGCCGGATGCGTCAGCACGCAGTCGATCGCTGCGTCCGCGCCAACGCGGCTCACCAGGGCGACACCGGCGGGCGCACCATCGCGACGGCAGAGGATGAAACCGCGCCGGGCCGGCAGTTTCGCCAGGATGAGCGGCAATTCCGCTGCTTTTTGTGCCGGTTGATCGGAGCCGTATAGGTCCAGCCAGTCTGCCGTGGGATCTTCGCTCACCGACACGTCCGCCGGCATGGCGCAGGACGCCGCCGTCTTGGCCATGTCCGAGCAGGAGAGCGCACGCTGGTAGCCTCGTTCAGCCAAGTCGGCGTCGAGGCCGGCGGGCCGCGCGATAGCGAGCATCTGGAAGCGTGGGCTGAGGCCGCGTTCGCGGTAGAAGGCCTCGGCCCGCGCGATCGCTGCCGGCCGGATCGCCGGTGAAACGGCCGGTCCACACCGAGTTGGCGCGATTGTAGCCGCCCTTGCCGGCGCGGAGCTGCCAACCGTCGCATTCGGCCGTCTCCGGCGCCGGCCAGGCATCGCGCAGGCATATCTGCGCGGCGACCCCATCATCCACGGACATCAGCCCTTGTCGCGCAACAGCCGGGCCTTCTCGCGGCCCCAGTCGCGCTGTTTCGACGTCTCGCGCTTGTCGTGCAGCTTCTTGCCCCGCGCCACCGCCAGCTCGACCTTTGCCCGCCCGCGATCGTTGAAGAAGATCCTGAGCGGCACGACGGTCATGCCCTCGCGGTCGACGGCGCCGACCAGCCGGCCGATCTCGCGCTTGTGCAGCAGCAGCTTGCGCGGCCGCCGGGTCTCGTGATTGAAGCGGTTCGCCTGCAGGTATTCGGGGATGTAGGCGTTGTAGAGCCACATCTCGCCGCCCCGCTCGCCGGCATAGGCGTCGGCGATATTGGAACGACCTTCGCGCAGCGACTTCACCTCGGTGCCGCTGAGCGCGATGCCGGCCTCGTAGGTCTGGCCAATCTCGTATTGGAAGCGCGCACGCCGGTTGACCGCCGCATTCCGGTTCGGCGCCTTGTCCTTCTTGGCAGTCATCGGATCAGTTCGTCAGGCCGGCGTGCACCATGGCCGCACGGATCTCGGTGCGCGCGTTCTCCGTCACCGTCACCAGCGGCAGGCGCAGCTCCTCGCCCATCCGCCCGAGCAGCGACAGCGCATACTTGGCGCCGGCCGGGTTGGGCTCCAGGAACAACGCCTTGTGCAGCGGCATCATCCGGTCCTGGTATTGCAGGGCCTTGGCGAAATCACCCGCCAGGCAGGCCTCCTGGAACTCGGACTGAGCCTTGGGCGCGACATTCGAGGTGACCGAGATGCAGCCGTGGCCACCATGGGCCATCACGGCAAGCGCCGTGGCGTCTTCGCCGGAGAGCTGGTTGAACTCCGGCCCCATGGCTTGCCGTTGCAGGCTGATGCGGTCGATCTTGGCGGTGGCGTCCTTGACGCCGGCGATGTTCTTCAGTTCGAACAGGCGCGCCATCGTCTCGACGCTCATGTCGATCACCGAGCGCGGCGGGATGTTGTAGATGATGATCGGGATGCCGACCGCGTCGTTGATCGCCTTGTAGTGCTGGTAGAGCCCTTCCTGGCTGGGCTTGTTGTAGTAGGGCGTCACCACCAGCAGGCCATCCGCCCCGGCCTTTTCGGCGAAGCGGGCGAGCTCGATCGCCTCGATCGTGTTGTTGGAGCCGGCACCGGCGATCACCGGCACGCGACCGCCGGCGACCTCGATGCAGACCTGGACGACGCGCTTGTGCTCTTCGTGGCTGAGCGTCGGGCTCTCACCCGTCGTGCCAACCGGCACCAGGCCGTGCGTCCCCTCGCTGACCTGCCAGTCGACGAAGCCGCGAAACGCTTCTTCGTCGAAGCGGCCGTCGCGCATCGGCGTCACCAGGGCAGTGATTGATCCTGTGAACATGAAAATCCACTTCCGGCGGCCGAATTATGGTCAAACTCGGCGGTTTAAATCCTTTGGGCGACCATAGTCCCTGCCCCTCTTGTGGGCAAGAAAGCACGGTCGTCAAGCAATCGTTCACTATGGCACAATAGCTTCTTTCAGCAAGGCAATGGACCTTCTCGGACAGAGAGCACGTGGGGCGCACGTCCCCGCACCGAGGGCGACACCGAGGACGACGAGACCATGATGACTGCCGCAGCCGGCACGACCGGTCGCTGGTTGGCGTCAGCCGCAGCAGGCACGCTGGCGACGCTGGCGCTTGTCTTTGTGGCCGCGGCGCCCGAAGCGCTGGCCGCCAGCAAGAAGGCTGCCCCCGCCGCCGTCCATGTGCCGGTGCCGAGCCTCAGGCCACCGGTGGCGCCCGGAGCGGTCTCCGTGTCGGCTGCCGCACCCGATCAGGCAGCCGCGGCCCCCGACGACCCCATCGCCGCGCTCATCGCCGACGCACCCGACGAGGGTCGGGCGAGCGAGGACAGCGACGCACCCCAGGCGGGCGATGCCGCGTCGGTGGAAGCGCCGCCGATTCCCGCACCCGCCCCGTCGGCGCCGGCGGCCCTCAACTCCGCCGGGCTCAAGCTTGCATTGAAGCTCCTCGACAATGGCGACCCGGCGGCCGCCACGGTCGCCGCCTATGCCCTGCCCGACCCGGTCGACATCAAGATCGTCGACTGGCTGGTCGCCACCAGCGGCAGTGATGCCGTGCCCTCTTCGCGCATCCTGGCCGTTTTGAACAAGCTCAACGGCTGGCCGGGGCAGACCCTGCTGCGCATCCGCTACGAGCAGGCGGTCGTCCGCGAGAAGCCGGCGCCGGCCGATGCCATCAAGGCGCTCGGCGGTTCCGCGCCGATCACCGATGGCGCGACCATCAAGCTCGCCGAAGCCTATGTCGCCAGCGGCCGGCAGAAGGACGCGGCCACGCTCATCCGCAACTTCTGGCGCAACGAGGATTGCTCGCAGTCGGACGAGAAGACCGTCCTCTCCGAGTTCGGCGACATGCTGACCGCCGCCGATCACAAGGCCCGCATGGACCGGCTGCTCTACGACGGCAATTCGGACGATGCCCTGCGCGTCGCTGCCCTGCTCGGCAAGGACCAGGTGGCGCTGGCCAAGGCGGTCACCTCGACGATCAAGAAGCGCAAGACCGCCTACCGCGAGCTGACCGCCCTGCCGCAGTCTGTCCGCAATGATCCGCTTGCCCTCTATTCGCGCATTCAGGCGCTGCGCCGCGCCGACAAGATCGATGATGCCGCCAGCCTGCTGCTGTCAGCGCCCCACGATGCCGCCAAGCTGGTCGCGCCCGACGATTGGTGGATCGAGCGCCGCCTGATCTCCCGCGCCTTGATCGAGGATGGCAAGGCCAAGCTCGCCTACCAGATCGCCGCCGGCCATTCGGCCGAATCGGCCACCTTCCGCGCCGAGGCCGAGTTCCACGCCGGCTGGTACGCGCTCGAGTTCCTCCACGACCCGGCGACCGCGGCCAAGCATTTCGCTGAAATCGCCGCGATATCGAGCATGCCGCTCAGCCTGTCGCGCGCCGAATACTGGATGGGCCGCGCCGCAGCCGCCGCCGGCGACAAGGCCACAGCCGCCGGCCACTTCCGCCGTGCCGGCGCCTATCCGACCACCTTCTACGGCCAACTGGCGCTGGCCCGCCTGGGCAACACCAAGCTGCCCCTGTCGCAGCTCCCCGTCCCCGATGGCGCCACGCGCGACCGCTTCGCCAACCGCGAGCTGGTCAAGGTCATCCAGCACCTCACCGCCGCCGGACGGACCAACAGTGTCGGGCTGTTCTATCGTTCGCTGGCCGACACGCTGAACGACCCGGCGGAGATCGCTTTGCTCGCCGCCATGGCCGACCAGAACGGCGAATACCAGATCGCCCTGCAGATCGGGAAGACGGCGGCCGTGCGCGGCATGCCGGTGGAAGCGCTGGCTTTTCCGACCGAAGCGATCCCGGCTTCAGCCAAGATGCCGAACGTCGAGAAATCGGTCGTCTACGCCATCGCCCGGCAGGAAAGCGCCTTCAATTCGGAGGCGATCAGCCGGGCCGGCGCCCGCGGGCTCCTGCAACTGATGCCGGCGACGGCCCGCACCGTCGCCAAGTCGCTCGGGCTTCCCTATTCCCAGGCGCGGCTCACCTCGGACCCCGCCTACAACGCCACGCTCGGCGCCGCCCATCTCGGCGCGCTGGTCGATGATTTCGGCGGTTCCTACGTGATGACCTTCGCCGCCTACAACGCCGGCGCCAGCCGCGTCGCCCAATGGGTCAAGCAGCACGGCGATCCGCGCGACCCCAAGGTCGACGTCGTCGACTGGATCGAGATGATTCCCTTCACCGAGACGCGCAACTACGTCCAGCGCATCATGGAGAACCTGCAAGTCTACCGCGCCCGCCTCGGCCAGCCGGCACTGGTCATCGAGGCCGACCTTAAGCGGGGCAAGTCAGCCGGTTGACGCCGGCCGGGGTGCCGGCTGATATCGCCCCATGGCCCGCAAACCCCGCCCAGACAGTCCCCCCGACGCCAGCGAAGAGAGCGAAGCGCCGGTTCAGCCGACCTTCCGCGAGGCGATCTACACGAGTTCCGACGGCCTCAAGCTGTCGGCCCGCGACTACGGCAATCCGCTGTCACCCTGGCTGCCCGTCGTCTGCCTGGCCGGTTTCACGCGCGACAGCCGCGATTTCCACGAGCTTGCCGTCCACCTGTCGGCCCACCGCCACCGGCCGCGCCGGGTGGTCGCGTTCGACTATCGCGGCCGCGGCCGGTCGCAATGGGCAGCGAGCGCTGAGAGCTACAACCCGCTCACCGAGATGAACGACGTGCTCGACGGCATGGCCGCGCTCAACATTCCCCGCGCCGTGGTCGTCGGCACCTCGCGCGGCGGCATCATCGGCATGCTGATGGGGCTGGCGCGGCCGGCCACCGTCGCCGGCCTGGTGCTCAACGATGTCGGGCCGGTCATCGAAGTGCAGGGCCTGGCCCGCATCAAGACCTATGCCGGGCGCACGCCGCTGCCCGACGACTGGGCCGATGCCGCCCATCTGCTGAAGCGCATCCACGGCGCCGGCTTCCCGGCCTGGCGCGACGTTGACTGGGACTACTATGCCCGCCTGACCTTCAACGATGAGGGCGACGGGCCGGTCGGCGCCTACGACGCCAAGCTGGCCCAGGCCTTCGACGGCCTCGAACTGGACCAGCCCCTGCCGGCGATGTGGGAGGAATTCCGCGCGCTCAGGCCGATCCCGATCCTCTCCATCCGCGGCGAGAATTCCGACATGCTGTCGGCCGAGACCGTGGCCCGCATGACCGAGGAACATTCCAAGGTCGAGACCGTCACCGTCGCCGGCGAGGGACATGCGCCGCTGCTCCGCTACGGACAGCTGCTCGCCCGGATTTCCGCCTTCGTCACCGCCGTCGAAGGAAATGGCCCGCCGGTCGATGCGGTCATGCCGCGCGAGGAAGCGCGCTTCGATCTTGACGCAGTCACCGCGCCCGAGGCACCGGACCCCGAGAAGACCGTCTAGTCCGTCCTTCTCTCGCCCTCGGCGCCCTCATCTCCGAGGGCCACGTCCTCTTCGCCCACTTCCCCGCTCTCGGGAGCGATCGTGTTGTCCCTGGCCGCACGCTTCGCCGCCTCGGCCTCGCGTCGTGCCACCTCGGCGAATGCCCGCTCCTGCCGTCGCGTACGCCGACGGTTGGCCGACTTGACGAAGCCGGTATTGCCACCGGCCGCCAGAACGATGGCCTGGCCGGTCCAGTCGTCGCGATCGATGCGATCCGGGAAGGCGAGCTGCTGGGCCACCCAGCGCATCTCAGCCGGGGTCCACGCGGCGATCTGTCCGAAATGGTAGATGCCGAGTGCATTGAGGCGCTGCTCGATCCGCCGGCCGATGCCGCGGATGCGCTGCAGGTCGTCTGGCACGCCGTTGCGTGGCGCGGCCAGCGCCATCGGCCGCGCCATGGCGGCTTCCCCGCTCTCGACCAAGTCGTCCACCGAGCCCGATGGGATCTCCGCAAAGTCCTCGGCCGCCTCAGTACCGCCGAATATGTCCGCATCCGTCTCGCCGGACCGATCGCTGATCATCGGCACGCCGCCGGGCAGGCAGACGCTCCTGCCGAGCGGCGGCTGCGGGCCTGAGGCTGCCGTGATCCTGCCTTTCCTCCGCGTCGTGGCGCTCGATCAGGCGGCGGTATTCCGGCCGCCACACCGGCCCGATGCCGAGTCGGCTCTTGATGCCATCGACCAGATCGCCGACCACGTCGGCGAAGTCCCCTTGCAGATCGCCAAGGGGGCTCTCGGCGACCAGCCGGTAGGTCACCGCGCCGAGCGGGCAGCCGATGGCGAACGCCACAACCATGAGCGCCCACACTTCGAAGAAGTGCCAGATCACGGCTCGTCGGGCTCCCGCTCCAGCCACGCCGTGAGATCGTCCACGGCGCGGGGATCCTGGTACCACCAGCCGACGGCGGCGCCGATCAGCAGCATGATCAGCAGGAATGGCCAATAGGCTGCGATTACGAAAAGCATGGTCATCACCCCGCCGGCTCGCTGAAGGTGAACTCGATGCGCCGGTTGGCGGCCTTGCCCGCCGCCGTCGTGTTGTCGGCGATCGGCTTGGTCTCGCCGTATCCCACCGCAGTCAGGCGCTCACGCTGGACGCCGGCCGCCACAAGATACTCGACAATGGTCTCGGCGCGCGACTGCGTCAGGTCGCGGTTGCGCGAGGCCGAGCCATCCGAATCGCTGTGCGCCCCCACCTCGACGCCGGCTTCAGGGCAGCGTGTGATGATCGCCGAGGCGCGGTCGAGGACGCCTTCGCTGTCCTCGGTCAATTCGGCCTTGCCGCCATCGAACCCGATGCCGCCCGACTTGAGCACGGTCTGCATCAGGTCGCGGCACTGGTCGGCGCTGACCGGTTGGTCGCCCTGCCGCGCGGCGATGCTATCCGCTCCAATCGTGAACCCGTCCGGCAATCCCGACTTGAGCTCCCCGGCAATCTCGTCCATCGCCGCAGGATAATAGGTATTGCCGGTGATCGTCACAGCGCTGTCGACGATCGTCGCCCGTCCTCCCGACAGGCGGCTGAGCGCCTGCAGCACCGCTTCGGTGGCGCCGGCAAAGCCGTCCGGAGCACCGCTGGCAAAGGTCAGATGATCGTCGACCGCAACGGCTCCGAACTTGCGATGGACCACGTCCAGAATCTGCTGATGTTGCACCGCGCTGGCGACATCACCGCTGAGCACGATGCCGGTGCCCTGCCGTTCGGCGGCGAAGCCGTAGGGCGACACATGCGGCGGCACGATGTCGGCCTGCTTCAGGGTCAGGCTTGCCGGCAGGGTGCGCGCGGTCACGTCGGTCAGTGCGACGAAGGCGCCTGAGGTCGCCGCTTCGCCGGCGACGGAATAGGTCATGTCGCCGAGTTCGACCGAGCCGCGGCTCAATTGCGCGAGTTGGCCGAGAGCGAACTTGATGGCACCCAGCCAGTCCATGCGCGGTCCACCGATGGCAATCCGCACCTTCTGGTCGATGGCGACGCCCGCGAACAGCGATTGCGTCAGCGCCGTGACCTCGGCCCGGTTCTGCGGGCTCGGGACATAACCGCTGAGCACCACACGACCGTCGACCCGCTCGGCCTTCCAGAAATAGGGCGAAACCGTCGCCGGCGTGATCTCGGTGTCGACCACCTGCATCCCCTGGGGCAGCGAGCCGCCGAGGCTGGCGAGCACGGCCTCATAGTCATCGACCGTCTTGGCCTCGCCGGCGACGTCCAGCTTGAGCCCGTCGAGGGTCACCCCGCCCTTGCTCAGCCGGTTGAGCGCCGTGAGGGCGAAGGTCGCCGCCTCTTCGAAACCCGGCGGATCGCCCGAAGCGATCGCCGCCCGGTCGTCGACCGGCACGCCGGGCAGCGTCTCCTTGGCCGCCGCCACCAGCGCCTCGCGCACGACGTCGTTGGGGACGTAGCCGGCCAGCACGACCGATGAACCGTCGAAATTCGCCGACCACACGAACGGGTCGGCACGCGCTGGCTGGACCTCGACCGGCCCCAGCTTGATACCAGCCGGGACATCGTCGTGGATCGCCTTCAGTGCCGTGGCATAGGCCTGGGCGTCGCGCGCCACGCCCTGAACGACAAGCGTCGAATCGGTCAGCGTGACGGTTCCCTCGTTGAGGTCGGCAAGGCGCAGCAGCGAGAAGGCCACGGCCGGGCTGAACGCATCCGGCGCGCCGCGGGCCGGCACCATCTGGTCGACGATCTCCGCCTGCGGCAAAGCGCGCCTGGCAGCCGCCAGAAGCGACCCGCGCAAACCTTCCGAGGGCACCGAGCCGGTCAGCGTCACCTTGCGACCGGTGCGGTGCGCGTTCCAGACATAGGGCGCGGCGATCGGCAGAAGGCTGGTGCGATCCGTCACCGAGTGCACGCCGGGCGCCGTCTGTGCCAGGCGGATCGCCGCCTGCTGCGATTCCGGTGTCGGCGCAACGCCCTTGATGGTGACGTCGCGGGCCGAGGCGTCAGCGGTTGCCCACGCCTGTCCCTGGGCGGTCAGCTTGGCGTTGACCTCGCCCACCAACTCACGCTCGATCGATCCGGTTCGGACAATGACGGCAATCACGGCGACCAGAATCGTCGTCACCAGCCCGGGGCGAATCCACCTCTGCCAGTTCATGCCGCACGTTTCCCGCGTTCAGCACCTGGCGGCAGACCGCCGCAGACCCGCCCCTGGTTCCACGCTTGGCCGGCCGCACATCCACTTACCGGATGCCATCTTCATCCACATGCCGTCAAGCGATCCGGAGCACGTGAAGACGGCCTTTTCGTGCCTTGATCATGGCGATCGAAGGCCGCGAGGGCACCCTCACACGCCGCCGCAAGGCATTTGCCCGCCAACTTGGCCGCAGGGGGACCGGGCAACAGGCGGGGCGGACGTGTCCAGCCCAAAAAGCAGGAACCCGGCGGATTGCCCCGCCGGGTCCCCATGATCAGTTCGTCAGATGAGCCTTAGCGGCTCGCCCGGACTACCAGCTACGCTGCAAGCGGATCTTGACGCCCCAGGTGCCGGTCGAAGCATTGCTGTACTTGCTGTAGCCGCCCTCGACACCAGCGATAGAAGTTGGTGACCGGAGACCACACCAAGTTGCCCGCGATCGAGTAGGCGTTGTAGTTATTGCCCGTGTTGGCGCCACTCTCGTTGAAGTACTGGAAGGTGACCGCCGACGACAGCATCGGAGACCAGAAGTGCTGGAACGACGCAGCCGCGCTCCACACGCTACCCTTCGTATCGCCGGTCGGGCCGGTCGAAGCCGCGAAGCTCCACACCTGGTTCTGGGCCCAGGCCGTCTTCAGCATCAACGCATCGCCAGGAGCGATGGAGTCGAGCTTGATGGTCGTGCCGATCTGAGCGCCGAAGCCGCTGCCGAACGTGGTCTCGGCGAAGCCGCCGGACAGCTGGGCAGACCATTTGCCCTGCGACCACGAGATGTTGCCGACGACGTTCGGCATGCTGTAGCTCTGCGACAGGCTCGAGCCCCAACGATCGCGCGGATCTTCGATGGCCAGCTGGATGCCGAAGCCGCTCATCGCCCAGGTCAGGCGAACCTGATCGGCGCCGGAGTCGGAGTTGTAGTTCGCCCAATCCCAGTTGAAGCCGCCGGAGTAGTCGTAGACCGACCCGGTACGGCCGACCAGGAGCATGCCGAGCTCGAGGTAAGCGGTGTCGAGATAGGCACCGTACTTACCAGTATCGGCGCCAGTAGCGGACACCCAATGGTTCGACTTGTCGTTGTTGTTCGACTGGGCACGCAGTTCCATGAAAGCCGTGAGCGGGCCATATTCGGTCATCGACTTGGCGGTGACGTTCACATGCGCCTCGGTCGCGAATTCCCAGCTGGCCGAGTGGCTACCGACGTAGTCAACGGTCTTGTTGCTGTGGAAGACGATGTCCATACGGACCAGGCCACCGATCTTGATGCAGGTGTCGGTGCCCGGGATGTACCAGTAGCCAGCGCCGAAAGCGTCGCAAACCTTGACGTAGTCGACCGGCTCGGCAACCGACAGATCGGCCGCCTGAGCGCCACCAACGACCGCAAAAGCGGCGGCGGAGCTGAGAAGTAAGGTCTTAAGCTTCATATCCTGACCTCCAAACCATGTTCCAAGGGGCAGGTTCTTTCTCGCCGTTGCTCCCGGAAGTTTCCGGTCTTGTGAGCGCCCGCTCGACTGTCCCGTTCCCCGCGAGTTGGCCCGGATATTTCCACCACCCCAGGGTGATCCGCCTGCCAACACGTCACGCGGGGTGCCCGCGTTTCGCGAGTCGCACCATATCGAAACGGCATACCGTCGCAATGCGAAAACGCTTGGAAACAGGGCGTTCGTGTCCATTTTGTCGGCGCCGTGGCAAAATAATCACGAACCGAAAGGCGGGCATTGTGAGACACCGGTGAGACGCACCGAATTGTTGAAATCCCGTAAAGAACCCAGGGTCCCGGCCGGTGTCGCGGACCGCCGCCGTCCCATCAATCGCAATTAGCTCAGGTTGTATCGGCCGGGCGCCCGCCATGGGGAGTCGCAAAACGTTGTCCCAATCGGGAATCGTCCGACGTATCAGTTGACCAGCCGCGCCAGTTCGTCGGTGAGATAGCCGACTCGGCCCATCTGGTCCCGGTGGGCGGCCACGACCCGGGCAATCTGTTCCTTGGACAGTTCCCCGCGCCAACCGCCGGCCCGGCCGCCGCGGAAGAACGGCTGGCCTTCGCGAACCGCCTCGGCGAATCCGCGCTCCCGTTCGATGTCCTTGAGCCGCTTGAACGAGGACAGGCGAATCGCGGTCGACAGCTGCTGGTCGGTTGCCGGCTGGCCGACGAAGTTCGCCACCGTGCGGAAGACCGCCTTCGGCATCGACAGCATGTCCTCGTAGCGCACCGGCAGGATTCCTGGGTTCTGCTGGCCGGTCCAGCTCCCGACGTTCTGGCTCCACGAGCCCCAGAACTCGGGCGCCAGTGCACTGCTCGGCGTGAAAACGCAGTTTTCCAGGGCCATCCGGTCGATGGCTTCGTCCAGGGTGAAGCCGAAATGGGCGCTCAGCGAGCCGACGAGGTCGAGCGGATTGCGCACCACGTAGATGGCGCCGGCGGTCGAGGCGAAATCGATTGTCGGCGCGCCGGCGGCGACACCGAGGGCGGTGTGCGTCTTGCTGAAGACGATTCCCTCGGCTTCGGCCGCAATGGCTGCCTGAACCCTCGGGCGGGCGGCGGCGACCTGTTCGAAGGGGGCCTCGACGACCGCCCTTCCCAGGAAGCGCTCGTAGAGATCGAGCCGCCCCGCCTCGGCACCGCCGATCCGCTGGAGGTTGTTGAGATCGTCGGCGTCACCCTCATGGCCCCCGACAATCCGGACCAGATGGTAGAGGAAGACCCGCATCCAGGTATTCCCGGACTTGGGATAGGAGGCGACCCAGACGATCCCCTTGGGGGCCTTCGGATCAGCAACACTCATGGCGGCTCGGCCTTTATCTGCAGTGCTCGGGTGGGACTGGCGTTAGCGCAAGCACGACGGGCCGGGCAACCGAAACCTTTGGCGGACCGTGGAAATCGGGCTTGCTCGGCGATTCGCCGGGGTCCGCGGCGACAAGCGGGGCTCCCCCGCCCGCCCCCACATGGCGGCAAATTCAGATATTCCCTTGCCCGCACGGCGCAGGCTCGGCTATTGCGAAGCCAGGGAGAGGTGGCCGAGTGGTCGAAGGCGCCCGCCTGCTAAGCGGGTATACGGTCAAAAACCGTATCGTGGGTTCGAATCCCATCCTCTCCGCCAGACCCTTTTCGCACTGGCAGTCATGGCACTTGCATCCTTTCCACGTCCCGCTCCGCCGGCGCCCCGCAAGGGGATCGTCTGGCTTGCCTCCTATCCGCGCTCGGGCAACACCTGGCTGAGGTTCTTCATCCACAGCCTGCTCGAGGTGATGCAGGGGGTCGCCGACGAAGACATCAAGATCACCGGCATCGGCAAGTACTCCCAGTGGGAGGCCGAGCCGGCGAATTTCCTGCCATTCGTCGAGAACCCCATGGCGCGCGAGAGCTTTCCCCAGGTCGCCGCGGCCCGGCCGCGCGTCCAGCAGGCCATGCTCGACCGCGAGCGCTCGTCGTTCTTCGTCAAGACCCATCTGGTGCTGGCCAACGTCAACGGCACGCCGACCATCAATACCCGCGTCACCAAGGCCGCCGTCTATCTGGTGCGCGACCCGCGCGACGTCGCCTGCTCGCTGGCGGCCCACCTCGGATGGACGCTCGACACCACGATCGAGATCATGGCTGCCGCGGACTACGTGCCGGCCAACGGGGCGCGTGAGGTGGTCAGTTCCTGGAGCCGCAACGTCGAATCGTGGACGACGCCAGCGCGTCCCGAGGTGCTGGTTGCCCGCTACGAGGACCTGCTCTCCAATCCGATGGGCAAGTTCCGGTCGATCGCCAGCCACGTATCGATCAACCCAGCCGATGCCCAGCTCGAACGGGCGATCCGCCTGTCGTCCTTCGGCCGTCTCAAGCAGCAGCAGAGCGAATTCGGCATCACGGGGCCGGCGGGTTCGACGGACAACTTCTTCCGCCGCGGGATCGTCGGCGGCTGGCGCGACCAGCTGTCGCCCGCCCAGGCCGAAAAGATCGTCACCGACCACCGCGAGCAGATGGCCCGCTTCGGCTACCTCGCCGGCGACTGACGCCGACCCTGCCTAGAGGCCGGTAATAGGCGATGGCCGTATCGCGATAGAGCTTGCGCAGGTCCATCTCCGCCGTCCCGGCGGTCACCCGGTCGACCAAGGCCACCCAGTCGGGATAGCGGGTCGCCAGTTCCATGACCGGCCAGTCACCGCCGAAGGCGACCCGGTCGAAGCCGAAACAGTCGATGGCATGGGCCACGTAGGGCGCCACCTCATCATAGGTCCAGCGCTTGTGGTCGGCCTCGGTAATGACCCCGGAAATCTTGCAACAGACATTCGGCAGGCTCGCCAGAGCGCGCATCTGGCTCCACCACGGCTCGCGCAGACCATCCTTGATGCCGGGCTTGCCGATATGGTCGAGCATGAAGCGCACCTCCGGGCAGCGGCGCACCAGCTCGATCGCGTCGGCCATCTGCGGGTGAAGGATGCAGATTTCGAAGCCGAGATCGTACTTGGCAAGGAGTTGCACGCCCGCGACGAAATCCGGCCTGAGGCACCAGCCCGGCTCGTCGACGTGAGCCTGGATCAGCCGCCGCACCGCGCGTGCCAGCGGCATGCGGGCGAAGGCGGCGATGTCCGGCTCGGCCACCGCCCCCATCTCCAGCGGCATCGACGCGACGATTGCCTGGAGCCGTGAATCGTTGCGCGCCGCCGCCTCGACCCAGACCGCCTCGTCCAGGTGCCGGCCGCCGGCGACGTCGACCTCGACGAAGACGAGCTTGTCCACCGCCACGCCGCCAATGGCCGCCGTATACTCGGCCGACCCGTGCGGCGTGTTGAGCAGGGGCTCGCCGCGCATCCAGGGGTAGTCGAGAGCGTCCGGGTCGTAGAGATGGACATGGGCGTCCACCAGAGGAAAATCGGGCACGGTCCCCTCCCCGCATCGTTGGGTCGCGGCCGCCGCCATGCGCCGGCCGGGCGGTCGGGCAATCCGCAATTGCCCATTTCCCGCCATCACGTGACCGTCTTATCACCAAAGATCGGCGGCACAATTCTGCCGTGGCGCGGGGCGCGCCAAGGGACCGCCACGACCATCAGCCTTCACCCGTTGCGCCAAGAAGAGCCGCGGGCATAGAACCATGCGACCGGGAGGGAGCCGGAAGCCCATGAAATCGTTGATCGCGCCGTTCTCCGGGCTGGCCATTCTGGCGATGACCGGCGCGGCCGCGTTGGCGGCGCCGCCGGAATACTGCGCGCTCTATGCACGCGAATACGCCAACCAGTTCGCCGCGGCCGCCGGCGAGGCACCGGGCTCCGAACCCAAGATCCAGGACGAGGCCTATTACCGCTGCCTCAACATGGACCAGAACCCGCCCATGCCGACGTCCTCCGCCTATTCCGGGCTGGCCAACGATACGGCCGATCAGGGCGGGCCGCTGGAGCCGGTTCCGGGCGCCGCTGCGCCGGCCAACGCGGCCTCGCCGGCGCCAATCGCCGACACCGCGGCGCCGGCAGCCGCCACTAGCCTCCGGCGGCCGACGCCGCCGTGGCCACCCCTGCCGCGTCGGCAGCGCCAACATCGCCGAAGAAGACCGCCGACAACGGCCCCATCAAGCACTCCTACACCAGCGGTGAGCAGCCCGGGACACCGGCCTGGGCGAAATGGTGCCGGGACCATTACCCCCATTCCTTCAACGAGAAGGACGGCACCATCATGCCCTTCGGCGCCACCCAGCGGCAGATGTGCAAATAGGGGCCGCACGCCGCCGCCAGGTTCCACCGCAACTCACGTTCCCCAGACGCGCCGCAGCGGACAGTGCTGCACACCGCGCTGCGCCCGGGGACACAAGCTTCCTCAAGGCATCATGTACGCCGTCTTGACCGTGGTGAAGAACTCCGCCGCGTAGCGCCCCTGCTCGCGCGGGCCGTAGCTCGACGCCTTCCGCCCGCCGAAGGGCACGTGATAGTCGACGCCGGCGGTCGGCAGGTTGATCATCACCATGCCGGCCTCGGAATTGCGCTTGAAGTGGGTGGCGTATTTCAGGCTGGTCGTGCAGATGCCCGAGGTCAGCCCGTAGGGCGTGTCGTTGGCGACGCTGAGCGCCTCGTCATAGTCCTTGACCTTGATGACGCTCGCCACCGGCCCGAAGATCTCCTCGCGGTTGATGGTCATCTTGGAATCGGTTTCGACGAACAGCGCCGGCTGCAGATAGAAGCCCGGCGTCTCGCGGTTCAGCCGCTCGCCGCCCCAGGCGAGCTTGCCGCCTTCCTTGCGGCCGATGGCGATGTAGTCCTCGTCCTGCTTGAGCTGGCTGGCATCGACCACCGGGCCGATATGCGTCCCCGCCTTGCAGGCATTGTCGACCTTGAGGCCCTTGAGCCGCTCGGTCAGCGCCGCGATGAACCGGTCGTGGATGCCCTCGGTCACCACCAGCCGCGACGAGGCGGTGCAACGCTGGCCGGTCGAGAAATAGGAGCCGTTGGTCGCCGCCTCCACCGCCACGCCGAGGTCGGCGTCGTCGAGCACCACCAGCGGGTTCTTGCCGCCCATCTCGAGCTGGAACTTGCGCATCAGCCTGACCGAAGCATCGGCGACCTTGCGGCCGGTGTTGACCGAGCCGGTGAAGGTCATGGCGTTGACGTCGGGCGAATTGATGATGGCGTCGCCAACCACCGAGCCCCTGCCCATGACCAGGTTGAGCACGCCCTTGGGGCACCCGGCGCGGGCCAGGATATCGACGATCGCCCAGGCCGAGCCCGGCACCAGGTCGGCCGGCTTGAACACCACCGTGTTGCCGTAGCAGATCGCCGGCGCGATCTTCCAGGCGGGGATGGCGATCGGGAAGTTCCACGGCGTGATGATGCCGACCACGCCGACCGGCTCGCGGGTCATGGTCACTTCCAGGCCGGGCCTGACGCTGGGCACCACCTCGCCGGTCAGGCGCAATGCTTCGCCGGCGAAAAAGTCGAAGATCTGCCCTGCCCTCACCGTCTCGCCGATGCCTTCGGCGAGCGTCTTGCCCTCCTCGCGCGCGAGCAGGCTGCCGAGCTCCTCGCGCCGTCTCAGGATCTCGTCGCCGGCCGCCTTGAGGATGTCGTGGCGCTGCTGGATGCCCGAGCGCGACCACGCCGGGAAGGCTTCCCTTGCGGCGGCGATGGCGCGCTTGGCGTCGTCGGCGCTGCCGCGGGCATAGTGGCCGACGATCTCGTCGGTGTTGGACGGGTTGATGTCGGCGACGGCCTCGCCCTCCACCCAGTCCCCGTCGATGTAGTTGCGGTGCAGATCGTCCATGGCGGCTGGCATCCTTGTTCTTTGGTTCTAGAGGCGGCGGATCCGCACGCGCTCTTGCTCGCCGATGGCAAGCGGATTGGTGAGCGGCAGGCCGAATGGCGGTGCCGATATCTCGAAGACGTCGCCCGCTTCAGTGCGAATGCCGGCCGCGAACGACAGGGTTGCCGTCCCGAAGCAATGGACGTGAACGTCGCCCGGCCGGCGGAAATACGGGTACTTGAAGTGGTGGGCTTCGAGATTGGCGATCGTATGCGACATGTTCGCTTCGCCGGTGAGGAATGGCTGCTCGAAGATCACGCTGTCGCCGCGGCGGATGCGCGACGTGCCTTGAACGTCGGCGGGGAGTTCGCCCAGCAGCAGTTCCGGCCCGAAGGAGCACGGCCTCAGCTTCGAATGGGCGAGGAACAGGTAGTTGCGCCGCTCCATGACGTGGTCCGAAAATTCGTTGAGAAGCGCGAAACCGATCCGCCACGGCTGACCGTCGCGGCCGACCAGGTAGATGCCGGCGACCTCCGGCTCCTCGCCGCCGTCCTCACCGAAGGCCGGCGAGACCAGCGCCTTGCCGGGCGCCGTGACGAAGCCGCCGTCGCCCTTGTAGAACCACTCGGGCTGGACGCCGGTCTCGCCCTTGGCCGGCTTGCCGCCCGTGAGCCCCATGCGGAACATCTTCATGGAATCGCTGAGCGAGGCCTCGTCATCGCTGGTTGCCTTGGCGTGCATGGCATCGCGCGTCGCCGCCGAGCCGAGATGGGTGAGGCCCGTGCCAGTCACCAGAAGATGCGCCGGATCGGGATGGTCGACCGGCGGCAGGACGCGGCCCTTGGCGAGCAGCGCCGCCGGATCGGCCGGGCCGCGGCTGGGCGCCGCCTTGACCAGGGCGGCAATGGTCGTCCGCTTGGCGATCGCGGCCCGAGCCAGATCGAGCACCGTGTGCGCGCGCCCGCCGATTACCCACGACCGGCCACGATCGGTCGCCACCACGCGGCGGACACCGCGGTCGCGTATCTGCATCAAACGCATGGACTATCCTCGAATTCGGTCCTGCCCACCGCGACCGGCGGCCATCACGGCCGTTCGCGCTCGGCGCGCGAGGCCCTCAGGGCATCGAGCACGTTGCCCTTGGAGTTCCTCAGCAGCCGGCGCATGCCGTAGAAGGCTCCTTCCGCGTCCCGGGCAGCGATCATTTCGTAGACGGCCTGATGCTGCAACACCGAATCGGCAGCCATCACCGTCCGCCATCCGATGGTGAAGGAAAGCTCCAGCGCCGAGTTGATCATGGCGCCCACCGAAATGAGGATCGGATTGCGCGACGCCGCAAGGATCGCCATGTGGAAATCGATGTCGGCGGCGATCTGCTCGGGGCCGCCGCGCGGATGGTTGCGGATGCCGTCCATCGCCACGCCAAGCGTGGCCGTGTCCTCTGCCGTCGCCCGCTCCGCCGCCAGAGACGCCGCGGAAGGCTCGATGATCTCGCGCATCTCGAAGAGCGCGTTGACGAACTCGTCGGTGGGGCCATATTCGAGCTGCCAGCGCAGCACGTCCGCATCGAACATGTTCCAGTCGACGGACGGGCGGACGCGGGTGCCGATCTTGGGGCGCGAGGCGGTCAGCCCCTTGGCCGACAGCACGCGGATCGCCTCGCGTACGGCCGTGCGCGAGACGCCGAACTCGGCCTGCACCTCAGGCTCGGTCGGGAGTATGTCGCCCGGCCTGTAGTGACCGGTGACGATTCGCTTGCCGATGGTCCCGGCGACCATCTCCGACAAACGTTGCTGGCGCTGGGCCACGGACCGTCTTGGATTTGGGCTGCGCATGGCACGCCCCCCCACATGCAGCGTTCCCTTGGACATGTAGGCGTATATCATAGTATCTTTCCCGCTTGAACGGAAACCCACGGAAACAGTTGGTTTGCGGCACCGTTCCACGATTGTCCCGGCGCGACGAGGGGCTTTCATCACATGAAACCGAACGCCAGGACGCTTGCCAACACTGGTGTTAGCTGTTGATAGGATGCATTAACTCGCGCCACACACAGACGGGGATTGGAGGGGCCGATCGCCCTTAGCCCGACGCCTGCAGCCTCATGACGGAAGAAGACAATGGCCAAGAAAGACAAGTCGCAACTGCGCTCGAAAGCCTGGTTCGACAACCCTGACAACCCCGGCATGACCGCCCTTTATCTGGAGCGGTACCTCAATTTCGGCCTGACGCGCGCGGAATTGCAGTCCGGCAAGCCGATCATCGGCATTGCCCAGACCGGCTCCGACCTGTCGCCCTGCAACCGCCACCATCTCGAGCTGGCCAAGCGGGTGCGCGACGGCATCCATGCCGCCGGCGGCCTGGCCCTGGAATTCCCGGTTCACCCGATCCAGGAGACCGGCAAGCGGCCGACCGCGGCGCTCGACCGCAACCTCGCCTATCTCGGCCTGGTCGAACTGCTCTACGGCTACCCGCTCGACGGCGTGGTGCTGACCACCGGCTGCGACAAGACCACGCCCGCCTGCATCATGGCCGCCGCCACCGTCGACATCCCGGCCATCGTGCTTTCCGGCGGCCCGATGCTCAACGGCTGGTGGAAGGGCGAGCGCGCCGGCTCCGGCACGACCGTGTGGGACTCCCGCCAGGACCTTGCCGCCGGCAAGATCGGCTATGACGAGTTCCTCGAGATCGTCGCCGCATCGGCGCCCTCGATCGGCCACTGCAACACCATGGGCACGGCGACCACCATGAACTCGCTGGCCGAGGCGCTGGGCATGAGCCTGCCCGGCTGTGCCGCCATCCCTGCCCCCTATCGCGAGCGCGGCCAGATCGCCTACGAGACCGGCCTGCGCGCCGTGGAGATGGTGTGGGAGGACCTCAAGCCGTCCGACATCCTCACCCGCGAGGCCTTCGAGAACACCATCCGGGTCAACTCGGCCATCGGCGGCTCGACCAACGCGCCCATCCACATCAACGCCATCGCCCGCCATATCGGCGTCAAGCTCACCGTCGAGGACTGGGAGACGGTCGGCCTCAAGGTCCCGCTCTTGGTCAACCTGCAGCCGGCCGGCAAATATCTCGGCGAGGAATTCCATCGCGCCGGCGGCGTCCCCGCCGTCGTCAACGAACTGATGAAGCACGGCCTCATCCACGAGAACGCGATCACCGCCAACGGCCAGTCCATGGGCGATAACTGCCGCGGCCGCGAGAGTGGCGACCACGACGTCATCCGCCCGTTCGACGAACCGCTGGTCAAGGATGCCGGCTTCATCGTGCTCAAGGGCAACCTGTTCGATTCGGCGGTGATGAAGACCAGCGTGGTCTCGAAGGAATTCCGCGACCGCTACCTCTCCGACCCGAAGAGCCCCAACGCCTTCGAAGGCCGGGCCATCGTCTTCGACGGGCCGGAGGACTACCACCACCGCATCGACGAGCCGGAACTGCAGATCGACGAGAACTGCATGCTGTTCATCCGCGGCACCGGGCCGATCGGCTATCCCGGCGGCGCCGAGGTGGTCAACATGCAGCCGCCGGCGGAACTCATCAAACGCGGCATCCACTCGCTGCCCTGCATCGGCGACGGCCGCCAGTCGGGCACCTCCGGTTCGCCCTCCATCCTCAACGCCTCGCCCGAGGCGGCGGCGGGTGGCGGGCTGGCGCTGCTGCAGACCGGCGACCGGGTGCGCATCGACCTCAACACCGGCGAAGCCAACATCCTGATTTCCAACGAGGAACTGGCCAAGCGGCGGGCCGAACTGGAAGCCCATGGCGGCTTCCCGATCCCCCGCAGCCAGACCCCTTGGCAGGAGATCCAGCGCGGCATGGTCGACCAGTTGTCCGAAGGCATGGTGCTCAAGCCGGCGATCAAATACCAGCACGTCGCCAAGGAGATGGGCATCCCGCGCGACAACCACTGACCCTGGCACTGAGGCCCTGGCACTGAGGCGCTGGCACGAAGGCCCTGGCGCTGAGGCGCTGGGGCGCGCGCCCGATGGGCAAGATCAACGCGGACTGGCACCGGGCCCACCCGATGCCTTGAGTCTTCCGTCGCGTCAGTGGGCGCGCATCCACTCGCGCGCCGCGCGCTGCGCCTCGGCGATCGCCGCCTCGGTCATCTCGCGGGCGATCTCCTGGCGATAATTAGCCGCCTCAGGAACGCCCCGCGCCGCCGCCAGGTTGAACCACTTGTGCGCCGCCACCAGGTCCGGCTCGACCTCGCCGCCGCTCGAATAGAGGATGCCGAGATCGAACAGGTTCTCCGGGTTCGGCTTCGCTTCCGCCATCGACGCGAGTTCCGCGCCACCCATGTCCCAACGTGCCATGACACTTCCCCTTTTGTCCCATGCGCCGGCGGCTTGGTCCCCACCGCTCGGCTGATGACGGCAAGTTTCACGGCCGCGGCTCAAAAGCCGGTTAAGGAGCGCGCTTAACGAATTTCCACCAGCAGATTTAGCGATTGGTTAACCACGATCGACTGGAGCCTTTGAATCGCTTGTCTTTTCGGCTTCGCGCCGGCCGCGGATTTACCTCCTGTTAGCCGGCCGGCAACGACCGGTTCACCACGCCTGCAATCCGCCTTTTCCGACGATTCCCGCCGCACCAAAGCCGCCGTCTTGGGAAAAGCCTGCAAAAGGCGGATAATTGTACCGAGCCTTCACGCGGAGCGACGACCGTGAAAATCCGACTCCTGTTCCTCAGCCTGCTCACTGCCTTCGGGCTCGCCGGCTGCTTCACCAGCGACCAGCCGCTGGTCACCGACGACAAGGCCGTGGCGCCCTACGCCAAGATCGTCTTCGCCGAGCAGGGGTCGCCCGACGACAAGACCACGCTGACCCGGGAGGGCAAGGCCTACGTCACCAAGTCCGAGGACGGCAAAATGACCATGCACTTCATGGCGCTGGGCGACGACCTCTACCTCGCCGAGTCGGCCGGCGATCAGGATGGCGCGGTCATACGCCTCTACGCCGTGGTCAAGCTCGACGCCAAGAAGGGCCTGGCGATGGCCTACAAGGTGATGGGCCAGGACAGCGACATCGGGCCGGGCCTCACGCACTGCAAGCCTGACGACTCGGACGTCGTGTGCATCGAGGACGTCGATGCCTATGTGGCGCTCGCCAAGGCCGCGATCACCGCCGGCGCCAAACCCGACACCACCTACAAGGTGAGCCTGCAATAGCGGCGCGCCGCCGCACCGGTTGCTCGCCGCGACCGCCGGGACCGTCATCACGCCGGCGTCTCTTCGTCGCCCGCCTCGCTGGCAGCATCGAGATAGTCGTAGAACGCCTCCGAGCTGATGTCGGCGGTGACCAGCAGCATGACGACGTACTGGAGGATCAGGCGCGTCAGCTCGCCCCGGCGCTCGTCGAAGCAGGCGACATCATCGCCGCGACAGAGGCGCACGCGCCGGCAGGCATCGCGCGGGCAGTCCTTCCACATGGCGAAGCTGTTGGCGATGGCGAGCCGGCGGGCGAAGTCTTGCACTTCCGGCACCTGCGCCCGCAGCCAGGCCGCCGCCCGCTCGCTCTCGGCGTCCTCGCCTGTCCGCACCGGCAGCGGCGGCGGCGGCGGCTCGCCGTCTTCCTCGCCCAGCCCTGCCTGGCACGATCGACCTTCATGGCATGCACCTCCGTTCCCGCGAGCGGTCCCGCTCCGGGGTTTGCTGGTTTGTCCGTCCCGTCCTCTGTCCTTCTCCCCCGCCTCTTGCTGGAGACGGGGATGGCGGGCGCCCGGCGAACGCCGTGCGGTTACTCCGCGAAACTCTGGGGCACTCGACGCGAGCGCCCGCGCGGCGATTTTCTTCTCCGTTTCCCGGCGGGCTCTACGCCCAGCATTGGCGCTGGGTTCAAGCCTTTCGGCGGCCGGTCGTAGTGCCGACGGTCCCGCCGGGATCGCCCCGGTTGGGACAGGTCGGAAACCTCTCCCGAGCGGGGGCGCCGCTCCGCTCCCCCCACGACGTTCCGGTCGACACGGGACCCCTTGCGGGAGCGGACAAGCGCATCTTCTCATGGGGTTGAGGGGGCGGGGATAGATTTATTTCGCGGCGGCGTATCCGTGGGGCGCGTTACCGCCGGAGGCGCGCAACCCACCGACGGAGCGACCGTCCGGATGGCGGCGCGCGCGCCTGACCCAAACTACGGGCTGACCCGCCCTGCTCCGCCTTCGGCTGCTCAGGGCAACCTTTGGGCATGCGAACCGATGTGGAGCGAGCCGAGGACCGGTGGCGGTAACTCAAAGGCAAACCGCGATCGCAGCGAGGTCCGTGTCAAGACGTTCAGATATGACGCAAGCACTTTGCGGCCGCGGCGGGGGTTGACTCAGCAACTACCGCGTGTTCACCTTGTATAGTGCTTTTGTTTGCGTGCGCATGGGGGGGGGACCGTTGTGAATAGCAAGATTTGGCCCGTCATAAACGCATTGACGCTGACTGCCAGGTTGAGGAAATCCAGCGGGCTCTGTGCAGCACTCCTGCTGCTGTTGCTGTTGCTTCTTCCGTCGCCGTCCCCGGCGCTGACGCTAACCCTGACCCAAGACCAGGTCGCTGCGTTCAGCCCACTTGATTCACTCACCACCTTTACTGTGGACAGCCATACGACTGGTGACGCCACCAGCGGTGGCCTTCCCTATGTGCACTTTACTGTCAACACCCCGGTCAATACGGGGGATCCAGCCGGGAACCCTTTCTGGCGAGCCCGGATCGGCCTCTCCGGCCTGGCCGACTTGTCGTCATACGACAGCTTCGTGCTCAGCCGCGCCACTATCACAGACCCTAACGCCGGCTCTTACCCAACCGATCTCGTGGCGCTCGACAGTTCCGGCCACGAAGCCACCACCACGGGAAGCCTGCTTGCGATCGGCGCAGGTGGCTTCGATTGGAGCGCAGTCACCTTCCTCGGCATCGATATCATGCAGCTGTACGGAAACACGGGAGCCCTAGCTCCCGCCGAGTGCTTATCTCGGGGAACGGCAGCTACGCGACAGACGCGACCCTTTTCTCCGAAGTCGCCCCGGTGCCCCTTCCGGCCACGCTTTGGCTACTAGGCCCGGGACTGGTGGGCCTGTTTGCCTTTTCTGGCATCCGACTTCGCCCCCTCAAGCTTGTTCGAGCAGGGTAGAGGAAGGCCCCTAGCTCCGCTTGCGCGATGACGGGGCCGTGGCAGCCGTCGCCCGCATGGCCTTGAGGTAGGGCATGAGCGGGAAGCAGCGCGAAAGCTCGGCGAACACGGCCTTGTAGCTCGCGGTGTCGAACTGCAAGGACGCCTTGTGCCAGATCTCCTCCATGTGGGGGAGGTCCCAGGTGTTGGTGCCGTGGGCGACATAGAGATAGAGCTCGGGGACATCGAGCAGCGCCACCGGCATGGTGTCGATGAGCTGCTTGATCACCGGCGTGTCTTCGCCGCGGGCGAGGCTCGGATAGCTCGGCAGCAGCGCCCTTCTCCACCAGGATGGCGTTCTCCTGCGGCCGCCGCTCGAAGAAGGCGAAACGCTGCTTGGCGACGAACCAGAGCACCTCGCGAAAGAGGATGCAGGCCCTTGTCTGGGTCGCGACCATCGCCTTGGCGGCGACTTCCAGGCGGCACGGATGCTGCAGGTCGTCGTCGTCCCACTGGCAGACCAGGTCGCCGCCGGCCTTCTCCACCGACAGGTTGCGCAGGTCGCCGAGGCGGTCGGTGCAGCCCGGCATGTGCACCACCCTGATGCTGGCGTCGGAGAGGCCGGCGATCCAGCTCACCAGGCGATCATCGCGGCTGGTGTCGATGACCACCAGCTCCCTGCGCCCCCACGTCTGCCAGCGGAAGCATTCGATGGCGAGCTGCAGCCATCCTCGGCCGGTTCTGGGTAACCATCAGGCAGGAGATGAGCGGCTGGCTCGGCGGCTGCACCGACGGCGCGACGTCGATACGCAGCGGATGCGCCGCGACGATGTAGCGGCCGTCCGTGTCCCTGCCGGTCTTGAGGAATGCGGACGCCGACAGGCTGAACGGCTGACCGGCGTAGCGCGTCAACAGCGGATTGAGACCGGCGACCTCCAGCATCATCGCCGGCCCGCGATGCACATGGCCAAGCCCGGCTGCCCGTGAGACGGGATCAACGCCGCGCTCACAGCCCGAGCTTCGCCTTGAGCAGCGCGTTGACCGCCTGCGGGTTGGCCTTGCCGGCGCTCGCCTTCATCACCTGGCCGACGAACCAGCCGATCGCCTGCGGCTTGGCCTTGGCATCGGCGACCTTGTCCGGATTGGCCGCGATGATCGCGTCGACGATCTTCTCGATCGCGCCGGTGTCGGTGACCTGCTTCATGCCGCGCGCCGCGACGATTGTCGCCGGGTCGCCGCCCTCCGCCCAGACGATCTCGAAGAGGTCCTTGGCGATCTTGCCCGAGATGGTACCGTCCTCGATGAGGCCGATGATCGAACCGAGCTGGCCGGCCGAGACCGGGCTGTCGGCAATCGAGAGCCCTTCCCGGTTGAGCCGGCCGGTGAGCTCGTTGATGACCCAGTTGGCCACCGCCTTGGCGTCGCGGCCTTTGGCCGCCGCCTCGAAATAGTCGGCGACCTCGCGCTCGGCGGTGAGCACGCCGGCGTCGTAGGGGCTGAGGCCGAAATCGGCGACGAAGCGCGCCTTGCGCGCATCGGGGAGTTCCGGCAGGCCGGCGGCGAGCGCGTCCACGAAAGCCTGCTCGATCTCCAGCGGCAAGAGGTCGGGGTCGGGGAAATAGCGGTAGTCGTGCGCTTCTTCCTTGGAGCGCATGGAGCGCGTCTCGCCGCGGTCGGGATCGAAGCGGCGGGTCTCCTGGTCGATCGAGCCGCCATCCTCGAGGATCGAAATCTGGCGGCGCGCCTCGTAGTCGATCGCCTCGCCGATGAAGCGGATCGAGTTCATGTTCTTGATCTCGCAGCGCGTGCCCAAGGCGGCGCCGGGCTTGCGCACCGAGACGTTGACGTCGGCCTTGAGCGAGCCCTCGTCCATGTTGCCGTCGCAGGTGCCGAGATAGCGCAGGATCGAGCGCAGCTTGGCAAGATAGGCCTTGGCCTCGTCGGCGGAGCGGATGTCGGGCTTCGACACGATCTCCATCAGCGCCACGCCGGAGCGGTTGAGATCGACGAAGCTCTCCGTCGCCGACTGGTCGTGGATCGACTTGCCGGCGTCCTGCTCCAGATGCAGCCGCTCGATGCCGACCGTGAAGCTGTCGCCGCCGTCGACATCGACGGTGACCACACCCTCGCCGACCAGCGGCTGCTGGTACTGCGAAATCTGGTAGCCCTGCGGCAGGTCCGGGTAGAAGTAGTTCTTGCGCTCGAAGCGGCTCTTGAGGTTGATCGCGGCCTTGAGCCCCAACCCGGTGCGCACCCCCTGCGCCACGCATTCGCGGTTCAAGACCGGCAGCATGCCGGGCATGGCCGCATCGACCAGGCTGACATGGGAATTGGGCGCGCCGCCGAAGGCGGTGGAGGCGCCCGAGAACAGCTTCGACTGCGAGATGACCTGGGCATGGACCTCCATGCCCACCACCACCTCCCAGTCGCCGCTGGCGCCCTTGATCAGCTTGCCGGAGCCCGGCGCGCGTTCCGGTGTGCTCATAGACCACCCTCCGTCAGCAGGGCCGCGGCGATCAGGTCCCACTCCTCGCCGAGCGGTTGCTTCGCATGCGGCTTGCCGGCGCGGGCGTACCAGTAACCGGCATTGCCCTCGTCGCCCTCGACCCGGTGGAGATGGGCATGGACCCAGGCGGCGGCCGCGCCCTCATCGTCCTGGACGATCGTGTGCGCCTTGTCCCAGTCGCCCTTGGCGAGGTGCCAGAGCGCGGCGAGCGGGCCGCCAGCCGCAGCCGGCGGGGCGTCGCCTTCAAGCGATTTGCGGAAATGCGTCAGATCCATCGGAGCTCATTCCCAGTGCGGCGAGGGCCCTTATGTAGCCTCGATCAGCCCGTGAATCGACCCGATTGTGGAGCCCGATCGGGCGCCGGCCTGGACCCGATGTGACCGGCTTCACTGGCCTTCGGGGCGCATGTGGCACACTTTGGCGGTTGCAGGTCCAAAGGGCCGCACCCGGGCAAGGCCCGGCCCATGTCCCGACACCGGGCAATCCCGTCCCATCGGCACATGCGGTATCGCTGGCATAGCATGATGGGGGGCGCACTCTGACGAGGAGTTCGCCATGTCCTGGAAGATCGGCTTTGCAGCTATCGTCGCCGCCGCGGCGCTGTTCGCGCCCGGCCTCGCGGCCGCTGCCACGCAGACATTCGCCAACCCGAGCGTCAAGGGCGTGCGCCTCGACTGGTGCGCCCATTTCGGCACCGGATGCGGCCAGCCAGCCGCCGACCTCTTCTGCCGCCAGAACGGCTTCACCAGCGCGGCGCGCTTCGCCATGGACCCCAATATCGGGCAACGCGGCGTGGCGACCCTGGTCTTCGGCGATGGGCGCCTGTGCAATGGTCCGAACTGCAGCGGATTCCGCGCCATCAGTTGCGTGAAGCCCGACGCAATCGCGCCGCAGCCGCCGGCCCGGGCGCTGCTGCCGCAGCCGGTCCCCGCGCCCCCGCCAGGGTGACCGTGGCGCCTCCGCCGCAGCCCGCCCCGGCGCCGGCGGCGCGGGCCGTTCGCCGAGCCGCCTCATCCCGAGCTTCCCCGGGGCACCGCATGGCCCGGTCATCGCACGTGAGAAGCCCCCGACCCAGCCGCCGAATGGCGGGCCGGCACAGGCCCTTCCCGGCGGACCCAAGCTGGCGCTGCCCGGTGGCGCCGAGCTCTACGAATGTCCCGACACGAAATGCGAATTCGGCAAGTGGACGGCCTCGAAGATCAATCCGGAGAACGAAGATTCAGGTCTTCACCCTGACCGGCGACGTCACCACCGTGCCCAATGCCACCGGCTACCGCTGGCAGGCGGCGACGGCCGCTTCCCCGCCTTCGCCAACAACCCGGCCACCGACCTGCATCCCCCCGGGCTCGTCGCCTCCGGCGAGGTCGACGCCACGCGCGACCGCTTCTCTCTCGACCTCAAACCGATCGGCAGCAAGCACCGCGTCGGCGGTGGACCGCCGGAGAGCTTCTATTTCCGCATTCTCCCGCTCGCACAGGCGGGCTCGATGGCCTTCGTCGGCCAGCCGTCGAATACCTTCCGCCTCTATTACGGCGCGCCCTTGCCGCAGAAGCCCATCACCATCGTCAACACCGCGCCCCCGCCGCTCTTCACCGTCAAGATCATCGCCTTGACGCCGCCGGACTTCGAGGATCCCAACCAGTGGGGCTGCATCATCGTCACCGGCTACGCGCCGAGCACCAGTGCACGTGGTCAAGGCGATCTTCCCGCTCGGCAAGAAGTGCCCCGCCTCGTACTAAGGCCAAGGCAGCGGGATCAAGATCACATCCCCCGGACGATTCACTCTATTGGGCGATCAGGCAGAGTGCACGACGCGTGGGACTGGATCGCCGACAAGTACAACGCGCTTGAAGAACCTTGCCGTCGAGATCACCGAGAATACACGTTCTTCGGCATCCAGTGCAAACTCGCCGCCAAGGCGATCGAAGAAGCTCGCCGACGAGCGACACCGCCGTCAATACTGCCACGCCGGCGCGGTCATCGCCGTCGATGCCGGCATGACCTCGCTCGGTCTGCCGCCCGAACATGCCCAACTATAATCAGCTCGTCGACCAGGGCGTCGACGCAGCTATCGACCTAGCCGCCGACCAAGTTCACCGAAGCGACGCGGCTTCCCGTGCGAGAGCCCGTGCCGCGACGCGCTTCCGCGCCGGCTTCGCCGTCGCCGGCGACCATGCTCAAGACATCGCCGATGCCGCCCCCGGCTGCGTCGGCGCGGACGAGCGCCCATCAGAACGGCCGCGCGCCGCTGTGCCCGTCGCCCAACATCATCTTCCAAACCCGCTCCCGGCGTCAATCTACGCAGCCGCCAGTCGTGCTCGCTGCGATCACGCGCACCAATGCCGACCCCGATCCCGCCGGCGGCTTCAAGGGGACATGCTTCCTGGAGCGCCTCTTCGAGGTCAACAACCAGTTCCCCGGCGGCAACGCCTACGGCCCGAACGGGACCTCGAAGTCATCCACCCAAGCCCGTCCATGGGTTGCCTCTTCGGCGCCACGATACCAAGCCATCGCTCGCCATGGCCAAGAGCACCACGCGCATCGTCGCCCTGTGCTCGGCCCGCCGGTCAAGTTCGATTCCCCTGGACCGCGGATTGTGGCAGGGCTCGGGCACACCACCGCGCGACGAGCTCGGCTCCATGGGCCCCGACTGGTTCGCGCTCTATTCGGAAGGCGTGGCGACGGTCACCGCCAAGGGCCCTGCTTCGTGGCCGAGGACACGCTGACGATCATCCTACCCAAGCCGTTCAACTGAGATCGGCGAGCACCGCGCTGGGCCGTTCCCGCGCGGTGTGACCGGGTTCATTGACCTGCCGGCCGTGACCGCACACCATCCGGGCTGCAAGCCTGGAAAAGGCCCGGCCAAGCGTCGGGGCCATGTGACGACGGGAGAGGCGACACTCCCCGGTACTGGCGGTTCGCTTGCATGCATGTTGGGGGGCGCAACTCTAGCCAAAGGAGTTCGCCATGTCCTGGAAGATCGGCTTTGCAGCTATCGTCGCCGCCGCGGCGCTGTTCGCGCCCGGCCTCGCGGCCGCTGCCACGCAGACATTCGCCAACCCGAGCGTCAAGGGCGTGCGCCTCGACTGGTGCGCCCATTTCGGCACGGGATGCGGCCAGCCAGCCGCCGACCTCTTCTGCCGCCAGAACGGCTTCACCAGCGCGGCGCGCTTCGCCATGGACCCCAATATCGGGCAACGCGGCGTGGCGACCCTGGTCTTCGGCGATGGGCGCCTGTGCAATGGTCCGAACTGCAGCGGATTCCGCGCCATTACCTGCGCCAAGGCCGATGTCGCCGCGCCGGCACCGGTGCTGAAACTGGCTCCGCGGGCGCCGGTGGTCGTTGCGGCGCCGCCCGCTCCGCCGCCGAAAGTCGTCGTCCCGACGATGAAGCCGGTTCCGGTCCTCCGCCCCAGGGTCACGGCGACACCGACTGCCCCGAGCGGCGGCCATCCCGCACCCGGCGGCAGTGAGACGGCGGGACCGGGCGGGCTGACCATCGCCCACACCGCGGTTGCCAACCTGACCCTCGCCTATCCCGATGGCGCCTGGCTCTATCACTGCACCAGCGGCTGCGAGTTCCGCCTCGACACCGACATCGTGATGAGCCCCGGCGACGCCTCGCAGACGGTCGGCTTCACCGGCGACGTCAAGAAGATCCCCCACGCCGGCGGCTTCCTCTGGCAGGTCGCGACCGCCCCCTTCCCGGCCTTCGGCAAGGGAAGCCCGAGCGACTTCAAGCCGCCGCATCTGGTCGCCTCGGGCGAGTTCGCGGGTTCAGCCCACGACGTTCCCATCGACTTTCAGCAGCTCGCCGGCGCCGGCAAGGGCCCGGCGCGGATCCGCAAGCTGCCCCCCGGCATCTTCTATGTCCGCATCGTGCCGATCACCGCGCCCGGCGTGAAGGTGCTCGCCGGTACGCCGTCGAACGTCATCAAGGTCTATTACGGCAAGAAGCCGCCGCCGCAGCCGCCGCTGCACCTGCCCAACACCAATCCGCCCTACTTGTTCGACGTCAAGGTGGTGTCGTTCACGCCGCCCGATTTCGAAGACCCGAACCGTTGGGGCTGCGTCGTGATCACCGGCTATGACCCGGGCACGAGCAACATGATCAAGGGCCTCTATCCGCTCGGCGAACACTGCCCGGCGCCCTACAAGGGCCAGGGGCACGACATCACCTCGCTCGGCGATCTGGTGGACGCCGCCGGCAGCGGCATCACCGACCTGTGGGGCTGGGTGAGCAACACCTACAGCGGCCTGAAGAAGATCGCCGTCGACATCGTCATGGACTACACGCCGTTCGGCCTGCAATGCAAAGCCATGGTCTCGGCGGTCGGCGGCAACGGCTCCGATTGCCGTGTCGTGGCAGAAGTCGGCGTCAATGCCGGCATGGCTGCCCTCGGCCTGCCGCCGAGCATCCCCAACTACAACCAGCTCATCGACCAGGGGGTCGATGCCGCTGTCGACCTCGCTGCCGACCAGATCACCGAAGAGACCGGCATCCCCTGCGTCGGTCCGTGCCAGGACGCACTGAAGAAGGGCATCGGCGCGGCCGCCGACAACCTCAAGAAGTCCAACGACACGCCCGGCTGCGTCGGCACCGAGGAGGCCCACCAGAACGGCCGCGAGCCGCTCTGTCTGCCGGCCGGCATCCACGCCAAGCCAGCGCACGGCGCGATCTACCAGCCGCCGCTGGCGATGATCGCCGTCACGCGCACGCAATACGACCGCGACCCGACAAGCCTGTTCAAAGGGGACTGCTACGCCGACCTCGGCATCCAGTTCAAGAACGTCTTCCCGGCGCAGACCGTCTCGGGACCGTTCCACAACACCAAGGATGTCCCCACCACGACCATCAAGGGCGTCCTCTACAACACGGCCGGGGTGAAGCTGCCTGAATCGATGCCCAAGGGCTCGACCAAAGTGATCCCGATCGTCTTCCAGTCCGCAGTCAAGTTCGAGTTCGGCTGGACCCACGACCTGTGGCAGCAGTCGGAAATCCCGGCGCGTGACTCGCTCGGACCCATGGGGCCGGACTGGTTCACGCTGTTCTCCGGTTCGACGGCAACGGTCACGCCCAGCGTCCCCTGCGGACAGGTGGCGGGATCGGTCCAGAGCCAGATGCAGAAGCTCTATTGAGCCGCGGGATTACCCTGCACCAGGCGCCATCGACATTCAGTGACGGCCCTATCTTGTCTCCCCCTCCCCCACAAGGGGGGAGGTGGCGGACCCTCCGATGCCGAGCAACGTCTGAATGTCGATCAGGCGTGTTCGGACGCAACCACCGCGTCGAATTCCATCTCGACCAGCCAGTCGGGATCGAGCAGCGCCTTGACCACGACCATGGTCGATGCCGGGCGGATCGAGCCGAAGGTCTCGCCATGGGCGCGGCCGGCCGTCTCCCAGTCGGCGGCGTTGGTGAGATACATGCGCGTGCGGATGACATCGTCGAGGCTGGCGCCGGCCTTGGCGAGAACTTCGCCGGCGATGGCGCAGCAGCGGCGGACCTGCGCCGCGACGTCGCCGACGCCGGCCGTCTTGCCGTCCGGGCCGATCGGCGCGGTGCCGCTGATGGCGATCGTGTTGCCGATGCGCACCGCGCGCGAAAAGCCGATCACCGGCTCATAGGGGCTGCCGGAAGCGATATTCTGACGGGTCATGCGGTCCACCACCGTTCTGGCGTGAAGTGGCCGGCGGCGTCCTCGATGACTTCGCTGGCGCGGAACAACGTCGCCTCGTCGAAGGGGCGGCCAATGAGCTGGAGGCCGAGCGGCAGGCCCTCCGCCGTCTTGCCGGCGGGCACCGAGATGCCCGGCAGGCCGGCCATGTTGACGGTGACCGTGAAGACGTCGTTGAGGTACATCTCGATCGGCGAGGCCAGCGCCATCGCTTCCAGGCCGAAGGCGGCGGTCGGCGTCGCCGGGGTCAGGATGGCGTCGATGCCCTCGGCGAAGACCGTCTCGAAATCGCGCTTGATCAGCGTGCGCACGCGCTGGGCGCGGAGATAATAGGCGTCGTAGTAACCGGCGGAGAGGACATAGGTGCCGATCAGGATGCGGCGCTTGACCTCCTTGCCGAAGCCGGCCGAGCGGGTCGCCTCGTACATGGAGATGACGTCGTCGCCGGGGACGCGCAGGCCATAGCGCACGCCGTCGTAGCGGGCGAGGTTGGACGAGGCCTCGGCCGGGGCGACGATATAATAAGCCGGCAAAGCATACTTGGTATGGGGCAGCGAGATGTCGACGATTGTCGCGCCGGCCGCCTTCAGCCACGCCTTGCCCTCTTCCCACAGCGCCTCGATCTCGGCCGGCATGCCCGCGACGCGGTACTCCTTGGGGATGCCGATCTTGAGGCCCTTGACCCCCTGCCCCAGCGCCGCCTCGTAGTCCGGCACCGGCACATCGGCGGAGGTGGCGTCCTTGGCATCGACGCTCGCCATCGACTTCAGCATGATCGCCGCGTCGCGCACGGTCGCGGGCGATCGGCCCGGCCTGATCGAGCGACGAGGCGAAGGCGACGATGCCCCAGCGCGAGCAGCGGCCATAGGTCGGCTTGATGCCGACCGTGCCGGTGAAGGCGGCGGGCTGGCGGATGGAGCCGCCGGTATCGGTGGCGGTGGCGCCGGCGCAGAGATGCGCCGAGACCGCGGTGGCCGAGCCGCCGGACGAGCCGCCGGGGACCAGCGGCGCGTTGGAGCCCTGCGACCGCCACGGGCTCACGACCGGGCCGTAATAGGAGGTCTCGTTGGACGAGCCCATGGCGAACTCGTCCATGTTGAGCTTGCCCAGCATGACGGCGCCGTCGGCCCACAGATTGGCGGTCACCGTCGACTCGTAGGTCGGCTTGAAGCCGTCGAGCACATGGCTCCCCGCCTGGCTGTGGACGCCCTCGGTGCAGAACAGGTCCTTGATGCCGAGCGGCACGCCCTCCAGAGGGCGGGCATCGCCGCTGGCGATGCGCTGGTCGCTGTCGGCGGCCATGGCCAGCGCCTTCTCCGGCGTCTCGACGATATAGGCGTTGAGGGCGCGCGCCTGGGCCATCGCCTTGAGGTAGGCCTCGGTCAGCTCGACGGCGGAGAAGCGGCGGGCGGCAAGGCCGTCGCGGATGTCGGCGATAGTGAAAGCGGTGAGATCGGTCATGCGGACAGGTGCTTTTCGTAGAAGCGCGAATAGCCGGAATCGGGATAGTCGAGGACGGCGCCGCACTGGCTGAAGCCGCCGCGCTCATAGACGCGCCAGGCCGGCTCGAAGCCTTCCGCCTCGCCGGTCTCCAGCACCAGCCGCGTGATGCCCTTCTGTCGGGCCAGTGCCTCGATGCGCCCAAGCAGCAGCGAGCCAAGGCGCTTTCCGCGGACGTCGGGCAGCGTGAACATGCGCTTGACTTCGCCCAAGCCGCCGCCGTGATCCTTGAGCGCGCCCATGCCCAGCGGCCGGCCGTCGGAATCGCGGGCGACGAAGACGGTCACCGTCGGCTCGGCCATCTGCTCGGCGGTCAACTGGAACTGGAACTCGCGCGGGGTGAGCGGGATGAGATAGGCGTTGAGCGCCGCGACCAGGGTGCGCACGTCGTCCTGAAGGGGCGTTTCGACCGCGATCGTCATAGAGGGCGCGGCCGGTGCCGTCATCGTCGTCATTCGACCACTTTCGGCACGACGTAGAAATGCTCCTCGCGCGCCGGCGCGTTGGCCACGACCGCGTCGGCCTTGGCGCCGTCGGTGACCGCGTCCTCGCGCAGCTTCATGGTCATGGGCAGCACCGCCGTCATCGGCTCGACGCCGGTGACGTCGACCTCGTTCAGCTGCTCGACGAAGCCGAGGATGGTGTTGAGGTCGCCCTGGAGCTTCTCGGCCTCCGCGTCGCTGACCGCGATGCGGGCGAGATGCGCCACGCGCTTGACCGTGTCCTTGTCGACTGACATCTCAGGCAAATTCCGTTGAAGTTCCGCCGTCTTAGCAGAGGGGCTTTTCCGCCGGCAAGGCCAATGACAGGAGGCTCCCATGCGTCCATTGAACGCCTGCCCGGCGCCGGCTAGCCTCGCCTCAAGTCGAGCCGATCGGACGAGACGATGGCGGCGCCAGAGAAAATCGCCGAAACGCCCGGTTTCTGCCGCGATTGCCTGACGCTGGCGGCGGCCGGCGGGCTGCGTTGCGCCGCCTGTGGTAGCCCGCGGCTCTTGCGCCATCCCGAGCTTTTCAAGCTGACCATCGCCCACCTCGACTGCGACGCATTCTATGCGGCGATCGAAAAACGCGACCACCCGGAACTTGCCGACAAGCCGGTGATCGTCGGCGGCGGCAAGCGCGGCGTGGTGGCGACCGCCTGCTACATCGCCCGGATCAAGGGCGTGCGCTCGGCCATGCCCATGTTCAAGGCGCTGGAAGCCTGCCCCGAGGCGGTCGTCGTCCGGCCGGACTTCGAGAAATACAGCCGCGTCGGGCGCGAGGTGCGCGAGCTCATGCAGTCGCTGACGCCCCTGGTCGAGCCGCTGTCGATCGACGAGGCCTTCATGGACATGGCCGGCACCGAGCGGCTGCACCACGGGCCCCCTGCCCTGGCGCTGGCCAAGCTCCAGAGCCGCATCGAGAAGGAGATCGGCATCACCGTGTCGATCGGCCTCTCCTTCAACAAGTTCCTCGCCAAGATCGCCTCCGATTTCGAGAAGCCGCGCGGCTTCTCGGTGATCGGCGAGGCCGAGGCGGTGAGCTTCCTGGCGTCGAAGCCGGTCGGCCTCATCTGGGGCGTCGGCAAGGCCATGCAGGCGCGGCTCGCCGCCGACGGCATCCGCAATATCGGCACGCTGCAGCGCATGGACGAGGCCACGCTCGGCCGCCGCTACGGCAGCATGGGGCTCCGCCTGGCGCGGCTGTCGCGCGGCGACGACAGCCGCACGGTCGAGCCGCACGGCGAGGCCAAGAGCGTCAGCAACGAGACCACCTTCGACAGCGACATCGCCGACCCGCACGAACTGAAGGCAATCCTGCAGGGCGCTGTCGGAGAAGGTGTCGCGGCGGCTGAAGAAGGCGGAGATGGCCGGCGTCGTGGTGACGCTCAAGCTCAAGACCACCGATTTCCGCCTGCGCACCCGCAGCCGCCACCTCGCCGACCCGACCCAGCTTGCCGACCGCATCTTCCAGGCCGGGTCCGAGCTGCTCGCCCGCGAGGCGGACGGACGGACGAAGTTCCGCCTGATCGGCATCGGCGTGTCCGAATTCGCCGATCCGGCGCTGGCCGACCCCAGCGACCTCATCGACCCGGCCGCCGGCAAGCGCGCCAAGGCCGAGCACGCCGTCGACGTCATCCGCGACCGCTTCGGCACCAAGGCGGTGGAGCTGGGGCTGGTGTTCGATACGGCGAAGAAGCCGCGGCCATAGCCTGCCCCCTCTCTGTCTCTCCCCCGCAAGGGGGGAGAGGACGCCCAAACGCACGCGCGGCGGCCGAGATGGGCTCCGCGCCAGCCTGGGTGCGGCTGAGGCACGCGCGGATGCAGGCTCGCTAGTTGCCGAAAAGCGAAAAGAAGCCGAAGCCGTTCCTGCCCTTCCGTCCAGTCGCCACAGGCAGGGTAACGCCGCTGTTGGGCGTGGGCTGGCGCGTGATGAAGCCGCCCTGCGGATAGTCGCTGAGCACCGCGACGAACTCGGTGCGGTAGTTGGTTTCCTTGCTCAGCGGCTCGTCCGAGATGATGATCGAGGAGCGCGGCACCGCGGTCGGCGCGATGCGCTCGAGCACGTCCGGCGGGATGGTGATGCGGTCGAGGGCGTCCTCGGCGTTGTCGCCGTTTTCGATCGTCACCGCGGTCCAGCGCAGCGCGCCGTTGTCCTCCGCCATCGCCGTGAAGATGTGCGTGCCGATCGGCTTTTCGGGATCGCGGATCGCGACCGGAACCTCGATGGACGAATCGAACACCTCGCCGCCATCCGGCCATGGCTTGTGGGTGTTGCGCCGCACGTAAAGCTTCTGGGTGGCGCGGCTGATGTAGACCGAGACCGGCTCGAGCGCGAGCCTGGCCTCGCTGGCTGCCTTGGCGGCATCGACCTTCTGGGTATCGGCCGCCTTGGCGGCGTCCTTGGCGGCGGCAGCGGCGTCGCCCTTCAGCTTCGCGTCGGCCTTGGCGGTGTCGAGCTGCGTCGCCAGGTCGGCGGCGTCGGTGACGGCCTTCTGCTTCATCTCCTCGGCCTGCGCCTTTGCCTGGTCCGCGGCGGCGACTGCCTTTTCGGCGGCGGCCAGCTTGGCGTCGGCGCGGGTCTTGGCGGTGCCGGTCTGCGTCGCCGGGTCGGCAACGACGGCGGCGGCCTTCTGCTGCAGGTCCGCGGCCCGCGCCTGTGCGCGCTCCGCCGCGGCGATCGCCTTGTCGGCGGCGGCCAGCCTGGCGTCGGCGCGGGTCTTGGCAATTTCCAGCTTGCGCACCGACTTCGCCAGGGCTGCCGCCTCGCGCGCCGAGGCAGTGGCAGCCTTCTTGGCTTCGGCAGCCGCCGTGACCGCGTCCGCGGCCGCGCTCGCCAGCGTCTCGGCCCGCGCCGGAGCAGCCGCGATGGCCTCCGCGTCGGGCTGAAACAGTGCCGGGTGGGAGAAATCGACCGGGGCGGCATCGTTCGGCGAAATGATCACGCGCATGCCGATGCGCGTCTTGTCGAACAGATTCTCGGCAAAGCCGTAGGGCATGCGGATGCAGCCATGCGAGGCGGCATAGCCGGGCAGCGGCCCGCCGTGCAGCGCGATGCCGTTCCAGGTGATGCGCTGCATGTTCGGCATCCAGGCATCGTCATACATGGTCGAGTGGTGGTCCTTGTCCTTCTCGATGACGGCGAAGACGCCGGCCGGCGTCTCGCGTCCCTTGGTACCGGTGGACACCGGGGCCCGCATGATCCAGCCGTCGGCATCGTAGAAGGTGACCCGCTGGGACTTGATCGACACGACCGCCATGATCGGCTCGCCGGCGGCGCGCTGCGCCTTCTCCACGGTCTGTTGCGCGGGAGGCGCCTTTCGCGCCGTGGCGTCGGCGCTCGGCGCCATGAGCGTGACCATCGCGGCGAGCAGCACGACGGGAGCAGGCCCCCAACGCCGCATTGCCGCGGTGAATTGTGTCAAGTGAGCGTGAACCATGGAGAACGGAATGCCAGTTTATTTCGCCGATTGCGGTGAACTTCGCTAGTGCATCCAGCATAGGCAGACGCAGCCGAAAATGAAACGTTCCTGGTGCGCCTCACCAACTCTTGATCTTGCCCTATGACACATAGGACACGTCCGTGTCCGCCCTGGGTCAACCGCGGTCTGCGCCCAAGGTAAACAGGAACGACCGCTCCTGTCTCAAAAGCCGACATTCCGGGCCGCGGCCGTCCGCCCGCCCGGCCAGAGAGCGGATGAATTGGCCGAGCTGTGACCGCGTTCACTGAAGTTATCCGGGTTTGCGACCATATGGGCTCCATGAATTTCGGCGGTCACGCCGAGCAGAGATCGGAGGCAACCCATGAATATCCGTCGCTCCATCCCGTCATTGGCCGGGGCTTTCATCGCAGTTCTGGCGCTCAGCCAGGTGGCGCGCGCCGATATTCTGATCAGCGTCGACAAATCCACCCAGCGCATGACCGTCGTGGTCGATGGCCAGCCGCGCTACATCTGGCCGGTATCGACCGGCAGGCCGGGCTACGACACGCCGAGCGGCACCTTCCGGCCGTTCCGCATGGACAAGGACCATCGCAGCGAGGAATACGACAACGCGCCGATGCCCTATGCGATCTTCTTCACGGCGTCGGGCATCGCGGTGCACGGCACCGATGAGCCGCGCCGTCTCGGCCAGGCGGCCTCGCACGGCTGCGTGCGCATCTCGGTCAAGAACGCCGCCATCCTGTGGGACCTGGTGAAGCGCGAATCGATCGCGAGCACGGTGGTGCAGGTGCGCAATTCCGGTGGGACGGCCACGGTGGCCAATGCCGGGCTGGCGCCGATGACCGAACTGGCTTCGGCGCAGGACCCGCAGAACCGCAAGCCGCTGATTCCGTTCCTGCCGTTCCTGCGCTAGGGACCGGTCCTGCGGATGGGGGCAGGCGCTCAGGCCCCTGCCCCATTCTGTACCCCTTCGGTCTCAGCACTTCGGCGTCGGCAGGACCTCCAGATGGCTCAAGTGGCCCTTGAGGGCGAACTTGCCGTAGTCGATCCTGAGCGCGCGGCCGATGCCGTTCGCATAGACCACGAACGAGGTGACGTAGCTCGGCGCATCGTCGGTGCCGGTCCCCTTCTCGAAGTAGCTCACCGTTACCGGCCAGTGCGGCAGCCCGGCAAAGCCGGCATCGCCGACCAGCGTCTCGTCGCCGTAGTCGTCGGACGCCGATGACACCTTGCCGATGACGGCCGCGGTGGCGAAGACCACCTCGCCGGTCTCCGAGCCGTCATAGATGTCCATCCCGACGAAGTGCTGGCCCGCGGCGGCGGCCGCCAGCACGCGCTTCATCTGCTCGGTGGGAAACACCACGTCGCGGGAAAGCGGGAAGCTCTTGTCGCCGGGCTTGGTCAGCTTGACCGTGATGCCGTCGGCGTTGCGCGTCGCCACGCCCACCGACTGGTCGGCGAGCGAATCGTTGACATAGGTCTCGTTGGTGAACTGGTAGCGCCCGTTCGCCGTCTCGACCGTGTCGGTGCGCGCATCGGTGACCTGGTTGTTGCCTTCGTCGTCCTCGCCTTCGGTGACGATGCGCATCTTGCTCTTGTAGCCGCTGCACGCCGAGCCGGTGAACTCGACCACCATGCGGCCGCTGACCGTCGCCGACGCGGCCACCTCGCCGCCGCTGTCGTCGATCGCCAGGTCGTAGACCGCGCGGTAGGACGCCAGTTCCGGCGTATCGGCGCCGGCGACGGGGGCAAGCAGCGTCAGGCCGGCAAGGCCGGCAAGCCAGGCGACCGAGCGGAATTGCATGGACGGCGGCTCCAAGGTTCTTGCGTCGCCCCGGTTTCTGCGCGACTAGATCGGCCACAACAGGACAACGGACGAGGAAAAGCAATGGCCGAAACTGCCGAGGAACGCCTCAAGGCGTTGGGCGTGACCCTGCCGGTACCGCCGGCACCGGCCGCCAGCTACGTGCCGACCGTGGCGACCGGCCACATCCTTTACGTCTCCGGCCAGGTCTCCATCCTCGGCGAGGAGAAATACCTCGGCAAGCTCGGCCGCGAGCACGGCGTCGAGGAAGGCCAGAAGGCCGCCCGCATCTGCGCCATCAACATCCTGGCGCAGCTCAAGGCGGCACTGGGCGACCTGGAGAAGGTCAAGCGCATCGTCAAGCTTACCGGCTTCGTCAACTGCACCCCCGACTTCACCGACCCGCACCGGGTGGTCAACGGCTGCTCCGATTTCCTCATCGAAGTCCTCGGCGAGCGCGGCAAGCATGCCCGTTCGGCGGTCGGCATGGCGACGCTACCGCTCGGCGCGGCGGTCGAGGTCGAGGTCATCGTCGAGGTCGCCTGAGGCAAGAAGACAATGGCGGATATCGCCTGGCTGACGGCGCGGCCCATCGCGCACCGGGGCTACCACGACCGCTCTTCCCGCCGCATCGAGAACACGCTGCCGGCGGCCGAAGCGGCGATCGCCCGCAACTTCGCCATCGAGTGCGACGTGCAGCTGACCGCCGACGGCCGCGTCGTCGTCTTCCACGACGATACGCTCGAGCGGCTGAGCGAGGCAGAGGGGCCGGTGGGCGCACGCACGCTGGCCGAATTGCGCGCGATCCGGCTGCATGACAGCGATGCCGGCATCCCGACGCTGGAGGAACTGCTCGACCTGGTCGACGGGCGGGTGCCGCTGGTCATCGAGCTGAAGAGCCAGTGGACCGGCAACCGGCAGCTCGAAAAGGCGGTGGCGCCGATTCTGGCCACCTATTCGGGCCCGGCCGCCGTGATGTCGTTCGACCCCATGTCGATGGTCGCCATGCGGCGGCTGGCCCCTGCCCTGCCGCGCGGCATGACCGCGGACGACTTTGCCGCCGGCCCCGACTGGAGCCACATCCCGTGGCCGGAACGCTTCGCGCTGCGCCATCTGCTGGCGGGGGCGATCGTCTGGCCGCATTTCGTCTCCTTCGGTATCAAGGCGCTGCCCGCCAACGCCCCGCTGATGCTGCGCCATGTCGGCATTCCGCTGATCTGCTGGACCGTGCGCACCCCGCAAGACTGGGAAAAGGCGCGCCTCTACACCGACCAGATCACCTTCGAGGGCTTCGACCCGGACGCGGCTCCCCCGGGCACGGCCTGAACCTCCCACTTGAGGGGAGGTCGAAATGCCGGAGGCATTTCGGGAGGGGGTATATTTGCGGAGGTATCCAGACCCCTCCCCAAAACCGCTTCGCGGTTTTGACCCTCCCTCAAGGGGAGGGTTCGGGAGTTTGTGGCACCGCCCGGCCCGCGTCTTGCACCGATCTCAGGCGCCTCTAGATTTGTCCGTAGCATCCGCCGACAACCAATGGCTCGTCCTTGACCGCGACCATTCCGCCGCAAGCCACGTTCCGCGTCCTGTCCTCGCTGGCCGACATCGCCCGCGACGACTGGGACGCCTGCGCCAACCCGGCCGGCGAGCCCTATAACCCCTTCCTGGCGCACGACTTCCTGTGGTCGCTGGAGGAATCCGGCTCGGCGACGCGCAAGACCGGCTGGCTCGGCCAGCACCTGGTTCTCGACGGCGCCGACGGCAGGCCGGCGGCGGTGATGCCCTGCTACCTCAAGAACCACTCCATGGGCGAATACGTCTTCGACCACGGCTGGGCCGACGCCTTCGAGCGCGCCGGCGGGCGCTACTACCCGAAGCTCCAGGCGGCGGTGCCCTTCACGCCGGTGACCGGCCGCCGCCTGCTGGTCAGGCCCGACGCCGAGGCCGAGCGCAACCGCCTGCTGCTCGCCGCGGCCGGCGCCACGCTCACCGGCAAGGTCGGCGCCTCATCGCTGCACGTCACCTTCGCCCGCCAGGCCGAGCAGGAGCTGCTCGCCGAATACGGCTATCTGGCGCGCACCGACCAGCAGTTCCATTTCGTCAACGAGGGCTATCGCGACTTCGACGATTTCCTCGACGCGCTTGCCTCGCGCAAGCGCAAGGCGATCCGCCGCGAACGGCGCGATGCGCTGGCCGGCGGACTCGACGTCGTCCACCTGACCGGCAAGGACATCAGCGAGGACGCCTGGGATGCCTTCTTCCGGTTCTACATGGACACCGGCTCGCGCAAATGGGGCCGGCCCTATCTCAACCGCCGCTTCTTCTCGCTCGTCGGCGAGCGCATGGCCGACCGTATCCTGCTCATCTTCGCGCTCCGCGCCGGGCAGCCGATCGCCGGCGCGCTCAACTTCATCGGCGCCGACACGCTCTACGGCCGCTACTGGGGCACCACCGCCGACCAGCCCTTCCTGCATTTCGAACTGTGCTACTACCAGGCGATCGACTGGGGCATCACCCACGGCCTCAAGCTGGTCGAGGCCGGCGCCCAGGGCGAACACAAGCTGGCGCGCGGCTACCGGCCGACCATGACCTATTCCGCCCACTGGATCGCCGATCCGGGCTTCCGCAGCGCGGTTGCCGACTATCTCGCCCGCGAACGCCATCAGGTCGCCCGCAGCCAGGAAGCGCTCGCCGAATACCTGCCGTTCCGGGAGACGGAGAATGGTGAGTAGTGAATGGTGAATGGTAGCGTGTGGCGCCGTGCGTCGACTTGCACTATTCCCTATGCACCATTTGCCATTGACCATTCACCAGCCAGGAGCACCTGAATGGCAGCCGAGTACGATCCAGACAACATCTTCGCCAAGATCCTGCGCGGCGAGATCCCCTCGCACCGGGTCTACGAGGACGACGACACCGTCGCCATGATGGATGTGATGCCGCAGGGCACCGGCCATACGCTGGTGCTGCCCAAGGCGCCCTCGCGCAACCTGCTCGACGCCGACCCCGCCACCCTCGCCAAGCTGTTCGCGACCACGCAGAAGATCGCCCGCGCCGCCAAGACCGCGTTCGCGGCCGACGGCGTGCTGGTCATCCAGTTCAACGAGGCGGCTTCGGGACAGACGATCTATCACCTGCACGTCCACGTCATCCCGCGTTTCGAGGGCGTGCCGCTCAGGCCCCACACCGGCACGATGGAAGACCAGCAGGTGCTGGCCACCAACGCCGAGAAGCTCAGGCGGGCGCTGGGATAGCGCTCAGGTTCCCCGGGGGCACCGGGCGAGCCATTTCCGGGTCCAGGCCTCTGGGTCCCGGTTCTGCGGTGCGGTACCCACGCACCGCACCGCGCCCGGGACACACCACGCCTCAAGCAACGTCGGAGTGCGCGGCTTCGATGCGGTCGGCGACCAGCTCCTGCAACCGCCAGAGATGGTCGTCGTGGATGCCGAGGTCGGTGAGCCCCTTGACCGTCTGGTAGAGGTAATCGGCCATCGAGCCGACATGGCCGGCGGCGACCGCCAGGATATCGGCGGTGTGTTCGTCCGAGAGGCCGGCGACGTAACGCGGGCCCTCCCGATCGATGACGAAGGCGATCGCGCGGAGCGGCCCCTCCGGCGTCTCGCACATCCACCCAGACCGGGACCCATGCCGTCCGGTTTCGCCCGCATCTCGCGCCGCATGAGCTGCATGAGGCCGGCCTCGCTCTCACCGCGCGACAGGCGGTAGACCACGCCCTCGCAGACGCCGCCTTCGTCGAGCACCAGCATCAGGCCCGGCCGCTCCTTCGTCCCGCGCCAGCGCGTGATCCAGCCGAAACAGAACGACCTGTGCCAGCCGCGCACGATGCCGACACGCTTGGCATCGAATTCGAACGGCAGATTCCAGATGAGCGAACCATAGGCGAAGACCCAGATCTCGCCGTTCGCAGGCCCGGCAGCGCGGAGCCGCGCGACGACCTCCTCGCGGTCGGCGTCGGTCGCCCAGACGACGCCGTCAAAGGCCGCGTCACCCGGATCCTCGCTGGGACAAGCCACCTTGGCCACCAGATCGGGGGTGAGACGCATGGGCAGGCGGTCGGGAGGCATGATCGCTCCGTCGTGGAGAAAAGCGGGGCGACAAGTCATATCAGGCGCGGAGGCTGGGGGAAGAGAGCGAAGCGGGCACGCCCGCGCCGGCGAGGCTCCTTGCTTGCGCGGGGACGGACAGGACAGCAAAAGGGGCGGCCCGGGGCCGCCCCTCCGAAATTCGTCCAGCGCCCAGAGCCTCAGTTGGTCTTGAGCGGCACCTTGGGCACCAGGCCGCGCTTGCCGCCGCCCTCGCCGCCACCACCGCCGCCGGACGGCGGTCCGCTGGTCGGCGGCGCCTTCTTGGCGGCAGCCTGGGCCGGCTTGCGGCGGCGCGGGGCCGCGCGCTTGCGCGGCGTCGGCTCGGGCTTGCGGCGTCACCGGCCCATCCTCGAGGGCCTCGAGCGCCAGACCGTCGCCGCCCTCCTTGACGGCGACCTTGACCGTGCCGCCCTTCTTCAGCTTGCCGAAGAGCACCTCCTCGGCCAGCGGCTGCTTGATGTGCTCCTGGATGACGCGGCCGAGCGGACGCGCGCCCATGCGGCTGTCATAGCCCTTGTCGGCAAGCCACTTGATCGCCGCATCGGTGAGCTCGAAGGTGACGCCGCGGTCGGCCAGCTGCGCCTCGAGCTGCAGCACGAACTTCTGCACCACCTGATAGACGATCTCCGGCGGCAGGTTGCCGAAGGGCACGACGGCGTCGAGGCGATTGCGGAACTCCGGCGCGAACAGCCGGTTGATCGCCTCCATGTCGTCGCCTTCCTTGACCGAATGGCCGAAGCCGATGGCCGACTTGGCGAGTTCGCTGGCGCCGGCATTGGTGGTCATGATCAGGATGACGTTGCGGAAATCGACCTGCTTGCCGTTGTGGTCGGTCAGCTTGCCGTGGTCCATCACCTGGAGAAGGATGTTGAACAGGTCGGGATGGGCCTTCTCGATCTCGTCGAGCAGCAGCACGCAGTGCGGATGCTGGTCGACGCCGTCGGTCAAGAGGCCGCCCTGGTCGAAGCCGACATAGCCGGGCGGCGCGCCGATCAGGCGGCTGACGGTGTGGCGCTCCATGTATTCCGACATGTCGAAGCGGATCAGCTCGACGCCGAGCGCCGAGGCGAGCTGGCGGGCGACCTCGGTCTTGCCGACGCCGGTGGGGCCGGAGAACAGGTAGCAGCCGATCGGCTTCTCCGGCTCGCGCAGGCCGGCGCGGGCGAGCTTGATCGCCGAGGAGATCTTCTCGATCGCCTGGTCCTGGCCGTAGACGACGGTCCGCAGCGCCTCGTCGAGATGCTGAAGCACCTCGGCATCGTCCTTCGACACCGTCTTCGGCGGAATCCGCGCCATGGTGGCGATGGTGTCCTCGATCTCCTTGACGCCGATGGTCTTGCGCCGCTTGGACTCGGGCAAAAGCATCTGCGAGGCGCCGGTCTCGTCGATGACGTCGATCGCCTTGTCGGGCAGCTTGCGGTCGTGGATGTAACGCGACGACAGCTCGACCGCGCTCTTGATCGCGTCGCCGGTGTAGCGGACGCGGTGGTAATCCTCGAAATAGGGCTTGAGCCCCTTGAGGATCTCGATGGCATCGGGGATCGACGGCTCGGCGATGTCGATCTTCTGGAAGCGGCGGACCAGCGCCCGGTCCTTCTCGAAGAACTGGCGGTATTCCTTGTAGGTGGTCGAGCCGATGCAGCGGATGGTGCCCGCGGCCAGCGCCGGCTTGAGCAGATTCGACGCATCCATGGCGCCGCCCGAGGTGGCGCCGGCGCCGATCACCGTGTGGATCTCGTCGATGAACATGATCGCGCCGGGGAACTCCTCGATCTCCTTGATCACCTGCTTGAGGCGCTCCTCGAAATCGCCGCGATAGCGGGTGCCGGCCAAGAGCGTGCCCATGTCGAGGGCGAACACCGTCGACTTGGCGAGCACGTCGGGCACGTCGCCCTCGACGATGCGCTTGGCGAGGCCCTCGGCGATCGCGGTCTTGCCGACGCCGGGATCGCCGACGAACAGCGGGTTGTTCTTCTGCCGGCGGCAGAGGATCTGGATGGTGCGGCTGATCTCCGCCTCGCGGCCGATCAGCGGGTCGATGCGGCCCTTCTTCGCCTTGTCGTTGAGATTGACGCAATAGGCCTCGAGCGCATCGGCCTTCTTCTTCTGGTCCTCGCGCCCCTCGACCGTCGCCGCATCGTCGTCGACGCCGCGCACGGGGCGCGACTCCGACATGCCGGCGCGCTTGGCGATGCCGTGGCTGATGTAGTTGACCGCGTCGTAGCGGGTCATCTCCTGCTCCTGCAGGAAATAGGCGGCATGGCTCTCGCGCTCGGCGAAGATGGCGACCAGCACGTTGGCGCCGGTGACCTCCTCGCGGCCGGACGACTGCACATGGATGACGGCGCGCTGGATGACGCGCTGGAAGCCGGCGGTGGGCTTCGAATCCTCGCCCGAGCCGGTGGCCAGGTTGGCAAGCTCGGTGTCGATGTATTCGACCAGGCTGCGGCGCAGCACGTCGAGATCGACGTTGCAGGCGCGCATCACAGCGGCGGCGTCCTGATCATCGATCAGGGCGAGCAGCAGATGCTCCAGCGTGGCGTATTCCTGATGGCGCTCGCCGGCCAGTGCCAGCGCCTGATGGAGGGCCTTCTCAAGACTGCGGGAGAATGACGGCACCGGACGACCTCACTTCTTTTCCATCACGCATTGTAGCGGATGCTGATGCTTGCGCGCGAAATCCATCACCTGGGTCACCTTGGTCTCGGCGATTTCGTAGGTGTAGATGCCACACTCTCCGACCCCATGCTGATGCACGTGCAGCATGATCTGGGTCGCCTCCTCCCGTCCCTTCTGAAAGAACCGTTCCAACACATGCACGACGAACTCCATCGGCGTGTAGTCGTCATTCAGAATCAGTACCCGATAGAGACTCGGCCGCTTGGTTTTCGGCCGTGCCTTGGTGACAATGCTGGTACTGGCGTCGCCACCGTCCAGATCGGGGCGACGATTCTCGTTGCTCATATCGCGTCCGACTATGGGTACTCTCGAGGCTGAAATCCTGCCGACAAACCGCGCATGCCGTCAACGATCAAATTGCCGTGCATGCGCGCCTGCCGGTTCGATCCGGCCGCCGGACGGGAACTGGGGACCGGGCGATATGTAGGTCTGAAACCAGGCTTGTGAAGCCGCCTTCGCCCAATCGCACGGGCTCTGCCCACAAAAAAGGCCCGGCGTCGCCGCCGGGCCCTGTTTCGCGCCACCTGGGGGTGTCCCCCCGGCGGCTGCTCACTTTCCGAATTTGCCGAAGAACGCCTCGTAGGGCTGGTAGGCGCCCTTGGCCATGTCGGTGACGATCTCGCTCATGCGGGCCATCTGTCCGACATAGCCCTCATAGGCGGTGCGCACGATCTCAGACTGGACCTCGACGGCCGTGTCGAGGTTGCGGGCCGCGAGCAGCTTCTCGATCGCCGCGCCGTTGGCCTCGAAGCTGCGCTTCGAATAGTCCACGGCCTCAACCGCCATGGCCTGCATGCCCTTGGTCACCGCGTCGACGCTCTTCAGCGCCACGTCGATGTTGTCCTTGCCGAAACCCTGAATGTCGAAGGCGCTCATCTGGCTCTTTTCCCAAGCTCTGCCGGCCCGCTATGGCGGCCGGCGCCTCATCCGATGTGCAGCGTATATGTGCACTGCAACATAAGAGTCAAGGAAAATTTGTGCACTGCACAATAGGAAATGCCACGGAATTCCGCCATGCGGCAGATTAGGACTTTACCGAAAGGTAACGCCCCTTCCATAATGTTTGGACCGGTGACGCCTGCAAATTGCAGGCACGGGACGAGGCCACCGGCGGGGATAGCGAGCTCAAGGACGCTTCACTGGCCGCTGAACCAGCGGCGAAGCGTGCCAAAGTGGCGCAAACAACCTGCCGGCAAAGGGCGGCTTCAAGGTATTGCATGCCGGCACATCTCAGCGTGCCGGTGCGGGACGGGTTAGTCTATGATGATGCGATTCGAAGGACTTGCGCGGCGGGCAATGAGCCTCAGACTGATCGCAGCGGCATGTCTGGTGGTGGCGGCGGTCAGCGCCGTGCCGCAGATGGCTGTGGCTGCGCCCGATTCAGCCATCATCGTCGACGCCAAGACCGGCAAGGCGCTCTATTCCCAGGCCCCCGACGCCAAGCGCTATCCTGCGTCACTCACCAAGATGATGACGCTCTACCTGCTCTTCGACGCGCTCGACGCCCACAAGACGTCGCTCGGTGCGCGCATTCCGGTTTCGGCCCATGCCGCCGGCCAGGCCCCCTCCAAGCTGGGCTTCAAGCCGGGCGATTCGATCAGCGTGCGCGACGCCATCCTGGCCATCGTGACCCGCTCGGCCAACGACGTCGCGGTCGCCATCGGCGAATATCTCGGCGGCTCCGAGTCCGCCTTCGCCCAGCGCATGACCGCCAAGGCGCACGCGCTCGGCATGTCCAACACCACTTTCCGCAACGCCTCCGGCCTGCCCAATCCCGGCCAGGTGACCACCGCCCGCGACATGGCCACGCTGGGCCGGGCGTTGCAGGAGCACCATCCGGCGTATTTCTCCTATTTCGCCACCCCGAGCTTCGTCTGGCGCGGTCAGCGCATCGGCAACCATGACCGCCTGCTTGGGCGGGTCGACGGGGTGAACGGCATCAAGACCGGCTATACCCGCGCCTCCGGCTTCAACCTCGTCAGCTCGGTCACCCGCGGCAAGCGGCAGATCGTCGGCGTGGTCCTCGGCGGCGACACCAGCCGCTGGCGCGACCAGCACATGGCCAGCCTGATCGAAACCTACCTGCCCCAGGCCTCGACTGGCGCCCACGTCGCCTTCGTCCCCGGCGAAACCCGTGAGGTCGCGGTCGCTTCCGCCGATCCCAAGGACATGCCCGTTCCGCAGCCGCGTCCGGCCATTGACGACGGCCGCACCGCCTCGATCGCGGCTCCGCCGGCGCCCGCCCCGGCACCCGCAGCGGTGGCGGTGGCCGCGCAGCCCCAGTCGGCGGCCCCGGCCGCCCCGGCCACCAGCATCGCCTCGCTGGTTGGCGCCAACTCGGTCTTCGCGCTCGATGCCGTCGACCAGAGCGGCGGCCAGCCGGTCGACCAGGGCGACACCTCCGCCGAGGACGACACCAGCGACGCCGCGTCGCCGGGCGCCATCGTCAGCGGCTGGAAGATTCAGCTTGCCGCCACCCCGACCCAGTCCTCGGCCGAGGATATCCTCGACCAGGCGCTGTCGAAGGGTTCTGCCGTGCTCGCCAAGGCTTCGCCCTACACCGAGCCGGTGACCGTCGGCGACACCACGCTCTATCGCGCGCGGTTCGCCGGCTTTGCCAACAAGAACCAGGCGCGCGCCGCATGCACCTACCTCACCCGGCGCGACTTCAAATGCCTGGCGATTGGTGACTGACAGGGAATCAGCGTTCGCACAGGGTCCTGGTTTGTACAGAGTAGTGGGACTTAGCGATGTTTGCCGAGAAGCCGGTCCTTAGCCTCGTTGATTTTCGCCGCGAGGAACGTCGAGCCTCCCTGGTCGGGGTGCATGCGCATCATCAGCCGGCGGTGGGCCGCCCGGATTTCCCCATCACTGGCGCCGGGCGCAAGGCCAAGGACCTGATAGGCCTCCTCATCAGTCATGGCGCCCGCATCCGCCGGGCCGCGCGTCCCCGCTGCCGGATCAGCCTCGACGTGGTCACGCCATCCGGGCATCCGGCGGTCGAGATAAGCTTCGAATAGGGCAACGCTTTCCGGATCGCCGGCGATATCGGCGGCGAGGTCCGGCAGGTCCTGCTCGTCCAGTTCGTCCAGTTCGCTGCCGCTGAAGCGGCCGCTGACCACCCGGCCGTGCACGGCGCCGCTGTCGTGGTCGAGGCTCATCTCGAAGAAGCGCGAGCGCACCGTCGAGGTCGAGCCCGGCGTCCGCCGGCCGTGGCCGCCGAGGTCGAGCGGACCGATGCGCCCAGTGGCGATGATCGACAGGCCGGCGGTGAGCAGGAGCACGGCGATGCTCCAGCGGTCGCCGATGGCGAACACGACGCCGATCACCATGAGCACGGCGCCGGTCAGGTAGCGGATGGCGCGCACCAGCGCGCGCACGTCCGCCGCCACGAAGGCGCGGCCGATGACCACCAGGATGGCGAGGATGATGAGGCCGAGGCCGAAATAGGCCATGCCAGAGCCTTACCGCAGTTGCCCAAGCAGAAGCTGGGCCCCCGCCCCGCCCTTGGCCAGCGCCTTGAGACCGCCGGCGGCGTAGACCGCGGCGGCGCGCAGGAGCTCGGCAAGCTGACCGGCGGCGTTGACGTCGAAGCGCGCATAGGCGCCGCCGGAGAGCCGGGCGATCTCGCGGAAGGCGCGCTCGACCGACTGGTCGCGCCCCTCCTGGAAGATGAACACGCGCACGCCGAGCATGCCGAGCTCGCCGGCCACCGCCGCAAGGTCGTCGATCTTCTCCTCCATGGCATCGCCGACGAAGACCAGGACGTTGACCTTCTTCCTGGCGGTCTCCTGGCGCGCATGGGCGAGGATGCGGCCGATCTGGGTGTGGCCACCCCGGCAGTCGATGGTGGTCATCAGGTCGCGCAGCGCGCGCCCGTCCCGCACCCAGCGGCTGGCGCGGCATTCGTTGAAGCCGCGGTAATAGGCAAGCTGCACCTCCAGCCCGCCGACCTTGGCGGCCTCCTCGAACATCTCGGCCTGGAGCTTGAGCGCCGTGTCCCAGGTCGGCTGGCGGCTCATGGTGGCATCGAGGGCAAAGATCAGCCGTCCGTGGCCATCGGCGGTCGCCGTCGGCGCCATGGTCCGCGCCGCCGCCAGGAAAGCCTCGATCTCCTGCGGACGCGACTTGGCCTCCGGCACGTCCGCGCTGTCGCGGCGGGCCGGCGTCCGCTCCTTCCTGCTGTCACCTGCCGCCATCGCCGATGGCTCCTGCATGCTCACCAGAGCCTAGCCAGAGCCTATCATGTGGGGCTCACAGGGCGCCGCGCAACCGGCCATCACCACCGCGCGGGGAACGCCCGCCGGGCGGCGCCGTCGGATCGGCGGGAGCCGCCGACGAAGATGCCGCCCTGAGGGCGGGCAGATTGAGCGTGTCGAGCAGGTTGCGCACCTCGTTGCGCGCCGAGATATGGGACAGCGTCGGCTCGGCGTCGCCGCCGGCGGCGCCGAAGGTATCAAGCGCGGTGAGGCCGCAGGGAAACAGCTCGCGGAAGATGACGCGCTCCGAAATGCCGTCGGCGAGGCGGAAGCCGGCCACCGCCGAGAGCTGCTTGAGGCCGCGCTCGATGTTGCGCCGGTTGCGGCTGGCGAGCGCCGTCTGGCGGTTGCGCACCACCACCCAGTCCGTCGCCCGGTCATCGACCAGGCGGCGCTGGCGCAGCGATTCGGCCACCAGCTCGGAATAGTGGCTGGGTCCGACCACCTCCAGCGTCTCGGAATCGACCCGGCCGAGCACATCGAAATCGACGAAGCTGTCGTTGATCGGCGTGATCAGCGTGTCGGCCATCGCGTGGCTGACGCGCATCAGGTAGGTGTTGTGGCCGGGGGTGTCGATGACGACGTAGTCGTAGCCGTATTCGGTGCGGCTCACCGCTTCGGCGAAGGCGCGGAACTCGCGGTCCTGTATCTCGGAGACCATTTCGCCGGCGGCCGGCGGCACGGTGAAGTGCATGGGCACCTCGAGCGGCAGCCCGGTCTTCTTGGCCCAGGCGACGCGGTTCTCGACATAGCGGGTGAGCGAGCGCTGGCGGCCGTCGGTGTCGATCGACGCGACGCGCGCCCCGCTCTTGAGCAGGGCGACGATGACGTGCATAGCCGTCGTCGACTTGCCCGAGCCTCCCTTCTCGTTGCCGAGAACAATGACGTGGGCAGGTTGGAACCTTCGCACATCGCGCATCGCCAATGCTTACCCAATTCTGGAAGCATCAGGGAATCCCACCTTTGGGGGGATGCAATATAACGCAGCGACGGCGCACGAGCCGTCTTCCTGCGAAGCCGCGCGCCAAGCTCGAACCGCTCCCTCAAGGGCGAGGTTCAGGCCGTGCCATGCCGCATTGATGTCACGGGCGTTTGCTAGAACGACGGCCTGCTCGGCGCTGGCACTCATCGGCGGCGGCATGAGGGGATCGCCGATCTCGGCCGGCGAAACCATGGCCGGGGCGCGCACCGGCAGGTTCAGGCAATCGACCAGCTCGCGAATCTCGGCACGGGCGGCGACATGGGACATGGTCGGCCGCGTACCCAGCACGGCGCGCTCGAACGGGTCGAAGGCGGTCAGCCCCATGGGAAAGAACTCGCGGAAGACGACGCGCTCGGAAATGCCGTTGGCGATGCGGAAGCCGAGGCGCTCGGCAAGCAGGCCGAGACCCTCGATGACGGCGCGCTGGTTGCGGCTCGACAGCGTCGCCAGGCGATTGCGCACGACGATCCAGTCGGTGCCGCGCGGCATGGTTTCGAGCCGCTTGCTGCGCACCTCCTCGACCAGACGGGCATATTGGCTGAGCGCGGCGACGGTATAGGGCGGCCCCTCGAGGCGACCGAGCACATCGAGATCGACAAAGCTGTCGTTGACCGGCGTGATCAGCGTGTCGGCGAGCGCGTGGCTCAGCCGCATGCGGTAGGAATCGTTGGCCGGGGTGTCGATGACGACGAAATCCACCGTCTCGCCCAGCCGCTCGACGATCTCGATGAAATCGGCGAACTCGTTCGCCTCGATGTCGCGGATGTGCTCGCCCTCGCCCAGCTTGACCGAGAAGTGGCTGGGGAGCTCCAGCGCCATGCCGCTCATGCGGGCCCAGCGGGCGCGGTTGTCGAGATAGCGGGTGAGCGAAAGCTGGCGGCTGTCGGTGTCGATGGAGGCGACCCGGTGGCCGCTCTTGATGAGCGCGACGATGATGTGCATGGCCAGCGTCGACTTGCCCGAGCCACCCTTCTCGTTGCCGAGAACGATGACATGGGCCGAGTTCGTCGCCGGCAGGGCTGAGGCCATGGTCGCACGCACCAATTGCAGAATCGGACCGCCCTGCTCAGGCGGTCGGAGCCTGACACTTGCACAAAAAGAGCCAAAATTTCGTCAACGCCGCGCAAGAATGGCGGAATCCCGCCGGGTCGGCCGACCGGCAGGCGCTGCGACGGCCCCTCAGCGCAGGCCGAGCGCCGCCAGTTCGGCGAAAAACGCCGGCGGCAGGCCGCTGGCACGGCCGCCTCTGAGGTCCGGCGGGGCGTCCTTGGCGGGCAGATAGCGCCAGCCCTGGAAGGGCCGCTTGGGCTGCCATTCGGTCGGCACCACCTTGGGCTCCAGCACCAGGGCGCAGCGGCCGATGCCCTCGCGGTCGACGAAGGGGCGGATGTCGATGAGGCGCTGGCGCACCTGCACGTTGCCCTTGATGACCCAGTAGAGCGAGCCGCCGTCGACGAGCTCGGCAATCCGCTTGGGCACCATGCGGGTGACGTGATGGTGCTCCAGCGGCTCGCCGGCCTTGCGCTTTTCGGCCATGCGCAGGGCGATCCACCCGGTGAGGTCGTCGATGGAATCGCAGCCGACGCAGAGCTTGATGAGATTGAGGGTCATGGGCCAAGACTTTGCCGGCCCGGGGCCTGCGGTCAAACGCCAACGGCGGCTTTCCACAGGCTGGGCCGGGTTTCCCGGGGGTGCGACAAACTGTCCATAGTCGGCCCGCCGGCCTCGGACTAGAAGCCGCCGCTCGTTGCGACCGACGCACCGGCAGGGGAACCGATGCTGCCCAAGATCTGGCCTGCCGTCCTGGCGCTCGGGTGGATCCTGCTGGTCATCGCCGTCGGCGAGGCGCTGATGGCGCTGGTGGGAGCGGCCGACCACGACGCCGGGGCGCCGGTCTTCGCCTTCTCCGCCGCAATCACGGCGATGGTCGCCGGCGCTTCCATCCTGACCACCAAGGGCCGCCGCTACGAGCTGCGCTTCCGCGACGCCGCCCTGCTCACCTCGGTCTCGTGGTTCGTGGTGCCCGCCTTCGCGGCGCTGCCGCTGATGTGGCACCCGGTCGGGCTGTCCTTCGTTGACGCCTATTTCGAGATGGTTTCGGGCTTCACCACCACCGGCTCGACGGTGATGAGCGGTCTCGACACCATGCCGGCCTCGATCCTGCTGTGGCGCTCGACGGTGCAGTGGCTGGGCGGGCTCGGCATCATCGGGCTCGCCATCATCATCCTGCCGTTCCTCAGGATCGGCGGCATGCAGCTCTTCCGCATGGAATCTTCGGACCGCTCGGAGGACGTGATGCCCAAGGCCGGCCACGTCGCCGGCCTGGTCGGGCGGGTCTACCTCCTGCTGACCATCGCCTGCATGCTGACCTACTGGGCGCTCGGCATGTCGCCCTTCGACGCGCTCAACCATGCGCTGACGACACTGCCCACCGCCGGCTATTCCACCCACGACGCCTCGTTCGGCTTTTTCCACAGCCCGGCGCTGGAATGGGCGGGCGTCGTCTTCATGATCTCCGGCGCCCTGCCGATGATCGCCTATCTGAGGATGGTGAGGCCCGGCCGCTGGCGCGACCGCATCGACCCGCAGATCCCGGTGTTCCTGGCGATGCTCGCCGGCTTCGTGCTGATCGTCACGCTCTATCTGTGGATCACCGGACAATACGGCTTCTTCTCCGCCCTCACCGAGGCGGCCTTCAACATCACCTCGGTCATCACCACCACCGGCTTCGCCTCGACCGACTACCTGAAATGGGGGCCGTTCGTTGCGGTGTGGTTCTTCCTGTTCAACTTCCCCGGCGGCTGTACCGGCTCGACGGCAGGCGGCCTCAAGACCCTCCGCCTGATGGTGCTCACCCGCGTGGCCAGGCAGCACGTGGCGCACCTGCTCCACCCGCATCGCACCTCGCCGATCCTCTACGGACGCAAGGTGATGACCGACGACGAAGTCGGCTCGGTCGGCACCTTCGCCTTCCTCTATCTCGCGACCTTCGTCGTGCTGTCGCTGGCGGTCGCCCTGACCGGGCTGGACATGGAGACGGCCCTGTCGTCGGTCGCCGAGTGCATGGCCAATGTCGGCCCTGGCATCGGGCCGATCGTCGGTCCGGCGGGAAACTTCGCCAGCCTGCCGGACACCTCCAAGATCCTGCTCTCCGCCGCGATGATCCTCGGCCGCCTGGAAATCCAGGGCGTGCTCATCCTCTTCCTGCCGAGCTTCTATCTGTGAGGCGCGGGGCGGCGAGGCGTTCCCCGCCCTCATCCTGAGGTGGCGGCGAACCGCCCTCGAAGGACGAGGGCGGCGGTGGTCTTCAGACGATCTTCGGCCTCCCGCCCCGCCGTCGAGCAAGGTGGGCGATTTGTCCAATCACCTCGGATCAACGCCTCCTTCTTGGCGCGTGACCAGCCCTTGATGCGCCGTTCGGCAGCGATGGCATCGATGACGCGGTCAAAGTGCTCCGACCAGACCAATTCCACCGGTCTGCGGCTCGAGGTGTACCCAGGATACGTGCCCGCCTGATGCTCGGCCACGCGCTTCGAGATCCCGCGCGCCGAGCCGACATAGTAGGAGCCGTCGGCACAGCGCAGCATGTAGGCAAAAGCTGACATGATCCACCGCTCAGGGCCGCCCTCGTCCTTCGAGGCTCCCCCGGACCACGTCCGGGGTCGCACCTCAGGATGAGGGCGGATGAAAGAGAGGCTAGTCGCCGCCCTCAGATGGTCACCTGGGTGCCGATCTCGACGACGCGGTCGGTGGGCAGGCCGAAATAGCTGGAGGCATCGTCGGCATTGCGCGCCAGCGGGATGAAGATCCTGTCCTGCCAGAGTGGCATGCCGGACTTCTTCGAGGCCTTGAGCGAGCGCCGCGACAGGAAGAACGTGGTCTTCATCACGTCGTAGGTGAAGCCCTCGTCCTTGATGCGCGAGAGTGTGCGCGGCAGGTTCGGGCTCTCGGTGAAGCCGTAGCGCACGGTGATGCGCAGGAAGGACGCCGAAAGGTGCTCGACGGTCGTGCGCTCCTTGGTGGGCACCCGCGGCCGGTCGTCCACGACCAAGGTGACGATGGCGTTGGTCTCATGCAGCACCTTGAAGTGCTTGAGGCTGTGGAGCAGCGCGGTCGGCGTCGCGTCCGGGTCGCTGGTGAGGAAGACGGCGGTGCCGGCGATGCGCGGCGGCGGGTTGGATTCCAGCCTGTCGACCAGCGCCTTGAGCGGGACCTCGGTGCGGCGGGTCTTGTCGAACAGCATGCGGTTGCCGCGCCGCCAGGTGAGCATGACCAGCATCAGGAAGGCGGCGAGCAGCACCGGCACCCATCCGCCCGAGGCGATCTTGAGCAGGTTGGCGACCATGAAGGTGACGTCGACGACGAAGAACGGCAGGACCAGGGCCGCAGCGGCCAGCGGGTGCCAGTGCCACGCCCGCCAGATGACGATGAAGGCAAGCAGCGCCGTCACCACCATCGTGCCGGTGACCGCGATGCCGTAGGCGCCGGCAAGGGCCCCCGATGAGCGGAACAGGCCGACCAGCAGGAGGACGCCGACGAGCAGGAAGGCATTGACCCGCGGCACATAGATCTGGCCGGGATGGGCCTCGGAGGTATGGCGGATCTCCAGGCGCGGCAACAGGCCGAGCTGCACCGCCTGGTGGCTCATCGAATAAGTGCCGGTGATCACCGCCTGGCTGGCGATCACCGTGGCGGCGGTGGCGAGCACCACCATCGGCAGCCTTGCCCAATCGGGAAAGAGGACGAAGAACGGGTTGCTCATCGCCGCCGGCCGCGCCAGCACGAGGGCGCCCTGGCCGAAATAGTTGATGACCAGGGCCGGCAGCACCAGGCCGAGCCAAGCGACCTGGATGGGCTTCCGCCCGAAATGGCCAAGGTCGGCATAGAGCGCCTCGGCGCCGGTGACGGCGAGGAAGACGGCGCCCAGCGTCACCAGGCTGATGATGCCGTGGGCAAACAGGAATTCCGCGGCGTAGATCGGGTTGAGCGCGAAGAGCACGACCGGATCGCGGACGATGGGCACGATGCCGGCGATCGCCAGCAGGACGAACCAGACCGTGCTCACCGGCCCGAACAGGGCGGCGACGCGATGGGTGCCGCGCGACTGGACGAGGAACAGGGCGATGAGGATGACGAAGGTGAGCGGCAGCACCGAGGATTGCAGCACCGGCTCGACCACTTCCAGGCCCTCGACGGCGGAGAGCACCGACAGCGCCGGCGTAATGATGGCGTTGCCGTAGAACAGCGCCGCCGCCGTCACCCCGAGGACGACGATGAACGGCGCCGCCCGCTTGAACGATTCCTGCGCCAACGCCATCAGCGCGAAGGTGCCGCCCTCGCCGCGGTTGTCGGCGCGGGTGAGGATGAGCACGTATTTCAGCGTGACGACGACGATCAGCGACCAGAAGATGAGCGACAGGACGCCGAGCACGCTGGCCTCGGTGACCGGCCTGCCGTCCTCGGTGGCGGCCAGCATCGCCTCACGAAAGGCGTAGAGCGGGCTGGTGCCGATGTCGCCGTAGACGATGCCGATGGAGCCGACGGTGAGGGCCCAGAAGCCGGCGCTTTGCAGTGACGGTTCGGTGCTGTCGAGCGGCGCCGTGCCGGGCGAGGCAGTGCTCAATGATCCAGATGCCGTTGTTGCACCGCAGCAGGCGGCGGGTCGGGCCTCATACCATCTTTGGTCGGGGCAAGTCACCCCGAAGGGGGGCCCATTCGTTCCCCGGACGCGGTGCGGCGTGGGACGCTGCACCGCAGATCCGGTGCCCAAGCGGCTCGTAGGTCCCGGTCAGCGGCGCACCACGATGTGCTGCGCCGCGCCCGGGACACGCCCCTCAGGCCGGATCAACTGGCCAGCTTCACCGGGATCTTGATGTAGGAGACGCCGTTGGCCTCCGGCCGGCGGCAGCTTGCCGGCGCGGATGTTGGTCTGGATCGACGGCAGGAGCAGGAGCGGCGCCGCCAGCTTGGCGTCGCGGCCCTCGCGCCACGCCACGAACTGGTCCTCGCTGACGCCATCGAGCTGAACGTTCTTGCGCTCCTCACCGATGGTCGTCTCCCAGGCGTAGTCCTTGCGGCCGCCATCGGGCAGATAGTCGTGGCAGACCAGGATGCGCGTCTCGTCGGGGAGCGCCAGGAGCTTCTGGATCGAGCGGTAGAGGGTGCGCGCGTCGCCACCGGGGAAATCGGCCCGGGCGGTGCCGTAGTCGGGCATGAACAGCGTATCGCCGACGAACACCGTGTCGCCGACCACATAGGAGATGCAGGCGGGCGTATGGCCGGGCGTGTGCAGGATGGTGGCGTCGAGGTTGCCGATGGCGAAGTGCTCGCCCTCGGCGAACAGGTGATCGAACTCGCTGCCGTCGCCCGACACGTCGGTGGCGTTGAACACCGGCCGGAAGATCTTCTGCACCTCGCGGATGTGCTCGCCGATGCCGACCTTGGCGCCGGTCTTGAGCTTGACGTAGGGAGCACCGGACAGGTGGTCGGCATGGGCATGCGTCTCCAGCACCCAGTCGATGGTCACGCCCGCCTCCCCCGCCGCCTTGAGGATGGTGTCGGCGGAATGGGTGTCGGCCTTGCCGGTGCGCTGGTCGTAGTCGAGCACCGGGTCGACGATGGCGCCGTGCTTGGTCTCCGGGTCGACGATGAGGTAGCTCACCGTGTTGGTCGCCGGGTCGAAGAAGGCGCGAACCTCAGGCTTCGCCTTGGCATTCATGGGGGTCTCCATGTCTCGAAGTGTTCTAAGTCTTGACACATATATTAGCGCCTACTAAATTAGTCAACGCTAATGGATAGGGACACCGATGCAGGAACCGCTGACTGCCGATTTTGGTGACCTCGCCGGCAAGGCGCAGGAAGCCTCCCACATGATGAAGCTGCTCTCCAACGAGCGCCGCCTGCTGCTACTGTGCCATCTCGCCGACGCCGGCGAGATGAGCGTCGGGGCGCTGGCGGACAGCGTGGGCCTCAGCCAGTCGGCGGCATCCCAGCATCTGGCGCTGATGCGCGAGGACGGCCTCATTGCCTTCCGGCGCGATGGCCAGACGCTGCATTACAAGATCGCCGATGACAGCGTCGAGCTGTTCCTGTCGATGCTCAAGACCGTTTTCTGCAACCAGCCGGCCTCCCCCGGTCAAAGGAAACCCAAATGCTGAAGGACATCAACGCCGTCGAGGCGCACACCCTGATCGAGAACAACGCCGTCCTTGTCGACGTCCGCGAGCCCTACGAGATCGCGGCCGAGCGGATCCCCGGCTCGATCGAGCTGCCGCTGTCGCAACTGGCTCGCGGAATGCCTGCCAACCTGCCCCAGGACCGCGCCATCGTCTTCCACTGCGCCTCCGGCAACCGCACCAAGAGCAACGGCCGGGCGCTGGCTTCGCTGACCAACGGCAACGCCTACAACCTGGTCGGCGGCATCTTCGGCTGGAAGCGTGCCGGCTTCCAGACCATCCGCGGCTGATCCCGCCTCCCCCGCTCACCAGATAAGGCGGCGCGCCGGACCCAGAGGGTCGCACGGCGCGCCCGTTTGCCCATGACTTTTCTGCAGGACATCCTGACGATCCTCTCCGGAGGCCTCGTCGGCTTTTCGCTCGGCCTGATCGGCGGCGGCGGCTCGGTGCTCGCCGTGCCGCTGCTGGTCTACGTGGTCGGGGTGAAGAGCCCGCACGTGGCGATCGGCACCAGTGCGCTGGCCGTGGCCGCCAACGCCGCGGTCAACCTCTACAGCCACTGGCGCACCGGCCACGTCAAGGTCGGCTGCGCCGTCACCTATGCCGTGTTCGGCATTGCCGGCGCCGCCATCGGCTCGACCGTGGGCAAGGCGATCGACGGCGCCCACCTGCTCGCTTTGTTCGGCGTCGTCATGGTCGTGATCGCGGTCTCGATGGTCAGCCGGCCGCCGAGCGCCGGCCACCCGGAGGTGGCGCTCAACCGCGGTTCGGCCAGGCACCTGGTTCCGCGTCTCGCCGCGGCGGCGCTCGCCACCGGCTTCCTCTCCGGCTTCTTCGGCATCGGCGGCGGCTTCCTCATCGTCCCCGGCCTGGTCATGGCGACCGGCATGCCGCTGATCAACGCCATCGCCTCGTCGCTGGTCTCGGTGACCACCTTCGGCGCCACCACGGCGGCCAACTACGCCCTCTCCGGCCTGGTCGACTGGTGGATCGTGCTTCTGCTTCTGGCCGGCGGCGCCGTGGGTGGCTTCGCCGGGACGAGGACGGCGCGCCACCTTGCCGGCCAGCGCCGGGCGCTCGCCACCGCCTTCGCGGTCATCGTCGGCGCCGTCGGCCTCTACGTCATCTGGCGCGGCATCGGCGCGATCTTGGGCTGATCGCGCTCCGCCTGCGCCACGAACGCGGCAATCGCGGACGGGCGCCACAGGCGAACAGGCTCGCCCGCGAAATGCGCGGCGATCTTGGCTTCGATCTCGGGCAGGCTCTTGCGGCGGAAGCTGAGGATGTAGCCGAGAAATTCAAGATCGACCTTCTCCGGACAGCCCGGCGCCATGTCCGGCCGCGTCCTGCCGCCACGGTACGCGACAAGCCGCCACAGAACCCGCCGGAGACACAGCCACAGCGGCGCCATCATCACGACGACCGTGTCGGCGCGCCGGAGCCGCTGCGGCAGCGTGCTTGTGTAGCCGCCGTCGATGATCCAGCGCTCGCCGGCGACGATCTCCAGCACGCGCGCGTCGAAGGCCGGCCGGTCCGGCGTCGGCTGCCAGCCGGGCTGCCAGTAGAGCGCATCGAGATGGGTGACCGGCAGGCCGAGGCATTCGCCGAGCGCCCGCGCCAGCGTCGACTTGCCCGAGCCGGAACGGCCGACGATGACGATGCGCTGCATGACGCTGGCATGCCTCATGGGGGAGCTTGGAGGGCTGCGTCTCATAGCGTTCGCCTCCCGCGCTGCCAAGCGCGAAAGGCCGCAGGTGAGCAGCGGCCGCCTGCCCCCTCTTCCCGAAACCGCCGTTCTGGCCCACACTTGCCAGCCGGACAGCATCAATCGATCCCGGCGGCGGGGGCCCTGTCATGCGTCTGATCCAAGGCATCATCATCGGCATAGCCATCACCATCGGGGCGGCGTTCGTCCACGACAGCATGGTGCCGTCCAAGTCGGCTGCGCCGGCGCTCGAGCAGCAGCAGATCATCAATTGGGACGTGCTCGGCAGGCTGGTCAACGACCAGATGAGCCGTGCCAGGCAACTGTGGAACCAGGCTTTCGGGCGATAGACCGGAGGCGCGGCGAAAGTATCCCGCGCGTCGCCCAAGAGCGCAAATCCGGGTTGGCGCGGGACGGTGGATAGAATAGCCTGTCGATCAGCAGGTTGTTACCAGCCTGTTGTTGAAACGTTTACGCTGCCGCGACATCATGGACTTCGAGCTTAGCGCAGGGGCTGAGCATGGATCGGAGGGGGACTGCCGTGCGCACCAAACACTGCATCGCAACATTGGCCGTGGCCTGCCTGGTCACTTTGGCGCTTGGCCAGACGGCCAGCGCCGACATCCTGATCAACGTCAACAAATCCACCCAGCGCATGACCGTGACCGTCGACGGCCGGCGGCTCTACGAGTGGCCGGTGTCGACCGGCAGGCCCGGCTACGAGACGCCGAGCGGCACCTTCCGGCCGTTCCGCATGGACAGGACCCATCGCAGCGTGGAATACGACAACGCGCCGATGCCCTATTCGATCTTCTTCACGGGGAGCGGCGACGCGGTGCACGGCACCTATGAGCGCGGTCTTGGCCGCGCCGTCTCGCACGGCTGCGTGCGCATCTCGGTCACCAATGCCGCCATCCTCTGGGGTCTGGTGACGCGCGAGAACATGGCAAGCACCATCGTGCAGATCAGCGGCGGCAGCTCCTTTGCCGGCGGCGTGACGGTGGCGAGCGCCGCCGTCACGACCGGGCAGACCGGCAAGCGCAACCGCCGGGTCCGGCCGCTGTTCCCGTTCTTCCCGGCGCCACGCTAGAGCGCTTCTTGCGCGCTCCCCGCGGCGGTCACTCGTCCCAGTCCGGCGCGATCGCCGGCTGGTTCGCCAACCGCAGCTTGTGCGTGCGCGACAGCGCCGTGATCTCCTCCATTTCGGAGTCGTTGAGCGTGAAGGTGAAGAGGTCGAAGTTCGAGCGGATACGCTCGGGCGTGACGCTCTTGGCGATGGCGACCATGGTCTCGTGCTGGATGGCCCAGCGCAGCGCCACCTGGGCCGGCGTGACGCCCCTGACCCTGGCGATGCGGCTGATCACCGGGTCGGCGAGCACGGCGCCGCGGCCAATCGGCGAATAGGCGGAAAAGATCATCCCGTATTCGCGGCAGGCAGCCATCAGCGTGTCCTGATTGAGATAGGGATGGAACTCGCACTGATTGGTGATGAGCGGCGCCCGGGTCGCCGCCCACGCCTCGGCGAGCAGCTTGACGGTGAAGTTCGACACGCCGATGTGGCGCGTCCAGCCGGCGTCGCGGCAGGCATTGAGGGTGGCGATGGTATCGGCGATCGGCACCGTCTTGCTCGGCCAGTGGATGAGCAGCAGGTCGACTTGGTCGACGCCGAGCAGCTTGAGGCTGCGCTCGACCGATGCCTTGAAGGCGCCCTCCTCGGCATCCTCCGGCGCCACCTTGGTGGTGATGAAGATGTCCTCGCGCCTGACGCCGGAAGCGCGGATGCCTTCGCCCACCTTGTCCTCGTTGCGGTAGCCGGCGGCGGTATCGACGGCGCGGTAGCCGACATGAAGCGCCTCGGCGACGCCGCGGGCGCACTCCTCGCCGCTGGCGCGGAAGGTTCCGTAACCGATGACGGGCATATGCGCCCCGTGTGCCGCGACCATCTGCACCGGCTGATCCTTTCTGAAGACATGCGTGACATGGCAGGAGCGGCAGAATGGGACTGCCGGCCGCCGCCGGTCAACCCAGGCAGATCGAAGGCGCACTGCACCGCCGCGCGTCGCAGCGCGTCCGGGAACGGCATGCAGCGAAAGTGCGATCAGCCGACCGCGGCGCGGACGGCGGCGATGACGCGCTCGACCTCGCTGTCGGTGAGGTCGGGATGGACCGGCAGGCTGAGGACCTCGTTGGCGAGCATCTCCGAAACCGGCAGCTGGCGGCCGTTGTAGTCCTTGAAGGCCGGGTGCTGGTGCAGCGCCAGCCGGTAGAACAGGCCAGTGCCGATGCCCATGCCGTCGAGCCGCTGGCGCACGCCGTCGCGGTCGGACGCGCGGATGGTGTAGAGCGCAAACGCGCTGTCGTAGCCCGCCGGCATGCGCGGCACGGTGACCACGTCGGCGAGCGCCGCCGTGTAGCGCTCGGCGATGGCCCGGCGGCGCGCCAACTCGTCGTCGAAGACCGCGAGCTTGGCGAGCAGGACGGCGGCCTGCAGCGTGTCGAGGCGGCCGGTGACGCCCAGCACCTGGGCCTCGTCGCCGTCGCCGGCGCGGCCGTGCGAGCGGATCATGCGCACAGCTTCGGCAAGGACAGCATCCTCGGCCAGGATCGCACCGCCATCGCCGTAGCAGCCGAGCGGCTTGGTCGGGTAGAAGCTCACGGCGCTGATCGGCGCCAGCGCGCCGACGCGCTTGTTGCCGGCGGCGCCGCCGAAGCTCTGCGCCGCATCGGCGAGCACCGTCATGCCGTGGCGCGCGGCGACGGCCGTGATCGCCTTGTAGTCGGCCGGCAGGCCGTAGAGGTCGACCGGCATCACCACGCGCGGCGTCAGCTTGCCCTCCGCGACGGTCTCCGCGACGGCGCTTTCGAGATCGTCCGCATCCATGTTGAAGGTCGCCGCATCGACATCGACGAAGACCGGCGTGGCGCCGACCGAGACCACCGACCCGGCGGTAGCGGCGAAGGTGAAGCCCGGCACGAAGACGGCGTCGCCCGCCTTGACCCCCATCGCCATCATGGCGATGGCGAGCGCATCGCGCCCGCTCGACACGCCGATGGCATGGCCGGCGCCGGCATAGGCAGCCAGCCGCTGCTCAAGCAGCGTCACCTCCGGGCCGAGGATGAACTGGCCGTGGGCGAAGACCGCGTCCGTGTGGCGGCGGATGTCGCCTCCCAGCCGCGCAAGCTGGCGCTGGACGTCGAAATGCTGGATGCGGCTGTCCGCGGCGACGGCAAGCGCCGGGCGTGTTGGGCTCATTGTTCTTACATGCTCCGTCTGGCCGGCTGCGATCCGCCGGCGATGGCCGCCTGGATGCGCTCGGCAATGGCTAGCGCCGCAGCTCCCGCCCGTCCATCGACCAGCGGCGGCGTTCCGTTGGCGACGCTGTCAAGGAAGGCGGCAATCTCGGCGCCGAGATTGTCGTGGGAGATGAGTGGAACCGATTCGGCCTCGCCGCGCCCGGCGCGGCGGCGGGCAAAAAGGGTCGGGCCGGCGAGGTCGGCGACATAGATCATGTCCGGCTCGGTGACCTTCAGGCGGCGCCGGTTCTCCGCCGCCGAACGGCTCACCGACAGCGTGGCGACGGTGCCGTTGGCGAAGGTCAGCCAGGCTTCCGCCTCGTCGGTCCGGCCGCTCACCGTCGCCGCACCGTTTGCCGCCACCGACACCACCGGCGCGGCGGCGAGCGTCAGCACCAGGTCGATGTCGTGGATCATCAGGTCGAGGATGACGTCGACGTCAACGGCGCGCCCGCTCCACTTGGTCTGGCGCACCGCGGCGATGCGGCGGGGATTGACGAGGCGCGCCGCCAGCGCGGCGACCGCCGGCGAGAAGCGTTCGATGTGCCCGACCTGGAGCACGACGCCGGCTCGCTCGGCACGGGCGACGAGGTCCTCGGCGGCGGCGCTGTCGACGGCGATCGGCTTCTCGATGAAGACATGCACGCCGGCATCGAGGAAGTCGGCGGCGACGGCGTGGTGCTGGACCGCCGGAACGGCGATCGACACGGCATCGACCTTGCCGATGAGCGCGCGGTGCTCGGTCAAGGCCTCGCTGCCGCTATCGGCGGCAACCGTCTCGGCACGGGCGCGGTCGATGTCCGCGACGGCGACCAGATCAGCCGCAGGATGGCCGGCAAAGTGGCGGGCGTGGTGCCGCCCAAAAGCGCCGAGACCGACGACGCCAACCCTGATGCGCTGCCCGCTAGTCACCCTCTACTCGCACTCCGTCGCTCCCGCCCGCCCGAATCTGGGGCGCAAGATAGACGGGCACGCCCGGCCATGCCCATAAACAATTGCTATCACCTGAAATACGCCGCGACGCCGCCCTGCCCCCGCAAAAAGCGCGGAAATCCGCCGCCTGCAATCGGACACTGCATCATCCAATTGCGAAAGATCCGGGTCATCTGTACGACTCTGGAACCCCCGGCGGGCTGCCGCCGCACCTGAAGAGCGACGCCGATGATCACGGTCCCCGAACTCACCGCCGACGCCCTCGGCCACTTCATCTCCGACTACATGAAGCGCCGCTACGGAACCTCCGACAGCCGGCTGGTCGAGCTCGTCCCCTCGGTCGCGCGCATTGCACTCGAATGCATCGGCAACAGCGACGCGCTCTACCACAATGTCGAGCACACCATGCTGGTGACGCTCGCCGGCCACGACATCCTGCGCGGCCGGGCGCTGCGCTCCGACATGCCGGCCAGCGACTACGCCCACATGATCATCGCCTGCCTGTTCCACGACATCGGCTATGTCCGCGGCCTGCTGCCCGGCGACGGCGACGACGGCTATGTGATCGATGCGGAAGGCCACAAGGTGAAGGTGCCGCGCGGCTCCTCCGACGCGGCGCTCACCCCCTATCACGTCGACCGCTCCAAGCTCTTCGTCAAACACCGCTTCGACGATATCGCGCTCATCGACGCCGAGCGCATCTGCCGCGCCATCGAGGGCACGCGCTTCCCCGGCAACATGCCCGCCGACCTCGACGCGGTGGACGAAGAGGTCGGCCTGCTGCGCGCCGCCGACCTGATCGGCCAACTCGGCGACCCCCACTACATCCGCAAGGCCAACGCGCTCTATTACGAGTTCGAGGAGGCCGGCCTCAACCGGCAGCTCGACTACGGCAATCCCGCCGACCTGGTCGAGCGCTATCCGCAGTTCTACTGGAACATGATCTCGCCCTTCATCCAGACCGCCATCCGCTACCTGCAGGTGACGTCGAACGGGCGCCAGTGGGTCGCCAATCTCTACGCCAACGTGTTCCGCGCCGAGCGCGACCTCGCCTCTTTCGGCCCGCAGAAATAGGGCCGCACGACCGGAGTCGGCAGTCCGGTCCAGTCCAGTCCATCCGCGGAGCGCTGCGGGAGCCCATCTGCTGGACATGCCGGCCAAGAAGGCGCTGCTCGCCAGCTTCGGCGGCGCCAGGGCCACACGCCATGCCAAGCGCGGCCGGCAACCGCCGGGCCATGCCCTATGCGGCCGGCCGCATGTCAGCGCTGAAACGAGAGTTTGGTGCGGTCGAGAAGACTCGAACTTCCACGGGTTGCCCCACAGCGACCTCAACGCTGCGCGTCTACCAATTCCGCCACGACCGCCGGAAAAGCGGCTCCATGTAACAAATCGCGGATTGCCGCACAAGGCGAACCGCAGGGCTCTGCACAGGCGGGCCGGAAACCCTACCTTCGCGGCCCCCGAGCCCCTACATTGCCCGCCAGAGGCCGGCGCGTCGCCGGGTGAAGCAGATGCCGCACATGCATGATTCCTTGGTCGAATCGGCGCCAGACGCCAGCCCTGCGCGCTCGCTCAGCCTGCCCGCCGGCGCGCCGCCGGTCGAATGGGCCATTGCCGGCGCCCGGGTCGACTATGACGAGGCCGTCCGCGTCATGGAGGCGCGGGTCGCCGCCATCCGCGATGGCACGGCGGCCGAGCGTGTGTGGCTGGTGGAGCACCCGCCGCTCTACACCGCCGGCACCAGCGCCAAGGACGCCGACCTGCTGGCGCCGGACCGCTTCCCGGTCTACCGCACCGGGCGCGGCGGCCAGTTCACCTATCACGGCCCCGGCCAGCGCGTGGCCTATCTGATGCTCGACCTCAACCGGCGGCAGCCAGACCTGAGGCTCTTCGTCCACACGCTGGAGGAATGGGTCATCCGGACGCTGGCCGCCTTCAACGTCACCGCCGGCAGGCGGGAGGGCGCGGTCGGCATATGGGTCAAGCGCCCCGACAAGGGGCTCGGCCGCGAGGACAAGATCGCGGCAATAGGCATCCGCGTGCGCCGCTGGGTGACCTTCCACGGCATCGCCCTCAACGTCGATCCGGTGCTGGAGCATTTCTCCGGCATCGTGCCCTGCGGCATCAGCGGCCAGGGCGTCACCAGCCTCGCCGACCTCGGCATCATCGTCTCGATGGCAGAGGTCGACAGCGTGCTGCGACGCGAGTTCGAGGCGCTGTTCGGGCCTACTCGGTCGTCGGCAGCGTCGTGAAGCGGCTGAGCGCCGGCCCGGCATAGTCGGTCACCAGCACATCGCGCACGTCGGCCAGCGCCGGACCGTGGCGGCACTCGGCGATCATCGCCGATATGCCCTCGCTCTCGCCGATGAAGACCGCCTCGACGGTCCCGTCGCGCCGGTTGCGCACCCAGCCGGCGATGTGGTGGCGAAAGGCCTCGTGCTCGAGGAAGGCACGGAAGCCGACGCCCTGCACGCGGCCCTTGATGATGACCCGGATGGCACGCTCAAGCATCAGTCTGCGGACCGCTCGGTTATGGGGCCGGCGCAGCGCGGATCATCGAGAAGGGAGCACAGGCTTGCCATGGTGATCTCCGCTTGCTGCATCACAATGCCCCCTGGGGTGCCTGTCTCTGCGGTTTGATACCATAGTTGGGCGCGCAAACATCAGGGAGCCTTGCGTCGGCGCGCATCTTTCTCAGCCATTCGAGCGCCAATGACGTCGAGGCGGTCGCGCTCAGCCACACCTCGCGGTGCTGGCCGAGCTCGCTCCGCGGGCAATAGTCCCGCACACAGCCCTTGCCTGTCGCAGCGCAGCCAGTGATGGTTGCACCATGGGCCTTGACCACCTCGGCGATTCAGCCGGCCAACCGCATCGACTCGCGTCGATCCAATACATGCGCGGTCTGGCCGCCTGCGGCGTCATGTGGTTCCACTTCACGCAAGCGATCTGGTTTCCGGTTGCCGCTCTGACATGGACCGGTGGCCTGGGGCAATCCGGCGTCGAAATGTTCTTCATGATTTCCGGATTCGTCATCCCCTATTCGCTCGGCGAGCACTATCGCCTGCAGCAGGATGGCATGGCCTTCTTTCTCCGGCGCCTGATACGCATCGAGCCGCCCTACCTCGTCGCCGTCCTCGTTTCCCTGGTCATCATTCTGGCAGCCAGCGCGACGCCCAACTACCACGGCGAGGTCGACCCGCACCTGTGGTTCTCGCTGGCGCTCCATCCGCTCTACCTGGTGCCCTGGTTTGCCGGCGCGCGCTGGTTGAACAATGTCTTCTGGACGCTGGCGATCGAGTTCCAGTACTACATCGTCGTGCTCGCCGCCGGCGCCTTGATCACCAGCCGGTCGAGGCCCGTCCAGAGAGCGGTTGTGGCGATTGCCTTGGCGGCCAATCTCGCCTGCTCGGACGGGCGCCTCGTCCTGGCGTATCTGGCCTTCTTCCTTCTCGGCTACATCCAGTATCTGAGGATGCGGCGCGGCCTGTCCGCTGCCGAGGCCATCGCCTGGACCGCGGCCTGCATGCTGGTCTGCTGGCACCAGCACTCCCTCTCCACCGCCCTGATCGCCACCGTCGCCGCGGCAACGGTCACCCTGCCGTGGCCACGCCTGCCGGCCCTGGCGTTTCTGGGGACGATCTCCTATTCGCTCTACCTGCTCCACTGGATCATCGGCACCAAGGTGCTCAACCTCGCGGCGCACCTCCGTTCCGACGTCGCCATGTATGCGGCGCTTGTCATTGCCATCGTCGTGTCGCTGGGCTGCGCGACGTTGTTCTGGGCGTGGGTCGAACGACCCTTCGTGACGCTCTCGCGCCAGATACGCGGCCCAAGATCCGCTGTCATCGCCGCCGCGCCAGGGGTCGCCCCGCAGGGCGACTGAAGCCGGGGGGAAGCCCTCAGGCGAACTCCATGATCACCGCATCGACGGCGAGCGTGTCGCCCGGCTTGACGGCGATCTTCTTGACCGTGCCGTCGCGCTCGGCGCGGAGCACGTTCTCCATCTTCATCGCCTCGACCACCGCCAGGATGTCGCCGGCGCGCACTTCCTGGCCTTCGGCGGCGTCGATGGCGACGACCAGCCCCGGCATCGGGCAGCGCAACTGCTTGGCCGAGTGCTGGCGCTTCTTCTCCGGCATCAGCCGGTCGAGCTCCGCCACCCGCGGCGTCATCACCCGCGCCGTCGCCGCGATGCCGCGGTTGGTCAGATGGACGCCGCCATGCGCCGGCCGCACCTGCACGTTGACGGCGTGACCGCCGATCGTGCCCGACCACAACGTCTCGCCCGGCTTCCACGCCGAGACGACCAGAGCCGGATCGCCGCCATCGTGGATCATCCACAGGCCGTCCGTCTCCTGCGCCGGCTCGACGGTGAGCGCGAAATGGGTGCCGCCGATGGCCACCGACCAGGCGCTGCGCCAGCCGCTGGCATCGCCGTTCAGCCGGCCGCCGAAGGAGAGATACTTGCGCTTGCGGCGCAGGTCGATGGCGAGCGCCACCATCGCCATGTGGGAGAGCGTGCCCGGGTCGAGCCTGGCCGCGGCGAAGCCGTGCGGATATTCCTCCTCGACGAAGGCGGTCGACAGATCGCCCTTCTGCCAACGCGGATTGGCCATGATCGCCGAGAGGAAGGCGAGATTGTTGGCGACGCCATCGACCACGAAACAATCGAGCGCATCGGCCATCGCCTCCACGGCCGAGGCGCGGTCGGGCCCATGGGTGATGAGCTTGGCCATCAGCGGGTCGAAATAGACCGGGATCGTGATGTCCTCGCGCACGCCGTCATCGACGCGCACGGCGGTGCCGTCCGCCCGGCGCCCCTCGCGCGGCGGCTGGTAGCGGCTGATCTGGCCGATCGACGGGATGAAGTTGCGGCCGGGGTCCTCGGCATAGAGGCGGGTTTCCACCGCCCAGCCGTCAAAGCGGACCTCATCCTGCGTGAAGGTCAGGTGGTCGCCGGCGGCGGCGCGGATCATCTGCTCGACCAGGTCGAGGCCGGTAATGAACTCGGTGACCGGGTGCTCCACCTGCAGGCGGGTGTTCATCTCGAGGAAGTAGAAGTGGCGGTCCTGCCCGAGGATGAACTCGACGGTGCCGGCCGAATCGTAGTGGACCGCCTCGGCCAGCGCCACCGCCTGCGCGCCCATCTCCGCCCTCAGCGCCGCATCCACCGCCGTCGACGGCGCCTCCTCGACGATCTTCTGGTTGCGCCGCTGGATGGAGCATTCGCGCTCGCCGAGATGGACGATGTTGCCGTGCTGGTCGCCCAGCACCTGGATTTCGACGTGGCGCGGGTTCTCGATGAAGCGCTCGATGAAGACGCGGTCGTCGCCGAAGGACGAGCGCGCTTCCGAGCGGGCGGCGCGCACCCCCTCCACCACCTCGCGCTCGCTGCGCGCGATGCGCATGCCCTTGCCGCCGCCGCCGGCCGTCGCCTTGATGATCACCGGCAGGCCGATGTCGCGGGCGACCGCGATCGCCTCCGCGTCGCTGCCGATCTCGCCGATATGGCCGGGGACGGTGGAGACGCCCGCCGCCAAGGCCAACTTCTTCGATTCGATCTTGTCGCCGAGCACCGAGATGGCGCTGGCATTGGGCCCGATGAAGCCGATGCCGGCGGCATCGAGCGCCAGCGGAAAGGCGGCGCGCTCCGACAGGAAGCCGTAGCCGGGATGGACCGCATCGGCTCCGGTGCGCTCTGCCGCCTCGATGATCCGGTCCATCATCAGATAGGAGGTGGCGGCCGGCGGCGGCCCGATATTGACCGCCTCGTCGGCCATCGCCACGTGCAACGCCTCGTGGTCGGCATCGCAATAGACGGCTACCGTTGCGAGCCCCATGCGCCTGGCCGTCCGGATGATCCGGCAGGCGATCTCGCCGCGATTGGCAATGAGGATCTTCTTGAACACAGGAAGTTGGTGACGCCCCTACTGACCCGCTACGGCTTTGTAAGCTGCGCCCGGCCGCTGGGCAATATTGACCGTGCGGTCAAACCGCAAGGGCGATCTCCGCGAACAGCAAAGCTGCGGCGGCAAGCACGGCCACCAGGGTCACGGCGCCATAGCGCAGGCCGAAACCCGCCGTTCCGGCGGTGAAGGCGATGCCCGTCTTGGTGAGCGAATTGGCCACGGCCGCCACAAAGACGGCGATCGCCGCCTCCGCCCCGGTGATCGCGGCGCCGGGCATCTGGGTGACAGAGAGCGTGATGGCGTCGACGTCGGCGAGGCCCGCGATCGCCGCCACCCCGACGGCCCCACGCCCACCGAACAGCGCCACCAGCCATTTCGACGCCACCAGGATGACCGCCAGCAGGGCGGCGAAGCGGATGACCGCGGTCAACTCGAAGGGATTGCTGAACTGCCCGCCGACCAAGGCATCGCTGGCCTCCCGTGCCCAGCGCGCCTCGAAGGCGAGCGCGGCGCCGAGAAGGATGAGCGCGGCCACCGCCAGCGGGCCGGCAAGCAGCGCCAGATTGCCTGGGCCGAACAGCGCCACGATGACGATCATGCGCAGGAACATGATCGCCGAGGCCGCGAGCGCACCGGCAAGCTCGATGCGCACCGTGCCCGGCTCCGCCTTGGCCTTGCGGGCGAGATCGATGGTCGCCGCGGTCGACGACACCAGCCCGCCGGCAACCCCTGCCACCAGCGTGCCGTAGCGGGTGCCGATGATCCTCACCGCCACATAGCCGATGAAGGAGACGCCGGCGATGGCGATGGTCATCAGCCAGAGCGTGTGCGGGTTGATCGCGCCATAGGGTCCGAAGCCCTGATCGGGCAGCACCGGCAGGGCAACGAAGCTCATCACCAGGAGGATGAGCGTGGCGCGCAGCTCCTCCCAAGTCAGCGTCTCGACCCACTGGTGCAGCCAACGCTTGGCCGCCAGCAGCACCGTGACGGCAACCGCGGCGGCGGCCGCCACGGTCATGTCGCCGAGCACCGCCAGGCTGCCGAGCGCAAAGGTGAGCAGAGCGGCGACCAGCGTGGTCGCGCCGAAATCGCCCTCGCGCTCCGATTCGCGCCACTTGAACAGGGTGAAGCCGCCGGCGAAGGCCAGGAAGGCCGCGGCAAAGGGCAGCGGGCCGAGGACCGGGAAAAGCGCGCCGAACACCCCGCCGAGAAGGCCGATGAGGGCAAAAGGTGCGCAGGCCCGCGGTGCGTTCACCCTCGGCCTGGTCGCGTTCGCGCCAGCCGCGTTCAACGCCAATCAGCAGACCAATGGCCAGTGCCAAGCCGAGCCGCGTCAGCAGTTCCTGCTCACCCATGAGCACCTCATTTCCCGGCCATTCTAGCCCATCGGCGGCAACCAGGGGGGCACTACCACCACGACGGCACAAGTGATTTGAACGCCCCCATTAAATATGATTAATTGACGCCGCCCTGGGAGCAACACGGGGACGCCCGCCGAAATTGACGGGGCGGAGGGAGGATTTGTGCAGGATCTGCTCGCCACCATGAGGGGCGCGCGGCCGCGCATGCAGGCCGCAGAAATCATTGGCCGACGCATCGTTTCCGGCGGCCTGCTTCCCGGTTCCACCTTACCCGGATTCGATGAACTGGCCGCCGAGCTGTCGACCTCGCGCCTGATGGTGCGCCAGGCGGTGCGGGTCCTCGCCGACAAGGGGCTGGTCGCGTCCGAACCCAACAACGGCACGGTGGTGCGGCCGCGCAGCGAGTGGTGCCAGCGCGACGCCGACGTGCTCACCTGGCAGATCGCCGGCGAGCCCGATGCCGCCTTCGTCCGCCACCTGTTCGAGGTGCGCCGGATCATCGAGCCGGACGCCGCCGCGATCGTCGCCACCCGCGGCAACGGCGACGCCATCATCGCCCTCGAGCAGGCGCTCGCCGTGATGACCGCCGCCGGCCCGCAGGCGCCCGAATCGATCGACGCCGACGTGTCGTTCCACCGGCATCTGCTCACCGGCACCGGCAACGAATTCATCGCCGGCTTCGCGCCGCTGATCGAAACCCTGCTGCGCATCGTCTTCCACGTCCAGCGCGACGCCGCTCCTGAGCGCGAGCGGTTCGTGGCCGAGCACGCTGCCGTCGTCGACGCAATCAGGCGCGGTGACGGCGAGACAGCCCGGCGCGCGGCAGCAACCCTGATCGAGGACGCCGAGAAAGACGCCATGGACGGCATCCGCCTGCGTGCGACGGCCGCCGGCAGCGTGGCCGCAAGGAGCGTGTCTCAATGAATGTCGCAGTGAATGAAGCCAGTGCCGCACAGCCGCAGGATTTCACCAACATCGTCCGCCTGCAGAACGTGCAGAAATACTTCGGCGCGGTGCAGGCGCTCAAGGACATCAACCTCTCTGTCGGCCGCAACGAGATTGTCGGCCTGATCGGCGACAACGGTGCCGGCAAGTCGACGCTGATCAAGGTGATGACCGGGGTGTTCGTGCCCACCTCCGGCCGCCTGTTCATCCGCGACAAGGAGATCGATCTCTCCGGCTTCTCGGTGCGCGGCGCCCACAGCCTCTCCATCGAGACCGTGTACCAGGACAAGTCGCTGGCCGAGAAACAGCCGCTATGGCGCAACTTCTTCGTCGGCCGCCAGATCACCAACCGCTTCGGCTTCATCGACATCAAGCGCGAGAAGGAAATCGCCCAGCAGATCCTGATCGACGTGATCGGCTTCCGCGGCGTCGGCATCACCGTTGATTCAACGATCAGCAACCTGTCGGGGGGCGAGCGCCAGGGCATCGCGATCGGCCGAGCCATGCACTACAACGCCGATCTCATCGTGCTCGACGAGCCCACCGCCGCGCTCGGCGTCGCCGAAGTGCGCAAGGTCATCGACTTCGTTCAGCGTATCAAGCAGTCGGGACGCGCCTGCGTCTACATCGAGCACAATCTTGCGCACGTCCATGAGGTCGCCGACCGCCTCATCGTCCTCGACCGCGGCTCGGTCGTCGCCGAGATCATTCCCAAGGACATGTCGGTCATCGAACTGACCGACTACCTCATCCAGATTCAGGGCAAGCATTGAGACGCCCAATGGCCAAACAAACTCATAAATCCGTCATCCTCGGCATCGAGGGCTTGCCGATCATCATCGTCTTCGTGCTGCTGCTCGGCCTGTTCATGTACACGGCGCCGGAGGTCTTCCTGCGGCCGTTCATCTATACGACCTTCTTTTCGACGCTGCCGCCGCTGATCCTGCTCGCCATCGGGCTGACGTTCGTCATCGGCGCCGGAGAGATCGATCTGTGTTTTCCAGCGATCATCGGCTTTTCGGGATTCGTCTTCGCCGTCCTGTTCAAGGAATACAATCTCGGCTGGATTGCAGTGATCGTCGCGCTCGGCTCCGGGGTGATGATCGGCTTCATCAACGGCGTCCTCATCGCCAAGGTCGGCATCCCCTCCTTCATGGCGACGCTCGCCGCCCAGTTCTTCTGGTACGGCATGGCGACCGTGCTCTCTGGCGGCAAGTCCTATGCCCTGCGTGGCGCCGAGGAGAGCTCGGTGTGGCAGTGGATCGTCGGCCGTCCCTTTGCCGGCACCAGCGCACCGGACTGGGTCCATCAGTTGCCGCTGCAATCGCTGTGGACCGCGATCATCGTGATCTTCCTGTGGTTCATCCTGAACCGCCACCGCTTCGGCGAGCACACGCTGTTCATCGGCGATTCCAACGACGTTTCGCGGGTCGTCGGCATCAACGTCGACTTGGAGAAGATCAAGATCTTCACCTTGATGGGCGCTCTGGCCGCGACCGCCGCGATCATGCTGACGCTCGAGAACAAGAATTTCTTCGGCAATCAGGGCCAGGGCTATCTGCTGACCGCCATCGCCTCGGTGCTGATCGGCGGCACATCGATCTTCGGCGGCCGTGCCACGATCATCGGCACCATCTTCGGCGCATTCATAATCGGCATGATTGAGGCGGGCCTGGTCGCCACCGGCCTGACCGGCGCCTGGGTGCGCACCGTTCAGGGCCTCGTCTTCATGATCTCGATCATCTTCTACCTCTATGTCGATGAGCCGCAGCGCCGTCGGGCGTTCTTTGCGCGCATCAGTTTTTCCAAGGATTTCGGCCGCGCCAGCGCGGCTGAATAGTGGCACGCGCCTGCGAGCGCGGTGCAAATCAGGAGGGAGAGAACAGCTATGCAGGTAACGAAATTGCTGCTGGCCGGCGTGGCCGCAACGGCGTTGTTGGCCAGCGTCGGTGTGGCCTCGGCCGCCGATCCGATCGGCAAAGGCCTGGTCATGTACATGCAGATGGGCGGCAACCCCGGCGACGGAGCGACGCTCGCCCGTCAGACCGGCGCCGCTGAGGCCGCTGCGGCTTTCGGCGTCGAGCTGAAGGCGCAATTCTCGGCCTGGGCGCCGGAGACCATGATCAACCAGTTCAAGGAGGCGGTTGCCGCCAAGCCGGACTGCATCGAGATCATGGGCCACCCGGGCGCCACCGCGTTCCATGACATCGTCAAGAGCGCCGTCGACCAGGGCATCGTGGTGACCGTCGGCAACTCGCCGATGACCTCGCTGCAGGACGAGTTCAAGACCAAGGGCATGGGCTATGCCGGCGTCGACCTCTATGCCGGTGGCGCGCTCACGGCCAAGTACATGCTCGATCAGGGCCTCAAGGCCGGCGACCAGGCGATGGTCTATGGCGTGTTCAGCCAGGCCGAGCGCGGCCAGTCCGAGAAGGGCCTCGCCGACACGCTGGAGAAGGCCGGCCTCAAAGTCGACCGCCTGGAGATCACCCAGGAGATCAACTCCGATACGTCGCTCGCCGTCCCGGTTCTGGTGTCCTACATCCAGAGCCATCCGGACCTGAAGGCGATCGGCACCCAGCACGGCGGCGTCACCGGCGTGCTTGCCGAGATCCTGAAGAAGGCCGGCAAGAAGCCCGGCGACATCATCGTCGGCGGTATCGATCTGGCACCGGCCACTATCGACGGCCTGAAGTCCGGCTACGTTTCGGCCACCCTCGACCAGCTGCTCTATCTGCAGGGCTTCATGCCGGTCGTGCAGTGCGTGATGACGGCCAAGTACAAGATGCCCGGCCTCGACCTCAACACCGGCGCCGGCGCTGTAACGCCTGCGACCATCGGCGGCCTCGTCGACCTGATCGACAAGGGTATCCGCTAGAACAAACCGAACCTCCCATGCCTCTGGACAGGCGGCGCCGGCGGGAAACCGCCGGCGCCTTTGCTTTTGCCGAGTGCAGCCTATCCGCCCGACGGGCTGGTGGCGGGTTGATCCAGCCCGGCGCGGGTCTTCTTGAGGAGATCGATCCAGCTCTTTCGCGGCAGCCGGTAGCTTGTCCTTGTCGGCCAGCCCCTGGAGGACGCCGGCGGCCTCGTCGAGCATCGCCTTGCGCTCGCTGCCGTCCGCACTCACCGACTGCGCCTTCCACAGGCCGATGACCAGGTCGGTCTGCCATGTGACGTTGCCGGCATCGAGGCCGGCCAAACGGCGGCCAATGCCGACGCCTTCTTCGTAGGCGGCCAGGGCGGCGGCCTTGTCGCCGGCCGCCAGATCGGCGTCGCCGCTCCTGTTCAGGCCGAAAATCAGGTCGCGCTGCCAGGTGGTATTGGCCGCGTCCGTGGCGGCGAGCTTGCGCACGAGGCCAAGACTTTCGCCATAGGCAGCGCGGGCGCCCTCCGTGTCGCTCGCCTTCATCCTGGCATCGCCGAGCTTGTTGAGGTCCACCGCAACGTCGCGTTGCCAGACTGTGTTGCTGGCATCGCTGGCCGCGAGCTTGCGCCCGATGTCGATGCTCTCCTGATAGGCGGCCAGCGCCCCGCCGGCATCGTTGGAGGCGAGCTTGATGTCGCCGAGCGAATTGAGCGTCGCCGCCACATCGCGCTGCCAAGTCGTTTCGCTGGGGTCGGCGGCAACCAGCTTGCGGGCGATGGCCAGGCTGTCGTCATAGGCGGCGATGGCCCCGGCCGTGTCCTTTGCCTGGGCCTTCACGCCGCCCAACTCGGCAAGGCCCAGCAAGATGTCGCGCTGCCAGTCCAGGTTCGTGGGATCGGTCGCCGCTACCTTGCGGGCGATCGCCAGGCCTTCCTCATAGGCGGCGCGGGCGCCCTCATTGTCGCCAGTGGCGGCCTCGACCTGGGCGATGCGCTCGAGCGCGACCGACACGTCGCGCTGCCAGGTGACGTTGGCCGGGTCGGATGCCGCCAGCTTGCGGGCGAGGACAAGGGCTTCCTCGAAGGCCGCCAGCGCGGCCGCAGTGTCCCCGGCCACGCGCTTGAGATCGCCGATGCGGGTCAGGCCCACGATCACATCGCGCTGCGACTGGGTATTGCCGGGGTCGCTCGCAGCCGCCTTGCGGCGGATCGCCAGCCCCTCCTCATAGGCGGCCAGCGCCGCAGCGGAATCCCCCATGTCGCGTTCGACGTCGCCGACCACCGTCTGCACGACCGCGACGTCGCGCTGCAATTCACCGTTATCGGGTTTTGCGGCGGCCAGCTTGCGCGCGATGGCCAGCGACTCGCCGTACATCTTGAGCGCGCCGGCATTGTCGCCAGCGGTCACGTCGAGGTCGCCGATATGCTGGAGGCCGATCGACAGGTCGCGCTGGCGCTCCACATTGTCGGGATTGGCCTTGGCCTGCACCTCAGCCATGGCGAGCGACTCGGAATAGGCCGCGCGCGCCCCGGCGGCGTCGCCGTTGGCCGCCTTGACGTTGCCGATGCGGTCGAGGCTGAGCGAGACGTCGCGCTGCCAATCCGGGTTCTTGGGGTCCAGCGCCACCAGCTTGCGCTGGATCGCCAAGCTGGCTTCATAGGATTTCAACGCCGCGGCGCCGTCGCCTGCCGCGAGATAGGTGTCGCCGAAATCGTCGAGCATGACCGAGCGGCTGCGCTGCACGTCGCGGTCGCCGGGCGCCGCATCGGAGAGCGACGACATGGCGTCCTCGACCCGGCCGAGGATGGCGCGCATGGTCTCGATGCGCACCCCTTGCGAATTGCGCAGGCCCTGGGCGACGTCGAAGACCACCTTGTCGACGGTTGACTTGGCGATGTCGAGGTTGTGGTTGGCGTGCCGCTCGGCGATCAAGGCATAGACGCCGGCGCCGACCGCCACCAGCGCGACCACGCCGAGGATGGCGGCGGCGAGCCGCGTCCGCCGGGTGAGCTGGTGGGCGGCATCGCGCTCGATCTCGGCCTCGCGCAGCTTGGCCGCCTGGAGCTCCTGGCGCTGCTCCTCCTCCTGGCGCTGGCGTTCCTGTTCGGCCGCCTGGGAGGCATGGATGAAGGCCGTCTCCTCGGCGCTGAAGCGGCCGGGGTGCTCGGTCAGCCACAGCCCTGCCCGGTCGAGCAGGATGCCCGAGATCAGCCCCTTGGCGCGCTCCGCCTCGTCCAGCGCCTGCCAGTCGGCGAGCGCCTTCTCCAGCCGGTTGCGGCCGATGAGGAACTCCTTCTCCTCCACCAGCCAGCCGACGAGCAGCGGCCACACCCGAAACAGCGCCTCGTGCGCTACCTCGACCTCGCGGCCGCCCTCCTTGTCGCGGACGACCAGCAGGCGGGCGCCGGCGCCGGCCAGCGCCGCCACCAGGCGATGGGACTTCTCCGGCAGCGCATCCCAGCCCGCCGCCTGGCGGACGAAGCCGCCCTCGTCGTTGACCTTGACCAGATCGGGAACGAAGGCCTCGCGCAGCGCCTTGAGCTCCTCCGCGTCGGGCTTGGCATCGTCGATGACGCCGGCGGCGGTATCGCGCACCACCGTCTCCAGCGGCGACAGGCCGGCGGCGGCATCGCGCAGGCTCTCATATTCGACGAGCTGGAGGCGGCCATCGCCGCCGAAGCGGTCGTAGAGCCGGCGGAGCGCGAAGGCGACCAGCGGCAGCGCGTCGGTGGTCTCGGCATCCTGGGTGATGCGCGCGACCAGGCTCTCGTCGACCTCGAGGCCGGCGATGCGCGCCGGGCCGCGGACGATCTCGCCGATGCGCTCCAGCGGCAGCGGCGGCAGGTTGAACGGCTCGAACTCGGTGCCCAGGCCCGGCGCCGCCTGCATGTTGCCGAGGTGGTCGGAGCGCATGGTGGCGGTCGCCACGAACGGCAGGCCGGGCCCCAGCATCTTCGACAGGAAGGCGAGGAACTGCTCCGAGCGCGCCGCGGGCGTGCGGGTGAAGAGCTCCTCCATCTGGTCGATCGGCACCAGGATGGCGGCCTGATGGGCGTCGGACTTGGCGGCGATCGCGACCGCGAGCTTCTCGACATCGGCATCGGCGAGGTCGCCGGAGAGGACATCGGCGCCGGCCGCCCTGAGGCTGGCGGCAAGGCCCATGAACGGGTCGTCGCCCGGCCGGAAGACGGGGAGCGCGATCCAGTCGCGTTTTGCCCGCTTGAGCCGCGGCACCAGCCCGGCGCGGAGCAGCGACGACTTGCCGGTGCCCGATTCGCCGAGCACCAGGACGAAGCGCTTGCCGCCCTCGATGCGGCGCGAATCGAGCCGCTGGATGAGCCGGCGCACATCGTCGTCGCGGCCGAAATAGATCGCCGCATCGTCCTCGTCGAAGGCAAGGAAGCCGGGATAGGGCGCACGGCCGGCGGGGAAGTCGAAGCCGCTCTGGCTGGTCAGCGCCACCTCGGTCAGCCGCCGCGACAGGCGGTCGAGCCCGCCCGTCCGGTCGTGGGTGAGGTCGAGCTTCTGCAGGTCGTCGCCGATATACTGGTCGCCGCCAGGCCCGATGATGACCGGGAAGATCGCCTTGCCGCGCGAGCGCGCCTGGGCGAATTCGGCAAAGCACCACTTGGAATCGAACCAGTTGCGGGTGAGCAGCAGGATGACCGCCTGAGCCCGCTCCAGCTCGTCGTAGAGCATCTGCTCCCATTTGGCGCCGGGCGGGATGCCCTGGTCGGTGTCGATATCGAGGAAGCCGCGGTCGAAGCCCTGGCTGCTCAGCCAGGCGAACAAGTCCCGGGCCGCGTCGGCATCGCCGCTTGCATGACTAATGAAGACCCGCGCCATGTAGACCTGTGGGTTGGACAGTCACCGGCAATATTCGTGGACGAAACTCTAGCCGAAACGGAGACGAAAGAAAGGCATCACCGGGACCGGTGCCGGCAAGACACAATACCCGCGCAAGGCCGGCCGGGCTGCCGGCCCGCTATGCCTGGCCCGATCTGACCTAGCGGCAGCCGCGCGACCGCTCGACGCTGAGAACGCGATTGACGTTCTCGCGCTCGATGCGGCTCATCGGGACGCTGCCGGAATTGTAGTAGCTGCAGCCGCTGTTATCGAAGGCTGCCTGGCCCCTGGCGGTCTGGAAGCAGTAGCCGTTCTCGTAGAAGATCGTGTTGCGCACCGTCCACAGCGAGCCGCACGACAAGGCGCGCAGCGCCGCATAGGAAAAGACGTTGCCATCGGTGCAGCCAATGTTTTCGAAGCAGGCGGCCGAAGCCGGGGCGGGCGCCACGGCCGCGAGGCCTGCGAGCGCTGCGGCGGCTGCAACGAGGATTCGCATGGACGTCATGGCATTCACTCCCCTGAAACCTTCCCCCGCCGAAGCATAGCACCCGAGCGCCGGACTTTGACCGATCGCAAGGCCGCATGGCGGGCGAAGTCGCATCTGTGATGACACATGATTTTGGCGGGCATGGGAAGAGATGACGCGGGAAGCTGAATCGCGTTGCGAGGCCGGCGCGGGATGATCGAAGCCGTCACCTTCCTGCTGCTCGCCCAGCTCGCCGGCGAGGCCGCCGTGCGCGCCCTCGGCCTGCCGGTCCCCGGACCGGTGGTCGGCCTCGTCCTCATGGCGCTCATCCTGGCCTGGCGCGGCATCCCGCAGGGCCTCAGCGACGTCGCCCACGGCCTCCTGCGCAACCTGTCCTTGCTGTTCGTGCCGGCCGGCGTCGGCATCATGCGCCAGGCTGACATGATCGCCGGCAACTGGCTGGCCCTGTCGCTTGGCCTCATCGTCTCGACGGTCGCCACCCTGGTGGTGACCGCACTCGTCTTCCAGTGGGCGCAGCGCCGCTTCGGCGGCGGCGAGGACGACGGGGGCGCATGATGAAGACCGCTACGGGCTTGTGGGTCTATCTGTCGACCACCCCCCTCCTCTGGCTGACGCTGACGCTTGCCGCCTATGCCGTCGCCGACCGGATCGCGCTCGCCTTCGGGCGGCACCCGCTGGCCAACCAGGTGATCATCGCCGTGGCGCTGGTGATCGCCGCGCTGGAGGCGTCGAAGACCTCCTTCGAGGTCTACTTCGGGGGCGCCCAGTTCGTGCACTTCCTGCTCGGGCCGGCGACGGTGGCGCTGGCGATCCCCCTGGTCGAGAACTGGCAACGGGTGAAGCGCTCGCTGGTGCCGATCCTGATCGCGCTCGCCGCCGGCTCGCTCACCGCGATCGTCACCGCCGTCGGCACCACCGCCCTCATCGGCGCGCCGCGGCCGATCCTTGCCTCGATCGCCGAGAAGTCGGTGACCACGCCGATCGCCATGGGCATCGCCGAGAAGATCGGCGGCATTCCCTCGCTGACCGCGGTGCTGGTGATCCTGACCGGCGTGCTCGGCGCCATCCTGGTGACGCCGCTGATGAACCTCATCAGGGTCCGCGACTATGCCGCCCGCGGCTTCGCCGTCGGCGTCGCCTCGCACGGCATCGGCACCGCCCGCGCCTTCCAGGTCAACGACCTCGCCGGCGCCTTCTCGGGGCTCGCCATGGGGCTGAACGGCATCCTGACCGCGATCCTGGTGCCACTGCTGGCCGGGCTGTTCGGCGGGTAGCGCCCCGGCGCTACCCAAAATCGGACGCGTGTGTACAATCCTGCCATGGCCGCGAACGACAAGCTTCTGGCAGCCGCCGGCGACATCTTCCGGCACATCGGGGAGCGGCTCGACACGCCGTTCTCGATCGGGCTGTGGGACGGGTCGGTCATCCCGCTCGGGGCCAATGCCGACCCCAAGCTGCTGATCAGGCTGGCGGGGCCTGGCGTCATCGGCGCCATCGTCCGCCGGCCGGGCCTGGAGGCCATCATCCGCCAGTACGCCACCGGCGGCATCGATATCGCCGGCGCCGACATGCTGGCCTTCATGGACAAGGCGCGGGCGAAGAAGATCCGCATCAAGCCGCGCGATTTCTCGGCTTTCTATCTCCTCTCACGGGCGCTGCCCTTCCTCTTCGCGCGCGCCCCTTCGGCAACAGCGCATTCCTTGAAGGGCGGGTCGGACGCCGACTTCATCCGCTTCCACTACGACCTCGGCAACGATTTCTACGGGCTCTTCCTCGACCCGGAGATGCAGTATTCCTGCGCCTATTTCACCGATTGGGAGCAATGCGCTGGAGGTCGCCCAGCGCGACAAGCTCGACATGATCTGCCGCAAGCTGCGCCTTCAGCCCGGCGACCGTTTCCTTGACGTCGGCTGCGGCTGGGGTGGGCTCCTCTGCCACGCCGCAGAGCGCTATGGCGTCAGCGCCCACGGAGTGACCCTGTCGCAGGAGCAGTACGATTACACCCTCGCCAAGGTGAAGCGGCTGGGGCTCGAGGGACAGGTCACGGTCGCTCTGGAAAACTACGAGAACCTCACCGGCCAATACGACAAGATCGCCTCGATCGGCATGTACGAACATGTCGGCATCGCCAACTATCCGCGCTACTTCGGCACGCTGGGCCGCCTGCTCGCCGACCGCGGTCTCCTGCTCAACCACGGCATCACGCGGCGGGCGCGGGCGAGCCGCCGTCGCTTCAACCGCGCCACGCCCGAACGCAAGCTGATGCGGAAATACGTGTTCCCCGGCTTCGAGCTCGACAACATCGGCCATTCGCTGGCGGCGATGGAGGCGGCCGGCTTCGAGATCCACGACGTCGAGGGATGGCGCGAGCATTATGCCACGCACCCTGCGGCTGTGGCACGACCGGCTCTCCGCCAACGCTGAAACGGCGATCAAGCTGGTCGGCGCCGAGAAGTACCGCATCTGGGTGGCCTATCTCGCCGGGGTGTCGTTCGCCTTCGCCGACGGGTCGCTGCGCATCTACCAGACGGTCGCCAGCAAGCACGCCGCCAAGGGCGCCTCGGGCATGCCGCCGACCCGCGCCCACCTCTATCCGGCTGGCCCGGCGGGCTGACCTTGTGCTAATCGCCAACGGAGCAATGTTTCACTTGTCAGTATTTGGGGGGCGGCGATGAAACGGCGTGTATTCCTCGGCCTTCTTTGTGGAGCGGTCGTGCTTGGCGCGGCCGTCGTGGCCGGCAGCGGCGCATCGGCCGCCGCGGACGCCATCGACCGGCTGTCGATCCCGGGGCCGATCGACTTCAACGGCCAAAGCTACCAGCTCTCGTGGAGCTCGCACCCGGGGGCCAACTACTACATCCAGGAATACCTGCCGCCGGGACAGACCAGCGAACGTTTCGAGCAGATGGTGCTGGTCAATGTGCTCATCGGCAAGACCACCGTGAGAAGCGCGGCGGAGACCAAGGTCGCCGAACTCAACAAGCGCAAGGCGACCGACCCGCTGGTCAATTTCGCCGTCATCCAGAACGACGCCACCGGCGAGATCATCCTCGATTTCATCCTCAGCGCCAAGGACGACCACGGCGGCGACATCGTCGAGTGGAACGCCTACCGCTATGGGCCGCTGAAGGTTGGCGGCAAGACGGGCATCCTGCTGTTGGGCATCAGCCGGCGCGCCTATGGCGACAGCACCACGGATTTCCTGCAAGGGCTGAAGACGACGCGCAAGGCGCTGATTGCCGAGCTCGCCAAATACCAGCTCCCGGCCGCGCGACCGACCGACTAACGAGACTGGCGGCGGCCGTTCCCGCGCCCGTGCTTCCACTTGACCACGATGCCGTCCTCGACCTGGACGTGATGATGGAAGCGGCCGCGGCCGTCGCCGCCATAGAGCCAGGTTTCCCGGCGCTTGCTGCGGCCAGGATGAACCACGATCTCCTCGGGCGGGCCCCAGGCCTGGTGGAGCTGGCGCTGCGACATGCCCTCGAACAGCTTGCGCTCGATGATCGCCCGGTCGACCTCGTAGTCGCTGGTGACCTTGACCAGCGCCCGGCGCCGTTTGACCCCGAACATGAAGGGAACGACGATGAGCAGGCCGAGGAAGGCCAGGAAGGCGAACAGGACAACCATGTCAGGGCGGCTCTCGCGTCACGAATGAAGTGGCGTGGTGCAGCTTCCAGATGTCTTCCAATGGAATGCCGCTGCGACAGGAAGCCAAGCGGCCCTGCCCGTTTGGCATGGGCCGCATGTCACCGCAAGCGACGTCAGAGCGGTATGTTGTCGTGCTTCTTCCAGGGGTTGTCCAGCTTCTTGGCGCGCAGCATGCGCAGCGCCCTGGCGACGCGCGGGCGCGTGGTATGCGGCTCGATCACGTCGTCGATATAGCCGCGCTCGGCGGCCACGAAGGGCGACATGAAGCGGTCTTCGTATTCCCTGGTGCGTTGGGCGATCTTCTCCGGATCGCCGGCCTCCTTGCGATAGATGATCTCGACCGCGCCCTTGGCGCCCATCACCGCGATCTCGGCCGCCGGCCAGGCGAGGTTGACGTCGCCCCTGAGATGCTTGGAGGCCATGACGCAATAAGCGCCGCCATAGGCCTTGCGGGCGATGACCGTGACCTTGGGCACCGTCGCCTCGGCATAGGCGAAGATGAGCTTGGCGCCATGCTTGATGAGGCCGCCATATTCCTGTGCGGTTCCGGGCAGGAAGCCGGGCACGTCGACGAAGGTGACCAGCGGGATGTTGAAGCAGTCGCAGAAGCGCACGAAGCGGGCCGCCTTGCGGCTGGCATCGGAATCGAGCACGCCGGCGAGCACCATCGGCTGGTTGGCGACGAAGCCGACCGTCGCCCCTTCGATGCGGCCGAAGCCGATGACGATGTTCTTGGCAAAGCTCTCCTGCAGCTCGAAGAACTCGCTTTCGTCGGCGACCTTGAGGATCAGCTCCTTGATGTCGTAGGGCTTGTTGGCGGCCTCCGGCACCAGGCGGTCGAGCGAAGCCTCCTCGCGTTCGATCGGGTCGTCGGTGGCGACATTGGGCACCGGGGAGCGGTTCGACAGCGGCAGGAAATCGATCAGCCGGCGCAGCTCGGACAGCGCCACGATGTCGTTCTCATAGGCGCCGTCGGCGATCGAGGTGCGGGTGGTGTGGACCGAGGCGCCGCCGAGCTCCTCCGGGGTGACGGTCTCGTTGGTGACCGTCTTCACCACGTCCGGGCCGGTGACGAACATGTAGGAGGTGTCGCGCACCATGAAGATGAAATCGGTGATCGCCGGCGAATAGACGTCGCCGCCGGCGCACGGCCCCATGATGACGGAGATCTGCGGGATGACGCCGGAGGCGAGCACGTTGTTCTGGAACACCCTGGCATAGCCGCCGAGCGCCGCCACGCCCTCCTGGATGCGGGCGCCGCCGGCATCGTAGAGGCCGATGATCGGGGCGCCGTTCTTGAGCGCCATCTCCTGCAGCCGCTGGATCTTCTCGGCATGGGTCTCCGACAGCGAGCCGCCGAAGACGGTGAAATCCTTGGCGAAGACGAAGATCAGGCGGCCGTTGACCGTGCCCCAGCCGGTGACCACGCCGTCGCCGGGGATCTTCTGCTTGGCCATGCCGAAATCGACCGAACGGTGCTCGACGAAGACGCCGTATTCCTCGAACGAGCCCTCGTCGAGCAGCGCCTCGATGCGCTCGCGGGCGGTGAGCTTGCCGCGCTTGTGCTGGGCGACGATGCGCTTCTCGCCGCCACCGATATGCGCCTCGGCCCGCCGCTTCTCCAGTTCCTCGATGATGTGATTCATGGGCGCTATCCTCCGCTCGTTTGAGAGATAGCACAGGCGGGCCGGAACTGGCCTCACCCAACCATTTCTTAACAAGTTCACGAATAGCTTATTGCAAGCTGTGGTTGAAAGCGCGGAACTCACGGATCACCGGCATCTCAATGTCGGGAATGGAGGTATGGGCAACATGCAAGCGGTACTGGCTGATGGTCGCCGCCGCATTGTATATCGGTATTCTGCATAGGTCTTCTCCTGGGCGGGGCCGTGTTCGAGCGCCGACGGAGTGGCCGCTGGCAGTCGAACCGGCGATCGCCGTTTGCGCCGGACTTGACGGATATCGGCGTGCAGCTTCGCGCGGTGATGGCGGCGCCCTACGAAAGAAAGAAGCTGCTCAACTGGTCCGAATATCGGGCGTTCAAGGCGATCGAGGAGTAACTGGCCGCCTCCAGCCTGGGCTACCGCATCTTCGCCCAAGTGAACCTTGGCGAAATCCTGAAATCATCCGATGACACAGGATACCGCGCCATCAACAGCAAGCGTGTTGACATGCTCGTCGTCGATCGCGGCGGGTGGCCCGTGCTGGCCGTCGAATGCCAGGGGCTGGGCACTACCAAGGCAATGCGGCGGCCCGCGATGCCGTCAAGAAGGAAGCATTGCGCAAGGCCGGCGTGCGCTTCATGGAGGTCTGGCCCGGACCGACAGCGGCCGACCAAATCCTGGCCCGCATGCGCGAACTTCTTGGGTGGCCGGTGAAGACCCCGGCGGACGAACAGATTTCCAGTCCTACCGCGGCCTGAGGATCAGGCAGGCCGCCTGCATCTCCCGCCAGCGGGCGGCGCGGCGGGAGAGCGCCATCTCGTCCCTGCCCCACTGCTGCATCTGCCAGTCCTCGTCCACATGGGCGGCCGCCCAGGCCGCCTCGGGGCCGAGCGCGCCATGGAGCACGGCCAGCGCGATCAGCGCCGAGCCGGTGAGCGTGGTGACCACGTGGAGGGCGGCGAGGCTGAGCGGGTCGAGGTCGGCGAGCGCCGCCCTGACCGCTTCCAGGCTCTCGGCCGGCTGCTCGACGGCGACGATGCCTTGCGCCAGGACGAAGCGGGCGCCGAGCGCCGAACGCGCCCAGGCGAGCACTGGGTCCCAGGCCGTCTCCTGCGCCGCGGTGAGCGAGGCCGGCCCCTCGCCGCGATAGCAGACAAGGTCGCTGCCAGCATATTTGACGATCTCGGCCCTGACCGGCTCCATCTCGCGGGCGACCCGGTCGATCGCCGAATGGACGATGCGGGTGAGCGGCATGGTGGCCGGGTCGATGCGCTCGCTTTGCGCCTGCCATTCGGCGGCGAGCGCCTCGGCTACCGCCCGGTCTGCGACCGCCAGCGGGTTGCGCCCGGGCGTCTTCGCCTGCCGGCCGTCGAGCAGCACGGCAAAACCGTCGCCGAGCGGCTGAACGGTGGCCGCCGTGTAGAAGCGGCGTGGCAGTTCCTGCCGCGCCAGCCGCTGCGCCGCGGCCATCGCACTCGCCGGCTTGTCGTCGCTCACGCGGCAGTCCACTCCCTGACTTCCAGCCACGGGCTCGACTTGCCGATCACCTCGTACCAGTCGTCGCGGGCAAATGCCGCATTGACCGCCTGGATGGCACCATCGACCCGTTCGCGCTTGCTCGAGCCGACGATCGGCATGCCGCCGACCGGGTGGCGGGCGACAAAGGCCATCGCCGCCTCGGCCGGGCCGGGCAAGCCCATGCGCTCAGCGATCGCGGTCAACAGCTCGCGAATTTCCACGACCCTCTCCTCGGTCGCGGTGAGCAGAGCACCGCCGCCGATCGGCGACCAGATCATCGGCTTGTGGCCGAGCTTCAGCGCCAGGTCGAAGGTGCCATCGCTCACCGGCCTCAGATAGAGCGGCGAGAACTGCACCTGATTGGTGACGATCGGTGCCTTCAGGCGCGATTGCAGCAGGTCGAAGCGCGAGGGCAGGAAGTTGGAGACGCCGATGAAGCGCACCTTGCCCTGCTTGACGACGTCATCCAGCGCGTCCGCCGTCTCCTCCGGCTCCATCAGATGATCGGCGCGATGGAGGATCAGCACGTCGATGACGTCGATGCCCAGTTCGCTGAGCGAGCGATCCACCGACCAGCGGATGTGCTCGGGGCTGAGGTCGAAGAAGCGGGTGCGGAACTGAGGCAGCACCGGCCCCGGCCGGCAGATGCCGAGCTTGGTGACGATCTCGAAGCGGTCGCGGCCGCCCTGCTGCTTGAGCGCCGCACCGAGGAAGCCCTCGACCGTATAGGGCGCGCCGTAGACGTTGGCGGTGTCGAGGGTGGTGACGCCGCGTTCAGCCAGGAAATCGAGGAAGGCGGCCAGCTCGCCGACCGAGGAGAACTGGCTCTGAGAGCGCATGGAACCCCAGATAACCTTAGAAAATTCAGGGCCTTGTGGGTAAATCTTGATACGGGCAACAGGTCCGGGGTGAGCCATCATGGGTCCTCTTCATCGGTTTCAGTCATGCCCGCTTCCAGATCGAAACCGAGCAGGTTCCAGCTTTGCTGCATGTGCGGCGGCAGCGGCGCGGTGACGTCGATCGTGCCGCCGGCCGGGTGCGGAATGACGATGCGGCGGGCGTGCAGATGCAGCTTGTTCTGGATGCCGCCGGGCAACTGCCACTCCGCGTCGTTGAAGTATTTCGGGTCGCCGAGGATCGGGTGGCCGATATGGGCGGCATGCGCGCGGAGCTGGTGGGTGCGGCCGGTGACCGGCCGCATGGAGAGCCAGGCAAGCTGCTGGCCGGCCTGATCGACCACCGAATAGAGGCTGACCGCGTGGCTGGCCTCGTCGCTGCCATGGCGGGCGACGCGCATGCGGTCGCCTTCCGGCGTGCCCTCCTTGGCAAGCCAGGTCGAGATGCGGCCCTGGTGCGGCTTGGGCACGCCCTTGACCAGCGCCCAGTAGACCTTGCGGGTGGAGCGGGCGCGGAAGGACTCGGCCAGCTTCTGGGCCGCGAGCCGCGTGCGCGCCACCACCAGCACGCCCGAGGTGTCGCGGTCGAGCCGGTGGACGAGGCGCGGCTTCTGGCCCTTGCGGTCGCGGAAGGCCTCGAGCATGGCATCGACATGGCGGGTGAGGCCGGAACCGCCCTGCACCGCCAGGCCCGGCGGCTTGTTGAAGACGAAGACGTGATCGTCCTCGTAGAGGATCATGGCGCGCAGCGCATCGCCGTCGTTGGCGAGCTTGGCGGGCGACTTCGCGAGCGCCGTCGAAGCGCCGGGCGCGGCCGGCGCGCCCTGCCCCGCCGTAGCACCGCCGGCGCCGGCCAGCGGCGGAATACGCACCGCCTGTCCGGCTTCGAGCCGGGTGTTGGTTTTCGCCCGGCCGCCATCGACGCGCACCTGGCCGGAGCGCAGCAGCTTCTGCAGGTGGCCGAAGGCGAGGTCGGGGAAATGCGCCTTGAACCAGCGGTCCAGGCGCATGCCGGCCTCGTCAGGGGCGACGGTTCGGGTTTCGACGCTTGCCATGCTCGTAAGGGGCGAGAGGGAGCGCCTACATAGCACCGGGCGGCGGGGCTGGCGACCCGCGGGGGAAATGGGCAGTTTCGCTTGACCGATCGGCCCCGCGTCTGTCGCTCCCGGGAAAATCCGGTATGAAGTCCCTCCCGGCTGCCCAAATCGGCTGACGGCAGTTGCAGCGATCCACGCCATGACCGTGGGAGAGCGAGGCCACTGATGACAAGGGGAAGCGCGCGCTCCCGTGCCCTACGTGGCATTCCGGCAGGGGTCTGGGTCCTCGGCTTCGTCTCGCTGCTTATGGATACCTCGTCGGAGATGATCCATGCGCTGCTGCCGATCTATCTGGTCACGACGCTTGGCACATCGGCGCTCACCGTTGGCCTGATCGAAGGCATCGCGGAGGCGACCGCTGCCATCACCAAGGTCTTCTCCGGCGCGCTCTCGGACTGGCTGGGCAAGCGAAAGCTGCTGGCGGCGATCGGCTACGGGCTCGCGGCCTTCACCAAGCCGGTCTTCCCGCTTGCCAATTCCGTCGCATGGCTGGTCGCAGCGCGCTTTGTCGACCGCGTCGGCAAGGGCATCCGCGGCGCGCCCCGCGACGCGCTGGTGGCGGACATCACGCCGCCGGAGGTCCGCGGAGCGAGCTTCGGCCTGCGCCAGACCCTCGACACCATCGGCGCATTCCTCGGACCACTGATCGCCATCGCGGTGATGTGGCTGACCGCGGACAACATTCCCGCGGTGTTCTGGGTGGCCGTGATACCCGGATTCCTGTCGTTCGCGCTGATCGCCTTTGGCTTGCGTGAGCCGGAAAGACAGACGAGGGACAGGCGGGTCCGTTCCCCGCTCAGCATCGCCGAAATGCGGCGCCTCGGCGCCGCGTTCTGGTGGGTCTCCGGTGTGGCCTCCATATTCACGCTGGCGCGCTTCAGCGAGGCCTTCCTGATACTGCGGGCGCAGTCGGCAGGGCTGCCCTTGCCGCTGATCCCCGCGGTGTTGGTCCTGATGAATGTCGTCTATGCCGCTTCGGCCTACCCGGCCGGCATTCTGTCCGATCGCTTCGACCGCGTGACCATCCTGGTCATCGGCTTTGTCATGCTGATCCTGGCCGACCTGGCGCTGGGACTGGCTCCGGGACTGGTTGGCGTCGCGATCGGTCTGGTGCTCTGGGGCCTCCACATGGGTCTGAGCCAGGGCGCGCTTGCAGCACTTGTGGCGGACACGGCCCCGCCGGAGCTTCGCGGCACGGCCTACGGCGTGTTCAACCTGCTGAGCGGCGTCGCCCTCCTCGCCGCCAGCCTCATCGCCGGCGAACTATGGGACGCGATCGGACCGGCCGGAACGTTTCTCGCCGGAGCCGCGTTCACCACGCTGGCCCTGATCGGATTGTTCGCCGTACGCGGCCGGCTGGCGGCGTCACGCACGGCCGCGAGAGGCCCGTGACGAGCCGCTCTGGCAGCACTCTGGCAGGGCGGAAAATGGGCAGTTCGCTTGACCTATCCGCCTCACCGGTCTATCAAATCCGCGGAATTCGGGATGGAGTCCCCCCGTAACCGCCGTGACCGGCTGATGACTCCTACGCGCGAGAAATCGCGGTGGGAGGTGCGCGAAGCCCACCGTGAGGTGGGTTTTTTGTTGTCCGGCGGGTCGTCCCCGCGTCTTCGCGCCGGACGGGACAGGCTTGGGTGGATGGACCGGCACCCGCCGGCAGAGGGAACCGATCCAAGCGACAAGACGGAGCACATAAGGCAGTGATCGTCTACCTCTGGATTGCGGTCGGCAGCGCGGTGGGCGGCATGGCCCGCTTCTGGGCCTCTGGCGTCACCGCCCGGCTGATCGGCGAAACCTTCCCCTGGGGCACCATGCTGGTCAACGTGGTCGGCTCCTTCATCATCGGCTTCGTCGCCACGCTCACCTCCCCCGACGGACGCCTGTTCGTCGGCTCGACCACCCGGCTGGCGATCATGGCCGGCTTCTGCGGCGGCTTCACAACCTTCTCCTCGTTCAGCATCCAGACCCTCAACCTTCTGAACGATGGGGAGTATCTTCAGGCCGGTGCGAATGTCGGCCTGTCGGTCGTCCTGTGCCTCGTTGCCGTCTGGGCGGGCAGCGCGGTGGCGGCCAGCATCAACGCGCTCAGGTGGACCTGATCATGATGACCATCCCCCCCGAATCAGTCCTCTTGCGCATCTTCTGCGGCGAAGACGACCGCCACGGCCACATGCCGCTCTACGAGGCGATCATCCTCAAGGCCCGCGAGGCCGGGCTGGCCGGCGCCACCATGCTGCGCGGCACCACCGGCTTCGGTCATTCCAGCCGCCTGCACACGAACAAGATCCTGCGCCTGTCGCAGGACCTGCCGATCGTCATCGAGATGGTCGATTCCCGCGAGAGGATCGAGGCCTTCCTGCCGCTCATCGACGGCATGATGGGCAGTGCACTGGTCACCATGGAGAAGGTGCAGGTGCTGCAATACGGCACCAAGGAGAACCGGACGGTCTAGGGCCGGCTGCCGCCTGCCGGTCAGGCGGTGCGGATGGCGTTGAGGACCACCAGCCAGGTGCGCGGCAGGCGGTGGTAGAGCGCCCCGTCGATGATCGTGGCGACATAGGCGCGCGAGGGAAGTTCCTCGGTGCCGTCGGGGACCGCCACATAGGTCATGGCCTTGACCGGCTCGGACCCGCCGAGGCGGAGCACCGTGACCTCGCGGAAATCATGGCGGTTGAGCTCGGGCGGGGCGTAGGGGTCGTAGCCCTCGTGATAGTGGAGGACCGTGAGGTCGTCGTCGCGCACGTCGTAGAGCGCCCCCCACAGCACGTCGCCGGGACTGGTCTCGAACCCGGCCGTGGCGCAGCGCCAGCTGCGCGAATAACGCGGGAAGCACAGGCGATGGTCGGGAAGGCGCGCCACGCCGAGGCTGCGATAACCCGGACAGCGCTCGGCCATCTGGGTCGGGTTCAGGTTGGAACCGTAGGCGAAATAGATCATGCGCTGCTGCTGCCTGGCCGCCCCCTGCCCAAGCAGACTAACCGGCGCCGCGCGCCGGTTGAAGCGGCCTCACGCCGCAGTGGCCATGGCGAAGGACGGGCTCACCAGCGTATCGGCGAAGGCACCGAGCTTGGTCCAGTCGGTGTATTCGTGGTCGCGCGAGGTGTCGGTCTCATAGCCCTGCTCCAGCGCGATGCGGCGCATGAACCACTTGGTCACCGGGTTGTAGTGCCTGAACTTCTGGGCGCCGGCGACATGCTCGACATGGCCGGGCCGCCAGCCCGTCTTGTCGAAGAACGCCTCGTCCCAGTTGTTGAGCCAGCGCTGGGCATCGGCATGGTTGAGGACGTTGGCGGCGGCCATCGACACCGACAGGAAGACCGAGGGCACCGCGGTCAGCGCATCGCGGTGGCGCCGCACGAAGCGCATCACGGCGGGGCGATAGACGCCCTGGCGCACGCACGAAGCGACCACGACCCGGTCGAAGCCGGTGGGATCGACCGAGCCTGACATATGGCTCGCATCGCTGAGCTCGACGGTATGCGCCTGATGACGCCAGCGCTCGGCCAGGTATTCCACGATCTTGCGGGTCTGGCCGGTCGCCGTCCCGTAGACGACAAGAACACGCATCATTCCCCTCCATCGTTGCTGGCAACGAGCAGGTTCGACTGCCGCCTATATGGGGATGGCAGCCCTGAATTGCATGGGCGCGCGGCGCGGCAAACGATCAAGGGCTAAGTTTTGCTGCCCCGCTCGCGCCGGAGCCGCGCCCAGTAGTCCAGCCGCTTGCGGATCTCGCGCTCGAAACCGCGGTCGGGCGGATCGTAGAAGGTCTGCCGGCCAAGCGCCTCGGGGAAGTAGTCCTGGCCGGAAAAGGCGTCGGGCTCGTCGTGGTCGTAGCGGTAGCCTTCGCCGTAGCCCTCATGGCGCATGAGTCCGGTCGGGGCATTGAGGATGATCTTGGGCGGCGCCAGCGAGCCGCCCTTCTTGGCGGCCTGGGTGGCCGCCGAAAAGGCGGTGTAGACGGCGTTCGACTTGGGCGCGGTGGCGAGATAGACGGCCGCTTCTGCCAGCGCCAGCTCGCCCTCCGGCGAGCCCAGATAGTCGTAGGCGTCCTTGGCGGCGAGGGCTATCGCGAGCGCCTGCGGGTCGGCGAGGCCGATGTCCTCCATCGCCATGCGCACCAGCCGCCGGCCGATATAGAGCGGCAGCTCGCCGGCATCGAGCATGCGGGCGAGATAGTAGAGCGCCGCGTCCGGGTCCGAGCCGCGCACCGATTTGTGCAGCGCCGAGATGAGGTTGTAGTGGCCGTCCTGGCTCTTGTCGTAGAGCGGCGCCCGGCGCTGGACGACCCGTTGCAGGGCGTCGGCATCGAAGACCTCGCCGGGCTTGGCGGCGCGCCACACCTCTTCGGCGAGCGTCAGCGCGGCGCGGCCGTCGGCATCGGCCATGGCGATCAGCATGGCCCGCGCTTCATCGTCGAGCGGCAGCTTGCGGCCCTCGACCGCCTCGGCGCGCTCGATGAGATGGGCTGAGCGCCGCCTCGTCGAGCGGCTTGAACACCAGCACGCGGGCGCGCGAGAGCAGCGCCGCGTTGAGCTCGAAGGACGGGTTCTCGGTGGTGGCGCCGACCAGGGTGACGGTGCCGTCCTCCATCACCGGCAGGAAGGAATCCTGCTGCGCCCGGTTGAAGCGGTGGATCTCGTCGACGAAGAGCAGCGTGCCCTGCCCGGTCTGGCGCCGCGCGCGCGCCGCCTCGAACACCTTCTTGAGGTCGGCAACGCCGGAGAAGACGGCGGAAATCTGCTCGAAACGCAGGTCGGTCTCGCGGGCGAGCAGCCGCGCGACCGTGGTCTTGCCGGTGCCCGGCGGCCCCCAGAAGACGAGCGAGCCGAGCGAGCCGGAATGAAGCATGCGGGCGAGCGCGCCTTCCGGCCCGAGCAGGTGATCCTGGCCGACGACATCAGACAGAGACTCTGGGCGAAGACGGTCCGCCAGCGGCCGCGGCGCCGCCTTCTCCAGCCCTGCGGCCTCAAACAGCGTCGCCACCCATCCTCCTCAACCTAGCTGCGGAACTGGAGGTGAAGCTTCTGTCCGCCGCGATCGATGACGAGGTCCCAGAAGTCGGTGTTCTGGCCGGCCACCCGGGCAAGCTGCCGGGTGCGTGTCGATGGCGACATTGTTGAGCTTGACGATGACGTCGCCGCGCTGGATGCCGGCAACATTGGCGGGCGTGTTGTTGGACACCTTGGCGACGATGACCCCCGTGGGATCGCCGTTATAGAGCATCTCGTCGGCAACCGCCGGCGACAGGTTGAGCACGGTGGCGCCGGCCACCGGCGAATTGCCGGAAATCATCGTCTCGGCGCGCGGAACCGTCTCCGGCGCCGCCTCCAGGGCGATGGTGGTCTGGTACTGCTTGCCGCCGCGCACGATGCCGAGCGTGGCGGTGACGCCGACGCCCAGCGTCGCCAGCCGGTAGTTGAGCGTGCCGACGTCGTCCACCGGCTCGTCGTTGACCGAGACGATCAGGTCGTCGCTCTTCAGGTGCGCCGCCGCCGCCGGCCCGTCGGGCACGACATCGGCGACCAGCACGCCGCCCGGCGTCTTGAGCCCCATGGCATCGGCGATATCGGGCGTCACGCTCTGCAGGGCGGCGCCCAGCCACGGCCGCTTCGGCGCCTGGCCGGTGGACGCGGCACCGACTCACGGCGCGCACCAGGTTGGACGGGAATCGCGAAGCCGATGCCGGTGGAGCCGCCCGACGGCGTGACGATCATGCGGTTGATGCCGACGAGCTGGCCGTTCATGTCGACCAGCGCGCCGCCGGAATTGCCCGGATTGATGGCGGCGTCGGTCTGGATGAAATACTGGTCCTGCGACTGGTCGCCGGGAACATGGGCAAAGGCCGAGACGATGCCGCTGGTGACCGTCTGGCCGACGCCGAAGGGGTCGCCGATGGCCAGCACCAGGTCGCCGACCTCGACCTTGTCGGAATCGGCGAAGCCGATGGTCGGCAGGTTCGCGCCCGCCCCCGAAATCTTCAGCACCGCGAGATCGGAGCGCTGGTCCTTGAGCACGATATCGGCCGGGAACTCGCGCTTGTCCGACAGGGCGACCTTGACCTGGTCGGCATGCTCGATGACGTGGAAATTGGTCACGATCAGGCCCGACGGGTCGATGATGACGCCGGAGCCGAGCGACCGCTGGACGCGCTGGCTCGGCTGCGCCGCCGCCGAGATCGCCGAAGAAGCGGCGGAAGAACGGATCGGCGAAGAAGGGCGATGCCTGCTGCTCGACCACGCGCGAGGCGTAGACGTTGACCACCGCCGGCGCGACCTTCTTGACCACCGGGGCGAAGGAAAGCTGCACCGCGCCTGAGTTGGCCGGGAACCTGCCGTTCGGCGGCGAGCGCGCCCGCACCAAAGACGAGCAGTCAGCGAAGTCAACCCAACAGCAATCCACCGCAGCATCGTTCCTGCCTTTCTTCCTCGCTCGAGCCGCCCGTGTGAGGCAGAAATGCTACACCAAATGCGGCACTGGCGTGACATTTCCTGAGGCGAGGCGCGACGCTGCGACACGCGGGGCCGACGACCGGGCGAGCGGACAAAAAAGGCGGCCGAGTGGCCGCCTTTCGAACTTCTGCCGGGAGGCGGTCCGCTGCGCTCAGGCCGCAGCCTCGATCCGCCGCCGGCCGCCACCTGCTCGGCATGGCGCGCCTTGTCGGCGGCGCCCTTGGCCTCGCGGTCGCGATCGACGAACTCGATCACCGCCACCGGCGCGCTGTCGCCGAGGCGGAAGCCCGCCTTCATGACGCGCGTGTAGCCGCCCGCCCGGCCCTTGTAGCGCGGGCCGATGGTGTCGAAGAGCTTCTTGACCGAGCCGAGGTCGCGCAGCTGGGCGATCGCCTGGCGGCGGGCATGGAGATCGCCGCGCTTGGCCAGCGTCACCAGCTTCTCGACGATGGGCCGAAGGTCCTTCGCCTTGGGCAGCGTCGTGACGACCTGCTCGTGCGTGATCAGCGACGCGGCCAGATTGGCGAACAGGGCCTTGCGGTGGCTCTGCGAGCGATTGAACCGGCGGCCCGATTTTCCGTGGCGCATTTTACTCTCCCTGCCTCGACGCGGTGAGGCGCGGCATCAATAGTGGTCTTCGTAGCGCTTGGCCAGCTCGTCGATGTTCTCCGGCGGCCAGTTGGGCACTTCCATGCCGAGATGCAGGCCCATCTGGGCGAGCACTTCCTTGATCTCGTTGAGCGACTTGCGGCCGAAGTTCGGCGTGCGCAGCATCTCGGCTTCCGTCTTCTGGATGAGGTCGCCGATATAGACGATGTTGTCGTTCTTCAGGCAGTTGGCCGAACGCACCGACAGCTCCAGCTCGTCGACCTTCTTGAGCAGCGCCGGATTGAAGGCGAGCTCGGGGATGGTGGTCTCGGCGACCGGCTTCTGCGGCTCCTCGAAGTTGACGAAGATCGACAGCTGGTCCTGCAGGATGCGCGCCGCATAGGCGACGGCGTCCTCGGCGCGGATCGAGCCGTTGGTCTCCACCGACAGCGTCAGCTTGTCGTAGTCGAGCACCTGGCCCTCGCGGGTGTTCTCGACGCGGTAGCTGACACCTTCCTGACCGGCGAATAGAGGCTGTCGACCGGGATGAGCCCGATGGGCGCGTCCTCCGGCCGGTTGCGGTCGGCGGTGACGTAGCCCTTGCCGGTATCGACGGTGAACTCCATGCGGATCTCGGCGCCCTCGTCGAGCGTGCACAGCACCAGATCGGGATTGAGGATCTCGATGTCGCCGACCGTCTGGATGTCGCCGGCGGTGACCACGCCCGGGCCCTGCTTGCGCACGACCATGCGCTTCGGCCCCTCGCCCTGCATGCGGATGGCGATTTCCTTGATGTTGAGGACGATGTCGGTCACGTCCTCGCGCACACCGGCGATCGACGAGAACTCGTGCAGCACGCCGTCGATCTGGACGGCCTTGACCGCCGCGCCCTGCAGCGAGGACAGGAGCACGCGGCGCAGCGCATTGCCGAGCGTCAGGCCGAAGCCGCGCTCCAGCGGCTCCGCCACCACCGTGGCGAAACGCTTGGCATCGGAGCCGGGCGCGATCTCGAGCTTGTTCGGCTTGATCAGCTCTTGCCAGTTCTTCTGAATTGTCACGAGCCTCTTCCTTTCATCTGTCCGGCCGCCCGGGAGGGGACGGCCAAGCCGGCCGCATGCCGGCCGCGTTGAATAGAACGGTCCCTTTAGGGCGGCGTCAGACGCGCCGGCGCTTGCGCGGACGGCAGCCGTTGTGGGCGATCGGCGTCACGTCGCGGATCGACGTGATGATGAAGCCGGACGACTGCAACGCACGCAGCGCCGACTCGCGCCCGGAACCCGGACCGGACACCTCGACCTCGAGCATCTTCATGCCATGCTCGCTGGCCTTCTTGCCGGCATCTTCCGCCGCCATCTGGGCGGCATAGGGCGTCGACTTGCGCGAGCCCTTGAACCCCATCAGGCCCGACGACGACCAGGAGATGGTGTTCCCCTGCGCGTCGGTGATGGTGATCATCGTGTTGTTGAAGCTGGAATTCACATGCGCCACGCCGGAGCTGATGTTCTTGCGCTCCCGGCGGCGCACGCGCGTTGCATCCTTCGCCATATTTGGTCCTTAGCCTTCGATCTCAACACCGCCGTAGTGCCAGCGGCTCCACCTGAAAAGTGAATGGTGAATGGCAGAAATGGTGAATGGTCGAAACGCCATTCACAATTCACTATTCGCCATTCACCCGCTCTACTTCCTCTTCCCGGCGATCGCCTTCGCCGGGCCCTTGCGGGTGCGCGCATTGGTATGGGTGCGCTGGCCGCGGACCGGCAGACCGCGGCGGTGCCTGAGGCCCCGATAGCAGCCGAGGTCCATCAGCCGCTTGATGTTCATCGCCACCTCGCGCCGAAGGTCGCCCTCGACCAGATGATCGTGGTCGATCATGTCGCGGATCTGGGCGACTTCCGCGTCGGTCAACTGGGCGGTGCGACGCTCCGCCGGAATGTTGACCTTGGCGCAGATGTCCTTCGCCTTGGTCGGCCCGATGCCGTGAATGTACTGCAGCGCGATGACGACGCGCTTGTTGGTCGGGATATTGACGCCTGCGATGCGGGCCAATGTCGTCACTCCTCTCGCCCGGCCACCCCCGGGCAGCCGGTATTTCCTGGTATTCCTGCGGGGTTTGCCGGTAACGCAAAACGCGGCCCCGGTTACCCCTTCCGGCTACCGGCACCGCAAGTCTGCGAAAAGCGCAGAATTATGGGCGGTAGATAGCGATCCGGCCGGTTTTCGTCAACCGGCCGGGGACCGAATTCTTCTAGGCCGTGGTCGCCTCGGTGAGCGCCCCCTCGATCGCCGCAGCGACCTCGTCCATGGTGCCCATGCCGTCCACCGTGGACAGCATGCCCTTGCCCTCGTAATAGCCCGAAACCGGCGCCGTCTGCTCGGTATAGACGGCGAAGCGGCGCCGCGCCGTCTCTTCGTTGTCGTCCGCCCGGGCCCCGCCGGTCTCCTTGGCGCGGTTGACGATGCGGGCGATCAGCTCCTCTTCGTCAACCGCCATTTCGACCACTGCATCGAGGTTTAGGCCAAGTTTTTCAAGTAGTTTGTCAAGTGCCTCGGCCTGCGCGACGGTGCGCGGGAAGCCATCCAGGATGAAGCCGTTGGCCACGTCCGGCTGGCCAAGACGGTCGGCGATGATCTCGACCATCACGTCGTCCGGCACCAGATCGCCGCGCGCCATGATCTCCTGGGCGCGCTTGCCCACCGGCGTGCCGGCGGCCACCGCCGCGCGCAGCATGTCGCCGGTCGAAAGCTGGACGATGTCGTATTTGGTGACCAGCCGTTGTGCCTGCGTTCCCTTGCCGGCCCCCGGCGGTCCCAGAAGAATCAGTCTCATCGCGTGCGCCCCTTCAGTCGCGACTTCTTGATCAGGCCCTCATACTGATGGGCAAGCAGATGCCCCTGGACCTGGGCGACGGTGTCCATGGTGACGCTGACCACGATGAGCAGCGAGGTGCCGCCGAAGTAGAACGGCACGCCGGTATAGTCGATGAGGATCTGCGGCAGCAGGCAGACCAGAACCAGATAGATGGCGCCGAGAACCGTGATGCGCGTCAGCACAAAGTCGATGTAGTCGGCGGTGTTCTTGCCCGGCCGGATGCCGGGAATGAAGCCGCCGTGCTTCTTCAGATTGTCGGCGGTGTCCGACGGATTGAACACGATCGCCGTATAGAAGAAGGCGAAGAAGACGATCATCCCGGCATAGAGCAGCATGTAGAGCGGCTGGCCGCGGCCGAGCAGCGCGGTGATCGTCGTCAGCCAGCCCGGCCCCTGGCCGGCGGTGAAGTTGGCGACCGTCACCGGCAGGAGCAGCAGCGAGGAGGCGAAGATCGGCGGGATGACGCCGGAGGTATTGAGCTTGAGCGGCAGGTGCGAGGAATTGCCCTGGAACATGCGGTTGCCGACCTGACGCTTGGGATACTGGATGAGCAGGCGGCGCTGGGCACGCTCGATGAAGACGATGAAGGCGATGACGCCGATCGCCATGGCGCCGACGCCGATGATGACCACCGGCGACAAGGCGCCTTCGCGGCCGAGTTCGAGGGTGCCGACCAGGGCATGCGGCAGGTTGGCGACGATGCCGGAAAAGATGATCAGCGACAGGCCGTTGCCGATGCCGCGCTGGGTGATCTGCTCGCCCAGCCACATCAGGAACATGGTGCCGCCGGTCAGCGTCACCACCGTCGTCAGGATGAAGAACGGCCCGGGATTGATGACGATGTTGGTGCCGCCCTGGAGGCCGAGCGCGATGCCATAGGCCTGCAGCGCCGACAGGATGACCGTGCCGTAGCGCGTGTACTGGTTGATGACCTTGCGGCCCTGCTCGCCTTCCTTCTTGAGCTGGTCGAGCGTCGGGATCACCGACGTCATCAGCTGCATGATGATCGAGGACGAGATGTAGGGCATGACGCCGAGGGCGAAGATCGCCATGCGGCCGACGGCACCACCGGAGAACATGTTGAACATGCCGATGATGCCGGTCTGGGCGTTGTCGAACGCCTGAGCCAGCGCCTCGGGGTTGATGCCGGGAACCGGAACATAGGTGCCGAGCCGGTAGACCAGCAGGGCGCCGAGGGTGAACCAGATACGCTTCTTGAGCGCCTCGGCCTTGGCGAACGCGCCGAAATTCAGGTTGGCTGCGAGTTGTTCTGCCGCCGATGCCATGGGTCCGCTCCGTTCCGACCTACTCGGCCGTTGCTGCCGCCGCCCCCGCGATCTTCACCGAGCCACCGGCCTTCTCGATCGCCGCGATCGCAGCCTTCGACGCGCCGGCCACCTCGAATTCGACCTTCGCCTTGATCTCGCCATTGGCCAGCAGCCGCACGCCATCGCGCTCGCGGCGGATGACCCCCGCCGCCGCCAGCGCCGCCGCGGTCACCGTCGTCTTGCCGTCGAGCTTGCCCGCGTCGATCGCCTTCTGCACGCGGTCGATGCCGACCTCGTTGTAATCCTTGGCGAAAATGTTCCTGAAGCCGCGCTTCGGCAAGCGCCGGTGCAACGGCATCTGGCCGCCTTCGAAGCCCTTGATGGCAACGCCGGTGCGCGACTTCTGGCCCTTGACGCCGCGTCCGCCGGTCTTGCCCTTGCCCGAGCCGATGCCGCGCCCGACGCGCATGCGGTTCTTGGTGGCGCCGGCCTTGTCGGCCAATTCGTTGAGTTTCATGGCATTCTTCCTTCACGCCTCGTCGACGATACGCACGAGGTGGGGCACGCTCGCGATCATGCCGCGCACGGCCGGATTGTCAGGCAGCGTCCTGCGCCGACGGATACGATTGAGGCCGAGGCCGATCAAGGTCTCGCGCTGGACGCTGGGGCGCCGGCTGGGGCTTGCCACCTGCTCGACGACCAGCGTCTTGCCCGCGCTCTTCTTCGCCATATCCCCTGCTCCCTCGTGCCTCAGGCTTCGACCGTCTCGGTATCGACGTCGCGCCGGCGGGCCTGCAGCGTCGACACCTTGATGCCGCGGCGGGCAGCCACGCCGCGCGGGCTGTCCTCGCTCTTCAGCGCGTCGAAGGTGGCGCGCACCATGTTGTACGGGTTCGACGACCCGAACGACTTGGCGACCACGTCCTGGACGCCCAGCGTCTCGAACACCGCGCGCATCGGGCCGCCGGCGATGATGCCGGTGCCGGGCGGCGCCGCGCGGCAGATCACCTTGCCGGCGCCGTGGCGGCCGGCGACATCGTGGTGCAGCGTGCGGCCCTCGCGCAGCGGAACCCGTATCAGCCCGCGCTTGGCGGCATCGGTCGCCTTGCGGATCGCTTCCGGCACCTCGCGCGCCTTGCCGTGGCCGAAGCCGACGCGACCCTTCTGGTCGCCGACGACGACAAGCGCGGCGAAGCCGAAGCGACGGCCGCCCTTCACCACCTTGGCGACGCGATTGATGTGGACCAGCTTGTCGACAAACTCGCTGTCCTCCCTTTCGCGTTCGCGGGCGCGTTCTCTCGGTTCTCTGGCCATTTATCCGTCCGTCGGTCCGATATCGTTGTCGCGGCGGTCTGCCGCAAGAGGTGTCAGAAGTTGAGGCCGCCCTCGCGTGCCCCGTCGGCCAGGGCTTTCACCCGGCCGTGAAAGAGATAGCCGCCGCGGTCGAAGACCACATCCTTAACGCCCGCCTTGACCGCGCGCTCGGCAAGCAGCTTGCCCACCTCGGCGGCAGCCGCCGTGTCCGCACCGGTCTTCAACTTTTCGCGAAGGTCCTTCTCGATCGACGAAGCGGCCGCCAGCGTGCGCCCGGCGGTATCGTCGATGACCTGCGCGTAGATGTGCTTCGACGAGCGGAAGACGCTCAGCCGCGCACGGCCGGCGCCGGCCTTGCGAATGGCCTGGCGGACGCGGGCGATCCGGCGGGCCCTGGTTTTTGTCAGCATGGCTCTCGTTCCGTTACTTCTTCTTGCCTTCCTTGCGGAAGACGTGCTCGTCAGAATACTTGACGCCCTTGCCCTTGTACGGTTCCGGCGGGCGGAACTCGCGAATCTCGGCGGCCACCTGCCCGACCTTCTGCTTGTCGATGCCGGAGATCACGATCTCGGTCGGCTTCGGGCACTCGATCTTGATGTCGGACGGGATCGGATACTTGACCTCGTGGCTGTAGCCGAGGTTGAGCTGCAGATCCTTGCCCTGCACCACGGCGCGGTAGCCGACGCCGGTGATCTCCAGCCGCCGCACGAAGCCGCTGGTCACGCCGGCGACCAGATTCGACACCATGGTGCGCGACATGCCCCAGGCCGCGCGCGCCTTCTTCGACGCGTCGCGCGGCGCCACCGTGATGTGGCCGTCTTCCATCTTCACGTCGACGTCGTCGGCGGCGAGGAAGGCGAGCGTTCCCTTCGGCCCCTTGACGGAGACCTGCTGGCCGTCGACGGTCGCGGTCACCCCCGTGGGCAGCGTCACTGGCTTCTTGCCGATCCTGGACATCACATCAACCCGTTTGCTTCAGTTCGTTCGTCAACTCAGAACACCTGGCAGAGCACTTCGCCGCCGACGTTCTGGTCGCGCGCCTCGGCATCCGACATGACGCCCTTCGGCGTCGACAGGATGGACACGCCGAGACCGTTGGCGACACGCGGAATGGTCCTCACCGAGGCGTAGACCCGGCGACCCGGCTTCGACACCCGCTGGATTTCGCGGATGACCGGCTCGCCGTCGTAATATTTCAGCTCGATCTCGAACTCCGAGCGGCCGTTGTCGAAGGCGACCGTCGAATAGCCGCGGATGTAGCCCTCGGACTGGAGAACGTCGAGCACGTCCTTGCGCAGGCGCGAGCCCGGCGTCGAAACCTTGGAACTCTTGCGCATCTGCGCGTTGCGGATGCGTGTCAGCATATCGCCGAGCGGATCGCTCATCGTCATCTTGAACGTCTCCTTACCAGCTCGACTTGACCATGCCCGGCACCAGCCCCATGGAGGCCAGATCGCGCAGCGCGATGCGCGACATCCTGAGCTTGCGGTAGTAGCCGCGCGGCCGCCCGCTGATCTCGCAGCGGTTGCGGATGCGCACAGCGGCGGAATTGCGCGGCAGCGCGGCGAGCTTGAGCCGCGCCTGAAAGCGCTCTTCCAGCGTCAGGCTCTCGTCGTTGGCGACGCGCTTGAGCTCGGCGCGCTTGTTGGCGTAGCGCGCCACCAGCTTGCGCCGGCGCTTGTTCTTCTCGATCGAACTGGTCTTTGCCATCGGCCTCTACCTACTGCCGGAACGGAAAGTTGAACGCCTTGAGCAGGGCGCGTGCTTCGTCGTCGGTCTTGGCGGTGGTGCAGACGATCACGTCCATGCCCCACACCTCCTCGACCTCGTCGTAGTTGATCTCCGGAAAGATGATGTGCTCCTTGATGCCCATGGCGAAGTTGCCACTGCCGTCGAAGCTCTTGCCGTTGAGGCCGCGGAAGTCGCGCACGCGCGGCAGCGCCACGTTGATCAGGCGGTCGAGGAACTCGTACATGCGGTCGCGGCGCAGCGTCACCTTGCCGCCGATCGGCATGCCCTCACGCACCTTGAAGGTGGCGATCGACTTGCGCGCCCGCGTCATCGCCGGCTTCTGCCCGGCGATCTTGGCGAGGTCGCCAAGCGCGGCGTTGACCTTCTTGGAATCGACGACGGCTTCGCCGACGCCCATGTTGACGACGATCTTGTCGAGCGCCGGCACTTCCATCGGGTTCTTGTAGCCGAACTGCTTCGACCAGCTTCTGGCGGATGGTCTCGCGGTAGAGCGCCTTCATGCGCGGCTGGTATTCGCTCTCAGCCATCGATCTGATCTCCCGTCCGCTTGGCGTAGCGAACCTTGCGTCCCTCGACGAAGCGGAAGCCGATGCGGGTCGGCTTGCCGTCGCTCGGCTCGGCCAGCGAGATGTTGGAAAGGTGGATCGGCATCTCCTTGGTGATGATGCCGCCCTGGGCGCTCGGCGTCTGCTTCTGGTGGCGACGCACCAAATTGACGCCGCGCACGACCGCCCGGCTCTTGGCCGGCAGTACCATCAGCACCTCGCCGGTCTTGCCGCGGTCGCGGCCGGCGATGACGACGACGTTGTCGCCCTTGCGGATGCGCTGGGCCATCTAGAGCACCTCCGGCGCGAGCGAGATGATCTTCATGTGGTTCTTAGCCCTGAGTTCACGCGGCACCGGTCCGAAGATGCGGGTGCCGACCGGCTCCGACTGATTGTTGATCAGCACCGCCGCGTTGCGGTCGAAACGGATGACCGAACCGTCCGCGCGGCGGATGTCCTTGGCGGTACGCACCACCACGGCCTTCATGACGTCGCCCTTCTTCACGCGGCCGCGCGGGATCGCCTCCTTGACCGAAACGACGATGATGTCGCCGACCGAGGCGTATTTGCGCTTCGACCCGCCGAGCACCTTGATGCACATGACGCGGCGGGCGCCGGAATTGTCGGCCACGTCGAGATTGGTCTGCATCTGGATCATGACTGCGTACTCTTTTTCCCCTGGGGGCGGTGAGCCCGCCTTCAGTTGCCTTCGGCGGCGGTCTCGAGGACCACCCAGCGTTTGTTCTTGGAGATCGGCGCGCTCTCCTGGATGGAGACGATCTCGCCGACCTTGTGCTTATTGTCCGCGTCGTGGGCGTGATACTTCTTCGAGCGGCGAATGGTCTTCTTCAGAACCGGATGGGTGAAGGCGCGATCGACGCGCACAACGACCGTCTTGTCGTTCTTGTCGCTGACCACCGTGCCCTGCAGGATGCGCTTCGGCATTTCTCTTAACCCTTTGCTTTCGCACGATTTTCGGCGACGACCGTGGTCAGTCGCGCGATGTCGCGGCGCACGTGGCGCACGCGTGCGGTGTTCTCCAGCTGACCGGTGGCACGCTGGAAGCGCAGGTTGAACTGCTCCTTCTTCAGCCGCTCGATCTCGTCCCTCATCTGGTCGTCGGTCATCTGCCGAATATCCGCCGCCTTCATCTCGTCGCTTCCTTCTTCGCGGGCCTAGTCGGCGATACGCTGTACGAAACGCGTGCGGATCGGCAGCTTGGCGGCGCCCAGGCGCAGCGCCTCGCGGGCCAGATCCGCCGGCACGCCATCGACCTCGAACATGATGCGACCGGGCTTCACCCGGGCCACCCACAATTCCGGCGTGCCCTTGCCCTTGCCCATGCGCACTTCGGTCGGCTTCTTCGACACCGGCACGTCGGGGAAGATGCGGATCCAGACGCGGCCGGCGCGCTTCATCTCGCGCGTGATGGCGCGCCGCGCCGCCTCGATCTGGCGCGCGGTCACCCGCTCGGGCTCCAGCGCCTTCAGCCCGTAGGAGCCGAAGGTCAGCTCGGCGCCAGAGGTCGCCGTGCCGTGGATGCGGCCCTTGAACTGTTTGCGGTACGTGGTGCGCTTCGGTTGCAGCATGGTTCTACTCGTTCAGTCTTTCTCAGGCCGCGTTATCGCGACGGCGCGGGCCGCCGCCGCCCTGCTCGGCGGCTTCGATCTGCCGTCGCTCGGAGGCCATCGGGTCGTGCTCGAGGATTTCGCCCTTGAATACCCAGACCTTGACGCCGCACGAGCCATAGGCGGTGTTGGCGGTGGCCTGGCCGTAGTCGATATCGGCGCGCAGCGTATGCAGCGGCACGCGGCCCTCGCGGTACCACTCGGTGCGCGCAATCTCGGCGCCGCCGAGACGGCCGCCGCAGGAGATGCGGATGCCCTCGGCGCCCAGCCGCATGGCCGACTGCACGGCGCGCTTCATGGCGCGGCGGAAGGCGACGCGGCGCTCGAGCTGCTGGGCGATCGAGGTCGCCACCAGATTGGCGTCGATCTCCGGCTTGCGCACCTCGACGATGTTGATGTGGACTTCCGAGTCGGTGAGCTTCGCCACCTTGCGGCGCAGCTTCTCGATGTCGGCGCCCTTCTTGCCGATGACGATGCCCGGCCGCGCCGAATGCACCGTCACCCGGCACTTCTTGTGCGGGCGCTCGATGACGATCTTGGAGACGGCGGCCTGGCGCAAATCGTCCATCAGGGTGCTGCGGATCTGCATGTCCTCATGCAAGAGCCGGCCGTATTCGCCCTTGTTGGCGAACCAGCGCGAGTCCCAGGTGCGGTTGACGCCGAGCCTCAGCCCGATCGGATTGACTTTCTGGCCCATTAGGCGGGCTCCTCGACTTCACGAACGACGATGGTCAGGTGCGAAAAGCGCTTGTGGATCGAGCCGACCCGGCCGCGCGCCCGCGGCGTCCAGCGCTTCAGCACCAGCGACTTGCCGACATGGGCCTCGGCGACGACCAGCGAGTCGACGTCGAGCTGGTGGTTGTTCTCGGCGTTGGCGACCGCCGACTGGAGAGTCTTCTTGACGTCGCGCGCGATGCGCTTGCGGCTGAAGGTGAGATCGGCGAGCGCCGTCGACACCTTCTTGCCACGGATCAACTGTGCCACCAGGTTGAGCTTCTGCGGCGAGATGCGAATGGTGCTGGTGCGCGCCTTCGCCTCGTTGGTCGACAATGGCCGCTCGCGTTTAGGCTTGCCCATGGCTCAGGCCCTCTTTGCCTTCTTGTCGCCGGCGGTATGGCCGCGGAAGGTGCGGGTCGGCGAGAACTCGCCGAACTTGTGTCCCACCATGTCCTCGCTGACCAGCACCGGGATGTGCTTGTTGCCGTTGTAGACGCCGAAGGTCAGCCCGACGAACTGCGGCAGGATGGTCGAGCGCCGGCTCCACATCTTGATGATCTCGGAACGGCCGCCGGCGCGCGACTTCTCGGCCTTGCGCAACAGGTAGCCATCCACAAAGGGACCTTTCCAGACCGAACGAGCCACTGTCAGCTTCTCCGTCTACTTGCCTTTGCGCGCATGGCGGCTGCGCGCGATGAATTTGTCGGTGCGCTTGTTGGAGCGCGTTCTCTTGCCCTTGGTCGGCTTGCCCCACGGCGTCACCGGATGGCGACCGCCGGAGGAGCGGCCCTCGCCGCCGCCGAGCGGATGGTCGACCGGGTTCATGGCGACGCCGCGCACACTGGGCTTGCGGCCAAGCCAGCGGTTGCGGCCGGCCTTGGCGATGGTGATGTTGCCGTGGTCGGGATTGGACACCGCGCCGACGGTGGCAAAGCAGTTCTGGTGGACCAGGCGCTGCTCGCCGGAATTGAGGCGCAGGATGGCGTAGCCCTGCTCACGCCCGACATATTGGGCGTAGGTGCCGGCCGACCTGGCGATCTGGCCGCCGGCGCCGGGCTTCATCTCGACATTGTGGACGATGGTGCCGACCGGCATGGCGCTGAGCGGCATGGCATTGCCCGGCTTCACGTCGGCGCGCATGGCCGACACGATGGTGTCGCCGACGCCCAGGCGCTGTGGCGCCAGGATGTAGGAGAGCTCGCCATCGGCGTATTTGATGAGCGCGATGAAGGCGGTGCGGTTCGGATCGTATTCCAGCCGCTCGACCGTCGCCTCCATGTCGAGCTTGCGCCGCTTGAAATCGACCAGCCGATAGGCGCGCTTGTGGCCGCCGCCGCGCCAGCGCACGGTGATGCGGCCGTAGCTGTTGCGCCCGCCGGTCGAATTCTTGCCCTCGACCAGCCCCTTGACCGGCTTGCCCTTGTAGAGCTCCGACCTGTCGACGAGGACCAGCTGGCGCTGGCCGGGCGTGGTCGGCTTGTATTTCTTCAGTGCCATGGCTCGACCAACTCTCCCTTACAGCCCGGTCGTCACGTCGATCATCTGGCCTTCGGCCAGGGTGACGATGGCACGCTTGGTGTCCGACTGGCGGCCAAACATGTTGCGGAACCGCTTCATCTTGCCCTTGCGGTTGAGCGTGTTGACCGCGGTCACCTTGACCTTGAACAGCGCCTCGACCGCCGCCTTGATCTGAGGCTTGGTGGCGTTTTCGGCGACCACGAAGATCACCTTGTTGTGCTCCGAAACGGCCGTCGATTTTTCGGTGATCACCGGCCGGCGGATGATGTCGTAGTGGCTGGGTGCGCTCATTTGAACCGCTCCGTCAGCGCGTCGACGGCCGCCTTGGTCAGCACCAGCGTGTCGCGGCGAAGGATGTCGTAGACGTTGATGCCCTGCACCGGCAGCACGTCGATGGAGGTGATGTTGCGGGCGGCCAGCGCGAAGTTCGTCTCAAGCTCGGCGCCGTCGACGATCAGCGCATTGGCGAGGCCGAGGCCCTTGAACTGCGCGGCGAGCGCCTTGGTCTTGGGTTCGGCAGCCTTGGCTTCGGAGAGCACGATCAGCTTCTCGCCGCGCGCCTTGTCGGACAGCGCATGCTTGAGCGCCAAGGCGCGGACCTTCTTCGGCAGGTCGTGCGCATGGCTGCGCACCACCGGGCCGAAGGCCTTGCCGCCGCCGCGGAACTGCGGCGCGGTCTTGGCGCCGTGGCGGGCGCGGCCGGTGCCCTTCTGCTTGTACATCTTCTTGGTGGTCGCGGCGATCTCGCCGCGCATCTTGGACTTGTGCGTGCCCGCCTGCCGCTTGGAGAGCTGGTAGCGGACCATGCGCTGCAGGATGTCGACGCGCGGCTCCAGGCCGAAGATCTCGTCGGCGAGCGCGATCTTGCCGGCCGACTTGCCGTCGAGGG
>CAWHLP010000014.1:0-40220 GCA_963830205.1 uncultured Alphaproteobacteria bacterium | reverse complement strand
CCCCGGGTTTTCAATCGACGCAAGTCGATGAAATTCCCAAAGCGCTTTGGACTATCATGTTCGATGGCATCGACATCGTCAAGCGATGCTGTTGTCTGGTGTCATTCCGTGAGGCTGCTCTGGCGCCGCAGCGTGCGCGCAGGTTCGGCCGCAATCCCGGCGGCGGCGGCCGTTTCTTCGCCGCTACCAGGCCGGGAATTGGCTGGCCAGAGCGCTCTTTCCGCGTGACTTGCGCGGCCTTCCGAAAGCGCTTTAAATCGCGCGCGGGAGGAATACGCAGAAAATGAAGCTGAAGGACCTCGCCGACAGCCTCGGCCTGTCGCAGACGACCGTCAGCCGGGCGCTCAACGGTTATCCCGAAGTGAGCGTGGCGACGCGGCAACGTGTGCTCGAAGCCGCCGAGCGCTTTCACTATCGGCCCAATCCGAGCGCCCGCCGGCTGGCCACGGGGCGCGCCGGCGCCATCGGGGCGGTGCTGCCGACCGATCGCAACCTGCTGGTCGATCCGCATTTCGTCGAGTTCCTGGCCGGCTTGGGCGAAAGGCTGGTCGAGGACGAGATGGACATCGTGCTCAGCCCGTCGCGCGGCGGCGACGAGACCGGCACCTATCGCCGGATCGTGGCCGGCCACCGGGTCGACGCGCTCATCCTGTCGGGGCCGCTGGTCGAGGACCCGCGCGTCGCCCTGCTCAACGAGCTGGACTTTCCCTTCGTCATGCACGGGCGCACCAAAAGCCCGACGCCCTATGCCTGGGTCGACATCGACAACGAGGATGCCTTCCAGCGCGCCACCCGCCTTCTGCTCGATCTCGGCCACCGCCGCATCGCGCTCATCAACGGCAGCACGCGCTTCACCTTCGCGGTGCATCGCGAGCATGGCTTCCGCAAGGCGCTGGCCGAGCGCGGGCTCGAGCCCGACGCGCGGCTGATCGGCGAGGGGCCTATGACCGACGAGGTCGGCTACCGACTGGCCGAGCGCTTCCTCGCCGAGGAGCCGCGCCCGACCGCCTTCCTGGTCTCCTCGATGATGCTGGCCTTCGGCTGCCTGCGCGTCATCCGCGCCGCCGGCCTCGCCCTCGGCCGCGACGTGTCGCTGATCGCCCATGACGACGTGTTCCCGTTCCTCAACGCCGACCGCATGGTGCCGCCGCTGACCACGCTGCGCTCGCCGATCCGTGCGGCCGGGACGCGGGTCGCCGACATGGTGATGGACGTGCTTGGCGGCCGCTCGCCGGAGGCGATCCACGAGCTGTGGCCGGTCGAACTGGTCATCCGCGCGTCGACCGGGCCGGCACCGTCTTGACGCGACCTGGTGCTGGCAGGACATAACGGCTCATGGCGGACGCGCTCACTTCCGGTGTCTTGATCGCGGTCGACTGGGGGACCAGCAATGTGCGCGCCCGGCTGACCTCCGGCGACGGCAGCGTGCTTGCCGAGGCCAGGAGCGACGACGGCATCGCCAAGTTGGCCCAAGGCGCGCACGAGCCGGCCTTCCGCCGTCTCACCGCCGGCTGGCCCGAGGTTCCGGCGATCATGGCCGGCATGATCGGCAGCCGCCAGGGCTGGCGCGAGGCCGCCTATCTTCCCTGCCCGGCGGCGACCGGCGCGCTCGCCGATGCCGTGGTGCGCTTCACCGCGGCGAGCGGACAGCCGATCGCCATCGTCCCCGGCGTCATGCTGAAGAGCCCGACGCGCGACGGCGATGTCATCCGCGGCGAGGAAACCCAGATCGTCGGCCTTGTCGACGGCGAACCCGGCTTCGACGGCGTTGCCGTCATGCCCGGCACCCATTCCAAGTGGGTGAGCATCGGCGACGGCACCATCCGCGATTTCCAGACGGTGATGACCGGCGAGCTGTTCGACCTGTTCGCCCACAAGTCCTTCCTGCGCCACTCGGTTGCCCAGGAGGCCGGCGACCTCACCGCCTCGCCGGATTTCGCGCTGGGCGTGCGGCGCACGGTCGGCGAGGGCCTGCCCTTCCTGGCGGCGCTCTTCTCGGTCAGGGCGCGGGCGCTTCTCGCCGATGTCCGCCCGGACGACAACCTCGCTTATCTCTCCGGCCTCATCATCGGCGGCGAGATCGCCGCGGCGCAGGCGAGCGGACGGTTGACGGCGGCAACCCCGCTCCGCGTGGTCGGCTCGCGCTCGCTCGGCCGCGCCTATGCCGAGGCGCTCGCTATCGCCGGCCTCGACGCGCGCGTGCTCGACGGCGACGCGCTGGCGCTCGCCGGCCTTGTCCATCTCGCCCGCGCCATCGGCTTCCTCTCTCCCGCCTCCCGGAGCCTCCCATGACCGACATCTTCCATGGCCACCGTCCGCTGATCGCCATCCTGCGCGGCATCGAGCCGAAGGAGGCCGTGGACGTGCTGGAGGCGCTGGTTGCCGCCGGCATCGGGCTCATCGAAGTGCCGATGAATTCGCCCGATCCGGTGGACAGCATTCGCATCATGGCTTCAGCAGCGCAGGGCCGCGCCCTGATCGGCGCCGGCACCGTGCTTACCATCGCCGAGGTCGATGCGGTCGCGGCGGCCGGCGGCACGTTCATCGTCTCGCCCAACACCGATCTCGTGGTGATCCGCAGGACCAAACAGGCGGGGCTCGGCTCCTTCCCCGGTGTCTTCACCGCGAGCGAGGCGCTCGCCGCCATCGCCGCCGGCGCCGACGGGTTGAAGTTCTTCCCGGCGAGCGCCCTCGGCCCCGACGGCATCAAGGCGATCGGCGTCGTCCTGCCGAAGTCGGTGCCGCTGCTTGCCGTCGGCGGCGTCGAGGCGGCCAACATCGCCGCCTATCGCAAGGCCGGGGTCAAGGGCTTCGGCCTCGGCTCCAACCTCTACAAGCCCGGCATGAGCGCGGCCGAGGTGGGCACGCGGGCGGCAGCCATGGTGGCGGCCTTCGACGGCGCGGGGTGAGCTCAGCGCGCAATGCGCGACATCGCCGTCGATGGTGCGCTAGTCTCCGGCTATCCCATGGACCGGAGTGACCGATGCGACGCATTCTGACCGCCCTGCTGATGATCTCGTTCGTGACGCCGGCCTTCGCCGGCCCCTATCTGTTCGAGCTTCTCGAGATCAAGGGCTACCGCAAGGGCTTCAACGCCATGCTGGCGGGCGAGAAGAACCTGCCGGCCTGGGTGAAGACCTTCGCCAAGACGATGGACGGTGTGGCCAACCCCAGCCAGGACATCCAGGTCGGCGGCGCCGACTACGTCTTCGCCAGCGTGTGCAAGCCGCACGACTGCTGGGGCAACACGCTCTACGTCGTCTTCGCCAATGGCGGCGAGGAGGCATGGGGACTGCTCGAACAGCCGGGCGCCACCGACAGCGCTCCTTTCAAGACGCGCCTGCTCGGCCATCCCGACAAGGCGATGGCCGACGCGCTGCAAGGCAAGGCCGCCGCCGACAACTAGGCTGAGATTGCCGCATGACGGCAGGTGCCGAGCGCGGCCGACGACGCTGAAGGCGCTCTCCCGGATGCCTGGGGCTATAGACGCCAACGGCCTGACGCGTCTATAGCGCGGCCGGCGCGGCTGGGCAGCGAAGATCGATCGCTCGCTCGCAGAGCTTGGCACAGAGATCAAAGAGATCTGACGGGGAGGCCCTGTCCGGCGTGGCCGCGCCGCCTATTCCACCCTGACCGTCACGCGATCCGACTTGCCGTCGCGGTCGACGACCGAGAGGGTGACGAAGCCGGGGCCGTCCGGCTGCCACGTCTCGGAACGGGCGAAGGGCGTGCGCGCGATGGGGCTGCCGTTGACGAACCAGGTGAAGGGCGGCACGCCGTTCCTGACCTTGATCGTGAGCGGCGCGGGGTCGCCCTCGGCGATGCCGAGATCGACGGCGACGCCGTCGAGCGGATAGGCGATCTCGGGATCGTCCTTCCTCTGCTCGAAGGTCGCCTGGCCGGGATCGCGGAAGGTGCGCAGCGGGGCGGGCAGCGCCGCCGTCGAGGTGACCTGCAGCACGCCGGGCGGGGCGCGGCGCAGGGCCACGCGCTTGGCCCCGATGCGGTCGAAAGCCTCGAACAGGATGGGCGCGGCGCTGACGATGCCCGACAGGCCGGGGATCGGCGTGCCGTCCGGCCGGCCGACCCAGACGCCGACGACATGGGCGCCGTCGAAGCCGATCGCCCAGGCGTCGCGATAGCCGTAGGAGGTGCCGGTCTTGTAGGCGATGCGGCCGGGCGAGCCGTTGAGCGGCGGCGGCACGCCTTCGAGGATGTCGGAGACGTACCAGGCGGCGGTGGGCGAGAGCACGGGCGCGCCGTTGAGCGCTTCGGGCGGATCGCCGACGCCGTCGTTGAGCGCTATCGCCGTGCCGCCGCGGGCGATCGCCGCATAGAGCGAGACGAGGTCGCGCAACGTCACGCCGACGCCGCCGAGGCCGATCGCCAGCCCCGGCGCCGTCTCGTCGGGCAATTGCGCGCTGACCGCGGCGCGCTTCAGCCGCGCCACCAGCCGCGCCGGGCCGACGGCGTTGAGCGCGACGATCGCCGGCACGTTGAGCGACTGCTGCAAGGCCTCGCGCACGGTCACCGTGCCGCGGTGGAAGCCGTCGAAGTTCGACGGCGTGTAGCCGTGGAAGCCGGTCGGCCGGTCCTCGATCAGCGTCTCGGGGTGGGCAAGCCCCTGCTCGAAGACAAGGCCGTAGATGAGTGGCTTCAGCGTCGAGCCCGGCGAGCGGATGGCGCGGGTCATGTCGACATGGCCGTCGCGCTCTTCCTCGAACAGGCCGGCCGAGCCGACCGAGGCGAGAATGTCGCCGGTCTCCTCGTCGGCGACCAGGATGGCGATGGAGAGCTTGGGTCCGAGGCCGACGACGCGGTCGGCGGCGAGCTGTTCCAGCGAGCCCTGGAGGTCGCGGTCGATGGTGAGCTGGTGGACGGCCAAGTCCGGTTCGGCGGCGACCGCCTGCAAGGCAAGATGCGGCGCGAGCAGCGGGAATGGCTTGCGCGCCGCCGGCACGCGCTCGCTGAGCGCGGCCCGGGCCGCATCCGGGTCGGTGACGCCCTCGGCGATGAGCCGGTCGAGCACGCGGTTGCGCGCGGCCCGCGCCGCATCGACGTCGCGGTCCGGCCGGCGCGCCTCCGGCGATTGCGGCAGGGCGACGAGCAGCGCGGCCTCGGCGGTGGTGAGCCGCTTCGGCTCCTTGCCGAAATAGGCGAGCGAAGCGGCGCGCACGCCCTCGATGTTGCCGCCATAAGGGGCGAGCAGCAGATAGAGGTTGAGGATCTCGTCCTTGCTGAAGCGGCGCTCCAGCTTCCCGGCAAGCGCGATCTGGCGGAGCTTGCCCATGACCGAGCGGGTGCTGTCGCCGTCGATCAGGCGGGCGACCTGCATGGTCAGCGTCGAGCCGCCGGAGACGATATGGCCGCCGGCGAGCACGAACTGCCCGGCGGCGCGCACCAGCGCCCACGGGTCGACGCCGCCGTGCTCGAGGTAATGCTGGTCCTCGTAGCCGATCAGCATCCTCAGGAATTTCGGATCGACGTCGTCCTTGGTGACCGGCAGCCGCCAGCGCCCGTCGGCGATGGTGAAGGGCCTGAGCAGCCGGCCGTCGCGGTCGACGACGATGGTCGAGGTGGCGATCGCCTTGGGGTCGGGCAGCGGCGGCAGCGAGGCTTCGATATTGTTCCAGACGATCGTTCCGGCGACACCTGCGGCGATGGCACCGACGAGGACGACGGTGGCCGAGATCAAAGCGAAGCGGCGGAAGCGGCGGTGTCGCGGTGTCGCTGGCGGTAGTGATCCCCTCCCCCCTTGTGGGGGAGGGCTGCTTTTCTTGGCGAGCGACTGCGAGCCTAGAAAAGCAGGGAGGGGGGTATGCGTCGAAGCCTCGCCCTCACCCCCCTCTGGCTCCGCCGACGATTTCGCTGACGCGAAATCGGGCATCGCCGTCTCCCCCGCAACGGGAGAGAGGAAGCTCGCGGCGGGTTGCTCAACCATGGCCGGACATCCCTTCCTTCCCTCCTCCCCCTGAAAGGGGGAGGTCGGTTGGCGCGGCCAACCGGGTGGGGGTCATCGTGCCTCCAGGCCCATGACCCCTCCCCGACGCTTCGCGTCGCCCCTCCCCTTTCAGGGGAGGGAGAAACGCGCGCGCCCGCTGCCGTCCGCTCATCGCTCGCCGCCTAGCGGGTCGCGCCGACGACTTCGACCTTGCCCGTCGCGGTGCGGGCGTTGAACTCCGGACGGTACATGTCTTCGACCGTCGCCGCCGGATAGGTGAACGTACCCGGCGACACGGCGCGCACGGAATAGGCGACGGTGTACTGGGTCTGGCCGCCATCCTCGCGGTCGATGGCCGCAACGAAGCGGTCGGTGCGTGCCTCGGTGTGGTCGACCTTGTCGACGTCGAGCCAGTCGAGGCTGTCGGTGTTGCCGCTCGACGAGATGTCCGGGTTCTCGATCTCGAAACCGGCCGGGATCGGGTCGACAACCAGCAGGCGGCCGCCGTCATCGTGCTCGGCGGTGATGGTGAGCGCCACGACGAAGCGGTCGTTCTGGCCGACGGTCGCGACGTCGGTCTCGTCGCCCTCCGGCGTGTAGACGGTGCGCTCGATCTTGTAGCCGTTGCCGCCGGCGGGATCGGGCGTCAGCGGGACGCCGGTCGCCGCCACCACGGCCTCGAGCGGCTGATCGCCGAGATTGGTGATCGCCACCGGCTTTGCCGCCAGCGCCTCGCCGGTGTAGCGGCGGAAGAGCGGCGCGGCGATATGCTGGCCGTCGATCATGAATTCGGTCTTGGCCGAATCCTTGATGAGCGCCGCGGCGGCAAGCAGCATCCAGGAATCTTCCTGGGTGCTCGTGTAGCGCTTGTTGCGCTCCATCGCCGCGATCCTGAGCGCCAGGCTGTGCAGGTCGACCGAGCCGACTTCATTCTCGGCGGCCAGCGTCAGCACTCCGGCGCCGTCGCGCAGCGACGTGCCGTAGTCGTCGCGCCAGCCGGTCTTGGCTTCCTCCTTGTCGAGATCGGCCATGGCCGCTGCGAAGGCGCGGTTCGCACGGACGCGGTCGCCATAGAGCGCCATCGCCGCGCCGAGCTGGGCCTTGGCCAGAGGCGTGCCGAAGGCGTCGAGCTTGGAGTCGGTGTAGTAGCGCAGGTCGCCGATCGCCGCACGGCCGGCGCGGGCCAGCACGTAGAGCGCATAGGCAATCTCCTCGCCGCCATGGTCGAAGTCGCCGGCGGAGGCGATGCCGTTCGACAGGTTGTCGAGGGCGATGGTGCGCGCCACGTCGGGCACGTCGTAGCCCTTCTCCGCCGCGCGGGTGAGGAAGTCGGTGACGTAGGAATCGAGCCACAGGTCATCGCCGGCGCCCTCCGGTCCCCACAGGCCAAAGGAGCCCGAGGCCGCCTGATCGGCGAGCACCTTGCCGATCGCCTTCTGCACGCGGTCGCGGATCTCCTTGTCGGCGGCGATGCCGACCGAGGCCGCCACGTCGTCGAGATAGACCAGCGGCATGGCGCGGCTGCTCAATTGCTCGACGCAGCCATAGGGGTAGCGGTCGAGCGCGGCGAGGATGCCGGCGACATCGAGCGGCCCGGCACCGCCGAGCGACACCGCCACCGAGGCCGTGCCCGGCACGAACTCGCTCGTCAGCGCGCTGTCGACGGTCAGGTTGCCGCCGGCCGCCACCGCGACGACGTCGCGGCGGGTGACCGGCGAGCCATCCGGACGGACTCCGAGCGTCAGGGTCGTCGGCCAGTCCTCGCCCGTCGGCGCCTTGAGGTCGACGGCGACGTCGAAGTCGCCGACCGACTTGGCGTCGAGCGGGATGACCAAGGAGACGCGCTGCTTCTCAGCCAGCGTCACCGTCTTCTCGGCGTCCGCGTCCGGGAAGCTGATGCCCTCGCCGGTCGCGATTGACAGTTTGTAGTCGCCGGCAGCGCCGGAGACGTTGTTGATCTCGACCAGCAGGCGCGAGGTGTCGCCCGCGAGCAGGAAGCGCGGAATCGACGCCGTCACCACCACCGGGTCGCGGACGAAGACGTCCTTGCTCACATGGCCGACGCCATCCTGCGACCAGGCCATGACCATGACGCGGACGGTGCCGTTGAAGTCGGGCACGTCGAAGGTGACCGAGGCCTTGCCGCTGTCATCGACCTTGAGGATGCCGGAATAGAAGGCGAGCAGCTTCTGTGTCGGAGGCGGCGCCTGCAGGCGGGCCATGCCGCCGTCGCCGCCCGAGCGGACCACGCCGGGGATGCCTTGCGTGCGGTCGATCAGCAGGCCGTAGATGTCGCGGATCTCCATGCCGAGCTTGCGCTGGCCGAAATACCAGTCGTCCGGCGCCGGCGGCTTGAAGTTGGTGAGGTTGAGGATGCCGACGTCGACCGCAGCGATGGTGACGTAGGCCTGCTCGCCCGGCTTGAGATTGGAGATCGAGACCGGAATCGTCATCGGTCCGCGTGGGCGCATCTCGTCCGGCAGGTCGGCCGTGACGTGCAAGTCGCGGTCGCCCGGATCGACCTTGGCCCAGGTCAGGCCGAGGGCACGCGCCGGCATGCGCTTGGCAGCGATGTCCATCGGACGGTAGAGGGTCGCGGTGACATAGGCGCCGGGGCCCCACTTATCGGTGACGGTGAGATCGACGGTGGTGCCGCCTTCCGGCACCTCGACCGCCTTCATCTCGATCAGCCGGTCGTCGATGACGCTGACCAGCGCGACGCCGGCAAAGCGCGGGTCGAGCCTCAGCTTGGCCGTGTCGCCGATGTGGTAGGCGGGCTTGTCGAGCGCCACCTGCAGCGTGTCGGGCGTATCGGAGGACGAGACCGCGCGATACCAACCGGCATAGAACTCGACGCTCGATGCGGCCGGGTTGTCACCGTCATCCTCGACGGTCAGGCGATACTGGCCCCAATCGACCGGCGCCTCGATGGCGGCGGGCTGGTCGGCCGTGAAATCGACCGTGCCGCCGGCGACGCGCTTGGAATTGGTGACCAGCTCATAGGTCCAATTGCCGTCGGTGCGATACCACTGATAGTCGCTCTCGATGCGCTCCAGCTTCCAGGTAAGGCCGGTCTTGGCCATGCGGGTGCCGTCCGGCGCCACCAGGATCGCCTGGAAGCGGGCATTGGCGCCCTCGTCGAGATCGCCGTCGAAGAGCGGCTTGACGCCGATCATCGGCGCCGTCGGCGCGATCGGCCGGTCCAGCGTGCGCTCGACCGCGCGGCCGTTGGTGTCGGTGACGCGGATCACCAGCCCCGCCTGCAGCGGGTGGGTGGTGACCGGCAGGTCGGGCAGGCTGACGTCGAAGCTCGCCTTGCCGTCAGCGTCGGTCGCCGCATCGATCTCCAGCGGCTGGCGCGACGGGTCGATCGATTCTTCCGTCAGGCCAAAGGTGTAGCCGGGGAAGGCGGCGAGGCTGTCGATCGCCTTGACGTCGATGTCGCCCTCGATGGGGAGGTCCGGCGCCGGGGCGCCGTAGAGGTAGCGCGCCGAGAGGTCGATGGTCGCGGGTTCGTCCGCCTTGAGCGCCTTGGCCTTGGTGTCGAGATCGACCGCCAGCCGCTCGGGCTCGAAATCCTCGACCAGGACCGAGGTCTCGGCAATCGCCGTGCCCTTGGGGTCGGCGTAGAGCTGGACGGTCCACGAGCCGCGCATGGCGTCGGCCTCGAGCGCCACGTCCTCCGAATAGCCGCCGAGGCCGCCATCGCGGAGCGTCTTGCGCAGGAACTCGACGCCATCGGGGCGCTGGACGACCAGCGTCATCGGCAGATCGGTGACCGCATTGGCGCGCACATCGCGCACCAGAGCGGTGAGGTGGACCACCTCGCCCGGCCGGTAGATGCCGCGCTCGGGCGTCAGGTAGGCATCGAGCGCCTCCGGCGCCGCGCGACCGGCAACGCCGCGGTCGGTGAGGTCGAAGGCGGCGCGGGTCAGATCGATGAAGGCGTAGTCGCTGTCGGTCTCGGCGACGACCAGTTGCGGCGCCATGCCGCCGGTGCCGCGCGCCAGACCCGGATCGAAGCGGGCGTAGCCGGCAGCGTCGCTGACGGCCTCGCCGAGGATGTCGTTGTTGACCGCGACCAGGCGCAGCTTGACGCCGGCCACCGGCTCGGCGGTCGACAGGGAGCGGACGATGGCGTGGACGCCGTCATGGCCGGAGAGCGCGGTCAGGCCGAGATCGGAGACGATGAACCACTGGGTGGCGAGCGGCCCCCATTTGTCGGGGTCGTCGGTCGCCGGCGCCGCGGTGATGACGTAGACGCCGGGCTTCATCTCAGGCACGGCGTCGGCGACGGGGATCGCGGTCACCATGGTCTGGTTCAGCTTGGACGCGATGTCGACCTCGCCCTGCCAGACCTTCTCGCCGGTCTCGTCCTCGATGGTCTGGGCGGAATAGTTGGCCAGATTCGACAGGAAGCGGCCGTCGCGGATCGCCTGGACGATGCCGCGGTCGCCGATCCGGTAGATCGTCGCCCGCACCTTGTCGGTGTTGACCGAGTTCAGCGGGATCGAGGCGCCGGGGCCGGCGGGCAGACACATAGGCGTTGCCGGCAAAGCCGACCCAGGGCTCTCGGTCGCGCACATAGATGGAGAGCTCGACGGGGCTCGCCAGCTTCTCGCCGTCGGCGGCCGGCAGGCCGGCGCGCACGCGGATGATGTAGCGGCTGCCGTGCTTGACGCCGTTGATGCAGATCTGGCTCTGCTGCGGCTCGACAGCGGTGCCGTCGCCGCCTTCCACCGTCACGAAATCGGCAAGGTCCGGCCGGGAGACGGCGAGCTTGTCGGAAAAGACGATGCAGATCTGCGGAACCGCGCTGTCCGCCTGGACGTCGTTGGAGAGGATGCGGAAGCCGTGCTCGGCGACGAGCTTGTCGTAGGCGGCGCGGACGCTCCCCGTCTCGGCAAGGGCGAGGCTGGCGCGATAGGTGCGGATGGCGGCCTTCCACTCCTCGCGCTTGGTCAGGCCACCGCCGGCAAGGGCGAGCGCAACGGCGCGGGCGGCCACGGTGTCGGCGCGGAGGTAGCCGTCGATGGCGGCGGCGCTGGCGTCGGTCCACGCCTGGTCGCGGTCGGAATAGTTGTCGGGGGTGCGGGCGAGGTTGGCGCGGGAGAAGTCGAGCCAGGCGATGGCTTCGTCGTCGGCGATGGCGAGCGCGCGGCCGAAGGCGGTGGCGGCTGCGTCGTAATTGCCGGCGCGCATGGCGGCGGCGCCGTCGCTCCTCAGCGCGGTGTAGCTGGCGCCGTCGGTGGAATAGCGGTCCTTGAGGGCGCCGATGAGCGTGCGCGCCTCGTCGATATAGCCGGATGACAGGAAGTCCAGCTCGGCCAGCCGCTGCTTCTCGATGGAGGGGGTCAGGTCGATGGCCTCGACGACGCGACCGGCGACCGCGTCCGGCGTTGCGGCGAGCGCGCCGAAATCGGACTTGAGGAAGCACCATCTGGCCTTGGTGTTGAACGTGAAGGCACGGCACGTGTCGTTGGCCAGACATGCGGTCTGGCAGCCGGCCTGGTCGACGTTCTTCACCGTCTCCATGTCGAAGCCGGAATAATCGGCGTTCGGCGTGACGATGACCCGCTTGCCGGCGGCAAGAGCCGGCGTGCCGGCGAAATAAAGGCCAAGAGGAAGAAGAAGGATTAAGGCAAAAAGGGCTGCAAACAGCCGACGAAATACGTCGTGCATCGGAGTCCTCCGCAACGCCCCCGCTCCAGAGAATGGGCGCGATCTTATGGGGGCGTGTCGCCACGGTAAAGGCGGACGATCGCTCGTCCGTTATTGTTTCAAATTGGCGCGGTTTGATGACGAAAACCCGGCCGCCGGATGCTCGATAGCAGGCGGACCGGCGGTTGACCTATGACTGCCGTCACAGCGGCGAAGCTGTTGCGCCCGCCGATAGCGGCGCGGTCGGGTCGCGGCCGGCAGTGCAACCAGCCTGGCACAAGAGATCGATCGCCCAGCCCAGATCCTGCCGTCGATGACCGGCGAGAAGAACAGGGCCTGGCCTTTCTGATACAGGTCGAGCGCCTCGCGATTGTCGGTCGGCGTTTCGGCGATGGGCTGCGCCTCGCTTGCACGCGCAGCCAGTCCACGCGGAACGTCGCGCTGGCCGCCGGCCGGCGCGACGATCGCCGTCCGCCCGCTTGGGGCGTCCGCAAGCTTCCCTACTTCTTCCCTTGCAGACGCTTGAGGGTGTCCATCATTGCCGCCGAAATATCGGTGTGGTGATGGACGATCTTCCAGGTTCCCGCCTCGCGGCGGTAGACGTTGGTCACACGGTCCTCGAAGATCACGTCGGTTCCGGCAAGTTTGGCGTTACCGCGCTCGATGCCGATCTCATAGGCCATGTCGCCGGCAACATGGATGATCTGGTCGGCCAGTTTGACCTGGCCGCCTCCGGCCAGTTTCGACACCTGCTCCCAGGAGTCGCGAACCTGTTCCCAGCCGACCTGCCGGCCACCGATCGGATGCATTGTGGTCACCTGGGCGCCGTGCGACCAGATGTCTTCAATCGGCTTGACGTCGCCGTTGATCATCCGGTTCAGCCCCGCGTAGAACTGCTCGGACGCCTTGCGCACTTCGGCTTCGGTGCTCATGGCGGTCAGATCGATTCGAGGAAATAGATGGTCGGCTTGTCGCTGACCCCGGCTTTCATCATGGTTTCCTTCAAGTCGGCCGAGGCGGCGAAGTCCTTGGCCTTCTTGGTGTCCATGTCGTCGAAGATGATGACCAGTTCGTTCTTGTCGTCGGCCGATCTGAGAACACGCGGATGCGTGAGGCCGGCGGCCTTCTGCTTTGCGATGTGCGCGTCAAACATCGGCCGCCACTTGGCGTAGTCGTTCACCTTGTGGCGCACAATCATCATGCCCATTGGCGTGTTCCTCGTGTTGTTGGGGGGGCCGCATGGTGCGGTTCTGCAGAACTCCTGTCAGTTAAGTTTGGCCGTCCCGAACATCCGCGCATCAATAGTTCGGCAAGCTGCGGTCCGGTCGATGAAAAACCTAGGCCCGACCGCAAGCCGGGCAACATGAATTAAAGTTAATCTTCGGAGCGATTGCGCCGACTTGCTTCAGCCGCAATCGGCACGCGCGGGACGCTACGAGGGCCGGCGCGACTTCTTCGGCGCCCACGCTCAATCCAGGATGCCGGCCTTGGCCAGGCCATCCCGGATGCGGTCGGCATCCGCCTGATACTTGAAGGGCGATGCGGCGAGACGCTGCTCGGTGGAATAGTTCGGATTGACCGCCTTCAGCTCCGCCCAGACACGCCGGGCCTCATCGATCTCGCCGAGGTGGCCGAGGGCGGAGGCAAGCCCGGCGCGGCCCGAATCCGTCTGCGGTGCAAGCAGGATCCGCTCCCGGAACAGCATTGCCGCGGTCTCGTAGTGGCCCATCAGCAGGTGCGCCAGCGCAATGAATTGCAGGTATTGCTGGCCATGCCCGGGATTGACCCGCGTCGCGCGCTCAAGGAAGGGGATCGCGACGGCGTGGTCCCCGGAGTAAACCGCCAGGGTGCCCCGCGAATAAAGCGCCAGAGGCAGATTGGGGCTGAGTTCGAGCGCCTTTTCGACGGCGGCCCGTGCCCGGTCGAAATCTCTGCCGAATTGTGCCGCCACGGCAGTCGCAACATGGGCGAGCGGTTCATTGGCATCGGCCGCAATGGCCCTTGCTGCAAATTCCGCGCAACGCTTCAGGGATTCGCCGGACGTGTCCGACCATCTGTTGGTGAAGTCGAGGATGTACGCGAGGCTGAGCACCGCATGGGCCTGGGAATAGCCGGAATCGAGCGCGATGGCCCGGGCGAAGAGGTCCATCGCCTGCTGGCAAATCCGGCTGTTGATATTGGGCGATTGGATCAATGCCCTGCCCTTCTGGACCAGATCGAACGCTTCGAGGTTGTCGGTCGGCGTTTCGGCGATGCGCCGCGCCTCGCTTGGCGTCAGCCGCACGCGCAGCGAATCGACGATGTGGCGGGTGACTTCGTCCTGGACTTCGAAGATGTCGGTGAGGTCGCGATCGAAGCGGTCGGCCCAGATGTGGCCCCCGGTGGTCGCATCGATGAGCTGCGCCGTGATGCGGATGCGGTTGCCGGCGCGGCGGATCGAGCCTTCCAGCACCGTGCGCACGCCAAGCGCGCGCCCGACCTCGCGAATGTCGGCGCTCCTGCCCTTGTAGGTGAAGCTCGAATTGCGCGCGATCACCATCAGCCCGCTCACCTTGGACAGGTCGGTGATGATGTCCTCGGTGATGCCGTCGGTGAAATACTCCTGTTCCGGATCGCCGGACATGTTGTCGAAGGGCAGGACGGCAATCGACGGCTGTTCGGGTTTCGGCGTTGACGATGGCGCATGCGGCCGACGCCGGCCGCTGGACGGGGTCGTGGTCCGGATGCCACTTCCACACGCGGACGGGCCGCGCGATATTCTTGACCGAGACCTCGCCACCATCCTTGAAGGTGACGTCGATACGATTACCGACGCTCTCGTTGACGATGGCGGCAACGCAGACCCCACCGGGCTCGGCGAGCGGTTCGAGGCGCGCCGCCACGTTGATGCCGTCGCCATACATGTCATCGCCCTCGACGATGACGTCGCCGAGATTGAGGCCAATCCTGAGAACGATGCCGCCTTCGCCGGCCCCGGCCTTGAGCGCGCGCTGGATGGCAAGGGCGCAGTTGACCGCGTCGACGACGCTGCCGAACTCGACCAGAGTGCCGTCGCCGATCAGCTTGAATACGCGACCATTGTGCTCGGCCACCGCCGGATTGAACACGGTCTCGCGGTGATGCTTGAGGGCCGACAGCGTGCCGGCCTCGTTGGCACCCATCATGCGGGAGTAGCCAACCACATCAGCGGCAAGGATGGCGGCCAGGCGTCGATTGGTTGGGTCTTGGGCCATGGCCCGACTCGTAGGGGATATTCACCCCTGGCGCCAGCCGCAGCGAAACCCCGTCAATGGCATCACCGCGGGCTGGAACCGGCGCACGAATTGCGCGCCGGGCGGGAATTGAGGGCGCTCGCCCCTACCCCGGCCCTTGCGCCCAGGGGCCGTGGAAGCCCTTGCCGTCCTTGTCGGTGCGCTCGAAGCCGTGGGCGCCGAAATAGTCGCGCAGGCCCTGGAGCAGGTTGGCGGTGGTGCGGCCGGTACGGACCGTGTCGAAATAGGCGAGCGCGTTCGCCAGCGCCGGCACCGGCATGCCCTTGGCCACCGCCGTCGAGACGACATGGCTGAGGGGACCGTGGCCAGCCTTCAGCCAGCCGGCGAAGGGCTCGACCATCATCAGGTTGGCGATGGCGTCGCCCGCCGAAAAGGCACGCGATATGTCGTCGAGGAAGACCGAGCGGATGATGCAGCCGGCGCGCCAGATCTTGGCGATCGTGCCCATCGGCAGGTTCCAGTTCCACGCCTCCGAGGCCGCGGTCAGCACGGCGAAGCCCTGGGCATAGGCGGCGATCTTGCCGGCCAGCAGCGCCTGCTCGAGCGCATCGAGGATCTGCTGGCGGTCGCCGGCCCCTGCTCCGAGTTTCGTGTCGGCCTTGCCGAAGAGCTTCTCGCCGGCCAGCCGGAAATCGCGCTGGGCGGAGAGCCCGCGCGCCGCCACCGCCGCCTCGATCACCGTTGCCGGCACGCCGAGGTCCTGCGCCTCCATCGCCGACCAGCGGCCGGTGCCCTTCTGGCCGGCGGTGTCGAGGATGATCTCGACCATCGGCCTGCCGGTCTCCGGGTCCTTGGCTTCGAGCACCTCGCCGGTGATCTCGATGAGGTAGGATTTCAGCCGCCCCTGGTTCCATTTGGCGAAGACGTCGGCCATCTCGGCCGGGCTCATGCCGAGGCCGTCGCGCATGATGCCGTAGACCTCGGCGATCATCTGCATGTCGGCATATTCGATGCCGTTGTGGATGGTCTTGACGAAGTGGCCGGCGCCGTCCGGCCCCATGCGCGCGGCGCAGGGCTCGCCGTCGAACTTGGCGGAGATGTCGAGGAGGATCTTCTCGACGCGCTGCCAGGCGTGCGGCGTGCCGCCGGCCATGATCGAGGGGCCGTGGCGGGCGCCGACCTCGCCGCCGGAGACGCCGATGCCGAGGAACTCGAAGCCGCGCACGGAGAGTTCCTTCACGCGCCGCTGGGTGTCGCGGAAATTGGCGTTGCCGGCATCGATCAGCAGGTCGCCCTGGACCAGCTCGCGGCCGATCTTGTTGGCCTCCTCGTCGACCGGCGGGCCGGCCATCACCATGATGACCACCGGGCGCGGCGGCTTGATCGCTGCCGCCAGCTCCTTGACCGTCTTGCACGGCACCAGCCGTTCGGCGAGCGGGCCGGCATTGGCCATGAAGGTGTCGATCTTCGATGTCGTGCGGTTGTGGACGGCGACCGTGTAGCCCTTCTCGGCCATGTTGAGGGCGAGGTTGGAGCCCATCACTCCGAGACCGACGAGACCGATATCCGCCATGGCGTAATCCTCTTGCTGCCTAAAGTGTTTGTCGTGGGCCGGCGGAGAAAGGCGTCGGCCGGCGGAACACTATGAAAGATAGGGCTGCCGGTCCATGCCTCCAGGCAACGGATCGGTCGGCTCGCGCTAAAGCCCGAGGTCGCGCTCGCCGCGCGCCAGGATGATCGGCACGATCAGGTCCTCCTCGTCGTCGAGGTGGCGGCCGAGCAGAGCCATGAGGCGGTCGCTGGCTTCTGCATAGGCATCGCCGGCAAAGCGCAGCCGGTCGCCGTCATCCGGCGCGAGCTGCAAGAAGCCGTTGGCCGTTTCCACCAGCCGGTCCATCGCCGCATGGATGACCGCGTGGTCGTTCTCCAGGATGTCGAAGCCGCGCTTCAGGCGCGCCTCGGCGGCGACGAAGATCGGGAAGTACTCGTGATCCTCAATTCTGTGATGGCCGTTCAGGTGCGACAGGAACATGTCGAGGCGCGGCGCGAACCAGCTCTGGAAATGGCCCGGCGTCACCCGCCCCTCGCGGAACTCGCCGGTCGCGGCGCCGAGCTTGCCGGCAAAGCCGCGGAAGCCGTCGTGGATGTCGAGCCAGAACTTTGCCACCGCGCCGATCTCGTGGCGCGGCGGCCAGGTGGCGCGCGGGAAGCGATCGAGGAAGAGCCTCAGCTCATCCGGCCAGCCGGTGCGGGTGTCGAGGTCGAGGGGCGCGGGATCGGTCATGAGCGCCCATATGGCGCAGGGCGCCGCGATTGTCAGGCAGGCACCTTGGGGTAACCGCGTCGCAGGTTCGCGCTAAACCGCCAGATAGTTGGCCCTGAGCTCGGCGTTCTCCAGCACATGGGTCGCCTCGCCGTCGAAGACGACCTGGCCCATGTCGAGGATGACGGCGCGGTCGGCCAGTTCGAGCGCGGCGATGGCGTTCTGCTCGACGATGACGGTGGTGATGCCCGCCGCCTTGATCTCGGCGACGATCCGCTCGATCTCGTGGACGATCACCGGGGCCAGCCCCTCATAGGGCTCGTCGAGGAGCAGGAGCTTGAGTTCGCGGGCGAGCGCGCGGGCGACCGCCAGCATCTGCTGCTCGCCGCCCGACAGCGTCGTTGCCTCCTGGCGGCGCCGTTCGGCCAGGCGGGGAAAGTGCTCGTAGATGCGCTCGATCGACCAGCCGATGGGCTTGGCGACCTGGGCGAGGACCAGGTTCTCCTCGACGGTCAACCCGCCGATGATGCGCCGGTCCTCGGGCACGAGCTGGAGGCCGACCTGCGCCGCCTGGTGCGACTTCATCGTGTGCAGCGCCTTGCCGGCGAGCCAGATCTCGCCGCTCTTCATGGCTGGCGCATCGGCGCGCGCGATCGACCGCAGCGTCGAGGTCTTGCCGGCGCCGTTGCGGCCGAGCAAAGCCAGCACCTCGCCTTCGCGCACCTCGAAGGAGACGCCCTGGACGATGTAGCTCTCGCCGTAATAGGCGTGGATGTCCTTGCAGGAGAAATAGGCCGGCGCGGCTGCGGCGGCCACCATCTCGGCGACGGCTTCCATGATCGCGGTCATTTGTGGGCGCCTCCGAGATAGGCTTCCTGCACGCGCGGGTCGCCGCGCACTTCCTCCGGCGCGCCGTCGGCGATGATGCGGCCGCCGGCAAGCACGGTGACGCGGTCGGCGAGCGAGAAGACGACGTGCATGTCGTGCTCGATGATGACCTTGGTCATGCCGCGCGCCTTGATCTTCTTGAGCAGGTCGATGGTGCGATTGGTGTCGAGCCGCGACATGCCGGCGGTCGGCTCGTCGAGCAGCAGCAGGCGCGGCGACTGGACCAGGCACATGGCCAGCTCCAACCGGCGCTTGTCGCCGCGCGACAGGCTCGCCGCCTCCTGCTGCATGTGATCCTGCAGGCCGACGTCCTCGATCATCTCGCGGGCCTGGTCGTGCAGCGCGCGCTCATTGTCGAGGTTGTTCCAGGCGCGGACGCGGAAGGCGCCGTCGCGCTTGGCGATGGCCGGGATGAGCACGTTCTGCAACACCGTCAGGTCGGGGAAGATCTCCGGCGTCTGGAAGACGCGGGCGACGCCGAGCTGGTTGATCTCGTGCGGATGCTTGCCGGTGAGCGTGGTGCCGTCGAGGCGGACGGTGCCGGCATCCGGCGCCAGCCGGCCGATGCAGATGTTGAGCAGGGTCGACTTGCCGGCGCCGTTCGGCCCGATGATGGCGCGGGTCTTGCCCTCCTCGATCTGCAGGTTGATGTCGGTGAGGGCGTGCAGGCCGCCGAAGCTCTTCTGAACGTCGTCGACGTCGAGAACGATGTTGGCCATGCTCCCCCTCACTCGGCCGGCTGCTGGGCGCGCTGAAGCGACGGCGACGACCCGTCGCCATCGCGATGGATCACGCGCCCGATGCGGCGAAAGCCTTCCATGATGCCGCCCGGCTGGAAGATGACGATCAGCATGAAGACGATGCCCAGCGTGAGCTGCCAGCCGCCGCCGACGAAAAGGCCGACCACCTTGGCGGCGGCATCGCGGGCGCCCGCCGGCAGGAACGAGAAGAACGCCGCCAGCTGCTGGTCGTTGATCGTCGACAGGATGTTCTCGAAATACTTGATGATGCCGGCGCCGAGGATCGGGCCGACCAGCGTGCCGGCGCCGCCGAGGATGGTCATCAGCACCACCTCGCCGGAAGCGGTCCACTGCATGCGCTCGGCGCCCGCCAGCGGGTCGGTGATGACCAGCAGCGAGCCGGCGAGCCCGGCATACATGCCCGAGACGACAAAGGCCGCCAGGGCGAAGGGCCGCGTGTTGAAGCCGGTGAAGCGGAGCCGGTTCTGGTTGGACTTGAGCGCCCGCAGCGTCATGCCGAAGGGCGAGCGGAAGATCCTGACCGAGATGAAGAAGACCAGGATCAGCACGACGGCGCTGAAATAGAAGCCCGGATATCCGGTGAGCTTCATGGCGAAGAGGTTGGGCCCCGGCAGCGAGTCGCCCGGCGTCCAGCCAAGCGCCGTGTCGAGCCAGTGCGGGTCGCTGTTGATCACCCTGAGCCCGTTCTCGCCGTTGGTGATCGGGGTGAGCACCGAATAAGCGAGGTTGTAGGCCATCTGGGCGAAGGCCAGCGTCAGGATCGAGAAATAGATGCCCGAGCGCCTGAGGCTGACATAGCCGATGACCACGGCCGCCAGCCCCGACAGCGCCACGGCAAACACCAGGGCCGGCAACACGTTCATGCTGATCAGCTTGAACGACCACATGGTGGCGTAGGAGCCGACGCCGAGGAAGGCGGCGTGGCCGAAGGACAGATAGCCGGTGAGGCCGAACAGGATGTTGAAGCCGATGGCGAAGATGCCGTAGATCGCGAAACGCTGCACCAGATCCGGATAGCCGGCACCGAGCGGCTCCAGCCACCAGGGCATGGCCAGCACGACCACGGCGAAGATCGCCATCATCACGGCTTCGTTGCGCAGCAGCGAGACGGCCTTCATGGCTCAGCTCTCCATCACGCCGGAGCGGCCGAGAAGGCCGCGCGGACGCAGGAGCAGGACGACGACGGCCACCACGTAGATGATGATGTGGTCGATGCCGGGGATCAGCGCCTTGACCTGATTCATCGACGAAAACGATTCGAGCACGCCGAGCAGGAAGCCGGCGAGCACCGCGCCGCCCAGCGATCCCATGCCGCCGACCACCACCACCACGAACGACAGCACCAGGAAGGTCATGCCCATCTGAAAATCGGGATTGACGATCGGTGCGTACATGGCGCCGGCGAGGCCGGCGACGACCGCGGCGAGGCCGAAGACGACGGTGAAGCGCCGCTGGATGTCGATGCCGAGGAAACCGACCGTCTCGCGGTCACGCATGCCGGCGCGCACCACCATGCCGTAGGTGGTGAACTGCAGGAAGGCGAAGACCAGCGCGATGATGACGATCGAGAAGCCGAGATAGATCAGGCGCCACCAGGGATAGACGACACCGGCGCCGAGGCCGATCCAGGCGCCGACATTGGCGCTGCCGGCAAAGATCGGCGGCGCCGTGATCGGGATCGAGTTGGCGCCCCAGATCGCCTTGACGATCTGCTGCAGCACGATGGCCAGGCCGAAGGTCACCAGGATCTGCTCGGCATGGGGCCGCTTGTAGAAGAACTGGATGAGGCCCCGTTCCATCACCAGGCCGATGAGAAGCATGACGGGAATGGCGATCAGGATCGACAGCGGCACCACCCAGTCGATGATCGTCTGGCCGAAATCGCCGAACCACAGCTTGAGGTACGGCACCTCCTTGAACGCCTCGAAGAAGGTGACGCTGGGGTCCTTGACCTTGGTGGAGAGCGTCAGGAGGTTCTCGAAGGCGACGGTGCAGAACGCCCCCAGCATGAACAGGGTGCCGTGAGCGAAGTTGACCACGCCGAGGGTGCCGAAGACCAGCGTCAGGCCGAGCGCAATCAGCGCATAGGCACCGCCCTTGTCGAGCCCGTTGAGGAACTGGAGGACGATTGCGTCCATGCTTGCCACCCCAAATCGCGCACAGCAGAGAACTTTACAGCAAAGCGTGCCGGCTGTGACGCGGAATCAAAAATGGCCGGCCGCCCCGGCAAAAGAGCGGCCGGCCCGCAGTTCACACTTGCCTAGCCCGGAATGTACGGACCAAGCTCGGCCTTGCCGTCCGGATTGAAGTCCGGAATGTTCGGGTCGTATTCGACCTTGGCGCGCGGAACCACATCGAGGACGTTGAGCAGGTCGAACTGGTTCGTCGGCTTGTCGTTGCCCTGAACCACCAGCACGTCCTTGAAGCACTGGTGATCGGCGGCGCGGTACTCGGTCGGGCCGTTGCCCATGCCGTCGAACTTGAGGCCTTCCAGCGCCTTGATGACTTCCGGCGGGTAGAAGGTGCCGGCCTGCTCGACCGCGTTGGCATAGAGCAGGGTCTGCACGTAGCAGGTCTGCGCCGCCTGCGAGGGCGGTGCGCCATACTCGGCACCGAACGACTTGGTCAGCGCCTTGGTGGCGTCGTCGGGCAGCTTCCAGCTCCAGTTGGAGGTGCCGAGGATGCCCTTCACCGCATCGCCCATGCCCGAGGCCATCAGCTCGGAGATCAGCGGCACGACGATCTCGAACTTCTTGCCGTTGACCATCTTGTCGCGCAGGCCGAACTGGGTGGCCTGGGTCAACGAGTGGACGGCGTCGAAGCCATAGTGGTTGAGGATGAGCACATCGGCGCCCGAATTCAGCACCGGCGTGATCCACTGCGAGAAGTCCGGCGCGCCGACCTTGGTCAGCACGGTGGCAACCGTCGACCAGCCCTGCGCTTCGGTGGCGTCCTTCATCGACTTCTGCTGGGTCCAGCCCCAGGTGTAGTCGCTGGTCAGGTGATAGGCCTTGCGGTCGGTGCCGTATTCCTTGGCGAGCACCGGCGCGAGCGCCTGACCGGACATGTAGGCGTCGAAGAAATGGCGGAAGCCATAGCGGCGACGGTCCTTGCCGGTGGTGTCGTTGGAGTGGGTGAGGCCGGCCATGAAGATGATGCCGGCGTCCTGGCAGAGCGACTGAACGGCCACGGCGACGCCCGACGACGAGCCGCCGTTGATCATGATGACGCCGTCCTTCTCGATCATCTGCTTGGCGTTGGCGCGCGCAGTGTCGGCGTTGGTGGCGGTGTCACCGGTGACGAAGGTGACCTTCTTGCCGAGCACGCCGTTGCCCTTCAGATGCTTGGGCGACATGGTGTTGAGCAGGCCGCCGTCGCCCTCGCCGTTGAGATGCTTGACGGCGAGCTGCTGCGCCTTGAGCTCGTCCTTGCCCTCGTCGGCATAGGCGCCCGACTGCGGCACGTTGAAGCCGAAGGCGATGGTCGGGCCCGAAGTCGCCTTGGGGTAGTTGCCGATGGCCTGTTCGTCGGCCCAGGCGCCACGCACGAAGTGCAGCGGGCCGACACCGCCCAGGCTGAGTGCGCCCAGGCTGGCGGTTGTTGCGAGCGATCCCTTCAGGATTGCGCGCCGCGAAAGCGGCGTAATCAGCCGCGACTTGCGGTCTGTCATGAGGAGCTCCTCCGGTCGTTTCCGTTTTCGTCGGGGCCGAGGATCGAACCTCGCCAGTATTCTTTTTCTTCCCTTCCCCCGCCGCGCACCGTAGCAGCGTTTGTCAAGCGATCAATAAATGATTGATTTTATTATCGTTATTTGTCAACTTGTTGCACACTCGATCGTAAGGCTGTAAATAAATTACAAGGGGGGCGCCCATGGCCCGGGCTCCGGTCGGACATAGAATTCGCAAACGGCGCCAGGAGCTTGGCCAATCGCAGCAGGGGCTGGCCAGCCAGGTCGGCATCTCGGCGAGCTACCTCAACCTCATCGAGCACAACAAGCGCCCGATCGGCGGCGCGCTGCTGCATCGCATCGCCGCCGCCGTCGGCCTCGACAGCCGGTCGCTCGCCGGCACCGAAGAAGCTCGGCTCATCGCCGAGCTCGGCGAGGTCGCCGCCGACGCCGGCGCCATCGGCGTCGATCTGACCGGCGCCGACTCTGCCGAGCTGGTCGCCCACCATCCGCGGGCGGCGCGGGCGATCCTCGCCCTCTACCGTGTTTACCGCGAGGCGCGCGTGCGCTCCGACCTGCTCGGCGAGCGCCTGGGCGAAGACACCTTCCTGTTCGAGGTGAGCAACCAGATCCTGGCGCTGATCACCACCATCCGCTCCTACTCGGAGATCCTCAAGGACTACGGCGACCTCTCCGACGACGAGCGCATCGGCTTCGTCAACACGCTGGTGGCCGAGGCCGAGGAGCTGGCGGCACGCGCCGGCGACATGTTCGACTTCCTCAGCGGCCGCGGCGCCCGGCGGCCGCGTCCCGCCCCGCGCGAGGAGATCGAGGACTTCATCTCCGACCACGCCAACCACTTTCCGCGCCTGGAGGAGGCGGCCGAGCGGACGCTGGCCAAGCTCCCCTCCCAGCAATCGACGCTGGAATTGCTGCGCGACCACATGCAGCGCGATCTGGGCATCACCCTCAGCTTCGTGGCCTCGGCCGAGGTCACGCCGGCCGGCGAGCGTCTCGACGGGCCGACATTCCTGATCTCGGACGAACTGGCGCGGCCGAGCGTCCGCTTCCGCCTTGCCCGGCTGATCGGCACGCAGACCTACGGCGTCCTCCTCGGCGAGATCGTCGCCAGCGCCGGGCTCACCGCGCCGGGGGCCGGTCCGCGGCTGACCAAGGCGCTCGCCAGCTACTTCGCCGGCGCCGTGCTGATGCCCTACGGTCCGTTCCTGGCCGCCGCCGGCGAATTGCGCTTCGACATCGTGCGCATCGGCCACCGCTTCGATGCCAGCTTCGAGCAGGTGTGCCACCGGCTGACGACGCTGCACCGCCCCGGCGCCGAGGGGGTGCCGCTGCATTTCCTGCGCACCGACGTCGCCGGCAACATCTCCAAGCGCTTCTCCGCCTCCGGCCTGCGCCTGCCGCGCTATGGCGGCGCCTGCCCGCGCTGGATCGTGCACCATGCCTTCGCCTCGCCCGGGCGGGTGGTCAGCCAGATCGGCCGGCTGCCCGACGGCGAGACCTTCCTGTGCGTGGCGCGCGCCGATGTCGCCGAGCCCGGCGGCCGCGACACCGCCGGCCATCACGCCGTGATGGTCGGCTGCGCCATCGAGCACGCCCACCGCTTCGTCTATGCCGACGGCCTCGACCTGGCGGCGTCGCGCTCGGTGGTTCCGATCGGCGTCACCTGCCGGCAGTGCGCGCGCGAGGACTGCGTCCACCGCGCCTTCGACCGGGTGCCGCTGCCCGGCCGGCTGCCGTCGGCGCCGGTGACATGACCTGCGCGTCTCTATATGCTTTCCGGCTCCAACCGGCCGGCAGCAACAAGCCGGAGGGTGTTGGCACGAATCGACCTCAGGGAGGGGGCATTGGCCCAGTCGGTTCTCGTCGCGGAGGATGAACGGAATCTGGTCGAAGCGCTGTCCTTCCTGATGCGACGTGCAGGATATGAGGTCAGCGTCACCCATGACGGTCCGTCGACGGTCGAAATGGCCCGGCGGATAAAGCCGGACCTCGTCCTGCTCGACATCATGCTGCCCGGCTTCGACGGCTTCGAGGTCGTCTCCGCCATCCACAACGAGGCGGGCGGCAAGCCGCCGCGCATCATCATGCTGACCGCCAAGGGCCACGAGAAGGACCGCCGCAAGGCGGTGGGGCTTGGCGTCGACGACTACGTCACCAAGCCGTTCTCCAATCGCGACGTGGTCGAACGGGTGCGCGCGCTGCTCGCCGGCGAGGCCGAGCCCCATGACGCGTGATCCGATGCTGGTGCGCACCGGCGGGCGCGTGGCCGACCGCGCCTTCGTCCTGCCGATCGTCGCCTTCTTCCTGCTGACGCCGCCGATCCTCGGCATCTTCAACGCCAAGCTGTTCGTCTTCGGCATTCCGCTGCTGCACGTCTACTGCTTCGCGGTGTGGCTCGCGGCCATCGCCTGCGGCGGCTGGCTGGCGCGCCGCATGATCGCCGATGGCGAGGCCGCCGAGGGTGGGGCCGGGCCGGCCGAGCGGAGCTGAGGCGTGGCCAACTCGACGGCCGTCGTCATCGTCGCGCTGGCCTATCTCGGGCTCTTGTTCGCCATCGCCTGGTACGGCGACCGGCGGGCGCAGAGCGGCCGCAGCCTGATCCACTCGCCGCTGGTCTACACCCTCTCGCTCGGCGTCTATTGCACCTCGTGGACCTTCTACGGCGCCGTCGGCACCGCCGCCCGCCGCGGCGTCGAGTTCATCACCATCTACACCGGGCCGACCATCGTCTTCCTCGGCTGGTGGTTCCTGCTGCGCAAGATCGCGCGCATCTCCAAGTCGCAGCGCATCACCTCGATCGCCGACTTCATCGCCTCGCGCTACGGCAAGAGCGCCCTGCTCGGCATGCTGGTCACGGTCATCGCCACGGTCGGCGCGATGCCCTACATCGCGCTCCAGCTCAAGGCGGTGTCGACCTCCTTCGCGGTGCTGGTCAACTACACGCTCTATGCCGATATCAACGGCACGCTCACCGGGCCGCCGCCCCCGATCCTCGGCGATGCCGCCTTCCTCACCGCCGTCGGCATGGCGATCTTCGCCATCCTGTTCGGCACCCGCCATCTCGACGCCAACGAGCACCACGAGGGCATGGTCGCGGCCATCGCCTTCGAATCCTGCGTCAAGTTCCTCGCCTTCCTGGCGGTCGGGGTCTACGTCGTGCTCGCCTTCGGCCCGGGTATCGGCACGGCGGAAGCCAGGCTGGCGCCGGCCCTGGAGAACCTGGTGCTCCTGCCCGAGGGCGACGCGGCGCGCTTCCTCACCATGACGTTCCTGTCGATGGCGGCGATCATCTGCCTGCCGCGCCAGTTCCACATCACCATCGTCGAGAACGTCAACGAGCGCCACCTGGCGACCGCCGCCTGGCTGTTCCCGCTCTACCTGCTGCTGATGAGCCTGTTCGCCCTGCCGATCGCCGCCACCGGGCTGACCGTGCTGCCGCCGGAAGCCAATCCCGACTTCTACGTGCTGACCGTGCCGATCACCCAGGGCCAGCACGCGCTGGCGCTGCTTGCCTTCATCGGCGGCCTGTCGTCGGCGACCGCGATGGTGGTGGTCGCGGCCATCGCGCTGTCGACCATGGTGTGCAACGACCTGGTGATGCCGGTGCTCCTGCGCTTCCGCTGGCTCAGGCTCGATGCCCGCGGCGACCTCACCCAGCTTCTCCTGTTCATCCGCCGCGCCGGCATCTTCCTCATCCTGCTGCTCGGCTACGCCTATTACCGGGTGACCGGCGAATCCGGTCCGCTTGCCCAGATCGGCCTGGTCTCCTTCGCGGTTGCCGCGCAGTTCGTGCCGGCGATCGTCGGCGGCCTGTTCTGGCGCAATGCCACGCGCCCCGGCGCGCTCACCGGGCTGGGGCTCGGCTTCCTCACCTGGGGCTACACCATGCTGGTGCCGCTCTTGGCACGCAGCGGCGTCATGTCGGAGGCGATCCTCAACGGCCCGTGGCACATCGCGGCCCTCCAGCCCGAGGCGCTGTTCGGCCTCACCGGCTGGGATTCGCTGACCCACGCGCTGTTCTGGAGCATGGCGGCCAATATCGGCGGCTACGTGCTGGTGTCGCTGTTCACCCGCCAGAACCTGATCGAGCGCATCCAGGCGATCGCCTTCGTCGATGTCTTCCGGCAGCCGCCGGGGGAAGCGGAGATCTGGCGCCGGTCGGCCGCGCTCGACGAGCTCACCGCCCTGTTGCAGCGCTTCATCGGGCCGGAGCGCGCCGCCCGCGCCTTCGCCGACTATGCCGCCAAGCGCGGTCTGAACATCGGCGACCACCTGCAGGCCGACGCCGAGCTCATCGCCTTTGCCGAGCGGCTGCTCGCCGGCAGCGTCGGCGCGGCATCCGCACGGGCAATGGTGGCGGCCATCGCCAAGGGCGAGGCGCTCTCCTTCGACGAGATGATGGCGATCCTCGAGGAGACCCAGCAGGTCATCGCCTACAGCCGCGAGCTGGAACAGAAGTCGCGCGAGCTGGAGGTGACGGCGCGCGAGCTCACCCGCGCCAACGCCCAGCTCAAGGAGCTCGACCGGCTCAAGGACGATTTCCTCTCCACCATCAGCCACGAACTGCGCACGCCGCTGACCTCGATCCGCTCCTTCTCCGAGATCCTCAGCGAGCCCGAGGGGCTGCCGCCAGAGCAGGCCGAGCGCTATCTCGCCATCATCCAGAGCGAGACCCAGCGGCTCACCCGCCTGCTCGACACCATCCTCGACCTGACCCGGCTGGAGCAGGGCCAGGCCGACTGGAGCATGGCGGAGACCGACCCGGCCGCGGCGCTCGCGGATGCGGCGGCGGCGACCGGCGGGCTGTTCCATGGCGCCCACGGCGATGTCGAGGTCGCCATCGAGCCGGCCGAGCGCATGATCTATGCCGACCGCGACCGGCTGATGCAGGTGTTCATCAACCTCCTGTCCAATGCGGCGAAGTTCGCCGATCCCGCACACAGCCACGTCTGGGTGACCGGCAAGAACTACAGCGGCGGCTATCTGGTCGAGGTCACCGACAACGGCGAAGGTGTGGGGCCGCAGGACCAGAAGATCATCTTCGAGAAGTTCGCCAAGGCGCGCGACCGCAATACCGGCCGCCCGTCGGGCAGCGGCCTCGGCCTCACCATATCGCGCCACATCGTCGAGCATCACAGCGGGCGCATCTGGGTCAACTCGCCGCCGGGCAAGGGCGCCACGTTCTCGGTCTTCCTGCCCGGCGTCGGCGAGCCCATCACGGCGCCAGGCGACGGCGCCCGACCTGGCGCCGGCGAAGTAGGCCGTGGCGCCGCTGCCTGCCCTCGCCGGCATCCGCGCCTGCGTCTTCGACGCCTACGGCACGCTGTTCGACGTCGCCTCGGCGGTGGACGCAGCCCGCGACGCGATCGGGCCGGAGGCCGACCGGCTGAACACGCTGTGGCGCGACAAGCAGCTCGCCTACACCTGGCTCCGCGCCGCCCAGGGTCGCCACGCCGACTTCTGGCAGGTGACCGGCGATGCGCTCGACTTCTCGCTTGCGACGCTGGGGATCGACCGGCCCGGCCTCAGCCGCGCCTGATGGAGCTCTATCTGAGCCTGAGGCCGTTCCCGGAAGTGCCCGACGTGCTCGTCCGGCTCAAGGCGGCGGGATTCAGGACCGCGATCCTCTCCAACGGCACGCCCGACATGCTCGCCGCGCTGGTTGCGGCGGCCAAGCTGGAGCCGGTCATCGACGCGGTCCTCTCGGTCGAGGCTGTCGGCGCCTTCAAGCCGCACCCGCACGTTTATCAGCTCGCCGTCGACCGGCTCGCCGTGCCGGCCGAGGCAATCGCCTTCCAGTCGTCCAACGCCTGGGACGTCCATGCCGCCGCAGCCTTCGGCCTGAAGGTCGTCTGGTGCAACCGCTATGGCCAGCACCGCGAGCGCCTGCCCGGCGCGCCGGTCGCCGAGGTGCGGACGCTGGCGGAGCTGCCTGCCCTGCTCGGCATCGCGTGATTGCGGCATAGGGGGCCGGCCCCTGGAACCGGCCCCCGCAGCCACGGTGCTACATGAAGTCCTTCATGTTGTCCTTGGTGACCAGAGCGGCGCCGGAGTCGATCAGCGACTCGACCTTCTCGCCGTTGATCGCCTTGACCAGCGCATCGACGCCATACTCCGACATCTTGGCCGGGAACTGAGCCACCGAGGCGTCCTCGTCGCCGGCTGCGATGGCTTCCGGCTCACCGCAGCAGAAGTCGAAGCCGACCAGGATGATGTGGTGGTCGAGCTTGGCATTCTTGATCGCCTGGGCGGCACCGGCGGCGGGCGGACCGCAGGCCGAGTAGATCGCCTTCAGCTGCGGGTTGGCCGTCAGGATGTCCTGGGCGACGTTGATGCCCTTCTCTTCGGTGCAGCCCGTGGCGCCCTTGCCGACGATGTCGACGTTGACGCCCTTCAGCCCTTCGAGCATGCCGTTGACGCGGTCGTCCAGGGAAGGAACGCCCGGAACCCCTTCGAGGATGCCGAGCTTGTCGCCGTCCTTGAGCACCGTCTTGAGGTACTGACCGGCGAGCTTGCCGGCCTCGAGGTTGTTGGTCGTCGCCAGCGACGTGACGTTCGCCCAGCCGGGAATGTTGTTGTCCATCAGGACAACCTTCACGCCCGCCGCAACCGCCTTGTCGAGCGTCGTCGACACGCTTGGATCGACCGGCGTGATGGCGATGCCCTGCACGCCCTGGGCGACCATCTTCTCGATGAGCGCGATCTGGCCCTCGATGTCGGTCGCCGACGTGCCCTGGCCGTAGACGATCTCGACGTTCGGATGGTCCTTGGCCCAGGCCTTGGCGGCGTCTTCCATGGTCTGGAAGTAGGGCACCGGGAACTTGGTGATGTACCCGATCTTGATCTTGTCGGCTGCCAGGGCGGATCCCGCAAACGCAACAGCGAGTGTCAGGCCCCCCAGCATGAGTTTCAGTCTCATGGCTCCATCTCCCGTTTTTTGGATCGGCCCTCAACGGACCGATACCGTGCATCCGCCGCTCGGTTGGCGACGAATCTCGCTAGGCCTCCGCACCGACGATCATCGAAACGAGTTCCTGCCGGTTCGAACGGTCCGGTTTCAGTTCGCCGACCTTGCGCCCCTGGCGCAGGACGACCGCGCGGTCGGCGAGTTCGACGACGTGTTCCATGTTGTGGGTGATGAGGATCACCGCGTTGCCCTCGGCGCGGAGCTGCTTGATCAGGTCGAGCACCTTGCGCGACTCACGCAGGCCGAGGGCGGCCGTCGGTTCGTCGAGGATGACGAGCTTGCCGGCGAAGACCGTAGCGCGCGCCACCGCAATGGCTTGGCGCTGGCCGCCGGACATGAGCGCGACGGGCGCGTCGAATTTCGGCAGCTTGACCTTGAGGCGGTCGATCACCGCAGCCGCTTCGCGGTCCATGGCGCGCTTGCGCAGGAAGCGCATGCCGCGCGGCAGCCATTGGGGGAATGCGATCTCGCGTCCGCAGTAGAAATTCTGCGCCGGCGTCAGATTGTCGAAGAGAGCGAGGTCCTGGTAGACGGTCTCTATACCAGCGCGGCGCGCGGCAGCCGGCGAATGCAGCGCGGCCTCCTCGCCGTCGAGCAGGATGCTGCCTTCGTCGAGCGAATGGACGCCGGCAATGCATTTCACCAGCGTCGACTTGCCGGCGCCGTTGTCGCCGAGCAGCGCCAGCACCTCACCGCGATAGGCGTCCAGGCTCACGTCCTTCAAGGCGTGCACGGCGCCGAAATGTTTCTGCGCGTTGCGGACGGTAAGGACAGGGGCTTTCGGCGCGTCGTTCATTGGGACCTCGCCGCCTGGATCGTCCGCGCGTGCGCCTCCAGGAAGTTGCGCAGCACGTCGGCCTCGACAGCCACGACGATGACCAGTCCGATGGCGATCATCTGAAAGAAGACGTCGACGTCGAGCAGGTTGAGGGCGTTGCGGATGACGCCGATCATGACGGCGCCGACGAGGGCATTGCCGATGTGGCCGCGGCCGCCGAGGAAGCTCGCCCCGCCGATGATGACGGCAGCGATGGTGTCGAGCTCAAGCAGGTTACCGTAGAGCGGCGAACTGGCCGCCGTGCGGCCGGCGAGCACCACCGCGCCGACGCCCGCGCACAGGCCGGAGATCACATAGGTCGACAGCAGCACCCACTTGACCGGAATGCCCATCTCGACGGCCGCTTCCGGCGCGCCGCCGACGGCGTAGGTCCAGCGGCCCCAGACCATCGCCTTCGCCATGACAAAGATGGCGATCGCAACCAGGACAACCACAAAGAAGGCATTGGGAACGCCGAAGGTTTCTCCGCTGCCGACGGCGACGATGGCATCAGGCATGCCACGCATGGTCGTGTGGCCGATCGACAATTCGAGCGCGAGACCCCGACAGATGCTGAGGGTTGCGAGGGTTATGATGAAGGGATGCGGCAAGCGCCCGAACACATAGACGGCGCCGTTGACGAAACCGACAAACGCGCCGGCGGCGAGGATCGCCAGAACGACCAGCACCGCCGAGTCGGTAACCCGGAACAGGAGGCCGCCGACGACGGTGGCCAGCGCAAGGTTCGAGCCGACCGACAGATCGATGCCCCGGGTCAGGATGACCAGATGCTGGCCAAGCGCGACAATGGCGATGACCGCCGTCTGCGCGAGAATGTTCTTGATGTTGATGGGCGTCAGGAAATACGGCGTCAGAAGGCTGATCACCGCCACCAGGACGATGAGGATCAGCAGCGGGCCGATGCTGACCAGCCGCAGGCCGAGTGCAATGACGGCGGTTCCGCCTGTGCGCTCGCCCCTCGCCCGGGCATCCTCCGACCGCTCGCTCATCGCCCCCCACAATCGGACTCTTCGCCGGGTATCGGTGTCCCTTACGGATAAAGATGGCCGTCCTTTGTGGATAAAAGCCAATCCTAAACTCGAGGGGCGGTCAATATGTTTTTTACTTGTAAAAATTCCAATCCAAAGGGCTTTCAAGAACAGCTCGGAAACCGCGCATATATTCAATAAGACGCATTCTAGGATTTGACGGCCTGGGCTTGAGGTTCGATTTCAGGAACACTTTGCGGCCGAAAGCACGGGCCAACCGGGGATTGAGCGCGAACTTGTGTCTATCAGCTCGCCGTCGACCGGCTCGCCGTGCCGGCCGAGGCAATCGCCTTCCAGTCGTCCAACGCCTGGGACGTCCATGCCGCCGCAGCCTTCGGCCTGAAGGTCGTCTGGTGCAACCGCTATGGCCAGCACCGCGAGCGCCTGCCCGGTGCACCGGTCGCCGAGGTGCGGACGCTGGCGGAGCTGCCTGCCCTGCTCGGCATGGCTTGACGTGTTGGCGCGCTCACTTGCCGGCCGACCGCCTATGGCTGGCGTTCACGGCATGACAGGTCGTGCCGGTGCTGCTATCCCTGCTGCAAAGGACCAGGAGGATAGTGATGGGACTTCTTGACGGACTGGGCGCGATGCTGGGCGGACAAGGCAATCTTCTGTCCATCGCCGAGAAGGCGCTCGCGGACGCGGGCGGGCTCAACGGGGTTGTCGCACAGCTCCAGAAGGCGGGATTGGGCGATCAGGTCGCTTCCTGGATCGGCACCGGCGCCAACCTGCCGGTCTCGGCGGAGCAGATCAAATCCGCCCTGACGTCGGACCAGTTGGCGCGCCTCGCCAGCAGCCTCGGACTCCATGTCGACCAGTTGCCGCAACTGCTTGCCGAATACCTGCCGAAGGTGGTCGATGCGGCGACCCCGAACGGCAAATTGCCGTCCGCCTGAGCCGCCCGCAGGACGCTGCCTGAAGCACGGCACGTGAACCCTCCCCCGGAGGGAGGGTCAAGACCGCGAAGCGGTTTTGGGGAGGGGCCTGGGCAGGTCCGCAACGCACCCCCTCCCGAAATTCGCTTCGCCATGCTTCGCGAATTTCGATCCCCGACCGGGTCGGGGACAAGCTCTCCCTTCAAGGGGGAGGTTCACCGAGCCAGCGGCGAACATCGCCATGAAAATACTTATCCCCCTCTCCCGAACCGCCCCCATATTGGTCGTCATCCTCGCTCGAATGAGGGGCGTCTCCGGAGGCGTCTTGAGATGGAGCGGGGTGCGGTGCCCCCGCGGGCCGGATTCGCTTATCCGGTTCTCGGGGCGATCCCGGCGGGACCGTCGGCACTACGACCGGCCGCCGAAAGGCTTGAACCCAGCGCAAATGCTGGGCGTAGAGCCCGCCGGGAAACGGAGCAGAAAATCGCCGCGGCGGGCGTTCGGTGAGCGCCCCAGTTTTCGCGGAGTAACCGCACGGCATTCGCCGGGCGCCCGCCACCCCCTCATCATGCGAGGGGAACGCTCTTTGAAAGGTTCATAGCTCGGTGCCTGGCACGCGGGAACGGAAAGCTTGTCGTCCTGGCGAAGGCCGGGACCCAGTAGCCACTGCCGCCAGCGGCCCAATCACGGGCGCCTGCGTTTACTGGGTGCCCGCTCGGGGTCGGGCACGACGATGCCTGTGACGCTGGCATGTACTTCAACCTCCTCTCTGCGAAGCCGCCCAGAAGCTTAGGTCGGAAGGGAGAGGATACTGACGTGACGCGTGATGCGCTGTTGATCGCGGACCGACCGGCCGCAGAACCGGGACCCAGAAGCAGCATGGGCCCCGCATCTGCGCTGCATCGCTTCGCGCTGCGGCGCGTCCGGGGAACGAAGACGTTTGTCGTCCTCGCGAAAGCGAGGACCCAGTAATCGCTGGCGCAAGCGACTCCATCACGAACGCCCGCGATTACTGGGCTCCGGCCGGAGCCGGGGCCACGAAAGTTGAGTTGGTTACGCGCATGCCCCTCGTTCGCTCCCGCGGAGGCAGGCGCCGCGATGATTTGGTGCCCGCTCGCGGGGCGGGCACGACAGGTGTGCCCTACTGCGCCATGGCCTGGCGCTGGTAGTCCTTGATGTCGGAGAAGGTGAGCTTCGGCGCGCGCTCGATCTCGTAATTGAGCATGAAGACCGAGGTCGCCATGAAGACCGGCGAGCCGTCGAGGTCAGCCGCCATGTCGGCGCGGTGGGCATCGACGAAAGCGTCGAGGTCGGTGCGGTTGGCGGCGCTCACCCAGCGGCAGGCGTCGAAGCGCGAGGTCTCGAAATCGATGGGCAGGTTGTATTCGTCGTTCAATCGCTGGCGCAGCACGTCGAGCTGCAAGGCACCGACGACGCCGACGATGGGCGGCGAACCGTCCATCGGCATGAACACCTGGACGACGCCCTCCTCCGCCATCTGGGTCAGCGCCTCGCGCAGCTTCTTGGCGCGCATGGCGTCGCCGACGCGCACGCGCCTGAGGATTTCCGGGGCGAAGCTCGGCACGCCGCGGAAGGTCAGATGCTCGCGCTCGGTGAGCGTGTCGCCGATCCTCAGCGTGCCGTGGTTGGGCAGGCCGACGATATCGCCGGCATAGGCCTCGTCGGCGATGGCGCGCTGCTGGGCGAAGAAGAACTGCGGCGCGTTGAGGGCGATGACCTTGCCGGTGCGGCCGAGACGCGCCTTCATGCCGCGCGTCAGCTTGCCCGAGCAGACGCGCAGGAAGGCGATGCGGTCGCGGTGGTTGGGATCCATGTTCGCCTGGATCTTGAAGACGAAGCCGCTCATCGCCGTCTCGTCCGGGGCGACCTCACGCTCCTCGGCCGTGCGCGGCCGCGGCGACGGCGCATAGGCGGCCAGGCGCTCGATCAGGTCGCGGACGCCGAAGTTGCGGAGCGCGCTGCCGAAGAGGACCGGGGTCAGATGGCCCTCGCGGAAAGAGGTGAGATCGAACGGGCGCGAGGCCGCCTTGGCGAGCGCGATCTCCTCGGCGACCGTCTCGCGCTCGTTCTCGGGCAGGTAGTCGGCGAGCGCCGCCGCGTTGATCTCGGCCACCGGCTGAAGCGTGCCATCGGAATCGAGGCGGTGGATGGCGTCCTTCTCCAGGTCGTAGACGCCGGCGAAGCTCTTCCCCATGCCGAGCGGCCAGGTCAGCGGCGTGGTGTCGAGCGCCAGCCGCTTCTCGATCTCCTCGAGGAGGTCGAAGGGATGGCGGCCGTCGCGGTCGAGCTTGTTGATGAAGGTGATGATCGGAATGTCGCGCAGCCGGCAGACCTCGAACAGCTTGAGCGTGCGCGCCTCGATGCCGCGGGCGGCGTCGATGACCATGACCGCCGAATCGACCGCGGTCAGCGTGCGGTAGGTGTCCTCGGAGAAGTCCTCGTGGCCGGGCGTATCGAGCAGGTTGAAGACGGTGCCGGCGTACTCGAAGGTCATCACCGAGGTGACGATCGAGATGCCGCGCTCGCGCTCCATCTCCATCCAGTCGGAACGGGTCTGGCGGCGGTTGGCCTTGGCGCGCACCTCGCCGGCAAGCTGGATGGCGCCACCGAAGAGCAAGAGCTTCTCGGTCAGCGTCGTCTTGCCGGCGTCCGGGTGCGAGATGATCGCGAAGGTGCGGCGGCGCTGAGCTTCTTCAGAAAGGGTCATCGTCGGGAGCGGGCGGGTCCGGAACGGCTAAGGGAGGAAAACGGCTGGATGGCCGGCTCCCGACTACATCAAACCCGGCCTCCGGTACAGGGTGCCGCTCGTCCCAAGGCGGCGGCCCCGGCAAAGCAAAAGCGGGCGCCGGGGGAGCGCCCGCTTCGCGGGGGAGGAGGGGAGGTCAGGCAGAATGGGCTACTTGACGGCGTAAGCCTTGGCGATCGCCGGGATCTCGCCGCGGTTGATGCCGATATCCCAGAGATCGTGGTCCGACATCCGCATCAGCTCGTTGTAGGTGTCGCGATACTTGCGCCAGCTACGGTAGGCCTTGGCAATCCGATCCGTGTTCATCGTCGTGCCCTCTTTCTCGCTTGTTACGCCAAATAGATAGGTCCGGTCGCCGCCCTGCGGCAGATGAGATTCTGCAAGGCAGCCCTGCAGAATTCGGGCCCTCTCGCGCGGGCCGCCCCACGGCCCTTGCGGCGTTTGACGCCGTCGACGCCAGACACGGCAAGTCTTATGACCGACGCAAATGCTCCGGAGCCGGGCCGAACGTCCCGGCCCACCGGCAAGAAAATGCCAGGGAGGAATGCATGAGCCCGACCCAGAAGCTCATCAACGACGGCAATGCCGTGGTCGACGAGATGCTCGCCGGCGTCCTTGCCGCCCATCCCTGCCATCTCCGGCGGATAGAGGGCGCCCCGCGCGTGGTGGTGGCGAAGGACGGCCCGCGCCCGGGCAAGGTGGCGCTGGTCATCGGTGGCGGCTCCGGCCACGAGCCGACCTTCCTGGGCTATGTTGGCAGAGGCCTCGCCGATGCGGCAGTGATCGGCAACGTCTTCGCCTCGCCGCCGCCGCAGCCCATCGTCGATGCGGCGATGGCCACCTCCGGTGACGCCGGCGTGCTGCTGATGTACGGCAACTATGCCGGCGACGTGCTCAACTTCGACATGGCGGTGGAGATGCTCGAGATGGAGGGCATCGAGGCCCGCTCGGTGCTGACCACCGACGACATCGCCTCATCGCCCGACCGCGCCAAGCGGCGCGGCGTCGCCGGCGACCTGTTCGTCTTCAAGGCAGCCGGCGCGGCCGCCGACCTGATGCTGCCCTTCGACGAGGTCGAGCGCGTGGCGCGCCACGCCAACCAGCGCACCTACACCATGGGCGTGGCGCTCTCCTCCTGCTCGCTGCCGCAGACCCGGCGGCCGAGCTTCGACCTGCCGGCCGGCGAGATGGAGATCGGCATGGGCATCCACGGCGAGCCCGGGGTGCGGCGCGGGCCGCTGCGCATGGCGCGCGAGGTGACCGACGAGATCATGGACGCCATCCTCGCCGAGATGGCGGCCAAGCCGGGCGACCGCGTCGCGGTGCTGGTCAACTCGCTCGGCGCGACGCCGCTGATGGAGCTCTACATCCTCTACGCCCGCGTCGCCGAGCGCCTGGCAGACGCCGGCCTCGCCGTGCACAAGGCGCTGGTCGGCCCCTATTGCACCTCGCTCGACATGGCGGGCGCCTCGATCACCCTCATGCATCTCGACGAGGAACTGACGCGCTTGATCGACCACCCGTGCGACTGCGCCATGTTCCGGCAAGGCTGAGATGGACTTCACGACGGAGGACCTGAAGGCGCTGTTCGCGACGTTCGCCGCCCGCATGACGGCGGAGCGCGACGCGCTCTGCGCGCTCGATGGCGCGGTGGGCGACGCCGATCACGGCATCACCATGGAACAGGGCATGATCGCCGCTCGCGACGCCGTCGCGGGGATCGCCGGCGCGACCCTCCAGGACATCTTCAACGCCGCGGCAAAAGCCTTCCTCAACGCCACCGGCGCGTCGACCGGGCCGCTCTATGCCACGGCCCTGATGCGGGCCGGCAAGGCGGCAGGCCCGCGCCCGGCCATGCCCCGGCGTGACATGGCGAGCGTGATCGCCGCCATGGCAGACGGCATCGCCCAGCGCGGCAAGGCCGCGCCCGGGCAGAAGACCATGCTCGACGCCTGGGCGCCGGCGGCCGAGGCCGCACGGCAGGGCGCGCCCCTCCCCGAGATCGCCGAGGCGGCGCGCCTGGGTGCCGAGGCCACCCGCAACATGCTGGCGACCATGGGCCGCGCCGCTCGGCTCGGCGAGCGCAGCATCGGCCATCTCGACGCCGGCGCGGTCTCGGCCGCCCTGATCATCACGGCGATCTGCGACGCAGCCGGCTGAGAGGGCCGGCCGGGCGGTTATCCCCGTCGCGCTGCGGCATCCAATATGAATGTGTTGAAGGCCGGCACGGCGACGGAATAATCGTCAGGGAAGCGTCGACTTCAGTCACAATCACGCAGGCAAGGAAACAGGCATGGCTCTCACACTCCGTCAGCGGCTGGACCGCCTGCACAAGCGGCTGATCGAGCTCGACCAATGGACCGTTGGCCGGCGGGTGGCGCTGGAAGGGTGGACATTCAACGGCGCGCCGATCGCCCAGAACCAGCCATGGCCGACGCGCGACGGGGTGGTAACCCTCAGCTGCCCGTCCGTGCGGGTCCCCGACGACTGGCCACTCAAGGACGCCCGCCTCGACCTCGACCTCGGCGGCGAGGGCCTTGCCCGGCTCGCCTATGACGACGGCAAGCGTGCCGCCTTTGCCCTCGACCCCAACCATCGCCGCTTCCACCTGGACGGCCGGTCGTTCTCGATCAGCGCCGACTGCGTGGCGCGGCTCCCCTTCGGTGTGCCCAACCGCGATGCGCGGCTGCAAGAGGCGGCGATCATCTGGCTCGATGCCGTACTAGCCGATTTCGTCCTGCTGCTGCGCCAGGTTGGCGAGGCCGTCGAGGCGCTCGGAGACCACGAAGCGGCCGCGCCCATGCTGTCGGCGGCGGAGGACGCCTTCGCCATGCTCGACTGGCCCTCCGGCACTGAGGACTACCTCGCCCGCGTGCAATCGACCGCCGAGCAGCAAAGGATATGGCAGTTGCCCGAGGGCCTGCCGGGTAACCCGGAGGGGCTGGACGCGGACGGCCGCGCCTCGGTCGCTGCCGCCGCGCAGGCGCTCACCGCCGCGCTGAAGGCGCTGGCCGAACGCTACCCGCAGCAGGGCGGCCTTGCGGTCACTGGGCACGCCCATATCGACCTTGCCTGGCTGTGGCCGCTCGAGGAGACGCGGCGCAAGGCCAACCGCACCTTCCACACCATGGTCGGGCTGATGAAGCGCTATCCCGATTTCCGCTTCAACCAGTCGACCGCGCAGCTCTACGCCTTCCTCGAGGAAGACGATCCTGAGCTCTTCGCCGAGATCAGGGAGCGGGCCGCGGCGGGCCAGTGGGAGCCGATCGGCGCCATGTGGGTCGAGCCCGACACCAACATGCCGACCGGCGAATCCTTCGTTCGCCAGCTCCTCTACGGGCAGCGCTATTTCGAGCGCACCTTCGGCCGGCGCCACACGGTCTGCTGGCTGCCCGACTGCTTCGGCTTCTCCCCTGCCCTGCCCCAGCTTTTGAAGCAGGCCGGGGTGGACAACTTCTTCACCATCAAGGTCACCTGGTCGGAAACCAACCGCTTCCCCTACGACCTCTTCTGGTGGGAGGGACTGGACGGCAGCCGCGTCCTTGCCCACACCTTCAACAACCCGGTTGGCGGCTACAACGCCGAGATCGGCCCGCGGGCGGCGATCGAGACCTGGCGCAACTTCCGCGGCAAGAGCGAAGCGCCGGAGAGCCTGCTCTCCTTCGGCTATGGCGACGGCGGTGGCGGGCCGACCGAGGAGATGATCGAGCGCCAGCGGCAGATGGCCGACTTCCCGGCGATCCCGGCCATGCGCCCGGTCGCGGTCGCCTCATGGTTCGCATCGCTGCACGATTTGCCCGGCGCCAGCGAGCTGCCGACATGGGTGGGCGAGATCTATCTCGAGCTGCATCGCGGCACGCTGACCACGCAGGGCCGCACCAAGTACCTGCACCGGCGCGCCGAGCGCGCGTTGATCGCCGCCGAGACGCTGTCGAGCATGGCCTCGCTGCTGGGGGCGCCGCTGGCGCCGTCGCTGGAGGAGCACTGGCGGATCATCCTGCGCAACGAGTTCCACGACATCCTGCCGGGATCGAGCATCCGCGAGGTCTACCAGCGGGCGGAGGCAGAGCTGGCGGACGTGGTATCGGAAGGCGAGAGGGCGCAGGAGGCACACCTCTCAGCGCTCACCGACAAGCTCGGCCTTGCGGGCGGCAAGCCGGGCCTCCTGGTGGTCAATCCGGACCTCTCGCCGCGACCGCTCCGCGTGGTGGTGAAGGGCGCCGACCTGCCCGGTAGTCAGGCGGTCGAGGAGGGCCATGTGTTGTGCGCGGCCCAATCGATCCCCGGCCTCTCGGCCGTCGCGCTGTTGGCAGGGACGGCACCGCCCGCCGGCCTGTCGGTCAGCCGGAACCGGATCGAGAACAACCTGGTGCGGGTAGAGATCGCCGACGACGGCACGCTGACGAGCCTCTACGACAAGCGCGCCCAGCGCGAGGTGCTGGCCGGCCGCGGCAACCAGATCTGGGCCTATGTCGACAAGCCGCGCAACTGGGACGCTTGGGACATCGAGGACGACTATGACCGCAACGGCGAAGAGGTGCCGGCGACATCGCTGGACGTCATCGAAACGGGACCGCACCGTGCCGCCATCCGCATCGTGCGCCGCTTCCGCGCCAGCGAGATCGTGCAAACGGTCAGGCTGTGGGCGAATTCGGCCCGCGTCGACTTCAAGACCGACATCGACTGGCACGATCGCCGCATCCTCTTGAAGGCGCGCTTTCCGCTGGCGGTGCGTGCCGACCAGGCGACCTTCGAATGCGCCCATGGCGTCATCCGCCGCGCGACGCACCGCAACACGTCGTGGGAGCAGGCGCGCTTCGAGGTCGCCGCCCATCGCTTCGTCGATCTCTCAGAACACGGCTATGGCGTGGCGCTGCTCAACGACGGCAAATACGGCCATCACGCCATTGGCAACGAGCTCGGCATCAGCCTGTTGCGCTCGCCGGTCTATCCCGATCCGCTTGCCGACGAGGGCCGCCAGTCCTTCACCTATGGGCTCTATCCCCGTGCCGTCGACTGGTCCAGCGGCGGCGTGCTCGCCGAAGCGGAAGACCTCAACCAGCCCTGTTCTCCGCGCCGTTTGGCTCGACGCGGAACGGACCTTCACTGCCGTCGCCATGGACGGGATGCAGCTCGGCCTGAGCGGCTTCGAGCCGGAAGAGGACGGCAGCGGCCTGATCCTCAGGGTCTACGAGCCGGCGGGGGCCGCGGCAACGTGTCGGTCCCCCCGGAGCCCCCTGGTCGCTGGGGCAGGCGGTGAACATCCTCGAAGACCCGGCCGGTGCGCCGCACCTGCGGATCCTGCCGTTCAAGGTGCTGAGCTGGAAGATC
>CAWHLP010000013.1:0-156688 GCA_963830205.1 uncultured Alphaproteobacteria bacterium | reverse complement strand
CGGGTTTAGAATAACCTCCGAATGGCTTGCAGCTACTATCTGCGAGCCTGCTTGGCGAGCAGTGTCCGTCAAGAACGTATATATTTGCCTCTGTCGAAGAATCTCCAGGTGGGCATCCGGTTCATCAAGCAGCAAAACGCTCCCCGGATTGGCGTAAAGATGTGCCGACAGAAGCAATGTCTGCTGAAGCCCCCTGCCAGCGCTAGGAAGGTCCAGCTCAACACCGTGCTCGCGATATGCGATATCGATCGTACCTCTGACTGGATCTCTCTTAGGCTCCGCCAATCTGGCGCCGAACATGCGTTCAATTTCGGATACAATTTTCTCCCAAGAATCAGAATTGTTCTGATATACTTGAAGACAGAGATTCCTTAATACTTGCGCTGTTTGTCCTTCTCCGAGAAGAACAGCGATCCGCCCCGGTTGCACTTCGGGTTCTTCGGAAGCCAAGCCAGACATGGGCGGAAGCAAAGCAATCTTCGTCGCCGCTGCAGCATCAGGAACAGGCATCCGTACCGTTTCATTTTCGTGCCCAATCCGAAGCGGCCTACAGTATATAAACTCGGGATTTGCGTGATAAAATTCGAATCCGCAGGTCCACTTTTCTCCGTTATTTTCACCGTCTACGACAATATCAAGAAATATATATTGCGTGTCCTGCGACCCGTTTTGCCTGTTTACTGCGTTAACTCGCAAGTCGTGCCATAGGAGCCTAGCTTGAGAGACGGGCGTATGCGAAAGCGAGCGGCGGTTTACTGTGACGCCAGTTCTGAGTTTTGCTTGGCTGGTACCTGAGCGACGGCTCGTCCATTCCCGGAGGCCTGTTTGCCAAAGCGACAGCGCTTGAAGGGCGGACGTCTTGCCCGAATTGTTTGGTCCAATAAGGACGACGTTCTGGCCGAGCGGAATATCCGCGAACTCGAGTGTCCTGAAATTGCGAATCTGCAATCGGGTTAGCATGGCTGATCCTACAATTTGGGCGTGGCCTATGCCAATCCTAGGCTTGCCCCCCTACTCCAGCCCTTCCCGGAGTGGGCTCGCCGGGTAGACGCCGAGGATGCGGACGTGGGCGGAGAAGAAGTCAAGCTCCTCCAGCGCCAGGGCCAGCGGGCGGTCGTCGGGGTGGCCCTCGACGTCGGCGTAGAACTGGGTGGCGAAGAACTTGCCGTCGAGCTGGTAGCTCTCCAGCTTGGTCATGTTGACGCCGTTGGTGGCGAAGCCGCCCATCGCCTTGTAGAGGGCGGCCGGGACGTTGCGCACGCGGAAGACAAAGGTGGTGATGACCTTGCCGCGGCCGCGGCGGGCGCGCTGCTCGTCGTTCGACAGGATGACGAAGCGGGTGGTGTTGTGGGCGGCGTCCTCGACATTCTCCTTGAGGATATCGAGGCCGTAGATCTCGGCGGCCATGGCCGGGGCGAGCGCGGCTTGCGTGATATCGCCGGCCTCGGCGACCTCGCGCGCGGCACCCGCCGTATCGCCGGAGACGACCGTCTTCCAGCGGTGCTGGCGGATGACGTTGCGGCACTGGCCGAGCGCGTGGATGTGGCTGTGGACGGTCTTGATCGTCTTCAGGGTGGCGCCCTGAGGCGCCATCAATTGGAAGCGGATGGGCAAGAAATGCTCGCCGATGATGTGCAGCCGCGAATTGGGCAGGAGATGGTGGATATCGGCGACGCGGCCGGCCAGCGAATTCTCGATGGGGATCATGGCGAGATCGGCCGTGCCCTTCTCGACCGCGGCGAAGCAATCCTCGAAGGTCGGGCAGGGAACCGCCTTGGCCTTGGGATAGACCTCGCGGGCCGCGACCTCGGAATTGGCGCCCGGCTCGCCCTGGAAAACGACCGTCTTCGGATTTGGCATCGGCTGGCTCGTCGCTTGCGGTTGACCCCCTCCGACCCGGCTTCGCCGGGCCACCTCCCCTTTCAGGGGGAGGAGAGCGGGCGTGGCTTAGCGCAAGGGCAGAGAAACGGGAAGCGTTTTTGGCGACCTGTGTGCCTTCGGCGCTCCCGCCGGCCCCACCCACCGGCGTCCGCGCGGTCCCCCTCCCCCTTCGGGGCCTCGGGGAGGGAGGCAAGCGGCGCGGCTCAGGCTCGGGCCTGCCCAAAGCAGCGGGGCACCCCTCACCCTTCCGGCCTAAGCCTCTCGGGCGCTTGCGCGCCCTGCGAGGCAAAGGCCGAAAGCCCTCTCCCACAGGGGGAGAGGGGGCAAGACAACAAACGCCTCTGTGTGGCGCTCAGACTTGCAGCAGTTCGCGCGCCCGCTCGAGGTCGTGGGGGGTGTCGACGCCAAGCGGCACGGTGTCGACGATGGCGACGTCGATGCGCAGCCCATGCTCCAGCGCGCGCAACTGCTCCAGCCGCTCACGCTGTTCGAGCGGCGTCGGCGGCAGGGTGACGTAGCGCTCCAGCGCCGCGCGGCGATAGGCGTAGAGGCCGATGTGGTGATAGAGCGGCCCGGGACCGGTCGGCGCGGTGGCGCGGGTGAAATAGAGGGCGCGCAGGATGCCGGCGTCTTCTTCCGCCAGGGTCACCGGGCTGCCGACCACCTTGACGACGGAGGGGTCGGTCTTCTCCTCCTCGCGGGTGATGATGGCGCAGATGGTGCCGATATCGACCTCCGGCTGAGCCAGCGGCGCCAGCGCCGCCTGGACGGTGGCCGGCGACACGGTCGGCAGGTCGCCCTGCAGGTTGACGACGATCTCCGCGCTGGCGCCGATGAGATGCAGCGCCTCGTGGATGCGCGAGGTGCCGTTGACATGGTCGGCGCGGGTCATCACCGCCTCGCCGCCGGCGAACTCGATGACCGAGGCGATGGAAATATCGTCGGTGGCCACCACCACCCGGCCGATGCCGGCCTCCACCGCCCGGCGCCAGACATGGACGATCATCGGGTGGCCGTTGATGTCGGCGAGCGGCTTGCCCGGCAGGCGGGTGGAGGCCATACGGGCGGGAATGAGGACGATGGCACGGTCGGTCACGGACGGATTCCCGGCAAAACGGCGCGATCGGGCAAGAATTGACGAGGACAATTAGTCTCAAGCCCACCGGCTTATACGTGTTGCCTCAAACGCCGGAAAGCTTGTAGTTTCCGCGCCGGCGGGGCGCTTGGAACGATTCCAGACGCCCAACCTAGGGGGATGTCAGCATGTTCCCGGCCGCCTGAGCCCGCGGCCGTTCGTCCCCGGGGACATGCCGCGGAGCGGGTTGAAGATGGACTCTTTCGAGCTGAACAAGATCGCCGGTGCGGTTCTCGCCACGGGCCTCGGCGTCATGGCGCTGAGCATCATCTCCGAGGCGATCTACGCGCCCGCGGCGCCGGCAAAGCCGGGCTATGTGATCGCGACGAGCGAAGGCGGCGGCGCGGGCGCTGGCACCGGCGGGGCGAGCGGCGGCGAACAGGTCGCCTCGATCGCAGCGCGCCTGCAGACGGCCGATGCCAAGAAGGGCGCCGACGTCGCCAAGAAGTGCCTCGCCTGCCATACGCTCGACAAGGGCCAGCCCAACAAGGTCGGCCCCAACCTCTACGACGTGGTCGGCACCCCGATCATCCGGCCGGCAACCGGCTTCGCCTACTCCCAGGCCTTCCAGGACAAGGGCAAGGCAGGCTTCACCTGGACCTACGAGAACCTCGACACCTTCCTGACCGCGCCGCGCAAGGACATCCCGGGCACGGCGATGTCGTTCGCCGGCCTCGCGAAGCCGGAAGACCGCGCCGACGTGATCGCCTATCTGAGGACGCTGTCGGACAATCCGGTGCCGCTGCCGCCCGCGCCTCCGGCCGGCAGCAACGCCGCCCAGGCGGCGCCGGCAGCGGGTGGCGCCAGCACGGCTGAGGCCGCGGCGCCGGCGCCGGCAGCAGCCGGCGGCGCGGCGAGCGCGCAGCCCGCATCGTTCGTCGAAGAGGTGAAGAACGGCGACGCGAAGAAGGGCGCGGACGTCGCCAAGAAGTGCCTCGCCTGCCACACGCTGGAGAAGGGCCAGCCGAACAAGGTCGGCCCCAACCTCTATGGCGTCGTCGGCACGCCGATCATCCGCCCGGAAACCGGCTACGACTATTCCCAGGCCTTCCAGGACAAGGGCAAGGAAGGCTTCACCTGGACCTATGACAACCTCAACCAGTTCCTGACCAGCCCGCGGCAGTTCATCCCCAATACCAAGATGACCTTCGCCGGGCTGCCCAAGGAGCAGGACCGGGCCGACGTGGTTGCCTATCTGAGGACGCTTGCCGACAGCCCGGCACCGTTCCCGGCGGACAGCGGCGCGGCAGCGCCCGCAGCGGCTGCGCCGGCAGCGGCTGCTCCTGCACCGGCAGCTCCGGCGGACAACGCGACGCCGGCTCCGGCCGCGCCCGCACACGGCAGCACCGGCGCCGGCTGACCGCGACGCCGGCTCCGGCGGACAGTGGACAGCGGCACCGGCAGCGCCGGCGGCCCCTGCCGCCGGTACCCAGCCGGCGCCAGCGCAGTAGCGCCGCCGGAAGCCGAGAAAGTCCCTGCCGGCGAACGAAGGCCGGCGGGGCGCGCATAGCGGTTAAATTTCGGTCATAAATTGGCCGGCGGGCTGGTGTTTGTCTCACCGACCGGCCTTAATAGCGCGCATCAAGAGGGCCGGGCCACGGAGAGCCACAGCCGCATGAAACGGTTTCCGACGACCATCGCGGCGCTTGCCGCCCTTGCGGCGAGCGTGGTCGCCGCGTCCGCCGACGATGCCGCACCCCAAGGCCCGGACGGGCTGCCGCCGCCGGGCGAATGGCAGCACGCGCTCAGCCTGATCGGCACGCCGGGCTATCCGCCAGGCTTCGCCCATTTCAACTACGTCAACCCGGATGCGCCCAAGGGCGGCACGCTGCGCCTGTCGGCGGTGAGCCAGACCTTCGACACGCTCAACCCGATCCTCGACAAGGGCGTCACCGCCGACGGGCTGGGGCTCATCTACGAGTCGCTCACCATGCGGGCAATCGACGAGGCCGACATCTCGGCCGAATATGGCGAGATCGCCGACGCGGTGCGCTACCCGGCCGACTATTCCTACGTCACCTATCGCATCAACCCGAAGGCGAAGTGGCAGGACGGCGAGCCGATCACGGCCGACGACGTGGTGTGGTCGTTCGATCAGGCGGTGAAGCTCAACCAGAGCCAGCGCTACTACTACCAGCACGTCACCAAGGCCGAGGTGACGGCGCCCGGTGAGGTGACCTTCGTCTTCGACCAGAAGGGCAACCGCGAGCTGCCCGAGATCGTCGGCGAACTCACCATCCTGCCCAGGCACTGGTGGGAGGGCACCGACGCCAACGGCAACCAGCGCGACATCGGCAAGGGCACGCTGGAGCCGACGCTGGGCTCCGGCCCCTACCGCATCGCCGACGTGCAGGCCGGGCGCTCGATCACCTATGAGCGGGTACCGGACTTCTGGGGCAAGGACCTCAACGTCAACGTCGGCAGCAACAACTTCGACAAGGTCACCTACGACTACTACCGCGACCTCAACGTCGAGTTCGAGGCCTTCAAGGCCGACGATTTCGACTACTGGTGGGAGAACGAGGCCAAGCGCTGGGCGACCGCCTACGACTTCCCGGCCATCCAGCAGGGCAAGGTGAAGAAGGAGGAGGTCAAGCTCGACCAGGTGTCGGGCGTGATGGTCGGCTTCGTGCCCAACCTGCGCCGGCCGTTCTTCCAGGACCGGCGGGTGCGCCAGGCGCTCAACTACGCCTTCGACTTCGAGGAGCTGAACCGCACCATCTTCTACGGCCAGTACCAGCGCATCAATTCGTTCTTCTTCGGCCTGCCGCTGGCGGCGAGCGGCCTGCCCACCGGCAAGGAGCTCGACATCCTCAACGAGGTCAAGGACAAGGTGCCGGCCGACGTGTTCACCACGCCCTATGAGAACCCGGTGGGTGGCACGCCGGAGAAGGACCGCGCCAACCTGCGCCAGGCGCTCGACCTCCTGCAGCAGGCGGGCTACACGCTCAAAGGCAACCAGCTCGTCGGCAAGGACGGCCAGCCGGTCACCATCGAGCTTCTGCTCAACGGCGCCACCATCGAGCGCGTGGCCCTGCCCTACAAGCAGGCGCTGGCGCGCATCGGCATCACGCTCAATATCCGCGAGGTCGATTCCAGCCAGTTCGTCACCCGCGTGCGCTCGCGCGACTTCGACATGGTCTACACCGGCTGGGCGGAAAGCAATTCGCCGGGCAACGAGCAGATGTCCTACTGGGGCTCCGAGGCCGCCGACAGCGACGCCTCGCGCAACTATGCCGGCATCAAGGACCCGGCGGTCGACGCCATCATCAACCACATCATCTATGCCAAGGACCGCGACAGCCAGGTGGCGGCGGTGCACGCCCTCGACCGGGTGATGATGGCCGAGCAATACGTCATCCCCAGCTATGCCGGCCTCACCGACCGCATCGCCTATTGGGACCGCTTCGGCCATCCCGACTTCACGAAGCTGAAGTTCGACCTCGGCATCCCGACCACGTGGTGGTGGGACGCCGACAAGGCGGCCAAGACGGGAGGCGCGCAGTGAGGCGCGCTGCGGGCGGCCTCACCCGCCGCGGCGTGCTCGCCGCCGGCGGTGCGGCACTGGCCGCGCCGCTGCTGCCGCCGTTTGCCTGGGCCGCCGGCAGGCACGGCCTGCACGGCCTCTCGGTCTTCGGCGAGCTCAAATACCCGCCTGATTTCAAGCACTTCGACTACGTGAACGTGGACGCGCCGAAGGGCGGGCGGATGAACTTCCAGCCCTCCTACTGGGTCTTCAACCAGTCGACGCAGACCTTCAACACGCTCAATGCGTTCGTGCTCAAGGGCGACTCACCGCCGCGCATCGAGCTCACCTTCGACACGCTGATGGCGGGGTCCGAGGACGAGCCGAACTCCTATTACGGGCTCATCGCCGAAACGGTCGATGTCTCCGACGACAGCAACGTCTTCACCTTCCATCTGCGCGACGGGCCGCGCTTCCACGACGGCTCGCCGCTGACGGCAGAAGACGTCGCCTTCTCGCTCAATCTGCTCAAGGAGAAGGGCCACCCGGACATCTCGCAGGTGATCGTGCCGATGGTGAAGGCGGAAGCGGTGGACGCGCGCACCGTCACGGTGACGCTCGACGGCAAGCAGACGCGCGAGACGATCTTCACCATCGCCGGGTTGCCGATCTTCTCCAAGGCCTACTACACGGCCCGCCCCTTCGATTCGTCCTCGCTCGAGGCGCCGCTCGGCTCCGGCGCCTACAAGGTCGGTCAGGTTTCGGCCGGCCGCTTCATCGAATATGAGCGGGTGCCCGACTACTGGGGCGCCGACCTGCCGGTGAATGTCGGCCAAGGCAATTTCGACGTCATCCGCATCGATTTCTTCCAGGAGCGCGAGTCGGCTTTCCAGGCCTTCCAGAAGGGACTGATCACCTATCGGGAAGAGTTCACCTCGCTGACCTGGGCAACCGGCTACACCTTCCCCGCGGTGACCGAGGGCAAGGTGAAGAAGTCGTTGTTTCCAGCGGAGAAGGTGGCCTCGTTCCAGTTCTTCTTCTTCAACACGCGGCTTGCGAAATTCGCCGATCCGCGGGTGCGTCAGGCGATCGGCCTCGCCTTCGACTTCGAATGGTCGAACAAGAACCTGTTCTTCGATGCCTATTCGCGCGAGTTCTCCTATTTCCAGAGCTCGGACTTCATGGCCGAAGGCAAGCCCGGCGCCGACGAGCTGAAGCTGCTCGAGCCCTATCGCGCCGACCTGCCGAAGGCGGTCTTCGACGAGGATGCCTATGTGCCGCCGAAGACCGACGGCTCGGGCAACGACCGCACCGTGCTGAAGCAGGCCTTCGACCTCCTGGCGGCGGCCGGCTGGACACAGAAGGGCGGCGGTCTGGTCAACGCGAAGGGCGAGACGCTCGACTTCGAGTTTCTGATCAACGCCTCCGCTTTCGAGCGGATCCTGACGCCGTGGGTGGCCAGCCTCAAGCGCATCGGCGTCTCCGCGACCATCCGCCAGGTGGACTCGGCGCAATACCAGGCGCGGCTCAACGACTACGAGTTCGACGCCATCCTCTCGGCGTTTCTCCTGGGTGCCACGCCGCTTGACGGCCTCAACCAGTTCTTCGGCTCCAAGGCCGGCCGACCAGCCCGGCTCCCACAACTATGCCGGCATCAAGTCGAAGGCGGTCGACGGCCTGCTCGACCGGCTTCCCTCGGTCACCAGCCGCGCCGAGCTGGTGACGCTGCTCAAGGCGGTGGACCGGTTGCTGCGCGCCGGACAATACGGCATGCCGAGCTGGTATCGCGCCGACCACCTGGTGGCGCACTGGGACATCTTCGGCTGGCCGGACAAGAAGCCCGATTATGCCTTCACGCCGGAGACGACCTGGTGGTTCGACGCGGCCAAGGCGTCCGCGATCGGCTATAGTGGGTAGGCAAGTCGATGGGCGCTGTGTCGATCGCGGCTGGACTCCATCCCTCCCCGGACCGGGGAGGGTGGCTCCGAGCGAAGCGAGGAGACGGGTGGGGTCGTTCCGGCGACACCGCCCCACCCACCGCGCTGCGCGCGGTCCCCCCTCCCCTCGCGGGGAGGGATTGGAACCCGTGGCAGCGGCCGTGGCATCACCCCCCTCTGGCTGCGCCAGCGCCGCGCTCCGCGCTGCGTAAGCTCCGCCTTCTCCCCCGCAAGGGGGGAGAGGCTTGGGGCCGCCGCAATGCCGCCCCACCCACCGCGCTGCGCGCGGTCCCCCCTCCCCTCGCGGGGAGGGATTGGAACCCGTGGCAGCGGCCGCGGCAAAGCGGCGGAGGCTGAGCGATGGGCGCCTATATCCTCCGCCGCATCCTGCTGATCATCCCGACCATCATCGGCATCATGGCGATCAGCTTTCGCGGTGGTGCAGTTCGCGCCGGGCGGGCCGATCGAGCGCATCATCGCGCAGTTGCAGGGCACCGACGTCTCGGCGACCGCGCGCATCACCGGCGGCGGCGGCGATTTCGCCGGCACCGGCAACCAGCAGGGCAGCGGCGCCGGCGACGAGGTGACCTCGAAATACCGCGGCGCCCAGGGGCTCGACCCGGAATTCATCAAGTCGCTGGAGAAGCAGTTCGGCTTCGACAAGCCGCCGCTGGAGCGCTTCGGCCTGATGCTGTGGAACTATGCCCGCTTCGACTTCGGCCAGAGCTATTTCCGCGACATCAGCGTGCTCAAGCTGATCGGCTCCAAGCTGCCGGTGTCGATCTCGCTCGGCCTGTGGATGACGCTCTTGTCCTACGCCATCTCGATCCCGCTCGGCATCCGCAAGGCGGTCAAGGACGGCTCGCGCTTCGACATCTGGACGAGCGCGGTGATCGTGGTCGGCTACGCCATCCCCGGCTTCCTGTTCGCCATCCTGCTGATCATCCTGTTCGCCGGCGGCTCCTTCCTCGACCTGTTCCCGCTGCGCGGGCTGACCTCCGACTACTGGGCGAGCCTGCCCTGGCCGGAGAGGATCCTCGACTATTTCTGGCATCTGGCGCTGCCGCTGACCGCGATGGCGCTCTCCGCCTTCGCCACCACGACGCTGCTGACCAAGAACTCGTTCCTCGACGAGATCCGCAAGCAATACGTGATGACGGCGCGGGCCAAGGGCCTGACCGAGCGCCAGGTGCTCTACGGCCACGTCTTCCGCAACGCCATGCTGATCGTCATCGCCGGCTTCCCCGGCGCCTTCATCAGCGCCTTCTTCACCGGCTCGCTGCTGATCGAGACGATCTTCTCGCTCGACGGGCTCGGGCTCTTGTCCTTCGAGTCGGTGCTCAACCGCGATTACCCGGTGGTCTTCGCCTCGCTCTACATCTTCTCGCTGATGGGCCTGGCGGTGAACCTGATCTCCGACCTGACCTACACCTGGATCGATCCCAGGATCGATTTCGAAACGCGCGAGGTGTGATTGGACACCAAGCTCGAACACAGGCTGGAGAAGGCCGGCTACGAGACCATCGAGCCGCTGCCCGGCGAGGAGCAGCCGCCGCCGAAGCGGCTGTTGACGCTGTCGCCGATCAACCGTCGCCGGCTTGCGAACTTCAAGCGCAACAAGCGCGGCTACTGGTCGTTGTGGATCTTCCTCGTCCTGTTCGGCCTGTCGCTCGCCGCCAACCTCATCGCCAACGACCGGCCGCTCCTCGTCTCATACAAGGGCGAGATGCTCTTCCCGGTGCTGGTCAACTATCCGGAATCGAAGTTCGGCGGGTTCCTGGCGACCACCGACTACCGCGATCCGTTCGTGCAGAAGGAGATCGCCAGCAACGGCTGGATGGTGTGGCCGCCGATCCGCTACTCCTACGGCACGGTCAACAACGAGATCCCGACGCCGGCGCCGGCGCCGCCATGGTGGACGATGTCGCTGGAGCAGCGCTGTTCGGCCTATCCCGACGGCGTCAAGGACGAGAACTGCACCATCGGCAACTGGAACTGGCTGGGCACCGACGACCAGGCCCGCGACGTGGTGGCGCGGCTCATCTACGGCTTCCGCATCTCGGTCGAGTTCGGGCTGACGCTGGCCATCATCTCGTCGATCATCGGGGTGATGGCCGGCGCCGTGCAGGGCTATTTCGGCGGCTGGATCGACCTCGGCTTCCAGCGCTTCATCGAGATATGGACGTCGATCCCGGCGCTCTATCTGCTCCTGATCATCTCGTCGGTGATCGCGCCGAGCTTCTGGGTGCTGCTCGGCATATTGCTGCTGTTCTCGTGGGTGTCGCTGGTCGGCGTGGTGCGCGCGGAGTTCCTGCGCGGGCGCAACTTCGAATACGTCAACGCGGCGCGGGCGCTCGGCGTCGGCAATCTCACCATCATGTTCCGCCACCTCCTGCCCAACGCCATGGTGGCGACGCTGACCTTCCTGCCCTTCATCCTCAACGGCTCGATCACCACGCTGACCTCGCTCGACTTCCTCGGCTTCGGCCTGCCGCCGGGCTCGCCGTCGCTGGGCGAACTGCTGGCCCAGGGCAAGGACAACATCCACGCGCCGTGGCTTGGCCTCACCGGCTTCATCGTCATCTCGCTGATGCTGTCGCTCTGATCTTCGTCGGCGAGGCGGTGCGCGACGCATTCGACCCACGGAAGACATTTGCATGAGGATCGCTGCCGACAAACCGACCATGAACAGATCACCCGCCAAACTATCCCGCATCGAAGCTGCCGAGCGACTTGCGCGAGGGGATCGATCCGGGCACCAGCGTCACCGTCACCGTCGAATCCGCTGAGGCTCCGCCGCACAAGGTCATGACGCTGGAAGAATCTTTGCGGCGCGGCGGCCGCCGTTTCGTTCGGCCGAGGAGATCGATGCGGAAATTCGCAATCCCGCCAGGGATGGGAAAGCTAGCGCGTGCCTGGGATCGCCTATCTCGACACGAATGTCTTCATCGACGCTCTCGAAGGCGAAGAGTCGCTTTCGGCTCCGGCGAAAGCTCTATTCGATGCAGGCCGCGCCAAACCCGGCGCATTGGTAACGAGCGAATTGACCCTGGCCGAAGTTCTCGCACCCAGTCGCGGCAGAACCAGGCCGGCCGACCTGCAGCGCAGCTATATCGACCTGATCGTTTGGAGTGGCTTCATCGATCTTCGCCCCGTGAGCCGCGAGGTGATTTATGAGACCGCCAAGTTGCGGCCTTATGCCCCGCTGAAGCTGCCCGACGCCATACACCTTGCGACTGCGGTCCTGGCAGGCTGTCGATATCTGGTGACACGGGACCACGATTCCGCAGCGTGCCGCAAGGAATGCAGGTCGTCGCGCCGAGCCGCCACAACTCTCCGGCATCCTGGAAGAGCTGTGTCATGACGCTGGCGCCGCGCCTCCTCTCGCCTTCGCCGTCCTGACCCTGCTTGCCGCCGCGCCGGCGCTGGCCGCCGACGACCGCGAGAGCGCCGGCAAGACCCAGGACGGCTACGGCATCTGGGGCTTCGATCAGGAAGCCTCCTCGGCGTCGCTCGCCCGCGACGGCTGGAAGTTCCTCGCGCTGTCGACCATGTCGTGGCCGGACGGGCGCCAGGCGGTGGTGACCATGTGGGTGAACCAGCTCGGCGATTTCGCCCGCTGCTTCGACTATTTCGACGCGAAGATGGTGCAGACCGGGGGAAAGTGCGAACGATCGGGGACGGGGCTGTGAGCGGCGAACCCCTCCTCGCGGTCAGCAATCTCGGCGTCGCCTTCCGCCAAGGCGGCACCACGACCATGGCCGTCGAAGGCGCCAGCTTCGACATCGCCAAGGGCGAGACCATGGCGCTGGTCGGCGAGAGCGGCTCGGGCAAGTCGGTGACGGCGCTCTCGGTGATGCGCCTCTTGCCGGGCTCGGCGGTCCATCCGGCGGGCGCGATCCATTTCAAGGGCAAGGACCTGCTCACCGCCGACGACAAGGAGCTGCGCGCGGTGCGCGGCGGCGAGATCGGCATCATCTTCCAGGAGCCGATGACCTCGCTCAACCCGCTGCACACCATCGAGCGCCAGGTGAGCGAGGTGATGAAGGTGCATCGCGGCCTCTCCGAGACCGCGGCGCGGGCACACACGCTGGAACTGCTCGAGCAGGTCGGCATCCGCGACGCCGAGAGCCGGCTTTGCGCCTATCCGCACCAGCTCTCCGGCGGGCAGCGCCAGCGCGTGATGATCGCCATGGCGCTCGCCAACGAGCCGGACCTCCTGATCGCCGACGAGCCGACGACGGCGCTCGACGTGACCGTGCAGGCGCAGATCCTCAAGCTCCTCGCCGACCTGCAGAAGCAGACCGGCATGGCGATGCTGTTCATCACCCACGACCTCGGCATCGTCAGGCGCTTCGCCAGCAAAGTGTGCGTGATGACCGGCGGCCACATCGTCGAGCAGGGACGCACGGAAGACATCTTCACCAACCCGCAGCACGCCTATACCCGCCATCTGCTCGCGGCCGAGCCCAAGGGCGACCCGCCCAAGCCGGACGCCGGCGCGCCGGTGGTGATGGAGGCCGACAAGCTCAAGGTGTGGTTCCCGATCAGGCGCGGCTTCCTGCGCAAGACCGTCGGTCACATCAAGGCGGTGGACGGCATCGACGTGACGGTGCGGCGCGGGCAGACGCTGGGCGTGGTCGGCGAGAGCGGCTCCGGCAAGACGACGCTCGGCCTGGCGCTGATGCGGCTGATCTCGTCGGAGGGGCGTATCGCCTTCCTCGGCCAGGGCATCGACGGGCGCAACTTCAAGCAGATGCGGCCGCTGAGGCGCGCCATGCAGATCGTCTTCCAGGACCCCTATGGCTCGCTCAGCCCGCGCATGTCGATCGGCGACATCGTCGGCGAGGGACTGAAGGTCCATGAGCCGACAGCTTTCGCCGGGCGAGCGCGACAGGCGCGTGGCCGCGGCGCTGGAGGAAGTCGGGCTCGATGCGGCGACGCGCAACCGCTACCCGCACGAATTCTCCGGCGGCCAGCGCCAGCGCATCGCGGTCGCCCGCGCCATGGTGCTGGAGCCGGACTTCGTCATGCTCGACGAGCCGACCTCGGCGCTCGACATGAGCGTGCAGGCGCAGGTGGTCGACCTGCTGCGCGAGCTGCAGCGGCGGCACGACCTCGCCTATCTGTTCATCAGCCACGACCTCAAGGTCGTGCGGGCGCTCGCCAACGACATCATGGTGATGCGCAACGGCGTGGTGGTCGAACAGGGCCATGCGGCGCACGTGTTCGACAGTCCCAGGACCGACTATACGCGGGCGCTGATGGCCGCCGCCTTCGACATCGAGACGGCGCCGGAAGGCGTGGTGGCGCAGAGTAAGCATGCTAACGCTCTTCGTCGCTGTCTGTGACTCCACCCCCTCCCGAAATCGGCCATGCCGATTTCGACCTCCGCCTCAAGGGAGGAGATCTTGGCCACTGCGTCAGCGACGCATGACAAGCCGCGATCCTGTTCGCCATCTCCGGCTGGGACCCGACGCCCTGGGTCGATGCGGTCAAGGCCGGCGACCCGGAGCGTCGGGTCTTCGTCGCGCCCGACGTGCCGGACCGGGCGAGCATCGCCTATGCGCTGGCGTGGAAGCCGGCACCGGGGGCGCTCGCCGATCTGCCGAACCTCAAGGCGATCTTCTCGCTGGGCGCCGGCGTCGATCACCTGATCTTCCGGAACGACCTGCCCGACGTGCCGATCGTGCGCGTGGTCGACCCCGACCTGACCGAACGCATGGTCGAATGGGTGGTGCTGCAGGTGCTCATCCACCATCGCCGGCAGCGGCTCTACGACCGGCAGCAGCGCGAACGGGTGTGGAGGGAGCGGTCGCAGCCGGCGGCGCACGATGTGCGCGTCGGCATCATGGGGATGGGCGTGCTCGGCAAGGCTTCGGCGACGGCGCTGGCCGGCCTCGGCTTCCGCGTCGCCGGCTGGAGCCGGCGGGGATCGTCGCTGCCCGGGGTCGAGAGCTTCGCCGGCGACGCAGGGGCTCGATGCCTTCCTCAAGCGCACCGACATCCTGGTCTGCCTGCTGCCGCTCACCCATGAGACGCGCGGCATGCTCTCCCTGCCGCTGTTCGAAAGGCTCGCCCATGACGGCCAACGCGGCATGCCGGTGCTGATCAATGCCGGGCGCGGCGGCGTGCAGGTCGAGGCCGACATCGTCGCGGCGCTGGAACGCGGCATCCTTGGCGGCGCCAGCCTCGACGTGTTCGAGACCGAGCCGCTCGACGCGGCAAGCCCGCTGTGGGGCATGGACACCGTGGTGATCACGCCGCACGCGGCCGCGGCGAGCACGGCGGCGGCGCTGATCCCCGGCCTGCTGAAGCAGATCGCAGACTTCGAGGCGGGCGGGCCGCTGGACCACCTGTCGACCGCAAGGCGGGGTACTGATCAGCGATAGGGATCGAACGGGGCGCCGAGCGGCAGCCGCTCGGGGCGGCGCAGCGACGGCCCATGCCCATCGAGCAGGCCGACATCGCGCAGAAGGTAGGTGGGCGTGACAGCCGGATCGAGGCTGATCACCCGCGCTCGGCCGCGCGTCCGACCGGGCGAGCCAAGCAAAAATCTCCCTGATGCGAAGCAGGCGCCACCGGCGGCCCCCGCACTCTGATACGGCGGACATCTCGATTATCTCGTTCTTTGAATTTGCAAAGGTTTTTGCTTATCGGCAGGCGAGAGATAGGCGAGAATGGCGGGCCGATCCAATCAAAGCTGAATTAGGACGCATAAGGAGATTCGATGGATGAGCCAGCGTGACCTGCCACCGCTTGCCGCCATCCGTGTGTTCGAGGCGGCGGCGCGGCACCTGAGCTTCACGCGCGCGGCAGAAGAACTCGGCATGACCCAGGCCGCGGTCAGCTACCAGATCAGAGTTCTGGAGGAGCGCGTCGGCGCGCCGCTCTTCCTGCGCCTGGCGCGCGCCGTGGAGCTGACGCAGACCGGACGGCTGCTGGCGCCGGCAACGAGCGAGGCGCTGGAAAGGCTCGCCACGGCTTTCGCGGCGGCCCGCAAGGATACCGGCGGCGTTCTGTCGCTGAGCATCGTGCCGACCTTTGCCGCCCACTGGCTGGCGCCGCGCATCGGCGGCTTCCAGCTCAAGCATCCGGAGATCGCCGTGCGCATCACCGGCCACGCGCGAGGTCGCTGATTTCACCCGCGACGACGTCGACGCGGCGATCCGCAGCGGCGACGGAGATTGGCCAGGCCTTGTCGCGCACCACCTGATCGGGGTGGATTTTGCGCCAATGCTGAGCCCCAAGCTCGCCGCCAAGCTGGGTGCGCTCGGGCAGCCCGCCGACCTGCTTAAGCTCCCGCTCATCGCCGCCGACGATCCCTGGTGGCCGGCCTGGTTCGCCGCCAACGGCATCGACGACTACACCGCGGTCGGGCGGCCGATCACGCATATGGGCGACCAGCACCTGGAAGCGCGTGCGGCGATTGGCGGACAGGGCGTGGCGATCCTCACCCCGGCCTTCTACACCGCGGAAGTCGAGAGCGGCCTGCTCATGCAGCCTTTCGGCGCGGCCAAGGAAGAAGGCCGATCCTATTGGCTGTGCTATCCGGAGGGGCGCCGCAATGTGCCGAAGATCAGGGCCTTCCGGGAGTGGATGCTGGCGGAGCTGGACGCGTAGGCGGATCGCGGCGCGGTGCCTGCATTCCCATCCTCATCCTGAGGAAACCCGCGAAACCGGGCCTCGAAGGATGAGCGAGCCGCCCTCGCCCTTCGAGAGCTGCCTTCGGCAGCCACCTCAGGGTGAGGGCGGAGAGAATCTCATGGCCGGCGGACAGTGCGGGGCACGCCGATGCGCCCGACGGCGTCGGCGAGCGGCTCGATGGCGACCGCCATCTGATGGCCACTGGCGTGGATCATGTATTCGCCGTCGATCATGATGCCGACATGGCCGCGCCAGAAGACGAGATCGCCGCGGCGGAGGCGGGCGCCCTCCTCGACCGGGTGGCCGGTCATGGCCTCCTGCAAATCGGTGTCGCGCGGCGCGGCATGGCCGGCGGCCGCGAGGGAAAGCTGCACGAGGCCGGAGCAATCGAGCCCGATCGAGGTGCGCCCGCCCCAGAGATAGGGCGTGCCGAGGAAGCGCTCTGCGACGGCGACGAAATCGCCCTCCGGCGGCGCGGTAAGCGAGGCGACATGGGCCTCAACGACGGCGCCCTCCCCGCCGGTGAGCAGACGATAGGCGGTGCCGCGCGTCGCGGCCGAACCGGCGAGCGCCAGGCGGGCGCCCTGCGAGAAGCAGGCGCGCGCCGGCAGCTTCAGGTCGGGTCCGGGATAGAGGAAGGTGCGGAGCGCCGTGACCCGGTGGGTCGGCTCCGGTGCAGTGCTGGATAGCGCGTCGGTGGGCACATAGCCGACGTAGGAATCGGTCTCGAGCTGGCCCCACGACCAGCCCTCGGCGGCATCCTCGAAGACGATGACGGTTTCGCCGAAGAGCGCCTCGCTCTCGAGCCCGGCGTCAGCCCTTGGGGTCCGCTTGATCGGCGCCGCGGCGACGACGACCCGGCGCGGCGCGCCTTCGACAAAGCGTTCGGCTTCGACGCTGCCCTTGAGGCGGACGTCGGCGAGGTCGGGGCGAAAGGCGTGGAGACGGGGATCGAGGATGGTCATTGCGCCCATTATCGCACGGGCGACCGCGCTGCCGCTACGGCGGCAGGTGGCGGAAGCGAGCGATGATGGCGTCGCCCAGGCGCTCGACGGCGAGCGCACCCTCCAGCGTGCGCTGGACGAGCACGTTGCGGCGGTCGGCCTCGTCGCGCCGGCGGGTGACCAGTTTCAGGCGGCCCATGGTGTCGAGCGCCCGGGTGACCACCGGCTTGGTGACGCCGAGCTTGGCGGCAAGGCCGCGCACGGTGTGCGGCGGCGGCTCGAGATAGACGGTCAAGAGCACCGCCATCTGGCGCGTGGTCAGATCCTGGTCGCCATCGCGCACCAGGTCGAAGATCACGTCGTGCCACAGGCGCAGCGCCTGACTTGGCCGGAACTCGGCTGGCATTGTGGCTGCCCACTCCCCCGTCGCGACCAAGATCGTTACGGACCCGTACTAACCTTGACGGGGGAGGCGGCGAGATTCAAGCGGGCATCGTCAACGGGGTTAAGCGCCATGCTTAAGCCGGGCGCGGGCCCTGCTGCTTGAGGAGGGCGTAGAGGGCGCGGATGAGCTGTGCCTCGCCGCCTTCCGGCTTGCCGGGCTTGGCCGAGGGGTTCCAGGCGAAGATGTCGCCATGCAGCCAGCGCTGGCCCTCCGGCACGAAGCGGGAGAGGAAGAGCGCGGCGGTGATCGAGCCGGCAAAGCCGCCGGAGCCGGTGTTGTTGATGTCGGCGACCTTGGACTCGAGCATGGACATGTAGGGCGCCCACAGCGGCATGCGCCAGAGCGGATCGGCCTGCGCCGTGCCGTGCGCGGCGAGCAACGCGGCCAGCGCATCGTCGCGGGTATAGAAGGGCACCACCTCGGGACCCAGCGCGACGCGGGCGGCGCCGGTCAAGGTGGCAAGGTCGACGATGAGATCCGGCTCGTCCTCGCTCGCCAGCGCCAGCGCGTCGGCCAGCACCAGGCGGCCTTCGGCATCGGTGTTGCCGATCTCGACGGTCAGGCCATTGCGCGCGGTGAAGACGTCGCCGGGGCGGAAGGCAGCGCCGGCAATGGCGTTCTCGACGGCCGGGATGAGGACGCGCAGGCGGAGCGGCAGCTTGGCATCCATGATCATGTGGGCGAGGGCGAGCACATTGGCGGCACCGCCCATGTCCTTCTTCATCAGGAGCATGCCGGCGGCCGGCTTGATGTCGAGGCCGCCGGTATCGAAGCACACGCCCTTGCCGACAAGCGTGATCGAGGGCGCGTCCGGGTCGCCCCAGGAGAAATCGATCAGGCGCGGCGCGCGCTCGGGCGTGGCGGCGGCGCCGACGGCGTGGATGAGCGGGAAGCCATCGGCCAGCAGCCCCTCGCCGATGACCTCGGAGAAGACGGCGCCGTGGCGCAAGGCAAGGTCGCGGGCAGCCGCAGCGAGTTCGGCCGGGCCGAGGTCGTTGGCGCCGGTGTTGACGAGGTCGCGGGCGAGCGTGACGCCGTCGGCGATGCGCGTCACCTCGGCCTGATCGACGCCGGCCGGCAGGACCAGCCGGCGCATCTGCGGCGCCTCCTTGCGGTAGCGGCCGAAGCGATAGGCGCCGAGCGCCCAGGCAAGGCTGGCGAGCGCCGGGTCAGCGAAGCCGGTGGCGAAGCGATAGGTGCCGGCGGGCAGGCTCGCCGGCAGCTTGCCGGCGGCGAGCGAGGGACCGGCGGCGCCATTGCCGAGGCCGAAGAGAACGGCGGTCGGGCCGCCGTGGGCATCAGGGACGAGGCAGACCTCGCCGGCAGCGGCGGTGAAGCCGGCGGCGGCGGCCCATTTGGCCATGCGCACGGAATGCGTCTTCGCCAGCTCCGGCAGCTCGGCGATGGTCACAGCATGAACGGGAACAGCGGTTTCACCGCTGTCGGCGGGCAGGAAGCAGTCGGGCACGGGGGTCATCTCCGGGAGGAAGGCGTGGCCGGCATCATGGCGAGGCGGCGCCGACGGGACAATCCCGGCAAAGTCTGCAAGCGGCCAGCCATTAACCAAGCATTAGGGTTAACAGAATATTGCTGAAGGCAGGTTTTGTGGAGCCTGCCCGAATGACTGTGACCGCGCGTTCTCTCCCCTCGCTCAAGCGCCGCCTGGTCCTCGCCGCCATGGCCGCTCCGCTCGGCCTCATGCTGGCACTCACCGGCTGCGCCTCCACCAAGAAGATCGACACGACCACGACCGGCGCCATCGCCCAGCCGAAGACCGAGGCCGAGTTCCAGCAGGCGGTCGGCTACTGGGCGCAGAAATACGCCGCCGACCCCAAGAACCGGACCATCGACGTCGCTTATGCCACGGCGCTCCGCCAGACCGGACGCAGCGACCAGGCGGTGGCGGTGTTGCAGAAGGCGGCGATCTATTTTCCCGACGACCGCGAGGTGCTGGCCGAATACGGCAAGGCGCTGGCCGCCGCCGGCAGCTACGACCAGGCGCTCGACGCCATCCGGCGGGCCGAGACGCCCGACAATCCGAACTGGCAGCTGATCTCGGCGGAAGCTGCGATCCTCGACCAGATGAACCACCACGACGAGGCGCGCAATCTCTATGCCGAGGCGCTGAAATACGCGCCCAACGAGCCCACGGTGCTGTCCAACTACGGCATGAGCTACGTGCTCACCGGCGAGCTGCCGCAGGCGGAGAAGCTGCTGCGCCAGGCGATCGCCCAGCCCAACGCCGACAGCCGCGTGCGCCAGAACCTGGCGCTGGTCGTCGGCCTGCAAGGCCGCTTCGCCGAGGCCGAGAGGATCGCCGGCGCGGAGATCTCGCCGCAGCAGGCCAAGGCCAACGTCGCCTATCTCGAGCAGATGCTGGCCCAGCGCAACACCTGGCAGGCGCTGAAGACCACCGGCAAGGGCCAGAGCGGCGGCTCGAGCGGCTGAGGCCGCGCGGGCGGCACGATTCCTACGTTTCCTCCGGAAGCATTGCCCCTACAGCACGCGGCGGATGGCAGGCAGCGCGTCGGCGACCGCGGCGCGGCCCTCGGCGATGGCCTCGTGCGCGCGGTGATAATCCATCAGCCCGATGCCGCGCAGGTGCGGCACCAGCATGACATGCGGCGGCTCGCCGGCCAGCCGCGCGCGGGTGATGTGGTCCTGCATGATGTCGATGGCGCCGGCGAGCACGTCGAAATAGCCGGGGGCGCCGCGCTGCGCCATCAGGCGCGGGGCGATCTGCGTAATCTGGTCGCCGAGGGCGGCGGGGAGCTGCGCCAGCATGGCAGCGAAGGATTCGCGTGACGGACGCGCCGGCGGATGGACCGCCGCGGCCGGCTCGCCCTTGCGCCAGCGGCCGAGCTGGTCGCCGTTGAGGTTGACGGCGATGATGATGTCGGCGCCGAGCGCCCGGCAGAGCGATACCGGAACCGGATTGACCAGGCCGCCGTCGAGCAGCCACTGGCGGTCGTGGTGGGCCGGGCTGAAGATGCCGGGCACGGCGATCGAGGCGCGCACGGCATCGAGCACCGGACCCGACTGGAACCAGATCTCGCGGCCGGTGGCCAGTTCCGTGGCGACGGCGGCGTAGGGCTTGGCCAGATCCTCGATCTGGCCGGTGACGCCGAGGGCGCGGAGCGCCTTGACCACCGCCTTGCCGTCGATCAGCCCGCCGCCGGAGAGGCCGACATCCATCATGCTGAGAATCTGCCGCCAGGTGATCGATTCGGCCCACTTGCGCAGCCTGTCCAGCCGGCCGGCGGCATAGGCGGCGCCGACCAGTGCGCCGATCGAGGTGCCACAGACGATGTCGGGCTCGATGCCGGCGGCGACCAGCGCTTCGATGATGCCGATGTGCGACCAGCCGCGGGCCGAGCCGCTGCCGAGAGCGAGGCCGATGCGCTGACCAGTCACGACCGTTGGAGCCTTCTTCTCGCGGGCGCCGGGTGCCGGCGGGCACCCCCTGCCCGCTCGTCTAGCTGCCGGGATGGGGGATGTTGGCGTGGATGATCTGGATCGCCGCCGGGCCGAGAATCACCGCCATCAGCACGGGCAGGAAGAAGAGGATCATCGGCACGGTGAGCTTGGGCGGCAGAGCGGCGGCCTTCTTCTCGGCGTCGTTCATGCGCTGGTCGCGGTTCTCCTGGGCGAGAACGCGCAGCGCATTGCCGAGCGGCGTGCCGTAGCGTTCGGCCTGGATCAGGCTGGTCATCACCGAGCGGACGGTCTCCAGGCCGGTGCGCAGGCTGAGGTTCTCGAAGGCCTGGCGGCGATCGGGAAGGTAGGAGAGCTCGGCGGTGGCCAGCGTCAGCTCCTCGGCCAGCTCGACCGACTGCTGGCCGATCTCCTCGGCGACCTTGCGGAAGGCCGCTTCCAGCGACATGCCGGCCTCGACGCAGATGAGCATCAGGTCGAGCGCGTCCGGCCAGGCGCGCTTGACGGACATCTGGCGCTTGGAGACTTTGTTGGAGATGTAGAGGTTGGGCGCATAGAAGCCGAGATAGGTCGCGGCGATGACCATGATGAACTTGATGCCCGCCGGCTGGTCGATCACGGCGACGAAGAAGATGTAGAAGAAGGCCAGCGCGAAGAAGAGCAGCGGCAGGGTGACGCGGGCGAACAGGAAGACGACCAGCGGCGCCTGACCGCGGAAGCCGGCCATGCGCAGCCGGGCGACCGTCTTGTCGTCGGCCAGCGCCTTGCGCAGGTTGAAGCGGTCGACGATGCGCTGCATGAACGGCCGGGCCGCCTCGCGGCGCAGATTGGCGCGGCTCGCCTCGGCGGCGAGACGGGCGCGCTCGCGGGCGCGGATCTGCTCGCGCTCGAGCGCCACGGTCTTGATGCGGGCGGCGAGCTTGTCGCGCTCGAAGAACGGCTGAACCAGCGTGTAGGCGGTGCCGAAGACGGCGAGCGCCGCCAGGATGGCGACCATCGTCTGCGGGGTGGTCATGACGCTGTAGATGAGCTGAAACATCGCGCCCCTCCCCTAGAAATCGAAGTGGATCATCCGGCGCATCACCACGATGCCCAGGAACATCCACACGGCAGAGCAGCCGAGGATCACGTGGCCGAGCGGATCGGTGAAGAGCAGGATGATGTATTTCGGGCTGGTCAGATAGACGAGCCCCATCACGATGACCGGCAAGGCGCCGATAATGGCAGCGGAGGCCTTGGCCTCCATGCTCATGGCCTGGATCTTGCCCTTCATCTTGCGCCGCTCGCGCAGCACCCGCGACAGGTTGCCGAGCGCCTCCGCCAGGTTGCCGCCGGCGCGCTGCTGGATGGCGACGACGATGGCGAAGAAGTTGGCCTCCGGCACCGGCACCCGTTCGGGCAGCTTGCCGACGGCGTCGGCGAGCGTCAGGCCGAGCGCCTGGGTTTCGGAGATGGTGCGGAACTCTGACTTGACCGGCTCGGCCGCCTCGTTGGCGATGATCTTGATGCAGTCGTTGAGCGGCAGGCCGGCCTTGACGCCACGCACGATGACATCCATGGCGTTGGCGAATTCATCGACGAACTTGTTCATGCGGCGCTTGCGCAGGTAGTTCACCACCCAGCGCGGCAGGCCAAGCAGCCCGGCGACGGCGACCGCCGCGGCGATGTAGATCGGCGCACCGAAAATCCAGGCAACGGCATAGACGACCAGCCCGATGACGAGGCTGATCAGGATGAAGGTGCGGCGCGACCAGTGCAGCCCGGCCTGCTGCATGCGCAGCGTCAGCGGCGGCGACTTGCCGTGCTTGGCCCTGGCCTTCTCACGCTGCTCGACTTCCCGCAGCGTCTCCTGGATCGACTTGCGGCGCTTGGCCGGGTCGGCCATGGCATCGCGCGGCGCCTCGATGCGGCCGGTGCCCTGGATGGCGCCGATGCGCTGCGCCGTGATGTTCTCCTTCTGGATGCGATCGAAGAGCAGCGCGTAGGTGAGACCGCCGGCGCGAGACGTCGCCAGCACGCCGATGGCGATCAGCATGAGAGGCGACATCAGCGCACCTGTCCGGCCAGTTCCGGCGCAGCGTTGTTGGCGCTGTCGAGCGCGGCGGCGAGGCGAACGTCCTCGTTGAAGTAGTGGGCACGCTCCCAGAACTTGGGCCGGCCGATGCCGGTCGAGCGGTGAACGCCGGTGATGCGACCGTTCTGGTCCTCGCCGATGATGTCGAAGACGAAGATGTCCTGGGTGGTGATGACCTCGCCTTCGGTGCCGATCACCTCGGTGACGTTGGTGACGCGGCGCGAGCCGTCGCGCAGGCGCTCGACCTGGACGACGACGTCGATCGAGGTGGCGATCATCTCGCGGATGGTCCTGGCCGGCAGCGCGAAGCCGCCCATGGTGATCATCGATTCGAGACGCGACAGGGCCTCGCGCGGGCTGTTGGCGTGGAGCGTGCCCATCGAGCCGTCGTGGCCGGTGTTCATCGCCTGCAACAGGTCGAACGCCTCGGGTCCGCGCACTTCGCCGACGATGATGCGCTCAGGACGCATGCGCAGGCAGTTCTTGACCAGGTCGCGCATGGTGATCTCGCCCTCGCCCTCGATGTTGGGCGGGCGGGTCTCGAGGCGGACGACGTGCGGCTGCTGGAGCTGCAATTCGGCGGCGTCCTCGCAGGTAATGATGCGCTCGTCCTCCTCGATGTAGCGGGTCAGGCAGTTCAACAGCGTCGTCTTGCCCGAGCCGGTGCCGCCGGAGACCAGCACGTTGCAGCGCGAGCGGGCGACGACCTCGAGCACGGTGGCGCCGTCGCGGGTGATGGTGCCGTACTTGACCAGCTGGTCGAGGGTCAGCTTCTCCTTCTTGAACTTGCGGATGGTGAGCGTCGGTCCGTCGATCGACAGTGGCGGCGCGATGACGTTGACGCGGCTGCCGTCGGGCAGGCGGGCGTCGCAGATCGGGCTCGATTCATCGACGCGGCGGCCGACCTGGCTGACGATGCGCTGGCAGATGTTCATCAGCTGCGCATTGTCGCGGAAGCGGACGTTGGTCTCCTGCACCTTGCCGGCGACTTCGATGTAGGTGCGGAAGGCACCGTTGACCATGATGTCGGAGATGTCGTCGCGGGCGAGCAGCGGCTCGAGCGGCCCGAGACCGAGAACGTCGTTGCAGATGTCCTCGAGCAGATCCTCCTGCTCGGCGATCGACATCACGATGTTCTTGAGCGCGATGATGTCGTTGACGATGTCGCGGATTTCCTCGCGCGCCGACTCGACGTCGAGGCGGGCGAGCTGCGACAGGTCGATGGTGTCGATCAGGGCGGCGAAGACCGTCGACTTGATGTCGTAGAAGTTCTCGGAGCGGCGGATGCCGTCGCTGGACACCCGCGGCCGGGCCGCTTCGGGCTGAGGGCGCGGCGCTGGCGGCGTCGGCGGCGGTGGTGGCGCTGCCGCTGCCGCCGCCTTGACCACCGGCTCCACGTCAACCAGCGCGTCGGCGACGGGCGGGCGCACGACTGCGGCCGGCGTCGTCAGCGGCGGTGCTTCCGTGCTTCCTGTTCCGCGCTTGCCGAACATGGATGCTCCTCGTCAGGCGCTCTTCTTGCTGCGGAAACGGGCGATGAGCGGCGCCAGCGCGCCGCGCTTCTGGCGGCGCGGTTCGACCCGCCCCGTCACCGTGCGGGCAACCAGCTCGAACATCGCCGCAATTGGGCTCTTGGAGTCGGCCTCGGCGATCATCAGGCCGTTGTTGGCGGCGTTGCCGAACAGCTGCGCATCAAAGGGAATGACCGCGGTCGGCGTCACCTCCAGCGCCGCGGCGAAATCCTCGACCTTGATCTCGGGGCGCTTGGCCAGGCCCGACTTGTTGATGACCAGGCGCGGCGGCGCGTCGGTGGTGCGGTGGGCGCGCAGCACATCCATCATGTTCTTGGCATTGCGCAGGTTGGCGAGATCCGGCTCGACGGTGAGCACGATCTCGTCGGCGGCGAGCAGGGTCTTGCGCATCCAGCCGGTCCACGCGTGCGGCAGATCGAGGATGACGCCGGGGACGCTGGCCTGGGCGACATCGATCACCTGCTCGAAGGCGGTCTCGCTGTAGTCGTAGATGCGGTCGAGGGTGGCAGGGGCGGCCAACAGGGAGACATGGTCGGATGCCTTGGCGAGCAGGCGCTCGAGGAAGTTGTCGTCGAGCCGGTCGGGCGCATTGACCGCCTCGGCGATGCCCTGGGTCGGGTCCTGGTTGAAGTCGAGCCCGGCGGTGCCGAAGGCGAGGTCGAAATCGGCGATGACGACATCGCTCTCGAAGGACCGCGCGATCGCCCAGCCGACATTGTGGGCGACGGTCGAGGAGCCGACGCCGCCCTTGCCGCCGACAAAGGCGATGGTGCGGCCGAGCGGCTGGGCCGAGCGCTCGACATAGAGGTCGGAGATGGCGCGGATGATGCCCATCTTGTCGATGGGGGCGACCAGGTATTCGCTGACGCCGCGCTGGATGAGGCCGCGATAGAGCTCGACGTCGTTGGTCTGGCCGACCACGACAACCTTGGTGCCGGGGTCGCAGACCTCGGCGAGACGTTCGAGATCGGCTTCCAGGCGGCCGCGCGGCGACTTCGATTCGACGATGATCAGGTTAGGCGTGGCCGCCGCCTGATAGTACTCGACGGCGGCGCTCAAGCCGCCGGTGTGGACCTTGACGTGGGCGCGCGCCATGCGGCGGTCGCCGGCGGCCGATTCGACGCAAGCCGCGACATCCGGCGATTCGCAGAAGGCCTGCACCGAGATGCGCGGCACCGGGCGGACATCGGCGCCAAGGGTGGCGGACGCCGGCTCGACCGGCATCGTGGGCTCTTGATCCTGTAGGGCTAGGTCGCTCATTGGCCAATTCCCGTTGCGACGGTGCCGCCGGTCTCCTGCGAATGGTCTGAACCGAACGCCTGGCCCTTGCGGTACTTGTCAAGGACGTTGGCGCGACGCTCGGCGTCAGCCGGTGTGAGGCCGCGTGGATAGATGAGGTCGAGGGGGCTGGCCACCATGGCGGCCAGGTTCTGCTGGGTGGCGCAGCCGAAGGCGGCGTAATTGCGGTTCTGCGAGTTGTCGGCCACCTGATCGGGCCACGGACCGCAGGGTGCGGTGTGGGCGGCGATGCGGTTGTAGGCGAGGTGCAGGGGGGCGTTGCGCTCCTCCGGACCGGCGCGATAGACGCGGTACTCGATGGCGCGCGGGTTGACCCCGGACTTGCGCAGCACGTCCTCGACCTGGACGGCGATGCCGGCGGCGGCGACCTGGTTGGGCGAGCCGGACGGCGCCACCACGGCAATCATCGCGGCGCCGCTGTCGCTGAACGCCTTGCCGAAGCCGGCAACCGTGGCCGCGACCGGCGTGGTCAGCCGGGCGCTGTCCTGGCCGACCGGGACATCCATGGTTTCCAGCATCTCCTCGACCGCAATCGGGTGGGTGTGGCGGTAATCGTCGGGGATGCCGCCGGTGACGATCTGCTGTTCCGACGAGGTCGTGCAGCCGGCGAGTGCGGCCATGAGACCGCCGGCGAGCCAGAGGGCCGGCGAGGCCAGACGCGCCCGGCGACGGTGAAGTATGGACGACGCGGTGGTCATGGGGTGGCGCTCCGTTGCTGCCTGCTGGCGCTCATTGGATGATGAAACCGTAGTTGCCCTGGTAGGTGCCGACCGGCGCCTTGGCGCCCTGGGCGCCGTAGACGCGGTTGAGGTCGCCGAGGAAATTCGACTGGGCGTCGCTGGCCGTGCTGTAGCCGTCGCCCGGCGTGGCCAGGGCCGAACGCGCCACCGGCTTGACCAGATAGGGCGTGACGATGATCACCAGCTCGGTCTCGTTGCGCTGGAAGTCGCGGCTGCGGAACAGCGGCCCGAGGATGGGCAGATCGCCGAGGCCGGGGAACTTGGCGACGGTCTGGCTGACGTGATCCTGCAACATGCCGCCCATGACCAGCGAGCCGCCGGAGGGAAGCTCGAGCGTCGAGTCGGCGCGGCGCACCTTGAGGCCGGGGATGGTGAGGTTGTTGAGGGTGACGGCCCCGTCGGTGGTCAGTTCCGACACCTCGGTCTTGACCCGGAGGCTGATGCGGCCTTCGGAGAGGACCACCGGCGTGAAGCCGAGGGCGACACCATAGGGCTTGAACGAGATGGTGACGTTGCCCGACTGGTCCTTGCCGGTGGGCACCGGATACTCGCCGCCGGCGAGGAAGGAGGCCGTCTCGCCGGAGATGGCGGTCAGCGTCGGCTCGGCGAGCGTACGGATCATGCCGGTCTGCTGGAGCGCCTTGAGCGTCGCCGACAGGCTGCTGACGCCGTCGTTATAGCCGAGCGTCAGGGCGTTGTCGCTGAGCGCGCCGCCGTTGACGCCGAACGGATTGCCGGTGGTGCTGCACGTGTTGGTGATGGTGCAGGTCGAGAACTTGCCGATGCTGATGTTGCCGCTCATCTCGATGCCGAGCTGCTTGGCGATGTTGCGCTGGACCTCGGCGACGGTGACCTTGAGATGGACCTGGTCCTCGCCCTCGATGGTGAGCAGGTTGATCACCGAGGAGGTCGGTGGCGCGCTCGCTGCGGACGCCGAGACGCTGACGCTGATGCCGTTGCTGCCGCCGCCGCCGGCGCTGCCGCCCTGGGTCGAGGACGCGTTCTGCGAGCTGGCGCCGCCGCTGTTGGCGCCGCCATTGGCGAAGATGTTGGCGATGTCCTGGGCGCGGCGGGCATCGGCAGCGTTGCGCACCGTGCCGGAGAGCACCATGTTGTCGCTGATGATCTCGACATTGATGTCGGAATCGGGGATCAGGCGGCGGAGCATCTCGCTCAGGCCGGCGGTGTCGCGCTCGACCTCAAGATCGAGGAAGGCGACCTGGTTGCCGGCGCGATCGAAGACGATGACGTTTGACTGGCCGACGGCGACGCCGGTGATGTAGATGCGGCGGGCCGTGCGGATGACCGCATCGGCGATCGCCGGGTTGGACACCAGGATGTCGCGGGCATCGCGCGGCAGGTCGATGATGATCGACTTGTTGAGGCCGACCTTGACCGAGCGATGGAAGGCACCGGCGGTCGCGGGGTTGTCAGCCATCGCGTCCTGCGCCCGAGCGGCGGAGAGCGACACATCGACTGCGGCGACGGCGACAAGCGCCAGTGCCACCAGCGTCACCCGACGTAGGATTGCTTGCACCATCTTCGCAGTTCCCTGGTTGTAGCCCGCGTGTGCCATTGGCTAGCGAATACCCGTGACCTGTGTGGAGACGCCGTTCCTGACCACCGTGACCGTGCCTTCGCCGTTGGGACCGCCGATCAGATGGATGGCGTCGCCGGCGGCGTCGGAGGCTTTGGGCGCCGAATCGGCAACGCTGCGCAGAGCCAGCGCCAGTCGGTCGCTCATCTGCTGGGCAACGGTGATGATCTGCGCCTGCTCGGGTGTCAGCTCGAGCGTCGCGGTCTGGCCGACGACGGTGTCGCTGCTGCCATCCTGCTTGCCGATCTTCTCGATCGTCTGGTCGATGGCCAGCACGCGCACATTGTTGAGGATCGTCTCGGTCTGATATTGGGTGACCGCCGCCGCTGGAGTCGCTCGGCTGATCGACCCGCCGGGTCATGATGACGTCGACGTGGTCGTTGGGCAGAATGAAGCCACCGGCGCTGGTGTCAGCGGCGATCTTGATGGCGACGGCGCGCTTGCCCTCGGGCAGGATGGCCGACATGAAGCCGCGATCGGAGCGGATCAGCTTGGCGTCGCTGATCGGCTCGCCGGCATAGAAGCCGGCGCGGGCGATGGCGCCGATGACGGCCGTTTCAGCCTCGTTCGTGCCGCCGGTGATGAACTGGGTGGAGACGCTGTCCTTCGGCCAGTCGCGCCAGACGACGTCGCTGGCAGCGATGGTGGTGCCCATCGACACGTCCTTGGTGGCGACGAGCACCTTCTCGGTGTTCACATCGGCCTGCTTAGGCGGCTCGGGCGTCGTCTTGGGCGACGACGCGGTCAGATTGAGCGCGAGCACCATGGCGATCACGCCAGCTGTGCCAGCGACACCCAGAACTGCAACACGGGAGAGCTTCATGACACGCAACCCTCTGAAGGCCGATCCCGACCGATTGCCAGCAGTGTCGCGCAGCAATCGTGTACTTATGGTTAATCAGGGGTGTGGATTCTTGATTAACGAAAGCTTTCGAGGTCAGCGGTCCACGGAATCGCGCTTGCGGTTAAGCACAGCCGACGTCCCCGGGCGCCGCTCAGCGGGAGCGGCGGCAGGCCGGAATCCGCTAGCCGATCGCCATGTGCATCCAGATCGTGTGCGGATACGTGGCGAGCCCGGCGGCGGCCAGCGCGACCCCATATGGCACACCCGCCCGCTCATCGTGCAGCCGCTGGATCCAGGGCTGACGAATGATGAAGGCAGGCAGGACCGACCGTCGGAAAGAAAGCAGAAGCACAGTCAGCACACCGCCGAAGATCGAGGCGACGGCGATGAATTCGATGGTGCTGTTCCAGCCCAGCCACAGCGCCGTGACCGACAGCGAGCTTGGCGTCGCCGCCGCCGATCCACCCGAAAGCGAAGCACAGGAACGCGACCGCCAGAACCGAGCCGCCTGCCGCCCAGTGCAGCCCGAAGGTGCTGAAATCCATGCCGGTGACCGGAGACAACACGACGAACGCCGCCGCCAGGATCAGGGTCAGGCGGTTGGAGATGGTCATGGTCATGAGGTCCGAGATGGCGGCATAGACCATGGCCAGCGGAAACACCGCGAAGAGGAGCTGTTGGGCGAGCATTGCGGCCATTGCCGTCTCCGGTTCGTCTCTCAACCGAAATCTAGAGGCCGATGATTAAGAGCGGCTTTACTGGACCACTCGAATCTTAACGATCGCCGGCGCGCCCTCGCGGCGAGCGCAGCCAAGCAAAGCGCAGGTCTCCACGGCGCCGGCGGCTCTATCGGAAAGGGCTCTATTTGAAATACGGGGCGATGGCGCCGATCATAGCGCCGAGCTTGTTACCGATGACCGTGGCCCCGAGCACGATGGCGACGCTGATGAGCGAGCCTATGAGGGCGTATTCGAGCGCGGTGCTGCCCGAGCAGTCCCGCAGCGAAACGAGCGATCGCGGCCGTCATCGCGGCTCCGTGCCATTGAATGATGTTGGAGGCCGCGCGACCCACGCCGTGCGGCCCCCAAATCGCAGCGCATTACTGGCGGACTACGCCAAGGTTGTGCAGATGCAGCGCGGTCGGAGCGTAGCTCCCGCGTCTAGCCGGTCGGGGTGGCGCAGCTTGCCAGCAGATGTAGGTGAAAATGCCGCTCAGGTTGGTGCCAAGGGTCGTAGCGGCGGCGATGATGGCGACACCGATCAACGTGGCGATCAGGCCGTATTCGATAGCGGTCGCGCCGGACTCGTCCTTGGCGAAACGGGAAAACATGGTGTGCATGAGGAACTCCTCGCTCCGGGTTTCTTTAGTGTCGGCTCAGCCCGGCTTTGGCCGGCAGCGTGGCCACGAGCGCAATGTAGGACAGAATCCCTGCAAGCAAGTTAATACCCACAACGCTTATCACTGGGTTTTATAACTAATGGGTAAGCATAAAAAATCGTTTAAGAGGATAATTGCTTGCATATCGTCCGTATTTTCGGGAGAAATTTTTGGTTTACGACAGGTTACCGGTTTTTCGGGTAGTAGACTATTCACCATCGCCGCAGATGGGGGTTGATGCGCGGCAAATCTGCCCGTCATGGTCTGAGCGGCACTGGGGGCCGGCCTTAAACCTTCGTTCACCATATCGGGGGTAGGTTTTGGCCGATCGCGCTTCCCCGCGGAGGTCCCATGCTCGCGTTTCCCACAACTGCAGCACCGCTCAAGCGAATTGCCGCCCTGACCTTCGCCGCACTGGCGAGCGTCATAGCATTCGCGGCCACCACCACCGCAGCAGAGCCGATCGCGGTCATCGTCGACCGCGCCAAGGTGCTGCACATCTCGCAGCCGGCCAACGTGGTCATCATCGGCAATCCGGCGATCGCCGACGCGACGATCCAGGACAGCCAGACGCTGATCATCACCGGGCGCAGCTTCGGCACGACCAACCTGATCGTGCTCGACAAGGACGGCCGCTCGATCGCCGATAACGTGGTGACCGTCGGGCCCTCGGACGACCAGGTGGTGACGGTCTACCGGCGCGATTCGCGGCAGACGCTGTCGTGCACGCCGGACTGTTCGCCGGTGATGTCGCTCGGCGACACCTCCAACGTGTTCGATGCGGCCAACGCCCAGATCGAGGCGGCGCGGTCGCTCGCCAATGCGGCAGCGAAGAACTAGAGCTGCGGGCCCGACCAACAGGGTTAGCGAAAGGTTAAGGCGGCTTCGCGGCTTTTCCGCAAGGCGCGCAACGGTTTCTCAATCGTTACCGGCTAGGAATCGAGCCAAGACGCGGGACCGTATGCGCCGTCCGATTTGGCGGGGTCGCTTGTTCATGGCATCAACCTTCGCAAGAACCATGGCCTTCGCCCGGAACCTGTCCGAGCGCAGCGGACTGGCGCGCTTCCGCCGCAATCAGGATGGCGCCACCGTGGTCGAGTTCGCGCTGGTTGCGACGCCGTTCTTCGCGCTCATGTTCGCCATCATAGAGACGGCGCTGCTGTTCTTCGCCGACCAGGCCCTCGACACCGCCGTGTCGAGCGCGTCGCGGCTGATCCGCACCGGCCAGGCGCAGGAAGAGGGAATGAGCGCCTCGGCCTTCAAGACCGCGATCTGCGACGAGATGGGGGCGCTGCTCGACTGCTCCAAGCTCAAGGTCGACGTGGAGAAGTATTCGAATTTCGATGCCATCAACCTGGGCACGCCGGTCGACGCCGACGGCAACCTCAAGGTCACCGAGAATTACAACACCGGCCACGGCGGCGACATCGTGGTGGTGCGCACCTACTACGAGTGGCCGACCTTCGTGACCGGCCTCGGCAACAACCTCGCCAACATGCCCGACGGTACCCATCTGTTGGTCGCCACGGCGGCCTTCCGCAACGAGCCCTTCTCATGGTGAAGCTGGCAGACACTGCCCTGGCAGCGCCTGGTCCGCCGGCTCCCGTTCGCCGGGCTCGCGGACGACCGCACCGGCGTCTCGGCGGTCGAGTTCGCGCTGATCCTGCCGCTGATGCTGACGCTCTATATCGGCGGCATCCAGGTCAGCGAGGCGCTGAGCATCAACCGCAAGGTCTCGCACGTCACCAGCACGCTGGCCGACCTGGTGACCCAGACCAAGTCGCTGACCGGCTCCGATTTCACCAACATCCTCGACGCTTCGTCGTCGGTGATGGCGCCCTATACGGTCGATAGCCTGCAGATCACGGTATCGCAGATCAAGATCAACAGCAGCGGCAAGGCGACCGTTGTGTGGAGCACCGCCCGCAACGCAACCGCGCTCACCGTCGGTGCGACCGTGACGCTGCCCTCGGCGATCGCAGTGGCAAATTCCTGGGTGGTGCTCGCCTCTGCCCACTATCCTTTCACACCGGCGATCGGCTACGTGCTGACCGGCTCCTTCGACCTCTCCAGCACCTATTACCTGAAGCCGCGCCTGAGCGAATGCGTCACCACGACGAGCTACACCTCCTGCACGTGAGCCGGACGCTAGCTGGAGCCAGCTAGTCGGCGGACGCCGGCGCCACCAGACCTTCGATCACCGCATAATCCTTGGCCGTCACCGGCGCGAAGCCGCCGCCGCCGATGCTCGAGCCGTCGACGGCGTCGAGCGCATCGGGCGCCGCATCGGCCATCGCCATGAGGGCGGAAGCGATCAGGGTTTTCGCCTCCTCCGGCAGGTCGCGGCGCACGACATGCGGCCCGAACGGGATCAGCGGCGATTTCCAGACGATCTTCAGGCGGTCCATGGCCAGGGCCCCGGCCGAGACCATGCGCGTGAAGACGCCGAAGCTGTAGCCCTGGGCGGCATCGCCGGAAAGGCTCGACCAGCCGGTGGCGAGATCGGCCTCGTCGGTGAACAGCATGGTGATCGCCTGCTCGGGATCGGGGGCGGTGAGGAGCGAGGAGAAATAGCTCCGAGCATCGATGCCCTCCGCGGCGAGCGCCTTGAGCGGCACCAGGCGGCCGGCGACCGAATCGGCACCGGTGAGCGCCAGGCGCTTGCCGCGGGCGTCGGCGAGGCTGGCGATGGCACCGCCGGCATGGGCGACCAGCACGGAATGGAAGCCGTGCGAGCCGTCGAAGGCAGTGGGCAGCGCGACCGGCTCGACACAGGCGCAGAGCGCCTCGGTGGTGACGTAGCTGGAGGCGCTGTGGATGGCGTACTGGACGCGCGCCGAGGCCTGGGCGTCGATGAGGGCGCCATAATCGGCGGTGGCGACGATCTCGACCGGCAGGCCGAGGCGATCCTGCATGTAGGCGCGGAACGGCTCGAGCCGGGCCATGTCGTAGGCGGCGCCGTGGGGCGCGACCGTGCCGATGCGCAGCACCTTGAGATCGTCGCGCCAGCCGGCCCGCGCCGGCAACGCCGCCACGCCGACAACCGCCAGGGCCAGTGCCGCCACCCGCAAGACACTCCGCATCCTCACCCTCCCCACGGCAGGTGCGCCGCACGGCCATCCTGCCCGATCAGGCGGCGGGCGGAAAGGCGGCTTCAGCTGCGCGAGAAGGTGTAGAGCGTCGACTGCCGATAGGTCTCGCCCGGCCGCAGGATCGAACTGGGGAAGCCGGGATGGTTGGGCGCGTCGGGGAAGACCTGCGGCTCGAAGCAGCAGCCGGCACTGGGGGCATAGTGACGCCCTTCCAGGCCGGGGACCGGAACCGCCATCATGTAGCCGTCGTAGAACTGAACCCCGGGCTCGGTCGAGGCGATGTCGAGGGCGAGGCCGTTCTTCTGCGATTGCAGCCGCGCATGCGGCCGCGGCGCGGCCGTCTTGGCGCGGCTAACGACGAAGTTCTTGTCGAAGATCACCCGCTCGCCGTTGCGGAGCTGGCGGATCGGGCGCAGCGAGCGGAAGTCGTAAACCGAACCGGCGACGGAGACGATCTCTCCGGTCGGAATGTCGTCGGCGTCGGTCGGCGTGTAGGCATCGGCGAAGATGCGCGCCTGATGATCGAGGATGGTCGGCGAATCGTCGAGGTTGAAATAGGAATGCTGGGCGAGGTTGACCAGCGTCGGCGCATCGGTCACCGCCTCGATCTCCAAGCGCAGCGTCGCCGGCGCCTCGACGATGTAGCGTAGCTTGACGGCGACCGCGCCGGGATAGCCCTCTTCGCCGTCGGGGCTGTCGATGGCCAGCGTCACGCTGGCGGCGTCGTAGTCGACCAGGCGCCACGGGCGCACACCGAAGCCGCGAAACCCGCCGTGCAGATGATGGCGGCCCTTCTCGTTCAACGACAGCTGATAGCGGTGCCCATCGATGGCGAAGCGGCCATGGCCGATGCGGTTGGCGGAACGGCCGCAGACGGCGCCGAAGCTCGGCGAATGCTTGAGGTAGTCGTCGAGCTTATCGAAGCCCAGCACCAGCGGATGGTCGAAACCGGCCAGCCTTATGTCGCGGATGACCGCACCCAGAGTGATGACGCGGACGCTCAGATCGCCGGCGGCGATCGCTATCTCGCGAATTTCATTTCCATCCGGGGTCGTTCCAAAGACGAAGGCTGGCATTTTTCTATCCGCGTCCCGCCATGGCGCGCTTCATCATAGACAAACATCAGACGATTAGCGACATGTCAGACAAAACAATTCGCCCAATTGTCTGCTACGCACTTCTGGCAGGGCGCACGGCGGCGCGGCTAAAGCATCTGGTTGTAGCCGCCGACGACAGCGTGCTCGTGCAGCAGGGTGTCGACGATGGCGAACATGGCGCGCATGCGCGCTTCCGACACCGGGCTCTCGACCACGACGACCAGCTCCGGCTTGTTCGACGAGGCGCGCACCAATCCCCAGGTGCCGTCGTCGGTGACGGCGCGCACGCCGTTGACGGTGATGAGATCGACGATGGCGTGACCGTCGATCGTCTCGCCTGATTCGCGGAGCGCGCGGAAACGTTCGGTGACGGCATCGGCGACGGCGTACTTGTCCTCGTCCGGGCAGGTGGCCGACATGGTCGGCGACGACCAGGTGCGCTCGAGGCCGGCGGCGAGCGCCGACAGCGACGCGGCAGGATTGCGGTCGAGCAGGTCGAGGATGGCGATGGCCGAGATGAGGGCGTCGTCATAGCCGCGGCCGATCGGCGGATTGAAGAAATAGTGGCCCGACTTCTCGAAGCCGGCGAGCGCGTTCAGATCGCGCACGCGCCGCTTGATGTAGGAGTGGCCGGTCTTCCAATAGTCGGTGGTGACGCCGTTCTCTGCAAGCACCGGGTCGGTGGCGTAGAGGCCGGTCGACTTGACGTCGACGACGAAGGTCGCCGCCTTGTGACGTGTCGACAGGTCGCGGGCGACGAGCACGCCGACCTTGTCGGCGAAGATCTCCGCCCCGGTCTCGTCGATGACGCCACAGCGATCGCCATCGCCATCGAAGCCGAGGCCGATGTCGGCGCCCGAGGCGCGCACGGCATCGGCGATGGCGTGCAGCATCTCGAGGTCCTCGGGGTTCGGATTGTAGCGCGGGAAGGTCCAGTCGAGATCGACGTCGAGCGGCACCACATCGACGCCGAGAGCGGCGAGCACATCGGGAGCGAAGGCGCCGGCGGTGCCATTGCCGCAGGCGACGACCGCCTTCACCCGCCGGGTGAATTTCGGCCGGTCGGTGAGGTCGGCGATGTAGCGGGCGCGCATGTCGGGCACCTCGATATAGGTGCCGCCCGGGCGCGGGACGAAGGCGGCCGAGAGCACGATGTCGCGGAAGCGCGCCATCTCGTCGGGGCCGAAGGTGAGCGGGCGGGCGGCGCCCATCTTGATGCCGGTCCAGCCGTTCTCGTTGTGGGAGGCGGTGACCTGGGCGACCGCCGGCACGTCGAGGGCGAACTGGGCGAAATAGGCCATCGGCGTGACCGCCAGGCCGATGTCGTGGACCCGGCAGCCGGCGGCGACGAGGCCATTGGCGAGCGCCGCCTTGATGGCTGCCGAATAGGAGCGGTAGTCGTGGCCGGTGACCACGTCGGGGCCGGCGCCGAGCTCGTGGAGCAGCGTGCCGAGGCCGAGGCCGAGCGCGGTCACCCCCTTGAGGTTGAGCTCGGGCGGGCGCGGATCGCCGGGAATGCCGTACCACCAGCGGGCGTCATATTCGCGGAAGCCGGTGGGCTTGACCAACGGCGTCACCTCGTAGGCGTAGCTGTTGGGGGCGAGAGTGGGGACGGGGCGCTCTGACATGGCGCGACTCATAACCGGACTGAACGCCTTCGGCTACTGGGAGAGGACGAGCTGGCCGCCGGCGATCTCGAATCGCGACAGGCGGGAGAGGAAGCTCATGCCGAGAAGATCGACCGGCAGCGCGCCGCCGGGCACGACCACCGCGGTGACGTCGCGCAGCGCGACATTGCCGAGGCGGACCTCGTCGAGGGTGACGCGCGCCGCCAGGACGACCCCGTTGGCGGTCGACAGGCGCTCGCGATAGTCGCTCGCCGCCGGATGGATGCCGAGCCGCCGCGCCGTCGCGTCGGTGAGGGCGACCGCGGTGGCGCCGGTATCGACCATGACCGCCACGCGGCCGCCGTCGATGACGGCATCGGCAACGTAGTGCCCCTCGGCATTGGCGCTGAGCGCCACCCGGCGGGTGGTTTCGTGTGGGCGGCTGTCGGGGCGGAGGCGGCGGCAGGGCGGCGGAGTGCACGGCGGGTGCTGCGTCCGTTGCGACCGCATCGCCGGCGGGGTGGACGACCGCCGACAGAAGCACCGGCGCCAGCCGCGGCGCGGCGACGGCGAGCGCCGACAGGACCACGGCGAAGGTGACAACGCGACCAAGCACGCCACGAGTTCCGGCTCAACAGGGCGAACCGGCCGATAATGGCGCCGAGCGCTTAAGAAACCGCCAGCGGCCGGGCGCAATTTGACGAAAGGTTTATGGGAACCCCAGCAGCCGATCCACCTTCCACGGCGACACCAAATCCAATTTACACGCGCGCGCTGCGTGCGCGGGAATTCGGCCTCGTGCCTGCGCCGGCGCGGCCGGCTCCATCGTGGCCCTGCCTCCCCGCGACGGTGCACCCCCCACCCGGATTGCCAAGGCCGGTTTGCTGACGCAAACCGGGGAAATCCGGCCTCCCCCTCGAGGGGGGAGGCGGGGCTCCATAGATGCCGCAGTGGATTCGAAAGTCGGCCGATCTACAGCCAGCCGCCGTCGAAGACGTAGGTCTGGTTGGTGGCGGCGGAGGCCTCGTCGGAAGCGAAGAAGAGCACGGCGCGGGCGATATCGTCGCCCTTCAGCTGGCGCTGGAGGCACTGGTCCTTCATGAGCTGTTCGAGGGATTCCGGCGTCGCCCACAGCTTGAGCTGGCGCGGTGTCAGGATCCAGCCGGGGCCGATGTGATTGATGCGGACGTTGTACTTGCCGAGCTCGCGGGCGAGCCCGCGGGTGAGCCCGAGCACGCCGGCCTTGGCCATCGTATAGACCGGCATGCCGCCATGAGCGACCATCCACGAATTGGAGCCGATGTTCACGATCGACCCGTTCCTGGCCTTCTTCATGTCGGGCGCGACTGCCTGGATGGTGAAGAACTGGTGCTTGAGGTTCACCGCGACGCGCTCGTCGAAATATTCCGGCGTCACCTCATCGAGGGTGTGGCGCTCGTCATGGGCGGCGTTGTTGACCAGGATGGTGATCGGCCCGAAGACCTTGCGTACATTGGCGACGGCTCGTCTGATCGCTGCGATGTCGGTGAGGTCGGCGTGCTCGAAGTGGACCTTCTGGCGCTTGCGCTTCAGCCGGGCCATGAGGGCCTTCGATTCCTTCTCCTGAATATCGATGAAGGCGACCTTCGACCCTTGCGCGGCGAAGTGCTCGACGATCGATTCGCCGATGCCCGAACCGCCGCCGGTGACCAGCACCGTGCGGCCCTTGAGGCTCGGATAGATGGCGCCGTATTTCATGGTGCGTTTCCCCCGCATGCCGTTTTGGTTGGCTCTACCCTTCCCATTGAAGGCGCAGGGCAATCAAGCCTTGCGCGCGGGAAAAAGCGCGGGGTGCCGGCGGCGCTGTGCGGTCCGGCCGCCACCATGATAAAAAGAACAATTCCATGTCGAATGGCTGCGCGGCCGTTCGTCGTCGTCCTGTTGAAGGCCGTGCCGAACGCAAGGGGAGGAAGCCGCACATGGCTGACAAAGTGCTGATTCTGCTTGGAACCAAGAAGGGCGTCTTCATCGCCGAAAGCGACGCTGACCGGCGCGCGTGGTCGCTGCGCGGTCCGTTCTGCGAGACCTGGCCGATGAACCATGTGGTCGGCGACCCCAGGACCGGCACCATCTACGGCGCCGGCGGCAATGCCTGGTTCGGGCCGGCGGTGTGGCGGTCGGACGACCTCGGCGCGACGTGGAGCCATTCGAGCGCGGGGCTCGCTTATGGCGAAGGCGAGGAGCCGATCGTCTCCGGCTGGAGCCTGGGCGTCGCCAATGGCTACGTCTATGCCGGCGTGCAGCCGGCCGGGCTGTTCCTCTCGGGCGACGGCGGCCAGACGTGGGAACAGGTCAAGGGCCTGCGCGACCACCCGACGCGACCCCAATGGAACCCGGGCGGCGCCGGGCTGATCCTGCATTCGCTGGTGATCGACCCGGACAACCACGACCGGATGTGGGTGGGCATCTCGGCAGCCGGCGTCTTCCATTCGGCCGACGGCGGCAAGACCTGGGAGCCGCGCAACAAGGGCACCCGCGCCGACTTCAATCCGGAGGACCAGCGCTACCCGGAATTCGGCCAGTGCGTGCATTGCGTCGTCAAGGCGCCGGGGATGACCGACCGGCTCTACCAGCAGAACCATTGCGGCATGTATCGCTCGGACGATGCGGGATGAGCTGGCAGAGCATCGAGGCGGGCCTGCCCTCGACCTTCGGCTTCCCGGCGGCGGCGCACCCGCGCGATCCCGAGACGCTGTTCCTGCTGCCGCTCAACGGCGACATCCGCGGCCGCTTCGTGCCCGACGCCAAGGCCGCGGTGTGGCGGACGCGCGACGGCGGCGCCACCTGGCAGGACATGCGCCAGGGCCTGCCGCAGGAGAACGTCTTCTACGGCGTGCTGCGCCAGGCGATGGCGACCGACCGGCTCGACCCCGCCGGCGTCTATTTCGGCACCTCGTCGGGCACGCTCTATGCCAGCGCCGACGAAGGCGAGAGCTGGACGGCCGTGGCCGAAAACCTGCCGACCATCCTCTCGGTCGAGACGATGGTGGTGGAGTAGGCGCGATGGATGCGCCGAACGCCCATGCGGCGACCGAAGGCGCCGGGACAAGCGTGACGGTGACGCTCGCCGGCGCCTTGACCTACCTGTTTCCGGGCGTGCCGCGGCGGCTCACCGTTCAGGCGGGGAGCATCCGCGAGATGGTGGCGGCGCTCGACGCGGACTGGCCGGGGATGGGCGACCGCATCGTCGATTCGACACCGGCGATCCGCCGCCACATGAACGTCTTCGTCGACGGGGAACGGGCGGCGCTCGACACGCCGCTCCGCCCCGGCGCGCAAGTCTTCGTCCTGACCGCGATCAGCGGCGGGTGAGGCAGCAACCTCGAACGGACAGGCCGCATGGCGAAGCTGGTCTTCGGAATGATGCAGTCCCTGGACGGCTACGTCGACCACATGGAGTTCGCGCCGGGGCCAGCGCTCTTCCGTCACTTCATCGAATTGGTGGCAAGCCTGACAGGCAGCGTCTACGGGCGCCGCATGTACGAGGTCATGCGCTACTGGGACGACGACCTGCCTGAGTGGGTCGCCGAGGAGCGCGACTTCGCCGCGGCGTGGCGGAGCCAGCCGAAATGGGTGGTGTCGCGCTCGCTGACGTCGGTCGGCCCCAACGCCACCCTCGTTTCGGACGACATCGAGACGGTGATACGCGGGCTGAAAGCGGAGCTGACGGGGGAGATCGACGTCGCCGGACCGGAACTGGCGCACAGTCTGAGCGAGCTTGGCCTCATCGACGAGTATCGCCTCTACCTCTGCCCCGTCGTGGTGGGTCGCGGCAAGCCGTTCTTCGCCGGCCCCCGGCCGCCGCTCCGCCTGTTGGGCAGCGACGTGATCGCCGGGGACGTGGTCCGGCTGACCTACGGCCCGGCTTGATCGCGCAGGCCCCCTCATTCGTGCCGAGCAGCACGTAGGGTGGGTTAGCGCCCAAGGCGCGTAACCCACCGAGCGAGTGTTCTGCTGCCCAGATGGTGGGTTACGGCGCTTCGCGCCTAACCCACCCTACACGCTCACCGATCCCGGCGAGGCGCAGCATAGCCTTGCCGATGCGACGGTCGCCCGCCTGCACAGCGTCGATTGCCTCGGCCCGCAGCGCTTTCCGGAACTTGGCGTCCCGAGCGGCACGGGCCTTGATGGTCTCTCGGAATGAACGAGTCAGCGGCAACCGTCCCTACTTCGTCCCGTAGAGGCGGTCGCCGGCGTCGCCGAGGCCGGGGACGATGTAGCCGTGGTCGTTCAGGTGCTCGTCGATGGCCGCGGTGTAGATCGGGATGCCGGGCTGGGCCTTCTGGAAGCGGGCGATGCCCTCGGGCGCGGCGAGCAGGCAGACGAAGCGGATGTCCTTGGCGCCGCGCGCCTTCAGCCGGTTGATGGCGGCCGAGGCGGAATTGGCGGTGGCGAGCATCGGGTCGACGACGATGGTCAGCCGGTCGGCGATATCCTCCGGCGCCTTGAAGTAATATTCGTGCGGCTCGAGCGTCTTGGGGTCGCGGTAGATGCCGATATGGGCGACGCGGGCCGAGGGCACGAGATCGAGCATGCCTTCGAGCAGGCCGTTGCCGGCCCTGAGGATCGAGGCGAAGACCGGCTTCTTGCCCTGCAGGATGGGCGATTCCATCTTGGCCAGCGGCGTCTCGATGGTGGTGGTGGTGAGCGGCAGGTCGCGGGTCACCTCGTAGGTGAGCAGCAGCGCGATCTCGCGCAGCAACTGCCGGAAATGGGCGGTGGGCGCGTTCTTGTCGCGCATCAGGGTGAGCTTGTGCTGCACGAGCGGGTGATTGACGATGGTGACGCCTTCCATGGCGGATTTCCTCCTCTCGTGCGGCCCTAGGGTGGTTCTTGTCTTAGCCCCGGAGCGATGGCCGCGGTAACCAAACGGCGCCGGGCGGACGGTTTATCCCCCATTGAATCCCGGTTTCTTTGCGCCTACCCCTGCCGGATGACAAAGCGCGCTTTCCTGCTGGTGATGGATTCCTTCGGCATCGGCGGTGCCGAGGACGCTGAGGCCTTCGGCGATGCCGGTTCCGATACGCTCGGCCATATCGCCGCCGCCTGCGCTGCGGGCCAGGCGTGACCGCGAGGGCCTGCGATCCGGGCCGCTGAAGCTCCCCAACCTGACGCGGCTCGGCCTCGGAGCGGCCGCCAAGGCTTCGACCGGCAGCCTGCCGCCGGGGCTGGAGGCACCGCCGGGACCGGAAGCGCTCTATGGCTATGGCGTGGAAAGCTCGACCGGCAAGGACACGCCATCAGGCCACTGGGAGATCGCCGGCGTGCCGGTGTCCTTTGCCTGGACCTATTTCCCCGAAACCGTGCCCACCTTTCCGCCGGGGCTGACCGAGGCGCTGATCACGCAAGCCAAGCTTCCCGGCATCCTCGGCAACAAGCATGGCTCCGGCGTGCCGATCATCGAGGAGCTGGGCGAGGAGCACATCAGGACGGGCAAGCCGATCTGCTACACCTCGGCCGACTCGGTCCTCCAGATCGCCGCGCACGAGACCCATTTCGGGCTGGAGCGGCTCTACGAGGTGTGCCTCGTGGCGCGCCGCCTGTGCGATCCGCTGAATGTCGGGCGGGTGATCGCGCGGCCCTTCGTCGGCGAGACGGTGGAGACGTTCAAGCGCACGGCGAACCGGCGCGACTATGCGGTGCCGCCGCCGGAGCCGACGCTGCTCGACCGGCTGACCGAAGCCGGCCGCACCGTGCTCTCGGTCGGCAAGATCGGCGACATCTTCGCCCATCGCGGCACCGGGACGATCCTCAAGGCGCCGAACGACAACGCGCTCATCGACCGCACGATCGAAGCGGCGTCACTGGCGGGTGACGGCGACCTCGTCTTCGCCAACTATGTGGATTTCGACACGCTCTACGGCCATCGCCGCGACGTCGCCGGCTATGCGGCGGCGCTGGAGGCCTTCGACGCGCGGGTGCCGGAGCTTCTGTCGGTGATGCGCGACGGCGACCTGATGCTGTTTACCGCCGACCACGGCAACGACCCGACCTGGCGCGGCACCGACCACACGCGCGAGCATGTGCCGATCGTCGGCGCTAAGATACGGGCAGGCGGGCAAGGCCATCGGCCGGCGCGGCTTTGCCGATATCGGCGAGACGATTGCCGCGCACCTCGGGCTCAAGCCGGGGCGGCACGGGATGAGTTTTCTCTAGGCGGTCAATCCTTGGGGCCGGGCTTCGATTCCCAATAGGCGAAGGCGCCGCTGACGGGGCCGTCCGCACGGCGACCATCGACCGGCTTCTCGCCGGGCTGAGCGCGCCGGTCCTCCGCACGCCGCTCGACGACCGGCGCAGTCTCCAGCCGCTTGTCGATAGCGGCGAGAAGCGCTTCCAGAGCCTCGTTGTGATCGTTGCCCATGCCAAACCCGCGTTTGGCCCGTCCCCTTGAGCAACAAGATAGCGCGCGGCCGGCACCCCCGAAGGGGCGCTCTGCAATCAACGTTAATGCGGCATTTTGGCCGGCTTTGTCCGGCGTTAACGGCGGGTAAACGCCGTTACGGCCCGATGCGCTCGTAGATGGTCGTCGCCGTCGCGGGGGCCGCTTCGCCGACCGTGTAGGCGGCCTTCAGTGCCGCTGCGGCCTCGGCCGCGGCGGCCTCGTCGCGGGCATGGACCAGCGCCAGCGGCGCGTCGGGACCGACTTCGCCGCCGAGGCCGGCGAGCCGGGTGAAGCCGACCGAATGGTCGATCGAATCCTCGGGCTTCCGGCGCCCGCCGCCGAGCGCCACCACGGCGATGCCGATGGCGCGGGTGTCGATCTCCGTCACCGTGCCGGCGCGCTCAGCCATGACCGGACGGACGAGCGGCGCGGCCTTGAGATGCTTCTCCGGCTTCTCCATGAAATCGGCCGGGCCGCCGAGGACGGCGACCATCCTGCCGAAGATCTCCGCCGCCCGGCCGGAGGTGAAGGCCGCCTCGATCATGGTGCGGCCCTCGGCATCGTCGGTGGCGAGGCCGCCGGAGGCGAGCAGCTCGCCGCCGAGCGCGACGGTGACCTGGTAGAGCCGGCCGTCGGGATTGCCCTTGAGGAACTCCACGGCGTTCATCACCTCGACGGCATTGCCGGCGGCCGAGGCGAGCGGCTCGTTCATGTCGGTGATGAGGGCGCTGGTCTTCATGCCGGCGCCGTTGGCGACCGCAACCAGGCTCTCGGCGAGCCCGCGCGAATCCTCCCGCCTTTGCATGAAGGCGCCGGTGCCGGTCTTGACGTCGAGCACCAGGCCGGCGAGGCCGGCAGCAAGCTTCTTGGACAGGATCGAGGCGGTGATCAGCGGGATCGATTCGACCGTCGCGGTGACGTCGCGGATGGCGTAGAGGCGCTTGTCGGCGGGCGCGAGATCGGCGGTCTGGCCGATGACGGCGCAGCCGACTTCGGCGACCACCTGCTTGAGCCGGTCGAGGTCCGGCTGGGTGCGGTAGCCGGGGATGGAATCGAGCTTGTCGAGGGTGCCGCCGGTGTGGCCGAGGCCACGGCCGGAGATCATCGGCACATAGGCGCCGCAGGCAGCGAGCGCCGGGGCGAGCATGAGCGAGACGTTGTCGCCGATGCCGCCGGTGGAATGCTTGTCGAGCGCCGGACCGGGAAGGTGCGACCAGTCGAGCACCTCGCCGGAATCGCGCATGGCCAGGGTGAGCGCCACCGCCTCGTCGCGTGTCATGCCGCGGAAGAAGACCGCCATGGCGAAGGCGGCGACCTGGCCCTCGCTCACCGTGCCCTTGGTGAGGCCGGCAACCATGAAGGCGATTTCCTCGGCCGACAGCACCCCGCCGTCGCGCTTCTTGCGGATGATTTCCTGGGGGAGAAAATTGCTCACACTGGCCCCCTGTCTTCGGTTGTACGTGGGCCCGTTCCCCGGAGGCGCTGCAGTGTGAAACGGTGCAACGCAGAGCCGGGGTCCATCCGGCCCCTGGGTCCCGGTTCGGCAGCGCACCACTTCGTGCTGCGCTGCGCCCGGGACACGAAACCTCTTTCCCCTCGCCTCATCGTCCCTCCATGTCGAACGCAGACGGCAGCAGCTCGCGCATGGTGAAGGTCCGCCCCTCGCCCGACGGGTCGATGACGTCGATGGGCGTGTCCGGCCCGGCGAACTCGGCCAGGCGCTGGCGGCAGCCGCCGCAGGGCGTGGTGAGCCGGCCATCGATGCGCTCGGCGACGACCGAGACGGCGACGATGCGCCGCGCGGCATCGCTGCCGCCGGCCGCGACCATTTGCGCGATGGCCGAGGTTTCGGCGCACCAGCCTTCCGGATAGGAGGCGTTTTCCACGTTGGCGCCGGCATGGATGGTGCCGGCCGCCGTGCGCACGGCGGCGCCGACATGGAACCTGGAATAAGGCGCATGCGCGTGCGCGCGCACCGCCCGCGCAGCCGCATAGAGTTCCTTGTCCATCGGCGCCTCTCCCGCCATGCCCGGATGGGGCAGGTGCCGGTTTTCTAGCGCCTTTGCCACAGCGCGTCACGCGAGCCGAGCGAGGCGTCTTGGCGGCGGCAGATGAAAATGCGAGAGTTGCGCCCACGCCCTTGACGGGAAGGGCTCCGGCGGTTCCAGCCGGTGCGGCCCGAAGGGAGATTTGGCCTCGTAAATCTGAAGGAGGGTCAGTTGAACCGCAGGATTATCACCACGTCCCTTGCCGCTCTTGCCACCGTCGCGTGGATGGGGGCCATGAATGCGCCGGCCTTTGCGTTCCTCGCCTGCGCCGTCACCGATACGGGCGGCGTCGACGACAAGGGCTTCAACCAATACACTTGGCAGGGCGTCCAGGACGCCGCCAAGGCAGGCGGCTTCGAGACCAAGCTGCTCGAGTCGAAGGCCGAGACCGACTACGTGCCGAACCTGCAGTCGTTCGTGCAGGCCAAGTGCGACGTCATCGTCACCGTCGGCTTCCTGCTCGGCGACGCCACCAAGGCATCGGCAGAGGCCAACCCCGGCATCAAGTACACGATCGTCGACTACGCCTATGACCCGACGATCCCGAACGTGCTCGGCCAAGTCTACGCCACCAACCAGGCGGCCTTCCTCGCCGGCTATCTCGCCGCCGGCATGAGCAAGACCGGCGTGCTCGGCACCTTCGGCGGCATCAACATCGGCGGCCCGGTGACCGACTTCATGGACGGCTTCGTATGGGGCGCCGACTACTACAACAAGGTGAAGGGCACCAAGGTGAAGGTGCTCGGCTGGGATCCGGCCAAGAAGGACGGCGTGTTCGTCGGCGACTTCAACTCCATCGACAAGGGCAAGGACATTGCCAAGAGCATGGTCGATGAAGGTGCCGACATCATCCTGCCGGTGGCCGGCAAGGTCGGCCAGGGCCCGGCGGCGCTGGCCGCGGAGATGGGCGCCGACAAGCTGAAGATCATCGGCGTCGACACCGACCAGTATGCCACCGACCCGGACCACAAGGGCGTGTTCCTGTCGTCGGTGCTGAAGAAGGTCGACTCGACGACCAAGGAAGCCGTCACCGAGGCCTTCAAGGGCACCTTCAAGGGCGGCGTCATCGTCGGCGACCTGAAGGACGGCGGCGTCGATCTGGCTCCGTTCCACGACTTCGATGCGGCGGTTCCGGCCGCTCTCAAGGACGAGATCGCCAAGATCAAGGCCGGCATCATCGACGGCTCGATCAAGGTCGGCATGTAGGCGACAGCCTGAACTGCCATCGTCATCGCCCGCCGCGTCCCCAATTGGACGCGGCGGGTGCGTTCCCAAGTCGGCGGTTCCGGGGCGCGCGGGAGCCGGCCGAGAGGCGGGGGTGCTGAAGCTTGGACATCGAACTCCGCGGCATCACCAAGCGCTTCGGTGATCTGGTCGCCAACGACGCCATCAACCTCCATATCCGTGCCGGCGAAGTGCTTGGCATGCTGGGCGAGAACGGCGCCGGCAAGACGACGCTGATGAACGTACTCTCCGGCCTCTACCGGCCGGACGAGGGCGAGATCATCATCGACGGCACGCCGACCCGCTTCAACGGCGCCGGCGACGCCATCCGCGCCGGGATCGGCATGGTGCATCAGCACTTCATGCTGGTGCCGGTGTTCACGGTCGCCGAAAACGTGGTGCTCGGCGTCGAGCCGGTCGGCGCATTCGACCATCTCGACCTCGCAAAAGCGCGCGAGCAGGTGCGTACGATCAGCGCCCGACACGGGCTCAACGTCGACCCGGACGCCATCATCGAGGAGATCCCGGTCGGCATCCAGCAGCGCGTCGAAATCATCAAGGTGCTGTTCCGCTCCGCCAACGTGCTCATCTTCGACGAGCCGACGGCGGTGCTCACCCCGCAGGAAGTGACCGAATTCTTCGGCATCGTGCGGTCGCTGCGCGACGCCGGCAAGGCGCTGGTGTTCATCACCCACAAGCTGCACGAGGTGCTCGAGGTCGCCGACCGCATCAACGTGCTCAGGGCCGGCAAGGTGGTCGGCGAGGCCGATCCGAAGACGGCGACCGAAGCGGAGCTGGCCGAGATGATGGTCGGCCGCGCGGTCACCTTCGCGGTGGACAAACAGGCGGCCAAGCCCGGCCGCGCGCTGCTCGAGGTCACCGGCCTTGCTGCCACCAACGAACGCCAGGAGCTGGCCGTCCGTGGGGTGGACCTGACGGTGCACGAGGGCGAGGTGGTGGGCATTGCCGGCGTCCAGGGCAACGGCCAGACCGAGCTGGTCGAGGCACTGACCGGCCTGCGAATGCCGGTGTACGGCAAGGTCGCGTTTCTCGGGCGGGACATCACCCGGGATTCGGCGCGCCAGCGCCACCTCGCCGGCATCGCCCACATCCCCGAGGACCGCCAGCGCTCGGGCATGATCGGCGAGTTCGACATCGCCGAGAACATGGTGCTCGACAGCTATTACGACGAACCCTACTCGCACGGCTTCAGCATGGACTGGCCGGCGGTGCACAATGTGTGCGTCAAGAACGTGATCGATTTCGACGTGCGTACGCCATCGATCTACAGCCTGGCCAACCACCTCTCGGGCGGCAACCAGCAGAAGCTGATCGTGGCGCGCGAGCTTTCGCGCGAGGTCAAGCTGGTGATCGCCGCCCAGCCGACGCGCGGTATCGACGTCGGCTCGATCGAATATATCCACAAGCGCATCATCGAGGCGCGCGACCGCGGCGTCGGCGTGCTGATCGTTTCGACCGAACTCGACGAGATCATGGCACTATCCGACCGCATCCTGGTGATGTTCCGCGGGCGGATCGCCGGCTCATTCAAGGCCGGCGAAGTGAGCCTGGGCGAGATCGGCCTGGCGATGGCCGGCGCGGGAGCGGCGGCGTGAGCGACTATATGCGCCAGGAGACGATGTCCGAGGAGGTGCTGCGGCGCACCACGGCATCGCGTTTCGATTTCGAGCAGCTCGTCGTCGTGCCGGTGCTGGCGGTGGTGGTGGCGATGGTGCTGGGCGCCGTCGTCATGCTGCTCACCGGCGTCAATATTCCGACCGTCGGCGAGGCGTACGGGGCGCTGTTCGCCGGCTCGTTCGGCTCGCTTTCGGCGATCTCCGAAACGCTGACGGCGGCCGCTCCGGTGACACTGGCCGCGCTCGGGGTGGCGCTCGGCTTCCGCGCCGGCCTGTTCAATATCGGCGCCGAAGGCCAGGTGATCGCCGGCGGTATGGCGGCGGTAGTCGTCGGCTTCTCCTTCGCCGGCCTGCCGGCCGTGATCCACCTGCCGCTGGCGCTTCTCGCCGGTATCGTGGCCGGCGCCGCCTGGGCGGCGATCCCCGGCTGGCTGAAAGCCTCGACCGGGGCGCATGAGGTGATCACGACGATCATGCTCAACCTGATCGCGGTGCAGCTCACCAACTACCTCTTGCGCAATCCGCCGATCCAGAAGCCGGGGCGCCACGATCCGATCTCCTCCTCGGTGCTGCACAGCGCGGAACTCCCCAAGCTGCTGACCTGGCTCGACCCGAATCTGAGGCTCAACGCCGGCATCATCATCACCATCCTGATGGTAATCCTGGTCTATTGGCTGCTGTTCCGCACGACGCTCGGCTTCGAGTTCCGCGCCAGCGGCCTCAACCCGAGCGCGGCGCGCTATGCCGGCATGCGTTCGGGCCTGATCATCGTCGCGGTGATGGCGATTTCCGGCGGGCTCGCGGGTCTCGCCGGGGCCAACCAGGTGCTCGGCGTGCTCGGCCGGGCATCGCCCGGCTTCTCCGGCGGCGTCGGCTTCAACGCCATCGCCGTGGCGCTGCTCGGACGATCGCATCCGGTCGGCGTGCTGCTCGCCGGCATATTGTTCGGAGCGCTTGATGCCGGCGGACGACAGATGCAGGTGGCGGCCGGGGTGCGCATTGACCTGATCGCCATCATCCAGTCGCTGATCATCGTCTTCGTGGCGGCGCCGCTCCTCATGAAGGCGGCCTTCCCGTGGGCGTTCCGCAAGCGCAAGACGGCAGGAACCTGAGGCGATGGCAGTGACCGACACAGCCATGACCGGCCGCGCCGACCTCGACGTCCTCCAGCGCCGCCAGGCGCTGATCATCGGCTGGCTGCTGCTGGCGCTGGCGGTGTTCGTGGCAGCGGTCTTCGGCGCTGAATCCTCCGGCGAGGCGACCTTCCGCCTGGCGCTCAACGGCGACCTGTTCGCGCTGCCCGACCTCACCGTGCCGGCATCGCCTTACAGCTATGCGGTCGCGGCGATCCTGGCCTTTCTCGGCGCACGGCAGTTCGTGCGCGGCGGCGCCAGACGCTCCAGCCTCTATCTCGGCATCGGCCTCATCCTGGCGGTGACGACGTTCCTGGTGTGGGCGACCGCCGGCAAGCAGTTCAACCTGACCGGCATGCTGGAGGCGACCGTGGTGCGCGCGGTTCCGATCGCCCTCGGCGGGCTGGTCGGCACGCTGTCGGAGCGGGTCGCGGTGGTCAATATCGGCATCGAGGGCATGCTGCTCTCCGGCGCCTTCACCGGCGCCATCGTCGGCTCGGTCATGCAAATGGCCGGTCCTGTCGACCTTTTCGTGCAGCTAGGACTGGCCCCGGCGACCGCAGCCGGGACCATCGGCCTGGTCGCGGCGATCATCGTCGGCGGGCTGATGGGGCTGGCGCTCGGCGTGCTGGTGATCACCTACCGGGTCGACCAGATCATCGCCGGCGTGGCGGTGAACCTGTTCGCGCTGGGCCTCACCTCCTATGTCACCAGCCAGGTGCTGACCGTGCACAGGGAGCTGAACAACGCGCCGATCTTCCCCGGCATCGACATTCCCTTCCTCGCCAACCTGCCGATCATCGGGCGCGTCTTCTTCCAGCAGAACATCTTCGTCTACGGCGCCGCCATCCTGATCGCCGGGTCGACCTACTACCTGTTCCACACGCGCTCGGGCCTGCGCGCCCGCGCCGTCGGCGAGCACCCGGAGGCCGCCGACACGCTCGGCATCAACGTCTATCGCGTGCGCTTCATCAACCTGACCATCGGCGGCATGGTGGCGGGCTTCGCCGGCGCCTGGTTCACGCTCGGTTCCGTCGGCCGCTTCGACATCAACATGACCAACGGGCGCGGCTTCATCGGGCTGGCCGCCATGATCTTCGGCCGCTGGCACCCGGTCGGCGCGCTGATGGCGGCGCTGGTCTTCGGCTTCGCCGATTCGCTGCAGCAGAAGCTGGCGATCCTGCAGACGCCGATCCCCTCCGAATTCCTGGCGATGGCGCCCTATATTGCCACCATCGTTCTGGTCGCGGGCGTCGTCGGCCGCGCCCGGCCACCGGCCGCCGACGGCAAGCCCTACATCAAGGAATAGGCCCTCATGGGCAAAGTAGACGCGGCCATCGGCCGGCACCTCGACCACCTGCCCTTCCCGGTGCTGATCGGCGACATCGGCGGCACCAATGCGCGCTTCTCGCTGGTCCCCGACGAGACCGGCCCGGTGGTGCGCTACCCCAACGTGCACACCGCCGACTTCGCCTCGATCGACGACGCCATCGAGGCGGTGGTGATCGACAAGGGCGGTGCCCGCCCGCAATCGGCCATGCTGGCGCTGGCCGGGCCGATCTCCGGCGACCGGGTGCCGCTGACCAACTGCCCGTGGGTGGTGGAGCCGAAGAAGACGGTCGCCCGCTTCGGCCTCGCCGAAATGGTGCTGCTCAACGACTTCGAGGCGCAGTCGCTGGCCCTGCCGGGACTGACGGCCGGCGACATCGATCCGATCGGCGCCGGCGAGATGACCGCCGACGGCGCCCGCGTCGTGCTCGGGCCGGGCACCGGGCTCGGCGCCGGGGCGCTGGTCAAGGCGCGCGACACCTGGGTGCCGGTGCCGGGCGAAGGCGGGCACATCGACCTGTCGCCGGTGAGCGAGCGCGACTTCGCCATCTGGCCGCATGTGGAGCGCACCGGCGGGCGCATCGGCGCCGAGACGCTGCTCTGCGGCGCCGGCATGGTGCGCCTCTACCGGGCGGTATGCGCCAGCGACGGGGTCAGGCCTGAGCTGACGACGCCCAAGGACGTGACCGAGGCGGGGCTTTCCGGCGCCAGCCCGCAGGCCTCCGAAACCCTGTCGCTGTTCGCCATGCATCTCGGCCGGGTGGCCGGCAACCTGGCGCTGGTGTTCATGCCGACCGGCGGCGTGTTCCTGGCCGGCGGCATCACCGCCAGGATCGCCCCGGTGCTGAAATCGGGCGGCTTCCGCGAGGCGTTCCTGGCCAAATGGCCGCACACGCGGCTGATGGAGCGCATGGCGACCTCGATCATCACCAAGGAGGACGCGGCGCTGGCCGGCATCGCCGCGTTTGCGCGCCAGCCGACGCGCTTCGCCGTGTCGCTCACCGGCCGCCGCTGGCGGGGATAACGAAGCTCAGCGGTCGGCGAAGGCCAGCTTGGCGCCGAGCGCCACGAAGGCGGCGGCAAAAGTGCGGCGCATCCAGGTGAGCACGCGCGGGCGCGAGATGACGTGGTCGCGCACGGCGGAGGCAAACAGGCCGTAGCCGACGAAGACGACGAAGGTCATCGCCATGAAGACGGCGCTGAGCTCGCCCATGCGGGCCAGCGGATGGGCCTCGCCGGCATCGATGAACTGCGGCAGGAAGGCCATGAAGAAGATCGACAGCTTGGGATTGAGGAAGTTGATCAGGATGGCGGTGACGATCACCTGGAGCGAGGAGCGCCTGCCCGGCTGCTGCTCGACCTGAAGGGTGCCGTGCTCCTTGAGCGTCATCCAGGCGAGGTAGAGCAGGTAGGCGACGCCGACATACTTGAAGATCTGGAAGGCGACGGCGCTGGCATGGAGCAGCGCGGCGAGGCCGAGGATGGCGGCGGCCATGTGGGGGATGATGCCGAGCGTGCAGCCGAAGGCGGCGACGACGCTGGCACGCGAGCCGCGCGTCAGCCCGGCGGCAAGCGTGTAGAGGACGCCGGTGCCGGGAGCGGCAACGACGATGAGCGAGGTGATGAGGAATTCGAGGCGCATGGGCGTGGCTGCCGTTCCGGAGGCGGGTTCGGCGATCATAGCTGCGCTCGCGGCGCCGCGCGAGCCACCCGAAAACCGCGCCGCCTTTGCCCACACGCCCGGCCAAACTCAAACCACATTTCCCGGCTGCACTGCGCACATGAAAGCAACCCGAGCCACATCGGCAAATCGTCACCTGGCGCCGAGCGCTGTCGCGGCGACGCTGTTCATCGCTCCGCCCCTCGCGATTCTTGCGATCGACATCGTGCGCCACCTGCAGCCCGCCCAATTCGAGCCGGCGCGAACCGCCACGATTCTGTTCACCTGGATCAGTGGCTGGATGACCCAGCCACTGGCGGCCGTCCTCTTCCTTCTGCTGCCGTTGGTCGCTTCGGCCACGGGCGCGGCCATGCTCGCCACGCATTGGCGCGCGACGCCCCGTCTGCGCGCCGATGCCGGGGCGGCGGCTTCTCTGGTCCGGCGCAATCTCGCAGCGATCATCCTTGCAGCGGCGACGATGGCCGCCGCGCTCGTCCTGACCGCGTCCCTTTGGCACCTGATCGTCGGTTGAAGCCGGGCAGGCCTTTCGCCGGTGCCGCTACCCGGCTGCCGCGACGGCCCGCTTGGCCATCACCTTGACGAGATTGGCGCGATAGACGGCCGAGGCGTGGATGTCCGACAGCAGGCCGGCGGGATCGACGGCGACCGCGTCGATGGCCGCAGGCGAGAAGGATGCGGCAAGCGCCTCTTCCATCGCCGTGGCGCGGAAGACGCCGCTCGCCCCGGCGCCGGTGACGCCGACACGGACCGCGCCGTCCTGCATGCGGGCGACGAAAACGCCGGCCAAGGCATAGCGCGAGGCGAGGTTGCGGAACTTGCGGTAGGCGGCCCTGGCCGGCACTGGCAGGGTGACGCGGGTGACGATCTCACCCTCTTCCAGCGCGGTGGCAAACAGGCCGGCGAAGAATGCCTCCGCCGCGAGCGTCCGCCTGGTTGTGTGGATGGTGCCGCCCAGCGCCAGCACGGCGGCCGGATAATCAGCGGCGGGATCGTTGTTGGCGAGCGACCCGCCGATGGTGCCCATCTCGCGCACCGCCGGATCCCCGATCATGCCGGCGAGGTCGGCCAGCGCGGGGATCGCCTCCCTGACGGCGGCGGAGCCATTGACCTGGGCGTGGGTCGTGGCGGCGCCGATCACAACCGCTTCGCCGGTGGCTTCGATGCCCTTGAGCTCGGCGATTGCCGTGAGGTCGATGACGTCGGTGGGCGCCGCCAGACGCTGCTTCATGGTGGGGATCAGCGTCTGCCCGCCGGAGAGATAGCGGCCCTCTTCGGCAGCGGCGAACAGGGCCGCCGCTTCAGCGAGGCTCTCAGGCCTGTGATAGCGGGTCTCGTACATCGGCGCCCCCTCCCCTTGGGACCCTAGCGGGCGCTTGCCATCGCCGCGGCGCCAGCGGCGATCGACTTGACGATGTTCTGGTAGCCCGTACAGCGGCAGATATTGCCTTCCAGCTCGCGGCGGATGGTCGCCTCGTCGAGCTTGGTGCCGAGGCGGCGGACCATGTCGATGGCGCTGATGATCATGCCCGGCGTGCAGAAGCCGCATTGCAGGCCGTGGTTCTCGTGAAACGCCTGCTGCATGGGATGCAGCGTCGCCCCCGAGGAGAGGCCCTCGATGGTGGTCACGCGGGCGCCGGCGGCGCGGGCGGCGAACAGGGTGCAGGATTTCACCGCGACGCCGTCGAGGAGCACCAGGCAGGCGCCGCACTGCGAGGTGTCGCAGCCGACATGGGTGCCGGTGAGACCGAGATGCTCACGCAGATAGTCGGAGAGCAGCGTGCGGTCCTCGACATCGGCCGCAACGCTCCGGCCGTTGACGGTCATCTCGACGCGGGACATGGGCGCCCCCCTCAGCGGAAGAAGATGAGCAGGACGACGATGACGGCGGCGAGCGCAACCAGCCCCCACATCTGGGGGCCGCCGAGAAAGTTGCGCGCGGCGGCGCCCTCGGCGCGTTCCTCGGCGATCTTGATGACCTCCTCGACCTCGTGCTCGACCCGGGTGAAGGCATCCTCGCTGCTCACTTCCTTGACGAAGGCGGCGAAGAACTGGTCGGCCATCTGCTTGGCGGTGGCGTCGATCAGGCGGGCGCCGAGCTGGGCGAGCTTGCCGCCGACCTGGGCCTTGACGGCGTAGGTGAGCAGCGTCACGCCGTCGTCGTCGGAGAGCGCCACGTCGGCACCGCCCTTGGCGAAGCCGGCGGGGCCGCCCTTGCCCTCGCCGGCGATGGTGTAGCCATTGGGCGGGTCGATATTGGTGATCGTGACGGTGCCGGTGAAGGTAGCCGAGACCGGACCGACCTTGGCCTTCACGGTCGCGGTCATCTCCGTGTCGGAGACCTTCTCCAGCGCCTCGCAGCCGGGAATGCACGCCTTGAGCACGACCGGATCGTTGAGGGCTGCCCAGACCTTGTCCCGCGGTGCCGGGATCTGATAGCGGCCGGTCATTTCCATAAGTCTGCCCTCCCCCGGGAAGACCGCGGCAGGCGGTTCCGCTCGTGTTGATCGCTGGTGCTGGACCGCAGCCAGAACCGGTGGCCCACGCGCGGGTTCGCGCGCTGCTTTTGGCGCGACCCTAACGTGACGGCAGGAAGGCGGCAAGCGCGCGTTTGCGCGCTCTCCGATGGCGACATCCGATGCGGACTTCGGCTAAAAGGCCAGGGTGACAAACAACAACGCAGCCAACAGTCAACACGCTCGAACCACCGGCAAGCTGGCCCGCAAGGCGCCGGTGATGCTGGAGACCGAGGGCTGGGCCGACTATGCCCTCCTCGATTCGGGCAATGGCGAGAAGCTGGAGCGCTACGGCCCCTACACCATCGTGCGGCCGGAGGCGCAGGCGCTGTGGACGCCGCGACGGCCGGCAGCGGAGTGGCTGAGGGCCGACGCCAAGTTCGTCGGCATCGGCGACGAGGAGGCGGACGGGCGCTGGCGCTACGGCAAGCCGCTCGGCGAGACGTGGCCGATGGCCTGGGACGGCATCCCCTTCTTCGGCCGCTTCACCAACTTCCGCCATGTCGGCGTGTTCCCCGAGCAGGCGACCCACTGGCAATGGATCAGGGACGCGGTCGCCAGGGCCGGGCGGCCGGTGAAGGTGCTCAACCTGTTCGGCTATACCGGCGTCGCCTCGCTGGTGGCGGCCAGGGCCGGCGCCGAGGTGACCCATATCGACGCCTCCAAGAAGGCGATCGGCTGGGCGCGCGAGAACCAGGCGCTGGGCTGGGCTGGAGGCCCTCAGGATCCGCTGGATCTGCGAGGACGCGGTGAAATTCGTCGAGCGCGAGGGCCGGCGCGGCAACCGCTATGACGGCATCATCCTCGACCCGCCGAAATTCGGCCGCGGGCCGAAGGGCGAGGTATGGGACATCTTCACGCACCTCAAGGCCATGGTCGGAGCCTGCCGCGGCCTGCTTTCCGACAGCCCGCTGTTCCTGATCCTCACCGCCTATTCGATCCGCGCCTCGTTCTATTCGATCGACGAGGTGACGGCCGAGGCGATGGCCGGCGCAGGCGGCCTGCTCGAATCGGGCGAGCTGATTCTCCGCGAAGAAGGCGGCGGGCGGGCGCTCTCCACCTCTCTGTTCAGCCGGTGGTCGGCATGAGCGCGCTGCACGCTCCGCTGAGCCTCCCCCTTGAGGGGAGGCCAATCGCAATTGGTGATGTCCTCTCGCCCGGCTGGATGAAGGCGGAGTCTGCCGCATTCGCCCCCTCTCCCCTTGCGGGAGAGGGACAGGGTGAGGCGTACCGGCACGGCCGTGCCCACCCCCCTCACCCGGACCGCTGCGCGGTCCACCCTCTCCCGCAAGGGGAGAGGGTTCGGCGCCGTGCCACAGGCAACGGCCCTGCCCACACGGGGGGAGAGGACCATCGCGGCGAGGCACGCCATGCCTGACCCCCAGACGCCGCCGGCGCCGGCGAAGCAGATCACCAGCCTGACCAACCCGATCGTCAAGGAAATCCGCGGGCTGGCGTTGCCCAAGAACCGCAAGGAAAGCGGCCTCTTCCTCGCCGAGGGGCTGAAGCTGGTGGCCGACGCGGTCGAGGCCGGCTGGACGATCCGCACGCTGGTCCATGCCGGCGCGGTGGAGAGCCAGCCGCTGGTGCAGCGGCTTGCCGCCACCGCTCGAGGCCAGGGCGGCAGCGTGATCGCGGTCAGCGCGGCGGTGCTCGAAAAGATCAGCCGGCGCGACAATCCGCAGACCGTGCTCGGCGTCTTCGAGCAGCGGCTGACCGCGGTCGACGCCATCCGGCCCTCCGGCGCCGACGTCTGGGTGGCGCTCGAAGCGGTGCGCGACCCCGGCAATCTCGGCACCATCGTGCGCACGGCGGACGCGGTCGGCGCCAAGGGCGTGATCCTGGTCGGCAACACGGTGGATCCTTTTTCGGTGGAGGCGGTGCGCGCCACCATGGGGTCGATCTTCGCGGTGCCGCTGGCACGGGCGACGATCGCCGACTTCGCCAAGCTGGCGCGGCGCTGGCCGGGACCGGTGGTGGGCACGCACCTCTCCGGCACGGTCGATTATCGCGCGGCTGACTATCGCGGGCCCGTGCTCCTGGTCATGGGCGGCGAGCAGGCCGGGCTGACGGCGGACGCCGCGGCGCTGTGCAGGACGCTGGTGAAGATCCCCATGGCCGGCAAGGCCGACTCGCTCAACCTCGCCATCGCCACAGCCGTCATGCTGTTCGAGATCCGGCGCGGGGCGCTGACGCTCGATGGGTGAAATTCATTCGCATGCAAAGCCGCCGGGGCCCCTCTCCGCCTTCGGGCTCGGCATCACCGCGGCCGTCGTGGCGATCGACCAGGCAGCCAAGCTCGTCGTCCAGGCGCGGCTGCCGGAGGACCATCCGCCCATCGACGTGCTGCCTATCCTCACGCTGCTGCATGTGCGCAATACCGGCATCGCCTTCTCGATGTTCGCCGGATCGGGCTTCGCCCTGATCCTGCTGCCGCTGGCGGTGACGGCGATCGTGCTCCTCTTCTGGGCGCTACAACCGCGAGGGCGGCAGGCTGGCGGCGGCGGGATTTGCGCTGATTCTGGGCGGCGCCATCGGCAACCTGATCGACCGGCTGCGCCTCGGCTACGTCACCGACTTCCTGCTCCTGCATTTCGGCAACTGGACGTTGTTCATCTTCAACCTTGCCGATGCGGCGCTGACGCTGGGGCCGGCCTTGCTGCTGCTCGTCTATCTGTGGCCGGCGAAGAAAGGCGCGTGATCCCGATCGCCGGCGGCGCGCGCGTGCTAAGCTGGCAGCGGAAGGTACGCCATGACCCATCCCAGCGATCTCGACCTCATCCGCCAGCTTGAGCGGAAGGTCCTGTGGCTCGCCGCCTGGACGATCCACAACGCCAACCACCTGCGCGAAAACACCGACGGACTGAAGGTCGGCGGCCACCTGGCCTCCTCGGCCTCGCTCGTCTCCATCATGACGGCGCTCTATTTCGCCGTGCTCAGGCCCGAGGACCGCGTCGCCGTCAAGCCGCACGCCAGCCCGGTCTTCCACGCCATCCAGTATCTCTTCGGCAACCAGACGCGCGACAAGCTGATGAACTTCCGCTCGCTCGGCGGCGCGCAGTCCTATCCGTCGCGCACCAAGGACACCGACGACGTCGATTTCTCGACCGGCTCGGTCGGCCTCGGCGCCGCCGTCACCGTCTTCGCCAGCCTGGTGCAGGACTACCTCAAGGCGCACGGGCTCGCCCACGGCCGGCCGGAGGGGCGCATGGTGGCGCTGGTCGGCGATGCCGAACTGGACGAGGGCAACATCTTCGAGTGCCTGCTGGAAGGCTGGAAGCAGGGACTGAGGAACTGCTGGTGGGTGATCGACTACAACCGCCAGAGCCTCGACGCAGTGGTGCGCGAGGGCCTCTACGAGCGCATCACCGCGCTGTTCGAGGGGATGGGCTGGGAAGTGCGCGTGCTGAAATATGGCGCGCTGCTGGAAGAGGCCTTCCACGAGCCCGGCGGCGAGCGGTTGCGCGACTGGATCGACCGCTGCCCCAACCAGCTCTATTCGGCGCTCGCCTTCCAGGGCGGCGCCGCATGGCGGAAGCGCTTGACCGACGAGATCGGCGACCAGGGCCCGGCGAGCGCGCTGATCGACCGGCGCTCCGACGACGAGCTGGCGCGCCTGATGACCAATCTCGCCGGCCACGACCTGGCGACGCTGATCGACGCCTTTTCCTCCATCGACCATGACCGGCCGGTGTGCTTCGTCACCTACACCATCAAGGGCTTCGGCCTGCCGCTGCAGGGCCACAAGGACAACCACGCCGGCCTGATGACCGTCGAGCAGATGGAAACGCTGCACGCCGCCATGGCCATCCGCGACGGCCATGAATGGGACCGCTTCGAGGGGCTCGACGCGCCGGCCGAGGCGCTCGACGCCTTCCTGCGCAAGGTGCCGTTCAACCGCGAAGGGCGGCGGCGGCGCCAGGCGGCGGCGATCGCACCGCCGCCGCTCACCGCGCCGGCGCAGCCGGTGCTGTCGACCCAGCAGGGCTTCGGCCTGATCCTCAACGAACTGGCGCGCAGCGAGGACGCGCTGGCGGCGCGCATCGTCTCCATGTCGCCGGACGTGACCGTCTCCACCAATCTCGGACCGTGGGTGAACCGGCGCGGCCTCTTCGCCCGCGCCTCGCTGGCCGACACCTTCCGCGAGGAGCGCATCGCCTCGACCCAGCGCTGGGAGTTCGGGCCTGAGGGCCAGCACCTGGAGCTCGGCATCGCCGAGATGAACCTGTTCCTGTCGCTCGCCGCCTTCGGCCTGTCGCATTCGCTGTTCGGCGAGCGGCTGATCCCGATCGGCACGCTCTACGACCCGTTCATCGAGCGCGGCCTCGATGCGCTCAACTATGCCTGCTACCAGGACGCCCGCTTCATCCTCGTCGGCACGCCCTCGGGCATCACGCTGGCGCCGGAGGGCGGCGCCCACCAGTCCATCGCCACGCCGCTGATCGGCATGGCGCAGGACGGGCTGGCGGCCTTCGAGCCGGCCTTCGTCGACGAGCTGGCGGTGATCCTCGACTGGGCCTTCGCCTATGTGCAGCGCAACGGCGAGGGCCAGCCCTCGGAGCGCAACTGGCTGCGCGACGAGACCGGCGGCTCGGTCTATCTGCGCCTGTCGACGCGTCCGGTGGAGCAGCCGACGCGAACCATCGACGCGGCGATGGCGCGCGACATCGTCGACGGCGCCTATTGGCTGAGGCCGCCAGGGCCGAACGCCGAGGTGGTGGTCGCCTTCACCGGCGCGGTCGCCTCGGAGGCGATCGCGGCGGTCGGGCTGATGGCCGAGGATCGCCGCGACGTCGGGCTGCTGGTGGTCACCTCATCCGACCGGCTCAATGCCGGCTGGACGGCGGCGGCACGGGCGCGCGAGCGCGGCCTGAGCCATGCACGCAGCCATATCGAGCGGCTGCTCGGGGCGTTGCCGCGCCACTGCGGGCTGGTGACGGTGCTCGACGGGCATCCGGCGACGCTCGCCTGGTTGGGCTCGGTGGCCGGGCATCGGGTGCGCTCGCTGGGCGTGGAGCATTTCGGCCAGACCGGCACCATCGCCGACCTCTATGCCCATTACGGCATCGACGCCAACGCCATCGTGCAGGCGGCCGAAGCCATCGCTCCGGGCCGGCCGATCCGCCACCTGAATGCGATTGCGAACTAGAGCTTCTTCCAATGTGACGCGGATCAATCCGGCTGAGGCGGCGTAGCGCCACAGTCGCACGATGGACGTTCGCGGCCTCATCGACAGAACCCGGCATTTCTCGGTCGCCATTCCAGCCATAGGTCTGGCCGCCGGGCTGGCGGTGTGGGCCTTCGGCCACCCAATCACGGCAGACTTCATATGGGCGGCGGCGACCGTGCCGGTGGTGCTGGTGCTCGCCGCCGAGATCGTGGTGTCGCTGCGCCACGGTCATGTCGGGCTCGACATCGTGGCGCTGCTATCGATGGCCGGCGCGCTGGCACTGGAAGAGCCGCTGGCCGGTGTCGTCGTCGCGCTGATGTATTCCGGCGGCCAGTTCCTCGAAGGCTATGCCTCGCGCCGGGCGCGCCGCGAAATGACGGCGCTGCTCGAACGGGCGCCGAAATTCGCGCTGCGCCATGAGGACGGCGACCTCAAGCAGGTGCCGATCGAGGCGCTCGCCCCCGGCGACCGGCTGCTCATCCGGCGCGGCGAGGTGGTGCCGGCCGACGGCGTGGTGGCCGAGGGTGGCGACGCGGTTCTCGACCAGTCGGCGCTGACCGGCGAGGCACTGCCGGTGCGGCTTCGCCCCGGCGGCGAGGTGATGAGCGGCGCCACCAATGCCGGCGAGGCGTTCGACCTCACCGTCAGCCGATCGGCGGCGGAGAGCACCTATGCCGGCATCGTGCGGCTGGTCGAGGAGGCGGCGCGCTCGCGCGCCCCGATGGCGCGGCTCGCCGACCGCTTCGCGATCGTCTTCCTGGTGGCGACGCTGGCCATCGCCGGCGCGGCCTGGCTCGCCTCCGGCGACCCGGTGCGCTGGCTGGCGGTGATGGTGGTGGCGACCCCCTGCCCGCTGATCCTGGCGGTGCCGGTGGCGATCATCGCCGGCGTGTCGCGCGCCGCCCGTATCGGCGTGCTGATCAAGGGCGGTGGCGGGCTGGAAGTGCTCGCCCAGGTCACCACGCTGATCATCGACAAGACCGGCACGCTGACCCACGGCCAGGCGTCGCTGTCCGCCATCCACGCGCTGAACGGCTTCTCGGAGGACGACATCCTGCGCCTGGCGGCCTCTCTCGACCAGGCATCGAACCATGTCGTGGCCAGCGCCCTGGTGGCGGCGGCGCGCGCCCGCGGACTGACGCTGACGCCGCCGCGCGACGTGCACGAGACGCCGGGGAGCGGCCTCGAGGGCACGGTCGATGGTGAGCGCGTCGTGGTGGGCGGGCTCGCCTATGTCCGCGAGCGCTCGCACGACGGCCTGGCGCTGGCCGACCTCAGGCCCGAGCGCGAGGGCGAGATCGCGGTGGCGGTGGCGGTGGGCAGTGCGTTTGCCGGCCTGATCGTGCTCGCCGACCGCATCCGCGAAGATGTTCCCCGGGCGCTCGCCGGCTTCCGCGCCAACGGGGTCAAGCGCATCGTGCTTGCCTCGGGCGACGTGCGGGCAGTCACCGAGGCTGTGGCAGCGCGGCTCGGCATCGACGCGGCGCTCTCCGAGATGACCCCGGAGCGCAAGGTGCTGGCGGTCGTCGCCGAACGCGGCAAGGGCGCGGTGATGATGGTCGGCGACGGCGTCAACGACGCGCCGGCGCTGGCCGCCGCCGACATCGGCGTGGCAATCGGGGCGCGCGGCGCCGCGGCCTCCTCGGAGGCGGCCGACGCGGTACTCCTGGTCGACCGGCTCGACCGCATCGCCGAGGCGATGGCGATCGCCCGGCGCGCGCGCCTGATCGCCATGCAGAGCGTGGTCGCCGGGCTCGGCCTTTCGGCGGCTGCCATGGTGGTGGCCGCCTTCGGCTATCTGCCGCCGGTTGAGGGGGCGCTGCTGCAGGAGGTGATCGACGTGGCGGTGATTCTCAACGCGCTGAGGGCGCTCGGTGGCGGGCAGCACGAAGCGGCGATTGACCAGGCGGCCTAATTGTTTATGGATTAGCGGCTGGAACTGCCGCGGCCGCGCCGGCATCGGGCCGGAGCGACGATGGCACCGCAAGCATTCCGGGAGGAACCATGAGCGAAGTCGAACTCAGGGGCGTGAAGAAGCTCTATGGGGCGGTCGAGGCGATCAAGATGCTCGACCTCAATGTGGAGAAGGGCGAGTTCTGCGCCCTGCTCGGTCCCTCCGGCTGCGGCAAGTCAACGCTGCTCAGGATGATCGCCGGCCTCGAAGTGGTGAGCCAGGGCTCGATCTGGATCGACGGCGCCGACGTCACCAACGTGCCGCCGGCCAAGCGGCGCATCGCCATGGTGTTCCAGTCCTATGCGCTCTATCCGCACATGACCGTGCGCCAGAACATCGGCTTCAGCCTGCGCGTCGCCAAGGCGCCCAAGGACGTGATGGACAAGCGCACGACCGAAGTGGCGCGCATGCTGCAACTCGAGGAGCTGCTCGACCGCCGGCCGGCGCAGCTCTCCGGCGGCCAGCGCCAGCGCGTCGCCATCGGCCGGGCGCTGGTGCGCGAACCGCAGGTCTTCCTCTTCGACGAGCCGCTGTCGAACCTCGACGCCATGCTGCGCGTGCAGATGCGGGTCGAGATCGCCAAGCTGCACCAGGACCTCAAGGCGACGATGATCTACGTCACCCACGACCAGGTCGAGGCGATGACGCTGGCCGACAAGATCGTGGTGCTCGAGGCCGGGGTCATCCGCCAGATCGGCACGCCGATGGAGCTCTACCGCCAGCCCGCCAACAAGTTCGTTGGCGCCTTCATCGGCTCGCCGACGATGAATTTCCTGTCGGCCGAGGCGCGCTCGGCGGACGGGCTCGACACCGTGCTCGGCCTGCCCGGTGGCGGCGAGGTCAAGCTCAAGACGCGCGGCACGCTCAGCGACCAGTCGCGCGGCTCGCTGGAAATCGGCATCCGGCCCGAGCACATCAAGCTGTCGACGCCCGACGACCCTCGCGCCAACATCGGCGGCACGGTGCAGATCCTCGAGCATCTCGGCAATTCGACGATCATGTATGTCGACACCAAGGCCGGCCAGATCGTCGTGCAGGACGACGGCGAGACCAAGGTCCGCACCGGCGAGAATGTCGGCGTGATCTTCGACGCCGACCACGCCCACCTGTTCGCCGCCAACCAGCAGGCGGTCTAGAGGCGCGCGATCTGACAGCAATCTTGCCCCTCCCCTGAAAGGGGAGGGTGGCCGACGCGGTCGGCCGGGAGGGGTCGGGGGCACAGACCCCCACCCGGTTGGCTCCGCCAACCGACCTCCCCCTTTCAGGGGGAGGAGGGCTCAGTTACTGTCCTCACCTGGACCATCACAGGCCGACCACACCATGCAGCGCAACGACTGGCACGGCGTCTATTCGGCGATCACCACCAAGCTCACCCCCGACCAGGGCGTCGACCTCGCCGCGGTCAAGGCCGATGTGGATTTCCAGCTCGGAGCCCAGGTGCACGGCATCGTGTGCTGCGGCTCGCTGGGCGAGGCCTCGACGCTGACGCGCGGACGAGAAGCTCTCCATCGCCGCGGCCGCGAAGGAGGCAAGCGGCGGCCGGGCGCCGGTGATCCTGACCATTGCCGAGGATTCGACCCGCGCCGCGGCGGTGCTTGCCGAACGGGCGGCGGCGGCGGACGTCGACGGGCTGATGGTGCTGCCGGCGATGCGCTACGTGTCGACGCCGCGCGAGACCATCGCCCATTTCCGCGCCGTGGCGGCGGCGAGCGACCGCGACATCATGGTCTACAACAACCCCATCGCCTACGGGGTCGACGTGACCCCGGCGATGCTCGCCGAGATGGCCGACGAGCGGAAGTTCGTGGCGGTCAAGGAATCCTCCGGCGACGTCCGCCGGCTGACCGACATCCATAACCTCGTCGGTGAGCGCTACCAGCTCTTCACCGGCGTCGACGACCTGGCGCTGGAGAGCCTGATGCTGGGCGCGATCGGCTGGGTGGCCGGGCTGGTCTGCGCCTTTCCGCGCGAGACGGTGGCGATCTACGAGCTGGCGCGGGCCGGCCGCATGGCGGAAGCGCGCGAAATCTACCGCTGGTTCATGCCGCTCCTCCACCTCGACGTGTCGGCGCGCTTCGTCCAGAACATCAAGCTCGCCGAGCACATGGTGCGCGGAACTTCGACCACAGTGCGGGCGCCACGGCTGGAGCTTGTCGGCGACGAGAAGGCAGCGGTCGAGGCCGTGGTCGCCGCGGCGCTGAAGACGCGGCCGGACCTGGCGGCCTACGGGCTCGCCTAGCCGGGGGCCACGCCGAGCGCCGCCTTCATCGCCGCGACTACCAGCATCCATGGCTCTCTCGATAGTCGGAAGCGCAGACTGCGGGCAGGAAATCGACCGTCCACACCAGACGGGTCCCGCCCACCTCGCCAAATGCCTGGAGCGCGGCGTTGTAGTGGGTGGTAAGCGCGCCCTCGGCCGACCACACCAGGCGGTGGGCGCCTTCGTCCAGCGTCACGATGGGCTCGCGCACGACTGCGCCATTGGCGAAGGTGACGATGCGGACACCGCCTTCCAGGCGCGTATCGGCAACGAAACCCGGCACCAGGCGCGTATGCAGCGCACCGACATCGCTCACCGCCGCCCATGCCTCGGATAGTGGGCACGCAAGCTCGACTTCCCTGACGATGGTCGCCACGGTTCCTCCCCTTTCCTTTGGTGATGCGGGGTCGGAGCGCATGGCCCAACCGCGCCCGGCGTGATATCTGTTCTACAGCGAACAAAAACGCAGTCAAGAATTTTGTACTCTGTGGAACAAAAATCAGCCAGGCGCCGCGGACGACCGCGCCGGTTCGACGAAGCAGCGCTTCTGGAGCGTGCCCGCGCTCTGTTCTGGGAGCGCGGGTTCGCGCAGACTTCGCTCGGCGAGATTGCCGAGGCAACCGGCGTCCACAAGCCGAGCCTCTACGGCGCCTACGAGAGCAAGACGCACCTCTTCCTGAGGACGCTCGACCTCTACCGTGCCGAGACGGGTGTGCTGATCGCCGATGCGCTGTCGCGCCAGCCGCTCGCCGCCGCGCTCAAGGCCTTCTTCGCCGCCGACATCGCGCTGTTCGCGGGCAAGGGGCCGCGCGGCTGCTACATGATGAACGTGGCCGAGCCGGCCGGGCGTGACGAGGCGGAGATCGCGGAGGCGGCACACGCGGCATGGCAGAAGCTGTCGGAGGCGATGGCAGCGCGCATTGCGCGGGCACCGACGACCGAATTGCCCGCGGACATGCCGGCCCAGGCGTTGGCCGATCTGGTGATGTCAGTGCATCTCACACTGGCGACGCGGGCGCGCGCCGGAGACGTGCCGGCGATGCTTGAAGCGCGCGCCGACAGGCTGGTCAGCCTGTTGCCCTGACCGCGCGGCCTCGAGCCTACAGGACGCTGAAGCCCTTCACGAAGGGGTCGCGGTCGTCGAGGAAAATGGTGTTGTAGCCGGTGATCCAGGCCTGGCCGGCGACCGACGGCACGATGGCATCGTAATCGCCGAGCTTCACCGCCTTCTCGACGCGGCCGCGGAAGAGGCTGCCGATGATCGATTCGTGGACGAAATCGTCGCCGACCTGCAAGTCGCCGCGGGCGGCGAGCTGCGCCAGGCGGGCCGAGGTGCCGGTGCCGCAGGGCGAGCGGTCGATGGCCTTCTCGCCATAGAAGACGGCGTTGCGGCCGTTGGCCTGCGGGTGCCTGGGCTTGCCCGTCCACATGACGTGGCGCACGCCGGAGATGGTCGGGTCGACGGGGTGGATGAAGGTGTACTTCTGGTTGACCAGGTTGCGGACGATGGGCGACAGGCGCTGGATGTCGAAGGCGGAGATGTCGGCGAGGTCGCGGTAGCTCTCCTGCGCCTCGATGATGACGTAGAAATTACCGCCATAGGCGACGTCGAAGACGAGGTGGCCGAAGTCCGGCACGTCGACCGACAGGCCGGTCGAATGCAGGAAGGACGGCACGTTGACGATGCGCACCTCGGTCACATGGCCGAGATTGTCGCGCGCGTATTCCGCCTCGACGATGCCGGCCGGCACCTCCAGCCGCAGATGGCCTTCCCGCTTCGGCGTGACCAGCCCCTCTTCGAGGAGGACGGTGACGGTGCCGATGGTGCCGTGGCCGCACATGGGCAGGCACCCCGAGGTCTCGATGAAGAGGAGCGCCGCGTCGCTGTCGTCGCGGAGCGGCTCGTAGAGGATCGAACCGGACATCACGTCGTGGCCGCGCGGCTCGAACATCAGGCCGGTGCGGATCCAGTCGTAACGCTCAAGGAAATCCTGGCGCTTCTCGCTCATGGTGGCGCCATGAAGCGGCGGGCCGCCGCCGACCACCACGCGCACCGGGTTGCCGGCGGTATGGGCGTCGATACAGAAGAAGGTGCGGCGGCTCATCGGGCACACTCTTCTGCCGCACGACCCCCTCCTATCCTCCCCCTTTCAGGGGGAGGAAGAGCCTGGGGCTGCGCCTGCGCGCAAAGCCGGCGTCGGTGAGGATCGCCGCGACGCGGCCGCGCGGTCCCCTCCCCCTGCAAGGGGGAGATCGGGAGGGGGTCACCGGCGGGCGTGGCGTTCACTGGAAGCGTTCGATGCCGAAGGGGGCGAGGTTGCGGTCGCCGCGCCCTGCCACAAGATCGGCGACGTGGCGGGCGGTGACCGCCGAAAGCGTCAGGCCGAGATGGCCGTGGCCGAAGGCGAAGACGATGCGCGGGTCCTGCGGGTGGGCGCCGATGACCGGCAGCGAATCGGGCGTCGCCGGCCGGCGGCCCATCCACTCCTCGCCGCCCTCGTCGGGAAGACCCGGCACGTAGCGGCGCATCTTCTTGCGCATGGCGGCGGCGCGGGCATAGGTCGGCGGCGCGTCGATGGCCGCCAACTCCACCGCCCCGCCGACGCGCAGGCCATCCTCCAGCGGCGTGGCGCAGAAGCCGTGGTCGTCGAAGAAGACCGGCAGATCGAGGGCGAAGGGCGGCTTCGCCCAGGTGGTGTTGTAGCCGCGCTCGCCTTCCAGCACGACGCCAAGGCCGAGCGACTTGACCAGGTCGCGCGACCACACGCCGCCGGCGATCACCACCGCGTCGAAGGTCGTCTCGGTGCCGTTGTCGGCGACGATCACGACCCCCTCGGTCTGAGGACGCACGGCCTTGATGGCGGCGGTGCGCAGCAGTTGGGCATCGCTTAAGCCCCGGCGCAGGCCCTGGAGGATGCCGTTGGGGCTCGACACGGTCCAGATCTCGGGCGCGAACAGCGCGCGGGCGAAGGGGCCGGTGAGGGCCGGCGCCAGCTTGCGCGCCTCGGCCACGCTGACCTCGCGATAGTCGACGCCGTGGCGGGCCTTCTCCTTCCACTCGGCCTTCGCGTTGCGGAAGCTGCCGTCGCTGTCGAAGACGTGCAGGGCGCCGGTGCGGCGCATGTGGCCGGAGAGGCGGCCGCGGCGGGCGAGCTCCTGATGGTCGGCAAGCGCCGTCTTCATCAGGAAACCGAGGGCCGCCGTCGACAGCTCGACCTGGCTCGGCCGGGCAGCGGCGACGAAGCGCGCCAGGAACGGCGTCAGGCCCGGGACATCGACCAGGCGCAGGGTGAGCGGCCCGAGCGGATCGAGCATCCAGCCGGGCACCGAAGCGAGGATGCCGGGACGGGCCATCGGCGAGATTGCCGACAGCATGATGACGCCGGCATTGCCGGTCGAGGCCGGTCGCGCCTCCAGGTCACGCTCGAAGACGGTGACGTCATGGCCTTCGCCGGCAAGCCAGGTTGCCGTGGCCGAACCGACGATGCCGGCGCCGATGACCGCGACGCTGGTCATGCGGCGCCCGGACTGTGGCGGTCAATCAAGGGTTTCGGCCCGGCTTTGCCTTGCATTTTCCGCTTCCGACGTCGCCTGCGACAAGCCCGGCATTAGACCACGCTGCCGGGGTCCTGTCGATGAATCGGCGGTGCCTCACGGCGCCGGAACGGCGAGCTTGCCGATCTCGACGGCGATCGCCTTGCCAAGCGTGGCCTGGGCTTCGGGGTCGAAATGAATGCCGTCCACCGGGCTCGACTTGATGACCGAGCCGGCATCGAAGAAGTGCACCCCGCGCTCCGCCGCCATGCGCTGGTATTCGGCGGCCAGCCGGTGCGATTTCGGCGCCGCGCCGATGAACATCTCGGCGTAGGTCGGGAACGAATCCGAGGTCGGCGGCGGGCTGACCACCAGGATCTCGGGCACGCCCTCCTTGCGGCCGGCCTTGGCCGCCTTGACCACGTCGACCAGCACGCCGACGCCGGCGGCGATCTCCCAGGGGGTCTTGTTGAAGCGCGCCTTGAGGTCGTTGGTGCCGAGCATGATGACCACCACGTCGAGCGGCCTGTGGCTATCGAGGCAGGGCGTGAGATAGGTCCGGCCGTTCTTCTCGGCGCCTTCGATGGGATCATCGCTGACGGTGGTGCGCCCGCCGAGCCCCTCGGCGATGACCAGCCAGCCGGAGCCGAGGGCGGCCGCGAGCACGCCCGGCCAGCGCTCGTCGGGGGCGTAGCGCCCGTCCGGCCGGTCGACGGTCGCATGACCGAACGTATTGGAATCGCCGTAGCAGAGCACGGTCTTCGGATATGCCATGATCCCTCCCAAACGCACGAGGCGACCTCCCGCGAAACGGACCGGCGGCAAGGCCACGCACAGATTAGCCCATACTGCCGTCTGCGGGCGCGACCAAACGCCCGTGCCCCCAGAAAAAAGGAGGCGCCGAAGCGCCTCCAGGTTCACGTCGGGTTGCAGCCCTCTCGGGTGCCGGGGCGTCCTACGAGGTGCTCGCCCCCGAGACGCAGCTCGAGACGTTCTTCTGGGTGCAGTGATCGAGGCCGGTATAGACCGGGTCGCTGACCTTCTTGCCCTCGATCAGCTTGATCATGACGTCGGGCGCCATGAGGCCCATCTGGAAGGGCTGCTGGCCGACCAGCACGTTGACCAGGCCGGCCTTGAGCAGGTCGGGCTCGGCGCCGATGGTGTCGGCCGAGGCGATGTAGAAGCTGCCGTCAGCCAGCTTGGCCTTCAGCGGCGTGATCAGCTGCTTGTAGGCCTCGGGCGCCGCGAACAGCGGCCAGCCACCTTCCAGCACGAATGCGGTGAGCTTGGGATTGGCGGAGAGGATGTCGGTCATTGCCTGGACGCCCTTGGCACCGTCGTCGTTGGTGAACACCGGGCAACCCTTGACCTCGGTCCAGCCGCCCTGGCCGGTCAGCGTCTTCAGACCCTTCTGGCCGGAGAGCACGTCGTATGTGCCCTGGGCGCGGCGCAGGATGTTGTCGGCAGCCGCACCGCCTTCGATCAGGCACACGGTGCCGCCCTTGGGCTCGGCCGCCTTCAGGGCCTTCGCGAGGTCGACGCCCATCTGGTAGTTGTCGGTGCCAAGATAGGTCTTGCGCAGCCCGGCATCCGCCTTGGCGAGGTCGGCGTCGACCGTCATGATCGGGATCTTCGGCTTGGAATTCTTCAACACGTTGGCGATGAGGTGCGCGTCCGACGGCGAAATCGCGATCGCCGCCGTGGTCGGCTTGGCCAGCATGTCTTGCAGGATCTGCGCCTCGCCGGCTTCATCGGCGGTCGAAGCGGGGCCGGTGTAGTAGCAGGTGTAGTTGGAATTGGGATTCTCGCTGTTCCACTTCTCGCAACCCTTGTGCATCGATTCGAAATACGGGTTGTCGAGTCCCTTGACGATGATCACGAGCTGCTTCTTGGCAGCCGCCTGAGCCATACCGGCTGACAGGGCCAGGCTCGCGGCCGCAAGGATGACAAGCGCGGTCTTCTTCATTGCTTTCTCCCTTGGATCGACAGGCACGGCGCTCGGGCCGGCTTGTCAGTGGACGCCGGCTCGACGGTCAAAGCGGAGCGAACGCCGTCGCGGTACGCGCGCCAGACCAGGGAGTCGACGAGTGCGTGGGAGGGTCAGATGACGATGACACACGCCCTGACCGGCGCCGTGCGCGGGTCGGAGTGATCGATCGTATTAGCGCAGTTCGGCCGCGAGCCGCCCCATGCGCTTCCTAGCTGTGCAGCACCTTCACTCGGAGAGACGCAGCAGTGAACCCTGCTGCGCCGGAGTGCCGACCGGCATCCGGTCCTCCCGGGCGCTGACATGTGGCGCGCCCCGTCGCGGTCAATGAAACCGTCCCTGCCAGAATGTCGCACCCTTGTTGCTTCTGCCGATGCGATTGCGCGCAATCTATCCAAACAACGGTGCTGAGCCGCGAAGTATTACCAAGAATTCATGTGAAGCGCCGTCTCACCGCCCTATTTCGCATGTCACGCGCTCGTCATCCCCGGCGGGCCGCTCGTTGCCTCAGGCAAGACGCCGGTCAAAAGGCGTCAGCCGGGAACGGAAGCGCCTCAATGTCCCTGCTCGAACTCGTCGACATTTCCAAGTCTTTCGGCGCCATCCAGGCCGTCACCAACGTCTCGCTGGCGCTTGAGCCGGGTCAGATCGTCGGGTTGATGGGCGACAACGGCGCCGGCAAATCGACGCTGGTCAAGATCATCGCAGGCAACTACCCGCCGACGCACGGCGTCATGCGCCTGAACGGCAAGGACCTGGTCCTGCACAAGCCGGTCGACGCGCGCACCCATGGCATCGAGATCGTCTATCAGGACCTGGCGCTCTGCGACAATCTCACTGCGGCGGCCAACGTCTTCCTCAGTCGCGAGATGTACAAGGGCGTGGGTCCGTTCCGCATCCTTGACTATCGCGGCATGGCGCGGCGCGCCGGGGAGATCTTCCAGGTCCTCAAATCCGAAACGCGGGCGCGCGATCTCGTCGAGCTGATGTCGGGCGGCCAGCGGCAGGCGGTCGCCATCGCGCGAACCATGCTTTCGGACGCCAAGATCGTGCTGATGGACGAACCGACGGCGGCGATCTCCGTGCGCCAGGTGGCCGAGGTGCTCAACCTCATGCGGCGGCTGCGCGACCACGGCATCGCGGTGATCCTCATCAGCCACCGCATGCCCGACATCTTCGAGACGGCGGACCGGATCGTGGTCATGCGCCGCGGCCACAAGGTCGCCGACAAACTGATCGCCGACAGCTCGCCGGAAGAGATCACGGCGCTGATCACGGGGGCCATCGAGAAGGCCTAACGCTTGTCTCCCGCTCGAGAGGCCGGCCGGGGGCATGGAAGGGTGTGTCGATGACGACTGCGCTTGAAGAGACCATCAATCGCCGCCAGCACAACCCGCTGAGCTGGATGATCTCGCGCCAGACCTTTTGGGTCTTCGTCGCGGTTCTCGCCGCCGGCATGTTCCTGTCGCTGACGACCGACACATTCCTCACCCAGCAGAACCTCTTCAACATCACCCGCAACTTCACCTTCGTCGCCATCATCGCCCTCGGCCAGACCCTGGTGATCATCACCGGCGGCATCGATCTCAGCGTCGGTTCGGTGCTGGCCCTGGTCAGCATGGTGCTCGGCGTCACCATGCAGGCCGGCAACGGCATCGCGGTCGGCGTCCTGGCGGCGCTCGCCGTGGCGCTGCTGATCGGCTTGTTCGAGGGCGTCCTCATCGCCTATCTGGGCATGCCGCCTTTCGTGGTGACGCTCGGCATGCTGTCGATTGCTCGCAGCCTGGCGATGGTGGTGTCGAACAACACGGTCGTCTTCCAGTTCGGGCCGGACCAGGCGAAGCTGCTGGCGCTCGGCGGCGGCTCGATGTTCGGCGTTTCCAATCCGGTCATCTACACGGTCATCCTGGCGCTGATCACCGGCTTCACCCTGCGCTGGACCGGCTTCGGCCGGCACATCTTCGCCATCGGCGGCAATGAGGCGGCGGCGATCCTGACCGGTGTCCGCGTCCGCCAGATCAAGGTCGCCGTCTACATGATCTCGGCGCTTTCGGCGGGCGTTGCCGGCATCATCGAGACCGGCTGGCTGGGGGCGGTCACCACCAATATCGGCACCGGCATGGAGCTGCAGGTGATCGCTGCCGCGGTGATCGGCGGCGCCAATCTGATGGGTGGCGCCGGCACGGCCTTCGGTGCGCTGGTCGGCGCGGCGCTGGAGGAGATCATCCGCAACAGCCTCGGCCTGCTCGGCATCAACTCCTACTGGCAGGGCACCTTCATCGGCGTCGCCATCCTGCTGGCCATCCTGTTCGACCGGATTCGCGCCTTCCGCCTGAACGAATAGCGCCATCCATCCTCCGACTTTTTTCGCCACCCGTCGCGAAGCGTGGCGTAGAAGCGCCGCGCCGACTAATCTCAGCGGAACGAACAGGCATCAAGGGAGGACGCCCAAGTGGAACAGACCTGGCGATGGTACGGGCCCAAGGACCCGATCACGCTCGCTAACATCGCCGAGGCCGGTGCGACCGGAATCGTGTCGGCGCTGCACCAGATCCCCGGCGGCACGGCGTGGAGCGACGCGGCGGTCGCCGAGCGCAAGGCGATGATCGAAGCGGCGGGGCTGCGCTGGTCGGTGGTCGAGAGCATCCCGGTGACCAATGCCATCAAGGCGCGCAGCGCCAATTGGCGGCACGACGTTGACGCCTGGAAGGAATTGCTGGCCGCGCTCGGCCGCAACGGCGTCACCACCGTCTGCTACAACTTCATGCCGATCGTCGACTGGACGCGCACCGACCTTGCCTGGCCGATGCGGAGCGGCGCGGCCTTGCGCTTCGATATCGTCGATTTCGTCGCCTATGACGTGTTCGCGCTGAAGCGCCCCGGCGCCGCCGACGACTATGCCGCCGACACGGTGAGTGCGGCAGAGGCGCGCTTCCGCGACATGAGCCCGGCGCGGCAGAGCGAGCTGGAGCGCATCATCCTCGCCGGACTGCCCGGCTCGGACTTCGCCTATGGCCGGGCGGAGTTCCTGGCGCTGCTGGACGATTTCGCCGGGATGACGCCGGACGACCTCAGGGCGAACCTCGCCGCGTTCCATCGCGAAGTGGTGCCGGTGGCGGAGGCGGCGGGCATCCGGCTTGCCATCCACCCCGACGACCCGCCGATCTCGCTGTTCGGCCTGCCGCGCGTGGTGTCAACCGCAGAGCGATGCGGCGGCCATGATGACGGCGGTCGACAGCCCGGTGAACGGCCTCACCTTCTGCGTCGGCTCCTATGGTTCGCGCGCCGACAACGACCTTGTCGCCATGGCCAAGGCGTTTGCGCCGCGCATCCATTTCCTCCACTTGCGGAACGTCACCATCGAAGCGCCGGGCGTGTTCCACGAGGACGAGCACCTGGCCGGCAATGCCGACATGGTGGCGATCATCGGGGCGGCGCTCGATGAGGAGGCGCGGCGCGCGGCCGAGGGCCGTGCCGACCAACACATCCCCATGCGGCCGGACCACGGCCACCTGCTCTCGGCCGACGCCGTGAAGAACGCCAATCCCGGCTATTCCTATATCGGGCGGCTGAAGGGACTGGCGGAGATCCGCGGCGTGGCGGCGGCGCTCAAGGCGACGCGGCACTGACCCCACCCACCATGCTGCGCATGGTTCCCCCTCCCCGTTCCGGGGACGGAGGGCGCCCCGCCTCAATGCTCGGACTAGTGTCCGCCGACGCCCTCGACGGCGTCCGGCCGCGGTTTGCGGGCAAGCGGCACCAGCAGAACGACGGCGGCAAACAGAACGGCGAGGATCAGGAAGACATCGGAGAAGGCCATGACCAGCGCCTGGCCGCGCACCTTGTTCTGCAGCACCATCAGCGCCTGCTGGCCGGCGTCGGCGCCAGGCACGGTGGAGAAGGCGCTGGTGAGCGTGGCGAGCTGCTCGGTGGCGGCGCTCCGCGCCCAGTTCACCGCCTCGTGCAGGCGCTCGATGTGCAGGTCCATGCGCTTGTTGAGGAGCGTGGTGAGCACCGCCAGGCCGAAGGCGCCGCCGAGGTTGCGCGTCAGGTTGAACAGGCCGGAGGCATTCTTGACGCGCTCGGGCGGCAGGGTGCCGAGCGCCAGCACGCTCGACGGCACCATGCAGAACATCATGCCGAAGCCGCGGAACGCCTGGGAGACGAACAGCTCCCAATAGGCCCAGTCCTTGGTGATCGGCACGAGCTGGAAGCAGGAGAGCCCGAAGAGGATGAGGCCGATGGCGATGAGCACGCGCGGGTCGGCCTTCGGCGCCAGGGAGCCCACGATCGGCGCCGCCAGCATCATGAAGGCGCCGGCGACCCACACCGTGTCGCCGATCTCGAAGGCATCGTAGCCGCGCACGCGGGCGAGGAAGATGGGCAGCAGGAAGGTCATGCCGAAGAGGCCGACGCCGAGGACGAAGGAGAACAGCGAGCCGGTCCAGAAATTGCGGTCGGCGAAGGCGCGCATATCGACGATCGGCTCTTGCGCCGTGAAGGCGCGCCAGAAGAAGGCGACGCCGGAGACCAAGCGCCAGGATGCTGAAATTGGTGATGGTCTGGTCGTTGAACCAGTCGTCGCCGGCACCCTCTTCAAGCACGTATTCGAGGCTGCCGAGGAATACGGCGAGCGTGATCAGGCCCATCCAGTCGATGCGGCGGAGCAGGGACAGGTCGGGCTGGTCGAAATCGACGAACATCAGCACCGCGATGGTCACCACGATGCCGGGCCCGACATTGACCAGGAACAGCCAGTGCCAGGAAAAGGTGCTGGTGAGGTAGCCGCCGACCGTCGGGCCGATGGTCGGCGCCAGGGTGGCGATGAGGCCGACGATGGCGGCCACCATGGCGGTGCGGCTCTTGGGGAAGGCGGTGAAGGCGGCGGAGAAGACGACGGGAATCATGGCGCCGCCGATGAAGCCCTGGGCGGCGCGCCAGACGATCATCTCGCCGATGGAGGTGGAGCCGGCGCAGAGCACGCTGAAGACCGTGAAGCCGGCGGCGCAGATGGCGAAGAGGTAGCGGGTGGACAGAGCCCGGCTGAGGAAGCCGGTGAGCGGGATCATGACGATCTCGGCGACCAGATAGGCGGTCTGCACCCACGAGATCTCCGAGGAGGAGGCCGACAGGCCGGCCTGGATCTCGTTCAACGACGAGGCGACGATCTGGATGTCGAGGATCGCCATGAACATGCCGGCGGCAAGTGCCACGAAAGCGGCGATCAGCCTGCCGGTGACCACCGGCTCGGCCGACGGCGCCGGCGGGAGGGCATCAAAGGCGATATCGGCGGTGCTCATGGCGGCAATCCTCGCCGGCCGGTCGGTCAGTGCGCCGCGGCCCCGGCGCCGCCGGTGCGCGTGTCAACGGAGGCAACCACCGACATGCCGGGGCGGATCAGGCCCTGGTCGGTGAGGCTCGCGGGAAGCGCGATGCGCACGGCCACGCGCTGCACGATCTTGGTGAAGTTGCCGGTGGCGTTGTCGGGCGGCAGCAGGCTGAACTCTGAGCCCGAGGCCGGGGCGATGCTCACCACCGTGCCTGCGATCTTGAGGTCCGGATAGGCATCGACGGTGACGGTGACGGTCTCGCCGGGCTTCAGGTCGGCGAGCTGGGTCTCCTTGAAATTGGCGTCGACATAGACCGCGTCGAGCGGCACCAGGGCGACCAGCCGCTGGCCGGGCTGGACGAACTCGCCGGGCTCGGCGGCGCCGTTGCCGACGACGCCGTCGAAGGGCGCGCGGATGACGGTGTGATCGAGGTTGAGCTGGGCCTGGTCGCGGGCGAGCCGGTACTGGTCCAGCCCGCGCTCGGCTTCGGTCTTCTGGGCATTGAGCACGCCGACATTGGCGTGGGCGACGGCGAGCGCGGCGTCGGCGGCATTGACCGCCTGGGCCGCCTGGTCGCGGGCCGTGCGCGCGCGTATCGAGCGCCGCGGTGGTGGCGAAGCCGTTGCCGGCGAGCGTATTCACCCGGTTGAACTGAGCGACCGCGTTTTCGGCGGCGGCCTTGGCCGAGGCGAGCTGGGCCTCTGCCGACGTGACTGCCGCTTCGCCGGCGATGATCTGCTGGCCGATGCGGGCGACCGTTGCCTCGCCGGTGGCAATCTGGGCCTCGGCGGCGGAGAGCGCGATGCGGTAGTCGGCATCGTCGAGGACGACCAGCGGGTCGCCGGCCTTGACGCGGGTGTTGTCGGACGCCGGCACCGATTTGACGTAGCCGGTGATCTTGGGGGTGACGGTGGAGGTGTCGGCAGCGACATAGGCGTCGTCGGTGGACACCATGAAGCGCCCGGTGGTCCACCAGTCGTAGCCATAGGCGCCGCCGGCGATGACCAGGACGAGGCCGGTGGCGACCAGCGCCCAGGTGCGCAGCCTGCCCTTGCGGGCCGATGGCGGGGCGTCCACGGGGGGCAGATCGGCCGGCGCCAGCGTCGGCTGGGGCGTCCCCGTGGTGGTGTCGGCTTTGGGCGCCTGGCGGGCCGTGAGGGGTTCCCCCGCGAGGGACACGGCCTGCCCGGCGCCGCCTGTCTCTTCCATGATCTTGGCCATCACTCGATCCTGACTGGAGCCGAAAACCGGCTTCCTCCAAGGTGTTGCGCCTGATCGGCACCCAAGATTGACCGAACCGTTCGGTTCGATTGAGCTTGACATACGCCTCTCGCACGCCTATTTCAAGATCGAACTGAACGGTTCGGTCATTTTTTTGAGTCGCGCGGCGCAACGGGCGCCGGGCCGACCGAACCGGGATACGGAGACAGATCCCATGACGATCGTTGCGCCGGCCGAGGACACCAGCCACGGCAGGACAGCCGCCGGGAAGGACAGCCGCAAGCGCCGCCAGATCCTCGACGGCGCCTACCGGCAGTTCATACGCCAGGGTTTCGACGCCACCTCCATGGGCGACATCGCCAAGGAAGCCGGCGTGTCGAAGGGCACGCTCTACGTCTACTTCGACAGCAAGGAGCGGCTGTTCCAGGAGCTGGTGCGCGAGGAGAAGGAGCGTCGGTTCGCGTCGATCTTCACGATCGAACCGGACGACCCGGATGTGCAGGGCGTGCTGACGCGCATCGGCCGCCAGTTCGCCCGCTTCATCACCGAGAGCCATGTGGTGATGGCGATGCGGGCCATCCTCGCCATGGCCGAACGCATGCCCGAGATCGCAGACGATTTCTACGACAGCGGTCCGCGCCAGTGCTCCAGCCAGCTCGCCGACTATTTCCGCCACCAGCAGGCGGCCGGCCGGCTCGCCATGCCGGATGCCGAACTGGCGGCGGTGCAATTCCTCGAACTCGCTCAGGCGACGCTATCGCACCCGCTGATGTACGGGGCGCGGGAACGGCCGAGCGAGGCGCAGATCGACACAGTGGTGGATTCGGCGGTGATGGTGTTCCTGGCCGCCTATCAGCGGCCGGCAGCAACGACCTGACCGGCGATCAGCCCGTGCGGCGCGGGATCAGTGGAGCGCCAAGACCTTCGTCGACGGGGGCGGCGCCCTGTTCAAGCATGGAAAGGCCGACGCGCGGCGCCGTGTTGACGGTCGAGGCCTCGCGCCAACGGTCGACCACGGCGCGGATGAAATCCTCGTCGACCCCGTGGGCGTCCTCCAGGCGGCCGAGCCGGCCGGACTGGCTGCGCGGCAGGCGGTCCTCGGCGACGTCGTTGAAGCTGAAGCGGGTCGGCAGCGGCACGCCCTCACCAAAGGCGATCGCTTCGCGTGTGCCGAGCGAGGGCAGGAAGGCGATCAGGCTGGCGGCGGCGTCAGGCACTGCCGAACGGACGATCTCCTGGTCGCGGTCGTTGGCCATGCGCATGGCGAAGACGGTCGAGCACTGCGACAGGATGCTCGGATCGAGGTCGGTCGGGCGCTGGGTGATGGCGCCGAGGAAGACGCTGTATTTGCGGCCCTCCTTGGCGATGCGCGACAGCGCCTTGCGGGTCGGCCCGAAGCCGAGCTTGCGGTCGGCCGGGGCGTAGCGGTGGGCCTCCTCGCAGCACACCAAGAGCGGCGCCGAGCCTTCGCTCCACACGCCGAACTCGAAACCCATGCGGGTGACGACCGAGACCACCGAATCGACCACCTCGGCCGGCAGGCCGGCGAGCTGCAGCACGGTGATCGGCTTGCCGTTGATCGGCAGGCGGAAGAGGTCCTCCAGCACCTGCACCATCATGTCCTCGACAAACAGGTTGTTGAACATGAAGGCGTAGCGGGAATCGTTGCCGAGCGTCTCGATGCGCGTGATGAGGCGATGGTACTTGGTCCACTGCGAACGGTTCTCGAGCTTGCCCATGGCGTCCTTGATAAGATCGACCAGCTCGGAGACGCGGTAGGGCACCGGCGTGTCGGCGGTGAACCCGGCACCTGACGACTTGCGCAGGTGCACGCGCTCGCCGCGGGCATTGGCGGCATAGCGTGCCTTGGCCAGCGGGATCAGCTCGGCGAGAATCTCGGTCTCCTCCTCGACGCCAGGGCGGCCGCGGAAGAAGACGTCGACGATCTCCTCGAAGTTGAACAGCCAGTAGGGCAGCAGCAGGCTCTTCGGGCTGATGACATGGGCCAGATCGCCGAAGCAGCCGCCATATTCGTTGTGCGGATCGACCAGGAAGATCCTGAGATCGGCCTTCTTCTTGAGGATCTCCTGCAGGATGAGGGCGACGGCGGTGGACTTGCCAACGCCGGTGGTGCCGAGCACGGCAAAGTGCTTGCGCAGCAGCTCCTCGAAATTGATCCGCGCGGGGACCGAGGCATCCAGGCGCAGGCGGCCGATCTCGATGGTATCGCCGCTGGCGATGCGATGGATGACGGCGATGTCCGCCGTCATCAGCCGCCTGATCGGGTTGCCGATGGTCGGATAGCTCGACACGCCGCGCTGGAAGCTGGCGTCCGGCGAGCCGTAGCGCTTGATCTCGCCCATGAAATCGACGGCGGCGACCAGATGGCCACCTTCGTCGTCGCCGGGATCGGGCATGGATATGCTCATCGACACGACGACGCCGACGACCAGCGAGTGATCGACGCCGATGCCGACCAGGCGCCCGATGGTCAGCCCGTCCTCGTTGCCGACTGTTGCGGCGATCGTCTTGAACAGCCGCGCATCCGCCCCTGACCCGTTGACCGTCACGATACGGCCAAGGTCGTGCGCATGGTCGTCCATGTGCTGCTCCATGCCAGAATGGCCGGGATCCAGCCACTCAAGCGGCGACCTTGCGCTCACAAAGGTAAATACGAGGTCATTGCGATAGCGCAACCGCTCGCCAGTTGGGCTGTGACAGTGTATTGGCTGCAAACATGGTAAATGGCCGAAATTCCGGGAGTGCCTAATGAGAATCGTCACGATGTCGCTGAACCCGACCATCGACGTGGCGAGTGAGGCGGACCTCGTCCGCCCAGTCCACAAAGTGCGTACCTCGAATGAAACCTACGATCCCGGCGGCGGCGGCGTGAACGTGGCGCGGGTGATCACCGAACTCGGCGGCGAGGCGGAGTGCATCTGCCCGGCCGGCGGCTTCTCCGGCGCGCTGCTCGACCAGCTGCTCGGCGATGCCGGCATTCACCGCACGATCGTGCCGATCAAGGGCAATACACGCATCAGTTTCACGGTCTATGAGCGCAAGACCGGCTCCGAATACCGCTTCACCCCCAACGGCCCCAAGCTGTCGCCGGAAGAGCTGGAAGGCTGCCTGGAAGCGGTGCGCCAGGCCAAGTTCGACTACTTCGTGGCGAGCGGCAGCGTGCCGCTGGGGGCACCAACCAACGTGCTGGCGCAGGTCGCCGAGATCGTGCGCGAGAAGGGCGGCAAGTTCATCCTCGATTCGTCCGGCGCCGGCCTCTCGGTGACGCTGGAGCGCGTGCCGGTCTACATGGTCAAGCCGAGCATCAACGAGCTCGAGGCGCTCAAGGGCCGGCGCCTCGACGACGAGGCGGCGCGCGACGCGGCCGTCGACCTGGTGCAGCGCGGCCGCGCCGAGATCGTGGCGGTGACGATGGGCGCCTCCGGCGCGATGGTGGCGACGCGCGACGGCGTGGTGCGCATGCGCTCGCCGCGGGTGCAGGCGCACTCGGCGGTCGGTGCCGGCGACAGCTTCGTCGGCGCCATGGCGCTGGCGTTGTCGGAACAGCGCAGCATCGAGGACGCGCTCACCTTCGCCATCGCCGCCGGGGCGGCGAGCGTGCTCACCGCCGGCACGCGGCTGTGCCGCTCGGCCGACGTCAAGCGCATCTACGACGACCTGCGCTCGGGCTCGCTCGGCAGCTTTCCCGAAAAGGTCGCCTGAGCCCCGCCCGGCCTCCCCTCCCCGTCAGCGACTGACTGCCCCCGCCACGGCTGACGGGGTAGAGTGTTTTCGTTCCCAAGAACGACGGCACGCGAACAGCCGTCGGCCAACGTCCGAGCGCAGAACCATGGAAAACCGGCAAATCCTCATCGACGGCAACTGGGTGGACGCCGCCGGCGGCGACATCATCCTCGATTTCGGCCCCTCCGACGGCAAGGAGATCGCCCGGCTCGCCCGTGGCGGGCGCGAGGACATCGACCGCGCGGTCAAGGCGGCGCGGCGCGCCTTCGAGGGCGTGTGGGGCGCCACCGCGGCAGTCGACCGCGGCCGCATGCTGTCGCGGCTTTCCGGCCTCATCAGCGACCATTTCGAGGAGCTGGCGGCGATCGAGGCCGCCGACACCGGCAAGCCGATGAAGCAGGCCAGGGCCGACATCGCCGCCTGCGCCCGCTACTTCGAGTTCTATGGCGGCGCCGCCGACAAGATCCACGGCGACACCATCCCCTTCCTCACCGGCTATCAGGTGATGATCCTGCGCGAGCCGCGCGGGGTGACCGGTCACATCATCCCGTGGAACTATCCGGCGCAGATGTTCGGCCGCACCATCGGCGGGTCGCTGGCCGCCGGCAACGCGGCGGTGATGAAGCCGGCGGAAGAGGCCTGCCTGTCGGTGCTGAGGCTGGCCGAGCTGGCGCTGGAGGCCGGCATCCCGCCGGGCGTCATCAACGTCGTCACCGGGCTCGGCGAGGAGGCCGGCGCGGCGCTCAGCAGTCATCCCGACATCGACCTCCTGTCGTTCACCGGCTCGCCCGAAGTGGGCACGCTGGTGAGCCAGGCGGCGGCGGTGCACCACGTGCCGTGCACGCTGGAGCTCGGCGGCAAGAGCCCGCAGATCGTCTTCGCCGACGCCGACCAGGAGAAGGCGGCGCAGGTGATCACCAACGCCATCGTGCAGAACGCCGGGCAGACCTGCTCGGCCGGCAGCCGCGTGCTGGTGCAGCGGTCGATCTACGAACCCTTCATGGCGATGCTCGCCGAACGCTTCGGCAAGCTCACCGTCGGGCCGCACGACCTCGACCTCGATTGCGGCCCGCTGATCACGGCGAGGCAGAAGGCGCGGGTCGAGGGCTTCTTCACGGGTGCCACAACGGACCATATCGCGGCGGTTGCCGCCGGAACGATCGACCCGCGCGCCGCGGCCGGCGGCTACTACGTGCCGCCCACCCTCTACACGCTGGTGCCGGAGGCGAACGCGCTGGCGCAGCAGGAGGTGTTCGGCCCGGTACTGGCGGCGATGCCCTTCGACGACGAGGCGGACGCCATCCGCATCGCCAACGGCACCGAATACGGGCTGGTCTCCGGCATCTGGACCGAGAACGGCGGCCGCCAGATGCGCATGGCCAAGGGCGTGCGCACCGGCCAGGTGTTCATCAACGGCTATGGCGCCGGCGGCGGCATCGAGCTGCCCTTCGGCGGCTTCCGCCGCTCCGGCCATGGGCGCGAGAAGGGCATGGAGGCCCTGCACGACTTCACCGTCGCCAAGACCGTGGTCTTCAACCACGGGTGATCCTGGACCGATGTGCCCTCCCGCTAGATCGCGGGCACGATCCGGCGCGGACGCAGATTCGCGCCGAGCACCCCGACCAGCAGCACCGCGGCGACGACCAGCACGCTGACCTGCACCCAGCTCATCGCGCCGGTGGCATCGCCATAGGCGTTGACGACGGCATGGGGGACGATGCCGGCGATGAAGATGCCGCCGCGCGCATTGACGAACAGCCAGGTGACGAAGACCGACAGCGCGATGCCGCCGACCATGAACATGGAGATCACCATGCCGTCCTGCGGCAGGCCGGAGACGAAGAAGGCCGGCAGGTGCCAGGCCATCCAGACCGCGCCGACGACGAGTGCGGCAACGAATGCGTTCGTCCGGCCGAGAACCAGCGGCAGCAGCGTGCCGCGCCAGCCGAGCTCCTCGCCCAGCGGCCCCAGCGCCAATGCCGGCAGGCTGACCAGCCCGGCCGCCAAGCCCAGCCACCAAGCGCTCATGCCGCCGCCGGGATTCTGGATGAGTTGCACGACCAGCATGAGCGCGGGATAGAATCCGAAGGCCGCGACCCAGACCCACAGCGGCACCCGCCAGCGAATGAGCCGCAGGAAGAGGTCGATGAGCCCGGCGCGGCCGCCGAAGACGAATACCGTGACCAGCGCCGCGATGTTGGGCGCCCAGACCGCCAGGTAGAACAACGGGTTGCGCGCGCTCATCGCGCCGAAATGGGCTTCCATCCAGGCCGGGAAAAGCGCCAGCAGCAGGAAGACGCCCCAAGCAATGCCAAAGGTGACCGCCAGAAACAGCGTCACCTTCCGGGTCCAATGATCTGTGTTCATGCTTTCCGCACTCCCCCGCAGTCAGCCGGGTCGACCATGCCGCGACCGCGCGGGAGCGCATTGATACGTCTCAAACCTCCCCGGATACCTTCGGCTCGAGGCACTCGATGCGGTTGCCGAAGGGGTCATAGACGTAGAAGCGGTCGTAGCCGGGCAGCGGTTCGTCATCGACCGTCGGAAAGCCCGCCGCTTCGCAGCGCGCCCTGAGCTCAGCAAGGTTCTTGACCCGGAAGGCCGGGTGGGCCTTGCGGGCGGGTCGAAACCCGGCCTCGACGCCGAGATGGACCTGGACGGTGCCGCTGGCGAACCAGACGCCGCCGCGCCTTCGAAGATTATCCGGCTTCGGCTGCTCGATGAGGCCGAGGACGCCTTCATAGAAGGTGCGGGCCTTGTCCTCCCCGCCCGCCGGCATGGCGAGCTGGACGTGATCGAGCGCGACGATGCCCATGGGCGATCCTCCTCAGGTCCGGCATGGTAGCCTGGGCGCAGCGCAATCCGATACAAGCAACATCATCCCCGCATTGCGCTGAGTTCACCTTCGGGCGCGCTACGCCGTGCGCCCGGAGAGATAGGCCGCCAGCGCCTCCTGCTCGGCCGGCGTCATCCGGAGGCCGAGCTTCGAGCGCCGCCAGAGGATGTCGTCGGCGGTCTCCGCCCATTCATTGGCGATGAGGTAGTCGACCTCACGCTCGCTCAGGCCGGCGCCGAAATCGCGGCCGAGATCGGCCTTGCTGGTGGCGCCGTCGAGAAGCGTGGTGACGCGCGTGCCATAGGCATGGGCAAGCCGTCGGGCGGTCGTGGCATCGAGGAAGGGATAGCGGCCGGCGGTGTCCTTCACCCAGGCATCGAAGGCGGTGACCGCGATGTCGCCGCCGGGCAGCGGCGCAGTGGCCGTCCACGGCCTGCCCATCTGCGGGAAGGTGGCATTGAGCTTCTTCAGCGCCTGCTCCGACAGGCGCCGGTAGGTGGTGATCTTGCCGCCGAAGACGGAGAGCATGGGGGCACCGCCGGACGTGTCCACCGTCAGGACATAGTCACGGGTCGCCTCCTTGGCCTCGCTGGCGCCGTCGTCATAGAGCGGGCGCACGCCGGAATAGGCCCAACGGATATCGGCGCGGGTGATGGGCTTCTCGAAATACTCGTTGACCGCGGCGATGAGATAGTCGGTCTCGGCGTCGTCGATGGCGACCGTCGCCGGGTCGCCCTTGAAATCCAGGTCGGTGGTACCGACCAGGGTGAAGTCGCCGCGATAGGGGATGGCGAAGCAGATGCGGCCGTCGGCGTTCTGGAAGAAATAGGCGCGATCGTGATCGAACATGCGGCCGACGACGATGTGGCTGCCCTTGACCAGGCGGACCCTGGCCGGGAGGTTGAGGCTGGCGGCGCCGGACAGCACCTCGGCCACCCAGGGACCGGCGGCATTGACGACGGCGCGGGCGGAGACCTCGCTCTTGGCGCCGCTGCGCGTGTCCTCCAGCGTCAACGTCCACAGGCCGTCGGTGCGGCGGGCCGTCACCAGTTTGGTCCGGGTGCGGATGTCGGCGCCGCGCTCGGCGGCATCGCGGGCATTGAGCACCACCAGACGCGCATCGTCGACCCAGCAATCGGAATACTCGAAGGCGCGGCGGTAGTCCGGCTTGAGCGGCGCCCCGGCCGCATCCTTGCTGAGATCGAGGTTCCTGGTCGGCCGCAGCAGCTTGCGGCCGCCCAGGTAGTCGTACAGGAACAGGCCGACGCGGACGAGCAGCCACGGGCGCAGCCCCTTGTGGTGCGGCAGGACGAAGCGCAACTGGCTGATGATGTGCGGCGCCGCGCGCCACAGCACCTCGCGTTCGACCAGCGCCTCATGCACCAGGCGGAACTTGTAATGCTCCAGGTAGCGCAACCCGCCGTGGATGAGCTTGGTCGAGGCCGACGAGGTGGCGCCGCCGAGGTCGCCCATTTCGGCGAGGAAGACGCTCAAGCCCCGCCCGGCCGCATCGCGGGCGATGCCGCAGCCGTTGATGCCGCCGCCGACGACGGCGATGTCGTAGATCCGCTGTTCCATTCCCGTGCCGCTTGCCGCCGGTTTGCCTTGCGCTGACCGCAGGGCCGCGTTGTCCGACAAGCCTTGACCAAAAGCAACGTGGCTGGCGTGGCCCCATGCGGCGCCCTGGAGCCTTTTCCGCCCACATGGGTCAGGCGTACTGTCCCGCACCGCCGCAGAGAGCCTAGCCTCGCCGCGACAGAAGGACCGGAACTGATGCATGTGGTGATCTGCGGCGGCGGCGCCATCGGCTGTTCGATCGCCTATTTCCTCAGCCGGCGCGGCGCGCGGGTGACGGTGGTCGAGCGCACCGGGGTCGCCAATGCCGCCTCGGGCAAGTCGGGCGGCTTCCTGGCGCTCGACTGGTGCGACGGCGGTCCGTTGCAGAAGCTCGCGCGGCGGAGCTTCGCCCTCCACGCCGAACTGACCGAATCACTCGGCGGCGAAGCGGCATGGAACTATCGCCGCATGACGACCTATGCCGGCTTGGCCGGCTATTCGCTCGGCGCGGAGGATAATCCGGTCGCCTGGGTGTCCGAAACGGTCGCGATCAGCCAGCGGCTCGGCTCGCCGGAGACGACGGCGCAGGTCCACCCCGGCGCCTTCACCCGGGCGATGATGCAGGCGGCCGGGGCCAACGGCGCGACGCTTGTCGCCGGTGCGGTCACCGGCTTGGCGGAGAGCCGCGGGCGCGTCAGCGGGGTCGTCGTCGACGGCACGACGATCGCTGCCGATGCGGTGGTGATCGCGCTCGGTCCCTGGTCGATCCTGGCAGCGGAGTGGCTGCCCTTGCCGGCGGTCCATGGGCTCAAGGGCCACAGCCTCGTCTTCGAGACCGGCACGGCGCTGCCGGCGGAAGCGCTGTTCCTGGAAGCGACCGACGGCGCCGCCCATCCGGAGGTCTTTCCGCGCAACGACGGGACCACCTATGTCTGCGGCTATCGCAGCCAGGCTCCGATCCCCATCGACCCGGCCGAGGTGAGGCCTGAGGCCGAGCAGAGCGCGCAGTTCGAAGCGATCTGCCGGGACATCGCGCCGGTGCTGCGCGACGCGCCGATCCGCGCCCGCCAGGCCTGCTACCGGCCGGTGACCCAGGACGGCGCGCCGCTGATCGGGCCGGTGGCCGGCATCGCCGGCGCCTATGTGGCGACCGGACACAGCGTCTGGGGCATCCTCAACGCACCGGCGACCGGCGAGGCGATGGCCGAGCTGATCCTCGACGGAGCCGCGCGGACGGTCGACATCGCGCCTTTCGATCCAGGGCGGCTGCCGCCGCTGCCGCCCGACAGCCTCAACCTCGGCCTTCGCTGACCCGGCCCTTGCTGCCCCTCATCCTTCGCGGCTCGCCCGGATCAAGTCCGGGTCGCAGCTCATCCTTCGAGGCTCGCTGGCGCTCGCACCTCATCCTGGATGAGGGCGGCGGCCTGGATGCCTCTTGAGGCCAGAACTTGCATGCTGTAGACATCACAATCACTATCCTGAGTCTCATAATTGATGGCTGAGACATGATCAGCGCCGCTCAGTTGCGCGCCGCCCGTGCCCTCCTCGGCATCGACCAGAAGAAGCTGGCCGAGCTCTCCGGCCTGTCGGTGCCGACTATCCAGCGCATGGAGGCGAGCGACGGGGTGATCCGCGGCACCGTCGATTCGCTGACCAAGCTGATCGCGGCGCTGGAGGCGGCCGGCCTGGCGTTGATCGGCGAAGGCACCGCCAGCGGCGAGGGCGGCCGTGGCGTGCGGCTCAAGGAGGCGGCCAGGCCGTCCGAGCCGCCGGCCGGGGGAGCCAACAGCTAGGTTCTCCATGTCCGTCGCCTTCGCCCTCAGCTGTGTCGCTATCCTGCTCGCCAATGGCGTCGCCGCCGTCGGCCTGACGCGGCGACCGACGGCCACGGCGACGGTCTACGGCATCGCACTCACGGTCTCGCTGGTGCTCCTGGCCGGCGCCCTGGGACGGCTCCTCAGCTTCTCCATGGCCGACGCCATCGTCCTGCCGCTGGGGCTGCCCTGGATCGGTGCGCATTTCCGCATCGACGCGCTCTCCGCCTTCTTCCTCGTGGTGGTCAATCTCGGCGGTGCCGGGGCGAGCCTGTTCGCGCTCGGCTACGGTCGCCATGAACATGCGCCGGAGCGCGTGCTGCCCTTCTATTCGGTGTTCCTGGCGGCCATGAACCTCGTCGTCATGGCCGACGACGCCTTCGCCTTCCTGTTCTCGTGGGAGTTCATGTCGCTGACCTCGTGGGCGCTGGTCATGGCCCACCACGAGGACGCCGAGAACCGCGACGCGGGCTTCGTCTACATCGTCATGGCGAGCGCCGGCACGCTGGCCCTGCTACTCGCCTTCGGCCTCATGGCCGGCGCCACCGGCGGCTACGCCTTCGACGCCATGCGGGCGGGCGGGCTGACGCCGGTCGCAGCCGCCCTGGTGCTGGTGCTGGCGCTCATCGGTGCCGGCTCGAAGGCCGGCATCGTGCCCCTGCATGTCTGGCTGCCGCTCGCCCATCCGGCGGCGCCCAGCCACGTCTCGGCGCTGATGAGCGGCGTGATGACCAAGGTCGCGGTCTACGGCTTCATCCGCATCGCCTTCGACCTGGTGGGGCCGCTGCCCTGGTGGTGGGCGACGATCGTTGTGGTGCTCGGCGGCGTCACCGCCGTGCTCGGCGTGCTCTACGCGCTGATGCAGCACGACCTCAAGCGGCTGCTCGCCTATCACACGGTCGAGAACATCGGCATCATCTTCATCGGCCTCGGGCTGGCGCTCGGCTTCCGCACCAACGGCATGGCAGCAGCGGCGGCGCTGGCGATGACCGCGGCGCTGTTCCACGTCTTCAACCATTCGCTGTTCAAGAGCCTGCTGTTCTTCGGTTCCGGCGCCGTGCTCAACGCCACCGGGACGCGCGACATGGAGCGCCTCGGCGGGCTCATCCACCGCATGCCGGTGACCGCGTTTGCCTTCCTTGCCGGCAGCGCCGCCATCTCGGCCCTGCCGCCGCTCAACGGCTTCGTCTCCGAATGGCTGACCTTCCAGGCGATCCTGCTCAGCCCCGACCTGCCGCAATGGGACCTGAAGATCATGGTGCCGGCGGTGGGCGCGCTGCTGGCGTTGTCGGCGGCGCTCGCCGCGGCCTGCTTCGTCAAGGCCTATGGCGTGAGCTTCCTTGGCCGGCCGCGCAGCGAGGCGGCGGCAAAGGCTGAGGAGGTCGACCGCTTCTCGCTTGCCGCCATGCTGGCGCTGGCCGCCCTCTGCCTCGTCGCCGGCGTCCTGCCCGGCTACGTCATCGACGGCCTCAGGCCGGTCGCAACGCTGCTGACCGGCGGCCACATGCCGGCGCAGTCGGCGGTTTCGTGGCTCTCCATCGTGCCGGTGGCTGCCAGCCGCAGCTCCTATAACGGCTTGCTGGTCTTCGTCTTCATCGTGCTTTCGGCCGGGATCGGGGTGCTCGCCATCCACCGCTTCGCGTCGCGGACGTCGCGGCGCGCCCCGGCCTGGGACTGCGGCTTTCCCGAGGCCAGCCCGGCGACGCAATACACCGCCTCGTCCTTCGCCCAGCCGATCCGCCGGGTCTACGCGACGGTTCTGTTCGCCGCCCGCGAGACGGTTGTCATGCCGGCCCCGGGCGACATGCGCGCCGCCACCTTCCACGTGACGCTGCGCGACCTCATCTGGGAGACGCTCTACCTGCCGGTCGCCGGTTTCGTCGGCAGCACCGCCACCCTGCTCAACCGCTTCCAGTTCCTCACCATCCGCCGCTATCTCAGCCTCGTCTTTGCGGCACTGGTCATCCTGCTCGTGGTGCTGGCGATATGGACGTGATCCGCGATCTCGCCGTGCAGGGCGCGCAGATGCTGCTGGTGCTGGCGCTGGCGCCGCTCTTGACCGGCTTCGTGCGCAAGGTGAAGGCGCGCCTGGTGCGCCGGCAGGGGCCGCCGCTGATCCAGCCCTATCGCGACCTCGCCAAGCTGATGCGCAAGGACGTGGTTCTGGCCGACAACGCCTCGTGGCTGTTCCGCGCGGTGCCCTATCTGGTCTTCGCCGGCACCTGGGTGGCGGCGGCGCTGGTGCCGACCTTTGCCACCGGCCTCATCTTCTCGTGGTCGGCCGATCTCATCGCCATCATCGCGCTCCTGGGCAGTGCCCGCTTCTTCCTGGCGCTCGCCGGCATGGACGTCGGCACCGCCTTCGGCGGCATCGGCTCCAGCCGCGAGATGATGATCGCCTCGCTGGCCGAACCGGCGATGATCATGATCGTCTTCTCGCTGGCGCTGGTGGTGGGCTCGACCCAGCTCTCCACGGTCGCCGCCGATCTCGCCGCCGGCGTCGGCCTGCGCGTCTCGCTGGGGCTGGCGCTGGTTGCGCTGGTGATGGTGGCAATCGCCGAGTCCGGGCGCATCCCGGTCGACAATCCGGCGACGCACCTGGAACTCACCATGGTCCACGAGGCCATGATCCTGGAATATTCCGGCCGTCACCTGGCGGTGATCGAGCTGGCCGCCTCGCTCAAGCTCACCCTCTACGTCTCGCTGATCGCCTGCGTCTTCGTGCCCTGGGGGATCGCGCCGCCGGGTGCGTCGCCGACGGCCCTGGCGCTGGGATTTGTCGCCTACGTTGGCAAGCTGGCGGTGGGCGGTGCGGCTCTTGCCGTCTTCGAGACCACGATCGCCAAGATGCGCGTCTTCCGCGTGCCCCAGTTCATGGGCGCCGGGCTGATGCTGGGCCTGCTCGGCACCCTCCTCCTGTTCGTGACGCGGACGCTGCAATGATCGACGTCGGCATCAATTTCGACATTGCCCATCTGCTTGCCGGCGGGCTGGTGCTGGTCAGCTTCGTTCTGCTCTACCAGGACCGCATGTACGCGCTGATCAACGTCTATGCCGTGCATGCGGTGGTGCTGGCGCTGTCGGTGGCCTGGCAGGCGCTGGTGCAGGGCGCGCCGCACCTGTTCGTCACCGCGGCGATCGCGCTGGCTTTCAAGGCGATCGTCATCCCGATGGCGCTGCATAGCATCGTCGCGCGCTTCGGCATCCATCGCCAGATCGAGGCGGTCGGCGGCGTCGGCCTGACCATGCTCGCCGGCATGGCGCTGGTCGCCCTGTCGATGGTGGTGATGCTGAGGGTCACGGCCGAGGCCGACCCGCTGGCGCGCGAGGACATGGCCTTCGCCCTGTCGGTGGTGCTGCTCGGCCTCCTGATGATGGTGACGCGGCGGAACGCCGTCAGTCAGGTCATCGGCTTCATGTCGCTGGAGAACGGGCTGGTGCTTGCCGCCACCGGGGCCAAGGGCATGCCGCTGGTGGTCGAGATCAGCGTCGCCTTCTCGATCCTCATCGCCTTCATCGTCATCGGCATCTTCCTGTTCCGCATCCGCGAGCGCTTCGACACGGTGGATGTGCACGCCCTTGACCGTTTCCGGGGAGACCAGGCGTGAACGGACTTGCCGTCGAGATCGCCATCCTCGCCATACCGCTTTGCGCCGCCGCACTGCTGGCGGTGCTGCCCGGCTACCGGCTGACGGCGCGGCTGAACGTGCTGGCGAGCCTCGCCACGCTCGCCGCGGCGCTGCTCCTGTTCGTCGTGCCGCGCCCGGCCCCCGGCCGCTATCTGCTGATCGACGACCTCAACATCGTCTTCGTGGTGCTGAACGCCTTCGTCGCCTTCACCACCAGCGTGTTTTCGGCGAGCTACATCGGCCACGAACTGGAGCACGGCCGGCTGACGCCGGCGTATCTCCGCTTCTACCACGCCATGTACCAGCTGCTGACCTTCGGCATGAACCTGGCGCTGATCGCCAACAATATCGGCGTGATGTGGGTGGCGATCGAGCTGGCGACGCTGACCACGGTGCTGATGGTCGGCATCTATCGCACCCACGAGGCGCTGGAAGCGGCGTGGAAGTATTTCATCCTGGGCAGCGTCGGCATCGCGCTGGCGCTGTTCGGCACGATCCTCATCTACATGACGGCGCGGCCGGTGATCGGCGAAGGGCCCGACGCCATGGTGTGGACCGTGCTCATGGAAAACGCGAGCAAGTTCGACCCGGCGCTGCTCAACCTCGCCTTCGTCTTCCTGCTGCTCGGCTACGGCACCAAGGTCGGCCTGGCGCCGCTGCATGCCTGGCTGCCCGATGCCCATGCCGAGGGCCCGACCCCGATCTCGGCGGTGCTCTCCGGCCTGCTGCTCAACGTCGCGCTCTACGCGGTGCTGCGCTTCAAGCTGCTGCTGGCGGCCGCCAGCGGGGCGCTGGCGCCGGGACCGCTGATGGTGGTGATGGGCCTCGGCTCGCTGGTCTTCGCCGCCTTCATGCTCTACCGGCGGCGCGACATCAAACGCTTCTTCGCCTATTCGTCGATCGAGCACATGGGCATCATCGCCTTCGCCTTCGGCATGGGCGGGCCGCTGGCCAATTTCGCCGGCCTCTACCACATGGTCATGCACTCGCTGACCAAGTCGGGCATCTTCTTCGCCGTCGGCCATGTGGCCCAGGTCAAGGGCAGCCAGAAGATCGCCGACATCACCGGCCTCACCGCCAGCCACCCGCTGCTCGGCTGGACGCTGGCGCTGGGCGTGGTCGCCATCGCCGGGCTGCCGCCGCTCGGGCTTTTCATGAGCGAGTTCCTGGTGGTCTCCTCGACCTTCGCGCGGGCGCCGCTGCTGGCGCTGATCTTCGTCGCCGGCCTGCTCATCGCCTTCGCCGCGCTCATGCTGCGCCTGCAGGGGCTGGTCTTCGGCGCGCCGTCGGGCTCGACGGCGCCGGTCAAGGCCTCCTATGTGCCGATGGTCATCCATTTCGCCCTGGTGCTGGCCGCCGGCATCTACATGCCGCCGATGCTGGTCACCTGGTTCGAACACATTGCCGGGCTGCTCGGATGACGGCACGCGACGCCATCATCGCCCGCGGCGTCCCGGTCGCCGGCCATCGGCCGTGGCCGCGGGTGGTGGTCGATGCCGACGGCTGGCGCGACGTCGTCGAGGCGCTTGCGGCGGGCGAGCTGACGCTGGTGAGCGAATGGGGCGAGGCCGACACGGTGCACCTGGCGGTCGCCGATGGTGCCGGCGTGGCGGTGGTGAGCCTTGCCGCGCACGACCGGCAGTTCCCCAGCGTCGGCGCCAGCCACCCGCCGGCGATCCGGCTCGAGCGGGCGATCGCCGATCTCTACGACCTGACGCCGGACGGGCTCGCCGATGTGCGCCCGTGGCTCGACCACGGACGCTGGGGCGTTGCGCACCCACTTGCCCCAGGCGCTCCACCCGGCGACCTCCCCCTTCCAGCGGGAGGAAGTGAGCCAATCCCAGAGAAAGGCGGCGTGCCCCCGGCGACGCCCTATCCGTTCCTGCCCGTCGAGGGCGAGCACCTGCACCAGATACCGGTCGGCCCGGTCCATGCCGGCATCATCGAGCCCGGCCATTTCCGCTTCACCGCGGCGGGCGAGACGATCGTGCGGCTGGAGGAGCGGCTGGGCTACGTCCACAAGGGGCTGGACGGCCTGATGGCAGGCGCCGACATCGCCACGGCTGCCCGGCTTGCCGGCCGCACCTCGGGCGATTCGACGGTCGCCTATTCTTTCGCCTTCGCCCGCGCGGTGGAGGCGGCGCTGGAGGTACGGGTGCCGCCGCGCGCCGTCTGGATCAGGGCGCTGATGGCGGAACTCGAGCGGCTCGCCAATCATCTCGGCGACATCGGCGCCATCTGCAACGATGCCGCCTTCGGGCTGATGCTCGCCCATTGCGGCGCGCTGCGCGAGCGCACCTTGCGCTTCTCTGCGCTCACCTTCGGCCACCGGCTGATGATGGACCGGATCGTGCCGGGCGGCGTCACCGTCGACTTCGCCGACGAAGCAAAGCCCATATTGGCGGCGTTGCTGGCCGAGATGTGGGAGGTGTTCCCGCGCCTCTTCAATCTTTACGACAACACGGCATCGCTGCAGGACCGTACCGTCGGCACCGGCATTCTGACCGCCGAGCTGGCGCGGCGGTTTGCCGCCGGCGGCCCCATCGGGCGGGCCTCGGGGCGTAATTTCGACACGCGGCGCGACCTGCCCTACCCACCTTATGACGGCCTCCCCCTCAGAGTGGCGGTGCGCGAAGACGGCGACGTCAATGCGCGCGTCTGGCTGCGCATCCGCGAGGTCGAGCAGAGCCTGCTGCTGCTCGAGCGGATTGCCGCCGGCCTGCCGCAGGGCCCGCTTGCCGCCGATCTGCCGCGCTGCGCCGGCGAAGGCGTGGGGCTGGTCGAAGGCTTTCGCGGCGACATCTTCGCCTGGGTCAGGATCGACGCGGAGGGGCGCGTGGCGCGCTGCCATCTGCGCGATCCGTCGTGGTTCCAGTGGCCGCTCTTGGAAGCCGCCATCGAGGGCAACATCGTCGCCGACTTCCCGCTGTGCAACAAATCCTTCAACTGCTCCTATTCCGGACACGACCTCTAGCCGGCCATGCGCAAGCTCATCTTCCAGGGCCTCACCCATGCCCCCCTCACCGAGCCGCCGCCGGCGGCCGATGAGGAGGTGGCGAAGCTCGCGCGCGAACTGGATGCCGCCGCCCAGCGCCGCCTCGGCCGCAGCCTCGCCATCCGCCAGGTGGATGCCGGTTCGTGCAACGGTTGCGAGCTGGAGATCCACGCGCTCGGCAACGTCTTCTACGACCTGGAGCGCTTCGGCCTCCACTTCGTCGCCTCGCCGCGCCATGCCGACGTGCTCTTGGTCACCGGACCGGTGACCAAGAACATGGCTGAGGCACTTGCCCGCACCCACGCGGCCACGCCCGACCCGAAATGGGTGGTGGCGGTCGGCGCCTGCGCGCTCGACGGGGGCGTTTTCGCCGGTTCCTACGCGGTTGCCGGCGGCGTTGCCGCGGTGGTGCCGGTCGATCTCGCCATCCCCGGCTGTCCGCCAACGCCGGTCGATCTGCTCAAGGGTCTATTGACCTTGATCCCCAACGCGCGATCTTCTTGAGCTTGCGTCACGTCAATGTCCGGTTAACGGCCCGAGGGGCAGGTTACCGGCACCTTTGCAAGGGGCCGATCACGCATGAGCTTTGTCCTTGAAGACCTGACGCCGGTTCTGCAGGCCACCATCCAGAAGGGCACCGGCCCGCAACGCTGGCAGCACCCGTCCTGGATCGACCACCTGCCGCCGTGCAACCGCGCCTGCCCTGCCGGAGAGGACATCCAGGCCTGGCTGGCGCATGTGCGCGAGGGCCGGTGTGAGGCGGCGTGGCGCACGCTGGTCAGGGACAATCCGCTGCCGGGCATTCACGGCCGCGCCTGCTACCACCCGTGCGAGGGCGCGTGCAGCCGCAAGGACCTCGACGAAGCGGTGTCGATCCACGCGGTCGAGCGCTTTCTCGGCGATCTCGCCGTCGAGCACGGCTGGACGGTCCCGGCCGGCAAGCCGACCGGCAAGAAGGTCCTCATCGTCGGCGCCGGCCCGGGCGGCCTGTCCTGCGCCTGGCACCTCCGCCTGATGGGCCATGAGGTGGAGATCCGCGACGCCGAGGCCGAGCCTGGCGGCATGATGCACTACGGCATTCCCGCCTACCGGCTGCCGCGCGCGGAACTCCTCGCCGAGATCAAGCGCATCGAGGCGATGGGCGTGCGCATGGTGATGAACACGCGCGTCGACGATGTCGTGGGCGCCATGCAGGCGGGCGGCTTCGATGCCTGCTTCATCGCCATCGGCACCCATGACGGCAACCACCTCGACATCCCCGCCGCCGACGGCAAGCCGATGATCGATGCGATCTCGATGCTCGAGCATGTCGAGAAGGGCATGGCGCCCAATCTCGGCCGCGTGGTCGCGGTGGTCGGCGGCGGCAATACCGCCATGGACGCGGCACGCGTCGCCCGGCGGCTGGGCGTCGAGGAGGCGATCATCGTCTATCGGCGCGACCGGGCGCACATGCGCGCCGAGCCCTACGAGGCCGACCAGGCGATCCTCGAAGGCGTCAAGGCGAAGTGGCTGACCAATCCGACGCGCTTCGGCAAGGAAGGCGTGACCATCGAGACCATCGGACTGGGCGAAGACGGCTCGTTGCACCCAACCGGCGAATTCGAGACGCTGCAGGTCGATTCGCTGGTGCTCGCCCTCGGCCAGACCGCCGATGTCGCGTTCCTGCGCAAGGTTGCCGACATCGAGATCGGCCGCGACGACACAATCGTGGTCGACGAGCGGCTGATGACCGGGCATGCCGGCATCTTCGCCGGCGGCGACGTGATCGGCGGCCCGCGCACGATGACCGCGGCGACCGGCCACGGCAAGAAGGCGGCGCGCGCCATCAACGCCTATCTCAAGGGCGAGACCTACCAGCCGCCGGCGAAGAACCCGGCGGTCCATTTCGCCCAGCTCGACCTGCCGCTCTATCTCGACGCCGGCCGCACGCACATGAGCGAGCTGCCCATCGAGGCGCGCAACACATTCGCCGAAGTGGTCGCCGGCATCACCCAGAAGCAGGCCCGCTACGAGGCCGACCGCTGCCTGTCCTGCGGCAACTGCTTCGAATGCAACAACTGCCTGGCCGCCTGTCCGGAACAGGCCATCATCAGGCTCGGCGAGGGACAGAAGTACGCCGTCAACCTGGACCTCTGCACGGGCTGCGCGACCTGCTACGACCAGTGCCCCTGCCACGCCATCGAGATGGTGCCCGAGCCGGAGACGGTGGGCGCCAAGGTGGGCAGCCTCGGCGAGCCGCTCGTCCCGCACAAATTCAAGCTGCGCGCCTGAGCGCGAGGAGACCGGACATGGCTGACGTCACCGACACGATGGACGGCAACACGGCCGTCGCACATGTCGCCTACCGGTTGAACGAGGTCTGCGCGATCTACCCGATCACGCCCTCCTCGCCGATGGCCGAGCTTGCCGACGAGTGGGCGGCCAAGGGCATCACCAACATCTTCGGCACGATCCCCGTCGTGCAGGAGATGCAGTCCGAGGGCGGCGCCGCCGGCGCGCTGCACGGCGCATTGCAGAGCGGCGCCGTGGCGACGACCTTCACGGCGTCGCAGGGCCTCATGCTGATGCTGCCCAACATGTTCAAGATCGCCGGCGAGCTCACCGCCTCGGTGATGTATGTGGCGGCGCGGTCGCTGGCCACCCAGGCGCTGTCGATCTTCGGCGACCATCAGGACGTGATGGCGGCGCGCTCGACCGGCTATGCCATGCTGTCGGCGGCCTCCGTGCAGGAGGCGCACGACCTGGCGGCGGTGGCCCAGGCGGCGACGCTCAGGGCCCGCCTGCCGTTCATCCATTTCATGGACGGCTTCCGCACCTCGCATGAGGTCAACAGCCTGACGCTGCTCTCCGACGAGACGCTCAGGGCGATGATCGACGAGGACCTGGTCAGGGCGCACCGCGAACGGGCGCTCAGCCCGGCGCACCCGGTGATCCGCGGCACGGCGCACAATCCCGACACCTTCTTCCAGGCGCGCGAGACGGCCAATCCGTTCTATGCCGCCACCGCGACAATCGTGCAGGCGGAGATGGACAAGCTCGCCGGACTGTGCGGGCGCCAATACAAGCTGTTCCGCTATGACGGCCACCCCCAGGCCGAGCGCGTGGTCATCGCCATGGGCTCGGGCGCCGAAGTCGTGCGCGAGACGGCGCTGGCGCTGGCCGCCGCGGGCGAGAAGGTCGGCGCGCTGCAAGTGGTGCTCTACCGCCCCTTCTCGGTCGAGCATTTCCTCGCCGCGCTGCCGGCGACGGTCAAGTCGATCGCCGTGCTCGACCGCTGCAAGGAACCCGGCGGCACCGGCGAGCCGCTGTTTCAGGACGTGGTCACGGCGCTCGCCAACGCCTTCGCCGATGGCGGACGCCCCATGCCGCGGGTGATCGGCGGGCGCTATGGCCTGTCGTCCAAGGAATTCCACCCGGGCATGGCCAAGGCGGTGTTCGACGAACTCGGCAGCACGACGCCGAAGAACGGCTTCACCGTCGGCATCAACGACGACGTGTCGCATTCGAGCCTCGACTACGACCGCGACTTCAACATCCCGCAGGAAGGCATCACCCGCGCCGTGTTCTACGGGCTGGGCGCCGACGGCACGGTAGGCGCCAACAAGAACAGCGTGAAGATCCTGGCCGAGCGCGAAGGCCACTACGCCCAGGGCTATTTCGTCTACGATTCGCACAAGTCTGGCGCCGAGACGATCTCCCATCTGCGCTTCGGCAAGACGCCGATCCGCGCCCCCTACCTCATCCGCCACGCCGATTTCGTCGCCTGCCACAAGTTCGACTTCCTGAACCGGCTGGACGTGCTGGGCACGGCGCGCGAAGGCGCCACCTTCCTGCTCAACGCCCCCTACGGGCCGAACGAGGTGTGGGACCACCTGCCCCGGCCAATCCAGAAGCGTATCCTCGACCGCAAGCTTCGCCTGTTCGTCATCGACGCCACCCGCGTGGCGCGCGACCTCGGGCTCGGACCGCGCGTCAACACCATCCTGCAGACCTGCTTCTTCGCCATCTCCGGCGTGCTGCCGAGCGAAGAGGCGATCGCCGCCATCAAGGCGGCGATCAGGAAGGCCTATGGCCGCAAGGGCGGCGCGGTGGTGGAGAAGAACTTCGCCGCGGTCGACGCGGCGGTGGCGGACCTGCACGAGGTGGCGGTGCCCGAGACGCTGACCGGCGCCGAGCCGCCGCCGCTGGTGCCCGACGACGCGCCGGCCTTCGTGCGCGAGGTGACCGCCAAGATGATGGCCGGGCGCGGCGACGAGATCCCGGTGAGCGCGATGCCGGTCGACGGCAGCTTCCCGCCCGGAACCACCGCCTACGAGAAGCGCAACATCGCGGTCACGGTGCCGCGCTGGGACGCGGAACTGTGCATCCAGTGCGGCCAGTGCTCGATCGTCTGCCCGCACAGCGTGATCCGCGCCAAATACTACCCGGAAGAGGCGCTGGCAGGCGCGCCGGAAGACTTCCCCTCGGCACGGGTCAATGCCCGCGGCTTCCCGGGCAGCCGCTTCACCTTGCAGATCCACGTCGAGGACTGCACCGGCTGCGGCGTCTGCGTCGAGAACTGCCCGGCGCTCTCCCCGAGCGAACCCGGCCATAAGGCCATCGACATGGTCGACAAGCAGATCTTCATCGACCACGAAAAGGCGAACCTCGCCTTCTTCGAGACGCTGCCGCTGCCCGACCGCTCGCGCGTCAACTTCTCCAACGTGCGCGGCGTCCAGTTCCTCGAGCCGCTGTTCGCCTTCTCCGGCGCCTGCGCCGGCTGCGGCGAGACGCCCTACGTCAAGCTGCTCAGCCAGCTCTTCGGCGACCGGCTGCAGGTCGCCAACGCCACCGGCTGCTCGTCGATCTATGGCGGCAACCTGCCGGCGCATCCATGGACGACCAACGCGGAAGGGCGCGGGCCGGCCTGGAACAACTCGCTGTTCGAGGACAATGCCGAGTTCGGCCTCGGCTACCGCCTGGCGGTCGACCAGCAGACCGCGGCGGCGCGGCAGCTTGTGGAGAAGCTTGCGCCGGTGGTGGGCGAGGACCTCGCCACGGCGATCCTCGCGGCGCGCCAGGTAAGCGAGAGCGAGTTCGTGGCGCAACGCGAGCGCGTCGCCGCACTTGTCGCCAGGCTCGACGGGCGCAGCGACGACGACTCGGTCAACCTGAGGACACTCGCCGACTTCCTGGTCAGGCGCAGCGTGTGGATCGTCGGCGGTGACGGCTGGGCCTTCGACATCGGCTATGGCGGCCTCGACCACGTGCTGGCGCAGACCCGCGACGTCAACGTGCTGGTGCTCGATACCGAGGTCTATTCCAACACCGGCGGGCAATCCTCCAAGGCGACGCCGCTCGGCGCCTCGGCGAAGTTCGCCGCGGCGGGAAAGCGGGTGCCGCGCAAGGACCTGGCCATGCAGGCGATCGCCTATGGCCACATCTATGTGGCGCAGATCGCCATGGGGGCGAACGCCGAGCAGGCGCTGGTGGCGCTGCGCGAGGCGGAGGCCTATCCCGGCCCGTCGCTGGTGCTGGCCTATTCGCACTGCATCGCGCACGGCTTCGACCTGCGCTACGGCATGAAGCAGCAGGCGCGGGCCACGGCCTCCGGCCACTGGCCGCTGTTCCGCTACGACCCGTCGCTGAGGAACAGCGCGGCCAACCCGTTCCGGCTCGATTCGACACGGCCGCGGCTGAGGCTCGAGGACTTCGCCTACAAGGAGCTGCGCTACAGCGTGCTCACCCAGGGCGACCGCGAGGCGGCGGCGCAGATGATGCGCCAGGCGCAGGCGGCGGTCGACGAACGCTACCGCTCCTACGAGGACCTTGCGGCGCGCGACGGCAGTCGCTTCCTGCCCAACTGGGAGAGCGCTTGAGGGCCATGCGATGAACCTTGCCACGACCTATCTCGGACTGGAACTCGAACACCCGATCGTCGCCTCGGCGTCGCCGCTGTCGCGCGAGTTCGACGGCATCCGCCGGCTGGAGGACGCCGGTGCGGCGGCGATCGTGATGCCCTCGATCTACGAGGAGGAGATCACCGCCGAGGACACCGCCTTCACCGAGCTGGTCGAGCAGGGCAGCTGGGCGCAGCCGGAAGCGGCCGGCTATTTCCCCGAGGTGGCGGCATTCCGCCTCGGCGGCCTGCAGGCGCGCCTGGAAACGATCAGCCGGGCGGTCGATTCCTGCGCCATCCCGATCATCGCCAGCCTCAACGGCTCGACGCCGGAGGGCTGGACCAGCTTCGCCCGCGACCTGGAAGAGGCGGGCGCGGCAGCGATCGAGCTCAACCTCTACCGGGTGCCGACCAACCCGCGCGAGAGCGCGGCTGAGGTCGAGCAGCGCTGGGTCGATACGGTCAGGGCGGTGTCGATGGCGGTGTCCATTCCGGTGGCGGTCAAGCTCGGGCCGTGGCTGTCGGCGCCGGCCCACCACGCCGGCGAGATCGCCAAGGCCGGGGCCAAGGGGCTGGTGCTGTTCAACCGCTTCTATCAGCCCGACATCGACCTGACGGCGCTGTCGCCGCAGCCGAGCCTGGAGCTGAGCCACCCCTACGAAATCCGCCAGGCGCTTCTGTGGATCGCGCTGCTTGCCGGACGTGTCGGCACGTCGCTGGCGGCGACCAGCGGCGTCGAGACGAGCGACGAGGTGGTGAAATACCTGCTGGTCGGCGCCGATGTGGTGATGACCACGTCGTCGCTGCTCCGCCACGGTCCGGAGCACATCGGGGCGCTGCGCCAGGCATTGGAAACCTGGATGGACGGCCGCGGCTTCGACGATATCGACCAGATGCGCGGGCGGCTCGCCGCCGCCTTCCTGCACAACCGCGAAGGCCTGGTGCGCGCCCAGTACATCAACATCCTGACCGGCTACGCGGCCGAGAGCCTGAGGGCGCGGGCGGGGCCGCCACTGGCGCCCTCGATGCATCCGAGGCTGCCGACCGGACCACGCTTTCCGGAGGTGACGCGCCTGCCATGCGGAAGGCTTTACCGCGGCCTTTCCTCGCGGAGCGCAGCGGTGATCGCCTTGAAGAAGGGCTGCTCGGGCAGGTCCTCGATGTCGCAGACGATTCGGCGCCGCCAGTTGGGGTGCTCGTCGATGGTGCCGGGGATGTTGACCTGCTCGGGGTCGCCGGTGAGGTCCTCGATCGCCAGGACGAACAGCCGCGAGGGGGCGCGGGCGACCAGACGATGGAGCGCGACCGCGACCGATTGGGGGATCGTCTCCGGCGGGGGCTGATGGCCGTCGCGCACGGCCTGCATGTCGCCGGGCAGCAGGCCCTGATCGGCGAGCGTATAGAGCAGGTGCAGGCGCTCGCTGGCGCGCTCGGCATAGGCCTGATCGGCGTCCGCGTCCTTGAGGTAACCGAAGCCGCGGCGGGTGGTGAGGTCGTGCGCGCTCCACCAGCCGGCGAGCGTGTGCAGGTCGTGGGTGGTGATGCAGGCGAGCGCCTCGCGCGGATATTCGGCGACGGGGACGAAGTCCTCGCCGCGTTTCTCGAAGAAGTAGACGACGTAGGCCTGGACCCTGGTGGTGCTCAGCACCTCGGGGAAGCCGGCCGGCACGACGCCGAGCGCCTCGCCGATGACGATCGCCTGTTGCTTCTGCGAGACCTCGGCCAGCGTGCGCAGCATGGCGGCCAGCGGATAGCGCACATAGACGCCGTCGGCGGCCGTGTAGCCCTCCGAGATCCAGAACAGCCGGTAGAGGCTCATGGCGTGGTCGATGCGCAGCGCGCCGGCGTGGCGCAGCACCGTGTCGATGACCTCGCGATAGGGCTCGAAGCCGCGCGCCTTGAGCGCCGCCGGCGACAGCGGCGCCACGCCCCAATCCTGGCCGTCGGCGTTGTAGTAGTCGGGCGGCGCGCCGATGCGCACCGAGGGCACCGTCAGTTCGCGGTCCGACCAGGTGGCCGAGCCGTCGGGGGCGACGCCGACCGCCATGTCGAGATAGAGGCCGATGCGCATGCCGGCGGCCTTGGCGCGGGCCTGGGCCTGGCCAAGCTGGCGCTCGGCGGTCCATTGCAGCCAGGAATGGAAGGCGATTGCCTCAGCGTGCGACGCGGCAAAGGCGGTGACCGCGCGGCTCGCCGGGTGGCGGTAGTCCTCGGGCCAGGCATGCCAGCTGGCGGGATGGCCGTCGTCGACCATCGCCTGCGACAGCGCCTCGAACAAAGCGTGCAGGTAGAGCGGCCGGCCGCCGGCGGTGACATAGTCGGCAAAGGACCGCTGCTCGGCCGCATCGACCCTCTCGCGGAAGACGCGGAAGAGGAAGGTCAGCGCCTTCAGCTTGAGCGGGCCGACCTGGGCGTAGTCGACGAATTTGGCGTCGCGCACCTCCGGCGGGACGGTCACCTCGGCCAGCACCGTGTCGGCGCCCGGCACCTTATCCAGCGCGATATAGAGCGGGTTGAGGAAATGGCGGCTTGACGGCGAGAACGGGCTGAACTTCCGCGCATCGGCCATGAACAGGGCATGCAGCGGGTTGACGCCGATGAAATCGGCACCGGCGGCAGCGGCGATCTCGGCGAAGCGGGCGAGATCCTCGAAATCGCCCATGCCCCAGTTGCGCCTGGAGCGCAGGCTGTAGATCTGGCAGGCAATCCCCCAGCAGCGGCCGTGGCTCAGCCAGTCGGGCACGTAGCAGGCGACGCCGTCGGGCGCCTGCATCGGCCCTGGATCGGCAGCCGGCACGTTCGCCAGGCTCTCGGCGACTTGCTTGTCGTCACCGGCGGCAATACCGAGTGCTGCAAGCGTGGCGCGCAGGGGCGCATCCGCGGCGGAGACCACCGGCCCCATGAGGGACAGGTAGCTGCGCTCGATGCCGGCACGCTCGGCCAGGCGGTTGAGGTCCTCGCTCATTTGGCTGTGTTCCTGTTGCGCATGACGGTTTCGCCAGCAAGCATGATCAGGGTGCGACCTTCAAGCGGCAACGTCTGGTCGACGGGATAGACACGGTCGGGCGGATCGATCTCGCCGCTGCCAGCGTCGATGCGGACGCGCCAGTAGGGCCGGCCGCCATTGGGCAGGCGGAAGGACAGCGGCTCGTGGTAGGCGTTGACCAGGATGAGCACGCGCTGGGGGATGTCGCCGAGCATGACGCCGAGGCTGCGCGCCGACTTGTCGGCCCATGAGGCGTTGTCCATCTCCTTGCCGTCCGGCCTGAGCCAGATGACGTCGCGGGTGCCGTCGCCGTAGATCTGGGTGCCGTGCAGGAAATACGGCCAGCGCAGGATGGGGTAGCGCTTGCGTATGGCGATGACGCCACGGACGAACTCCATGAAGGCGTAGTCGCGCCCGGTCATGCCGCGCCAGCGCATCCAGGTGGTTTCGTTGTCCTGGCAGTAGGCATTGTTGTTGCCGTGCTGGCTGCGGCCGATCTCGTCGCCCATCAGCACCATCGGCGTGCCCTGGGAGAGGAGCAGCGTGGCGATGCTGTTGCGCCGCATGCGGTCCCTGAGGGCGCGCACGGCGGGGTCGTCGGTCGGCCCCTCGACGCCGCAGTTCCAGCTGCGGTTGTCGCTGTTGCCGTCGCGGTTGCCCTCGCCGTTGGCCTGGTTGTGCTTGTCGTTGTAGGTCCACAGGTCGGTGAGGGTGAAGCCGTCGTGAGCGGTGATGAAATTGACGCTCGCCCACGGCTTGCGGCCGCGATGATCGTAAAGGTCGGCGGAGCCGAGCAGGCTGCCGGCAAAGGCCGGCATCTGGCCCTCGTCGCCCTTCCAGACCGAGCGCATGGTGTCGCGATAGCGGCCGTTCCACTCGCCCCAGCCGGGCGGGAAATTGCCCAGCTGATAGCCGTTGGGGCCGAGGTCCCACGGTTCGGCGATCATCTTGGCGCGTTGCAGCACCGGGTCCTGGTGGACGGCATCGAAGAAGACGGCACTCGGATCGAACTGGTCGTATTCGCGGCCGAGCGCCGTGGTGAGGTCGAAGCGGAAGCCGTCGACGTGGCATTCCTCGACCCAGTAGCGCAGCGAATCCATCACCATCTGCAGCACGCGCGGATGGCGCAGGTGCACCGTGTTGCCGCAGCCGGTGGTATCGAAATAGAAGCGCTTGTCCTGGCCGAGCATGTAGTAGCTGGCGTTGTCGATGCCGCGGAAGGACAGCGTCGGGCCCATGTGGTTGCCTTCGGCGGTGTGGTTGAAGACCACGTCGAGAAGGAGCTCGATGCCGGCCTCGTGCAGCCGGTGGACCATCAGCTTGAACTCGTGGATATCGGCGCCGGGCGAGATGTAGCGCGCCGCCGGGGCGAAGAAGTTGACGGTGTTGTAGCCCCAGTAGTTGGTCAGCCCGCGCTGGACGAATTCGCGGTCGTCGAAGAAGGACTGGATCGGCATCAGCTCGACGGCGGTGACGCCGAGCTTCTGCAGGTGCTCGACCATGCGCGGGTCGCACAGGCCGGCGAAGGTGCCGCGCAGCGGCTGGGCGATGTCCTCGCGCGCCGCCGTCATGCCCTTGACGTGCGCCTCGTAGACGATGGTGTCGGCCCAGGGACGGCGGGGATGGCGGTCGCCGCCCCAGGTGACGGCGCTGTCGATGACCAGGCACTTGGGCATGACGAAGGCCGAATCGCGCCGGTCCATGACCAGGTCGCCGCGCGCCGAACCGACGCGGTAGCCGTAGCAGGCGTCGTGCCAGACGATGTCGCCGACCAGGGCGCGGGCGTAAGGGTCGATGAGCAGCTTGTGGGGATTGAAGCGGTGGCCGTTGGCGGGGTCGTAGGGGCCGTGGACGCGGTAGCCGTAGAGCTGGCCGGGACGCACGTCGGGCAGATAGCCGTGCCAGACCTCGTGGGTGAATTCGGGCAGCGCGATGCGCTCCACCTCGCGCCGTCCCTTGGGGTCGAAGAGGCAGACCTCGACCTTGGTGGCATTGGCGGAGAACAGGGCGAAATTCACCCCCGCCCCGTCCCAGGTTGCGCCGAGCGGATGCGGCAAGCCGGGCCCGACCCGCAGCTTTGACATGTGCAAACGATCCCCTAGGCCCTGCCGCCTTAACCCGCGTGCTCGAAGACCACGGTGGCCAACGGGGGCAGGTTAAGCAAGACGGATGCCGACTGGCCGTGCGACGGCACGTCCTCGGACAGAACGCCGCCGGCATTGCCGACATTGGAGCCGCCATAGACGGCCGCATCGCTGTTCAGGCGCTCGCGCCACCAGCCGCCACGCGGAACGCCGAGGCGGTAGCCCTGGCGCACCACCGGCGTCATGTTGCTGATGACCACGACCGGCGCGTCGCCGTCGCGGCCATAGCGGACGAAGGCGAGGATCGAATTGTCGGCATCCTGCCAGTCCAGCCAGTCGAAGCCGGAGCGCTCGCAATCCTTGACGTGCAGGGCCGGCAGCTCGCGATAGAGATGGTTGAGGTCGCGCACGAGCTGCTGGACGCCGCGATGGTCGGCGTATTCGAGGATGTACCAGTCGAGCGACTGGTCGTGGTTCCACTCGGCCTCTTGGGCGAACTCGCCGCCCATGAACAACAGCTTCTTGCCGGGGTGAGTCCACATGAAGGCGAAATAGGCCCTGAGATTGGCGAACTTCTGCCAGCGGTCGCCGGCCATGCGGCCGAACAGCGAGCCCTTGCCGTGGACGACCTCGTCGTGGCTGAGCGGCAGCACGAAATTCTCGGTGAAGCCGTAGTGGATGCCGAAGGTCATCTCGTGGTGATGGTACTTACGGTGCACCGGCTCGTGGCTCATGTAGTCGAGCGTGTCGTGCATCCAGCCCATGTTCCACTTGTAGCCGAAGCCGAGGCCGCCGCTGTCGACCGGGCGCGACACCTGCGGCCAGGCGGTCGATTCCTCGGCTATTGTGGTGGCGCCGGGATAGTCGCCGAAGACGCGGGTGTTCATCTCGCGCAGGAAGGCGACCGCCTCGAGGTTCTCGCGGCCGCCATAGATGTTGGGGATCCACTCGCCGGCTTCACGCGAATAGTCGAGGTAGAGCATGGAGGCGACGGCATCGACGCGCAGGCCGTCGATGTGGAACATCTCGACCCAGAAGAGCGCGTTGGCGATGAGGAAGTTGCGCACCTCGGTGCGCCCGAAATTGTAGATGAGCGTGTTCCAGTCGCGGTGGAAGCCGAGGCGCGGATCCTGGTGCTCGTAGAGCGCGGTGCCGTCGAAGTGGGCGAGCCCGTGGACGTCTGAGGGGAAGTGGGCGGGCACCCAGTCGATGATGACGCCGAGACCGGCGCGATGGGCCTTATCGACGAAACGGCCGAACGCCTCCGGGTCGCCGAAGCGGCTGGTGGGCGCGAACAGGCCGATCGGCTGGTAGCCCCAGGAGCCAGAGAAGGGATGCTCGGCGACGGGCAGGCATTCGATGTGGGTGAAGCCCATGTCGCGGACATAGGAGACGAGCTGATCGCCGAGCTCGTCATAGGTCAGCGGCGCGTTGCCTTCCTTGCGCCGCCATGAATCGAGGTGGACCTCGTAGACCGAGACCGGTGCATCGAGCGCCTGGTGCGCCTTGCGGTTCGCCATCCACTCGTCGTCGGACCATTGGCAGCGCGGGATGCCGTGGATGCGCGAGCCGGTCGCCGGCGGCAGCTCGTGATAGAAGCCGACCGGATCGGCCTTGAGCGGCAGCAGGCGGCCGTCGGCGGAGATGAGCTCGAACTTGTAGACCGTGCCCTTGAGAACGCCGGGGATAAACAGCTCCCAGACGCCGGCCTCGATGCGCTTGCGCATGGGATGGCGGCGGCCGTCCCACTGGTTGAAATCGCCGACGACGCTGACCCGCGAGGCATTGGGTGCCCACACGGCGAAGGCGACGCCATCGACGCCATCGACGGTCCTGGGATGGGCGCCGAGGTGCTCGAACAGGCGGCGGTGGCTGCCCTCGCCAATGAGGTAGACATCCATCTCGCCGAGGATCAGCGGAAAGCGGTAGGGGTCGTCGGCCTCCCAGGTGTCGCCGCCATGGGAAAGGCGCAGGCGATAGGCGAACGGCTCGCGGCGGCCGCCGGCAAGGCCGGCGAAAAAGCCGTCCGGGTGCAGGCGGGTGAGCGCCGCGACCGTGCTGCCGTCGGCGGCGTCGATCACCTCGATGGCGTCGGCACCCGGCCAGAACGCCCGCACCGAGAGCGGGCTGGTGCCGCCGCCATGCGGGCCGAGCACGGCGAACGGGTCGCCATGGGTCCCGGCGACGATCGAGTCAATGGCCGCTTTGTCGGGTTGCCACGCCGGCCGCCTTGCCTTCTTGCCTGGCATCAGGGGTGCCCCTCGTCTTCGGTTGCCATTGCCAGCAGGCCATCCACCGGCAGCCATAGCCAGGCCGGACGCTTGACCGCCTCGTAGGCGATCTCATTGGCGACCTTGTCGATCAGGAACAGATCGAGCAGCCGGTGGCGCGCCGTCTCGTCCTTGGGGACGATGCCGGCTTCCACGGCAGCCGGCCAATAGGCAGCGAGGTAATCACGGATGGCGCCGTCGCGCCAGGTAATTGCCCGCTCGCGCACGGACGGCGCGGTGCCGTCGCGCTCCTCGATGCGGCGGATCGCCGAGCGGGCGGCATAATCGAAGGAGCGCACCATGCCGGCGATGTCGCTGAGCGGCGATACCTTGCGGTGGGGCTCGGCGGTGGCGCGGTGCGAATCGCCCTCGAAATCGATGAAGGCGACGTCGTCCTTGACCACGAGAACCCGGACGAGGTGGAAATTGCCGTGGACACGGGTCTTGAGCCCGGCCTCGGCCAGCCCGGCGGCCGCTTCGATGCGGGCCGTCAGGGCGGCGCGGACGCGGCGGAGCGTGGCGGCGGGAACATCCAGCGAAGCCGGCGCCTCATGCGCCGCCCGCGACACGATGTTGCCTGCCTCCGCCAGGGAGCGCTTGGCAGCCGCGATCCAGCGTTTGAGATCGGCGGCCTTGACCGGCTCGGCCGCGAAGCGGCGGTCGCGGGTCGGCGTGGCGAAGGCGACATGCAGCTCGGCCGTGCGCTTGCCGAGGATGGCGGCGAGATCGAGCGGGTAGGCGAAGGCCGGCGCCGGCTCGACCAGTGCACCGCTGTCATCGCGCGGCAGCAGGGTGAAGGCCTCCAGATCGCGGTCGAGCGCCTCCTGGATGGCGCTCCAGGCATCGCCCTGGTTGCGGATATAGTTGAAGGCCGCGGCGAGCATCACCGGCTCGCCGTCGTCGGGCTTGAACTGGAGGCTGCCCAAGAAGCCCGGCGTGTGGCGGAAGCCGGCGACCTCGGTCAGGAAGCGGCCAATCGACACTTCCGGGTGCTCGCCGGCGGTCACGCGGCGATAGACCTTCATCATCACGTTGCCGCCAACGATGAAGGCGGCATCGCGCTCCTCGATGCCGACCGGACGGATCGAATCTGCCAGTTCGATGTCGCGGAACTCGGGGTTCGATTCGAAGACCAGGCTGCCGCCCACGCCCGGCACGACGGCGCCATCGCGCATCGCCTTGACCAGGTCCCAGTGGAAGCGCTCGTCGAAGGAAGCGTCGATGAGCGCGCCGAGGGTGGGGCCGTGGCGCAGGCGGGCGAGCGTGTAGGAGAGCTTGGGCGCCCCGAGATGCAGGTTCTCCTCGCCCCACAGCACGGTGACGGGGAGGAAATAGCGGCGCGGGCGGTCATCGACCGGCTCGACGTCGAGGAGGAGCAGCTGGTTGGGGTTGCCGGGCAGCGCGCCGACGGCTGTGACCGTGGCGCGGTTGATCCGCCCGGCGCCGCCGCGGAACCAGTTCTGGTGGCCGAGGAACTCGGGCAGCACGTCACGCTGGAGCTGGGCGAGCTCGCGGCCTTCAAGCGCGCGGGCGAGACTGCCGCCGGCCGCCGTGAGGGTGACGAATTCGGGCAGCGGGTCGGGCATCTGGGTGTGCCAGCGCGGCGCCTCGGCCTCCGGCGCCAGCAGGAACCAGTAGAAGCCATAGGCCGGCAGGGTCAGCATGTAGGGCAGCGTGCCGATCGGCGGGAAGGCGGCATTGCCGGCAAGCTCTACCGGCACCGCCCCGCGCCAGGCCGACAGATCCAGCTCGACCGCCTGGGCGGCGCGCGACAGGTTGACGACGCAGAGGATGCGCTCGCCCTCGTATTCGCGGACGTAAGCGAGAATCTTGCGGTTCTGCGGCAGGAGGGTGGTGAGCGTGCCGCGGCCGAAGGCCGGGTGCTGCTTGCGCACCGAGATCATGCGCCGCATCCAGTTCAAGAGCGACGAGGCTTCGCTGTTCTGCGCCTCGACGTTGACCGCCTGGAAGCCGTAGACCGGGTCCATGATCGGCGGCAGGTAGAGCTGCTGCGGGGTGGCGCGCGAGAAGCCGCCGTTGCGGTCGGCCGTCCATTGCATCGGCGTGCGCACGCCGTCGCGGTCGCCGAGGAAGTAATTGTCGCCCATGCCGAGCTCGTCGCCGTAATAGATCACCGGCGTGCCGGACATGGAGAGCAGCAAGCCGTTCATCAGCTCGATCTTGCGGCGGTCGTTGTCGAGCAGCGGCGCCAGGCGGCGGCGGATGCCGAGATTGATGCGGGCGCGCGAATTGGCGGCATAGGTGTGCCACAGGTAGTCGCGCTCCTCCGCGGTGACCATCTCCAGCGTCAGCTCGTCATGATTCCTGAGGAAGATCGCCCATTGGCAGTTGTCGGGGATGTCCGGCGTCTGGCGGATGATGTCGGTGATCGGGTGACGGTCCTCCTGGGCCAGCGCCATGTACATGCGTGGCATCAGCGGGAAGTGGAAGGCCATGTGGCACTCGTCGCCATCGCCGAAATAGGGACGGGTGTCCTCCGGCCACTGGTTGGCTTCGGCCAGGAACATGCGGTCGGGATAGCTGCGGTCCATCTCCCGGCGGAGCTCTTTCAGCACCGTATGGGTTTCCGGCAGGTTCTCGTTGTTGGTGCCGTCGCGCTCGACCAGATAGGGGATGGCATCCAGGCGCAGGCCGTCGACGCCGGTGTCGAGCCAGAAATGCAGGAGACGCTTGACCTCCTCCATGACCCGCGGATTGTCGAAGTTGAGGTCGGGTTGGTGGGAATAGAAGCGGTGCCAGTAGAAGGCATTGGCGACCGGGTCCCAGGTCCAGTTGGACTTCTCGGTATCGACGAAGATGATGCGCGTGCCGCTGTAGCGCTTGTCGGTGTCGCTCCACACGTAATAGTCGCGGGCGACCGAGCCCGGCTTGGCGCGGCGGGCGCGCTGGAACCAGGGGTGCTGGTCGGAAGTGTGGTTGATGACCAGCTCGATGATGACGCGGATGCCGCGCTTGTGCGCCTCGGCGACGAAGCGCCGGAAATCCCGCAGGGTGCCATAGACGGGATTGACCGTGCGGTAGTCGGCGATGTCGTAGCCGTCGTCGCGCATCGGCGAGGGGTAGAAGGGCAGGATCCAGATCGCCGTTACCCCGAGGCTGGCGATGTAATCCAGCCGGTCGATGAGACCGGCGAAATCGCCCATGCCGTTGCCGTCGGAATCGAAGAACGCCTTGATGTGAAGCTGGTAGATGATCGCATCCCGGTACCAGTCGGTGCGGGAGCGGTCGATCTTGTCCTCGCCGTTGCGGGACGACGCCTTGCGCGGCGGGGGGGCGGAAACGGCATCCATTGGCTTGATGCTCACTCCATCTTGTGTCCGCAATCAAGGGGGCTCAAAGCGGTTTGGACAAGGAATCGCTGCCCCTAGGCCAGGAAATCGTAAAGAAGCTTGACCGCAATCACGGCGAGCATGACCAGGATCAGGCGATCGAAGGCGGCACGGCTCAGCCGTCCGGCCAGCCAGTTGCCGGCCGGCATGGCGACCAGAACCGGCAGGAAGGCGAGCGCGCTCAAGAGCAGGCGGTGCCCGGTGAGGACGCCGGCGGCGGTGAGGAACGGCACCTGGACGGCGGCAAAGCTGGCGAACAGGGCGGACGCGGCGAAGATGAACTGCTGCCGGGTGAAGCCCAGCGCGGACAGGAAGGTGATGCTGACCGGGGCGGAGATGCCGGTGGCGCCCTGGAGGAAGCCCGAGATCAGGCCGACGACCGGGGCGGCCCTTGCGGCGAGCGCAAGGGCAATGTGCCAGTGGGGCCGCAGCACCCTGAGGACGATGTAGGCGAGCACCACGATGGCCAGGATGAGGCCGAGCACGTGGCTCGGAAGGCTGACCAGCAGCCAGGTGCCGATGGCGGTACCGATGGCCGCGGTCAGGCACAGGCTGGTGATCCAGCCGAGGCCGGTGCGCTCGCGGCGGAACTGCCAGAGCTGCCACAGGTTGGTGATGACGGTGGGCACCATCATCATGGCGATGGCGAAGGGCACGTCGAAGAACGACGCCAGCACCGGCACCGCCACCACCGGCAGGCCGGCGCCAAGGGCGCCCTTGACGAGGCCGCCCAGCGCCAGGGCGGCGAAGATGATGAGATATTCGGTGATCACGCCGGCTGCCGGAGTTCAGGCCGAGGACACGAGGCGCGGCACCTCAGGTGATCACGTCCGGCGCCGTGCGGCCGGTGAGGATGGCCAGATCGCTGACCTCGGCGGCGGCGTCGATCAATGGCGCCAGCACCACCTGCGGATCGTGACCGTGGCGGGTCGGGTCCGGCTCGACGCGCTCGATATAGATGCGCAGCGTCGCGCCGGCGGTGCCGGTGCCTGACAGGCGGAAGATGATGCGCGAACCGTCCTTGAACAGGATGCGCACCCCCTGGCCGGTGGTCTTCGACCCGTCGACCGGGTCGTCATAGGCGAAATCGTCGGCGGCCTGCACATCCATGCCGCCGAGCGTGCCGGCGCCGAGCGAAGGCAGCTGGTCGCGCAGATGGCGCATCACCTGGTTGGCGCGCTCGGTGTCGATGCCCTCATAGTCGTGGCGCGAATAGAAGTTGCGGCCGTGGTCGCGCCAATGGTCGCGCATGATCTCGGTCACGCTCTGTTTGCGGTGGACCAGGATGTTGAGCCAGAGCAGCACCGCCCAGACACCGTCCTTCTCGCGCACGTGGTTGGAGCCGGTGCCGGCGCTCTCCTCGCCGCAGATGGTGGCCAGCCCCGCATCGAGCAGGTTGCCGAAGAACTTCCAGCCGGTGGGCGTCTCGTAGCACTTGATGCCGAGCTTGGCGGCGACGCTGTCGGCGGCGGCGCTGGTCGGCATGGAACGGGCGATGCCGGCGAGGCCCTTGGCATATCCCGGCGCCAGGTGGGCATTGGCAGCCAGAACGGCCAGCGAATCGGACGGGGTGACGTATTGGTGGCGGCCGAGGATCAGGTTGCGGTCGCCATCGCCATCGGAGGCCGCGCCGAAATCGGGCGCGTTCGGCCCCATCATCTCCTCGAAGAGCGCGCGCGCGTAGACCGGGTTGGGGTCTGGGTGGTTGCCGCCGAAATCCTCCAGCGGCGTGCCGTTGACCACGGTGCCGGCGGGGGCGCCCAGAGCCCCCTCGAAGATCGCCTTGGCATAAGGCCCGGTGACCGCGTTCATGGCGTCGAAGCGCATGGTGAAGCCGGAGGCGAACAGGCCCCGGATCGCCGCGAAATCGAACAGCGTCTCCATCAGGGCCTGGTAGTCGGTGACCGGATCGACCACCTCGACGGTCATCTCCTCCAGCCTGGTGGTGCCGATACGGTCGAGGTCGAGGTCGGGGGCATCCGACATCAGGATGCGGTCGATGCCCTTGCTCACCGTGAAGATGGCCTCGGTCACCTTCTCCGGCGCCGGGCCGCCATTGGGCGTGTTGAACTTGATGCCGAAGTCCTCGTGCGGCCCACCGGGATTGTGGCTGGCGGAGAGGATGATGCCGCCAGCGGTGGCTTGTCTGCGGATGAGGTTGGAGGCAGCCGGCGTCGACAGCAGCCCGCCACGGCCGACGATGACCTTGGCGAGCCCGTTGCCGGCGGCGATCTTGAGCGCCCGCTGGATGGCCTCGCGGTTGAAGAAGCGGCCGTCGCCGCCGATGACCAGCGCCTTGCCCTTGAGCCCGCCATTGGCATCGAGGATCGACTGGATGAAGTTCTCGACGTAATGCGGCTGCTGGAAATGCGGGACCTTCTTGCGCAGGCCCGACGTACCCGGCCTCTGGTCGTCATAGGGGGTGGTTGCAATCGTCCGGATCATGGCGCCTTCCCCTCCAGCAGGCCGCGATAGAGCGCGGCATAGCGGCCGGCGCTGGCGGTCCACGAAACATCGGTCTTCATGCCGCGCTTCTGCATGCGCGTCCAGACCGTGCGGTCGCGATGGAGCGCGACGGCGCGGGTGAGCGCCGCCTCGAGGCCGGCGCGATCGACCGGCAGGAACTGGATGCCGGTGGCGACCTCGGCGGCGATGGCCGCGTCGTTGGCGTCGACGATGGAATCGGCAAGGCCGCCGACGCGCGCCACCACGGGCACGCAGCCATAGCGCAGGCCGCAGAACTGGGTGAGGCCGCAGGGCTCGAAGCGTGACGGCACCAGGATGGCGTCGGCGCCGCCCTGAACCAGGTGCGCCAGGCGCTCGTCATAGCCGGCGATCATGCCGACGCGGCCGCGATGGCGTGACGCGGCGGCGTGGAACATGCCTTCCAGGGCGGCATCGCCGGTGCCGAGCACGGCCAGGCGGGCACCGCGGGTGACCAGGCCGTCGATGCAGTCGCCGAGCACGTCCATGCCCTTCTGCCAGGTCAGCCGGCTGACCACGGCGAAGACCATGCCCTCGGCCGGCTCGAGGCCGAAGGCCTCCTCGACGGCGCGGCGGTTGATGGCGCGGCGGCCGAGCGAGGTGACGGTGTAGGGCGCCGGCAGGGCAGCATCGCTGGCCGGGTCCCATATGCCGGTGTCGATGCCGTTGAGGATGCCGGAGAGCGCATCGCGGCGGGCGCGCAGCAGACCGTCGAAGCCCATGCCGCCGCCCGGCGTGCAGATCTCGGCGGCATAGGAGGGGCTGACGGTGGTGACGGCATCGGCGAACTGGACGCCGCCCTTCATGAAGCTGACGCTGCCGTAATATTCGACGCCGTCGACGGTGAAGGCGGCATCAGGCAGGCCGAGGAAGGGAAACACCGCCGGCGGGAAGATGCCCTGGAAGGCCAGGTTGTGGATGGTCATCACCGATTTCGCCGCCGGGCCCTTGGCATAGTGCAAGAGGGCCGGAGCGAGGCCGGCGTGCCAGTCGTGGCAATGGACGATGTCGGGATGGAAGGCGGCAAGCATGCCGGTGCCGATGTCTGCGGCGACGCGGGAGAGCACGGCGAAGCGCTTCCAGTTGTCGGGCCAATCGCCGCCGCCGGGGGCGAGATAGGGATTGCCGGGACGGTCGAAGAGGTGCGGCGCGTCGACGACGATGAGGTCGAGGCCGGCGGCGGTGCCGGCGACCAGCGTCACCTTGCCGCCGAAGAGCTTGCCGTATTCGTGCAGCGTCGCGGTCCTCTTGAGCACCGAGACGATTGCCGGATAGCCGGGGACCAGCACCCGCATTTCGACGTGATGGGGCTTGAGCGCGGCCGGCAGCGCGCCGACGACATCGGCAAGGCCGCCGGTCTTGACCAGCGGGAAGACCTCAGAGGCGACGGCCAGTACCCTGATCATTTGATCGCATCGATCATGGTCTGGGTGACCAGACAGATGCCCTTTTCGCTGCGCCGGAAACGCTTGGCGTCGAGCTCGGGATCATGGCCGATGACCAGCCCTTCGGGAATCTGGACGCCGCGGTCGATGACCACATTCTTGAGGCGGGCGCTGCGGTTGACGCGGGCATAGGGCAGCACGACCGCGCCTTCCACCTCGGCGTAGGAATCGACGCGGACGCCGGTGAACAGCAGCGAGCGACGGACCGTCGAACCGGAGACGATGCAGCCGCCGGAGACCATCGTGTTGATCGCCACGCCGCGGCGGCCGTCGAAATCGTGGACGAACTTGGCCGGCGCGGTGAGCTCGACATTGGTCCATATCGGCCAGCTGTTGTCGTAGAGGTCGAGCGCCGGAATGACGTCGGTGAGGTCGATATTCGCCTCCCAGTAGGCGTCGACCGTGCCGACGTCGCGCCAATAGGCTTCCTCCTCGGTGCTGGAGCGCACGCACGAGCTGCCGAAGCGATGGGCCATGGCCTTGCCGTTGGCCACCAGGTAGGGAATGAGGTTCTTGCCGAAATCGTGGCTGGAGTTCGGGTCGGCCGCGTCGCGGCGCAAGACATCGAACAGGAACTCGCGCTCGAAGACATAGATGCCCATGGAGGCCAGCGCCATGTCCGGCTTGTCGGGTATGCCGGGCGGATCCTTGGGCTTCTCCAGGAAAGAGACGATGCGGTCGTCGACATCGACGTGCATGACGCCGAAGCCGGTGGCCTCGCGGCGCGGCACCTCGAGGCAGCCGATGGTGACGTCGGCGCCCGAATTGACGTGCTGCTCGAACATCACCTCGTAGTCCATCTTGTAGATGTGGTCGCCGGCGAGCACGACGATGTAGCGGGGCGCGTAGCTGCCGATGATGTCGATGTTCTGGAACACGGCGTCAGCGGTGCCCGAATACCACTGGTCCTCCGCCGTGCGCTGGCTGGCAGGCAGGATATCGAAGCTCTCGTTGCGCTCCGGCCTGAGGAACGCCCAGCCGCGCTGCAAATGGCGGATGAGGCTGTGGGCCTTGTACTGGGTGGCGACCGCGATGCGCCGGATGCCCGAGTTGAGGGCGTTGGACAGGGCGAAATCGATGATGCGCGTCTTGCCGCCGAAGAACACGGCCGGCTTCGCCCGCTTGTCGGTCAGCTCCATCAGGCGGCTGCCCCGGCCGCCGGCGAGCACATAGGCCATCGATTCGCGCGCGAGACGTGGATTCTGGGTCAGCTTGGCCATGGTCGTCCTTCCCTGGGTACGTGTTTTTTGCGATCATTGCATTGGTCGCGGAAAAAGTCGCGCCCGCAGCATGCGACATTGGCGGTCCAAGCGGATCGGCGACGGGTCATCGGCGACCCACCGCGCCGTCGCCGACAAGGCGTTCAATGTCGGCGGCGTCATAGCCAAGCTCGGCAAGGATGGCCGCCGTGTGCTCGCCCAGCATGGGCGAGGCCCGGTCGCTGACCAGCGGCGTCTCAGACATCACGATCGGGGTCCGCACCGAGGGCAGGCTGGCGCCGCTGCCATGAGGCAGGTCGACGCGCATGGCGCGGTGAACCACCTGCGGGTCGGCGAAGACCTCGGCGACGGTGTTGATCGGCCCGGCTGGGACGTTCGCCTTCTCCAGCCGAGCGAGCAGATCGGCACGGGTGAAGGGCGCGATCAGCCGCGCCAGTTCGGGCACCAGCACGGCGCGGTTGGTGACGCGCGCCTCGTTGGTGGCTGAGAGCGGGTTGTCGGCAAGCCCGGGCGCGCCGAGCACGCTGACCAGCTGGCGGAACTGCGCGTCATTGCCGACGGCGACGACGAGATGGCCGTCGGCGGCGGCGAAGACCTGATAGGGCACGATGTTGGGGTGGGCATTGCCGAGACGGTGGGGCGCGGTGCCGGTAGCGAGATAATTCATCGCCTGATTGGCGAGCACCGCGACCTGGGTATCGAGCAGCGCCACGTCGATGTGCTGGCCCTCCCCGGTCACCTGGCGGTGGGCCAGCGCCGCCTGGATGGCGACGACCGCGTAGAGGCCGGTGAACAGGTCGGCATAGGCGACGCCGACCTTCTGCGGTTCGCCGTCGGGCGCGCCGGTCAGGTCCATGAGGCCGCCCATGGCCTGGATGATGAAATCGTAGCCCGGGCGCGGGGCGTAGGGGCCGTCCTGACCGAAGCCGGTGATCGAGCAATAGACGATGGCCGGATTGACCGCCTTGAGGCTCTCGTAATCGAGGCCGAACTGGACGAGCCCGCCGACCTTGAAGTTCTCGATGACGACATCGGCCCGGGCGACGAGCCGGTGAACGATCTCGCGCCCGTGCTGCTTGCGGAAATCGACGATGATCGACCGCTTGCCGCGGTTGCAGGCGTGGAAATAGGCGGCGTCGCTGGTGCCGTCGCCATTGTCGATGGCCGGCGGTCCCCAGCGCCTTGTGTCGTCGCCGGCCGGGCTCTCGACCTTGATCACCTCGGCACCGAGGTCGGCGAAGACCTGACCGGCCCACGGCCCGGCGAGGACGCGCGCCAATTCAAGAACCTTGAGGCCGACGAGCGGCGGCGATGTCATTTTGCAGGGGTCCCGCGACGACGTTCACATATCCGAAGTCGCATCTTAACGGGACATCCCGGCCGGGATCAAAAGAAGTCGCATTTTCATGCCCGGCGCGGCGCATCCGCGGGCGCGGCCAGCGCCCCACAAGCGCGGTCGATCGGTCGGTCGATAGGGGTGGGGGCCGCCGGGCCGGGCGGATGCAGCCAGAATGGCTGCGGGCGGACGGCGAGACGCCCGCGAGCCGCTGCCTGGTCTAGCGCGGCGCCCGCTTGGCGAGGATGCGCTGCAGCGTACGGCGATGCATGTTGAGCCGGCGGGCGGTCTCGGAAACGTTGCGCTCGCAGAGCTCGTAGACCCTCTGAATGTGCTCCCAGCGGACACGGTCGGCCGACATGGGGTTTTCCGGCGGCGTCGGCTTCTCGCCCGGCTCGCGGGTCAGCGCGGCGTGGATCTCGTCGGCATCGGCGGGCTTGGCCAGATAATCGACGGCACCGAGCTTCACCGCGGTCACGGCCGTGGCGATGTTGCCGTAACCGGTCAGCACCACCATGCGCGAATCCGGCCGCCGCCGGCGCAGGAGCTCGATCACGTCGAGGCCGTTGCCGTCCTCCAGCCGCATGTCGACAACGGCAAAGGCAGGCGGCGCCGCCTCGGCCTTCTTGAGGCCCTCGGCAACGTTGTCGGCGGTGTCCACGAGATAGCCGCGGGCCTCCATGGCACGCGCCAGACGCTGCAGGAAGGGCCTGTCATCATCGACAAGCAGCAGCGACATGTCCAACTGACCAGAGGTGTCGCTTCCGTTTTCAGCCATTTTATGCAGTCCCCGATCCTCCCGGAGTTGGACGACCTGTCCGGTTTATAAGGATTTGACTGGCCTCAGCCAAGTCATTCCGTCCCCTGAGTTTTCCTCGTCTTCCCCAATCGCCTGGGTTTCGCTGTCCATAAGGGCGCGCGGCCACGCAACCCTGACGATGGCGCCCTGGCCCGGCAGCTCCCGGTTGCCCAAGGTAAGCCGGGCGCCGGAACGTTCCAGCAGGGTCTTGGCGATGAAGAAGCCAAGGCCGAGGCCGCCGGCATCGGGATCGGCGTGGTCGCCGCGCGGTCCGCGGGTGGTGACGTAGGGCTCGCCGATTCGCTCCAGGATGCCAGCGGCGAAGCCGGGGCCATCGTCGGTGATGGCGACCGCCACGGTGCCGGCATCCCACTGGGTGGCGATGGTCACCCGGCGGCGGGCGAAATCGACGGCGTTCTCGACCAGATTGGCAAGGCCCTGAATGATGGCGGGATTGCGCCGGCCGACCGGCTCCGGCCCTTCGCCGTGCGCCGGCGTCACGACGATCTCCGCGGCAAAGGCGCGATAGGGCGCCACCACTTCCTCGACCAGGTGGGACAGCGGCACGCGGGCGAGGTGTTCGTCGCCCTGCCACGACAGCGTGGTGAGCCGCCCAAGGATGTCGCGGCAGCGCTGCGACTGGCTGCGAATCAGGGCGACGTCCTCGCGGCGCGGGTCCGCCGGCGGCATCTCCCGCTCCATCTCCTTGGCGACCAGGGCGATGGTCGCCAGCGGCGTGCCCAGTTCGTGGGCGGCGGCGGCGGCCAGGCCGTCGAGGGCAGAGAGGTGGTGCTCGCGGGCGAGCACCATTTCGGTGGCGGTGAGCGCACGGGCAAGCTGGCGCGCCTCCTCCGCCACGCGGAAGGTGTAGATGCCGGTGAAGGCACAGGCCAGCACCAGCGCCACCCACACCCCGGCGGTATAGACCAGCGGAATCGACAGGCTCTCGCCCGGATACCAGGGCAGCGGCAGGTGATAGAGCGCCAGCAGGCTCGCCGTCGCCACCACCATGGCGCCCAGCACGATGGTGGCGCGGGGGGGAAGCGTGGTCGCCGAGACGATCACCGGCACCAGCAGCAGGAAGGCGAAGGGGTTGTCGAGGCCACCGGTGAGGAAGAGCAGCCCGCCGAGCTGGGCGAGGTCGTAGGCCAGCAGCACCGATGCCGGCCATTGGCCGATGCGCCGCGTCGGGCGAAAGCGCAACCTGAGAAAGATGTTGACCAGAGCCGACAGGCCGACGAGCGCCAGGCAGCCGACGATCGACAAGGGGAAGGCAAGGCCGAAGGCGACCACGATCACCGCCGTCGCCTGGCCGGCGACCGCCAGCCAGCGCAGGCGCACCAGCGTATCGAGGCGCAGGCTGCGGCTGGCGAATTCGGTCGTGGCCGGCACCCGGTCGGGCATGTCAGGACTCCGTTGCCGCGGCCCAGAGCCCGATGGTGCCATACCTGGGCCCTGGCGCGCCGATCTGTTCAAGGTGATGGCCGGCATTGCGTCCGCTGGCAAGTCCTGATGGCGATCCTATAACATGCCGGCCGTCTGGCGCCGCGCCCCGGCGAGGCCCCGCGGAACATGGGTCCCGATCATGCTGCAGGACGATGCGCCGGCAATCGAAGTCGCAGGACTGACCAAGGTCTACCGCCAGGTCACCGCCGTCGACGACATCACGTTCGCGATTCGGCGCGGATCGATCACCGGGATCCTCGGCGGCAACGGCGCCGGCAAGACCACCACCATCGGCATGCTGCTCGGGCTGATCCTGCCGACGGCGGGGACCATCCGCGTGCTCGGTACCGACATGCTGGCGAGCCGCCACATGGTCCTCCACCGCATGAACTTCGAGAGCCCCTATGTCGCCCTGCCCAACCGGCTGACCGTGCGCCAGAACCTGCGCGTCTTCGGCATGCTCTACGGTGTCGCCGACGTCGAGCGGCGCATCCGCGAACTTTCCGACGATCTCGACCTCGGTGACTTCATCGACCGCGAGGGCGGCAAGATCTCGGCCGGGCAGAGGACCCGCGTCGGGCTCGCCAAGGCGCTGATCAATACGCCCGAAGTGCTGCTCCTCGACGAACCCACCGCCTCGCTCGACCCCGACACCGGCGACTGGATCCGCACGCGACTCAGCGACTATGCGCGCCAGCGCGGTGCCACTATCCTGCTCGCCTCACACAACATGCCGGAGGTCGAGCGCCTCTGTGACGACGTCATCATGATGAAGGAGGGCCGCATCGTCGACCGCGCCTCGCCCGCCGCGCTCATCGACAAATACGGCCGCACGACGCTGGAGGACGTCTTCCTCGACGTCGCGCGCGGCACCGGCCGCGCCGGCGAACTGGCGGAGCAGCGCCCATGAACGCCCCCGTCACCAGCCAGTCGGCGCCGCAGCTCAAGCGCTTCTCGCCGCGCCGCGTCGCGGCGATCATGCTCCGCCACTACTACCTGATGCGCTCGTCGCTGCCGCGGCTCGCCGACCTCTTCTACTGGCCGATCGTGCAGATGCTGATGTGGGGCTTCCTGCAGAGCTACCTCAACCAGCACTCGGGCTTCCTTGCATCGGCCGGCGGCTCGCTGCTCGGCGCCATCCTGCTGTGGGACATGCTCATCCGCAGCCAGCTCGGCCTTTCCGTCTCGTTCCTCGAGGAGATGTGGTCGCGCAACATGGCGAACCTCCTCATCAGCCCGCTGCGCACCTCCGAATACCTGATCGCGCTGATGGCGGTGAGCCTGGTGCGGCTCACGGTTGCCGTCATCCCGGTGACGCTGCTGGCGATCTGGTTCTTCGGCTTCAACCTGTGGGCTCTCGGCTTCGGGCTTGCTGCCTTCTTCGCCAACCTGCTCATCACCGGCTGGTCAGTGGGCATCCTGGTGAGCGGCCTGATCCTGAGGAACGGGCTCGGCGCCGAGACGCTGGCCTGGACGCTGATGTTCCTGGTGCTGCCGCTTTGTGCGGTGTTCTATCCGGTCGCGGTTCTGCCCGGCTTCCTGCGGCCGCTCGCCTGGTCGCTGCCGCCCACCTACGTCTTCGAGGGACTGCGCGCCATCCTCTTCGACCACACCTTCCGCGCCGACCTCATGGCCGAGGCGCTGGCGATCAACGCGGTGTTCATCACCGCGGCGAGCATCGCCTTCGTGCGGCTGGCCAACTCGGCACGCACCATCGGCACGCTCATGGCGATCGGCGAGTAGCCCGCGCCTGGCGCGCCAGCTCGGCCAGCACGCTCCGCAGGCTGACGGCATCGTGCACGGCTTGCGGAAAATCGAGCCGGCCGCGCAAGGAACCGGCGGCGAGGTCGATCCCTTCGGGGTCGATCCCGGTCAGCCGCCAGTCGCCGTCGGTGAGGCCGAGCAGCACGGTGGCGTAGAGCCTGACCGTTTCGCCGTGGTCGGCGTTCATGTGGGCGAGCGCGCTCTCCTCGGCGGCGATCAGGTCCTGGGCGGCGCCGACATCGACGAGGATGTCGGCCGGCGACAGCGCCACGATGCGGCCGAAGCCGGCGACCAGATGGCCGCCCTCCACCGAGAAGCGGTGGAAGCCGAAATCGGCGAAATCGGCATAGCCGGCCGCCTCGGGATGGCGGGCGAGGAAGCGCCGGCGAAGCGCCGGCTCGCTCTCGCGCGGCCCCACGGTGCCGGTGAGCGTCAGCCGGGCGCCGGCGAGCGGGTCGTCGCCCTCCCCGCCCGGCGCCACCAGGAGCAGGGAGGCACGGCGGTCGGCGGCGAGATTGTGGGTGTGCCGGGCAAGGGTGGAAAGCAGGAGGATCGGCTCGCCCGCCGGTGTGGCCGCGACCGTCACCAGGGAGGCGAACGGGCCGCCTGCGGCCGTCAGGGTCGCCAGCGAGCCGGTCGCCGCCAGCCGCACGACCCGGCGCGCCGTGGCGGCCGGCGAGAAGGCGGCCGCGGTCATGGCACGGCCACCGCCCAGGCCGCGGCCAGCTTGACAGCGGTGGGGGCCAGGGGGACAAGCTGACCGACCTTGTTAGGAATGCCACAGGTGAATCGGCGCATTCCCTTGGAATCCGCTAACTTCACGCCACATTTCGTACGCAATCCTGACGCCAAGAGCGGTTCCGCCGTATGTCTGGGGCCGTTCCACAAATCTGGAGACAAATGAATGCCAACGATCGCCCTAGTTGATGACGATCGCAACATTCTGGCTTCTGTGTCCATTGCGCTCGAGTCCGAAGGTTACCGCGTCCAGACCTACACCGACGGCGCCTCGGCGCTCGACGGCTTTCAGGCCGCCTCACCGGACCTCGCCATCCTGGACATCAAGATGCCGCGCATGGACGGCATGGAGCTGTTGCGCCGCCTGCGCCAGAAGACCGATCTGCCGGTCATCTTCCTCACCTCGAAGGACGACGAGATCGACGAACTGTTCGGTCTCAAGATGGGTGCCGACGATTTCATCAAGAAGCCGTTTTCCCAGCGCCTGCTGGTCGAACGGGTGAAGGCTGTGCTGCGCCGCTTCCAGCCGCGCGACACCGTCGAGAAGAAGCAGGAGGAGGCAGCGCGCGTGCTCGAACGCGGCGCGCTGGCCATGGACCAGGAGCGCCATACCTGCACCTGGACCGGCAAGCCGGTGACCCTGACGGTGACCGAGTTCCTGATCCTGTTCGCGCTCGCCAATCGCCCGGGCGTGGTCAAGAGCCGCAATGCGCTGATGGACGCCGCCTATGACGACCAGGTCTATGTCGACGATCGCACCATCGACAGTCACATCAAGCGGCTGCGCAAGAAGTTCAAGGCGGTCGATACCGAGTTCGAGATGATCGAGACGCTGTACGGGGTCGGCTACCGCTTCAAGGAGGCCTGAGCGGCAATACCGCTCGGGTGCCGCGATGACGGCAGGGATAGAGGATCAGAAGCTGACTGGTCTCTCGGCGGCCACGCCGCGGACGAGCGCGCTGCGTCGCGCCGCGGCGTGGTCTCAGCGCTTCTCGGCGATCCCGCTGTTCACCAGCCTGACCAAGCGCATCGTCATCCTCAATCTGGCGGCGCTGATCGTCCTGGTCTCCGGCATCTTGTTCCTCAACCAGTTCCGCGCCGGCCTGATCGACGCGCGCGTCTCGGCCCTGCTCACCCAGGGCGAGATCATCGCCGGCGCCATCGCCGCGCAGGCGACGGTCGACAACGAGAACGTCTACATCGACCCGGAGAAATACCTCGACCTGCAGACCGGGCAGAGCATCTCGCCGCTCGACCAGACCTATGAGGATCTCGACTTCTCCATCAACCCGGAGAAGGTGGCGCCGGTGCTCTTGCGGCTGATCTCGCCGACGCGCACCCGCGCCCGCATCTACGATCGCGACGGCACGCTGATCGTCGATTCCCGCCACCTCTATCCCGGCGGCCAAATCCTCGCCTTCGACTTGCCGCCGCCCGACGTTGCCGGCGAATCCTGGCTCGAGACGATCTGGCGGCGCTTCAATCTGTGGCTGTCGAGCCGCGACCTGCCCATGTACAAGGAACTCGGCGGCGCCAATGGCCGCGGCTACCAGGAGGTGGTCGCCGCGCTCAACGGCACGCCGGCGAAGATCGTGCGCATCAACGACCTGGGCGAGCTGATCGTCTCGGTCGCCGTGCCCATCCAACGCTACCGCTCCGTCCACGGCGCCCTCCTGCTCTCCACCCAGGGCGGCGACATCGACAACATCGTCCATGCCGAGCGGCTGGCGATCGTGCGCGTGTTCCTGGTGGCGGCCGGCGTCACCACCGTGCTGTCGATCCTGCTCGCCGGCACCATCGCCGCGCCGCTGCGGCGGCTGGCCGATGCCGCCGACCTGGTGCGCCACCGCGTCAAGTCACGCCCGGAAATCCCCGATTTCAGCCGTCGCCGCGACGAGATCGGCCATCTCAGCCAGGCGCTGCGCGACATGACCGGCGCGCTCTACAACCGCATCGACGCCATCGAGAGCTTCGCCGCCGACGTGGCGCATGAGCTCAAGAACCCGCTGACCTCGCTCAGGAGCGCGGTGGAGACGCTGCCGCTGGCCAAGACCGAAGAGGCCAAGGCGCGGCTCACCGGCATCATCAAGCACGACATCCGCCGGCTCGACCGGCTGATCAGCGACATCTCGGACGCCTCGCGGCTGGATGCGGAGCTGTCGCGCCAGGATGCTGCGCCGGTCGACATGCGGCAACTGCTGACCACCGTGGCCGGCATCGCCCGCGACACCTCCAAGGGCGGCGGGCCGACGATCAAGCTGGAATTCACCGACAACGCCCCCGGCGCCTATGTCGTCTTCGGTCACGACAGCCGGCTCGGCCAGGTGTTCAACAACCTGATCGACAACGCCCGCTCGTTCTGCCGCAAGGACGGCATCGTGCGCATCGTGGCGCGCCACGACGACAAGCACGTCGAGGTTACCGTCGACGATGACGGCCCCGGCATCCGCGCCGACCAGTTCGAGCGCATCTTCGAGCGCTTCTATACCGACCGCGAGGGCGGAGAGGATTCCTTCGGCCAGAATTCCGGCCTCGGCCTGTCGATCTCGCGGCAGATCGTCGAGGCGCACGACGGCCGCATCTGGGCCGAGAACCGCACCAAGGCCGGCACTGAGCCGGGGGCCGAACCGCAGGTGCTCGGCGCCCGCTTCACGGTGGTCCTGCCGGTGACATGAGCGCAGCGACCGTCCATGCCAGCGTGGCGCTCGTCGGCGAACACGGCGTGCTCATCCGCGGCGCCTCGGGCAGCGGCAAATCCGCGCTGCTGCTTGCCCTGATGTCCATGTACGCCGGGCACCATACGCTCGTCGCCGACGACCGGGTGGCTCTCGCCGCCCATCACGGCCGGCTGGTGGCGAGCGTCCCGCCGGCGCTCGCCGGCCTGATCGAGGTGCGCGGCCAGGGCATCCTGAAGCGGCCGCACGTGTCGCCGGTGGTGATCGACCTGGTGGTCGACCTCAAGCCGGCGGCCGAGGCCCCGCGCATGCCGGAGGCCGACGACCGCGTCGCGATTGCCGGCATCCCCCTCCCCCGCCTGGTGCTGCCGGCGGGCCAGGGCGACGGCGCCATCCGGGTGCTCGCGGCGCTTAAGGAACGGCTTCACCACGATGCCTGATGGTTCAAGCGGTCGCAGCCTCTTGCGTTGCAATAACGATCCGGCAAGGATGCGCCCTTCGCAAAGAGCCAGGCTCAGGCCGGGATCGGGAAACGAATGATAGGACTCGTGCTCGTCACGCACGGCAAGCTTGCCGTGGAGTTCCGGGCGGCGTTGGAACACGTGGTTGGCGCGCAGACCAATATCGAGACCATCTCGATCGGTCCCGACGACGACATCGAACGACGACGGCAGGACATCCTCGACGCTGTGCAGAAGGTGAACAGCGCTTCGGGCGTCATCGTGCTCACCGACATGTTCGGCGGCACGCCCTCCAATCTCGCCATTTCGGTGATGGAGGCGGGCAAGATCGAGGTCATCGCCGGGGTCAACCTGCCGATGCTGATCAAGCTGGCGAGCGTCCGCGCCGAGAAACCGCTGGCCGAAGCGCTCGCCGACGCCCAGGACGCCGGCCGCAAATACATCAACGTCGCCAGTCAGGTACTGACCGGCAAATGAGGGACGCCGCCGGCGTGGCCCACCCCGTCTCGGCTTCGCTGCTCATCGTCAACAAGCGCGGCCTGCATGCCCGCGCCGCCGCCCGCTTCGTGCAATGCGCCGAGAGGTTCGACGCCACCATCACCGTGTCCAAGGACCAGACGACGGTGGGCGGCACGTCGATCATGGGGCTGATGATGCTGGCCGCCGGGCCCGGATCGGAAATCCACGTCATCGCCGAAGGCGCCGATGCCGCCGCGGCGCTGGCCGCCCTGGCGGAGCTGGTCGCCGGCCGCTTCGGCGAAGAAGACTAGTCGACATAAAGAAATCTTTATATCCTTATTGTCCTCACGGCAGCGAGCCGCTATAAGGCTTGCCGACCTGACAAATCCCCCATTTTTTTCGAGCCGTGGGCCAAGGAGAGCGGAATGGCGAAGACTGCCGACTATGTGGTGAAGGACATCGGGCTGGCCGGCTGGGGCCGCAAGGAAATCTCGATGGCCGAGTCGGAGATGCCCGGCCTGATGGCCACCCGCGAGGAATACGGCCCCGAGCAGCCGCTGCGCGGCGCCCGCATCGCCGGCTCGCTGCACATGACCATCCAGACGGCGGTGCTGATCGAGACGCTGAAGGCGCTCGGCGCCGACGTGCGCTGGGCCTCGTGCAACATCTATTCGACCCAGGACCATGCCGCGGCGGCGATCGCCGCCAGCGGCACGCCGGTCTTCGCGGTCAAGGGCGAGAGCCTGGAAGACTACTGGCAATACACCCACCGCATCTTCGAATGGGCCGACGGCGGCTGGCCCAACATGATCCTCGACGACGGCGGCGACGCCACGCTCCTCCTCCACCTCGGCATGCAGGCGGAGACCAATTCTTCCGTCATCGCCCAGCCGACCAATGAGGAGGAGGAGGTCCTCTTCGCAGCCATCAAGGCGCGCCTGGCGACATCGCCGAACTGGTATTCGACCATCGCCAAGGGCATCCGCGGCGTCACCGAGGAGACCACCACGGGCGTCCACCGGCTCTACCAGATGGCCAAGGACGGCCGCCTGCTGTTCCCCGCGATCAACGTCAACGACTCGGTCACCAAGTCGAAGTTCGACAACCTCTATGGCTGCCGCGAATCGCTGGTCGACGGCATCCGCCGCGGCACCGACGTGATGATGTCGGGCAAGACCGCCATGGTCGCCGGCTTCGGCGACGTCGGCAAAGGCTCGGCCGCCTCGCTCAGGAATGCCGGCTGCCGCGTCATGGTCTCCGAGGTCGACCCGATCTGCGCGCTCCAGGCGGCGATGGAGGGCTACGAGGTGGTGACCATGGAGGATGCGGCGCCCAGGGCCGACATCTTCGTCACCTGCACCGGCAACATCGACGTCATCACCATCGACCACATGCGCGCCATGAAGCACCGCGCCATCGTGTGCAACATCGGCCACTTCGATTCGGAGATCCAGGTCGGCGCGCTCCGGAACCTGAAGTGGGACAACGTCAAGCCGCAGGTCGACGAGATCGAGTTCCCCGACGGCAAGCGCATCATCCTTCTGTCGGAGGGCCGCCTGGTGAACCTCGGCAACGCCACCGGCCATCCGAGCTTCGTCATGTCGGCGAGCTTCACCAACCAGACGCTGGCGCAGATCGCGCTCTTCACCGAGCCGGAGAAATACGAGCGCAAGGTCTATACGCTGCCCAAGGCGCTCGACGAGAAGGTGGCGCGGCTGCACCTCGCCAAGATCGGCGTCAACCTGACCGAGATGAGCGAGAAGCAGGCCAAATATATCGGCGTCTCGGTCACCGGCCCCTTCAAGGCCGACCACTACCGGTACTGAGGCGGCACGGACGCACAACACCGTTCCGTAGGTCCCGGTTCTGCAGCGCGGCACTCATGCACCGCGCTGCGCCCGGGACACGAAGAGGCCGGCTCCGCCGGCCTTTTTTGTCGGTCGCAAGAGAACAGACGGTGTCCATGGCGGATCGCCAGCGCAATCGCGGCGATTTTGTCGCTTGCCAAGGATTCACGCCCCCCAGTCGAAGGTCTACATTGCGGTGATTCGCGAGAGTACGACGGCGAGCGACCCGGGGGCCGGTGCCGCCGCCGCCGGATGCCAAACCCCTCGAGTATCGGGATGCGGCGACGCTAGGGGGTTCACTGCATGCAGGGGCATGGCAGGAAGACGACGGGGATTCGCGCAGCCGCTGGCGCTGCCCTCCTCGCTCCCCTGTCCGCACATCCTGCCTTTGCCGCAACCGACACGCTGTTCAGCGATCTCAGCCCCGCCCAGGTGGTCACCCTGGTCGCGGTGGTGGGCACGGTCTTCTTCGCCGTGTTCAGCGTCGTGGCACTCTACCGGGCGCGCTTCCGCGCCGAGAGCGAGAACGCCACCCTCTCCGCCGAGGTCGGCAAGCTCAAGGCGGCGCTCGACCGCGCCGAGGCGCTGGTCGACGAGGAAGACCAGCGCCTGGTGGCGTGGTCGGTGCCGGGCGAATGGCCACTGATCGCCGGCAGCCTGCCGGCGGCCACCGGCGCGCCCGCCGGGCGCAGCGAATTCCTCGCCTTCGGCATGTGGCTGGCGGCCGAACTCGGCCAGCCAGCTTGATGAGCGCATCGCCCGCATGCGCGAGCGCGGCGAGCCCTTCACCCTGGTGGTGACCAGCCGGGCGGGCCGGCTGATCGAGGTGCGCGGCACCACCGTCGGCGGCTCGGCGGTGGCCCGTTTCCGCGACCTGACCGGCGACCGCCTGGCCTTCGCCAAGATGCAGGCGAACCACGACGCGCTCGCCACCGAGGTCGAGACCATGCGCGCCATGCTGTCGGTGGCGCCGATGCCCATATGGCTGCGCGACGAACGCGGCCAGCTCGTCTGGGTCAACGCCGCCTATGCCGCGGCGGTCGAGGCCAAGGACGCCGGCGAGGCGGTGGCGCACGGCCTCGAGCTCCTCGACACCACCGGCCGGCAGATGATTGCCGCTGCCCACGCCGACAGCCAGGTCTTCACCCGCCGCCTGCCGGCGATCGTCGCCGGGACGCGGCGCATCTTCGATGTCGCCGACATCGCCTCGGAAGGCGGCAGCGCCGCCATCGCCGTCGACACGACCGAGGTGGAGAGCGCCCAGGCGGCGCTCCGCCGCGAGGTCGAGTTCAACGCCCGCACCCTCGACCAGCTGCAGACCGCGGTCGCCGTCTTCGGCCCCGACCGACGGCTCAAGTTCTCCAACGCCGCCTATCGCTCCCTGTTCGGCCTCGATGCCGCATTCCTCGATTCGGCCCCCGACGAGATGACCGTGCTCGACCAGCTGAGGGCCAGCCACAAGCTGCCCGAGCAGGCGGATTTCCGCCGCTGGCGGGATGAGTTGCTCTCCGCCTACCGCTCGCCCGAATTGCGCGAGCACTGGTGGCACCTGCCCGACGGGCAGACATTGCGCGTCATCACCAATCCCCATCCCCAGGGCGGCATGACCTGGGTCTACGAGAACGTCACCGAGCGTCTCGACCTGGAGAGCCGCTACAACGCGCTGGTCAGCGTCCAGGGCGAGACCCTCGATCATCTCAGCGAGGGCGTCGCGGTGTTCGGCTCGGATGGCCGGCTGAGGCTCTACAATCCCTCCTTCGCCGCCGTGTTGTCGCTCGATCCGGCGCTGTTCGCCGACAGCCCGCACGTCGCCGCCGTCGTCGCCGCCTGCCGCCGGCCGCACGACGACGAGGCCATGTGGCGGCGCTTCACCGCCGCGGTCGCCGGCGTCGACGAGAACCGCGGCTCGCTGTCCGGGCGCATGGAGCGCGAGGACGGCAGCGTCATCGACTATGCCGCCGTGCCGCTGCCCGACGGGCAGACCATGGTGACCTTCGTCGACGTGACCGACTCGGTGAAGGTGGAGCGGGCCCTGGTCGAGCGCAACGAGGCGCTGGAAGCGGCCAATACGCTGAAGAACGCCTTCATCCACCACGTCTCCTACGAGCTGCGCTCGCCGCTCACCAACATCATCGGCTTCGCCCAGCTGCTGGCCGACGAGCGCATCGGCACGCTGACCGACAAGCAGCGCGAGTATACCGGCTACATCACCTCGTCCTCGGCGTCGCTGCTGGCCATCGTCAACGACATCCTCGACCTCACCACCATCGACGCCGGCATCATGGAGCTCGACCTCGGCGAGGTCGACGCGGCGGCGACGGTCAAGGCGGTGGTCGAGGCCATGCAGGAGCGTGCCCGCGAGTCGCACGTGCTCATCGAAGCCCATGTCGCCCCCAATGCCGGCCATTTCATCGCCGACGAGAAGCGCGTCCGCCGCGTCCTCTACAATCTGCTGGTCAACGCCGTCGGCTTCTCGCACCGCAACGGCCTGGTGACGATCTCGGCCGAGCGGGTCGACGACATGATCGAGTTCGCCATCACCGATCAGGGCCCCGGCATCCCGCGCGACTTCATCGGCAACGTCTTCGATCGCTTTGCCGCCATGCCGCGCGGCTCGGCACGCGGCGGCGTCGGCCTCGGCCTGTCGATCGTGCGCTCGTTCGTGCTCCTGCACGGCGGCACGGTGGAGATCGAGTCGGAAGAGAACATCGGCTCCACCGTCAAGGTGCGCCTGCCGCTGAGGCCCGTGCTCTCCGCCGTCGCGGCGGAATAGCTTTGCGGGTAGTCTCCCCGCCCGATGGCAGCACCCTTTCTGACTCTCCTGCTCCCCGATGAAGCGGCGACGACGGCCTTGGCCGAGGACGTGGCGGCGATCCTTGCCGCCGGCGACGTGATCGGCCTCAGCGGTGGGCTGGGCGCCGGCAAGACCACCTTTGCCCGCGCCGTCATTCGCGCGGTTGCCGACGATCTCCTGCTCGAGGTGCCGAGCCCGACCTTCACCCTGGTGCAGACCTATGACGGCGGCCGGCTGACGATCGGCCATTTCGACCTCTACCGCCTGGGCTCGGCCGAGGAGATCGACGAGATCGGCCTTGCCGATGCGGCAGCGGACGGCGCCGTCCTGATCGAATGGCCCGAGCGCGGCGAAGGCCGCCTGCCCGAAGACCGGCTCGACATTCGCTTCGAAATCGCGGGCGACGGGCGGCTGGCGGAGCTTTCGGGCAGTCCGGCGTGGCGCAGCCGCATCGAACGCACGCGCGCGGCACGGGCACTCATCGACCGTGCCGGCTTTGCCGGCGCCGAACGCCGCTACCTGCAGGGCGATGCCTCGACCCGCCGCTTCGAGCGGGTGCGCATGGGGGCGGCAAGCGCCGTGCTGATGGATTGGCCGAAGCCCACCGCACCGCCGCTCCGCGACAGCCGCGCCGCCTTTCGCGCGCAGGATGTCGACGCGTTCCTGGCGGTCGATGCAGCGCTCCGCGGGATCGGCCTGTCAGCGCCGGAGATCATCGCCGCCGATCGCGACACCGGCCTGCTGCTGATGGAGGACTTCGGCAGCACAGGCGTCGTGGCCGACGGCGAACCCGACCCGGAACGCTATGGCGTGGCCATCGACCTCGTGGCAGCCATCCATGCCGCGCCGCGCCCGGACGTTCTTCCCGTGCCTGGCGGCGGTGAACATCGCCTGCTCACCCTCGCGGCCAAGGTGCTGACCGCGGACCTCACCCTCTTCGCCGACTGGTATGTGCCGCATGTCCTCGGGCGTCCGCTCGACCGTTCCGCCGCCGAATCGTTTGCCGCAATTTGGGCGGCGCTCTTCGCCCGGCTGGCCGACGCCGAAGCGAGCTGGGTGCTCTTCGACATGCAGTCGCCCAACCTGTTCTGGCTGCCCGAGCGCAGGGAAATCGCGCGCATCGGCCTCATCGATTTCCAGGACATGTTCATCGGCCCGGCCGCCTATGACGTCGCCTCTCTGTGCCAGGACGCCCGTGTCACCATCCCCGTGGATGTGGAGGCGGCGCTCCGCGAGCGCTACGTGGCGCTGAGGCGCGCCGGGGGGCGGAGGTTCGACGCAGAATCGTTCGCCGCCACCTATGCGATTCTCGGCGCGGCGCGCACGCTGAAGAACATGGGGGTCTTCGCCCGGCAGGCCGACCATCTCGGAAAAGCCCAGTATCTTCAGCACCTTCCGCGAATGGACGACTACCTCAAGCGCAATCTCAAGCATTCGGTTCTATCCGATCTTGCCGTCTGGTATGAGAGGCACCTGCCGCTGCCCAGCCAGACCGACCGATGACCGCCGCGCCCGATCCCGCCCCGCCCGCCTTCGACTGGAACTCCGTGCCGATCCGCCCCAAGCGGGCGATGATCCTGGCTGCCGGTCTGGGCAAGCGCATGCGGCCGGTGACCGTGACCACGCCCAAGGCGCTGATCGAGATCGGCGGCCGGGCGCTGATCGACCGGGCGCTCGACCGGCTCGAGCGCGCCGGCGTCGAGCGGGCGGTGGTCAACGTCCACTACCTCGCCCAGCTCGTCCGCGTTCATGTCGGCCGGCGCGGCACGCCCGAGATCGTGATCTCCGACGAGAGCGAGCGGCTGCTCGATACCGGCGGCGGCATCGTCAAGGCGCTGCCCCTTCTCGGCGATACGCCCTTCTACCTGCTCAATTCGGATTCCTTCTGGGTGGAAGGCGCCCGCCCAAACCTGGAATGGCTGGCCAACGCCTGGCGCGACGACGCCATGGACGCGCTGCTGATGCTGTCGTCCACGGTGCATGCCGTCGGCTATAGCGGTCGCGGCGACTTCAAGATGGATCCGGCCGGCCGGCTCCTGCGCCGGCCCGAGCGCGAGGTGGCGCCCTTCGCCTATGCCGGCGCGGCGATCCTGCACCCGCGCCTGTTTGCCGGCCGTACGGCCGAGCCGTTCTCGCTCAACGAGCTGTTCGACATGGCGCTCGACGCCGGCCGCCTGTTCGGCATGCGCATGGACGGGATGTGGCTGCACGTCGGCACCCCGGAGGCCATCGGCGAGGCCGAGCATTCGATCGCCGACAGCGCGGCCTGACGCGCCATGACCGAGAAGACGAGGGTTCCCCACGTCTTCACCATCCCTCCCGGTGTGTCCTTCCTCGATACGCTGGCCGCGGCGCTCATCTCCGGCCGGCTGGTCCCTTTCGAGCGTAGCGACCCGCTGGCGCTTGCCGGGGTCACCGTGCTCCTGCCGACGCGGCGCGCCGTGCGCGCCTTCCGCGCGGTGCTGGTGCGCCATCTCGACGGCGCGGCCGCCATCCTGCCGGTCATCCGGCCGATCGGCGACGTCGACGAGGAGGACCATCTGCTGGCGCCCTCGTCCGAGACGGCGGCCGAGCGCATCGCGCTCCCCGCGGCGGTGACGCCGCTGCAGCGCCGGCTGACGCTCGCCCAGCTGATCCTCGCCTGGGCGCGGGCCGTGCGCCGCGAACTCCTGATGCTGTCGCCCGACGAGCCGCTGCTGATCCCGGCCTCGGCCGCCGATGCGGCGCGGCTGGCCGGCGACCTCGCCCGCCTGCTCGACGACATGGAGACCGCCGCCATCCCGTGGGAGCGGCTGGCCAGGCTGGTGCCGGCGGAGCACGCCCGCTACTACCAGATCACCCTCGACTTCCTGAGGATCGTCGCCGAGCAGTGGCCGGCGCATCTCGCCGAAATCGGCCTCACCGACCCGGCGCTCCGCCGCGACACGCTGATCCGCGCCTTTGCCGAGCGGCTGGCCGGGCCGGTGGTGGCGGCCGGTTCCACCGGCTCGATCCCGGCGACCGCCCATCTCTTGCAGCAGATCGCGCGTCACCCCGAGGGCGCGGTCGTTCTGCCCGGCCTCGACCAGGACCTCGATGCGGAGACCTGGCAGGCGATCGGCGACGCCGACAGCGCGGCGCCGAGCGCCTTCAGCCATCCGCAGTTCGGCCTGAAGCAGCTCATCGCCGCGCTCGGCATCCTGCGCGAGGACGTGGAGCCGCTGGCCGGCCCCCCCGATGGCCTCGCCGCCCGACGCCGGCTGATCACGGAAGCCCTGCGCCCGGCGGAGACCACCGACCGCTGGGCCGAGGCATCGCAGGCCGATGCCGGACAAGCCATGGACGGCATCACCATCCTGGTCGGCCGCAACGAGCAGGAAGAGGCGACGGCGATCGCGCTGGCGCTGCGCCAGGCGGTGGAGACGCCCGGCGCCAGCGCCGCGCTGGTGACGCCCGACCGCACCATCGCCCGGCGCGTGGCCGCCGAGCTCGGCCGCTGGGGCCTCGCCATCGACGATTCCGCCGGCGTGCCGCTGGAGCGCCTGTCGGAAGGCATCTTCGCCCGCCTCCTCGCCGAGGCGGCGGCGTCAGGGGCCGATCCGGTGCTCTTCCTGGCGCTCGCCAAGCACCCGCTTGCCGCCTTCGGCATGAGCCGCCCCCAGTGCCGGCGCGCGGCGCGCATGCTGGAGATCGCCCTCTTCCGCGGCCATCGCGTAACCGGCGGCGTGGCGGCGCTGGGCAAGGCATTGGAACAGGCGCGCGCCGAACTCAATGAGGACGGCCAGCACCCGCCGGCCGCCCGCAGGCGCATGCCCGACCAGGACTGGCAAGCGGCCGGGCAGCTTGCCGCCGTGCTGGCGGACGTCCTGGGGCCGCTGGAGCGGGCGCTGGCCGGAGCGGAGGAGATCCCCGTCGCCGACGCGACGGCACTGCTCAAGGCCGCGCTGGCTGCCGCGGCGACCGACGACACCGGCGCCGACGGCCTCGACACCTCGGCCGGCAAAGCCCTGGGCGCGATCCTGGATGGCCTCGGCGAAAGCACCTTCCGCCTGCGCGGCGCCGACTATCCGGAATTCCTGCGGGCGCTGATGGCCGACACGGCGCTCAGTCCGCCCGCCGGCCGCGACCCGCGCATCTCCATCTGGGGCACGCTGGAAGCGCGCCTGCAATCGGTCGATCTCATGGTGCTCGGCGGGCTCGACGAGGGCGTGTGGCCGGCCGACACGCGCACCGACCCGTTCCTGTCGCGCGCCATGCGCAGCGAAGTCGGCCTGGCGCCGCCGGAGCGCCGCCTCGGCCAGGCCGCGCACGACTTCGTGCAGGGCGTGATGGCGCCGCGGGTGATCATCGCGCGGGCCGAGAAGCGCGGCGGCACGCCCACGGTCGAATCGCGCTGGCTGCAAAGGCTGGAGGCGGTAGCCGGCGAGGCCGCCATGACGGCGGCTCGGCAACGCGGCGCTATCTATGTCGACCTTGCCCGCGCCATCGACTGGGTGAGCCCGGCAGACGTGCGCCCGGTCAAGCCGCCGCAGCCGAAGCCGCCGCTGGCAGCCAGGCCGCAAGGCCTTTCGGTCACCGAGATCGAGACGCTGGTGCGCGACCCCTACGCCATCTACGCCAAGCACGTGCTCAGGCTGGACGAGCTGGAGCCGCTTGGCCGGGCGCCGGACTATGCGCTGCGCGGCACGCTCATCCACAAGGCGCTCGGCGACTTCATCAAGACCTGGGATCGCCCCTTCGACGAAGCGGCGACCAACGAACTGCTCGCGATCGGCGACCGGGTGCTGAAAGAGATCGAGGGATACCCGGACGTCCACGCCATCTGGTCCTTCCGCTTCGCGGCGATGGCCAGGTGGCTGGTGCAATGGGAGGCGGCGCGCGACGCGGACATCGCCGAGCGCCGCGCGGAAATCTCCGGCATCCTCGAAATCCCCGTCGCCCCGCCAGGCGGCATCTTCCGCCTGCGCGGGCGGGCCGACCGCATCGACCGGCGCCGCGACGGTTCGCTCGACATTCTCGACTTCAAGACCGGCTCGCCGCCAACCGCCAAGCAGGTGCTGCTCGGCCTGGCGCCGCAGATGGGACTGGAAGCGGCGATGGTTCGGCAAGGCGCCTTCGATGAAGCCTTCCGCGGCGCGACAATCGCGACGCTCGCCTGGATCGGCCTCGGCAGGGTCGGCCGCGACCAGCCGCTGAAATCGGCGGTCGAGAAGGACTGGACGGCCGAGGACGTCGCAACGGAGGTGATGAAGCGCCTGACGGCGCTGCTTGCCGCCTTCGCCGATCCCGAGCGCGCCTATGTCTCGCGGGCGCGGCCGATGTTCGAGACGCGCTACGAGAGCCCCTACGACCACCTGGCGCGGGTGCGCGAATGGGGTCTGGTGGAAAGCGAGGAGGACCAGCAATGGTTCGGCCAGCTGCCACCCCAGTAATCGACGCAAGGACGCGCCAGGCCCAGGCCGAGGCGTCGGACCCGCGGGCCTCCGCCTGGGTGTCGGCCAATGCCGGCTCGGGCAAGACCTACGTGCTCGCCCAGCGCGTGGTGCGGCTGCTGCTCGCCGGCACCGAACCGGGGCGCATCCTCTGCCTCACCTTTACCAAGGCGGCGGCGGCGGAGATGGAATCCCGCGTCTTCCAGCGCCTCGGCGACTGGGCGGTGCTGCCCGACAAGAAGCTTGCCGGCGAGATCGAGACCATGGAGGGCCGGCGGCCGGGCAAGGACGAACTCAAGCGTGCGCGGCGGCTCTTCGCCCGCGCGCTGGAGACGCCGGGCGGGCTCAAGATCCAGACCATCCATGCCTTCTGCGAACGCCTGCTGCAGCAGTTCCCCTTCGAGGCCAATGTCGCCGGCCATTTCGAGGTGCTCGACGAACGCGACTCCGTCGACCTCAAGGAAGCGGCGCGGAAGAGCGTGCTCGCCGAGGCGGCGCGCGTCCCAGGTAGCCCGATGGCCAAGGCGCTCGACACCGTGCTCGACGCCGCCAGCGACATGGTGCAGGAAACGGCGATCAAGGAATTCGTCGACCAGCGCGCCCGGGTGCTCGCCTGGACCCAGGCGGCCGGCGATCTCGATGCGGCGCTCAGGCAGCTCAGCGACCGCCTCGGCCTCTCAGCCGGTGACACGCCGGAAGGCCTCAACGCGGCCATCGTTACCGAGAGCGCGCTGACGCACGCGGATATCGCCCGCCTGATCGGTCTCATGCGCGAAGGCAACAAGACCGACCAGGCGGCGGCCGAGCGACTCGCCCCCTATCTCGAAGCCGTCGACGATGCGGCGCGCGCCGCCGCCTATCGCGATTTCTGCACCAAGGCCGACGGCGAACTGCGCGCCGCCAGCCATCTGGTCTCCAAGGCGATCAAGGATGGCTGGCACGGCCTTGCCGAGACGATCGAGGCCGAGCTTGTGCGCCTGGAAACGCTCTTCGACCGCCTCAGCGCAGCAGAGTGCCTGGTGACCACCGCCGCCATGCTGCGGCTGGCCGACGCCACCATCGCGGCGTACCAGCGGCTGAAGACGGCGCGCGGCGCGCTCGACTTCGACGACCTCATCAGCAAGACGACGGCGCTGCTCGCCCGCTCGGACGCCGCCCAGTGGGTGCAATACAAGCTCGACCGCGGCATCGAGCACATCCTGGTCGACGAGGCGCAGGACACCAGCCCGCGCCAGTGGCAGGTGGTGAAGGCGCTGGTCGAGGACTTCTTCGCCGGCAAGGGCGCCACCGAGGCGACCCGCACGCTGTTCGCGGTGGGCGACCAGAAGCAGTCGATCTTTTCCTTCCAGGGCGCGGTGCCGGCCTGGTTCACGCTGATGCGGCGCGAACTGGGTGCCCGCGCCCGCGCGGCGCAAGCGCGCTGGTACGACCCGGCGCTGCACCTGTCATTCCGCTCGGTGCAGCCGGTGCTCTCGGCGGTCGACAGCGTCTTTGCGCGACCGGATGCCTATCGCGCGCTCTCCGACGTGGACGAGGCGCCGACGCATAGCGCCGCGCGCCTCGGCGTGCCCGGGCGCGTGATCCTGTGGCCGATGATCGAACCGGCCGAGAAGATCGAGCCGGAGGACTGGGCCACGCCCCTCGACCATCTCGACGAGAAGAGCCCGGAGGTGAAGCTCGCCAAGCGGCTGGCGAAGACCATCGGCGGCTGGCTGCACGGCGGCGAAAAACTCGACAGCGGCGACCCCATCGTCGCCCGCGGCATCCTCATCCTCTGCCGCACGCGCGGCGCCCAGACCGACGCCATCAACCGGGCGCTGAAGAGCGCCGGCGTGCCGATCGCCGGCGCCGACCGCATGCACCTGACCGAGCACATCGCGGTCATGGACCTGATGGCACTCGCCCGCGTGGCGCTGCTGCCTGAGGACGACCTATCGCTGGCGGCGCTGCTGAAAAGCCCGCTGATCGGCCTTTGCGAAGACGCCCTCTTCGACCTCGCCTATGGCCGCAAGGGCTCGCTGTGGGACGCGCTCGGGCGGCATGCACAGGACAATGCGGACTTCGCCGCAGCGCGCGAGCGGATCGAGCGCTGGCGCGCCAGCGCCGACCGGCGCGAGCCGCATGGCTTCTTCGCCCGCATCCTCGGACCGGAGCGCGGGCGCCGGCGCTTCATGCAGCGGCTCGGCGCCGAGGCCGAGGACGTGCTGGATGAATTTCTCAGCCAGGCGCTCGCCTATGAGCGCATTGCGGCGCCCACCCTCCAGGGCTTCCTCGCCTGGCTCGAGGAAGGCGTCAGCGAGATCAAGCGCGACACCGACACTGAGCGCAACGAGGTGCGCGTGATGACCGTGCACGGCGCCAAGGGGCTGGAGGCCGACATCGTCTTCGTCGTCGACAACGGCTCGGTGCCGGTGCATGCGGGCCATGACGCCAGGGTGATCGCGCTCGACGACGACCGCGACGGCTCGGTGTCGCCGCTCGTCTGGATGCGCCGCTTCAAGGCGATGCCCCAGGCGGTGCAGGCGCGCGTCAAGGCGCTGCGCGCCGCGGCCAAGCCAGGAATACCTGCGCCTGCTCTATGTGGCGATGACCCGCGCCAAGGACCGGCTGGTCATCTGCGGCACGCAGGAAGGAGCGCACCGACGCCACCAATGGCTGGCATGGCCTGGTGACCGGCGCGCTGGAAGCGGACTGCGTGCGCAGCGAGGATGGCGAGGGCGAGGTGGAGCTGGAATGGCGCCCCGCCCCGCGCCCGGCGCAGAAGGGCAAGCCGCCGCAGCCCGGCCTGCCGCTCGGTCCGCACCGGCCCGACTGGCTGGAGAACGATGCGCCACCGCCCCCGCCGGAATTGCCCCATCTGACGCCCTCGACCGTCCTCGACGAGGAGGCGCCGCCGGCCCGTGCCGCCGGCGCCGCCTCGGCGGAGGCTGCGCTGGTGCGTGGGCGGCTGATCCACCGGCTGCTCGAATCCCTGCCGGCGATCGCGCCAGGTGAGCGTGACGCGATCGGCGCCGCCTATCTCGCCGCCTTCGCCGGCGATATGGACGATGCGGAGCGGGCCGCGCTGCTCACCGAGGTGACGGCGGTGATGGAAGAGCCATCCTTTGCGCCGGTCTTCGCGGCGGGCAGCCGCGCCGAGGTGGAGATTGTCGGCCGCATTGTCCGGGCAAGCGGCGAGGCGGCGATCTCCGGCCGGGTCGACCGGCTGGCGGTGACGGAGACCCAGGTGCTCATCGTCGACTACAAGACCAACCGGCCGGCGCCGGAAACGCTGCGAGACGGTGCCGCCGGCCTATGTCACCCAGCTTGCGCTCTACCGCATGATCCTGAGGCGGCTCTATCCCGGCCGCGCGGTGGCGGCTGCGCTGTTGTGGACCGACCGGCCCGCGCTCATGGAAATACCGTCCGCGGCGCTCGATTCGGCCGAATCGGCGGTCCTGGCGGGCTGAACCCCGCGTCTGGGCCCCTGCGGCAATCAGGCCGGGGGCCGGTTTCCGGTGGTTACCTTGACATTAAGGGTCGGCCACCTACCTTGAGCCAAACCCCTTCTCGTTTCGAGGTGCAAATATGCCTGCGCACGTGACTGATGCCAGTTTCGACAGTGAGGTTCTCGGCTCTTCGGAGCCCGTGGTGGTTGATTTCTGGGCCGAATGGTGCGGCCCCTGCCGGATGATTTCGCCGGCGCTGGAAGAAATCGCCACCGAGATGGAAGGCCAGGTGAAGATCGCCAAGCTCAACGTCGACGAGAACCCCGACATCACCATCCGTTACGGCGTGCGCTCGATTCCGACGCTGATCATGTTCAAGAACGGCGAGCCGACCTCGATGCAGGTTGGCGCCGTGCCGAAGAGCCGGCTGTCGGACTGGATCAAGGCGGGCATCTGATCCCACCGCTTCTGTTGTGAAGAGCCGGGGCCGGCAACTGCCCCGGCTTTTTGTTGTGCGCTCAGCCCGGCGGCGTGCCGTTGGCATCGAGCACCGAGCCGGCGAGATAGAGCGAGCCGCAGATGAGGATGCGCGGCGGCATCGGCAGGCCGGTCTTGGCCGAAATCAGGTCGAGGGCGGTTTCCACGTCGGCAACCGGAACAGCGTCGACCCCGGCGCTCCGCGCCGCCTCGGCAAGCTCGACCGGGTCGCGCCCGGCCGCCGAGGAGGGAACCGGCACGGTGTAGGCCTGGCGGGCAAGGCCGGCGAAGGGCTGGAAGAAGCCCACCGGGTCCTTGGTGTTGAGCATACCGCAGATCATGAACAGCGGCCGCGGCACGCGCTCCTCGAGGTCGGCGACGGCCTCGGCGATCACCTGGCCGGCGGCCGGATTGTGCCCGCCATCGAGCCAGATCTCGGCATCGCCGCGGGTGCGGGCGACGAGCTTGCCCGCCGTCAGCCGCTGCATGCGCGCCGGCCACTCGACATTGACGAGGCCCGCCTCGATCGCCTCGGTGGCAATCTCCGGCGCGGCCTGGCGCAGGGCCGCGATGGCGACGCCGGCATTGGTGAACTGGTGGCGGCCAGTGAGCCGCGGCGCCGGCAGGTCGAGCAGGCCGCCCTCGTCCTGATAGACCAGGCGGCCGTGCTCGGCATGGGCGATCCAATCGCGGTTGGCGAGAAAGACCGGCGCGTCCAGGCGGGCCGCCTCGGCCTCGATCACATCGACGATGGTGTCGCGCTCGGGCGCCACCACCACCGGGCGACCGCGCTTGATGATGCCGGCCTTCTCGCCGGCGATCTGCTCGACCGTGTCGCCGAGGAACTTCTCGTGGTCGAGCGCGATCTGGGTGATCACCGAGACGCTCGGGCTGGCGACGATGTTGGTGGCGTCGTAGCGGCCGCCGAGGCCCACCTCGAGCAGCAGATAGTCCGCCGGGTGGTCGGCGAAGAGCTGGAAGGCGGCGGCGGTGGTGATCTCGAACTGCGGGATGGGCGCGCCGGCATTGGCGTGCTCGACGGCGATCAGCACCTCGATCAGCTCGTCCTCGTCGACGAAACGGCCGCCGCCGGGCGCGCCGATGCGCATGCGCTCGTGGAAGCGCACGAGATGGGGCGAGGTGTAGACGTGCACCGACTTGCCGGCCGCCTCCAGCATGGCGCGCAGGAACGCGGTGGTGGAGCCCTTGCCGTTGGTGCCGGCGATGTGGATGACCGGCGGCAGGCGCAGGTCCGGGCGGCCGAGCTTGTCCATGAGGACCGTCATGCGGTCCAGGGACAGGTCGATCTCGCGCGGATAGAGCGCGCGGAATCGCTCAAGGATGGCGGTGGAGCGGTCCATGGACGCTGAAGAACCCGGTCTCAGGCGGTGGCGGGCGCCGGCTCGGCCGTCGGTTCGGCCGGCGCCGGCAGGGTGTCGCTCAGCGCCTCGGCGCCGAGCAGGCGGCAAATGCGGCTGATCGTCTGGCGCAGCTTGTGGCGGTGGACGACCATGTCGACCATGCCGTGCTCGCGCAGGAACTCCGAGCGCTGGAAGCCGTCGGGCAGCTTCTCGCGGATGGTCTGCTCGATGACGCGCGGGCCGGCAAAGCCGATGAGCGCGCCCGGCTCGGCGATGTGGATGTCGCCGAGCATGGCATAGGAGGCGGTGACGCCGCCGGTGGTCGGATTGGTCAGCACAACGATATAGGGCAGCTTCTCCTCGTGCAGCGCCTGGACGGCGATGGTGGTGCGCGAGAGCTGCATCAGCGACAGGATGCCCTCCTGCATGCGGGCGCCGCCGGAGGCGGCGAACATGACGAAGGGGCGCTTGCGCTCGACCGCGCTCATCATGCCGGTGACGATGGCCTCGCCGGCGGCCATGCCGAGCGAGCCGCCCATGAAATCGAAATCCTGCACGGCGGCGACCAGGGGCACATGCTCGACGGTGCCGGCGCCGACCACCACTGCGTCGGTGAGCGTGGTCTTGGCGCGGGCATCGCGCAGCCGCTCGGTGTAGCGGCGCTCGTCGCGGAACTTGAGCGGATCGGTCGGCACCTCGGGCAGCGGCAGGGTCTCGTAGGCGCCGTTGTCGAAGAAGCTCTGCAGGCGCTGGCCGGCATTCATGCGCATGTGGTAGCCGGAACCGGGGATGACGAACTGGTTCAGCTCGAGGTCGCGATGGAAGACCATTTCGCCGGTCTCCGGACACTTGATCCAGAGATTGGGCGAAACCTCCCGCTTGTTGAGGAGGTTGCGAATCTTCGGGCGGACGACGTTGTTGATCCAGCTCATCTGTCTCTTTCCCCGCTCAAGGGATCCTATTCCGCCGCTTGCAGGCGGGCGCTGCGCACGCCGGAGGCGAGATCCGACACCAGCGCCGAAACCTCAGCGACCGTCCGCCCGGTGGCGTGGCCGGCGCCATCGAGCGAGGTGCGCACCGCCTCGACGATGGCGGTGCCGACAACCACGCCGTCGGCGGCCCGGCCGATCTCGCGCGCCTGGGCGGCGGTCTTGACGCCAAAACCGACAGCCACCGGCAATATGGTGTGCCGCTTGATCCTTTCCACCGCCCCGGCGATGCGGGTGGTGTCGGGCAGCGCCATGCCGGTGATGCCGAGCATGGAGACGTAGTAGACGAAGCCCGACGCATTGGCGAGGACGGCGGGCAGGCGGTGGTCGTCGGTGGTCGGCGTCGCCAGGCGGATGAAGTTGATGCCGTGGGCAATCGCCGGCAGGCAGAGCTCGTCGTCGGCCTCGGGCGGCAGATCGACCAGGATGAGGCCGTCGACGCCGGCTGCCTTGGCGTCCTCCAGGAAGCGCTCGTTGCCGTAGGAATAGATCGGGTTGTAATAGCCCATGAGGACGATGGGCGTGTTCTGATCGCCTTCGCGGAAGGCGCGCACCATGGCAAGCGTCTTGGCGAGCGTCTGGCCGCCCTTCAGCGCCCTCAGGCCCGCCGCCTGGATCGCCGGGCCGTCGGCCATGGGATCGGAGAAGGGCATGCCGAGCTCGATCACGTCGGCGCCGGCTTGTGGCAGCGCCTTGATGACGGCGAGCGAAGCCTCGTAGTCCGGGTCGCCGCTCATGACGAAGGTGACCAGCGCCGGGCGGCCCTCCTCTTTCAGCGCGGCAAAGCGGCGGTCGATGCGGGTGGAGGTCATGGCCTCAGATCTCCATGCCGAGATGCTTGGCGACGGTCTCGACGTCCTTGTCGCCGCGGCCGGAGAGATTGACCACGATGATCTGGTCCTTGGCCATGGTCGGCGCCAGCTTGGCGACATAGGCGAGCGCGTGGGCGGATTCGAGCGCCGGGATGATGCCCTCGATCTTGGTCAGGAGCTGGAAGGCTTCGAGCGCCTCCTTGTCGGTCGCCGGCACGTAGGAGACGCGGCCGGTGTCCCTGAGCCAGGAATGCTCCGGCCCGACGCCCGGATAATCGAGGCCGGCGGAGATCGAATGGCCTTCGAGGATCTGGCCGTCGCCGTCCTGAAGCAGATAGGTGCGGTTGCCGTGGAGAACGCCCGGGCGGCCGCCGTTCATCGAGGCGGCGTGGCCGTCCGGCACGTCGAGGCCGTAGCCGGCGGCCTCGACGCCGTAGATCTTCACGTCCGGGTCGTCGAGGAAGGGGTGGAAGATGCCGATGGCGTTCGAGCCGCCGCCGATGCAGGCGACGATGGCGTCGGGCAGGCGGCCCTCCTGCGCCATGATCTGCTCGCGCGTCTCGATGCCGATCACCGACTGGAAGTCGCGCACCAGCTCTGGGTATGGGTGCGGGCCGGCGGCCGTGCCGATCAGGTAGTAGGTGTTCTCGACATTGGTCACCCAGTCGCGCAGCGCCTCGTTCATGGCGTCCTTGAGGGTGCCGTTCCCGGCGGTGACGGGATGGACCTCGGCGCCGAGCATGTGCATGCGGAAGACGTTGGGCCGCTGCCGCGCCACGTCGGTGGCGCCCATGTAGACGACGCAGGGCAGGCCGAAGCGGGCCGAGACGGTCGCCGCCGCAACGCCGTGCTGGCCGGCGCCGGTCTCGGCGATGATGCGCGTCTTGCCCATGCGCTGGGCGAGCAGGATCTGGCCGAGGCAATTGTTGATCTTGTGGGAGCCGGTGTGGTTCAGCTCCTCGCGCTTCAGATAGATCCTGGCGCCGCCGAAATGCTCGGTCAGCCGCTCGGCGAAATAGAGCGGCGAGGGGCGGCCGGCATAGAAGGTGTTGAGCCGGGTGAGCTCGGCCCTGAAAGCGGGATCGTCCTTGGCCGCCTTGTATGCCTGCTCGAGCTCGAGGATCAGCGGCATCAGCGTTTCGGCGACGAATCGACCGCCGAACAGGCCGAAGAAGCCGCGATCGTCGGGGCCGCTGCGATAGGTGTTGGGCTGCGCGGTCATGAAGCGGCCTTGTGCATGGGCGATGCGGCGCCGGCGCCGCGGGCATTGGAAATGAAGGCGCGGATCAGGTTGGCCTCCTTGCGGCCGGGGGCACTCTCAACGCCTGAGGATACGTCGACGCCGGGGGCGCCGGTGATGGCGATCGCCTCGGCGACGTTGCCGGGCGCCAGCCCGCCGGAGAGCAGGTAGGGGATGTCCGGGTCGAAGCCGGCGAGCAGCGTCCAGTCGAAGGGCGTGCCGAGGCCGCCGGGGCGGGTCGCGTCCTTGGGCGGCTTGGCATCGAGCAGCAGCCGGTCGGCGACGGCCATGTAGTCTTCGGCCCGCGCCAGATCGTCGGCCGTCGCGATCGGCAGCGCCTTGATCACCTGGCGGCCGAAGCGCCGACGCACGTCCGCAACCCGCTCCGGTGTCTCGGCGCCATGAAGTTGCAATGCGTCGGGGCTGATCGCTCGCGACGATCTCGGCAAGGCCGGCATCGTCCATATCGACGGTGACCGCGACGATCTCGGCGCGGCCGGCGACGCGCCCGGCCAGCTCGGCGGCACGCGCGGGCGACACGAAACGCGGGCTCTTCGCAAAGAAGTTGAAGCCGACCATGTCGGCGCCGGCGACAAGCGCGGCGTCCAGCGTCTCCTCCGTCGAGAGGCCGCATATCTTCACGATGAGGCTCATGGGGGGTGCATTTGGCACGAAACGGGGAAGGAGTCCAACGGGGGCAGGAAACCGCGGAAAACCGCGGTCAGGCGACCGCCAGCCGCTGCCAGACGAGGACGGCCGCGGCGAGGTCCTCGATGGCCGAGCCGACCGACTTGAAGAGCGTGATTTCGTCGTCCGAGCGGCGGCCGGGAACCGTGCCGCGGCAGAGGTCGAAGAGGTCGCCGGCAATGTCGGCCTCGCCGATGACACCGGCGGCAAGCGGCTGGACGATGTCGCCGGCCTCCTTGAGCGCCCCGCCGCGGGTGTCGACATGGACGCGCGCCCGGCGGATCGCCGCGTCGTCGGCCTCGCGCATCGCCGGCGTGTAGGCGCCGGCGAGGTCGACATGGGCGCCGGGCTTGAGCCAGGCGCCTTCGACCAGTGGTGTCGGGCTCATGGTGGCGACCGAGACGATGTCGGCCGCGGCCACCGCCCTCTCGCGGTCGCGCGTGGCGGTCACGGTGAGGCCGGGGCGATCGAGCGCTGCGGCCAGGCGCTCGGCGGTCTCGGGCGTGCGGTTCCAGATGGTGACGTGCGTGATCGGGCGGGTGGCCGCGTGGGCGGCGATCAGCCGGGGGGCGAGCGCGCCGGCGCCGATCATCGCCATGCGGCTGGCATCGGGCCGGGCGAGGAAGCCCGCGGCCAGCGCCGAGGCAGCGGCGGTGCGCCAGAGCGTCAGGGTCATGCCGTCGAAGCCGGCAAGCGGCGCGCCGCTGTCGCCGGCAAGCAGCAGATAGGTGCCCATGACGCTGGGCTTGCCCCGCGCCGCATTGAGCGGAAAGACGGAGGCGACCTTGACGCCGATATAGCCGCCGCCCGCCGGGTCCCAGGCCGGCATGAGGAGCAGCGTGGCGCTCTCCCCGCCCCGCTCGATGGTGTGATGGTGGCGCACCGGCGCCACGATGCCGGTGCGAAACGCCCCGGCCAACGCTTCCGCCAGGGTGGGATAGTCGAGGACTGAATCGATTTCGGCCGCGCCGACGAAACGCATGGGGCGAGACGGCTCTACGCCGCGTCGCGGTCGGTGAAGGGTGGCGGCAGGGCCGGCGTCGCGCTGACACGCTCGCGCAGGCGCTCGACTTCCTGGCGCAGGCGCGCCGCATTGGCGCGCTCGGCGCGCGCCGCCCGCCGCCATTTGCCCTGGCCGATCCAGGTGGCGATGCCGCCAACCAGAACACCCAAGGCAAGCGTGGCGAAGAGCAGGATGAAGAGCGGCAGTTCGACCGACCAGCGCGGTGCGCCGCCGCCGAGCGGATCGAACGACAGCACGACGCCCGAGCGGTTGGCGACCGAGAGGGCCACCGCGACGATGGCGATGGGCAGCAGCACGAAGAAGATCAGGAAGCGTCGCATCGCAGTCCTTGCGCGGGTGGCGCGTCCCCCGCTGCGGCAGGGCGGCGGCTCAGGTGTTGAGGCGCTCGCGCATCTCCTTGCCGGTCTTGAAGAAGGGCACGTATTTCTCGGTCACCGCCACCCGGCTTCCGGTGCGCGGGTTGCGCCCCGTGCGCGCCGGACGGTTCTTGACCGAGAAGGCGCCGAAGCCGCGCAGTTCCACCCGGTCGCCACGCGACAGCGCATCGGTGATCTCGCTGAGGATGGCGTTGACGATGTTTTCGACGTCGCGTTGGTAGAGGTGCGGATTCTGTTCAGACAGCTTCTGGACGAGTTCCGACTTGATCATTGGGCTGCCCCCTCGGCAGGCACGGCGCCAGCGCCGGCTGAACCCTGCCAAACCGACATGAGACCGTCAAGCTTCAGACTTTGCGGAAGAATTCGGTCCAGCACGCCGCCACGCAGCAGCGCTGGCGCTATGCCGGTCTTTTCAGCGATCCATAATGCCGCAGCATCGGCCAGCGGGAACAGACCACCGCCCGCATTGGCCGGCTTCCAGTCGCGGATCGGCAGCCTGGTGTCGACGCCCTTGCTGCCCAGCCAGGCGATTGCCGCCTGCTCGCCGCCGATCTCGTCGATCAGATTGGCGGCCAGCGCCTGCTGGCCGGTGTAGATGCGCCCGTCGGCGAGCGACAGCGCGTCGGCGCGGGCGAGCCCGCGACGCTCGGCGACGATGTCGACGAACCAGTTGAAGGTGTCGTCGACGACGCCCTGGATGACCTGACGCGCCTGATCGGTGGTCGGCTCGAACGGGTTCGGCTGCGCCTTGAGCGGGGCGCTCTTGATGTCCTCGACCTTGACGCCGAGGGTCTTGAGCAGCTCGCTGACCTCCGGGTACTGGAAGAGCACGCCGATCGAGCCGGTGATCGACGAGCGCCGCGCCACGATGTGGTTGGTGGCAATGGCGGTCATATAGGCCGCCGAGGCGCCGAAGGTGGCGATGGTGGCGACCGTCGGCTTCTTCTCGGCGAGCTGGCGGATGCCCTCGTAGAGCGCCTCGCCGCCGGCGGTCGAGCCGCCGGTCGAATCGATGGCGACGATGACGCCCTTGACGGCGTCGGTCCGGGCGAGCCGCGCCAGCATCTCGTCGCGATTGCGGTCGTTGGCGATGAAGCCGGAAACGGTCACGCGGGCGATCTGCGGCTCGGCGATCAGCGGGAAGGCGTCGCGCCCGGCCAGGCCGATGACGGCACCGGCGATGATGATGAGGATCGCCAGGAAGCCGACGACGCGCCAGAAAGTGAGCTTTCGGCGCAGGCGGCGACGGTCGACGATCTGGTCGGCGGTCATGGACATGGGTCAGGCCTCACTGTTCCCCAGGCCCGGTGGGTTAGCGCCTTAGCGCCATGCGGGCAAGGGGCGCGGGGCGTGGGCAGACGAAAACGGCCCGCGCCGTGGGGCGCGGGCCGCAGAAGCGTGGTGCTGGGTGGCCGGAGCCGCCCGCTATTCCTCTTCCTCTTCCCCTTCGTGACCTTCCTCGCGCGCCTTGAGAGCGGCACCGAGGATGTCGCCGAGCGAAGCGCCGGAATCGGAGGAGCCGTACTGAGCGACGGCTTCCTTCTCCTCGGCGATCTCGAGCGCCTTGATCGACACCGAGATCTTGCGGCTCTTCTTGTCGAAGTTGGTCACCCGCGCATCGACCTTCTCGCCCTTGGCGAAGCGCTCCGGCCGCTGCTCGGAACGGTCGCGCGACAGGTCCGAACGGCGGATGAAGGCGGTCAAGTCGGTGTCGGCGATGCGCACATCGATGCCGGCATCCTTGACGTCGATGACCTCGCAGGTGACGACCGCACCCTTGTGGAGATCGCCGGAAGCGGCGGCATCGGCGAAGGGATCGCCGCCGACCTGCTTGATGCCGAGCGAGATGCGCTCCTTCTCGACATCGACGTCGAGCACCTGGGCGCGCACCTGGTCGCCGCGGTTGTAGTCCTCGATCGCCTGTTCGCCCGGCCGGTTCCAGTCGAGATCGGACAGGTGGACCATGCCGTCGACGTCGCCGTCGAGGCCGATGAACAGGCCGAACTCGGTCTTGTTCTTGACCTCGCCCTCGACGATCGTGCCCGGCGGGTACTTCTCGGCGAAGGTCTCCCACGGATTGGCGAGCGTCTGCTTGAGGCCAAGCGAGATGCGCCGCTTCACCGGATCGACCTCGAGGATCATCACCTCGACTTCCTGGCTGGTCGAAACGATCTTGCCGGGATGGACGTTCTTCTTGGTCCAGCTCATCTCGGAGACGTGGATCAGGCCCTCGATGCCGGGCTCCAGCTCGACGAAGGCGCCGTAGTCGGTGATGTTGGTGACGCGGCCCTTGAACTTCACGCCGACCGGATACTTGGCCTCGATGCCCTGCCACGGATCGGCCTCGAGCTGCTTCATGCCGAGCGAGATGCGGTGGGTCTCGTGGTTGACCCGGATGATCTGCACCTTGACGGTCTGGCCGATCGACAGCACCTCGGACGGGTGGTTGATGCGCCGCCAGGCGATGTCGGTGACGTGCAGGAGGCCGTCGATGCCGCCGAGATCGACGAAGGCACCGTAGTCGGTGATGTTCTTGACGACGCCGTCGATGATCTGGCCTTCCTCGAGGCTCTGGACCAGTTCGGAACGCTGCTCGGCCCGGGTCTCTTCCAGCACGGTGCGGCGCGACACGACGATGTTGCCGCGGCGCTTGTCCATCTTGAGGATCTGGAAGGGCTGCGGCGTGTGCATCAGCGGGCCGACATCGCGCACCGGACGGATATCGACCTGCGAACGCGGCAGGAAGGCCACGGCGCCGTCGAGATCGACGGTGAAGCCGCCCTTGACCTGGTTGAAGATGACCCCGGTCACCTTCTCGTTCTTGTTGAAGCTCTCCTCGAGCTTGACCCAGCTCTCCTCGCGGCGGGCCTTCTCGCGGCTGAGCACGGCCTCGCCGAGGGCATTCTCGATGCGCTCGAGATAGACCTCGACCTCGTCGCCGACCTTGAGGGTGGATTCGCGGCCGGGCGTGGTGAATTCCTTGAGCGGGACGCGGCCCTCGGTCTTGAGGCCGACGTCGATGACCGCGAGATCCTTCTCGATCGCGACGATCTTCCCCTTGATGACCGCGCCTTCCATCGCCTCATTGGTGGTGAAGCTCTCGGCGAGAAGGGCGGCAAAATCCTCCTTGGTGGGGGCGGCAGCTACTGGCATTGACACTCCTGCTTCGCCGGCGGCGCAGACCGGCGGTTGGCGTTGATCGGACCCACTCCACGACCCGGACTGGAAACACCCGCCCGCAGGCGGCGTGGCGCGCGATGGTCATGAAGTCGGCAGTTCCCGTTCCGCCCGCTAGAAAGCGGGGTTCGCGACCGTCCCGGGGCGGACAGCACGAAAATCGGGCAACGCGCCCGTTTCCAAGCGCCGTTCCCGTCAGTCGTGCCCTGCCCGCGCCCGATCGACAATTTCGACGGCCGCGCGGAACGCGGCTTCTATATCCTTGTCGCTGGTATCGAGCAAGTGAGCATCCGCGGCCGCTTTTAGGGGGGCGGCGGTGCGGCCGGAATCACGGGCGTCGCGGCCGGTGATCTCGGAGAGGATGGTCCGATAGTCGACCGCCCTGCCCTTGGCGAGAAGCTCGTCGGTGCGCCGGCGGGCGCGGACCTCGGGGCTGGCGGTGACGAAGATCTTGATATCGGCCTCGGGGCAGACCGCGGTGCCGATGTCGCGGCCGTCGAGGACGGCGCCCTCGGGGCTCGCGGCAAAGGCGCGCTGGAAATCGAGCAGCGCCGCCCTGACGCCGGCATGGACGGCCACCCGCGAGGCAAGCTCGCCGGCCTCGTGGCCGCGCAGGGCCGGATCGCCGAGAAGCGCCGGTTCGAGCCGGCGGGCCACGCGCTCGGCCGCCGCCGGATCGTCCGGGTCGAGGCCCTGCTCGACCATCATCTTGCCGGTCAGCCGGTAGAGCAGCCCGGTATCGAGGTAGGGCAGGCCGTAATGGGCCGAAAGGCGCTCAGCCAGGGTCCCCTTGCCGGCCGCCGCCGGCCCGTCGATGGCAATGATCATGGACCGCCCCACGCGCGCCATTCTCCCCCGCAAGGGGGGAGAAGGACGCCCAACCGCGTTCGCCCGCCGATCTTGCCAAGCGCAGTATCAGGCACCGGCGTCCTCGAACGAGGCGCCGAGGCCGGTCATCAGCGACCGGAAATCCGGGAAACTGGTGGAAATCGGCGCCGCGTCGTCGATGGTCACCGGCGCCTGGCTGGCAAGGCCGAGGACGACGAAGCTCATGGCGATGCGATGGTCGAGCTGGGTGACCACGCTGCCGCCGCCCGGCACCTGAGCCGCGCCGGTCACAACCATGGAATCGGGCGTGTCCTCGACGGTGACGCCATTCGCCCTGAGGCCGGCGACAACCGCGGCGATGCGGTCCGATTCCTTGACCCGCATCTCGCCGATGCCGTCCATCACCGTCTGCCCTTCGGCGAAGGCGGCGGCGACGGCGAGCACCGGATATTCATCGATCATGAAGGGGGCGCGCGCCGCCGGCACGGTGACGCCCTTGAGCCTGCTCGCCTTGACGCGGACGGCGCCGACCTCCTCGCCGCCGACCTTGTGCTTCTTGGCGATGGCTGATGTCGCCGCCCATTTCGATCAGCGTCTCGATTAGCCCGGTACGGGTCGGGTTGAGGAGCACGTTCTCAATGGTGACGTCGGAGCCTGGGACGATGAGCGCCGCGACCAGCGGGAAGGCGGCCGAACTCGGGTCGCCGGGGACGGCAATCGCCTGGGGTTTGAGGTTGCGGCCACCCTCGATGCGGATGGTGCGGCTGCCGTCGGTGCCGTCCTCGACCTCGATGGCCGCGCCGAAGGCGGCGAGCATGCGCTCGGTGTGGTCGCGGGTGGCGACCGGCTCGATGACCGTGGTCACCCCGCCGCTGTTCAACGCGGCCAGCAGAACCGCCGACTTGACCTGGGCCGAAGGCACGGGAACCCGGTACTCGATCGGCACCAGGGCCTCAGGCCCGCGCACCGTCGCCGGCAGGCGGTCGCCGGAGCGGGCGATGGCCTGGACGCCCATGCGGCGGAGCGGGTCGAGCACGCGGCCCATCGGCCGCTTCACCAGGGAGGCGTCGCCGGTGAAGGTGGTGGCGAAGGCCTGGCTGCCGGCGATGCCCAGCGCCAGGCGGACGCCGGTGCCGGCATTGGCGTAGTCGATCACCCCCTCGGGCTCGAGCAGGCCGCCGACGCCGAGGCCGTTCACCCGCCAGGCGCCGGGCCCGGTGCGGCTGACCGCCGCGCCGAAGGCGCGCATGGCGGCAATGGTGGCGAGGATGTCGCCGCCCTCGAGCAGCCCCTCGACCGTCGTCTCGCCGACGGCGAGCGCCCCCAGCATGATGGCGCGATGGGAAATCGACTTGTCGCCCGGCGGGCGGATGGTGCCGGCAAGCGGCCCCGATGCCCTCGCAGTCAGCGGCGTGGCAGTGTTGTCGCCCGACATGAAAAGACCTTTGCTCCGATTGCTGCCCGCTCTTGGCCGAGCCTTCCGCCGGCTGCCGGAGGCTGCCGGACCATGCCTGCCAAGCCGGCGCGCGACCCCTGCCCCGCACGCCGTCCGGATAGCATAGCCGGGCAGTGAGGTCATCATTCCTGCGCGCCCCCAAAGAAATGGTTTTGACAGTGCCGGGTGGGCGCATTATGGGGGGGCCGCTTAACGCTCGGGACGAGGCATCAACCGTGACGAAAGCTGAGCTCGGAACCAAAAGGCTCTGTCCAAACTGCGGAGCACGATATTACGACCTGAACCACGAACCGATTCTGTGCCCGCGCTGCGGCACCCAGTTCGAGGTGGCGATGACCCGCGCGCGCCCGCAAGCCGCCGCCAAGCCGGCCAAGGCTGTGGTCGCGGACGAGGTCGACGACTCGGTCGCGGCGGAGCTGGTGTCGCTGGAGGAGGCCGACGAGGAGGCCGCTGACAGCGGCGCCGTCAAGGTTCCCGGCGAGGAAGACATCGAAGGCGACGATGACGACGATACCTTCCTGGCCGAGGAGGAAGAGGAGGACGAGGAAGACGTCGGCGACATCATCGGCGACGTCGAGGAGGAAGAACGCTAGGGCCGCCCAATGCGGTCTTGATCTGGGAAGGCATGCGGCATAGGTTCCGCGCACTTTGTGGAGGCGGCGGGTCCCAACCTGCCGCTCGAAAAGCCCGGGGAACCGCAGAGAAGCGAGCCGGCAGGTTACCCAGGATGGGGCCATAGCTCAGTTGGGAGAGCGCTTGAATGGCATTCAAGAGGTCGTCGGTTCGATTCCGATTGGCTCCACCAAACCTTCCCCGGTCGAGTGAGTAGGCGCAGGTAGCGCCGAGGGGAGCCGGGAAGGCGCGACGGCGATGCAGCTCATCCAACTGGAACGCAACACCAAGCTCGGGCGCGTCGGCGACCTGCTGGCGGCGGAACGGCTCAGAGAGCACCGGTTCACTGACGTCGAGGACATGAACCAGCGGCGGGCAAACTACCCGTTCGCGGACCAATTGGCTGCCAGGGACGGCACCCGCTACCTGATCGGAGTGAAGACGCGAAACGAGATGCGTCAGGGCGAGGTCGGGCTGAACGCATCCTACAACCTTGTGTTGATACCGGACGCGACGAACGCCGAGCTGAAGCGTCAGGGCAAGACGGTCGAGCAGATAACGAGCATGATGCTGGCTGAGGTCGCGGACTTGGCCTCACGGCACGAAGCGACGCCCGCCTGGATTACCGTCGCGGTGAACGCCAAGAAGGGAACGTACTCGGCCTACTTCGGTCTCGTATCGGACCTGGGAAACAAGCGGTCGGTGCCGATGACCCCGAGGGCACCCGCGACGTACCTCTGTCTAGCCGAGCAAGTTGCAGATCCGCGGATCACGGCCGATTTATTGAACTCCTAAGGTTTGTCAGGCTGCGCTTCTCGAGGCTGGCCGCGGAGCGCTCGCGCCGCCGGCCCTCCGCCGACCCTCCGCCGAAGCCGATTGACTTCGGCCATGCCGTCGTCAATCTGGCGTCCCCAAAATTCGACCCTGCATCGGCCCGGCAATGCGCGGAAAGAATGCGGTTCTCCTCATCGCCGACGACAGACAGTTCCCGCCAGCGGTCTTCCTGGCGAGCCGGCTCGCGGCGCTCCGCTCCGACCGCGACATCGACATCGTGCTGGCGTCGGATTCGACGCGCCATCTGGGAGAGGCCGGGACGCTTGGCGGCGGGTTTCGCCTCATCGACCTCAACGGCCTGCATCGCGACCTCGACCTGCCGCCGGCCGGCCATCTGACCCGGTCGACCTACTATTCCCTGTTCGTGCCGACGCTGCTGGAACGGCAATACGACCGCCTGCTTTATCTCGACGCCGATACCTATCCGGAGTCCGCGGCGCTGTTCGCGCTCTTCGACCTGGACATGGGATCGCAGGCGGTGGCGGCGGTCCGCGACCTGCATGTGCCGTTCATCCCGAACATGGACAACGGCGCCGAGCTGATCGACACGCTGGGGATAGCGCCGGACGAGCGCATGGGAGCGAAGTACCTCAACAGCGGCGTCCTGCTCATCGATTTCGAGACGTACCGGCGACAACGGATCGCCAAGACCGCGCTTCAGCTCGTGCGCCAGAAGACGATCAAATTCCGCCTGGCCGACCAGACGATCTTCAATGCGGTTCTGCGCATGCGATGGCTGGAGCTTTCGCCGAGCTTCAACATGGTGACGCGGGCGTGGGCGTCGTTCATCCGCGATTTTGCGCCTCCGGTGGTCGTCCATTTCAGCGGCGATACGAAGCCGTGGCACAGCCGCTTCGTCGACGATCACCCGGTGCGCAGGGAGCTCGCCGACTTCCTCAAGGCGACCCCATGGCCGCAATACATCAGGGAGATGAACCCGCCGCCGCGGCTGGTCGGCGGCGCCCCCCTGCCGCCGCCGCCGCAGCCGCAGCTGCCGCTGTGGGAGGCGGAATTCCTCGACAGCCTGGTGCAGCATCTGCGCGAGACGCCGTTTGCCGACGTCGAGCAAGGGTTGACGAAGCTGAACCACGCCGCGCTTCCAACCGAACCCGCCGCCAAGGTTCCCGGCCGTCGCCCGCGGTGGTAGCCGCAGACGGGCCGAGGCCATCGGCGCAGGCGATAACGCCCGCGCACCGGTCAGAAGCTGGTGATGATGGTCACGCCGAGCGCGCGGAATTCGTCCATGGTGGTCAGCGCCGCGATCGACTGGGCGAGGCCGATCCGATCGCCGATCAGGCGCTCGGGATGCAGCTTGCCGGCCGCGATCATGGCCAGCATGGCGCCGTAGCGATGCGCCTGCATGCCGTGGCTGCCGAAGATCTCGAGTTCATGGGCGATGACCTTGGCCATCGGGCATCGGCGGGCGTCGCGTGTTCCGCCAGCATCAGGCCGACCTGCACGTGCCGGCCGCGCCGGCGGAGATTCTGGATCGAGTTGAAGCAGGTGGTGGGATGGCCGAGGGCATCGATCGAGACATGGGCGCCGCCGCCGGTGAGCGCGATGACCGCCTCGGGCACGTCTGGCGACGCTGCTGGCGTTGATCGGTGGCGACCGCGCCTAGATCCTTGCGCCAGAGCCAGCTTGTCGTCGGCGATGTCGACCGCGACGACATTGGCGCCGACGGCGGTGGCGATCATGATCGCCGAAAGCCCGACCCCGCCGCAGCCATGGACGGCAACCCACTCGCCGGGCCGAGGTCCGCGCCTGATCGACAATGGCGCGGAACGCGGTGGCGAAGCGGCAGCCGAGGCTGGCGGCGGTGGCGAAATCCATCGCTTCGGGCAGCGCGACGAGGTTGAGGTCGGCGCGGTCGATCGCGACGTATTCGGCGAACGATCCCCAATGGGTGAAGCCCGGCTGGAACTGGTTTCGGCAGACCTGCTGGTGGCCGGCGTGGCATTCCGGGCAGGCGCCGCAGCCGCAGACGAAGGGCACGGTGACGCGGTCGCCGGCCTTCCAGCGCGGTCACGTCCCTGCCGACGGCTTCGACGACGCCGGCCAGTTCGTGGCCGGGGACGTGGGGCAGCACGATGTCGGGATCGTGGCCCATCCAGCCGTGCCAGTCGCTGCGGCAGATGCCGGTGGCCTCCACCTTGACGACGACGCCGTGGGGCACGGGCGCCGGATCGGCGACGGTCGTGAGGTTCGGCGTTTCGCCGAAAGCCTCGTAGAGCACGGCTTTCATGGCGTTTCCCCTGGCGCTAGAACACGAACGGAATGAAGCGCGCGGTCGTCTTCATGTAGTCGACATAGCGCTGGCCGAACGCCTGCTTCATATCCTCCTCCTCCGCCTGCGTGGTCATGACCAGCGCCACCACTACGACCGCGAAGATGAGGGCCGCCGGCCAATAGAGCGGTTGCTTCAGCCACGCCCCGATCGCGAAGAAGAGCAGCGAGCCGTACATCGGATGGCGGATGTAGCGGTAGAGGTTCGTGGTGACGAGTTCGGTGGTGTATTCGAAGTGGCCCTTTGGCTTGCCGATGATCTTGAGCATGGCGTAGCTCGCCAGCGCCAGATAGGCGGAGATCGCCAGGGCGGCGAAGGAAACGATCTGCACCGGGCTGAAGGGGTCGACGAACCACTCTCGCCAATTGAGCAGCACGATGGCGGTGATGCCCTCGAAGGCGACGAAGCGGTACGGCCCCTGCCGCCGTGGGGTCAGGATGGCGTAGCGCCACGTGTAATAGGCGAAGGCCAGCGTCGCCAGGAAGAACAGCATAATGGTCATGCGGCGATGCTAGCACCCCGCCCTGCCGGCGCCACCATGACCATTCTTCGCCGCGTCCCCAGGCAGACTGCCCAGCCGAGGTGCCGCTCGCCCGTGCGAATTGTCTGGCCGGCCGGCACGGCAGATGTGCTAGGAAGCGACCGCCCGGGCCTTGAGGACCGGCCTGGGCGGGGCGCGCCCATGGGGCGGGAGACGAGACAGGCGGCCGCAAGACAAGCGGGCAGGCCGCCCGGAGGAATGGGGCACATGGCGGAGTTGGGCGAGCCGTCGCTGTCGGTGGTCATCCCCGCGCGCAACGAGGCGGAGAACCTCGCCACGCTCGTCCGCGAGATCGCCGCCGCCGTCGGCGACAGGCGCTACGAGGTCGTCATCGCCGACGACGGCAGCACCGACGACACCGCCGCCACGATCGCGCGCCTCGGCCGCGACGGCCTGCCGGTGCGGCGCGTCGCCCATGCCCGCTCGCTCGGGCAGAGCGCGGCGCTGTGGTCGGGCGTCTGGGCGGCGCAGGGCGCCATCATCGTCACCCTCGACGGCGACGGCCAGAACGACCCCAAGCCGATCCCGCAATTCCTCGACCGGTTCGGCGATGCGCTTGTCGGCCTGGTCGCCGGCCAGCGCGTCGGCCGCAAGGCGACCTTCGCCAAGACGATCGGCTCGCGCCTGGCCAACGGACTGCGCGGCGCGCTGCTCAAGGACGGAACCCGCGACACCGGCTGCGGCATCAAGGCGTTCCGCCGCCAGGCCTACCTCAACCTCCCCTACTTCCAGACTATGCACCGCTTCCTGCCGGCGCTGTTCCTCGCCGACGGCTGGCGCGTGGTCCATGTCGACGTCGCCGACCGCGCCCGCCAGCACGGCACCTCCAACTATGGCAATCTCGACCGGCTTCTGGTCGGGATCCCGGACCTGTTCGGCGTCTGGTGGCTGATCAGGCGGCGGCGCAAGAATCCCCGGAGAGCGGAGCATCTGGTCCCATGATCGGCACCCAAACGTTCTGGCTCATCATCGGCTTCCTCGGTCAGGCGTTATTCTCAGCGCGCTTCATCGTGCAATGGATCGCCAGCGAGCGCGCCCGCCGCAGCATCATCCCCGCTGCCTTCTGGCTGTTCTCGGTGGGCGGCGGGGCGACGCTGCTGGCCTACGCCATCTACCGGCGCGATCCGGTCTTCATCGTCGGCCAGGCGGCCGGCCTGTTCATCTACGGCCGCAACATCTTCTTCATCTGGCGCGAGCGGCAGGGGGCTGACGAGACCCCGTCGACATAGTCACCGGCCGGCTAGGACTTGGCCTCATCGCCGGCCTCGACCTCGCAGCGCGGAAGCGGCGCCAGCGCGCCGTGCGTGCCCGCCAGCAGGAAGGCCTCGTAGGCGCGTGACGATGTCGGCCCGCTCGGCGTCGCGAACGGCCCGAGATCGGTCACCGAATCGAAATCCCGATCGAACCGGTCTGGCCGGTCGCAGGTGGTGATGAACAGGATCGGCTGCTTCGCCTCCGCGGTGAGCGGATAGATCATCTCGAAGTGATTGGTCGGTTGCGGCCATTCCGACCAGATGTGGACGGTGTAATCGTCGCGCAGGTAGTAGGTGAGCGTCGCCGCCTCCCAGCGCCGGTCGACGGCGACCGAGGCGGCGCCATGTGGAGCGGCCAGGGCCTTGGCCTTGGCGGCCAGCACCTTCCATCCCTCCACCCGCTTGTAGAGGTCGGCATTGGCGCCGAGCAGCGGGACCGTCAGCCGGTCGGCGATGGTGTCGCCGAGGAGCATCGCGGCCTGAGCGACGACACCGATGGAGAGCCCCGCCGCAAGCATGCGCCAGGATGCAGCGCGCACCAGGACGGCCGCGGTAACAATGAACGCCGAGATCAGCGCCGGGGCCGCCCAGTTGGCGTTGGCGGCACCGGAATAGATGGCGTTCAGCAGGATGACGAGGAGCGGCGGGACGGCGAAGGCCAGCATCGCGCGATCGTCGTCAGTGAGCCGGCGCGAGCCGAAATAGGCAAACAGGACCAGCAGCGCGCCGAAGGTGACCGGCCCGGCGACGCCGAACTGGCCGACGAGGAATTCCAGCGGCTTGGCCAGCGACAGCGCCCCGTGGACATAGTCGGCCGTGGCGCCGGCCGTGGCAAAGTCGTTGCTGGCGTTCCACAGGATGTTCGGCGTCAGCATGAGGACGCCGGCGCCGAGCGCCAGCCAGAGAACCGGTGCCTTGAGCAGCCGTCGCGCGTCCTTGCAGACCAGGCCGGCGAGCAGCACGCCGGGGATGAAATAGGCCATCGCGTATTTGGCGAGCAGGCCCAGGCCGAGGGCGCCGGCAAGCACGGCGCCCCAGCGCCAGCCGCCGCCGCGGGCAAGCCTGACATAGGCGTAGAGCGCCAGCGCCCAGAAGAAGAGCAGCGGCACGTCGGTGGTCATGATGCGGGCGGAGAACGAGACGCCCGGCGCCAGCGCACAGGCGAGCCCGGCCCACAGGCCGGCTCTGGCGCCGTAGAGCTCCCTAGCCGTCAGGAAGACCAGCAGGCTGGTGCCGAAATAGAACAGCGGCGCCGGCGCGCGGATACACGCTTCGGAGGAGCCGCAGACCATGCCGGACAGCGCATCGACCCAGGCGATCAGCGGCGGCTTGGAGAAGTAGCCGAAGGCCAGATGCCGCGACCAGTCCCAGTATTGCGCCTCCTCGACGTCGAGATCGACCACCGAGAAATACTGGCCGACGATACGGACAACCGTGAGCGCGGCAATGACGGCGAGGAAGGTGGCCGTATCGCGTTCGGGCGCGGTGCGCGTACTCGATGCCATCCTGTCTCGCCCAGCTTCGGCGCGGCGCTCGCCCGCGTCTCCGCGTGATTTTTCGCAGGCCGGCCGCTCGTAGTCCAGCCGCTGTCCGGGATCAGCACATCTGAGACTGGGGGGCGTCCTGGCTCGTTTGGGAGAGATACTCGCTGGGAGTTTTTCCGCCAAGGGCTCCGTGTGGGCGGTAGTGGT
>CAWHLP010000012.1:0-163430 GCA_963830205.1 uncultured Alphaproteobacteria bacterium | reverse complement strand
CGACGCCATCGAGCTCAAAGAGCTCGGCGCCGAATACGTCCAGGGCTTCCTCTACGGCCAGCCGATGACGGCGGCCGAGGCGAGCAAGCTGATCTTCCGCACGGCGGAAGAGGACGAAGAGGAAGAGCTGGCCTGAATTCATTTTGGAATCAATAACTTCAACAGTTGAGTTGATTGCGGCGCTTGACTGTTGAAGTCGTTGATTCTACATAACTTCAACACTCAAGCTCAATTTTGCTCGCAACTGTTGAAGCCATGGAACTTCAAGAGCTTAACAACGATCAGCGACGCGAGGCGGTGAACAGCCGTCAGCGCTATGACGCTTGGCGCAACGCGCGGGAGAGGCTCGATCAGTTCAAAGGCTCCATGGTCTGGGCCTCGGACAATGGCGACCAGTACCTCGTTCGTAGTGCCTACGACCCCAAGACCGGCCTCCGCCGGCAGAGGTCCCTCGGTCCACGCAGCGCCAAGACGGAGAAGCTGAAAGCCCAATATGACAGCGGCCGGCAAGGCGCAAAGGAACGTCTGGCCGAACACAAGAAACTGCTGGACCGTCAGGCCTCCATCAATCGCGCTGTCGGCCTGGGGCGCGTGCCGCTGATCGCTGCCAAGATCGTCCGCGCCCTGGACGCAGGCGGATTCCTGGGCAGGGGCATTCGCATCGTCGGCACAAACGCTATCTATGCATACGAAGCAACCGCCGGCGTCCTCGTCGAAGCCGGCCTGACAAGCACGGAGGACATCGACCTGCTATTCGATGTTCGCCAGCAAATAGGTCTTGCCGCCAGCATGCCGGTCTCCGAACGCAGTCTCATGCGTCTCCTGAAGAGGGTCGACCGCTCGTTCGAGCGCGACCAGAACACGTTTCGCGCCGTCAATCGCGACGGCTATCTGGTCGACCTGATCAAGCCGGCGCCGGTCCCGCCGTGGAAGAACGAAGCGGACAACATCTCGGGAGATGCCGGCGAAGACCTCGCCGCGGCGGGAATCGAAGGACTCGACTGGCTCCAGAATTGTCCGCCGTTCGATGCGGTGGCCATTGACGAACGTGGCATGCCTCTGCGCCTCGTCGTCCCCGATCCGCGTGCGTTCGCCATGCACAAGCTTTGGGTCTCGGAACGCCCGGACCGCCCGGCCCTCAAACGGCAACGCGACCGTGGGCAGGCCGAAGCGGTCGGCCAGATCGTCGCCCATTACCTGACGCACCTCCCCTACGAACACCGCGAGCTGGCATCCATTCCGCAGGCCGTGTTCAAGCAGGCAGAGCATTTGTTCGATCCCCACGCAGGTGGTGCACCCTAGATCATGTCATCAGACGCCAAGCCGCCCCTCGCCATCCTCCTGTGCAGCCCGCGCGGCTTCTGCGCCGGTGTCGACCGCGCCATCCAGATCGTCGAGCTGGCGCTGAAAAAGTTCGGCCCGCCGGTCTATGTGCGCCACGAGATTGTCCATAACCGCTATGTGGTCGACGGCCTCAAGGCCAAGGGCGCGGTCTTCGTCGAGGAGCTTGACGAGATCCCCGACACCGACCAGCCGGTGGTATTCTCCGCCCACGGCGTTGCCAAGGCGGTGCCGGAGGCGGCGCAGCTCAGGAACCTGTTTCCTCTCGACGCCACCTGCCCGCTGGTCACCAAGGTGCATCGCGAGGCCGAGATCCATCATCGCAGGGGTCGCGAGATCGTGCTTATCGGCCATGCCGGCCACCCGGAAGTGGTCGGCACCATGGGCCAGTTGCCCGAGGGCGCCATCACGCTGATCGAGACCGAGGCTGATGCCCGCGCCTTCCAGCCGAAGACGCCCGAGAACCTCGCTTTCATCACCCAGACGACACTGTCGGTCGATGACACCGCCGCGATCGTGGCGATCCTCGGCGAGCGCTTCCCGTCCATCACCGCACCGCACAAGGAAGACATCTGCTACGCCACCACCAACCGGCAGGAGGCGGTCAAGCGCATCGCCCGCGACATCGACGCCATGATCGTCATCGGCGCGCCCAACTCATCCAATTCGCAGCGCCTGCGCGAAGTAGCGACGCGCGCCGGCTGCCCGGTCTCGCTGCTCGTGCAGCGTGCCGGCGACATCGACTGGCAGCGGCTTGCCGGCGCCCGCCGCGTCGGCATCACGGCGGGCGCCTCGGCGCCGGAAGTGCTGGTCGAGGAGGTGATCGACGCCTTCGCCGCGCGCTACGCGGTCACCGTCGAGGTGGTGACGGCGGCGGAGGAAGCGGTGGTGTTCAACCTGCCACGGGCACTCCGCGAGTTGGCCTGAGACGTTGCGTCGTGCGGTGGCGCATGTGATCTATCGATTGAGCGACGACCAGCGACGTGATTCATGGCGGTCTATACCGAAATCCCTGACGACGAATTCGACGCCTTCATGCAGAGCTATGACGTCGGCGCCGTGCTGTCCTATAAGGGCATTGCGGAAGGCGTTGAAAACTCTAACTTTCTCGTCGTCGCCGAGGTCGGCCAGTTCATCCTGACGCTGTACGAGAAGCGCGTTGCGCCGGCCGACCTGCCCTTCTTCCTCGGCCTCATGGAGCATCTCGCCGCCAAGGGCATCACCTGCCCGACGCCGGTGCACGACCGTGAGGGGAAAGCGCTCAAGCATCTCGCCGGCCGCCCGGCGGCGATGGTCACCTTCCTCTCCGGCATGTGGGTGCGGCGGCCGCAGGCCGAGCACTGTGCCGCCGTCGGCGGCGCCCTGGCGCGGCTGCACCTCGCCGGTGCCGGCTTCACGCTCACCCGCAAGAACGCGCTCACCATCGACGGCTGGCGGCCGCTCTACGAAATGTGCGACGGGCGCGCCGACACGGTGGCGCCGGGGCTGGCGGCGATGATCGAGGACGAGCTCAACGAGGCCGACCGGGCCTGGCCGACGAACCTGCCGCAGGGCGTCATCCACGCCGACCTGTTCCCCGACAACGTCTTCTTCCTCTCAGGCAGGCTATCCGGCCTCATCGACTTCTATTTCGCCTGCAACGACATGTTCGCCTACGACGTGGCGGTGTGCCTCAATGCCTGGTGCTTCGAGATCGACGGCTCGCTCAACGTCACCAAGGCGCGGGCGCTGCTCTCCGCCTATATGGCGGTGCGCCCGTTGAGCGCCGCCGAGATCGACGCCCTGCCGATGCTGGCGCGCGGCTCGGCGCTGCGCTTCCTGCTCACCCGCCTCTACGATTGGCTGACCGTCCCGGCGGGCGCGCTGGTGGTGAAGAAGGACCCGCTCGAATACTACCGCAAGCTCCGCTTCCACCGCGGCGTCAGCGACGCCTCCGCCTATGGGCTCAGCCGGTGACGGCGGCAAAGCGCATCAGCATCTGGAGCGACGGCGCCTGCTCGGGCAATCCCGGCCCCGGCGGCTGGGGTGCCGTGCTCATCTGGAACGGGCACGAGAAGGAGCTCAAGGGCGGCGCGGCGGAGACCACCAACAACCGCATGGAGCTGACCGCGGCAATCGAGGCGCTCGCGGCGCTGAATAAGCCGAGCGCGGTCGATTTCTACACGGACTCGCAATATCTCCGCGGTGGCGTCACCGGCTGGATCGCCGGCTGGCAGAGGAACGGCTGGAAGACGGCCGACCGCAAGCCGGTGAAGAACGTCGACCTGTGGCAGCGGCTGGACGAACTCGGCCACAAGCACGACATCGCCTGGCACTGGGTCAAGGGCCATGCCGGCACCGACGGCAACGAGCGCGCCGATGCGCTGGCGCGCGAAGGCATGGCGCCGTTCAAGCCGAAAAAGAAAAAGAAGAAAGCGCCGCCCGCCGACGCGGCGCCGTAATCCCCGGTGGTCAGGCCGAGATCTGGCTCAGCATGGTGGCGGCGCCGGTCGCCTGGATGCCCTTGCCGCCTTCCGGCTCGAAATTGAGCGTCTTCACCACGCCGTCGTCGACCAGCGCAGAGAAACGCTTCAGGCGCGTGCCCAACCCCGATGCCGACAAATCGATGGCAAGGCCGAGCGCCTTGGCATAGTCGGCGTTGCCGTCGGCAATGAAGTCGAGCTTGTCCTCGGCGTTGAGCGCCTCGCCCCACGCCAGCATGACGTGGGCGTCGTTCACCGCCATCACCACGATGCGGTCGACGCCGTTGTCCTTGAGCGTTGCGGCATTGGCGATGAACTGGGGAATGTGGGCGTAGTGGCAGGTCGAGGTGAAGGCACCGGGGACGCCGATGAGGACAACCCGCTGGCCCTTGAACAGTTCGTCGGCCGTCACCTGGCGGATGTCACCCTCGCCCTTCTTGACGCGAAAAGACCCCGCCGGGAGGCGATCCCCTATCTTGATCATGTTGGTTTCCCGAATTGAACGGACGTGAAGCTCGTGCGGAGGATCAGTTTACCGCCTGGCCGGGGTCGAGGGCCAGCGTCTGCTCGATGGCGCGGCCGCCGGCGGCCATGGTGATGCGGACCTTGGCGCCGGCGATCGGCGTCTTGGCGCCGAGCAGGCTGAACTTCACATCATAGAGCGCCTTGCCGCCGTCGCGGCCGACGAATTCCGGGGCATAGGGCGCCCAGTCCTGCGGCCCTTCGACCAGGACCTCGGGCTCGGCACCAGCTGGCACGGTCGCTGCCATGCGGAACACCGGGCGGATGTCGGTGCCACCCTGGCGGACGATGCTGTCGACCGCGAACACGCCGGGCTCGGGCGGGCCCGGCAGGCGGGCGCGCGCCGTGGTCAGCACCGCCGAGGTCGCCGGATCGTTCTCGCCCGGCGGCACGACCAGGTGGGCGGTGACCTCGTCCGGCACGCAGACCTCCTGACAGACGCCGAGCGCGGCAGTCAGCGCGATCTCGACCGGCAGCTTGGGGTCGGTCACCGTGGCGTGGAAGGGCAGCACGACGCCGCCGACATAGACGTTGGTGACGCTGTAGCCGTCGTCGACGACCTCGGGCACCGGAAAGGAGATGACGGGTGCATCGAGGTTGTGCGAGGCGGCAAAATCGAAGGCGGGCGCGATGCCGGCGGTGCCGGGGTTGCGCCAGTAGGTCTTCCAGCCGGGCGGCAGGGCGATCTCGATGGCGCCGTCGATGGTGCCGTCGCTGGCGGCGCCGGACGCGATCAGGCGGACCATGGCCTTCTGGCCTTCCGCCCAGTCGCCGGTGGCCGCGCTTGCCGGAGCGGCAAGCACGATGAGCAGCGCTGCCGGCACGAGCCGGAGAGATGTGTTCAGGGATGGCTTCATGGTGCCCTACATAGCGCCTGGAACATGAGCGGCCGATCAACACGATCTGGCGGCATCTTCATATATTCGTGAGGCACATCTTGTCGCGGCGAGCGCGCTGCCTTCCATCGGCCCGGGAAAGGCTCTAGGCTCTTGCCATCATGGTCATGCCTCTGCACAGCGCCCCCAAGGGCCGGGGTTATCTCGACGGTCAGTTCCTCATCGCCATGCCGACGATGCAGGATAGCCGTTTTGCCCGCACGGTGGTGTTCATCTGCGCCCACTCGGCCGACGGCGCCATGGGCATCACCATCAACCAGGCGGCGCCCGAGGTCAGTTTCCAGGACCTCTTGGTGCAGCTCGACATCATCCCGGATGGCCCCGAGATCCGGTTGCCGCCGCCCGTCCAGCACATGCGCGTCCATCGCGGCGGGCCGGTCGAGACGGGCCGCGGCTTCGTACTGCACAGCGCCGACTACTTTGCCGAGAACTCGACGCTGCCGATCAGCGAGAGCATCTCGCTGACGGCGACGCTGGAGATCCTGAAGGCGATCGCCGCGGGCACTGGCCCCGAGAACGCGCTGCTGGCGCTGGGCTATGCCGGCTGGGCGCCGGGTCAACTGGAAAGCGAGATCCAGGCTAACGGCTGGCTGCATTGCCCGGCTCGGTCGGAGGTGATCTTCGACACGGACCTGGAGAGCAAGTACCAGCGCGCCCTGGCGCTGATCGGCGTCGATGTGACGCGGCTCTCCGGCGAGGCCGGTCACGCCTAGCTCGGCTTCTTCTGCGCCCGCTGCTCACTGAGGCGCCGCCACAGATAGGGGACGAAGATCAGCGTCAAACTGAGCGCCAAGCCATACCAGGTGATGGCATAACCGAGGTGGTTGTTGGGGAACATCACCACCGTCTCGCCGCCCTGGGGCAGGCCGCCGGGGCGGTTGGGGTCGGCACGTTCGTCGATGATGTAGGGGGCGACGTCGGCCGCCGGCAGGCCCTGTGCCGCGGCGTAGAGCGCGGGATCGCGCGAGAACCACTGGTTCTTGGCGGCATTGTCGGCGGGCATGAACCATGACCGGTCCCCCGGCTGGCGCAGCACGCCGGTGACGGTCGTCTCGCCCTCGACCTGGCCCTCGGGTCGCGTCTTGGGATCGGCCTTGGCCGTCGGCACGAAGCCGCGATTGACGTAGACGATCCAGCCGCCGCTCGCCTCGAACGGGGTGATGACGAAATAGCCGGGGCCGCCGACCGGACCCTTAGGCTCGGTCAGCGTGTAGACGACGTGGGCCTCGTGGCTGTTGTCGAAATGGCCGCTGACGGTGACCGGCTGGTATTCACGGGCGCCGAGATCGAGCGTCGGCCAGTCCTCAGGTCCCGGCGCCGCCACCGGATCGGCCTTGAGCCCGGCGCTGACGCGGGCGATCAGCGCATTCTTCCAATGCAGCCGCTGCACCTGCCAGGTACCCAGCGCGCATAGGATGGCAAGGACGACCAGAGCGGCTAACGACTGCCACAGAAGGCCGCCGCGGGTGGCGGGTTTTGCGGGTGCTTGTGCCACGCCGGATCAGTGTTCCGAGAGACGCCCGAGTTCGGCCCGGTGGCGGTACTGCTGGGCGATCATCAGGCCCTTCAGCGGCCTCAGCAGGCCGATCGACAGGCCGAGCACCAGCGGCACGAGGATGACCGCCATGAGCCAATAGGGCGGGTTGAACGCGACCTCGATGTACAAAGCCAAGCCGACGACGATGAAGCCGACGATCATCATGATGAAGACCGCCGGGCCGTCGCCGGCATCGGCGAAATCGAACTCCAGGCCGCAGTTCTGGCAGCGCGGGGCGACGGTCAGAAAGCCGTCGAACAGCCGCCCCTCGCCGCAGCGCGGACAACGCCCGTGCAGGCCGACCGAAACCGGCTGCGGTGGGTAGAGAGCCTTGTCCTCAGGATTCATCGTGATCGCCAGAGGCGCCACTAGCCGTGATGGATCGGCGCGCCCCAGCCACCCCAAATATAGATGCAGAAGAAGAGGAAAAGCCAGACCACGTCGACGAAGTGCCAGTACCAGGCGGCGGCCTCGAAGCCGAAATGCTGCTTCGAGCTGAAGTCGCCCTTGGCCGCGCGGATCAGGCAGACGGTCAGGAAGATGGTGCCGACGATGACGTGGAAGCCATGGAAGCCGGTCGCCATGAAGAAGGTCGAGCCGAAGATGCCGCCGGTGAACGCGAACGGCGCATGGGCATATTCGTAGGCCTGCACCGAGGTGAAGGTGAGGCCGAGGATGACGGTCAGCACCAGGCCCCAGATCAGCCCCTTGCGGTCGTCGTGGAGGAGCGAATGGTGCGCCCAGGTGACGGTGGTGCCCGAGGTCAACAGGATGAGGGTGTTGAGCAGCGGCAGGTGCCACGGGTCGAAGACCTCGATGCCCTTGGGCGGCCAGTGGCCGCCGGTGAAGTCGACCTTGGCGATCTGGATGGCGCTGTCGGCGGAGAGGCTGGAATCGAAGAAGGCCCAGAACCAGGCGACGAAGAACATCACCTCGGAGGCGATGAACAGGATCATGCCGTAGCGCAGGCCGAGCGCCACGACCGAGGTGTGGAAGCCCTCGTGCGCCTCCTTGATGACGTCGCGCCACCACACCAGCATGGTGTAGAGCACGCCGATGATGCCGGGCGCGACCAGCCAGATGCTGGCGCCATGCATGTAGGAGATCGTGCCGATCGCCAGGACGAAAGCCGAGAAGGCCCCGAGCACCGGCCACGGGCTCGGATCGACCAGGTGATAGGGATGATGCTTCGCGTGCGCGTCAGCCATGGTTCCAGTGCTCCAGGATCGACCCCCGCCGCCGTCAGGCGACAGCGGGCGTCAAAGCGGGTTTTCCCCCGATGTCGTCGCCGCCGAGGCGACCGGTTTCAGCTTAGCCGGATAGAAACTGTACGACAGAGTGATGGTGGTGAAGTTCTGCAGGTTGGGGTCGTCGGCATAGGCCGGATCGACGAAGAAGCTGACGCCGAGTTCCTTCTGCTCGCCCGGCTTGAGCGTCTGATCGGTGAAGCAGAAGCAGGCGATCTTGTTGAAATAGGCGCCGGCCTGGTCGGGCGCGACATTGAACGCGGCGGTGCCGGTCTCGGTCTTGTCGGTCCGGTTCTCGGCCAGGAACGAGACGGTGCCGACCTCGCCGAGATGCACCTGGACCTCGCGCTTCAGCGGACGGAAGCTCCAGCCGAGGTTGTTGGAGATGTTGCTGTCGAAGCGCACGGTGACGACGCGGTCGAGGATCTTCTTGGGCGCGATCTGGGCGCGGCGCGTGGTGCCGCCGTAGCCGGTCACCTGGCAGAAGATGCGGTAGAGCGGCACCGCGGCGAAGGACATGCCGACCATGCCGGCGGCGAACACCAGCAGCACGGCGGCGGTGAGGCCGAAACTGATGCGCCGGCGCGGCGCTGGCTTCAACGCTTCCGCCATGGTCACATCGGGGGCGTCAGCGCGTTCTGACCAAGGCGGACGATGGTCAGGACGAAGAACAGGACGACGAGGACGGCGAGCGCGATCGCCGTCGCCACCGCGCGGGTGCGCCGCCGCTTCCGTTGCGCTTCGGTCAAGCGCACGCCGTCGTTGCCGTCAACCGTCATCGCCGTCATGCCGCGAGCCCCGTGAGGCCCTTCTCGGCCAGGATAACCGCGAAGAGCAGGAAAAGGTACAGAAGCGAGAAGGTGAACAGGCGGCGCGCCGGCAGCTTGGCGGCGTCCCCTTCCGGCATGCGGAAGACGGCCCAGGCCAGCGCGACGAACACGGCGCCTAGGCCGCCGGCGATCACGGCGTAGGTCCACGAGGTGATGCCGGTGAGCGGCGGCAGGAGAGCCGCAACGACGGCAAGCACCACCGCATAGGCGAGGATGTGGCGCTTGGTTGCAGCCTCGCCGGCGACCACCGGCAGCATGGGCACGCCGGCCTTGGCGTAGTCCTCGCACTTGTAGAGCGACAGCGCCCAGAAGTGCGGCGGCGTCCACAGCAAGATGATCAGGAACAGGCTGAGGCTCTCGAGGCTGACGCCGCCGGTGACCGCCGCCCAGCCGACCATCGGCGGCAGGGCGCCGGCGGCGCCACCGATGACGATGTTCTGCGGCGTCGAGCGCTTGAGCCACATGGTATAGACGATGACGTAGAAGGCGATGGTGAAGGCGAGCAGCCCGGCGGCGACGACATTGGTGGCGAGCCCGAGGAAGACCACCGAGCCCACGGCCAGCGGCAGGCCGAAGCCCAGCGCTTCGCCGGCCGTCAGACGTCCGGCCGGTACCGGCCGTTTCATCGTGCGGCGCATCACCGCATCGATGTCGGCGTCGTACCACATGTTGAGCGCGCCCGAGGCGCCGGCGCCCACGGCGATCGCCAGCAGCGCCAGGAAGCCGATCACCGGGTTCAAGCCGACCGGGGCGATTGCCATGCCGACGAAGGCGGTGAACACGACCAACGACATCACCCGCGGCTTGAGCAGGGCGATGTAGTCGCTGACGCTGCCGCCGAGCACCAGATCGGTGCTGAGCGCCGCGTTTGCTTCGTCCGAATACGCCACTTCGTTCTTTCCCTGTCCGGCCTGCGGCCGTCCTTGCCTCTGGTTCAGTTTCCCGGTCGCGCCTGCGGCGCTCTTCGCCTCTTGCTTGCTTCCCGGTCGGGCCTACGGCCCTCCTCGCCTCTTATTTGTGCCTACCGAATCCGCGGCAGGGTCTCCCACTGGTGGAAGGGCGGCGGCGACGACAGCATCCACTCCAGCGTGGTGGCGCCCTCGCCCCACGGATTGTCGCCGGCAGGCCGCTTCTTCGCGAAGGCCTCCCACATCGTGTAGAGGAAAATCACCACGCCGACCGCCGCGATGTAGGAGCCGATCGAGGAGACGTAGTTCCACCCTGCGAAGGCATCCGGGATAGTCGGCATAGCGGCGCGGCATGCCGGCAAGGCCGAGGAAGTGCTGCGGGAAGAAGACCAGGTTGACGCCGACGAACGTGACCCAGAAGTGAATGTTCGCCAGCTTCTCGTTGTACATGTAGCCGCTCATCTTCGGGAACCAGTAGTACCAGCCGGCGAAGATGGTGAAGACGGCGCCCAGCGACAGCACGTAGTGGAAGTGGGCGACGACGAAGTAGGTGTCCTGCAACACGTAGTCGAGGCCGGCATTGGCCAGCATGACGCCGGTGACGCCGCCGACGGTGAACAGGAAGATGAAGCCGATCGCCCACAGCATGGGCGTGCGGAACTCGATCGAGCCGCCCCACATGGTGGCGATCCACGAGAACACCTTCACGCCGGTCGGCACCGCGATGACCATGGTGGCGGCGACGAAATAGGCCTGCAGGTCGAGCGACAGGCCGACCGTGTACATGTGGTGGGCCCAGACCACGAAGCCGATGAAGCCGATGGCGACCATGGCGTAGGCCATGCCCATGTAGCCGAACACCGGCTTCTTGGAGAAGGTCGACACGATCTGGCTGACCATGCCGAAGCCGGGCAGGATGAGGATGTAGACCTCGGGGTGACCGAAGAACCAGAACAGGTGCTGGAAGAGCACCGGGTCGCCGCCCTGCTCGGGCTTGAAGAAGGCGGTGCCGAAGTTGCGGTCGGTCAGGAGCATGGTGATGGCGCCCGCCAGAACCGGCAGGGCGAGCAAGAGCAGGAAGGTGGTCACCAGGATCGACCAGACGAACAGCGGCATCTTGTGCAGCGTCATGCCCGGCGCGCGCATGTTGAAGATGGTGGTGATGAAGTTGATGGCGCCGAGGATCGACGAGGCGCCGGCCAGGTGCAGCGACAGGATGGCGAAATCCATCGCCGGGCCGGGCTGGCCGGTGGTCGACAGCGGCGGGTAGATGGTCCAGCCGCCGCCAACGCCATGGGCGCCGGGGGCGCTCGGCATGAACAGCGAGATGACCAGCAGCGCGAAGGCCGGCGGCAGCAGCCAGAACGAGATGTTGTTCATGCGCGGGAAGGCCATGTCCGGCGCGCCGATCATGATCGGCACGAACCAGTTGCCGAAGCCGCCGATCATCGCCGGCATGACCATGAAGAAGATCATGATCAGGCCGTGCGCGGTGACGAAGACGTTGAACAGCTCGGGGTCGCCGAAGATCTGCAGGCCCGGCTCCATGAGCTCCATGCGCATGGCCACCGACAGGGCACCGCCGATGATGCCCGTGCAGATGGCGAAGACAAGGTACATCGTGCCGATGTCCTTGTGGTTGGTGGAATAGACCCACCGGCGCCACCCCGTCGGGTGAGCGTGCGCGTGTGCTTCGCTATGCGCCTGATACCCTGCGCTCGAGGCCATGCCTGTCTCCTTTGATCGAGCCGTTCCGGCTGCTGCGGCGGGTGGGCCCTAGTCCTTGGCCGCCGCGACGACGGTCGCGGGGGATTTCGCTTCGGCTGCGGCAAGCTGCTTGTTGGCCGCATCGAGATCGGTCGCCGCGGTCTTCGCCCAGGCGTCGAACTTGTCCTGGCTGACCACTTCGACCGCGATCGGCATGTAGGCGTGGTCGCGGCCGCAGAGCTCCGAGCACTGGCCGTAATAGGTGCCTTCCTTGTCGGCCCGGAACCAGGTCTCGTTGAGACGGCCGGGAACGGCGTCGATCTTGATGCCGAAGGAGGGCACCGCGAAGGAATGGATGACGTCGGCGCCGATGACCTGCATGCGGACGACCACGCCCACCGGCACGACCATCTTGTTGTCGACGGCCAAGAGCCGCGGCTCGCCGGTCGGGTTGCCGTCCTTGTCGCGCAGCAGATACGAATCGAACGAGATGTCGCCGTTGTCGGGATAATCGTAGGTCCAGTACCACTGGTTGCCGGTCGCCTTGATGGTGAGCTGCTTGTCCTTGGCCGGGTCGAAGCCGGCGATGGCGCGGGCCGGGTCGTGCTCGGCGAAGAGCAGCGCGAAGGACGGCACCGCGATGCCGACCAGGATGAGGATCGGCACCACCGTCCACAGCACCTCGATCATCGTGTTGTGCGAGGTCTTCGAGGGGACCGGGTTCGCCTTCGCGTTGAAGCGCACCATGACATAGACGAGCAGCGCCAGGACAAAGAGCACGATCAGCGTCACGACGATCAGCACACCGTTGTTGAAACGGTGGATCATCTCCATGATCGGGCTCGCCGCCGGCTGCAGGTTGATTTCCCAGGGCGAGGGATTCGCCGCGGCCGGCCCGGCAAGTGCCATCAGCCCGCCACCGGCCAGCGCCATGCCCAGCGTCGCCCGCTTCAGTGCCGTTCTCACCGATTCGCTCCTTCCCAATCCGAGCGTTCCCGCTCGGCCCCTTGTCGAACGCGGCCCCCAGCCGCCATAAAAAGACAACCTCCCTGCCCGGCGACACGCCGGCCCGGCACGGTGGTTGGAACTATGCTAAAGAAAAACCATAAGCTGAGGTTTCCCGCAACGGCCTAACGCGACCGTCCATGCGGCAAATTGCACCTATCGCCTTCGATTTGCCGCTATCGCAGTGCGGCATGGCCTGGGGACGGCGGCCTGCTGCGATTCCTTCGGGCGGCCATTTGTTGCAAGATCAGCCGGGGCCGTTGGCGATTCGGCGGTCTTTGGCTTGCCTGCACACTGCCAGGCTGATGTATCGACGGCCGGATGTACGAAGACGAAGACTACGAAGTAGAGCCGCGGAAGAGCCCGCTGGTCCCGATTCTGGCGGTTGTCGCCGGTGTTCTGGCCATCGCCGTCGGCGTGGTGGTGGTGCTGTTTGCCACGGGATTCTTTGGTCGCGGGACCGCGACGGTGGCGACCAATACGCCGCCGCGCGGCGAACGCTCGGCGACATCGCCCGCACCGCAAACGCTCACGCCCGATACCCAGCCGGCCACTGAAACCGACGTCCCCAAGGCGGTCGTCTCGGTGGCCCCGCCCGCCTCCGGCGAGCCGCCGATTCGCTCCACCCATGCCGACTGGCAGGTGCGCTGCGATACGCCGCCCGGCGCCCAGAGCGAGCAATGCGTGCTCATGCAGTTCGTCACCGCCGAGGACCGCGAGAACGTCGGCCTGACCGTGATCGTGCTCAAGACGGCCGACAAGAAATCGCGAATCATGCGGATACTGGCGCCGCTCGGCGTGCTCCTGCCCTCCGGGCTCGGGCTCAAGATCGACGACGCCGATCTCGGACGGGCCGGCTTCGTACGCTGCCTGCCCAATGGCTGCGTCGCCGAGGTGATCCTCGAGGACAAGCTGCTCAACGAGCTCGAGACCGGCAAGACGGCGACCTTCATCATCTTCCAGACGCCGGAAGAGGGCATCGGCATCCCGATCTCGCTCAACGGCTTCGCCGACGGCTTCAAGGCATTGCCCTGAACGCCGCTGGCTTGGCGGCCTCGTAGCCTGCAAGGCGCGAAGCGGATTGCGGGTGCGTCACTCCCGGATTTCGCTCACGCTCCATCCGGGCTGCGGACTGCGGCCCAGCCGGGCCTCGAACCACGAGGCCGCCCGCGATTTGCGGCGCGGCGGCCGGCGCCCTATCTGTAGGCTCGGCACACCCGTCCCCGTCCCCTCGCCCCAGGCTTGACCATGACCGATCACAGCATCCTCGACCGCGCCGGACTTGACCACGAGACCGCCCGCAAGGCGGTTGCCGAGGCACTCGCCGGCGCCGATGACGGCGAGCTCTATCTGGAATTCGCCGAGGCCGAGAGCCTGCTGTTCGACAATGGCCGGCTGAAATCGGCGAGCTTCGACACCAACCAGGGCTTCGGCCTGCGGGCGGTGGCGGGCGAGGCCCAGGGCTTCGCCCACTCCGGCGAGATCTCGGAACCGGCGATCCGCCGCGCCGGCGACGCCGTGCAGGCGGTCAAGGCCGGCCACAAGGGCACCTATGCCGAAGCGCCGCGCGGAACCAACCGGGCGCTCTATGGCGACGAGAGCCCGCTCGGCAGCCCGACCTTCGCCGAGAAGGTGAAGCTCCTGGAGGAGATCGACGCCTTCGCCCGTGGCCGCGACCCGCGCGTGCGCCAGGTCACCGCTTCGCTCGCCGGCTCCTATCAGGAGATCGAGATCCTGCGCGCCGACGGCAGCTTCGTACGCGACGTGAGGCCGATGGTGCGGGTCAGCGTCGCGGTGGTCGTCGGCGACGGCGACCGCCAGGAATCAGGCTCGCACGGCATGGGCGGGCGCGAGGGCTTCGGTCAGTTCATCGCCACCGACCAGTGGCAGTTCGCCGTCGACGAGGCGCTGCGCCAGGCGCTGGTCAACCTCTCGGCGGTTCCGGCGCCGGCCGGCACCTTCGACGTGGTGCTCGGCCCCGGCTGGCCGGGCATCCTGCTGCACGAGGCAGTCGGCCACGGGCTGGAAGGTGATTTCAACCGCAAGGGCGAGAGCGCCTTTGCCGGCCTGATGGGCCAGCGCGTCGCTTCCCCCGGCGTCACCGTCATCGACGACGGCACCATCCTCAACCGGCGCGGCTCGCTCACCATCGACGACGAGGGCACGCCGACGCAATCGACCACGCTGATCGAGGACGGCATCCTGGTCGGCTACATGCAGGACCGGCAGAATGCCCGCCTGATGGGCATGCAGCCGACCGGCAACGGCCGCCGCCAGTCCTATGCCCATGTCCCCATGCCGCGCATGACCAACACCATCATGCTCGGCGGCAAGGACGACCCCAAGGAGATCCTCGCTTCGGTCAAGGACGGCATCTACGCCGTCTCCTTCGGCGGCGGCCAGGTGGACATCACGAGCGGAAAGTTCGTCTTCTCCTGCACCGAGGCCTACCGCATCGAGAACGGCAAGATCGGGCCGGCGATCAAGGGCGCCATGCTCATCGGCAACGGGCCGGACGCGCTCACCCGCGTCAAGATGATCGGCAGCGACATGCAGCTCGACCCCGGCGTCGGCACCTGCGGCAAGAACGGCCAGGGCGTGCCGGTCGGCGTCGGCCAGCCGACGCTGAGGATCGACCGGCTCACGGTCGGCGGCACGGCGACGTAAGGCCTATCGGCGCGCCTTTCGCCAGCCGGCGGCGCGGGCCTCGGCTTCCGTGCAGAACCAGCGTTCGCCGAATTGCGGGCTGATGATCGTCGCGTCGTAGTACATCTGGCCGGGCACGTGATAGATGCGCTCGCCGGTGTTGATGCTGATGTTGCCTTTGATGGGGCAGGCGATGTGGCCGCCGGACGCGACGCATCTCGCGACGTCGGCCAGCCACACGTCGGTTTGCGCGACGGCCAGCGAGCCGAGCGCGCCCGACGCCGGCGGCGATGGCCATCTGGACAGGAAGAGGGAATACCGCGCCTGCTCATCTGCGGATCCTCGCCGCCGACCAGCTAGCGGCAGGCGCGGACCGCAACTACAAGTTACAGTGTGTCGGACGGTGAATGGACGGTTTCCGGTGCCCTGCGGGGTGCGGCACGCGCCCTGCATGATGTCGCCGGCACCGTCTTCCGCCGAACCCATGACACGGTAATGTCGCGCCCCCAAGTGAGGCTCCGCCAATGGCTGTCGATTCCACCGGCTCCGAACTGGTCAGTGCCGTCGCGCTCCTTGGCGCGGCGGTGGTTGCCGTGCCGATCTTCAAGCGCATCGGCCTCGGCTCGATCGTCGGCTATCTCATCGCCGGCATCGCCATCGGCCCGTTCGGGCTGAAGCTCTTCCGCGAACCGGGCGCGATCCTCGGTGTCGCCGAGTTCGGCGTCGTTCTCCTGCTCTTCGTCATCGGGCTGGAGCTGAAACCGTCGCGCCTGTGGGCGCTGAGAGCCGACATCTTCGGCCTCGGTGCGGCGCAGGTGATCGTCTGCGGTGCGCTCCTCACCGGCGCCGGCTGGATCGCCGGTCTTGACCCCGCCGTCGCCTTCGTCGCGGCCTCCGGCATGGCGCTCTCCTCGACCGCCATCGTCATGCAGATCCTCGAAGAGCGCGGCGAGGCCACCGAGACCTACGGCCAGAAGACCTTCGCCGTCCTGCTGCTTCAGGACCTCGCCATCGTGCCGCTCTTGGCAGCGCTGGCGGTGATCGCGCCCTATCATGTCGATGGCGGTCCGTCGCGCCTCGTGCAGATCGCCATCGCGGCGGCGGCCATCGCCGGGCTGGTCGCCGTCGGCCGTTACCTGCTCAACCCGCTGTTCCAGGTGCTGGCCGCATCACAGGCCCGCGAGATCATGGCGGCGGCGGCGCTGCTGGTCGTGCTCGGCGCGGCGCTCGCCATGCAGGCAAGCGGCCTGTCGATGGCGATGGGCGCCTTCATCGCCGGCGTGCTGCTGTCGGAATCGAGCTTCCGCCACCAGCTCGAGGCCGACATCGAGCCGTTCCGCGGCCTGCTGCTCGGCCTCTTCTTCCTGGCGGTGGGCATGTCCATCGACCTCGCCCTCATCGCGCACAACTGGCTCTGGGTGCTGGCGGCGGTGGCGATCTTCACTGCGGTCAAGGTTGCCGGCATCTACGGCGTCGCCCGCCTCTTCCGCAACGGCCACGGCGATTCGCTGCGCCTGGCGCTGATGCTGGCGCAGGGCGGCGAATTCGCCTTCGTGCTCTTCACCACGGCGCAGGGGCTCGGCCTCATCGATACCGGCACCTCGGCGCTCCTCACCGCAGCGGTGATCGTGTCGATGGCGCTGACGCCGCTGGCGCCGATCCTGCTTCATGCCCTGCTGCCCGAGAAGCCGGCGCCGCTCGACGGCATCGCCACGCTGCCCGACGGGCTCACCGGCAGCGCGCTGGTCATCGGCTTCGGCCGCTTCGGCCAGGTCGTCAGCCAGGCGCTGCTGGCGCGCGGCATCGACGTCACCATCATCGATTCCGACACCGAGATGATCCGCAGTCGCCAACGCTTTCGGCTTCAAGATCTACTACGGCGACGGCACACGCCTCGACGTGCTGCGCGCGGCCGGCGCCGGCAGCGCCAAGATCGTCGCGATCTGCATCGACAAGCGGGCCGACGCCGACCGCATCGTCGAGGTGGTCAAGGCCGCCTTCCCGCTCGCCAGCGTGCTGGTACGCTCCTACGATCGCGGCCACACCCTCGATCTCATCGCCGCCGGCGTCGACTATCAGATCCGCGAGACCTTCGAATCGGCGATGGCCTTTGGCGAGGCGGCGTTGCTCGCCCTCGGTGTGCCCGCCGAGGACGCGGCCGAGGTGCTCGACGGGGTGCGCAAGCGCGACGCGGCGCGGCTGGAGCTGCAGATGGTCGACGGCATCACGGCGGGCCGCGACCTGATGAAGCACAACGTGCCGACGCCGACGCCGCTCATCCCGCCCAAGCACAAGGGCCGGCCGCTGAGCGAGGAGACGGCGGTGGTCGCGGCCGGCGGGAGAAGAAGAGCAGCGGGCGGGCGGCGAACCGTAGTCAGGGTTTCAGAGGTATTTGCGGAGCCAAATACGGTCCAGCCGCTGGCCTTCTATTTCGCCTTCCACCCGAGCGAATTCGGCATATCCGAGCTTTTCATAAAATTCAGGCGCCTGCGTCGAAAGCGTGTCGACGCAAGCGGCTTTCGCTTGTCGCTCTCTGCCCTCCTCTTCCGCGGCCATCATAAGCTCTCGGCCGACGCCGGTCAGTCGATCCGACTCTTCGACCCAGATGTTGTTGATGAACAGCACGGAAAACGAAACCGATGCGGTAACGCCCCCCATCAGGCGGCCAGAATCGCCTCGTTTCACGATCGCGAAATTCTCGCGAAGGACGGAATCGCGGCTGTTGTGCCGCGAAATGCCGTCTGCAATCGCGGCCACCACGTCCGCGGGAGGCGGATCGAGAACTTGAAGCATGGGCAAAATCCGGTCCGATTTAGGGATAGAGCCGGTGCGTCTCCCAGCCCTTGTCGGTCTGCCGGTACTGGATGCGGTTGTGCAGGCGGAAGGGCATGTCCTTCCAGAACTCCCACTCGACCGGCTTGAGGCGATAGCCCGACCAGTAGGGCGGCCGCGGCACCTTGCCGACGGGATACTTGGCGGCATAGACGGCGACCGCCTTCTCCAGCGCGAAGCGCGATTCCAGCGGGCGCGACTGCTGGCTCGCCCAGGCGCCAAGCCGGCTGGTGCGGGCGCGGCTGGCGAAATAGGCGTCGGCCTCGGCGTCGCTGACCACGCTGACCGGGCCGCGCACGCGCACCTGACGCTTGAGGCCCTTCCAGTGGAAGAGCAGCGCCGCCTTGGGATGGGCGGCCAGTTCCCGCCCCTTGGCGCTCTCGAAGTTCGTGTAGAAGACGAAGCCGTCGGCATCGTGCGCCTTGAGCAGCACCATGCGCACATTGGGCATGCCCTCCCCGTCGACCGTGGCCAGGGCCATGGCGTTGGGGTCGTTGGGCTCGGACGCTTCCGCCTCGCGAAGCCATTCAGCGAAGAGCGAATTTGGATCAGCTGTTGCTGTGAAGTCACTGTTCATTAACGAAATATTCCGATGCTGCTGTTTGTAGCGGCGAGGGAGTTACCGAATGTACGCGCGCAAGACTTCATATATTCGAGCCTTGTTGCTCAGCCAATCGTCGCGCGTCACCCGTGGCGTCGCAGCCGCGGTTCTGGCCCTGTCGCTCACCGGCTGCGCCGGCCTCGGCCTCCCCTTCGGTGCCGAGATGGCCGGGGTGGACACGTCGATTACCACCGGCAGCATCAAGCCGAAACTGGTCAGCGCCAACGTTGTCGACGGCGTCGACGCCTCGGACTGGGAGGCGATCCGCCGCGCCGTCGCCGCAAGCGGAGCCGATTCCCCGGTCGACCGCCTCGTCTGGCGCAACCCGGACACCGGTTCGGCCGGCGTCATTTCCGGCCTTGGCGCCACCCATGCGCAGGGCAGCCTGATGTGCCGGCCCTTCGCCACCACGGTCAACGACCAGCGCGGCGTGCGCCGCTACCGCGGCGAAGCCTGCCAGCGCACCAATGGCCGCTGGCAACTCTATGGGGTCGCGGCCGACGACGCCCAGCTTTCCTGATCTCTTCTGACGCCAGGGTGCGCCAAACGCTGGCAATTGCTGGCGGAATGACCATATTGACGTCGGTCGGCGAATCCTTCGGCCGACGGCCAATCTGCTGTTCATTCGACCATGCGCGATCCTTATGAGGTGCTCGGCGTCAGCCGGACGGCCAGCGAGAGCGAGATCAAGTCGGCTTTTCGCAAGCTCGCCAAGAAGCACCACCCTGACCAGAGCAAGGACCCCCACGCGAAGGAGCACTTCGGCGAGGTCAATGCCGCCTATGAGATCGTCGGCGACAAGGACAAGCGCCGGCAGTTCGACCGTGGCGAGATCGGCGCCGACGGAAAGCCGCGCTTCCAGGGCTTCGAGGGCTTCGCGCGCGGCGCCCAGCCGGGCGGCGGCGCTGGCGGGCGCACCTTCCGCTGGTCGGGCGGCGGCCCCGGCGGCGGCGGGTTCGGCGGTATGAACAATGGCGAATTCTCGGCCGACGACATCCTCAGCGACATTCTCGGCGGCCTTGGCCGCGGCGGCGGCGGCATGCGTGGCGGCGGCCGCCATCAGGCGCAGCGCGGCCAGGACGTGACGGCGACCGCGGCGGTGACGCTGGAGCAGATCGTCCATGGCGAGAAGGTGCGCGTCGATCTCCCCACCGGCCGTACCGTGGAGATCGCCGTGCCGGTCGGCACCCATTCCGGCCAGACCATCCGGCTCAAGGGCCAGGGCCAGCCGGGCCCCCATGGCCAGCCCGGCGACGCGCTGGTCACCATCGATTTCGTGCCGCATCCGCTGTTCCGGGTGGATGGCGATTCGCTGCGCCGCGAGGTCGCTGTCACCCTCGACGAGGCGGTGCTCGGCGCCAAGGTGCGGGTGCCGACGCTGGACGGCCCGGTGACGCTGGCCGTGCCGCCGAGATCGAGCGGCGGGCGGGCGCTGCGCCTCAAGGGCAAGGGCCTGCCGCGCTCCGGCGGCGGGCGTGGCGACCTGCTGGTGACGCTCAAGATCGTCCTGCCGGAAGGCGGCGATGCCGAGCTCGAGGCGCTGATGAAGAAGTGGCGCGAGGCCGGGCGCTACACCGCCCGCGACGAGACCGACGCCTGAAGTCGCTGAAACGGGAGCCGGCCTTGCCCAATACGCTGGTCACGGTTTCCTCCGTCATGTCGCTGCTCTCCGACAGCGGGGCAGAGTGTTTCCTCTTTGGCGGTTGGGCTGAGGAACTGCTCGGCCTGCGGCCGGCCGGCCCGCACCGTGACATCGATCTGGTTCTTGGCGGTTCAGGCTTTGCGGCCGTCGAGCGCGTGCTTGCGGCGAGAACGGACGTACTCGCCGAAGTGCCCGGCAAACGCTTCGCCCACAAGCGGGCCTTCGTCTATGATGGAGTGCTGTGCGAGGTCCTGCTGATCCAGGACCCTGACAACGCGCCGTTCACCCTGTTCTGGGGCGACACCCGCTTCGACTGGCTGGTGCCGCTTCTGCACGACCGCCCGGTACAGGTGGACGGCCGCGCCATCCCACTCGTCTCCGGCGACAACCTGCGCAAGTACCGGGCGGAGCGGCCGGCCATCGGGCCGCGCCGCTGGTCGGATGCCGTCTCTCCGTAGGCCCTGACCGCTCAGCCACGCGGCGCTGCCGCCCGGCGCAGGCGGTCGTTGATCGCCTCGCCCAGCCCCTCGTCAGGGATCGGCGCCACCGCGACCCGCTTCACCTGGCGGTCGAGTGTTCTCAGCGCCGCGAAGAAGTTGGTGGCGGCCTCCGCCAGGTCGCCCGACGGGCTGAGGTTGACCGTGGCGACGGCCCTCTCGGCGCCGTCCGGCCCGCGGGGACCGAAGCCGAGCAGCCCCTCCCCCTCGTCCACCTCGGTCGCATTCAGCCTGAGCGCGGCCGCCGGCGCGTAGTGCGAGGCGAGCATGCCGGGGGCGAGCGGCGCATCGCCGGCCGGCCGTGCCGTCGCCAGAGGCCGGCCGAGCACCGCCTCGATCTCAGCCCGCGCGAGCCCGCCCGCCCTGAGCAGCACCGGTGCCCCGCCGGCGAGCCCGACGATGGTCGATTCCAGGCCGACCGGGGTGGCACCGGCATCGAGGATGACGCTCACTTTGTCGCCGAGGTCCTCGACCACATGGACGGCCGTGGTCGGGCTGACATGGCCGGAGCGGTTGGCGCTCGGCGCCGCCAGGGGCCGGGCGCTGGCGGCAAGCAGCGCCTGCGCCACCGGATGTGCAGGTACGCGCACGGCCAACGTATCGAGGCCCGCGGTCACGATGTCGGCGATGCCCGAATCGGGCCTCAGCGGCAGCACCAGGGTCAGCGGACCGGGCCAGAAGGCCTCGGCCAGCTTCTCGGCGTCGGCGCTGAAACGGACGTGGCGCATGGCGGCGCCGCTCGAGCCGACATGGACGATCAGCGGGTTGAAGCGCGGGCGCCCCTTGGCGAGGTAGATGCGGCCGACGGCGGCCGGGTTCCCCGCGTCGGCGGCGAGCCCGTAGACCGTCTCGGTCGGCATCGCCACCAGTTCGCCGCGCGCAAGCGCCGCCACGGCCGCGGCGAGCCCCTCCTCGCCTGCGACCTTGCTGTTGAAAATCCAGGGGCGATTTGCGCTAGCCTTTGCCATCGGGTGAGAGTACCGGCGGTCCGGTCGGGGTTCTCGCCCTGAGCAGCAAGCCGCGTCAAGCGGCAGTTGGAGGTTCGTTCATGAGTGGCATGTCCCTTGTCGCCGAGATTTGCTTTGCGCTCAGGGCCTATGGCGGGCTCGACCGGCTCGTCGCCAGCGGTGCCTTCCCCGATCTCGACGGCGAGACGGCGGATGCCATCGTCGAGGAAGGCTATCGTTTCGCCGAGGCCGAGCTGCTGCCCCTCAACCAGGACGGCGAGGGCAAGGACGTCCGGCTCGCCGATGGTACCGTCACCATGCCGCCGGGGTGGCGGGAAGCCTACCGGCGCTGGGCCGAGGCGGGTTGGAATGCGCTCGGCGGCCCGCCCGAATGGGGCGGACAGGGCCTGCCGGTCGTCATCCAGATGGCCTTGCAGGAGATCTGGAACGCCGCCAACCCGTCCTTCGCCGTCGGCCCGATGCTGAGCATCGGCGCCGTCCATGCGCTGCTTTCCCATGCCGACGATGAGCTGAAAAGCCGCTACCTGCCCAAGCTGGTGTCGGGCGAATGGATGGTCACCATGGACCTCTCCGAGCCGCAGGCGGGCTCCGAGCTTGCCGCCATCAAGACCCGGGCAGCGCATGCCGATGACGGCAGCTACCGCATCTTCGGCCAGAAGACCTTCATCACCTTCGGCGACCACGACCTCACCGACAACATCGTCCACCTGGTGCTCGCCCGCGCCTCCGATTCGGCATCGGCGAACGGCGGCATCTCCATGTTCCTGGTGCCCAAGGTGCTCGACGATGGCAGCCGCAACGACCTGGCCACCGCCGGCATCGAGCACAAGCTCGGCCTGCACGCCTCGCCCACCTGCACGCTCGTCTATGGCGAAGGCGGCCAGGGGGCGACCGGCTGGCTGGTCGGGCGCGAAGGCCGCGGCCTCATCTGCATGTTCACCATGATGAACATGGAGCGCCTCACGGTCGGCATTCAGAGCGTCGGCGTCGCCGCGCGGGCCACGCAGCTGGCGCTTGCCTACGCCGCCACGCGCCGCCAGGGCCATGCGCCGGGAAGCGCGCACGACGAGATGAGCGTCATCGGCGAGCATCCCGACATCCAGCGCCAACTCATGGAGATGCTGGCGCTCACCGCCGCCTCGCGGGCGATCTGCTATGCCTGCGCCGAAGCCTATGACATGAGCCGGGCGGCGCCGGCCGCCGAGCGCCGCCCATGGGCGGACCGGGCGGGCCTGCTCACGCCGATCGCCAAGGCATTTCCCAGCGATGCGGTCATCGCCGTCACTTCGGCCGGCATCCAGGTGCATGGCGGCGCCGGTTACGTCGAGGAGACCGGCGCGGCGCAGCTCTTCCGCGATGCCCGGGTGTTCTCCATCTACGAGGGGACCAACGGCATCCAGGCGATCGACCTTGCCACGCACAAGCTGAAGCTCGGCGGCGGCGCGGCAGTGGCCGCGGTCATCAACGAGGTCGCCGAAGCCGCAGTGGCGGTTGCCGAAGCCCAGCGGCCGGAATTCGGACAGCTTGCCGGCCGGCTCGCCGAAGCCGGCAAGCATCTCGCCACCGCCACGGCCTATCTCGCCAAGGCGCTCGCCGCCGGCACCATGCAGCCGGTGCTGGCCGGCGCCACGCCCTATCTCAAGCTTTTCGCTCTTGCCTTTGGCGGTGCGCTTCTGGCAAAGGGCGCGCTGGGGGCGAACGACGACAATCGCAATCGGGCGGTCGCCCTGGCACGATTCCACGGCGAATCGCTGCTGGGCGAGGCGGCGATCCCTGGCGGCGGCGGTAATCGAGGGCGCCGAGGGCCTGCAACGGGCCGCCGTCCAATTCGATATCGCCCGGCCAGCACCGTGAAGGCTCGTGCTCGCGGGAGGCCAGGAGTGAACCGATGACCGAACATGTGATCAGCGAGGTCGCCGACGGGGTCCAGGCCATCCGCATCGAGCGGATGGACGAGCAGAACCGGTTATCCGCGGACATGTGCGAGCAGATGGCCGATGCGCTCACCTTCGGCGAAAGCTCCTCGCGGGTGCGCGCCGTGCTCCTGACCGGAATGCCGGGCATGTTCAGCGCCGGCCACGATGCCAACGAGCTGCAAGGCTTCCTCACCGCCGGCGGCATGGGCGAAAGCGTCATCCGCCTGCTCAAGACCATCGCCTCGATCGACAAGCCGGTGATCGCCGCCGTCGACGGCCCGTCTCTGGGCCTCGGCACCATCCTGCTCATCCTCTGCGACTACGTGGTGGCCAGCGAATGGTCGATCTTCTCGGCGGCCTTGGCCGAGATGGGCATGCCGCCGGAAGGCGCGGCCAGCATCCTCGCCCCAGCGCTGATGGGCTATCACCGCGCCTTCGGCCTCCTGGTCATGGGCGACCAGCTCGACGCCGAGCAGGCGTTGCATGCCGGTCTGGTCAACCGGGTGGTGCCGGCCGATGCGGTCGAGACCGCCGGCCAGGAGGCGGCACGGATATTGGCCAGCAAGCCGCCAGAGGCGGTGCGCATGCACCGCCGCCTGATGCGCGGCGACCGGCTCAATATCCTCCAGCGCATCGACCAGGAAGCCGGCAGCTTCGCCGATCTCCTGCGTTCGCCTGCGGCGCGCGACGCCCTGCAAGCGTATATTGACGCCAACCGCTGACCGCATCGCCGACAGGAGCCTGCTTGCCCACTCTCCTCATTCAGGACCTGGTTTTCCTCGACCACGCCGTTCCACCCGGACACCCCGAGCGCCCCGACCGCATCCGCGCCATCGACAAGGCCCTGTCTGCGCCCGCCTTCGCCGGCCTCGTCCGCGCCGGAGCCCCCGCCGCCGCCCCGCCCGAGCGCATCGCCACGGCCCATCCGGCCGCCTATGTCGACGAAATCCGCGCCGCCATTCCGGCCGAGGGCATCGTGCAGCTCGAGGCCGACACCTATCTCTCTCCGCAGAGCTATGAGATTGCCGCGCGCGCCGCGGCCGCCGCCTGCCTGGCCGTGGACGAGGTCATGGCCGGCCGCGTCGCCAACGCCTTCTGCGCCATCAGGCCGCCGGGCCACCATGCCGAGCCCGACCAGGCGATGGGCTTCTGCCTGTTCAACAACGCGGTCATCGCCGCCCGCCACGCCCAGCTGAGCCACGGCGCCAGACGCGTCGCCATCGTCGACTGGGACGTCCACCACGGCAACGGCACCCAGGCGATCGTGTGGGACGACCCCTCGATCCTCTATTGCTCGACCCACCAGATGCCGCTCTATCCCGGCACCGGCGCGGCGTCGGAGACCGGCTGCGGCAACATCGTCAACGTGCCGCTCGCCGCCGGGTCCGGCAGCACCGAGTTCGAGATGGCCTTCGACGGCATCATCCTGCCGGCGATCGATGCCTTCGCGCCCGACCTCATCGTCATCTCGGCCGGCTTCGACGCTCATTGGCGCGACCCGCTGGCCGAGATCAACCTCAACGAAGAGGATTTCGCCAAGGCGACGCTGGCGCTGATGGAGGCGGCCGACCGCCATTGCGGCGGGCGGATCGTCAGCCTGCTCGAAGGCGGCTATGATCTTGCCGGGCTCGCCGGATCGGTCGCCTTGCACGTGGCGACGCTGATGAAAGCCTGAGCAACGAGGAAACCGGATGGCCGATCACGACCCCCAGCCCGTCGAGGGCATGACATTCGAGGCGGCGCTCAAGGAACTGGAGCAGATCGTCAGCCGGCTGGAACGCGGCGAGGTGCCGCTGGCCGAATCGATCGTCATCTACGAGCGCGGCGATGCGCTGAGGAAGCATTGCGACGCCCTGCTGCGCCAGGCCGAGGCGCGGGTGGAGAAGATCAGGGTCGGCGCCGACGGCAAGCCGGCCGGCACCGAGCCCCTCGACGCGGATCAGTAATCCCCGCCTCTCTACTCCGCCCAGGGCGGCGTGAACGGCGCGCTGCCGGGATGCATGGCCTGCCCGCCGACGGGAAGCACCACCACCGCCTCGAACGGTTCCGCTCCGGCATTGCCCAGCGCGAAGTCGGTGTCGGCGGGAATGATCGCCGCATCGCCGGCGGCAAGGGCGTGGACCGCGCCGTTGATGTGCACCTCCGCCGCGCCTGCCACGGCGACGAAAATCTCCTCGCGGGTGACCCGATGGGTCGTCGGTTCGGTGCCCGGCGCGATCGACACCCGCCACGCGCAGGTCTCGCGGGCGCCGCGCCTGGGCGAGGCAAGGCCGGTGAAGTGGACGCCGGGAACCTGGAACGTGGGGGCGTCGGCTGAATGGATGATGGTCATCGTGATGGGCTCTCTGGTCGATGGCGATTTAGTCTGGTAACTTGACTATATAGCGAGCCTGCGAAAATGGTCAAGCCACTTGACGATATCGAATTCCCCGAGTTGCTGGAGCATGTCGGAATCCAGCTCTGGCGGGCGGCGGCGCTGTGGAAAACCGAGTTCGACGCCGGCATGATCGCGAGCGGCCATGAGGTCTTCGCCCATGCCCGCTCCGGCCTCATCGCCCACATGGACCGCACTGGCACCCGCCAGGCCGATCTGGTCGCCCGCAGCGGGCTCACCAAGCAGGCGGTGCAGCAGTTCGTCGATGAGCTGGTGGCCGACGGGCTGGTCGCGCGCATCCGCGACCCGGCCGACGGACGCGGGCGGATCGTCGTGTTCACCCCGCGCGGCCGCCAGGTGCTGGCCGACGCCAACGGCGTCAAGAAGCGGATCGAGGAGCGTTTTCGCCGGAAACTGGGGGCGGAACGCTTCCGGCAACTGGTGCGGGCGCTGACCGAGCTGACCTAGCCGGATGCCCAGGCCGTTGCACCGGCCGGGCGAGCGTGTCAAGACTCGCGGGAGGCACTTTTGTCAGGCGCATCCCTTGAATCCTCTGCCAGCCACTCCCCTCCTCGACCGCGTCAACACGCCCGAGGACCTGCGCAAACTGCCAGAATCCGACCTTCGCCAGTTAGCCGACGAACTGCGCCAGGAGACGATTTCGGCGGTATCGGTCACCGGCGGCCATCTCGGCGCCGGCCTGGGCGTGATCGAGCTGACGGTGGCGCTCCACTACGTCTTCGACACGCCGCGCGACAAGCTGATCTGGGACGTCGGCCACCAGGCCTATCCGCACAAGATCCTCACCGGCCGCCGCGACCGCATCCGCACGCTGCGCCAGCCGGGCGGCCTCTCCGGTTTCACCAGGCGCACCGAAAGCCCATACGACCCGTTCGGCACGGCGCACTCGTCGACCTCGATCTCGGCGGCGCTCGGCATGGCGGTCGCCCGCGATCTCAAGGGCGGTAGCGAGAACATCGTCGCGGTCATCGGCGACGGCGCCATGTCGGCCGGCATGGCCTACGAGGCGATGAACAATGCCGGCCACCTGAAATCGCGCCTGATCGTCATCCTCAACGACAACGACATGTCGATCGCGCCGCCGGTTGGGGCGCTGTCGGCGCATCTGGCCAAGCTGGTGTCGGGCAAGACCTATCGCGGCCTCCGGCGGCTGGCCAAGCGGCTCGCCGAATACCTGCCGCGCTATTTCCGCGAGCGGGCGCGGCTGGCGGAAGAATTCACCCGCAGCTTCTGGACCGGCGGCACGCTGTTCGAGGAGCTGGGCTTCTACTACATCGGCCCCATCGACGGGCACAATCTCGACCACCTGCTGCCGGTTCTGCGCAACGTCGCCGCCATGCAGAACGGACCGGTTCTGGTCCATGTGCGCACCCGCAAGGGCAAGGGCTATGCCCCCGCCGAGGCGGCGCCCGACAAGTATCACGGCGTCGGCACCTTCGACGTGATCACCGGCGCCCAGGCCAAGAGCCGCTCCAATGCGCCGGCCTACACCAAGGTGTTCGCCGACAGCCTGATCAAGGAGGCGGAGAAGGACGAGCGTATCGTCGCGGTCACCGCGGCGATGCCGGCGGGCACCGGCCTCGACCTCTTCGGCGCACGCTTCCCGTCGCGCATGTTCGACGTCGGCATTGCCGAGCAGCACGCGGTGACCTTTGCCGCGGGCCTGGCGACCCAGGGCCTCAAGCCGTTTGCCGCCATCTACTCGACCTTCCTGCAACGCGCCTACGACCAGGTGGTCCACGACGTCGCCATCCAGAGCCTGCCCGTGCGCTTCGCCATCGATCGCGCCGGCTTCGTCGGTGCCGACGGGGCGACCCATGCCGGCGCCTTCGACACGACTTTCCTCGCCTGCCTGCCGGGCTTCGTGGTGATGGCGGCGGCGGACGAGGCCGAGCTTGCCCACATGGTGGCGACGGCGGCGGCGATCGACGACCGCCCGTCCTCGTTCCGCTATCCGCGCGGCGACGGCGTCGGCGTCGAAATGCCGGAGCATGGCGTGCCGCTCGAGATCGGCCGCGGTCGTATCCTGCGCGAGGGCGGCAAGGTGGCGCTCCTCTCCTTCGGCGCCAGGCTGATGGAATGCCTCAAGGCGGCCGAAGAGCTCGATGCCTACGGCCTGCCGGCGACGGTCGCCGATGCGCGCTTCGCCAAGCCGCTCGATACCGCCCTCATCGACCGGCTGGTGCGCGAGCACGAGGTACTGATCACCATCGAGGAAGGTGCGGCCGGCGGCTTCGCGTCGCACGTTCTGGCCTATCTGGAGAAGAGCGGCGCGCTCGAACGGGGCATCGAGGTGCGTTCGCTCACCATGCCCGACCGGTTTGTCGAACAGGACAAGCCGGAGGCGATGTACGCCGCCGCCGGTCTCGACGCCGACGGCATCATCGCGACCGTCTTCGCCGCCTTCGGCCGCAGCACACCGGCCGCCGCCGCCCATCCGCGGCTCGCCTGAGCCAGCCGCACGGCCGGCCTGCGACGAATTTGCGATATCGGAATAGTTCCAAATAACCCCAAAGGCCTCTACAAGGCACAGATGTCCCGGCGCCCCCTGCTCGCTTTGCTGCGCGGTTCCGACGGCCGCTCGCTGGCGCGCGGCCTGGCGGTGCTGATGCTGGTCAATGTGCTCCTCGCCGGGCTCCACGGCGGCGCCCTGGCGCTCTCGGCGGGCACTGGCACGCCGGCGATCTGCACGCTTGCCGGGGCGAACAGCGATCCCGGCCACCCGGGCAACGATGTCGACTATCGCGCCTGCTGCATGGTCGGCTGCCTCAGCGCCGTCGCCAGCGTCGTCCCGCCCTCCTCGCCGGTTCTTGCCGACGCGCCGCCGGCCGTCGCCCTGCCGGTGTTCATCGCCTTGCCGGCGGGCCACGCCACGCCCCATCCCCTCGACCGGCCGGCAAACCCGCGCGGCCCCCCGCTCCTCGCCTGATCCCGATCCTTCTTTCCCGATCCGATCAACCGGCGGCCGCCTGACACGCGGCACCGCCATCCTGTCGAGGACAATGCTCCCATGAACCATCTTCTCAAGCGCGCCGCCGTCGGTGCCCTCTTCGCGGCAATCGCCTTCGCCACGCCGGCCCTGGCGCAAGACATCACGGTCGGTTCGCTGACCATCACCAACCTGTGGGCGCGGGCGACGCCGCCCAAGGCCCCCACCGGCGCCGGCTACCTGACCATCACCAACAAGGGCAGCGAGGCCGACACGCTCGTCGCCGTCTCGACGCCGGTGGCCGAGACCAGCGAACTGCACATCATGGAGGTCAAGGACGGCATCATGACCATGCACCCGGTCGAGGGCGGCATCCCGATCCCGGCCGGCGGCACCGTCACCCTTGCCCCCGGCGGCTACCACCTCATGTTCATCACGCTGAAGCACGACCTCAAGCAGGGCGAGATGCTGCCGGTGACGCTCACCTTCGCCAAGGCGGGCACGGTCGAGGCCATGCTGCCCATCATGCCGGTCGGCTCGAAGGGACCGGCCGGTGCCGAGGGAGGCATGAACATGAATGGCGGTCAGATGGGCCAGGGCAAATGACGGGGCTGCGCGTCGTCCGCATCGTCGTCTGGGTGGCGGTCGCCGTTCTTCTCGGCGTCGTCGGCTGGGTCTATTTCATCGGCCAGAACGGCGGGACCGCCGGCGTCGTCGCCTCGCAGATCGGCGGGCCGTTCACGCTCACCGACCAGAACGGCAACACGGTCACCGAGGCGGCCCTGCAGGGCCACCCGACGGTGATGTACTTCGGCTACACCTTCTGCCCGGATGTCTGCCCGACGACGCTGGCCGACCTGACGGAATGGATGGGCGATCTCGGCGCCGATGCCGACAAGCTCAAGGTCTATTTCGTCACCGTCGACCCCGAGCGCGACACCAAGGACGCGATGGCGGCCTACATGCAGGCCTTCGACCCGCGCTTTACCGCGCTCACCGGGACCCGGCCCGAGATCGACAAGATCGTCAAGGAATACCGCATCTACGCGCGCAAGGTGCCGGGCAAGGACGGCAACTACACCATGGACCACACGGCCACGGTGTTCCTGCTCAACGCCAAGGCCGAACTGGTGTCGACCATCGACTACCAGGAGAAGACCGAGAGCGCCCTGGCCAAGCTCAAGCGCCTCGTCGGGGCATCGTGACCTTATGGGGCGCCGGCGCTATGCTGGCGCCCCATGAGCCTGACCTCGAAACTCACATTGTCGCTTGCCGGCCTCGCCGCGGTCCTGCTGGGCGGATTCCTGTGGCTGCGCTTCGGCAATCTCGTCTATTTCGACGTGATCGCCGCCTCCTTCGCCGGCTGTTTCCTCTAGAGCCCCTGCCATGATCAAACGCCTCGATCTGGCGCTGGTGGAGCGCGGCCTGGTCCGCACCCGGGCCCGTGCCCGCGACGCCATCCTGCGCGGCCACGTCACCGTCAACGGCAAGCTGGTAGCGCGGCCGTCGATGACCGTGGAGCCGGACGCGGCCATCGCCCTCGACGACCCGGCCAGCGGCTACGTCTCGCGCGGCAGCCTCAAGATGATCGCAGCGCTCGACCGCTTCGGCTTCTCGCCCATGGGCCAGGTGGCGCTCGACATCGGCGCCTCGACCGGCGGCTTCACCCAGGTGCTGCTCGAGCGTGGCGCGGCCAAGGTCTACGCCATTGATGTCGGCCACGGTCAACTCGATCCGAAGCTTGGCGCCGACCCGCGCGTCATCTCGCGCGAAGGCGTCAATGCGCGCGACCTCAAGCCGGAGGACATCGGCGAGGCGGCCGGCGCCATCGTCGCCGATGTCAGCTTCATCTCGCTCAAGCTGGTGCTGCCGCCGGTGCTGGCGCTCGCCGACAAAGGCGCCTGGGGCGTGTTCCTGGTCAAGCCGCAGTTCGAGGTCGGCCGTCAGGCGCTGGGCAAAGGCGGCATCGTCCGCGATCCCGGCCTTGCCGAGCGGACGGCGGCGGACATCGCCGGCTGGCTGGAAACCGACATGGGCTGGCGCGCCGACGGCATCATCCTGTCGCCGATCGAGGGCGGCGACGGCAACCGCGAATTCCTCCTCGGCGCCCGCCGTGACTGAGACGGTGACCATCGCCGAACTCGGCCATGCCGGCGACGGCATCGCCGAAGTCGACGGCCAACGCATCTTCGTGCCCTTCACGCTGCCGGGCGAGACGGTCGAGATCGAGCGCAGCAGGGCACGCGGGCGCGTCTGGTCGACGTGGTGGCGCCGAGCGCCGATCGCGTGCGACCGCCCTGCCGTCATTTCGGCACCTGCGGCGGCTGCGCCTTGCAGCACGTGGGCGAGGCCGCCTACCGCGCCTGGAAGCGCGAGGTCGTGCGCCGTTCCTTCCTGCTCCACCACATCGATGCGGACGTGGAGCCGGTCGTCGCGACGCCGCCGGGGGCGCGCCGCCGGGCGATCTTTGCGGCCGTCCCCACCAGCGGCCGCCTGGTCCTCGGCTTCCACCGCCGCGCCACCCACGAGATCGTCGCGATAGAGGAATGCCCGGTCCTTTCCCACGACATCGAGGCAGCGCTGCCGCTCCTCCGCCAGATCGCCGGGCGCGCCATCCGCAAGCGCCATCCGGCGCGCATCACCGTCCTCTCCGGCAACGGGCTCGACATCGCCATCGACGGCGGCGGCCGGCTCGACCGCTCGGCGCTGGAGGAACTCGGCGCCTTCAGCCGCGAGCAGGCGATCGCCCGCCTGACGGTGGACGGCACGGAGGTCTTCCGCAACCGCCGCCCGGAGATCGCCGCCGGCGGTGCCGTGCTGCTGCCGCCGCCTGGCGGCTTCGTCCAGGCATCGGCCAGCGCCGAACAGGCCCTGGCCGAGGCGGTCGTCGCCCATGTCGGCGATGCGGCGCCGGTCGCCGACCTGTTCTCGGGCATCGGCACCTTCGCGCTCAGGCTGGCGCGCCATGCGGCGGTGACCGCGGTCGAGAGCGAGGCGAGCCTGCTCGCGGCGCTGGAGCAGGCGGCGCGTCAGGCCGGCGGCCTCAAGCCGGTGACGGCGCTCCGCCGCGACCTCTTTGCCAACCCGCTTGCCGCCGCCGAGCTCGACCGCTTCGCCGCGGTCGTCTTCGATCCGCCGGCCGCCGGCGCCAAGGCCCAGGCCGAAGCCATCGCCCAGTCGCGCGTGCCCAGGGTGGTCGCCGTGTCGTGCAACCCGGCGACGCTCGCCCGCGACGCCCGCATCCTCATCGACGGCGGCCACCGCCTCACTCGCGTGCTGCCGGTCGACCAGTTCCTGTGGTCGGCCGAGATCGAGGTGGTGGCGACGTTCGAGAAGGGGTGAGCCGCGCTCTCTTCCCCTCCCCCTGCAAGGGGAAGGTGGCGCCGAGGCGCCGGTGGGGGTCGGAGGCAGTGCGATCGCGACCCCTCCCCGCCGCTATCGCGGCGACCCTCCCCCGGATCAAGTCCGGGGCAGGCTCTTTCAGGGGAGGAGAAGGATCGCGGCCGATCCTACTGATCGATGATGTCGGTCGCCTCGATGACGATGCCGAAACCGTCGAGGCCGACATAGTGGCGCTCGCGGCTGGCCATCAGGCGGATCGACTTGACCCCGAGGTCGCGCAGGATCTGGGCGCCGAGGCCGACCTCGCGCCATTCGCTCTGGCGCGCCGAGGCCGCATCGACCGGATGGGCGGCGTCGCGCGTGCGCGCGCTCTCGGCGGCGACGCCGACCGAGCCCTCGCGCAGATAGACGATGACCCCGCGCCCGCTCCGGGCGAGCTGGGAGACGACGCGGTCGAGCACGCTGTCGCGGCTGAACACGTCGTTGATCACCGATTCGCGGTGCAGCCGCACGGACACGCCCTCGCCGTCGCCGATGTCGCCGAAGACCAGCGCCAGGTGCTGGGTCGCATCGTAGGGCAGGTGATAGGCGTAGGCATGCGCCGGACCGGCCTCGGTGGTGACGGTGAAATCGGCGACGCGCTCGATCAGCTTCTCGCTGCGCTGGCGCCAGGCGATCAGCTCGGCCACCGACACAACCTTGAGGCCATGCTCCTCGGCGAAGCTGACGACATCGGGGCCGCGCTTGACCGTACCGTCGTCGTTGACCAGCTCGGCGAGCACGCCAACCGGCTGCAACCCGGCCAGCCGGCAGAGATCGACCGCGGCCTCGGTATGGCCGGAGCGCATGAGCACGCCGCCGTCGCGGGCGATCAGCGGGAAGACATGGCCGGGACGGACGAAATCGGCGGCGCCGACATTGGCGTTGGCAAGCGCGCGGATGGTGTTGCAGCGTTCCTCGGCCGAGATGCCGGTGGTCATGCCGTGGCGGAAATCGACCGAGACGGTGAAGGCGGTGCCGAGCGGCGCATCGTTGTCGGCGACCATCGGCTGCAACTGCAGCCGGCGCGCCGTCTCGCGCGGCATCGGCGCGCAGACGATGCCGGTGGTGTAACGCACGATGAAGCCGATCTTCTCGGCCGTGGCATGGACGGCGGCGACGATCAGGTCGCCCTCGTTCTCGCGGTCGCTGTCGTCGGTGACGACGACGATCTCGCCGCGCTTGAAGGCCTCGATGGCCACTGCCACCGGATCGATCGATGTGCTCATATCTCTAGACCTGCCACAGGGGTTCTCCCTCCCCTGAAAGGGGAGGGGCGGACCGAAGGTCCGGGGAGGGGTCGGGAGCCCTGACCCCCACCCGGTTGGCTTCGCCAATCGACCTCCCCCTTGCAGGGGGAGGAGAAGAAACAGAAATCGCGCAATTGCCAACGCATCGTCGGGTCAGCCGACCTGGCCACGGTGCCTGAGATAGTGATCGGCGAGCACGATCGCCAGCATTGCCTCGCCGATGGGGACCGCGCGGATGCCGACGCAGGGGTCGTGGCGGCCCTTGGTGGAGACGTCGACCTCCTCGCCGGCCTGGTTGACCGTGCGGCGCGGGCTGAGGATCGACGAGGTCGGCTTGACGGCGAAGCGGACGACCACCGGCTGGCCGGTGGAGATGCCGCCGAGGATGCCGCCGGCATGGTTGGCGAGGAAGTGCGGCCGGCCGTCATTGCCCATGCGCATCTCGTCGGCGTTGTCCTCGCCGGTGAGCGCGGCGGCGGCGAAGCCGGCGCCGATCTCGACGCCCTTGACCGCATTGATCGACATCATCGCCGAGGCGATGTCCTGATCGAGCTTGGCGTAGATCGGCGCGCCGAGCCCCGGCGGCACGCCCTCGGCCGCGACCTCGACCACGGCGCCGACCGAGGAGCCGGCCTTGCGCACGCCGTCAAGATAATCGGCCCACCTCTCGGCAGCCTTGGCGTCCGGTGAGAAGAACGGATTGCGATCGACCTCGTCCCAGTCCCAGTTGTCACGGTTGATGGCGTGCGGGCCGACCTGGACCAGAGCGCCGCGCACGGTCACGCCCGGCACGATTTTCCGGGCGATGGCGCCGGCGGCGACGCGGCTTGCCGTCTCGCGCGCCGAGGCGCGGCCGGAGCCGCGCCAGTCGCGGATGCCGTATTTCATCTGATAGGTGAAGTCGGCGTGGCCGGGCCGGTACTTGTCCTTGATATCGCCGTAGTCCTTGGAGCGGGCGTCGACGTTGTCGATGTGGAGCGCGATCGGCGTGCCGGTGGTGAGCAGTTGCCCGGTCGCTTCGTCGCTGAACACGCCGGAGAGGATCTTCACCGTGTCGGGCTCGCGCCGCTGGGTGGTGAAGCGTGACTGCCCCGGCCGGCGCTTGTCCATGTAGTGCTGGATCTCGGCCTCCGAGATGGGGATCAGCGGCGGGCAGCCGTCGACCACCGCGCCAATCGCGGGCCCATGGCTCTCGCCCCAGGTGGTGACCCGGAAAAGGTGGCCGAAGGTGTTGTGCGACATCAGGTTCCAGCGTTTTGGGCCGAGCCCGGCGCGCAACTTCTAGGCGGGCGGGGCCTAGGCGTCAAAGCAAAACGCCGAGGTGCTGGCCGACCCGGCAGGGGCTACAGCCAGTGCGCCTGTCCGTCCCGCCACAGGAAGATGCGGTCGTGGGGAAAGTCCTCGATCACCGTCTTGCTCGGATCGAGGTTGAGCAGATGGGCGCGCAGCACGCGGCCGACGCCGCCGTGGGAGACCACCACCGTCGGCTTGTCGACCGTCGTGAGCCAGCCGACGATGCGCGTCGACAGCATCTGGTAGCTCTCGCCGCCGGGCGGCTGGAACAACCACTTGTCGGCCTCGCGCTGGGCGATCCAGCCGGGCCGGGCGCGCTCGATGTCGCGATAGGTGAAGCCCTCCCACTCGCCGAAGGTGAGTTCCTTGAGGCGCGCGTCGGTGCGGTAGACGGTCGGGTCGAGACCCATCGCCGCGCGGGCGATCTCCATGGTCTCGCGGGCGCGGTTCAAGGGGCTGGCGACGAAGTCGAAGGCCAGCGCCTCGGGAAGCTCGCGCTTGACGGTCTCGCCGTTGCGCTTCGCCTGGCCGCGGCCCTTGAGGTTGATCGGCACGTCGCGCTGGCCCTGCAGGCGCCCCTCGACGTTCCAATCGGTTTCGCCGTGGCGCAGGAAGACAAGCGTGAGGGGTGCAGACATGGGTGGTTGCCGATGGGACCGGCTTGGAAAGCGTCTCAGACGGTGGCGATATCCGGTGCGTCTACCGCCTTCATGCCGACGACATGATAGCCGGAATCAACGTGGTGAACCTCTCCGGTCACCGCGCGCGACAGGTCGGAGAGGAGATAGAGCGCGGCGTCGCCGACTTCCTCGGTGGTGACGCTCTTGCGCAGCGGCGCGTTGTATTCGTTCCACTTGAGGATGTAGCGGAAGTCGCCGATGCCGCCGGCGGCGGCCAGCGTCTTGATCGGCCCTGACGAGATGGCGTTGACGCGAATGCCCTGCTTGCCGAGGTCGGCGGCGAGGTAGCGCACGCTCGCCTCGAGCGCCGCCTTGGCGACGCCCATGACGTTGTAGTGCGGCATCACCTTCTCGGCGCCGTAATAGGTCAGGGTCAGGATCGAACCGCCATTGGTCATCAGCTTCTGCGCCCGCTGGGCGATGGCGGTGAGCGAGTAGCAGGAGATCAGCATGGTGCGCGAGAAGTTGTCGGCGGTGGTGTCGACATAGTGCCCGGTGAGCTGCTCGCGGTCGGAGAAGGCGATGGCGTGGACAACGAAGTCGAGGCCGCCCCACAGGTCGCGCACGCGGTCGAACACCGCATCGACGGTTTCCATCTCGGTGACGTCGCAATGGCCGGCCAGCTCGGCGCCGATCTCGGCGGCCAGCGGCTCGACCCGCTTCTTGAGCTGGTCGCCCTGATGGGTCAGGGCCAATGACGCGCCCGCCTTGTGGCAGGCCCGGGCAATGCCCCAGGCGATCGAATGGCGGTTGGCGATACCCATGATCAGGCCCCGCTTGCCCGCCATCAATCCTTCGGTCCCTGCCATCTTGTGTGTTTCCCGCATTTTGTTGCCGGCGCGTTCCTATTGCACAGCCCCCCGGGCGCTTCAAGCAAGCCGGCCGTGCCGGATCAGAAACCTGCCCTAGAATAATTCGAGGCGACGGGTGTTATCCAGGCCGGGCGTTCGCCGTTTCGGCCGCCCCGGCGTCCAAACCAAGGGAGACTCTCTCGATGAAACGACTGATTCTGGGCCTCGCGGCAGGCCTTTTCGCGACTGTGGCAGTGGCCAGTTCGGCCTATGCCATGGACCCTGCCAAATTTGCCGATAGCTCGCTCGGCAAGATCCTCGTCGATCCCGCCGGCATGACCCTCTACACCTGGGCCAAAGACAAGCCGGGCGAAACCACAGCGGCTTGCACCGGCGGCTGCATTGGCGTCTGGCCACCCCTGGTCGCCCCTGCCGACGCCAAGGCCATGGGTGACTGGACAACGGTCAACGTCACCGACAAGGACGGCAAGGCCGAGAAGATGTGGGCCTATAAGGGCCAGCCGCTCTACTATTTTGTCAAGGACAAGAAGGCTGGCGACGTCACCGGCGAGGGCTCCAAGGGGTTCGGCGCTCTCTGGAGCGTCGTCAAGGAAGCTATGTAGCCCATCCACCTCTCCGGCGGCGCCCGGATGCGCCGCCGGTGAGGGTCTGTTCGCGACGGCGGGACTTGCCTAAACTCCCGGCCGTCATGAATGCCCCCTCCCAGCCCCTGCTCGACCGCTTTGCCGCAATCGTCGGCCCGGCCTACGCCGTCCGCGACCCCCAGGCGATTGCGCCCTACCTCATCGAGCCGCGCGACAAGTTCCGTGGGGCAACCCCGATGGTGCTCCGTCCGGGCAGCGTCGCCGAGGTCGCGGCCATCCTGAAGCTCGCCAACGAGACCCTCACCCCGATCGTGCCGCAGGGCGGCAATACCGGGCTGGTCGGCGGCCAGATCCCGTCCGCTACGGGCAACCAGATCGTCCTGTCGCTCACCCGGCTCAACCGCGTGCGCACGGTCGACGCCGACAGCAACCTCATGATCGCCGAGGCGGGCGTGACGCTGGCCGAGGCGCGCGCGGCGGCCGATGCGGCCGGCCGCCTGTTCCCGCTGCGGCTCGCCTCGGAAGGCTCGTGCGACATTGGCGGCAATGTCTCCACCAATGCCGGCGGCACCGAGGTGCTCGCCTACGGCAACATGCGCCAGCATGTGCTGGGCATCGAGGTGGTGCTCCCCTCCGGCGAGATCTGGAATGGCCTGAGGACGCTGCGCAAGGACAACACCGGCTACGACCTCAAGCACCTGTTCATCGGCGCGGAGGGCACGCTCGGCGTCGTCACCGCGGCCGTGCTGGCACTGGTGCCGAAGCCGCGCGGCATGGCCGTCGCCTTCATCGGGCTCAAGGATCCGGCGACCGCGCTCGAGCTGTTCCACCTCGCCCGCGACCGCGCCGGAGCGAGCCTCACCGCCTTCGAGATCATGCCGCGGGTCGGGCTCGAATTTGCCATCCGCCATGGGGTCGGGCACGCGCGATCCGCTCGCCGGCGCGCACCCCTGGTACGTGCTGATGGAGTATTCCTCCACCCAGAGCCAGGAAGACGCCGACACGGCGGCGGAAGCGATCTTCGCCGCCGCCCTCGAAGCAGACCTGGTGGAGGACGGCGCGCTCGCCCAGTCGCTGGAACAGGCGACCGCCTTCTGGCACCTGCGCGAGACCATGTCGGAGGTGCAGAAGCTGGAGGGCGGCTCGATCAAGCACGACGTCGCGGTGCCGCTGGCGCGCGTGCCGGAGCTGATCGAGCGCGCTTCGGCGGCGGTCAGCGCGATGATCCCCGGCGTCCGCCCCTGCCCCTTCGGCCATATGGGCGACGGCAACATCCACCTCAATTTCAGCCAGCCGCTCGGCGGCGACAAGGCCGCTTTCCTCGCCCGCTGGGACGCGGTCAACGCCATCGTCCACGGCATTGTCGGCGAACTCGGCGGCACGATCTCGGCCGAGCACGGCATCGGCGTGCTCAAGCGCGACATGCTCAAGCACGTCAAGAGCCCGCTGGAGATCGAGCTGATGCAGCGCATCAAGCAGGCCTTCGATCCCAACGGCATCCTCAACCCCGGCAAGGTTCTGTGAACCCAGTCCGGTGACAGCCTGCTAACCCTCTCGGAAATCACTCAAATTTAACCCAACCGGTTAAGCCGGCACCAAGCCTGCTGTGGCATGGTGCTCTCCAACAAGCGAGGACCCGAAAAAACCGGGCCCGCTTCGGGAGCGTTAAGAGGCGTCAAAGTGGCCGGTGAAGCAACCGCCGGGTCGAGTCGGGTGTTCCGGCTCGACCCGCACACCCTGCCCGTGCGTGGTTCCGCCCAGGATGGCGGCATGGCCGACACGGCATTCATCCTCGACCGCGATCGGGCGATCGTGCAGCGGCAGCACTGGGCCGGCATGCCGCTCACGCTGACGGTGCCGCTGACCAGCTACCGCGGCGTCGCGGTGCGCATGGAGGCGACCGGCACGGTGGGCCGGGTGCGCGTCTTCGTCGAACTACTGCACGGGGACCCAACCCTCACTTTGCCGCTCATCGTCGGCGACGAGCCCGAGGACGTGGCCGCCGACTGGCAGGCCTGGGGGCGCGCCCTCAAGCTGCCGCTTCTGGTGATCGGCCAGGACGGTTCGGTCAGCGCCCCGCTCAGCGATCTCGGCGGCATCATCAGCAATCCGCCGCGTCCGCGCCGGCGCCATTCCTTCTTCGCCGGACGGCGGCCGCGCTTCCTCACCCGCCGCAAGACCGGCCATTCGCGCCCGACCGAGACGCTCACCGGCCGCGAGATCATCGCCCGGAACTAGCTGCCCCAGTGGCGCACGACCGTGTCCGCCACCAGCCCGGCGAAGACGATCCAGCCGTAATCGCGGTTGGAGCGGAACAGCATCAGGCAATTGTCGGGATCGTCGATGGCGATCGTCCTCACCTGCCAGGCGAGATGGACGGCGCCCAGCGCCAGTCCGAGATAGGCCAGCGGCCCGACGCCGGCCAGCGCCCACGCCACGGCGAACAATACCGTCGCCACGCCATAGAACAGGGTGAGCAGCGGCCGCGTGCGCGTGCCGAACAGGCGCGCGGTGGAGCGCACGCCGATGAGGGCGTCGTCCTCCTTGTCCTGGTGGGCGTAGATGGTGTCGTAGGCGATCGTCCAGGCGATGCCGCCGAGATAGAGCAGCACCGGCGACCAGTCGAGGCGGCCGAAGATCGCCGCCCAACCCATCAGCGCGCCCCACGAAAAGGCGATGCCGAGCCCGACCTGCGGCCACCAGGTGATGCGCTTCATGAAGGGATAGACCGCGACGGTGGCGAGCGAGGCGACGCCGACCACGATGGCAAACCAGTTGAACTGAAGCAGCACGGCAAGCCCGATCAGCGCCTGCAGGGCGAGGAAGGCAGCGGCCTGACGGAGGCTCACCTGCCCGCTCGGGATCGGCCGCGAGCGCGTGCGGGCGACCTTGGCGTCGAGATCGCGGTCGACGATGTCGTTGTAGGTGCAGCCTGCCCCGCGCATGACCACGGCGCCGATGAGGAACAGGACCAGGTGCCAGAGGTTGGGGAAGCGCCAGCCGGCGGCGTCGGTGGCGAGCGCCGACGACCACCAGCACGGCCACATCAAGAGCCACCAGCCGATCGGCCGTTCGAGCCGGGCAAGGCGGGCGTAGGGCCTCAGCCCGGGCGGGATGATGCGGTCAGCCCAGTGGCCGCGCACGGCATCCGCGACGATATGCTTGTCGGCGCTCATGGCCATGGTCTTAAGGCGTTCGGCGCGCGGCGGAAAGCTGCCGGGTTGGACTTTCGGCACGACGATTGCTAATCCGCCGTCATGGGTGGAAACGGGGCGAAGGGCGCGAACCCCTCATGAATGTGCTGCTCATCGGCTCGGGCGGGCGCGAACACGCGCTGGCGTGGAAGCTTGCGCAGTCGCCGCTGCTCACCCGGCTCTACGCTGCGCCGGGCAATCCCGGCATCGCCGAGGTTGCCGAACTGGTCGCCCTCAACCCTGCCGACCATGACGCCGTCATCGCCTTCTGCCGGGCGCAAGCCGTCGATCTGGTCGTCGTCGGCCCCGAAGCCCCGCTGGTCGCCGGCATCGTCGATGCGCTCGCCGCGGCAGGAATCAAGGCTTTTGGCCCGACCGGGGCGGCCGCCCGGCTCGAGGGCTCGAAGAGCTTCACCAAGACGATATGCACGTGAAGCGCATGTTCCGACCGCAGCCTGGCGGCGGTTCGGCGACGCTGAGGCCGCCGCGGCCTTCGTCCGCGAACACGGCGCGCCGATCGTGGTCAAGGCCGACGGGCTGGCCGCCGGCAAGGGCGTGACCGTGGCCGAAACCGTGGATGAGGCGCTTGCCGCGGCTGACGCCTGCCTTGCCGCCCCTGGCGCCGAAATAGTCATCGAAGAGTGCCTCACCGGCGAGGAAGCGAGCTTCTTCGTCCTTTCCGACGGCAAAGCTGCCCTCCCTTTCGGCACCGCGCAGGACCACAAGCGCGTCGGCGACGGCGACACCGGCCCCAATACCGGCGGCATGGGCGCCTATTCGCCGGCGCCGGTGATGGACGCGGCCATGGTCGGGCGCGTCATGGACGAGATCGTGCAGCCGACTCTCGCGGCAATGGCGCGCCGCGGCACGCCCTTCCGCGGCGTCCTCTTCGTCGGGCTGATGCTGACCGCGGACGGGCCCAAGCTCATCGAATACAACGTCCGCTTCGGCGACCCGGAATGCCAGGTGCTGATGCCCCGCCTCGACAGCGACCTCTTGGATCTCATGCTGGCGACGGCCGACGGCCGGCTGGCCGATGTCCGGCCAGCATGGCGCGACGAGGCGGCGCTCTGCGTGGTGGTTGCGGCGCGCGGCTATCCCGGCGCCTACAACCAGGGCGAGCCGATCAGCGGCATCGAAGCGGCCGAGGCGCTCCCCGACATCAAGGTCTTCCATGCCGGCACGGCCATGCGCAACGGGCGGCTCAGCGCCGCCGGCGGGCGCGTGCTCGGCGTCACCGCTCTCGGCCAGACCATTGCCGAGGCTCAAAAACGCGCTTATGCGGCAGTTGCCGCCATCGACTGGCCGGGCGGTTTCTGCCGTACCGACATCGGCTGGCGGGCAGTCAGCAGGTAGGATCCCATGACATCTCCCATCACTCCCTTCGTCGCCAACACCCGCATCGCCTACTTCACCATGGAGATGGCGCTGCGCTACGAGATCCACACCTATTCGGGCGGTCTCGGCGTGCTGGCGGGCGATATCGCGCGCACCGCCGCCGACCTCGGCATGCCGATGGTCTTCGTGCTGCTGGTCAGCCGCGCCGGCTATTTCCGCCAGACCATCAACCACGACCTGTGGCAGATCGAGCAGCCGAGCTGGTGGTCGCCAGGCGACTGGTGCACGCCGCTGGAAACGACGGCGACCGTCGAGATCGAGGGACGGCCGGTGGCGATCCGCCCGTGGCTGCACGTGCTGACCGGTGAGACCGGCCACAAGATCCCGGTCCTCCTGCTCGACACCGACCTCGACCAGAACAGCGCGCTCGACCGCACGCTCACCCATCACCTGTACGGCGGCGATGCCGGCTATCGCCTGAAGCAGGAGATCATTCTCGGCATCGGCGGCGCCCGGGTGCTGCACACGCTCGGCTTCACCATCGACAAGTGGCACATGAACGAGGGCCACGCGGCGCTGCTCACTCTCGACCGTCTCGCCAGCGCACGGGCGGCGACCGGCACGGACGGCATCGACCAGGCGCGGCGGCAGTGCGTGTTCACCACCCACACGCCGGTGCCGGCCGGACAGGACCGCTTCCCCTATGACCTCTACGCCCACACGGCGCCGGAGCTGGTCCCCATCGACGTCGTCAAGCAGCTCGCCGGTCCCGACGAACTCAACATGACGCGGCTGGCGCTCAACCTCTCCAGCTATTCCAACGCGGTCGCGGAGCGCCACGCCGAGACCTCGCGGCACATGTTCCCAGGCCACGAGATCCATGCCGTCACCAACGGCGTCCACACGCTGACCTGGGCGCACGACGAGATGGCGCCGGTCTTCGACAGCCATGTGCCGGAATGGCGGCTCGACCCCAAGGCTCTGACCGGGATCACGTCGGTGCCCGACGAAGTCATCTGGAAGGCGCACAAGAAGGTCAAGGCGGGTCTGATCGAGCTGGTCTTCGGCCGCACCGGCATCGTGCTCGACCTCGACAAGCCGATCCTCGGCTATGCCCGCCGCATGACGCCCTACAAGCGCCCGCTCTTGATGTTCAGCGACATCGAACGGCTGGCGGCGATCGCCCAGCACTGGCCGTTCCAGATCGTCATCGCCGGCAAGGCCCATCCCCGCGACGGCGGCGGCCACGAGGCCATCCACCGCATCCTCGAGATCGCCGGCCAGCTCGCCGGCCGGCTGCGCGTCGCCTTCGTGCCGGCCTACAACATGCACGTCGCCAAGACGATCGTCGCCGGCGTCGACGTGTGGATGAACACGCCGACCCCGCCGATGGAGGCCTCCGGCACCAGCGGCATGAAGGCGGCGCTCAACGGCGTCCCCAATTTCAGCGTGCTCGACGGCTGGTGGGTGGAAGGCTGCCAGGAAGGCGTCAACGGCTGGGCGATCGGCAGCGACGGCGGCGACAGCTCCGACGGCGCCCATGCCAATGCCCTCTACGCCAAGCTCGACGGCACCGTGCTGCCGCTCTTCCACGGCAACCGCAGCGGCTGGTGCTCGGTGATGAAGCAGGCGATCGCCACCACCGGCTGGAAGTTCAGCGGCAACCGGATGGTCGGCCAGTACGCCGAGGAGGCCTACGGCTTCACCGCCAGCGGCGTCGCCGCGCCCGCCGCCAACCTCAGGCTTGTGGAGAACTAGGCCGGTCTATCGACGGAGGAGGCGAACGACAGGCGGTGCCATGGCTGACGCCGAACGTATTCAAGCAGGCCCCGGACGAGCCCCTGACGGTGCTGCCGCTCTTTGGTGACGGCCCGACAGCGGTCAGTTTTCGCCACATTGTCCATGCCTACACCGATCGGTCGCATCCCGAGAACACCGCCGTTCAACCGATCACCTTCGACACGATCCGGGGGGCGCAGCGTTTTGCGCGCCCCGACTATCCGACAAGTCTGGTCGTCGTCACCTACCCCGAGGACGACGTCCTGGTGCCGGCTTATGCCGTCGCAGCGCGTCCGCTGACGCGCGTGGTGACGGACATCGCGAATTTCGCGGTCGCTCGGCCACTTCCCCTTCTTTTCGATGTTCTGGAGAACGGCATGGAGGCGGCCATCGCCGAAGACTGGCCGTCCGGCGGCGCCGAATACGTCGTCCTCACCAATTCCGACATCCACCTGCAACCGCCCTTCTATCGCGTGCTGGCCGAACTGATCCGCCAGGGCTACGACGCCATCACCGTGAACCGGCGGACCGTTGAAGCGGAGCCAGAACGCCGTTCCTTCTCGCCCCTTTTCATGGCTGAGCTCGGCACGCCGCATCCCGGATTTGACTGCTTCGTGTTTCCGGCACAGCTATTCGGAGAATTCGCGTTCAGCCGAAGCTGCTACGGGGCCGGCGGCGTCATGCGCAGCCTGCTCTTCAATCTGGTTGCGCATGCAAGGCGGTTCCTGATGCTGACCAACACCCACTTGACGTTCCATCTGGGTAGCGACCGGAATTGGAAAGACGACGCTCTTGCCGACTACAACCAGTTCAACTTCCTTGAGGCGCTCTCGGTCGTCACGGCACTGGCCGGTGACCGTGAGAAGGCCCGCCGCCTGGAGCAGTTCATCACCGTCCACGAAGGCAGGCCCTTTCGCGATGCACTGCCAGGAGTCCTCAGCCGGGCGACGACGGCAGCTGCCTCTCGCCCCGCGACCTGAGGCGCCAGCGACCGGCTGAGGCCTGCACGGAGAATCAGGTCCCACCGGCCCTTTCCTTCCCCGCCCGGAATCCCGCCCCCAGGGGCCGTCAGTCAGAGCGCGCCGACGCTCGATGCCCTGGCCTCGGCGAGCGACACTACGGCGTCAATGTCGACCGGAGCGAAGTCACCGTCTTGGCCGACCAAATCATGGGACAGCCCGAGGAAGCCGGCCAAGCTCTCAAAATGCCGGCGCCATTTTTGCGGCGGGCGCACCTCGATGACGTGTGCGCCGGTCCGCATCCAGATGACATTGCCGAGCGCTGCACCGTGCTGGGCAATCACGATGTCGGCGGTCAGAAACAGTGCGATCTGCTCGGCGAGCGCTAGGTTCTCCATCTGAACATTCTGCGCACCCGGAAAGCGGTGTGCCAAGGCCGCCACCAGTTCCGCATGGTTGCCGATGCAGCGCCGCTCGCGGCCGCTCGTCTTTCCCGCTTTGCTGGTCACGTAAAACGGATGTGCCTGCCCCCGCTCGATGATGATGACACGCGGTCGTGTTGATCGTGATCTCACGATGGCGTCGGCGTGACCGGAGATGGGCTCGCGCAAACGCCGCGTCACAAATGATGTCCCTCTGCGAAGGGCCTCGACATCGACCGTCGGCTGGTGTCGGACGACATCCTGGCCGCCCAATTCCACATAGTTCGGCGGGCGCGCGATAGCGCGAGACGGTTCGCGCATGGCGGCGTGCGCTTCCCGGTCCAGGATGACGAGCCCCGGCCAATCGAGTTCGCGGATGATGCGATCCATCGGCCCGCAACTGCGCACCAGAATCGGCGCATTGCGCGGCGCCCCATCGAGATAGGAGCAAAGCGGCAGGAAATAGCCGAGCAGGAAGTGGTAGAAATGCTCGACGCTGCCACCGCGGTTGTGGATGGTCACATGTATCGGCCGGCGCAGTCGCAGAGCCGCGAAGCGCCAGAGCCACGCCAAGTCGATCAAGCATCCCCCTTGGTTTGGCAAGGATTGGCCGCGCACCCTGCCGCCCGCAGAACTAGCACTACGACACCACGGCAGACAGCAATTTCCGGGTGCAAGGCCGACTCGTCTCGGCGGCGCGGTTGTTCCCCAGGCGGCCCTCTCCGGGTCTTTCCCTGCGGCAGAGAATCCGCCAGACTCGCGGCCATGCCCATCCGCCGCCTCAGCGAGGACATGGTCAACCGCATCGCCGCCGGCGAGGTGGTCGAGCGGCCGGCGAGCGTCGTCAAGGAGCTCGTCGAGAATGCGCTTGACGCCGGCGCCACGCGCATCGAGGTGGCGACGGCGGGGGGCGGCGTGTCGCTTGTGCGGGTCACCGACGACGGCGGCGGCATCGCCCGCGATGAGCTCAAGCTCGCGGTCGAGCGCCACTGCACCTCGAAACTCGACACTGAAAGTGCAGGTGGGGGCCTCGACCATATCCACAGCCTCGGCTTCCGCGGCGAGGCGCTGGCGGCGATCGGCGCGGCGGCGCGGCTCACCGTCGCCTCGCGCAAGGCCGGCGCCGCGGACGCCTGGGCCGTCGTGGTCGAAGGCGGCGAGGCGTCGGCGCCGAAGCCCGCTGCCCTGGCGAAAGGCACCCAGGTCGAGGTGCGCGACCTCTTCTTCACCACGCCGGCACGGCTCAAGTTCCTGAAGTCGGAGCGCGCCGAGGCCAGCGCCATCACCGATGTGGTCAAGCGCCTGGCGCTCTCCCACCGGCAGGTGCGCTTCACCCTGACCGGCAGCGACCGCAGCGCGCTCGACTATCCGGCGGCGGCGGACGAGGACGGGCTGGCGAGCGCGCATCGCCGCAGTGCTCGGCCCCGACTTCCGCGACAATGCGCTCGCCATTGATGCGATCACGCGAAGGCGTGCGGCTCACCGGCTATGCCGGCCTGCCGACCTTCAGCCGCGGCAGCGGCCTTGCCCAGTATTTCTTCGTCAACGGCCGGCCGGTGCGCGACCGCCAGCTCCTCGGTGCGCTCCGCGCCGCCTATGCCGACGTGATGAAGCGCGAGCGCCATCCGGTCGCGGTGCTCAACATCGCCCTCGACCCGGCCCTGGTCGACGTCAACGTCCATCCGACCAAGGCCGAGGTGCGCTTCCGCGATTCCGGCCTCGTCCGCGGCCTCATCATCGGCGCCTTGCGCGAGGCGATGGGGCAGAGCACACCGCGCTCATCGAGCGAGGCGGCGGGCGCCACCATCGCCGCCTTCCGCCCGGCCAGCGGCTTCACACGGCCGCAGCGGCCGGTGATGCCCTCCTGGCGCCCGGCCTCCACGGCCGGCAATGCGGCACTCGCCACGGGCTTCGGCGAAGCGGCGCAGGCCGCCTTCGCCATCGTCGAGCCCTCCGCCGAGGCGCATGTCGCCGAAGCCGATCCGGCGCTCACCGCCCGCCCGCTCGGTGCCGCGCGGGCGCAGATCCACGAGACCTACATCGTCGCCCAGACCGAGGACGGGCTGGTGATCGTCGACCAGCACGCGGCGCACGAGCGGCTGGTCTACGAGCGCATCAAGAAGGGGCTGGCGACCAATGGCGTAGCGAGCCAGATCCTGCTCATCCCCGAGGTCGTCGACCTGCCCGCCGAGGACGTCGAGCGGCTTGCCGAGCGCGCCGACGCGCTGGCCGAGCTCGGCCTCACCATCGATCGCTTCGGCGCCGGCGCGGTCATCGTGCGCGAGACGCCGGCGCTCTTGGGCACCGTCGATGCGCCGGCGCTCATCCGCGACCTTGCCGACGAGATCGCCGAATGGGAGCGCACCGCCAGCCTCAAGGACAAGCTCGACCGGGTCGCCTCGACCATGGCCTGCCACGGCTCGGTGCGCGCCGGCCGCAGGCTCAAGCCGGCGGAGATGGACGCGCTCCTGCGCGAGATGGAAGCGACGCCCAATTCCGGCACCTGCAATCACGGCCGGCCGACTTTCATCGAGCTCAAGCTCGCCGACATCGAGCGGCTGTTCGGGCGGCGCTGACGGCGATCGCCCCGAAATCGGCCGATTTCCGGTACAATCTGACACTGTTCCAGATCGAATCACTCGGGAGGTCTGCCCTGAGACGGCTCATCGTCGCCATCGTCGCCCTGGTCGTGCTCGTCGTCGGCGCGGCCCTTGTCGTGCCGTTCTTCATCCCGACCGACACGGTGCGCACCGAGCTCATCCAGCGCATCGAGCAGGCGACCGGGCGCCAGGCGCGCATCGACGGGCCGATCTCGATCAGCCTCATCCCAACGGTGCATGTTTCGGCCGGCGGCATCGGCCTTGCCGGCGTCACCGGCAGCGGCGAGGCGCTCAAGGTCGATTCGGTCTCCTTCGGCGTCAGCCTGCTGCCGCTCATCTCCGGCCGCGTGGCGATCAAATCGGTCACCATCGTCAAGCCCGAGATCGTTTACGAGGTCGACAAGGACGGCCGCAGCAACTGGCAGGCGGCGGCCCAACCGCCCACCCAGCAGGCAGCCGCCAGCGGGCAGCCGCAGTCGATGGAGGACCTCATCGCCACGGCAGAGGGTGCGCAGCAGGCCGAGCAGGCGGCGAGCGAGGAGATGCTCGCCACCCTCGATCGTATTGGCATCGACAGCCTCACCATCAGCGACGGCACCCTCACCTATCGCGACCGGCGGAGCGGCAGCGAGCAGACGGTGAGCGCGATGAACCTGACGCTCGCTGCGCCCGACCTCGCCCGCGGCGCCTCGCTCGACGGGTCGCTCATCTGGGGCGGCAAGAAGGAAACCATCGCGCTGAAGGTCGGCGCGCGTCCCGACCCGGCGAAGCTCGCGGCGCTCCCTGTCGACCTCACCCTGTCGGATGATTTCGCCACGCTCGCCGCCAAGGGCACGGCGCTTGCCGGCGATACCCTGTTCAACGGCACCGTCGCGGTGAACGGCAGCTCGCTCGCCGGCCTTGCCGGCCGCTTCGGCGCGTCGCTGCCGGACGCCTCCGCCTATGGCAGCTTCAACCTGTCGGCGGCGCTGGTCGCGACGGCCAAGCAGGTGACCGTCAGCAAGTATGCGGCCACCCTCGGCGAAGCCCAGTTCTCCGGCCAGGTGGTCATCGCGCTCGACCGCCAGCGGCCGGGCATCGGCCTCCTGGTCAATGCCGGCGCGATCGATGCCGACGCCTTCGTCGCCCCGGCCGGCTCCGGTGGCGACGGCAAGGGTGGCAAGGGCGGCGCGGCGGAGACACCCATCGACCTCTCGGCGCTGACCGCGGTCGATGCCAATGTCGCCATCACCGCCCCGGCGGTGAAGGTCGGCTCGATGGCGCTCAAGGACCTCGCCCTCGACGCCAAGCTGGTCGACGGCACGCTCAACGCGACCATCAGCAAGGTCACGGTCAACGGCGCGCCCGGCACGGGCAACCTCGCCGTGACCGCCAAAGGCGGCACGCCGGCGATTTCGGGCGCGGTGAAGATGAGCGGCCTCGATGTCGCCGGCTTCCTGGCGCTCGCCGGGGTGACCGCGCCGGTCACCGGCAGCGGCAGCGTCGATGTCGCCTTCAAGACGAGCGGCGCCACCACCTCGGCGCTCGCCGCCAATCTCGACGCCAGCGGCTCGCTGGCGCTCGCCAACGGCAAGGTCACCGGGCTTGCGCTCGCCGATTCGGTCGGCGGCGACAAGCAAGCCAACGAGATCGACGACATCGCCGTCACCGCCTCGTTCAAGTCGCTCGCCTCGCCGATCTCGGCCAAGGGCGCGCTCACCTGGCGCAAGGTGCGCTTCGACGTTTCGGCCAATGCCGACGTGCGCGCGCTGCTTGCCGGCAAGACGACGGCGGTCGCGCTTCAGGCCCAGTCGAAGACGGTCAGCCTCGGCTTCAACGGCGAGGCCGGCACCAGCGGCCTCGGCAAGGGCGACGTCAGCCTTTCGACGCCGTCCTTGCGCGACCTGCTCGCCTGGATCGGCAAGCCGATCGGCAGCGGCGGCGGCCTGCAGGCGTTCTCGATCAAGGGCACCGTGGCGCTCGCCAAGGACACCTTCAAGTTCGATCGCGCCGAGTTCACCCTCGACAAGTCGAGCGGGCTCGGCACCGGCACGGTGACCTTCGGCAAGGTGCCCACGGTCAGCGCCGGCCTGGCGATGAAGGTGCTCGACGTAACGCCTTATCTCGCCGCCTCGGGCGCCCCCAGCGGCAGCGGGGGCGGCGGGGGCGGCAGCAGCGGCTGGAGCACGCAGCCGATCGCCTTCGACGGCCTCAAGACGGCCAATGCCAACCTGAACCTCAAAGCCGACCAGATCATCGCCAACAAGATCAAGGTCGGCGCCACGGCGATGACGGTGGTGCTCGCCGGCGGCAAGCTCACCGCCAACCTCACCGACATGAGCCTCTACCAGGGCAAGGGCAGCGGGGCGCTTTCCATCGACGGCGCGGCGGCGACGCCGGCGGTCGCCGCATCCTTCCAGCTCTCCGGGCTCTCCGCCCTGCCCTTCCTCACCGACGCCATCGGCTTCGACCGAATAGAAGGCACCGGCGCCTTCTCCTTCGACCTGTCGGCCACCGGCAACAGCCAGTCGGCGCTCATGCACAGCCTCAAGGGCAAGGGCGCCACCGAGTTCCGCGACGGCGCCATCCGCGGCTTCAACCTCGCCTCGCTCAAGGGGCTGTCGCTGCAGAACGTGCTGGGCGGCCAGCTCGGCAGCGCCGACCGCACCGATTTCAGCCGGCTGGCCGGTACCTACACGATCAGCGGCGGCGTGCTCACCAACAAGGACCTCGAGCTCGTCGGCCCGCTCATCCGCGCCACCGGCGCCGGCACCGTCGATATCGGCGGGCGCACCTTCGCCTACCGGCTGGAACCGAAGATCGTCGGCACCCTGCAAGGCCAGGGCGGCGCCAGCGATAGCAAGGGGCTGACGCTCCCCTTCCGCATCGAGGGCTCCTGGGACAATCCGAGCTTCGTCCCCGAATTCGGCGATATCCTCGCCAATCCCAGCCAGGCGGTCGAGCAGTTGAAGAGCGTCGGCGGCGGCCTGCTCAACCAGTTCCTCGGCGGCAGCGACAGCAACAACGGCGCCGCCGCCAGCGGCAGCAACACGCAGGCGCCGGCCGCGCAGCAGAAGAACACGGCCCCGCCGACCGCACAGCAGAAGAAGGCGGCGCCGGCTGCCGGCGAGCCGCAGACGATCACGCCTCAGGCCGATCAGCCGGCCGCGACCGACACCGGTGGCGCGGCGACCGGCGGTGGGCAGCAAGGCGGAAAGACCGGGAATCCGCTCCTCCAGCTCATTCCCCAGCTCCTCCCGAAAGGCCAGTAGACGAGGCGCGCTCAACGCTTATGTTAGGGGGGCGTCCGCCTGGCCGGACGCTCGACCAAGCGCATGGACCGATGAACCGTATCGAACGACTGGGGCGCGGCGGCGAAGCGCGACTGCGCTATCTCGACGGCGACTATCAGGTGGTCATCCCCGGCGGCTTTGTCCGCTGCGCCGTGACCGGCCTGGAAATTCCCCTCGACGAGCTGAAGTACTGGAGCGTGCCGCGGCAGGAGGCCTATATCGACGCCAATGCGGCGCTGAAGCGCTTCCAGGAGACCGGCAGGATCTAGAAGCTCTAGGCCGACCGGTCGCGGGCGGCGCGCACGGCCGCGTCGATGGTCTCGCCGATCGCCGTCTGGTTGTCGAACTCGAGCATCACCTGCAGGGCCTCCGCCTTGTCGTGCAGCCTGCCGGCCATGCCATCGCGGCCGGCGAGGCGGACGCGATCCTTCTCGGTCGTCACCAGCCGGAGATTGCCGGCCTCCGCCGCGGCGACGAGTTCGGCGGCCTCGGCTTCCGTGTAGCGGTGGTGGTCGGGGAAGCTGACGGTGCGGGCAACCGGGGCATGGGCATCGGTGAGCGTGGCGAAGAACTTCTCCGGGCGGCCAATGCCGGCAAAAGCGAGGATCGGCTGCCTGCGCCAATTGCGCAGCTTGGTCGGGCGGAGATGGCCGCGCAGCGTGGCGCGCCCGCTGCGGGCGGCGGCGCGGACCAGCGGCTCGGCGGCGGCGCCATCGCCGACCACGAGCAGAGCATCGGCGCACCGCAACTGGAGCTGAAGCGGCACACGCAGCGGCCCGGCCGGCAGGACGCGGCCATTGCCGATGCCGACCGTGGCGTCGACCACGACGAGCGAGAAATCCTTGGCGATGGCGGGGTTCTGGAAGCCGTCATCCATGATGATGATGTCGACCCCCTCCTCCACCAGGCGGCGGGCGCCGGCGGCGCGGTCGCGGGCGACGACGGTCGGGCCAGCGGCGGCGAGTTCGAGCGGCTCGTCACCGATCTGGTCGGCGTCATGGCTCGCCGGATCGACAAGCAGCGGCCCCGCCTCGCGGCCGCCATAGCCGGAGGCGAGCAAGCCGGCCTTCAGCCCGCGGCCGCGCGCGATGCGGGCAAGGGCGATCGCCGAGGGAGTCTTGCCGGCGCCGCCGACGACGAAATTGCCGACGCAGATGACCGGCACCGGCGGCCGGTAGTGCGGCGGGCGCTGCATGCGCCACGCGGCCGCCGCACCCCACACCCGGGCAGCCGGCCACAGGGCCACCGTCGCCAGGCCCCCGCGCTCCCGCCACCAGAAGCCCGGCGCCGTCAGCGTCATGGCGTGTCCACCTCGCCGGCAAGGAAGGGGGCGATGGCGGTCATGGTGGCGGAGAGCGCCCCGGTGAAGCGGGCGAGCGCCTCCTTGCCGGCAGCGGCGCGGGCGGTGACCGCCGCGGCGTCGGCCATCAAGGTGGCGACGGCATCGGCAAGGCTGGCGGCATCGGTGATGGTAGCGGCCGGCACGGCGGCATCGAGCGTGGCGTAGATGTCGGCGAAGTTGTGGACGTGCGGGCCGTGCAGCACGGCGGCGTCGAGGCGCGTCGGTTCGATCGGGTTCTGGCCGCCGTGCGGGATCAGCGAGCCGCCGAGGAAGGCGATCGGCGCCAGGCGATAGAACAGGCCGAGTTCGCCGAGCGTGTCGGCGAGGTAGACGTCGATCTCGTGGAGCAGCGGGTTGCCGCGGCTGCGCTGGGCGACGGTGAGGCCCTTGGCGGCGAGCACGGCGCGCACGGCGTCGCCGCGCTCGGGATGGCGCGGCACGATGATGGTCAGCGCCTCCGGGTGGCGCAGGCAGATCAGCCGGTGGGCGTCGGCGATGACCTCTTCCTCGCCCTCATGGGTGGAGGCCGCCACCCATACCGGCCGCCCGTTGACGGCCGCGGCCAGGCGGGAGAGCGCGCCGCTGTCGGCGGCAAGCGGCGGCACGTCGAATTTCAGGTTGCCGACAGTGTGCACATCGCTTGCGCCGAGCCCGGCGAAGCGGGCGGCGTCGGCTTCCGACTGGGCGAGGCAGAGCGTGATCTTGGGGAAGACGGTGCCGGCGAACCCGGCGAAGCGGCGCCAGCCGCGGAAGGAGCGTTCCGACAGGCGGGCATTGGCGACGATCAGCGGAACGCCGGCCTCGTCGAGCTTGCGCACCATGGTCGGCCACATCTCCGATTCGACGAAGATGGCCACGCCCGGCCGCCAGTGGGCGAGGAAGCTGCTGACAAAGGGGGCGAGGTCGAAGGGGGCGAACTGATGCACTGCGCCGACCGGCAGGCGCTTGGCGGCGATCGCCGCCGATGTCACCGTGGTCGTCGTGAACAGCACGGCGAGGCCGATGCTGGTCAATTGCTCGATCAGCGGCAAAATCGCGTTGGTCTCCCCGACACTCGCCGCATGCACCCAGATGAGGCGGCCGGGCGGGCGCGGCAGAGAGGCGCGGCCGTAGCGTTCGCCGAGGCGCTGGGCGTCTTCCTTGCCGCGGCCGACGCGCCCGGAAAGGATGAACGGAACGGCAGGTCGCAACAGCACGCCGGCAAGGCGGTAGCCGGCGGCGAAGGTTGCGCCGATGACATCAGCCATGACGGCGATCCGCGATTGCGTAGGCGCGCGCGGTGACGGCATTGAGCGCCCGCTCGACTTCCAGGCGCTTCTCCTCGAGCGCGCTCTCGCTGGCGTGGCGGGGAACGAAGACCGGGTCGCCATGAACGAAGGCGATGCGGCTGAACGGCAGGTTGAACACGGTCCGATCCCACGAGCGGATGCGGAAGCGATTGCTCGAGACGACGATGGCGGGAATGATCGGCCGCTGGGTGAGGCGCGCGAGCGCAATCACCCCGGGGCTCACCTTGCCGCGGGTGGCGGCGTCGAAATCGGCCGTGAGCACGACGCTGTGTCCGCTGTCGACGGCGGCCTTGAGGCCGCGGAAGGCGGCAACCGAGCCCTTCTCGAACATGCGCGACCGGTTGCTCGCGCCGGCCCCGCGCACGATGCCGTTACCGAGCTTGCGCAGCACGCGACCGATGATCTCACCTTCGCCGGCACGCGACACCATGACGTCGGCAGGGCGGTCGCGCGGACGCAGGAGCGGCAGCAGGAAGGCCTCGCTGTGCCAGGTGGTGCTGATCAGCGGCGCATGGCTGTCGAAGACCGCTTCGGCCGTCGTCGGTTCGCAGGTCAGCCGGCCGGTTGCCCACACCAGCCGCAGATAGGCGGTCAAGGCCGACGACACCACTTCATAGGCGAAATTCGAGCGCAGCAAACGCCGGCGCAATGTGCTCGCCCAACCGCGCTTGCTGCGCGGTTGAATGGGTGATGTGTCGGGGTGCTCAACCATGGTGCGTTTCGGCCAGCGGTCACCGGCCGCCCTCGCCCCCCTCGGGCGAAACCTCCGGTTCGAGCAGACGGTGAAGATGGACGATGAAATAGCGCGTGTGGGCGTTGTCGACGGTCGCCTGCGCCTTGGCGCGCCAGGCGTCATAAGCGGTGCGGTAGTTCGGGTAGATGCCGACGATGTCAAGCTTGTCGAGATCGGCAAAGCGGATGCCCTCGACGTTGTCCAGCTCCCCGCCGAAGACCAGATGCAGAAGCTGGTCGTTCGGCCCGGCTGCCCTCGCCCTGCTCTGATTCATTGTTGATCCCCGTCCACTCGCACGCGGCGCCTGGCGCATGCGGCGCCGACGCAACAATGGTCACGACCCGGGCGGTTTGGTGCATCAAAAGGCGGTGTTCTGCAAGCCTTGGGAGCCGCCAGCGGCCGATTGCCGGCGGTGGCGCGGTACGAAACGGCGCAGAAGCTCTAGCTTCCGGCGAGTGTCATGCCCTCGATCGCCAGCGTCGGGGCGTTGACCGCATAGCGATAGGTGAGATCGTTGGCGGCACGCAGGACGCGATACATGTCGATCAGGTTGCCGGCGATGGTGATCTCGCTCACCGGATGGCCCAACGCGCCCTTCTCGATGACGAAACCAGCCGCACCGCGGCTGTAGTCGCCGGTGTTCATGTTGACCCCGTGGCCGATCAGCTCGGTGACGTAGAGGCCGTGGTCGATCCCGGCGATCATCGCCTCCGGCGTCTCGGTGCCGGGGAGCAGCGTCAGGTTGGTGGAGCCCGGCGACGGGTTGCCGCCGCGGCGCGAGGCACGGCCGTTGGTGGGCAGGCTGAGCTCACGGCCCGTGGCGCTGTCGAGCAGCCAGGTCTTGAGCACGCCGTCGGCAACCACATCGAGGGCCGCACCGGCGACGCCTTCGCCGTCGAAGGGCCGCGAGCCGAGGCCGCGCGGGCGCAAGGGATCGTCGGTGATGCGGATGGTTGTCGGGAAGAGTGGCTGGCCGAGCCGGTCGCGCAGGAAGCTTGTCTTGCGGGCGATGGCGGAGCCGTTCACGGCGCCCGCCAGATGGCCGATGAGGCTGGTGGCAATGCGCGGATCGTAGACGACCGTCACCCGTCCGGTCGCCATCTGGCGCGGGTTCAGCCGGTGCACGGCGCGCTCGCCGGCGTTGCGGCCGATGACTTCCGGGTCGGACAGGTCGGCGCGGTAGACCTTGCTCTCGCCGTCATAGTCGCGCTCCATCGCGGTGCCCGAGCCGGCGATGGCCGAGGCGCCGAGGCCGAAGCGCGAGCCGAGATAGGCGCCGGCAAAGCCGCCGGAGGTGGCGAGCACCAGGCCGCCCAGGCCCCAGTCGGCGCTGGCGCCACCGGAGTTGGTGACGCCGGGAATGGCACGGGCGGCATCCTCGGCGGCAAGCGCCGCCTGGGTCAGTTCGTCGGCGGAGGGAATGGTGGTGTCGAGCAGATCGAGGTCGGGGAAGTGCGAGGCGAGCGTCTCCTTGTCGGCGAGCCCGGCGAAGCGGTCCTCGGGGGCGACCCTGGCCATGGCCACGGCCCGTTCGGCAAGCTCGGCCGGGTCGGTCAGCACATTGGCGGAGACGGTCGCCGAACGGCGGCCGACGAAGGCACGGAGCGTGAAGTCGTCGCCTTCGGCGCGGCGGGTCTCCTCGACCTTGCCGAGGCGCACATCGACCGACAACGAGATGCCGCGCACGCAGACCGCATCGGCGGCGTCGGCCCCCGCTTTGCGCGCGGCGGCAACCAGCCGTTCGGCACGCTCGGTCAAGTCGGTCTGGTCGAGTATTTCGGTCATGGACTTTCCTCGTATCCGCTGGCGGCCTGATCTAGGCACTCATGCCGCCGTCGACAAGCTTGGGGCACGGGCCGTCACGATTCCGGCGGGCCGACGCGCACCACCGTCAGGTCGTTGCCGGCAAACAGCCGGCGTGCCGCCTGGCGCACGTCGTCGATGGTGACGGCGGCGATGAGGCCGTTGCGGCGGTCGACATAGTCGATGCTGCGTCCGTCGATCTGGAGGCCGAGAAGCTGATCGGCGATGTCACCCGAGGTGACGAAGCGCAGCGGATAGCTGCCGATCAGGTAGTTCTTGGCATTGGTGAGCTCTTCGGCAGTCGGCCCGTCCTTGGCGAAGCGGGCGATCTCCTGCTTGATCAGGGTGATCACCGCCTCGGCCTGGTCGCTGCGCGTCTGGGTGCCGCCGCTCACGATCCCGGAATGCTCCAGAGGATCGAGCCCGAGGCCGACCGAGTAGGCCAGGCCGCGCTGCTCGCGCACCGTCTTGTAGAGGCGCGAGTTGGAGCCGCCGCCGAGGATGTAGGTGGCAACCACCGCCGGTATGAGGTCGGCATCGCCGCGCGTCAGTCCCGGCGCGCTGATGCTGATGATGGTCTGCGGGACGGCCAGGGGAACGTCGATGCGGCCGGCGGACTTCGCCGTCACGTCGGGCACGGGGGCGAGGTCGGCCTTCGCCGGCAGGTCGCCGAAGATCTGATCGAGCATGGCGCCGGCCGCCTGAGCGTCGATGGCGCCGACGATGGCGACCTTGAGGGTATCGCGGGCGAAGACCTTCTGGCGGAACGTCTTGAGGTCGGCGACGGTGATCGCGGCAAGGCTGTCGGGCGTGCCCTCGACCGGCCGGCCATAGGGATGATCCGGATAGACCGCCTGGCGCATCGCGTCCGCCGCCAGCCGGTTGGGACTGCGCTCGCCGCGCTTGATCGAGGTCATGATCTGGGCACGGATGCGCTCGACCGGCTCGGGGTCGAAGCGCGGTTCGGTGAGTGCCAGCTTCAACAGCCGCGCCGCTTCGTCGCGATTGGCGGTGAGCGTGCGCAGCGAGCCGTCGAAGACGTCGCGGCTGGCGTCGAAGTTCATGTCGATCGACAGGTCGTCGAGGCGCGCCTGGAACGCCTGGCTGTCGAGATCGCCGGCGCCCTCGTCGAGCAGGCCGGAGAGCATGTTGGCGACACCTGGCTTGTCGGCCGGATCCTGCGCCGCGCCGCCCTCGAAGGCGAAGGACATGGAGACGAGCGGGATCGTCTGGTCCTCGACCAGCCAGGCGGTGATGCCGCCGGGGCTGACCACCTTCTGGATGTCGATGGCTTCGGCGTCTGCGCTCCAGACAATGGCGGCGAGCGCCAGGCCGGCAATCGCGGCGACGCGCTGAATGGTGTTCCGGTGCATCTTCACGAGCGGCCCTCCGCCGGCCCGGGAAGCAGATAGCCGGTGACCGAGTTGCGGGCGAAGAGATAGCTGCGGGCGGCGGCCTGCACGTCAGCGGCGGTGACGGCGGCAATGCGCTCGGGCCACGACTGCACTTCCGCCAAGGTGTCACCGGTGGCGAGCGCCGCGCCGATGGCGTTGGCGAGCGTACGCGGGCTGTCCTCGGAGTAGATCACGCTGGCGCGCACGCGCTCCTTGGCGCGGGCGAGTTCTTCCGCCGTGACGCCCTTGTCGACAAGGTCGGCGATGACATGATCGAAGGCGGCGGCAAGCTGCTCGACCGTGGTGTCGCCGCGCGGCGTGCCGTAGAGGCTGAAGGCCGAGGCGCCGATCGGCCCCGAATCGTAGCCGGCGTCGATACCGGCAGCGATGCCCTGCTCGACCACGAGCTGGCGATAGAGGCGGCTGGTGCTGCCACCGCCGAGGATGTCGGCGAGCACCTCAAGCGCCTCGGCTTCGTGCGGCTTGCCGGTGTGCTCGGAGGGCGTGAGATAGAGCCGGCGGAAGCTCGGCTGGGTGACGCGCGGGTCGGTCAGCGTCACCACGCGGGCGGCATCCGGCGGGGGCTCGCTGAGGCGAACGCGCGGCGGCGGGTCGGCGCGGCGGGCGACCTTGCCGTAGGTGTCCTCGGCGAGCGCCTTGACTTCGTCCTCGGTGACATCGCCGGCGATGACCACGATGGCATTGTTGGGCGTGTAGTAGCGATCGTAGAAGGCGCGCGCGTCGGCGCGGTCGAGCGTCGCCATCTCGCTCGCCCAGCCGATGGTCGGGATGCGGTAGTGGCTGTTCTCATAGAGCGCCGCGTCCATCGCCACGCCGAGGCGGGCGCCGGGGCTGTTGTCGATGCGCATGCCGCGCTCTTCCAGGATCACCTGGCGCTCCGGGATGAGCGCCGCATCGGTGATCTGGAGGTTGGCCATGCGGTCGGCCTCGAATGACATCATCAGCTTGAGGTGCTGCTTGGCCACCGTCTGGTGGTAGGCGGTGTAGTCCTCGCTGGTGAAGGCATTGTCGTCGCCGCCGACCGCCTCGACGCGGGCCGAGAACTCGCCCTCGGGGTGGGTCGTCGTCCCCTTGAACATCAGATGTTCGAGGAAGTGGGCGATGCCGGATTTGCCCGGCGGATCGTCGGCAGCCCCGGTCTTGTACCACACCATGTGGGTCACGACCGGGGCGCGATGGTCGGGGATAACGACGACCTGAAGCCCGTTGGCGAGCGTGAAACTGACAGCGTTTGCAGCCAGTTGCGGGGCGTCCGCGGCCACCGCGACGGTGGCGTACGTCGCCAGCAGCAGCGCGGCACAAGCACCCGCCGCCGCGCGTTTCATGGGGAGGTGGAACAAGGGCTTCTCCATGCCACGGGAATCGCGGCGGTCCGCCGACATATAGCGGCCAAATGTGGCCTATCCAGTCTTGAGAAAGACGAGCTGGGTGTCCCCCACCCGGCGCGTGTCGATGACCTCGAGGCCGGCGACAGGGGCGGTCTCGGCTGCAGCCGCCTCCTCCAGCACGGCAAGGGCACCGGGGACGAGCCAGCCGCCGGCCAGCGCAGAGGCGAGCGCCTGTTCGCCGAGGCCCTTGCCATAGGGGGGGTCAGCGAAGACCAGAGAGAACGGCGCGACGGTGCCGGCCGGCCCCAGGCGCGTGGCGTCGCGGCGGAAGACGCGGGTGCGCCCGGTCAGGGCCAGCGCCTCGATATTGGCGCGGATGGCGGCGCGCGCCGCGACCGCCTCCTCGACGAAGAGGGCAAAGGCGGCGCCGCGCGACAGGGCCTCGAGGCCGAGCGCCCCGGTGCCGGCAAAGAGATCGAGGACGCGGGCGCCGGTGAGCACATCGGCGTGGCCGTGGGCCAGAATGTCGAAGATGGTCTGGCGCAGGCGGTCGGCAGTCGGCCGCGTGTCACGGCCTGACGGCGCCACCAGCGCGCGGCCGCGATACTCACCGCCGACGATGCGCACGGCCTGCCGTCCTCGGCGGTCGGTTGCTTGGCGGCGGCGGCTCCGGCTTCGGCGGCGGCCTCAGCGGCGCGATGAAATCGGCATGGGCCGCCTCCGCGAGCTTGGCGCCCAACTGGTCGCGCAGTACGCGCCCGCGGATCTCGTGTACCTCTCCGGCTTTCAGTTCGCCGAGCTGGAAGGGACCGTAGGAGATGCGGATCAGCCGTGTGGTGACCAGATCGAGAGAGCCGAGCAGACGCTTGACCTCGCGGTTCTTGCCTTCGCGCAGCCCCAGCGTCAGCCAGTGGTTGGAGCCCTGGCTGCGGTCGAGCGTCGCTTCGACCGGACCGTAGACGATCCCATCGACGGTGACCCCCGCGGCCAGCGCTTCGAGCGCCTCCTTGGCGATCTCGCCGTGGGCGCGCACGCGGTAGCGGCGGAGCCAGCCGGTCGACGGCAGTTCGAGCAGGCGCGCCAGGCCGCCGTCGTTGGTGAGGAGCAGCAGGCCCTCGGTGTTGATGTCGAGCCGGCCGATCGCCACCACGCGCGGCACGTCGGGCGGCAATGCGGCAAAAACGGTCGGGCGGCCTTCCGGGTCGCGCGCCGTGGTGACCAGCCCTTTCGGCTTGTGATAGAGCCACAGCCGCGTGCGCTCGCGCGCCGGCAGGGCGACGCCGTCGACGACGATGCGGTCGGTGGGGCCGACATTGACGGCGGGCGAGACAAGCACACGGCCGTTGACGGCGACGCGGCCGTCAGCGATCCAGCGTTCGGCATCGCGGCGCGAACAGAGGCCGGCGCGGGCGATGACCTTGGCGATGCGCTCGCCGGTCGCCGGTTCGGTGGGTTGCTGGCGCGCACTCATGGTGCGCTGATTAGCAGAGCCGCGCGGGCGAGGCGAGCGGAGGCATGAGGCAGATGGCGAGCGAAGCAAGCCCGATGGAGCTGGCGCTGGATGAAGCGCGCGCCGCGGCGGCACGCGGCGAGGTGCCGGTCGGCGCGGTCATCGTGCAGGACGGCGTCGTGCTGGCGCGCGCCGGCAACAGCACCATGGCGCGCGACGATCCGACCGCCCACGCCGAAATGCTGGCGATTCGCGCGGCGGCGGAAGCGGTGGGCTCGCAGCGCCTGTCGGGCGCCGACCTCTATGTGACGCTGGAACCCTGCGCCATGTGCGCGGCGGCGATTTCCTTCGCCCGCATCCGGCGGCTCTATTTCGGCGCCAGCGACCCCAAGGGCGGCGCGGTCGAAAGCGGCGTGCGCTTTTTCGGCGATCCGACCTGCCACCACGCGCCGGACGTCTATGGCGGCATGGCGGAGGACGAGGCGGCGATGCTGCTCAGGGATTTCTTCAGGTCCCGCCGCTAGCCGGCGGCGGCGTGTCCGCGGTCGAGGTGTCCTTCTCCCAAGGCCACGTCCACTTCTTCTTGGTGGTCTTCTTGGCATCGAACACGACCGGAGCATTGGGGTCCGGCACGCGATAGTCGCTGGGCGGATCGGTGAGATAGCGGCGAATCGGCTTGCCGTTCTCGTCGACGGCAACCTGGCCCTTGGCCTGGGCAAACAGCTTCACCGCCTGGGCGTTCTGCGCGGCACTGCTGTGCGCCAGTTCGCCTGCCTTGACATTCTGGTTGAGCAGCACCGGGCTCGGCTCACGCGAGGCGCTTGCCCCCGCCGACGACGGCAGCCGGAAGCCGGGATCACGGCACTCGGGCAGCTTCTTATTGCTCGCGTCGGCGCAGAACTTCTCGCGGGCGGCGACCTGGTCCTTGAATTTCTTCGCCTGGGCGTCGGGGTCCTTCGGCCAGTTGGCCGCGACCGCCTGCTGTTCACTGCCGGGGGGCGGCAAAGCGGCGCCGGGTGGCGGCGCCACCAGACCGGGCCGGGCAGCGTAATCGATGCCCGCTTTCTTCTGCCCGCCCAAATCGGCGATGCCGGCGAGGTCCTGAAGCGTCTGCATTCCGGTCGGCGTGCCGGTGCCATAAGTCGTCTGGCTACAGGCTCCAAGACCCAAGGCCAGCGCGGCCGCGGCAGCGCCGATGCAAACGGACCGAATCGAACCTGTCATCACTCTCATTCATCCGTGGCCGGCGCGCCCAATCTGCCAGCTCGTCGATTGTGGCGGCGAATAGGGGCAAAAATCCGGCCGGTCCGCTGCCAGTCCTATCCGAATTGGGCATTTGGGACAACACATTGGGTCAGGCCGCGACCCCGGCGAGGGCCCGGTCGAGGTCGCTGCCCGCCCCGGCAGCGGCCTGAACCGCCCGCGCGGCGGCCGAATCGTCGCCCATGGCGGCGATCAGGGCATCGACCGAGGCGAACTTCCGCTCCGGCCTGAGCCAGGCGAGGAAGCTCACGACCAGCGTCTTGCCGTAGAGATCGCCGGCGAAATCGAACAGGTGGACCTCGAGCAGCGGCTGGCCGTTGTCGAAGGTCGGCCGGCGGCCGTAGCTGGCGACGCCGTCGTGCTCGGCCCCGTCGGGGGTGCGCACGCGGACCGCGTAGATGCCGTGGGCGAGCCCGCAATCGGGCGCCAGGCGGAGATTGGCGGTGGGAAAGCCCAGTTCGCGGCCGCGCCGCTCGCCGGTGACGACCGTGGCGATGACGAACCAGCGGTAGCCGAGGAGACGATTGGCGCGGGCGACGTCGCCCCGGGTGAGAGCCTCGCGCACATCGGTGGAGGCCAGCAGCGTCCCGTCGGCATCGCCGATCGGCTCGATGACGGCGACCGAGAAGCCCAGCCGTTCGCCAGCGGCGCGGAGCACGTCGGGGGTTCCCGAACGGCCCTTGCCGAAATGGAAATCGTGGCCGACCACCGCCGCCTTCAGTGCGAATTGGTCGCGCAGGACCGTGTTGACGAAATCCTCCGCCGCGATCGCCGCGAAGGCCCGGTCGAAGCCCGCCACCACCAGGCCGTCGATGCCGAGCGCCGCCAGCAGGCGGGCCTTGGCAGCGACCGTCGTCAGGCGGAACACCGGCACCTCGGGCCGAAAGACGGTGCGCGGATGCGGCTCGAAGGTGAGCGCCACGGCCGGCGCGCCGAGGCGGCGGGCCTCGCTGCGGGCATGGTCGAAGAGGGCCTGGTGGCCGCGGTGGACGCCGTCGAAATTGCCCACGGCCACCACCCCGCCCCTGAGCGTTGCGGGGATGCGGTCGACCGCAAACGGGGTGAGCGGCGGCCGGGAGTTCACGCGCCGCCCTCCCAGGAGAGGCGCGTGATGAGCGCATGGGCGCCGAGGCCGGCCGTCGCCAGGAAGGCATGCACCTTGTCGATGTCGGGCGCGTCGCGGGCGCCGAAGATATCGGCATGGATGCCGTCGGTGACGAACAGGGCGTCGATCCCCTGCGCCACGGCGCCGCGGATATCGGTCTCGATGCCGTCGCCGATGGCCAACACCGCCGGCAGCGGTACGGGTTCGCCGACGATGGCGGCGATCCGCGCCAAAGCCGCCCGATAGGCGGTCGCATAGGGCTTGCCGATGACGGTGGTTTCGCCGCCCAGTTCGCGATAGCGCTCGGCGAGCGCGCCGGCGCACCACACCAGCCGGCCGCCGCGCTGGACGACGATGTCCGGGTTGACGCAGAGCATCGGCAACCCGCGCGCGTACCAGCGGGCGAGGCGCGCCTGATAGTCGTCCGGGGTCTCGGTGTCGTCGTCGAAGAGGCCGGTGCAGGAGATCAGGTCGCACGCTTCTTCGCCGGAGAAGGTGAGCGGCAGGCCGTCATAGACGCCGAGGTCGCGTTCCGGGCCGACATGAAAGACGCGCGCACCCGGCTTCGCGGCCAGGACATCGCGGGCGACGTCGCCGGAGGTCAGGATGTCGTCATAGGCGGTGCGCGGCACCCCGAAGTTGTCGATCACGCTGACCACGTCGGCCTTGGGGCGCGGCGCATTGGTGATGAGCAGCACGGCACCGCCCGCGGCGCGGTAGCGGGTGAGCGCATCGCCCGCGGCCGGATGGGCCTTAACGCCGTCGTGCACCACGCCCCAGATGTCGCAGAGCAACGCCCGGTAGGTGGAAGCAAGCTCGGCCAGGCCGGTCACGAAGGCGGGCGTCGCATTGTTGGTCACGGCGCACCGCGTATGGGCTTGCCGGCTCACGGTCAAGAGGGGGCCGCGCCATTTCGACAGACGCCGCGTGGGGCGAGCACACCCTTTGTTTACCCTGTTGGCAGACAGTCATCCGTCGAAGTTCGGGGTGACGGGTCGCCGGGGTCATGGCACTCAATCGCGAGGCAGCACAGCCGGTCGGCGTCTTCGTCGTCGACGCAGATCCGGGCCAGCGCCGGCTGCTTGCCGGCCTGATCGCGGAGCGCACCGGCGGACGCTTCACCGCGGTGACCTGCGCCAGCTACGAGGAGGCGATCGCCGCTTCCGCCGCGCGCCACGACGCCATCCTCATCGCCGACCTCGCCACCATCGGCGGGCCGACGCGCGTGCCGGAATTCGCCCGGAACGGCTCGACGCTGATTGCCACCAGCGACAGCGGCTCGCTGTCGACGGCGGTCGCGGCGGTGAAGGCCGGCGCCGCCGATTTCCTGCCCAAGCCGATCGGCGCCCGCGCGCTGATCGAGCGGCTGAATGCCGCAGTCGACACCTGGCGGCCGGCCGCCGTGGAGCCGGTAGCAGCCGGCAGCACACGCGACCTCGGGCGGCGATTTCGCCGGTTTCGTCGGCCGCACGCCGGCGATGCGCGCGGTCTACGACAAGATCCTGCGCATGGCGCCCTCGCGCGCGCCGGTCTTCCTCACCGGCGAGAGCGGCACCGGCAAGGAGCTGGCGGCGGAGGCGATCCACGCCCATGCCGGCGGCGAGGGACGGCCGTTCGTCGCGATCAATTGCAGCGCCATCCCACGCGAGCTGATGGAGAGCGAGATCTTCGGCCATGTGCGCGGCGCCTTCACCGGCGCCACCGAGCACCGGGCGGGCGCGGCGGAGCTGGCCGATGGCGGCACGCTGTTCCTCGACGAGATCGCCGAGATGGACCTGGGTCTGCAGGCCAAGCTCCTGCGCTTCGTCCAGTCGGGCACGCTCAGGCGCGTCGGCGGCACCGAGCAGAAGCGGGTGAGCGTGCGCATCATCTCGGCCACCAACCGCGATCCCCTGACGGAAGTGCAGGCCGGGCGCTTCCGCGCCGACCTCTACTACCGGCTGCACGTCCTGCCGATCCACCTGCCGCCATTGCGCGACCGGCGCGAGGACATCCCGTTGATCGCGCAGCACTTCCTCGCCCGCTACACGGCGGAAGAAGGCGGCGCCCCGGCGACGCTCGACGCCGGCACGCTCGCCGCGCTCAGCGCTCGCGACTGGCCCGGCAACGTGCGCGAGCTTGCCAATGGCATCCGCCGCATGGTGGTGCTCGGCAGTGCCGACGCTGCCGATGGACCATCGCCGGCCGAGGCCGCGGCGACGCCGGAAGTTTCGCCGGCGCTCTCGCCCGCCGTGGCGGTGGAGCCCTACTGGCGCCAGGAACGGCGCATCATCGAGGCGGCGCTCGACGCCTGCGGCGGCAACATCGCGCGGGCGGCGGCGGCGCTTGAACTCTCGCCTTCGACCATCTACCGCAAGCGCCAGGGATGGCTGGGCGAGCCGGCGGGCAGCGCCTGAGGCGGCGCGTTTTTCCGCCGGCTGCGTCGGTCCGCGGCTTGCATGATGGCCCCGGCGGTCGGATCATAGGCCTGCGGCGCGGAAGCCAGAGGACGGATCATGGGCATGGGCATTTGCCGGCGAAGCGTTGTGGCGGCAGCGGGGCTGGCGCTTCTCCTCGCCGGTGGCCTGTCGACGGCGGCGTCGGCCGGCGCAATCACGGATTTGGCCACCAACGCGGACAGCCTGCTGGCTGAAGGCAAGCCGGCGGAGGCGCTTTCCGCCTTCGACCAGGCGACCGACGCCTTCTGGGCGGCCTCGCCGCTCCAGTTCCGCGTGGCGATGTTCGCCGCCTCGGTCAAGGGATTCGGCCAATACGAGCCCGTGGCAGAAGCCAGCTTCCGCTCGGGCGATACGGCAACCGTCTATCTCGAGCCGGTCGGCTATGGCTTCGCCGGGGCCGACGGGGCCTTCACCGTCGCCTTCACCCCGGCCATCGAAATCCGCACGGCGGGCGGCATCCTGCTCGCCAAGGCGGACGATTTCGGCCGTCTGGAGTGGCAGGGGCGCGCCAGGAGCCACGAGGTCCACGCCGCGGTCAACGTCACCCTGCCGACGCTCAAGCCGGGCAAATACACGCTCAAGCTGACGCTGACCGACGTGGCGACCGCCAAGCAGGCGACGGTCACCCTGCCCTTCGCGATCGTCGAATAGCCGGCGCGGTTTCGCCGCGGCACGGCTGGCGGAGTTCATCTTCGTTAGCAATTCTTTTCGTTAACCTATTGGTAACCAAAGATCCTTGCCGGCGTGCGAGGCGTCGGCCAAGCGTGCAGCCGGCGCAATTGCTGGTGTTGCGGCCCCAATGCCGCGCCACCCGCCTCAGGTCTTGACTCGGATCAAACCGCTCCCTAAATGCGGCGCGGCTGTTAGCACTCGCCTTGATCGAGTGCTAACCCATCTCCCATTGCAGGCTGATCCGGTTCACGGATCGCGCCGCCCAGAGAGGAACCGAAGTCCATGAAATTCCGTCCCCTCCACGACCGCGTGGTCGTTCGCCGGGTCGAGTCCGAAGAGAAGACCGCCGGCGGCATCATCATTCCCGACACCGCCAAGGAGAAGCCGCAGGAAGGCGAGATCATCGCCGTCGGCCCGGGGGCTCGTGACGAGACCGGCAAGCTCATCGCCCTCGACGTCAAGGTTGGCGACCGCATCCTGTTCGGCAAGTGGTCCGGCACCGAGGTGAAGATCGATGGCGAGGATCTCCTGATCATGAAGGAGTCCGACGTCATGGGCATCATCGAAGGCAAGGCCGCCGGCCGCAAGGCTGCCTGACGGCGCCCTCCCCGCAAGACCCGTTTTCAGAATCGCGAAGGAACCACCAGCCATGGCTGCCAAAGACGTAAAATTCTCCACTGACGCACGCGACAAGATGCTGCGCGGCGTCGACATCCTCGCCAACGCGGTCAAGGTGACGCTCGGTCCCAAGGGCCGCAACGTCATCCTCGACAAGTCGTTCGGCGCGCCGCGCATCACCAAGGACGGCGTTACCGTCGCCAAGGAAATCGAGCTTGAGGACAAGTTCGAGAACATGGGCGCCCAGATGGTGCGCGAAGTGGCGTCGAAGACCAACGACGTGGCCGGCGACGGCACCACGACCGCCACGGTCCTTGCCCATTCGATCGTCAAGGAAGGCGCCAAGGCGGTTGCCGCCGGCATGAACCCGATGGACCTCAAGCGCGGCATCGACATGGCCGTGACCGAGGCGGTCAGCGACCTCAAGCGCCGCTCGAAGAAGATCAAGACGACCGAAGAGATCGCCCAGGTCGGCACCATCTCGGCCAATGGCGAGCGCGAGGTCGGCCAGATGATCTCCGACGCCATGCAGAAGGTCGGCAACGAGGGCGTCATCACGGTCGAGGAGGCCAAGGCGCTCGAGACCGAGCTCGAGGTGGTCGAGGGCATGCAGTTCGACCGCGGCTACCTGTCGCCGTACTTCATCACCAATGCCGAGAAGATGCTGACCGAGCTCGAGGATCCCTACATCCTCCTGCACGAGAAGAAGCTCTCCAACCTGCAGGCGATGCTCCCGGTGCTCGAGGCGGTCGTGCAGTCGGGCAAGCCGCTGCTGATCGTGGCCGAGGACGTCGAGGGCGAGGCGCTGGCGACGCTGGTCGTCAACAAGCTGCGCGGCGGCCTCAAGGTCGCGGCAGTGAAGGCGCCGGGCTTCGGTGATCGCCGCAAGGCCATGCTTGAGGACATCGCCGTCCTCACCGGTGGCCAGGTCATCTCCGAAGACCTCGGCATCAAGCTCGAGAACGTCACCCTGCAGATGCTCGGGCGCGCCAAGAAGGTGTCGATCTCCAAGGAGAACACGACGATCGTCGATGGCGCCGGCAAGAAGAAAGAGATCGAGGGCCGCATCGGCCAGATCAAGGCGCAGGTCGAGGAGACCACCTCCGACTACGACCGCGAGAAGCTGCAGGAGCGGCTGGCCAAGCTCGCCGGCGGCGTCGCGGTGATCCGCGTCGGCGGCGCCACCGAGGTCGAGGTGAAGGAGAAGAAGGACCGCGTCGACGACGCCCTCAACGCCACCCGTGCGGCGGTCGAGGAAGGCATCGTCCCCGGCGGCGGCGTGGCGCTGCTCAGGGCCCGCAAGGCCGTCGAGAAGCTCTCCTCCGACAACCCCGACGTCGAGGCGGGCATCAAGATCGTGCTGCGCGCGCTTGAGCAGCCGATCCGCCAGATCGTCGAGAACGCCGGCGTCGAGGGCTCGATCGTGGTCTCCAAGGTGCTCGAATCGAAGTCCGACACCTTCGGCTTCGACGCCCAGACCGAGACCTACGGCGACCTGGTTGCCGCCGGCATCGTCGACCCGACCAAGGTGGTGCGCACCGCGCTGCAGGACGCCGCTTCGGTGGCGGGCCTCTTGGTGACCACCGAGGCGATGGTCGCCGAGCATCCGAAGAAGGAAGCCGCTCCGGCCATGCCGGCCGGCGGCGGAATGGGCGGCATGGACTTCTAGGTCCATCCACCCGACAGGGAATACGGAAAGGCCGCCTGCGGGCGGCCTTTTCTTTTTCCAGCTCCACTGCCGTTTGTGACAGCCGCATTTGATCGCGGTCAACGCCCGCTCGTATTCAGCCGCCACTATCTGTTCAGGAGGTGGAGGTGGCTGTCCTCTACGACGCAGTGGTCATCGGCGCCGGCCTTGGCGGGCTGACGGCGGCGGGGCTTCTTGCCCGCGCCGGGCGCAAGGTGCTGGTCGTGGAGCGCAATCTCTCCATCGGCGGCGCCGCGACGACCTACAAGGTCGGTCCGCTTATCGTCGAATCGTCGCTGCACGAGACCGCCGATCCGCACGCGACGAGCGAGCCCAAGAACGATCCGCTGTCGCGTCTCGGCGTACTCGACAGCGTCACCTGGTCGCCCATCGACGCCCTCTATGAGGTGCGCGGCCGGCTCATCGGCGCCCCCTTCCGCCTGCCCAATTCCTTCCCCGAGGCGCGTGCCGCGCTGGTCGACCGCTTCCCCCGCTACCGGACGCAGATCGATACGCTGCTCGGCGACATTGAGCGCATCACCACCGGCCTCGGCACGCTCAGCCGCGGCCGCGAAGCCTTCCGCGAACCCGGCCAAGGCATCGGCGCGCTGTTCAAGCTCGGGCCGGTCGTGCGCGACTGGCAGCGGTCGCTGGGCGAGGTGCTGCAACGCAGCTTCGGCGACAACGAGGCGCCCAAATGGGCGCTCGCCGCCAACCTGCCCTACTACCACGACGACCCGGCCAGCCTGTGGTGGATCCATTTCAGCCTGGCGCAAGGCGGCTACCTCGCCGCCGGCGCCCGCTACGTGCGCGGCGGCTCGCAGCGCCTGAGCGACGCCATCGCAGAGGCGGTCATCGCCGCTGGCGGCGTGATCGCCACCGGGCGGAGTGCAGCGGAGATCCGGCTCGATGGCGAGGGCCGCGTCGCAGCCGTCGTCCACACCGACGCTGCCGGCGGCGACCGGACCGAGGTGGCGACCCGGGTGGTGGCCGGCAATGCGGCGCCGGCGGTGCTGGCGGCCACGCTCGCCGCACCGGCGCGCGAGCGCTTCATGGCGGCCTATGGCCAGCGGCCGCTGTCCATGTCGATCCTGACGGTCGCCTGCGGCCTCGCCCAACCGGCCGCCGCGGTCGGCGTTGCCAGCTATTCGACGGTGCTGGTGCCGGCCTGGATGGAACACCTGGCGGACTATCGGCTGGCTTCCACCGTGTTTGCCGAAGCGCCGTTGGACCACCTCGATCCGCCGCTCGTCCTGGTCGACTACTCGGCCATCGACAGCGGCCTCGGCGGTCCGCCCTACCCCGCCACCATCACCGCCATCGACCGCGTCGAGAACTGGACGGGGCTCGATGACGAAGCCTATCGGGCGAAGCGCAAGCTGTGGGGCGAACGGCTGATCGCCGCCGTCGACCGCACCTTCCCCGGCTTCGCCGCCAATGTGGTGGCGAGCACCGTCACCACCGCGCGGTCGATCGCGGACCACCTCAATGCGCCCGAGGGGGCCGTCTACGGCTTTGCGCCGACGCCGCCGGCCGGCCCGATCTGGCGCGGCTTCGAGCGGCAGGTGCGCACGCCGATCGACGGGCTTTACCTCGCGTCCGCCTATGGCGGCAGCGGCGGCTTCACCGGCGCCATCCTCTCCGGCGCCAGCGCCGCCGATCTCATCCTCGCCGACAAGCGCAAGTCCTGACCCGGCGGCCGCCGACGGTTGTTGCTCAGGCGGTGAGCTGCGTCGGAACGGCCGCCCTGTCCGCCGCCGGCAGGTCCTCGAAGCAGCGCTCGAACATCTCGGTGGTGGCATGCAGCCGGCGAGCCAGAAGCCGCATCACGGTGCGGGCGAAATCCTCGTCGTCGCGCACCAGCACGTCGAACAGGTCCGCCTCGATCGGCAGCAGCTCCACCTCGCCGACGGCGACGGCGGTATCGAGCTGGGGCGTGCCGGTGATGAGGCTCGCCTCGCCGAATATCTCGCCGGGACCGATGGTCTCCACCGGCCGGCCCTGCTGGCTGAGCGCGACGCTGCCGCGCTTGACGATGTAGGCGCGGCGCCCCGCGTCGCCGCGCTGGTGGATGGTGACGCCGTCGACAAAAATGAGGATCGCGCTGCCGCTGGAGGCGATGACGTCGACGTCGAAGATAGTGTCGTTCATGCGCGGTGTCTCCCGGTCGCTCGAGTGGCCGCGAGTGTTGCGCCAGGCGATTTAAGAAACGACGTAGGCCACCGTTCAAATTGCTCCGATCGCCTGCGGCCCGCCGTCAGACCGCGTCGGCTGTGGTTTCCTGCTCGATCGCGGGCAGCTTCTCGTCGTGCAGCGTTGCCTCGAAGGCGCGCAGGCGCTTGTAGATCGACATCAGCTCGACGATCGTCGACCAGGAATTAACCAGGTACTGGAAGGACGAGGTGACCCGGTCGAAGGCGCGCAGGATCTGCTGCATGACGCCGAGCGTGAAGCCGGCCGCAACGATCGTCGGCGCCAGCGCGACATAGGGCACCATGACGCCGGCCTGGAGGTAACCGTAGCGGGCGACGTTGAAATACAGGTAGTTGAGATAGATGCGGAAGTAGTTGCGGCGCACATTGGCGAAAAGCTCGACCAGGGTCGGCGGCTGAGCGCGCTCGGCATTGTCCTCGCCGAGCACGAGTTCCTTGCGGTAGGCGGCCTCGACGCGCTGGTTGCGGAACTGGAGGCCGGGCAGGCGGATGCCGGCGATGGCCAGCAGGCCGGTGCCGAAGATCGACCACAGGATGGCGACGATGACCAGCGCCTGCGGAACGTGGCCGATGATCGGCAGTTCCTTCACGAAGGACGACAGGCCCCAAAGGATGGGCAGAAAGGCGATCAGCGTCATCACCGAATCGACAAGGCTGACGCCAAGGTCCTCCACTGTCGAGGCGAAGCGCATGGTGTCTTCCTGGACGCGCTGCGAGGCGCCCTCGATCAGCCGCAGCCGCTGCCAGTTGGCGACGTAGTAATCGTTCATCGCCGAGCGCCAGCGAAAGATGTAGTGGCTGACTAGGAAGGCATTGAAGACGGCGACGAAGATATAGATCATCGCGATGGTGAGGAAGGTCGCGAGCTGACCGAAATAGGCTTGGGAGGTGACGACATTGGGCGTTGCCAGCGACTTCTGGATGAGGTCGTAGAAGGAGCCGAACCAGTTGTTGATGAGCACGTCGAGCTGGACCTGGAACCAGACGATGAACAGGATCACCGACGAAGCGACCACCGACCACCAGAACCAGCGATGGGGCACCAGCCGGCGCCACGCCACGGCAAAGATGGCGCCGCAGACGAACATGTACTGGTAGAGCCAGGCATCGACCGCGACATCGTGAGCGGCGGCAAAGGTCGTGCGAGCGGCATCGCCGCCGGTTGGGTCGAGGGGCGGCGGATAGTGGACGCCGAAGATCCCGGCGAGGCTGAAACGCTCGCCCAGATCCCGCGCAAACAGATACCAAACGGCCATGCACACGGCCGTCCACAGGATCGCCGAGAGAAAGAGCAGGCGCGGCTTGGGGAAGAACGAAGCGAACATCCAGGGTGTTTCCTTCGCGCGCCGCCGGCGGGCGGTCGGGGGTTCAGGGCGGGAATCTCGACCGGCCAGGCGAGGATGAAGAAGGCGCTTAGCCGGCGCAATCGCGATTTGACGGGGAGAATTGGCTCAAAAACGGAGGAATCCAAGAGCCTGACTATCGGATTACCGATAGTTCATGCGGCATCCGCGTCGAGCGGCACGGATCGGCACACCGGTTTCTGAATGGCTTCCGCCCTTTGGCGGATCAGGCGCTCTTGCGGCTGGCGCGACGCACGATGGGCAATGTGTCGTCGCTGGCGGTGCGCCGGTTGGCGGCGCGCAGGCGCCGGGAAAGGAGTTGCATCACCTTCAGGGCGAAATCGGGCACCTCGCGGGTGAGCCGGTCGAAGGTCGGCCGGTCGAGAACCACCAGTTCGGTCGCCTTGCGGGCGACTGCCGAGGCGCTGCGCGGGCCGCCGTCGATGAGCGCCATCTCGCCGAACAACCCACCCGGCCCGACCACTTCCAGGGCATGGCCGGAACCGCGGATCTCGACCTCGCCGGAGCGCACCAGATAGGCGAACGCGCCGCCGTCGCCCTTGACGAAGATGACGCCGCCATGGGCGAAGCTGACGGTGCGCGGCTGGGCGCCCACGGTCAGATCGACGTCGAAACTGAGATCGCTCATGGCCTCGCTCCAACCCCGTCCCCGCCGCCGATCACTGCCACGGTCAGGCTTAACGAAGGCTGGCGGCGGCAGCCGATGTTGCTTCAGGGTTAACCAGCCATGAGGGCCGGAAGGACCGCGGCGACCCCGCGGAACCTTGCCGCCCTCCCGGCGATGGGATAGGAACCGCGCGCCATGGCAACCACTGACCAGAAACCCAAGGCCCGCCTGCCGCGCGGGCTGATCGACCGCTCGGCCGCGGACATCCGCGCCAGCGAGCGCATGATGACGCGCATCCGCCGCGTCTACGAACGCTACGGCTTCGAGCCGGTCGAGACCCCGCTGATCGAATACACCGAGGCGCTGGGCAAGTTCCTGCCGGACCAGGACCGGCCGAACGAGGGGGTGTTCTCGTTCCTCGACGACGACGAGCAGTGGCTGAGCCTGCGCTACGACCTGACCGCGCCGCTCGCCCGCTATGTCGCCGAGAACTACGAGCGCCTGCCCAAGCCCTATCGCAGCTACCGGGCCGGCTGGGTGTTCCGCAACGAGAAGCCGGGACCCGGCCGCTTCCGCCAGTTCATGCAGTTCGACGCCGACACGGTCGGCTCGGCCTCGCTCGCCGCCGATGCGGAGATGTGCATGATGATGGCGGACACGCTGGAGGAGATCGGCATTCCGCGCGGGCAGTACGTCATCAAGGTCAATTCGCGGAAGGTGCTCGACGGCGTGATGGAGGCGATCGGCGTCACCGACGAGCGCCAGAAGCTGGCGGTGCTGCGCGCGATCGACAAGCTGGACCGTCTTGGGCGTCGAAGGAGTGCGGAGCTCTTGGGCCTAGGGCGGAAGGACGAGAGCGGCGACTTCACGCAAGGGCGCCGGGCTTGAACCTGAGAGCAATTGGTGAGTTGCTGAAGTTCGTGCATCGCGGCAACGCTGGAGTCGATCCCGTTGACGAGGCTTGGAAACGCCGCAACGTCGTCCGGACACTCAGATGATGCCTTGCTGCCACTCAAGGTGAACAATGTCGCGTAGGCGCGGCGATCGAAACGAAGATACGCTGATCTGGCTTAAGCGAATTTACGACAACGACCTACCAGGTCTATGGCTGACGACCTTGCAGCTCTATCGCGCAGATCGGCTCACGGCGGATCGCATTTCTCCAGTCGTCCGCGGCCTCGAATACTACACCGGCGCGGTGTTCGAGGCCGAGTTGCTGTTCGAGATCCGCGAACGAGAAGGGCCAGCCGGTGCGTCTTCGGCTCGGTCGGCGGTGGCGGACGCTATGACGGGCTGGTCGGCCGCTTCATGGAGCGAGAACGTGCCGGCGACCGGCTTCTCCATCGGCGTGTCGCGCCTGCAGGCGGCTCTCGCCGCGCTCGGCAAGGTCGACACGGTCGACGCCGCCGGCCCGGTCGTGGTGCTGGTGCTCGATCGCGACCGTATGGGCGACTACCAGCAGATGGTCGCCGATCTCCGCCGCGCCGATATTTCCGCCGAGGTCTATCTCGGCGCCGCCGGCATGAAGGCGCAGATGAAATATGCCGACCGGCGCAATGCGCCGCTCGCCATCATCCAGGGCGGCGACGAGAAGGCGCGCGGCGTGGTGCAGATCAAGGACCTCAAGCTCGGCAAGAAGCTCTCGGCCAAGATCGAGGACAACAGCCAGTGGCGCGAGGAGCGGCCCGGCCAGGAAGAGGTCGCGGTGGGCGACCTGGTGGAGGCGGTCAACCGCTTGCTCGGCCGCGGTGAGCGGCGGCCGTGACTCGCCGCGGGTCGTGGGCCAGGGACGACTCCGGGGTGCCGCTTGCTCCCTTCTCCCCCCTTGCGGGGGAGAGTAGCGGAGCCCGGTTTTCGCCGAAGGCGAAAATCGCTGGCGAAGCTAAGAGGGGGGTGCTGGCAGGGCGGTGCCTTAACCCCCCTCTTAGCTCCGCTAACGTCTCGCTGGCGCGAGCCGCAAGCTGCGCTGTTCTCCCCCGCATGGGGGGAGAAGGGAGCAAGCGGCGATCGCTGAGGCGGATCGTCCAGTGACCCAGTCCCATGACGCGCTGCGACGGCTTTTCGCGGAAGCCGGCTATGGCTTCGTCGAGCCGCCGATCGTCCACCCGGCGGGCGTCTTCGTCGAGCTTGCCGGCGAAGACCTGCGCCGGCGCCTGTATCTGACCAGCGACGCCGACGGCGCCGAACTGGCGCTGCGCCCGGACTACACGATCCCGGTCTGCCTGCATCACCTCGCCACCGGCGCTGCTGAGCGCAAGGCGGGCTACGCCTATCTCGGGCCGGTGTTCCGCTACCGCCGGAACGAGCCCGGCGAGTTCCTCCAGGCCGGCATCGAATCGCTCGGCCGCATGGACCGCGTCGCCGCCGATGCCGATGCGCTCAAGCTGGCGCTCGACGCCATCGCGCTGCTCGGTGTCGAGACGACCGCCGTGCGCATCGGCGATTCGGCCATCTTCGGCGCGGTGCTCGACGCACTCGACCTCTCCCCGCCGTGGCAGCGGCGGCTGGCGCGCAACTTTGGCAACCGCCAGCGCATGGCCGAGCTGATCGCGCGCGCCAATGGCGGCGTTCCCGCCGATGCGGCGACCGTCGGACGGGGCCAGCGCGCCAGCGCCCGCCACCGCGCGACCGAGGCGCTGGAGGCGGCCGGCCTTGCCACCATCGGTGGGCGCACGGCGGAAGAGATCGCCGACCGTTTCGTCGAGAAGGCGGTGATCGCCGCCGGCATCGGAGACCGGCCGGCCAAGGTGCTGACGCGCTTCCTCGCCATCGTCGACCGGCCGGCGAAGGCGCTTGCCGCCATGCGCAGGCTGGCGCGGAGCGAGGGGCTCGCCATCGACAAGGCGCTCGACCGCTGCGCGGCACGCGCCGAGGCGCTGTCCGGCCGTGGCGTCGATCTCAAGCAGCTGACCTTCGCCGCCGATTTCGGCCGGCGGCTCGACTACTACACCGGCTTCGTCTTCGAAGTGCACGACGCGGCCCGTCCGGACGGCGGCCAGATCGTCGGCGGCGGCCGCTACGACCGCATGATGGGGCTGATCTCCGGCGGCGCGGCAGTGCCGGCGGTGGGCTTCTCCATCTGGCTCGACCGCATCGGGGCGAAGCCATGAGCGCGCCGCTCATCGTCGCGGTCCCCTCCAAGGGCCGCCTTCAGGAGGCAACGCTCGCCGCTTTCGCCAAGGCCGGGCTCGAGCTCACGCGCTCCGGTGCGGCGCGGCGCTATCGCGGCCGCATTGCCGGCCTCGCCGGGGCCGAGGTCGCCTATCTGTCGGCGCCCGAGATCGCCCGCGAGATCGGCGCCGGTGCCGTCCATCTCGGCGTCACCGGCCGCGACCAGGTGGAGGAAACGGTGCCCGACTGGCAGGCGCGTGCCGCCTTCGTGGCGCCGCTCGGCTTCGGCCATTGCGACGTGGTGGTGGCCGTGCCGGAGGCGTGGATCGACGTTGAGACCATGGCCGACCTCGACGACGTCGCTGCCGACTTCCGTCCGCGCCACGGCCGCAGGCTCACCGTCGCCACCAAGTACATCACCCTCACCCGGCGCTTCTTCGCCGGCCACGGCATCGCCGACTACCGCATCGTGGAGAGCCTGGGCGCCACCGAGGGCGCGCCGGCCTCGGGCGCGGCCGACCTCATCGTCGACATCACGACCACCGGCACGACGCTGAAGGCGAACGGCCTCAAGATCCTTTCCGACGGGGTGATCCTCAAATCCGAGGCCCACCTCGTCGCCAGCCTGGCGGCGCCGTGGGACGCCGCCCGGCGGCAGGTTCTGGCCGATCTCATCGGCTCCTTCGGGGTGAAAGGCCGCGCAGCGGACAGCTTGGTTAAGAAGCTGTCATAATTTCGCCTTGCTCAGGCGCCTGCCATGCGCTGGACGCAATGGTGCGATGCAGCAAACCCCCTGCCTCTCTTTTCCACAGTGACTATCTTCTAAGCGGAAACAGAGAGGATACTTCGATGAACCGTTTCAGCCGCGTCTTCAACAGCCTGACCGAAGGCTTCAATACGGCCCGCCTGAACCACACGTTCAACCGCATGAGCGACCGTCAGCTCGCCGATATCGGCCTCACCCGCGAGAACGCTTCGCTGCGTTCCCTGGAGCTGGCGCAGAGCCGCTAAGCCGGCCGGCGCCTGAAGGAGAACAGCCATGAACAATTTCAAGCGCTACGCCGCCGGCGTTGCCGAAGGGTTCCTGACGGCCCGCTACTTCCAGGCGCTGAGCCAGATGAACGACCGCCAGCTCGCCGACATCGGCCTTGCCCGCACGGACATCGCGCGGCGCGCCCGCGAACTGGCGCGCACCCGCTAGACCACGCGGGACAGCGGAGAGCTTCAGGCAGGGCGGCGGAAAGCCGCCCTTTCTGCTTCCACCTCCGGGTGGCACCAGCAGGCGGGGTGATGGTCGTTGATCAGCCCCATGGCCTGCATGAAGGCATGGCAGGTGGTTGCCCCGACGAATTTCCATCCGCGCTTCTTCAAATCCTTCGACAGGGCGGTCGCTTCGACCGACTGCGCCTGGACGGTGAAGCGCTCCGGGTCGCTCGGCGCTCTTGCCGCCGTATCCGGCCCGAATTCCCAGAAATAGGCGGCGAGCGACCCCTTCTCGCGTTCCAGCTCGACGGCGCGCCTGGCGTTGTTGATGGTCGCTTCGATCTTGCCGCGGTGGCGCACGATGCCGGCGTCGGCAAGCAGGCGCTCGATGTCCTTCTCCCTGAAGCGGGCGACCTTGTGATAGTCGAAGCCGGCGAAGGCCCTGCGGAAGTTCTCGCGCTTCCTGAGGATGGTCAGCCACGACAGGCCGGACTGGAAGCCCTCTAGGCAGATCTTCTCGAACAGGCGGTTGTCGTCGCTGACCGGCCGTCCCCATTCGTGGTCGTGATAGGCCATGTAGTCCGGCGCGCCGGCGCCCCAGGCGCAGCGGCGCCTGCCGTCTTCCCCCGTCACCAGCCCCATTGCATCGGCCACCTGTCGCCTCCGGCGTAACCCTTTGTTCACCATGGCCGCACACGGCCACCATTGATTTACCATTTGCTGGCGAGGCGCCAACTACCGTCTCTCACGGAAACGGCCCAACGAAAACATCGGCGTCAGCAGGTCCCGTTCCGCCCCGCGGGCAACCGCATCCCGTTGCGACATGTACAGAGTACGCCGATGTTCAGCCGCTTCTTCCCTTCGCTTGCGCTTGCCGCCTTTGCCGTGGGCATCCTCCACAGCGGCCACGCCGCCGCGCAACCCGTTTCCTTCAGCGACGGCCCGCTGCTGCTCCAGCTGATGTCCCCCAACCGCCTCGGCGTCGCCAGGCCGGCGCCGCAGCCGGCGGCCTTCACGCCGGCGATCGCCGCGCCGCGCTCCCAGCAGCCGACCTATGACCCGCGCTATGGCCATCCGATCGACCCGGCCTTCCTGCCGCGCGAGGTCGCCTATTCCGGCGATCAGCCCAAGGGCACCATCATCATCGATACCGAGGCGCGCTACCTCTACTTCGTCGAGGGCGGCGGCATGGCGATGCGCTATGGCGTCGGCGTCGGCCGGCCGGGCTTCGAATGGGCCGGCGTCCACAAGGTCACCCGCAAGGCCCAGTGGCCCGAGTGGACACCGCCGGACGAGATGCGCCAGCGCGTGCCCAACCTGCCGGTCCACATGGTCGGCGGCGTCAACAACCCGCTGGGCGCGCGCGCCCTCTACCTGGGCTCGACGCTCTATCGCATCCACGGCTCCAACGAGCCGTGGACCATCGGCCACGCGGTGTCCTCCGGCTGCATCCGCATGCGCAACCAGGACATCGTCGATCTCTACGGTCGCGTAAAGGTCGGCACCAGGGTCATCGTCAAGTAGCAGCGGGGACGGGGGAGCGGCCGGGTTTCCGGCTGCTTGGGCGAGAGGCCGTCCGCTCTTCGTCCGGCGGACGGCCCTCGCCTCACCACCTCGTGACCACGCAGGCCGTTGCCCGCACCCAAGCGAATTCGCTATCGTCGGCGAGATTGCGACGGCCACACCCAGGGGGAATGAGATGTTGGTCAAGAAGCTGATTTGGGCGGCGGTGCTCGGCGTTGTGCTCGGCAGCGCCAGTGTCGCCAGCGCCGAGGACAACCCGATCGACGCGCTGTTCAACGGCCTCAGCCAGATCTTCTCCGGCGACATCGCGTCGCCGGCGCTCTATCCCGAGCAGGTGTCGCCTTATCGCCAGGTGCCGGCCCAGTTCAGGCGCACCACCGTCGGCTACCGCACATCGGAGAGGCCCGGCACGATCGTCATCGATCCCAAGTGGCACTTCCTCTACTACGTGCTCGGCAACGGCCAGGCGATCCGCTATGGCATCGGCGTCGGGCGCACCGGCTTCGGCTGGCACGGGACGGTCCGCGTCGGCAGCAAGGCGCAGTGGCCCGGCTGGACGCCGCCCAAGGAAATGATCGCGCGCGAGGCCAGTCGCGGCCACATATTGCCCGCCCACATGAAGGGCGGTCGCGACAATCCGCTCGGCGCCCGCGCCCTCTATCTCTACGGCAAGGGCGGCGACACCGGCTTCCGCATCCACGGCACCAGCGAGCCGTGGACCATCGGCCTCAATGTCTCGTCGGGCTGCATCCGCCTGGTCAACGACGACGTCATCGACCTCTACAACCGCGCCAAGGTGGGCGCCAAGGTCATCGTGCTGTAGAGCCTTTCTCGACCAGACAGGCCGCACAACCCACGAATTCCGGGGCGCCGGTGACCGGCGCCCCTTTCTTTTGGCGCCGGCGGCACTAAAGATAGTCGGCGTTCCCTCCTTTCGCCTCCTCTGCCACTCGTGTCGACGCCCGCGATGAACGACGCCACGCCCTCTCCTGCTCAGCCGCCGGCACTCGACAAGGCGGCCGTCCGCCAGATCATCATCGGCATCCTGCTCGCCATGCTGCTGGCGGCGCTCGACCAGACCATCGTGGCGACCGCCCTGCCGACCATCGGCTCGGAGCTGGGCGACCTGGAACACCTGCAATGGGTGGTGACCGCCTACCTGCTCGCCGCGACGGCGGTGACGCCGCTCTACGGCAAGCTCGCCGACATTTACGGCCGGCGCAGGATGCTGCTCATCGCCATCGCGACGTTCGTCTTCGGCTCGCTCTTGTGCGCGCTCGCCCCGGCGATGATCGTGCTGATCTCGGCGCGCTTCATCCAGGGGCTCGGCGGCGGCGGCCTGATCGCCCTTGCCCAGACCATCGTCGCCGACGTGGTGTCGCCGCGCGAGCGCATGCGCTACCAGGCCTATTTCGCTTCCGTGTTCGTCACGTCCAGCGTCGTCGGCCCGGTGGTCGGCGGCTTCTTCGCCCAGAACCTGCACTGGTCGCTCATCTTCTGGATCAACCTGCCGCTCGGCGCGGGCGCCCTGGCGATGACCTATGGCGTTCTCAAACGCCTGCCGCGCCACGAGCGCCCGCACAAGCTCGACGTCATCGGCGCGCTGCTGATGGCCTTCGCCGCGACGACGCTGCTCCTGGCGCTGTCGTGGGGCGGCAGCACCTATCCCTGGACCTCCTGGCAGGTCATCGGCCTGATCATCGCCACCGTCGTCGCCTGGGGCCTGTTCGCGGCGCGGCTGCTGACCGCGGCCGAGCCCTTCGTGCCGCTCGCCGTCATGTTCAATCCCGTGGTCGGCACCGGCACGGCGTCCAACTTCTTCGTGGTCGGCACCATGGTCGGGCTCACCATCTTCGTGCCGATCTATTTCGAGGCGATCGTCGGGCTGACCGCCAGCCAGTCGGGCCTGGCGCTGATCGCGCTGATGGGCGGCACCGTCACCGGAGCGCAGATCGCCGGGCGCATCATGGCGTGGACCGAGCACTACAAGCGCGGGCCGCTGATCGGGCTGGTGGTCGCCGTCATCGGCACGGCGGTGCTGGCCTGGGGCTCGGGGGCGCTGCCGCTGTGGCAGATCGAGATCCTGCTCGCCATCTGCGGCATCGGCATGGGCACCATCTATCCGGTGACCACGGTGTCGATCCAGAACGCGGTCGAGCCGCACCAGCTCGGCACTGCAACCGCGACCTTCAACTTCTTCCGCTCGCTGGGCAGCGCCATCCTGGTCGCCGTCTTCGGCACCATTTTCCTGGGCGGACTCGGCGTCGGCGGCCAGGCGATCGGCTCGCTCGAAAGGCTGGTCGCCATCGCCGCCAAGAACGGCACGCCGATCGGACCGGTCTTCACCCTGATTTTCGCCGCTGCGTCGATCACGCTGGTGATCGGCTTCGTCTGCTTCCTGGCGATGGAGGAGAAGCCGCTCAAGGGCCGCGCCGGGGCGTGATTGAATAGGCTTTCGCCAATTTGCAGGCATCTGTGGAGGTCCCACCTCCCCCTTGGTGGGGGAGGTCGGATTTCCCCGGTTTGCGTCAGCAAACCGGCCTTGGAAATCCGGGTGAGGGGGACTCCGGCGCAGTGATGCTCAGGCGGTGGTGGAGCCGGCTGCGCCGGCGAGGGCAAGGCCGAAAGCCCTCTCCCACGGGGGGAGAGGGGGAGATTGGGGCGGCGGCGTGTCGCTCTACACGATCAGGCGATAGGCGGGCAGCGTCAGGAAGGGCGTCAGCGCCTCGGCGGTCGACAGGTTGCGGAAGAGCGCGATCGCTTCCGGGAAACGGCCGGCGGCGTAATTGTCGGCGCCGATCTCGCTCTTCACCCGCTCCATCTCCTCGCCGAGCAGCCGGTCGAAGAGGTCGGCCGTCACCTTCTGCCCGTCGGTGAGCGCGGCATTGAAGTGGAGCTGCTGCCAGAGCTGCGAGCGGCTGATCTCGGCGGTGGCGGCGTCCTCCATCAGGTTGTAGAGCGGCACCGCGCCGCGGCCCCGGAGCCAAGCCTCGATATATTGCACGCCGACGCGGATGTTCTGGCGCACGCCCTCTTCGGTGCGCGTGCCCTCGTGCACTTCGAGCAGCGCCTTCTGCCCGACGCTGACGTCCTCGCGCATGCGGCCGAGCTGGTTCGGCTCGGGCATCAGCCGGTCGAACACCTCTTTGGCCACCGGCACCAGGTCCGGGTGGGCGACCCAGGTGCCGTCGTGGCCGGCCTTGGCCTCGCGCTCCTTGTCGGCACGCACCTTGTCGAAGGCGATGCGGTTGATCTCCTCGTTGCGCCGGTCGGGAATCTGCGCCGCCATGCCGCCCATGGCGAAGGCGCCGCGGCGGTGGCAGGTCTTGATCAGGAGCTCCGAATAGGCCTTGAGGAAGGCCCTGCCCATGTCCACCTGGCCGCGGTCGGGCAGCAGGAATTCCGGCTTGTTCCTGAGCGTCTTGATGAAGGAGAAGATGTAGTCCCAGCGGCCGCAGTTGAGGCCGGCCATGTGGTCGCGCAGCTCATAGATGATCTCGTCCATCTCGAAGGCGGCGGGCAGCGTCTCGATGAGCACGGTCGCCTTCATGGTGCCGAGCGGAATCCCCAGCGCCTGCTCGGCGTGGGTGAAGACCTCGTTCCACAGGCGCGCCTCGAGGTGGCTCTCCATCTTGGGCAGGTAGAAATAGGGGCCGGTGCCGCGCTTGAGCAGCGTCTTGGCGTTGACGAAGACATAGAGGCCGAAATCGAACAGCCCGCCCGACATCGACTGGCCGTCGACGACGAAGTGGTCCTCCGGCAGGTGCCAGCCGCGCGGGCGCACCAGCAGGACGGCCGGCTTGGCACTGAGCTTGTATGCCTTGCCGGTCACCGGGTCGGTGAAGTCGATCTTGTCCGCCCAGCGGTCCTTGAGGTTGATCTGGCCCTCGATCTGGTTGGCCCAGGTCGGCGAATTGGCGTCCTCGAAATCGGCCATGAAGACCTTGGCGCCGGAATTGAGGGCATTGATGACCATCTTGCGGTCGGTCGGCCCGGTGATCTCGACCCGCCGGTCGAGGAGGTCGGCGGGGATCGGCGCCACGCGCCAGTCGCCGGCGCGGACATGGGCGGTCTCGGGCAGGAAATCCGGCAGGGCGCCGGCGTCGAGGCGGGCCTGGCGCTCCTCGCGCAGGCTGAGCAGCCTCAGGCGCGACGGATTGAACTTGCGGTGGAGGCCGGCGAGGAATGCGACTGCCCCTTCGCTGAGGATTTCCTCATAGCGCGGGGCCCAGCTCCCACGGATTTCAACGCCCTGGACAGTTGGCTTCTGTTCCACAACCGACATCTGCTGGCCTTCCCTTCCCCTGTTGCGGCCTCTCTATGGCACAGCCGCGGCCCGCAAAAAACCCGATTGGCAGTGGTTTGCAAGAGCCTCATTCCGGCGCCTTGCAACCCTGCGACATCCTGCCCATATGTGTCGCCCGCGGCGGGAGACCCTTGCATGGCGACCGGAAGTGCTTCCCAACAGCCGATTATCGCGATTTCCGGTCTTTCCAAGACCTATGCCACCGGCTTCCAGGCCCTGAAAGGCATCAATCTGGAAATCCGCCGCGGCGAGATATTCGGCCTGCTCGGCCCCAACGGCGCCGGCAAGACGACGCTCATCGGCATCGTCTGCGGCCTGGTCAATCCCGGCCCCGGCACGATCACCGTCGACGGCCACGACATCGCGCGCGACTTCCGCCACACCCGCGCGATGATCGGCCTGGTGCCGCAGGAGCTGACCACCGACGCCTTCGCCACGGTGTGGCAGGCGGTCAGCTTCAGCCGCGGCGTCTTCGGCAAGCGGCCTGATCCCGGCTACCTCGAAAAGGTGCTGAAGGACCTGTCGCTGTGGGACAAGAAGGACGCCAAGATCATGCAGCTCTCCGGCGGCATGAAGCGCCGGGTGCTGATCGCCAAGGCCCTGGCGCACGAGCCGAGCGTGCTGTTCCTCGACGAGCCCACGGCCGGCGTCGACGTCGAGCTGAGGAAGGATATGTGGGCGGTCGTGCGGCGCCTGCGCGAATCCGGCGTCACCGTCATCCTGACCACGCACTACATCGAGGAAGCCGAGGAGATGGCCGACCGCATCGGCGTCATCAACCACGGCGAGCTGATCGTGGTGGAAGAGACGGCCGCGCTGATGCGCAAGCTCGGCAAGAAGCAGCTGACGCTGCAGCTGCAGCAGCCGCTCGCGGCGGTCCCCGCGTCGCTGTCGACATACAACCTCGACCTCAACAATGGCGGCTGCGAGCTGACCTACACCTACGACACCCAGGCCGAGCACACCGGCATCACCGCGCTGCTCAGCGCCATTCGCGATGCGGGCCTGCATCTCAAGGACCTCCGCACCAAGGAGAGTTCGCTTGAGGACATCTTCGTCAACCTGGTGAGCGACCGCCGATGAACCTCAGGGCGATATGGGCCATCTACAGCTGGGAGATGGCGCGCACCTTCCGCACCATCATGCAGAGCATCATCTCGCCGGTGCTGTCGACGTCGCTCTATTTCATCGTCTTCGGCGCGGCGATCGGGACGCGCATCTCAAGCGTCGAGGGCGTCAGCTACGGCGCCTTCATCGTCCCCGGCCTGATCATGCTGTCGCTGCTCACCCAGAGCATCTCGAACGCCTCGATCGGCATCTACTTCCCGAAGTTCATCGGCACCATCTACGAAATCCTGTCGGCGCCGGTGTCCTATCTCGAGATCGTCATCAGCTATGTCGGCGCCGCCGCCACCAAATCGGTGATGCTCGGCCTCATCATCCTGGCGACGGCCGGCTTCTTCGTGCCGTTGCATGTCGAGCACCCGCTGGTGATGATCCTCTTCCTGGTGCTCACCGCGGTCACCTTCTCGCTGTTCGGCTTCATCATCGGCATCTGGGCGGACGGCTTCGAGAAGCTGCAGATCGTGCCGCTCCTGATCATCACGCCGCTCACCTTCCTCGGCGGCAGCTTCTATTCGATCAAGATGCTGCCGCCCGCTGTGGCAGACGGTGACGCTGTTCAACCCGGTGGTCTATCTGGTCAGCGGCTTCCGCTGGGCGTTCTATGGGCTGGCCGACGTCGACGTCTTCGTCAGCCTTGCCATGACCTTCGTGTTCCTCGCCGTCTGCCTGGGCATCATCGCCTGGATCTTCCGCACCGGGTACAGGCTCAAGACCTAAAGCCGTTTCGCCGCCGCCACGATTTCGGCGAGGCGCCGCGTAGCTTCCCCGGCATCCGGCGCGGCGCAGATCGCCGAAACCACGGCGACGCCATCGGCCCCCGCCGCGATCGTCGCGGCCGTGTTCTCCGCTGCCGATGCCGCCGATGGCGACGATCGGCAGGGATGAGGCAGCGCGCACGGCGGCGAGCCCCGCCAGGCCCATGGCCGGCGCCGCATCGGCCTTGGTGGCGGTGTGAAAGACCGGGCCGACGCCGAGATAATCGACGCCTTCGAGATCGGACACGGCGAGATCGGCCATTGCGGTGATCGAGAGGCCGAGGAGCGGCCCCGGCCCCATCAGGGCGCGGGCATCGGCAACGGCCATGTCGGACTGGCCGAGATGGACGCCGTCGGCTTGCGCCGCGATTGCCACGTCGACGCGATCGTCGACGATGAAGGGAATTCCGGCCGGCCTCAGCAGTGCGACCAGCGCCCGCGCCTCCTCGACCAGCGCCCGGGTCTTGGCCGTGGGATCGCGGAGCTGGACCATGGTTGCGCCGGCGGCGATCGCCTGGCGCACGGTCTCGATGACGCCGCGCTGACCGCACAGCGCATGGTCGGTGACCAGATAGACCGACAGGTCGAAATCCATGCGCCCCGGCATCAGACCATCGCGATCCGCGTCTTCAGCGCCAAGGCCGTGGCGTTCATGCCATGCAGCGCGTCGCAGAGTTCGGCCGGCAGATGGCCCGGCCCGCGGCAGCGGCTGGCGGCCTCCTCGCCGGCGGCGGCATAGATGGCAAGGGCCGCGACCGTCGCCTCGAATGGCGGCCGCACGGCGGCGAAGGCCGCAACGGTCGCGGTGAGCGCACAGCCGAGCGCGGTCGACAACGGCATCAGCGCATGGCCGCCGGTGACGGCGACGACGCTGGCACCATCGGTGACGTAGTCGGTCTCGCCGGTGACGGCGACGACGGCGCCGGTGTTGTTGGCGAGCGCGCGCGCCGCCTCGATGGCGGCATCGGAGCGCGACGTCGAATCGACGCCGCGGCCGCCGGCGCCGGCCGCGCCGGCGAGGCTCATGATCTCGCTGGCATTGCCGCGGATGATCGTCGGCATCATCGCCGCCAGCTCCGCCGAGACGCCGGTGCGGTAGGGCGTCGCGCCGCAGCCGACGGGGTCGAGCACCCACGGCTTGCCGAGCGCCACCGCTTTTGCGGCGGCGAGCTTCATGGCCTCGACCCAGGGCGGCGACAGGGTACCGATGTTGATCGCCAGCGTGCTGGAAATGGCGACGAAGTCCTCGACCTCCTCGCGGGCATGAACCATGGCGGGCGAGGCGCCGATCGCCAGCAGAACGTTGGCGGCGATGTTCATCGCCACGTAGTTGATGATGTTGTGGACGAGCGGGCGTTCGGCGCGCAGGTCGTCGAGCGCCGCGCCGATGGCGGGGATGCTGATGTCCATCATGGTTCAACGCCCTCCAGGCTGCGGCTGCCCGGCGGACGGCATGTGGCGCTTGGGTGTGTGACGCATCCTCAATCCCTCCGCCGGCATGATCCGGATCAGGTTCGACGGGTTGGCAGGTTGCCTCTCAGCCCACGACGGGCACCCCGTTGAGACGATGCAAGGCTAGGGAATTGTGATGGGAGTCGCAAGGGGCGCCTTGCCTACAGCCCCGCCGGCCGCGGCCCGCCATAGGCCCAGTCGAGAAGCGCGACGGTGTGGACGACGGTCAGTTTGCTGCCGCTGGCGATCTGGGTGATGCAGCCGATATTGCCGGCGGCGACCAGACGCGCGCCGGTCGCGTCGATGTTGTTGACCTTGCGGTCGCGCAGGCGGGCGGAAAGCTCCGGCTGGAGCATGTTGTAAGTGCCGGCCGAGCCGCAGCAGATGTGGCCCTCGGGCACGTCGCGCACGTCGAAGCCGGCGCGGGCGAGCAGCTTCTTCGGCGCTGCCGTCACCTGCTGGCCGTGCTGCAGCGAGCAGGCGGCGTGATAAGCGACGGCAAGTCCCTTGCCGTTCTGCGGCGTGCCGAGGTCGAGGGTCTCGAGAAATTCGGTGATGTCCTTTGCCAGGATCGATACGCGCCGCGCCTTGTCGGCATAGGCGGGATCGTTGCGCAGGATGAAGCCGTAGTCTTTGACCGTGGTGCCGCAGCCCGACGTGGTGACGATGATGGCGTCGAGCCCGCCGTGCTCGATCTCCCTGGTCCAGGCATCGACGTTGCGCCGGGCGAACTCATGGGAAGTGTGCGCCCGCCCCATGTGATGGGTGAGCGCGCCACAGCAGCCCTCGTCAGCCGCCTGCACCACCTCGACGCCGTTGCGGGTGAGCAGACGGATGGCGGCCTCGTTGATGTCGGGATCGAGCACCGACTGGGCGCAGCCGCGCAAGAGCGCCACCCGCCGCCGGCGCGCAGCGGTGGCCGGGAAGATGCCGTAGCGGCTCGCCGGCGAGCGCGGCGGCAAAGTCTTCGGCGCCAGCTTGAGCATCGCCGCCAGGCGATTGCCGCCGGGCAGCTTCGCCACCAGCCCGGCGAAGGGCCGGACGAGCCGGGCGCCCCTCAGCGCCACCCGGAAGCGCTGCGGATAAGGGAGAACGAAGGCCAGCAGCGCGCGGGTCAGGCGGTCGGCGAAGGGCCGGCGGTAGGTCTTCTCGATGTGGGCGCGGGCGTGGTCGACGAGATGCATGTAGTCGACGCCCGACGGGCATGTGGTCATGCAGGCCAGGCACGACAGGCAGCGGTCGACGTGGCGCGCCACCTCGACGTTGGCGGGCTTGCCGCCCTCGAGCATGTCCTTGATCAGGTAGATGCGCCCGCGCGGGCTGTCGAGCTCGTCGCCGAGGATGAGATAGGTCGGGCAGGTCGCCGTGCAGAAACCGCAATGGACGCAGGAACGGAGGATCTTCTCCGAATTGGCGACATCCGGGTCGGCGAGCTGGGCGAGGGTGAAACTGGTCTGCATGGCTCACAGCCCCGCGTAGATGCGGCCGGGGTTGAGGATGCCGGCGGGGTCGAAGCTCTCCTTGAGCTTGCGGGTAAGCGCCATCAGCGGCTCGGGCAGCGGCTGGAAGACGTCGACGGCGTTGCGCACGTCGTGGGCCGCGCGGACCAGCGTGGCATGGCCGCCGACCGCGGCGACGGCGGCACGGACCGTCTCGGCGCCCGCGTCCCAGCCCTCGCCGCCAGCGATCCACACCAGCCCGCCGCCCCAATCGTAGAGGGCGCGGCAGTCGAAGCTGCGGTGCAGCTTCTCGACCAGCGCCGGCGCGTCGCCGGGCTTCAGCGACAGCCGCCAGACCGGCGCCAAAGGCGGCGCGTTGAGCGCGTCGAGATCGCGGATGGCGGCCCACAGGGCGGCCGACTGGGCTTCGTCGAGCAGGGTGGCGCCGCTGAAGGGGCCCGGCAGAGCGCGCATGCGCTCCGCCCGGTCGGCGACGGAGGCGGCAAAGCCTTCGAGCCGGATGCAGGTGTGCCCCGGCCCCTTGCTGGAGAGCGGGATGTGCGCCGCGCCGGTCACCGAGAAGGGCGTGCCCAGGGCCGCCGAGAGCGCGGCCACCGCGGCGGCGTCATCGAGGCCCTCGATCACCAGCGTGGACTCGGTCTCGGGCGCGGGCAAGACCTTGAAGGTCACCTCGGAGAGCACGGCAAGCGTGCCATAGGAGCCGGCGAGGAACTTCACCAGGTCGTAGCCGGTGACGTTCTTCATGACGCGGCCGCCGGATTTGACCGCCTCGCCACGGCCGGTGACCGCGCGCACGCCGATGAGGCCGTCGCGGGCGGCGCCGGCGACGATGCGGCGGGGGCCGGAGAGATTGGCGGCGACGACGCCGCCGATGGTGGGCTCACCGGTCGAACCGTAAAGGCGGCGATGGTCGGGCGGCTCGAAGGTGAGATGCTGGCCGTTTTCGGCGAGCAGCGCCTCGACCTCGGCAAGCGGCGTGCCGGCCTTGGCCGAAATCACCAGTTCGGCCGGCTCGTAGAGGGTGACGCCGCGCATCTCGGCGGTGGAGAGCGACGCGGCAGTCTGCACCGGGCGGCCGAGCCCGGAGCGCGTGCCGCCGCCCATCACCGACAGCGGCGTCCGCCGGTCGGCGGCAAGGCCGATGATGTCGGCAATCTCGGTCTCGTCGATCGGCAGAAGCGGTTCGCTCACGCCTCAGGGTCCCCCACCTGCGCCCGTCCCGGCGCTGGAGCCTTTGCTCACTTCGGCAGGCAAGCAATAGCGACCGCAGAGGCGCGAGGAAAGACCGCAGTCGCCGTCAGGTGGCGAGCGCCGCCACCCAGGTGCCGATGTAATAGGGCCAGATGACGATGGCGAAGACGCCCTGCCAGAAGCCAAGCTTGAGGAAACCGATGGTGAAAAGCCAGCCGGCGGCCCAGATGAGGCCGAAGCACGAGTGCTGTTCGATACGGACCTTGTCCATGGCGCGAGCATTGCCGGCCGCCCTGCCGGCGCCTTGACGCGGCTCAACTCTGGGATGCTTCTACCTCCTGCCACGAGGCTGTCAGCAGCCCTGCGCTAGGATGCGCCGCGATCGACAGAGATGCGAGGAACCCGATCCATGATCCTGAAGGGAAGCTGCCACTGCAAGGCGACGCAATTCGAGGTGAGTGCCGCGCCGGAAAGCGTCACCGCCTGCACCTGCTCCTATTGCTCCAAGCGCGGGGCGCTGTGGGCCTATTACACGCCGAAGGAATTCCGCCTGACGACGGCGCGCGACCGCGTCGCCACCTATCAGTGGAACAGCTACACCGTGCTGCATCACTTCTGCCCGGTCTGCGGCTGCACCACCTATTCGGAATCGCCCGACTGGTCGACCGGCAAGGCGGACTTCGACAATCCGAGGATCGGCGTCAATGCGCGCCTGTTCGACGATTTCGACCTCGCCGCGGTCGCGGTGAAGGAGATCGACGGCAAGAACCTGTGGTGAGGATGCGTCTCGAAGCTGCTGCGTTGGTCCCCTCCCCCCTTGTGGGGGAGGGCTGCTTTTCTTGGCGAGCGACAGCGAGCTTAGAAAAACAGGGTGAGGGGTAAGTCGGCGGAGGAAGGCAAGAGGACGATGACGTGCCGTCGATCGGTGCCTAGACCCCTCACCCTTTCGTCCTAAGCCCCTCGGCGGCAAGGCCGCCTGCGAGGCAAAGGTCGAAAGCCCTCTCCCACAAAGGGAGAGGGGACAACACCACAAGCGCCTCAAATTACTTGACTTATCCCGTCGCCGCCCGTTCCGGCCGCCCCTCCAGCGGGAAGACCTTGGCCGGGTTCAACAGCCAGGCGGGATCGAAGACGCTCTTCACCCGCATCTGCTGGGCGAGATCGACGCCCGTGAACTGGACCGTCATCAGGTCGCGCTTCTCGATGCCCACCCCGTGCTCGCCGGTCAGGCAGCCGCCGACCTCGACGCAGAGCTTGAGCACGTCGGCGCCGGCTTGTTCCGCCTTCTCGATGTCGCCCGGCTTGTTGGCGTCGTAGAGGATGAGCGGGTGCAGGTTGCCGTCACCGGCATGGAAGATGTTGGAGACGGCGAGCCCGTAGCCGGCGCAGATCTCGCCGACGCGGGTGAGCACCTCGGGCAGGCGCCCGGTCGGGATGACGCCGTCCATGCACAGATAGTCGGCGATCTGGCCCATGGCGCCGAAGGCGGCCTTGCGCCCCTTCCAGATGGCGGCGCTCTCCGCCTCCGACTGCGACACGCGCACGACCTGCGGTTGGAAGGCTTCGGCGACCTCGGTGATGCGCCCGATCAGGTCGGCGATCTCGGCCTCGGAGCCCTCCACCTCGACGATGAGCATCGCCTCGACGTCGAGCGGATAGCCGGCATGGGCGAAGTTCTCGCAGGCCTTGATCGCCGGGCCGTCCATGTATTCGATCGCCACCGGGACGATGCCCGAGCCGATGATGGCGGCGACGCAGCCGCCGGCGCCTTCGGCACTGGCAAAGCCCATCAGCATCGGCAGCGCGCCTTCCGCCGCGCGCAGGATGCGCACCGTCACCTCGGTGACGACGCCGAGCTGGCCTTCCGAGCCGACGACGAGGCCGAGCAGGTCGTAGCCGGGCGCATCGAGATGGGCGCCGCCGATGTCGATCACCGTGCCGTCGATCAGCACCATCTTGACGCCGAGCACGTTGTTGGTGGTGACGCCGTATTTGAGGCAGTGGGCGCCGCCCGAATTCATCGCGACGTTGCCGGCAATGGTGCAGGCAAGCTGGCTCGACGGGTCGGGGGCGTAGAAGAAGCCCTTATGGGCGACGGCGTTGGAGATGTTGATGTTGGTGACGCCGGCCTCGACGGTGGCGACACGGTTGTCGTAGTCGACGGCGAGGATGCGGTTCATGCGCGCCAGGCCGAGGACGACCGCATCGGGCGAGGGCAGCGCGCCACCCGACAGCGAGGTGCCGGCGCCGCGGGCGACCACCTTGACGCCCTGGCTGCCGAGATAGTTGAGCACCGCCGAGACCTGGCTGGTGGAGGCCGGCAGGACCACTGCCAGCGGCACCGCCCGGTAGGCGGTGAGCGCATCGGTCTCGTAGGCGCGGCGCTCGTCCTCCTCGCTGATGACCGCGTCGGCGCCGACGATGGCCGCAAGCCCGGCGACGATGGATTCGCGGCGGGCGATGATGCGCTCGTCGATCTCGGGCATGGCGATGGCGGTCATGCGGGCTCCTCCTCCGGCCGGCGACCATAGCGCAAAGCCCGGCGAAACGGCAAAAAGGGCGCACGGCATCCAGGTTGATGGACCCCTGCCCGGCCTGCTATCGAACAGGGACGCGGCTCAATGCGCGTCAAGGAAGAACAATGCCGGAAATGCAAGGCCGCCCGCGGGTCGGCCTGTTCGTCACCTGCCTCGTCGACCTCTTCCGCCCGACCGTCGGATTTGCCGCCGTGAAGCTGCTCGAAGCGGCCGGCTGCACGGTGGAGGTGCCGGTCAAGCAGACCTGCTGCGGCCAGCCGGCCTACAATTCCGGCGACCGCAAGGACACCCGCGCCATCGCCGAGCAGGTGATCGCCGCCTTCGAGGCCTACGACTACGTTGTGGCGCCGTCCGGCTCCTGCGGTGGCATGCTCAAAGTCCACTATCCCAAGTTGTTTGCCGGCGACGCCGCCTGGGAGGCGCGCGCCCAGGCCTTCTCGGCCAAGGTGTTCGAGCTCGTCAGCTTCCTGGTCGACGTGCGCGGCATGACCAACGTCGATGCCGCCTTCGACGGCACGGCGGCCTATCACGATTCCTGTGCCGGCCTGCGCGAGCTTGGCGTGCGCGAGCAGCCGCGCAAGCTGCTGAAATCGGTTGCCGGCCTGACCATCAAGGATCTGCAAGAGGCCGATGCCTGCTGCGGCTTCGGCGGCACGTTCAGCGTGAAATATCCCGACATTTCCAACGGCATCGTCGAGAAGAAGGTTGCGCACATCGTCGAGACCGGCGCCGACATGCTGCTTGCTGGCGACCTCGGCTGCCTGATGAACATGGCCGGCAAGCTCAAGCGCCAGGGCCAACCGATCGTCGCCCGCCACGTCGCCGAGGTGCTCGCCGGCATGACCGACACGCCGCCGATCGGCGAGGCGAAACGCTGATGGACGCCACCTCCACTGCCTTCAAGCAGAACGCCAGGCGGGCGCTCGCCGACCCGCAGCTGCAGAAGACGCTGGGCTTCGTGCGTGGCAACTTCGTCTACAAGCGGCTGGATGCGGTCGCCGCGCTGCCCGAGTTCGAGGCGCTGCGCGATGAGGCGCGCGAGATCAAGAACCACACGCTGGCGCATCTCGACCTCTATCTCGAAGCCTATGAGGAGAAGGTGACCGAGGCCGGCGGCGTGGTGCACTACGCCGAGACCGGGGCCGAGGCGCGCGACATCATTCTCGACATCTGCCGGAGGGTGGGGGCGAAGACCGTCACCAAGGGCAAGACGATGATCGGCGAGGAGATCGCCCTCAACCAGCACCTTGAAGCGAACGGCATCGAGCCGGTGGAGACCGACCTCGGCGAATACATCATCCAGATCCGCCACGAGCCGCCGAGCCACATCATCGCCCCGGCGGTGCACCTGACCAAGGAACAGGTGGAAGCGGATTTCCGCCGGGTGCACACCGAGCTGCCTGCCGACCGCGACCTCAGCTCGCCAGAATTGCTGCTGGCCGAGGCGCGCGCGGTCCTGCGCAAGCGCTTCCTGGCCGCCGATGTCGGCATCACCGGCGCCAATTTCCTCGTCGCCGAGACCGGCACCTCGGTGATCGTCACCAATGAGGGCAACGGCGACCTGACCCAGACGCTGCCGCGGGTGTGCATCGTGCTCACCTCGATCGAGAAGATCACGCCGACGCTGAACGACGTCAGCCAGATCATGCGGGTGCTGTCGCGCGCCGCCACCGGTCAGGACATGGCGGTCTACACGACGTTTGCGACCGGGCCGCGGCGGCCGGGCGATCCCGACGGGCCCGAGGAGTACCACGTCGTCATCCTCGACAACGGCCGCTCGGCGATGCTCGGCACCCAGTTCCAGGACATGCTGCGCTGCATCCGCTGCGGCGCCTGCATCAACCACTGCCCGGTCTACCAGGAGGTCGGCGGCCACGCCTATGGCTGGGTCTATCCCGGACCGATGGGCTCGGTGCTCACCCCCACCCTGATCGGCATCGACCAGGCGGGCCACCTGCCCAATGCCTCGACCCTGTGCGGGCGCTGCGAGAGCGTCTGCCCGATGAAGATCCCGCTGCCCAACATGCTGCGCCACTGGCGCGAGCGCGAGTTCGAGCGCGCCCTATCGCCGGCAACCTGGCGCTGGGGCATCGGCATGTGGGCGTGGGTCGCGCGCCACCCGCGGCTCTATCACTTCGGCACCAGGCTGGTGATGCGCGTGCTCGGCAATCTCGGCGCGCGGCGCGGCCGCTTCAGGCGGCTGCCGCTCGCCGGCGGCTGGACCAGGCACCGCGACATGCCGGCGCCCGAAGGGCAGACGTTCCAGGAAATGTGGGCCGAGCGGAGGAAGGCGGCATGAGCGGCCGCGACGCCATCTTCGGCAAGATCCGCCGCTCGCTCGGCGTCACCGGGGCGGAGCCGTCGCGCAATGCGACGGTCGACAACCGGCTGAGGACGCGGCCGCGCGGCGTGGTGCCGGCACGGGGGCAGTTGCCCGAGGCCGAGCGGCTGGCGCTGTTCGTGCGGCTGGCGGAGAAGCTCTCGGCAAGCGTGGCGCGGGTCGCCACGGCCGAAGAGGTGCCGGAGGCGGTCGCCGAGTTCCTGCGCCAGCGCAACCTGCCGGCCTCGGTGCGCATGGGCGCCGACCAGCGCCTGGCTGCCATGCCCTGGGGCAAGACGCAGATCGAGACCAGGCACGGCGCCGCCGAAGACAGCGACGCGGTCTCGGTCAGCCACGCCTTCGCCGGCATCGCCGAATCCGGCACGCTCGCCTTCCTCTCCGGCGCGGACAACCCGACGACGCTCAACTTCCTGCCCGAGACGGAGATCGCGGTGCTCTTCGCCGCCGACCTCGTCGGCGACTACGAGGCGGTGTGGGACAGGCTGAGGACCGAAGACGGCGACGGCCTGCTGCCGCGCACGGTCAACCTGGTCAGCGGCCCGTCGCGCTCCGGCGACATCGAGCAGATCCTGCTGCTCGGCGCCCACGGCCCGCGCAACCTGCACATCATCATCGTCGGCTGACGGATCCTTCGCTGCCCTGCCCGGCGCCTTCCCAGCCGTGCTGCTTGAGAGTGCGCTCGAGCCCGCGCACCATGAGCGACAGCCCGACGGTCATCACCAGGTAGAGGAAGGCGACGACGTTGTAGGTCTGGAAGAACAGGAAGGTCGACGCCGAGTAGACCTTGCCGAGCTGGGTGATGTCCTGGACGCCGAGCGAGGAGACCAGGGCCGAATCCTTGATCATGGCGACGAAGTCGTTGCCGAGCGGCGGCAGCACGACGCGGAAGGCCTGCGGGAAGATGACGAAGCGGAAGGTCATCATGCGCGACAGGCCGAGGGCATAGGCGCCTTCGATCTGCGTCCTGGGCACCGCCTCGATGCCGGCGCGGAAGATCTCCGACAGGAAGGCCGAATAGCTGACGGTGAGGGCGAAGACCGCCCGCGCGGTCATGTCGAAGCCGCGAATCGTGAGGGCGGGCAGCAGGCCCCAGGCGATCGGCCAGGTGGCGAGCCAGTTCCATGCCGCGACCAGCGCCGGGGCGCCGACGAAGGCGACATAGAAGAGGAGCACCAGCACCGGAATGCCGCGCACGATCTCGACGTAGAAGGTCGCCGCCTCGCGCACGACACGCCAGCGCGAGCCGCGCCCGAGCGCCACCACCAGGCCGACGACGGCGGCGGCGGCATAGGCGACCACCGACACCCAGGCGGTGGTGAAGACGCCATGGGTGAGGGCCAGAAGAATCGTGCGGTAGTTGCCGTTGACGACGAACAGCCAGCAGAGCAGCAGGCCCAAGAGGATCGCCGCGAGCAGCCAGAAGGGGAACTCGCGGCGCTCTCTTCTTCCGGTCGGCGCGCCCAGGGAGCGCGCCGTTTCGGCCTCGGTCACTGCTGGTTGTTGTAGTCGAAGAACCACTTCTTGTTCAGCGCGTCGAGCGTGCCGTCGTCCTTCATCGACTGAATCGCCGCGTTGACCGGCTCGACCAGATCGGAGCCCTTCTGGAAGATGAAGCCGAACTCGTCGTGGCCGATGGGATCGCCGGCGATCTTGAACGAATTGGGCGAGGCGCCCATGTAGCCGGCGGCCGAGGCGTTATCCATGAACACCGCGTCGACGTCGCCGGCCTTGAGCGCCGCCACCGTCGCGCCGAAGGTGTCGAACAGCTTGATGCGCGGGCTCGGGTTCTTGTCGTCGGTGCCGGTCACGTCGAGAGCGGTGTAGAAGTTGGTGGTGCCCGCCTGGGCGCCGATGAGGAAGTCGCCGGCGCCGAGCGACTTGGCGTCGGTGAAGCGCGTCTCGTCGCCGCGCACCAGCATGAACTGCTCCGAGACCATGTAGGGAGCGGAGAAATCGACCTGCTGCTTGCGGTCGTCGGTGATCGAGATGCCGTCCATGCCGACGTCATAGAGCCCCTGCTGGACGCCCTGGATCATGGTGTCCCAACTCGACAGCTTCCAGTCGACCTTGAAGTCGAGGCGCTTGGCGATCTCGTTGAAGGCGTCGTACTCCCAGCCGATGCCCTGGCCGGTCTTGGGGTCGGCGAAGTTGAGCGGCGTATAGGCGTTCTCGGTCACCGCGACCACCGTCCGCCCCTTGAGGTCGGGCAGCGGACCGGCATGCGCGAAGCCGATGGTGGCGGCGAGCGCCGCGGCGAGAATGGCGAGCGATTTCATCGATGTACCCCTTGAAGATGGCGATTTGACCCTAATCCACCCGGCGATCCCGGGAAAGGCCGCGCAGACGTTTCAGCGGACGAGCTTGACCCAGGCGCGGGCGATGGCGAGCCCGGCGGCATCCGCCGCCGCGCCATGATGAGCGGCCTCGCGGGCGTGGCGCTCCGGCCAATCGGGTGTCTCCGCCTCGATCACCTCGGCGAAATCGCGGTTCCACTGCGCCACCAGCTTCCGGTCCGCCTCGAAATGGAACTGGATGCCATAGACGGCGCGGCCGACGCGGAAGGCCTGCATCGCGGTCAAGGCGCTCGACGCCAGATGGGTGGCGCCCGGCGGCAGGGTGAAGGTGTCGAGGTGCCAATGGAACAGCGGCGCGCCATCGCCGAGCGCGGAGAGGACCGGATCGCGGCGTCCGGCCGCGGTCGGCTCGACCGCGTGCCAGCCGAACTCGATGGGGCGGCCGAGGATGTTCCGGGCGCCGTGGCCGCGCGCCACGAGCTGGGCGCCGAGGCAGATGCCGAGCACCGCCTTGTCGGCCTCGCCGAAGGCGCGGGTCAGCGCCGCCACCTGCGGCAGGTAGGGATGCTCGTCGTCGTCGACCGCGCTCTGCTCACCGCCGAGCACGACCAGGGCGTCGTAGCCGTTCGGGTCCGGCGGCAGCGCGCTGCCGTTCCACATGCGGCGGACATCGGCCGCGACGCCGGCCTCGTCGAGCGCGGTGCCGACCTGGCCGAGCGTCGTGCCGACATAGTTCTCAATGACCAATGCACGCATCGTCGCAATCCAGCTGCAAGACTTGGTAGCATGGCGGCGACGACCGGACGAGTGGCAGAAGGATGCGACGGATGCGACTGGGCCAGTCACGCCCCCCCGAGGGCATGCGGCTCTACGCCATCGGCGACGTGCATGGCTGCGACGCCATGCTGGCGGAGGCGCACGACAAGATCGCCGCCGACCTCATCGCCAGCCCGGCGGCGGACTACCGCATCATCCATGTCGGCGACTACACCGACCGCGGCCCCGATTCGGCCGGCGTCATCGGCCGCCTGGCGCGGATGAGCGCGACCGACCGGCACGTCGTCTGCCTCAAGGGCAACCACGACGCGATGTTTGCAGGCTTCCTGGCCGACCCGGCGAAGGGCGGACCGATGTGGCTCGCCAACGGCGCCGAGGCGACGCTCGCCTCCTATGGCGTCAGCACCGGCCGCTCACTGTGGGGCAGCATCGACTATCGCGACCTGGCGCTGAGGCTGGCGGCGGCGATGCCGCCGGCGCACCGCAGCTTCATCGAGACGCTGCCGCTCACCGCCCGCTTCGGCGACTATCTCTTCGTCCATGCCGGCATCCGGCCGGGCGTGCCGCTCGACGAACAGGACCCGGACGACCTCATCTGGATCCGCGACGACTTCCTGTGGGACGGCAGCGACCACGGCGTCGTGGTGGTGCACGGCCACTCGCCGGAGGGCGAGCCGGACGTCTTCCCCAACCGCATCAATGTGGACACCGGCGCCGTCTATGGCGGCACCCTCACCTGCCTCGCGCTGGAGGGAACGGAATACCGGTTCCTGTGAAGCTGGTGCGCTGTTCGACCTGCCCTAAGCGCTTGCCACATGACCCCTCCCCCCTTGTGGGGGGGAGGGGACAAAACTGATCCGCCAATGGAAAAATGCGCGCCAAAAACGAAAACGGCGCGGCCCGAGGCCGCGCCGTCGTGTCATTGCCGGGCCGCCCGTGTCTAGCCGCGCGGCTGCGGCACGATGCGGATATAGGGCTTGGGCTCCTTCCAGCCGGCCGGCCAGATCTTCTTCGCCTCTTCGTTGCTGACCGAGCCGCCGATGACCACGTCCTCGCCGACCTTCCAGTTGGCCGGCGTCGCCACCTTGAACTTCGCGGTGAGCTGGATCGAATCGACGACGCGCAGGATCTCGTCGAAGTTGCGCCCGGTCGACATGGGATAGGCGAGCATCAGCTTGATCTTCTTGTCGGGGCCGATGACGTAGACGGTGCGAACGGTCTGGTTGTCGGCGGCGGTGCGCGGGCCGCTCGGGTCGGCGGCAGCCGGCAGCATGTCGTAGAGCTTCGACACCGTCAGGTCGGCGTCGCCGATCATCGGGAAATTCGGCGCGGTGCCTTGCGTTTCCTCGATGTCCTTGGCCCATTTGCCGTGGCTGTCGACCGGGTCGGCGCTGAGGCCGATCAGCTTGACGTTGCGCTTGTCGAATTCCGGCTTGAGCCGGGCGGCGGCGCCGAGCTCGGTGGTGCAGATCGGGGTGAAGTCCTTGGGGTGGGAGAAGAGGATGCCCCAGCTATCGCCCAGCCACTCGTGGAAATGGATCCTGCCCTCGGTGGTCTCGGCTTCGAAATCCGGTGCGGTGTCGCCAATGCGCAGCGCCATGGTCGTTACTCCTGTTCATATTCGCGAAGGTGAGCGGCATGTAAGCGGCCACCCCGCCTGGCCTCAAGCGAGGCCATTCGCTCTGCCGCGGGTGCAATTGGAAAAGGCATCCGGCCGGCGGCCGAACCGCGCACTTTCGTTTCAGGAGAGGCTGTTCAGGCGGCAGCCACCGCCGGCACCGACAGGTTGTCGAGGGAGGAGACGATGTGCTCGGCGAGCGCATCGACGATGGGCGAGGCCGGCCGGTTCCACGAGCGCACCAGGCCGATCTGGCAGGCGGGCAGGCGCGGGAAGCCTTCCGCCTCGCCGAGCACCCGCATGCCCGGTCGCAGCGCCGATTCGGCGAGCACGCTCACTGCCAGGCCGGCAAGCACGGCCGCCGCCGTCGCGGTGGCGTTGGCGCTCTGGTAGAGCACACGGTACTTGCGGCCGGCGGTGGTCAGCGCCTCGACGGCGGCGGCGCGCCACATGCACGGCGGCTTCGACAGCGCCAGCGGCAACACCTCCTCCTCCTGGGCCGAATGATGCGCCGAAGCGACCCAGAGCAGCGGCTCCTGGCGGATCACCTCGACATTGCCCTCGCCGCAATGGGTGACGATGCCGAGGTCGATGTCGCCGGCGCGGGCCTGGCGGATGAGTTCGGAGGACTGGTCGCAGACCACCGACACCTCGACGCGCGGGTTGGAGCGGGCGAAGCGCGCCAGCACCTCGGGCAGGAAACGGTCGGCATAGTCATCCGGGGTGCCGAGGCGCACGGCGCCCGACAACTCGGTATCGTCGAAGGCGGCGACGGTCTCGTCATTCAGCCGCATCATGCGGCGGGCGAAGCCGAGCAGCCGCTCGCCCTCCTCGGTCAGCCGCGAGGCGCGGCCATCGCGCTCGAAGATCGGCTTGCCGATGCGCTCCTCCAGCCGGCGCATCTGCATGGAGACCGCCGACTGGGTCTTGAACACGGCCTCGGCGGCGCGCGTGAAACTGCCGGTTTCGACAATCGCGACGAAGGTGCGCAGCTGATCCAGATCGAGCGTGGCGGCCATCTTCTGCCTCGGGGTTTCCATCAACCAGAACGATGGCAGATATTAGAAACATTCGTTGGAATGATCAATCGTGCCCGTGCATATAGCGGGTGTCGCCGAACAGCCGAGCCCCCTAAGCCTGCCCCCACTTGGGCCGCAGACCGCCCGGCGACGACCCGAAGGAGCACGAAGATGGCACCCATCGAACTCACCCACGGCACGTCCGCCAGCACCGACGAGACGCTGCGGCGGCGCATCGAATCCGGCCTTGCCCGCCTCGTCGCCCTTTGGCGCACCGCACGCAACCGACGCGCCGTCGTCCGGCTGCTGGAATGGGACGCCCACATGCTGCGCGACATCGGCCTGACCCCGGGCGACGTCCGCTCGGCCCTGGCCTCGCCGTTGGGCGACGACCCGTCCTATCGCCTGGGCGCGATGTCGATCGAGCGGCGCAGGGCCGTCCAGGCGGCGGCCGAGGAGCGCTTCCGCAGCAGGGCTGTTTCCTGCGCACGCGGCTGAGGAGCGCCGCGCCCGCCCCGTTCCCCGTCGGGTGCGGCAGGCGCCTCAGCCCATCGTTTCATCGGAGCTGCTGGTCCCCTGGGAGCTCCGGCAAACTGGCCCGCCGTTCATTCGGCGGGCCTTTTTCTTTTCAGGAGCATCAGCAGGAATCTTTCCCCTCTCCCCCTGTGGGAGAGGGGGGACTGCCTTAGCGAGGCGCAGCCAAGCTTAGGCAGTCCGGGTGAGGGGTGAATCATTTCGACAAGACAGGGCCGATGGCGAGGGCTGCGTTCGCGCCGGCGCGGCCGACTCCACCACCGCGTCGCCATCACCGCAGCGGTGTCCCCCTCACCCGGATTTCCAATACCGGTTTGCTGCGCAAACCGGGCGAAATCCGACCTCCCCCGCCAAGGGGGAGGTGGGAACCAATCAGGCGCTGCAGCAGAGCGAATACGCTCAGTGCGCCATCAGCACCGGCAGGGTCATCGATTCGAGAATGCCGCGGGTTGCCCCGCCGAGGAAGAACTCGCGCATGCGGCTGTGGCCGTAGCCGCCCATCACCATCCAGTCGGCGGCCTCGTCGGCGGCGAAGGAAAGGATCGTCTGGCCGATGTCGCCGGTGGCATTGGTGATCTCGCGCACCTCGACCTGCAGGTTGTGGCGGGCGAGGTGGGTGGCGATGTCGGCACCGGCCAATTCGGTCGAGCGCTTGATGTGCTCCTTGACGATGACGACCACCACCTCGCGGGCGAGATGGAGAAGCGGCAGCGAGGCGCGCACGGCATGGGCCGCCGCGGCGCCGCCGTCCCAGGCGACGATGGCGCGGCCGGGCGAGAAGCTCTCGACCCCGGCATAGGGGACGATGAGGATGGGGGCGCCCGACTGGAAGAGCATCGCCTCGATCAGCGCCTCGCGCATGGGCTCGGGCGCATCGGGGTTCTGCTGGCCGACAACCAAGAGGTCGCTCATCGCCAGGCTGCGGGTGACACCTTCGAGGCCGTCGCTACCGACCGATTCGGTGGTGCGCGAGGCGTAGCGCAGGCCAGCGCCGGCCGCGATCTGCTCGAAGGCGGCGGCCGCCGCCTTGGCGTCGTTCACGGCCTGCTCGTGGGCGGCGACGATGAGGTCGGTCGGCAGCGGCGTGGTCATCGTATAGACCGGCACCACCGGCTCGAAGGCAAGCGCAACGCCGGTCAGGTGGGCATCCAGCTGGCGCGCCAGATCGGCCGCGATCACCGTCGGGCGGCGCTCGCCGCTGAGATCGACGATGACGTGCATGTCATTGATAGTATTGACCGTGTTGCTCATTGTATTGCCCCTCCTCAATTATTGGTCAGCTTCCGGTCGAACGGCCTTGGCCACCTTGACCGGGATCAAAAACCACTGTCTGCCACAGGTTCAGGCGCCTCAATAGGCATAAGCCGCGAAGATGCGATCGATATCGCCATGCCAGTCGCGCTCGTATTCGCGCATGATCTGGTCCGCCGGCGTCATGCCGGTGGCCAGAACCTCCTCGATGGACGACAGGAAGATCGTCTCATCGATGCCCTCTCCATTGAGATAGGAACGCCGGCTCAATCCTTCGCGGGCGAGCGCCACGATGTCGCGGCCGATGTCGCGCACGCTGCGCCCGTGCACGGTCGCCTTCAGCCCGTTTTTCGGCACGGCGTCGCGCAGCGCCTCGCGTTCGGCGCCGGTCCAATCCTTGACGATCTGCCAGGCGCCGTCGAGGGAGGCCGAATCGTAGAGCAGCCCGACCCACAGCGCCGGCACCGCGCAGATGCGCCGGCCAGGGCCGCCGTCGGCGCCGCGCATCTCGAGGTAGTTCTTGAGGCGCACCTCGGGGAACAGCGTCGAGAGGTGGTTCTTCCAGTCGGCCAAGGTCGGGCTGACGTCGGGGAGCGCGTTGTCGAGCCCACCGGTAAGGTAGCTGCGGAAAGTGGTGCCGGTGGCGTCGAAATAGTGGTCGCCGCGCTTGACGAAATACATCGGCACGTCGAGCGCCCAGTCGACATAGCGCTCGAAGCCGAAGCCATCCTCGAAGGCGAAGGGCAGCATGCCGGTGCGCGCCGTGTCGGTGTCCTTCCACATCTCGGCGCGATAGGACTGGAAGCCGTTGGGCCGGCCGTCGGCGAAGGGCGAATTGGCGAAGAGCGCGGTGACCACCGGCTGCAGCGCCAGGGCGACGCGCATCTTCAGCACCATGTCGGCCTCGTCGGAAAAATCGAGGTTGGCCTGGATGGTGCACGTCCGCAGCATCATGTCGAGGCCGTGGCTGCCGACCTTGGGCATGTAGCCGCGCATGATGTCGTAGCGCTGCTTGGGCATGACCGGCGTCTCGCCGAGCGACCATTTCGGCGAGAAGCCGGCGCCGAGGAAGCCTATGCCGAGCGGCGTGGCGCATTCGCGCACCTGGGCGAGGTGGGCGTTCACCTCGCGGCAGGTCTGGTGGATGGTCTTCAGCGGCGCGCCGGAGAGCTCAAGCTGGCCGCCCGGCTCGAGCGAGATGGCGCCGAGGTCGAGCGGGTCGGTGAGGCCGATGATGCGGCCCTCGTCCTCGATCGGGTGCCAGCCGAGCAGCCCCGCCATCGCCTCGAGCAGGCGGCGGATGCCGCGCGGGCCGCCATAGGGCACCGGGCTCAGGTCGGCGAGGTAGAAGCCGAACTTCTCGTGCTCGGTGCCGACGCGCCATTCCGATTTGGGTTTGGAGCCGGATTCGAGCGTCGCCACCAGCTGGTCGCGGGATTCGATCGGCGTCGCGTCAGAGACGTCGCGTGCCATTCAGGAGGGCTTTCCAAGGCGCTAGAGGGAAACGGGGCGTGAGATTAGTTGAGTCCGGGCCGGGTGCAAGCCCGCTCAATGTGGGGTGGGCGGCGCGTTCCGCCAGTCCCCCAGCGCGGCCTGGATGAGCGCCATCGCGGCCACGGCCGCCGTATCGGCGCGCAAGATGCGCGGACCGAGCGGCAGGGGGACGACGAACGGCCGGGAACGCAGCAACTGGCGCTCTTCCAGCGAAAATCCGCCCTCCGGGCCAACCAGAACAGCGAGCGGCGCCGGCGCCACCCCCGACAGAATTGACAGGGGGTCGGCCCGCTCCTCGCCCTCGTCGCAGAAGATCAGCCGGCGACCGTCCTCCCGCCCCTCCCAGGTTTCCAGCAGGTGGCGGAGCGCCATCGGCTCGTCGATGGCGGGAATGGTCAGGAGGCCGCACTGCTCGGCCGCCTCGATGGCGTTCCCCTCTATGCGCTCCAGGTTCACCTTGCTCACCTGGCCATGCTGGGAAAGCACCGGGCGCAGGCGGCCGGCGCCCATCTCAACCGCCTTCTGCACCATGTAGTCGAGGCGCGCCTGCTTGAGCGGCACGAAGAGGTAGTGCAGGTCGGGATGGGCCGGCTGGGCGCGCACCGGCTCGCCGATTTCGAGGCTCCACGACTTGCGCCCGCCGCCGCGCAGAAAGGCGCGCCATTCGCCGTCGCGGCCGTTGAAGACCAGGATGCCGGCGCCATCCGAGAGGCGGAGGACGTTGACCAGGTAATTCGCCTGGTTGCGGTCGAGCACGACCGTGCTCCCCGCCACAAAGCGGGTGGAACGCAGGAACAGGCGGGTGGCGGTGAAATCGTGAGATGTCATTGGCGCGTTCTAGCATGGACCGGTCAGGGAAATAGCACGGCCCTTGACCCTGACCGCGTCCCGCGTCACCCATGACGCCATGAGCGATGCCGCCGTCAATGTCGTCGAATTCACAGTCTCGGAGATCTCGGCCGCGCTGAAGCGCACGGTCGAGGACGCCTATGGCTATGTGCGTGTGCGCGGCGAGATATCGGGCTTCCGGGGAGCGCATTCCTCCGGCCATTGCTACTTCACGCTGAAGGACGACAAGGCGCGGCTGGAGGCGGTGGTCTGGCGCGGCACCCTGCCGCGGCTGAAATTCAAGCCGGAGGAAGGCGTCGAGGTGGTCGCCACCGGCAGGCTCACCACCTTTGCTGGCCAGTCGAAATACCAGCTCGTCATCGAGGCGCTGGAGCCGGCCGGGGTGGGCGCGCTGATGGCGCTGCTCGAAGCGCGCCGCAAGGCGCTCGCCGCCGAGGGCCTGTTCGCCGAGGCGCGCAAGCGCCCCCTGCCCTATCTGCCGCGGGTCATCGGCGTGGTCACCTCGCCGACCGGCGCGGTCATCCGCGACATCCTGCATCGGCTGGCCGACCGCTTCCCGACCCACGTGCTGGTGTGGCCGGTGCGGGTGCAGGGCGAGACCAGCGCGGCGGAGGTGGCGGCGGCGATCGCAGGCTTCAACGGCCTCCCCGCCGGCGGCGCCATCCCGCGGCCGGACCTCATCATCGTGGCGCGCGGCGGCGGCAGCCTGGAGGATCTGTGGAGCTTCAACGAGGAGATCGTGGTGCGCGCGGCGGCGGCTTCCGCGATTCCGCTGATCTCGGCGGTCGGCCACGAGACCGACTTCACCCTCATCGACTATGCCGCCGACAAGCGCGCGCCGACGCCAACAGCGGCCGCCGAGATGGCAGTGCCGGTGCGCTCCGAACTGATCGCAGCGGTCGGTGATTTCGGCAGCCGCCTCACCGGCGCGGCGCTCCGCCACATCGAATCGCGCCAGCGCGACCTGCGCGCCGCAGCCCGCGCCCTGCCGCGGGCGGAGGATCTGTTCGCCATGCCGCGGCGGCAGTTCGACGAACTGGCGAGCCGCATCGGCCGGGCGCTGCTTGCCAATGCCCGCGTCCATCGCACGCAGTTCGAGCGCGTCGCCGGGCGGCTGTCGCTTGCCGGGCTCGAGCGCATGATCGAGCGGGCGCGCGAGCAGCTCGTCGCTGCCGACGGCCGCAAGGCGGTCTTCTACATGCGCAACCTGGAGCGGTCGCGCGAACGGCTGGCCACGGCGGGCGAGCGCAAGAGCCAGTTTCTGGCACGCGCCATCGAGCGGCTGGGGGCGCGCCTGGCGTCCGCCACCAAGCTGCTCGACGTGGTCAGCTATCGTTCGATCCTCGAACGCGGCTTCGCGCTGGTCAGCGACTTCGAGGACCGCGAGCCGGTCCGCTCCGCCGCCGCCGTGCCGGACGGTCGGGTGCTCGACATCGAGTTCCACGACGGTCATGTGCGTGCCGTCTCCGGCGGCGCCGTGACGCCGAAACCGCGCCGCCGCAAGCCCGCCGACGACGGCTCGCAGGGGAGCCTGCTGTAGACGGTGAGTGGTGAATGGTGAGTGGTGAATGGCGAGTGGTGAGTGGTGAGTGGTGAGTGGCAAACGGAGCAGGTCTTCTTCACCATTCACTATTCACCGACGCTATTCACTATTCACCGACGTTGAGCCGCATGACATGCCGCCGCGTGCCGGTCATGCCGAGGTCGCGGAAGCCGACTTCAGCGAAGACCGGGACGAAACCCATGAAGCGGAAGCTCGGGAACTCGGGGTCGACCGGATAGGCCTCGACCACCGTCGCGCCGTTCGCCCGGGCATGATCGACGGCACCGGCCAGCAGCCGCCGGACGAGGCTGTCGCCGCGCAGCCGCCGCGGCACGTAGAAGCAGACAAGCGACCAGATGACCTCGCCGGGTTCCGCCGGCGGGCCGCCGAGCGCCCGATGGGTTTCGCGCGGTGCGATGGAGACCCAGCCGACCGGCTCCTCTCGGTCATAGGCGATGAGCCCGACCGGCGTTCCGGCGGCGATCCGCTCCATCATCATGCGCTTGCGCTCGGCCGGTGCCTGGAGCTTCGCCTCCGCGGCCGTGCGCCGCCAGACCATGCACCAGCAATGCTTGGGTGCGCCGGGCGCCGAGAAGAAGCGCTCGAAGGCATCGACATTGGCGGCGGTCACCGGCCGGAAGACGAGATCGCGGGACGTGTCCATGCCGCCAGCATGCCGGGGCGCGCGAAGCTGCGCCACCCGTTTCCTGCGAAACCTAGTCGTGCCTGCGGATGCCCAGCAGGTAGGCGGTGAGATCGGCGACGTCTTCGGGCGGGACGATGAGATTGGGCATGCTGCGATGGGCGGTGCGGAAGAAGGCATAGAGCGCGATCGCGCTCATGCCTTCGGCATCGGCGATGTCCTGGAAGGCCGGCACGCCGGGCTCCGGGCTTTCGAAATGGCCGCGGCGCACCTCGTGGCACGCGGCGCAGTTGGCCTCGGCATAAGCAAGGCCGCGCACGGCGTCGCCGCGCTCCTGGTCCTGGGCAAGAGCCGGAGTCGCCGCCAGAAAGGCGGCCAGCAGAGCGTACCGGATGTCCTTCCTCGGCATGGGGCCCATCCTGCGCCAACCGGCGGCAGCAGCCTTGATCCACGTCATGGGCAGGCCTAGCGCCGGCCGCTGCCGCGGATCTCCGACATGGTGCGCGACGGGGTGATGGCTTCCGGATCGAAGGCAAGGTCGATGATCGCCGGCTTGCCCGAAGCCAGGCAGCGCTCGAAGGCGGCGGCGAAATCCTCGGTCTTTCCTACCGTCTCGCCGTGGCCGCCTGAGGCGCGGGCGAAGGCCGCAAAATCCGGGTTCTCCAGGTCGGTGGCAACGGGGCGGTTGGGATAGTGCCGCTCCTGATGCATGCGGATGGTGCCGTGGATGCCGTTGTTGACCACGACCACGACGACGTTGGCGCCCGCCTGAACCGCGGCGATGAATTCCTGCATGGTCATCTGGAAATCGCCGTCGCCGGCAAAGACCACCACGGTACGCTCCGGGTACTTCAGCTTGGCGGCAAGCCCGGCGGGGAGGCCATAGCCCATGGAGCCGGAAGTCGGGGCAAGCTGGGTGCCGTAGCGGCGATGGCGGGTGAAACGGTGCACCCAGACCGAGTAGTTGCCGGCGGCGCTGGCGATGATGGCGTCCTCGGGCAGGCGCTCGCCGAGCCAGGCGACGATCCGGCTGAGCTGGACCGGACCGGGGTTCTCGACCGGCGCGGACCAGGCGCGGTAATCGGCATTGGCCGCCTCGGCGCTGCCCACCCACGGGATCGTGTTGGGCGGCTGGAGGCCCTCCAGCGCTGCGGCGAAGGCCGTCGGGCTGGCGTTGATGGCAAGCGTCGGCCGGTAGAGGCGGCCGAGTTCCTCGGCGCCGGGATGGACGTGGACCAGGGTCTGCTTCGGCTCGGGGATGTCGATCAAGGTATAGCCGGACGACGGCATCTCGCTCATGCGCCCGCCGATGAGGATGAGGAGGTCCGTTTCCTTCACGCGCCTTGCCAGCGCCGGGTTGATGCCGACGCCGATGTCGCCGGCATAGTTCGGGTGGGTGTTGTCGAAGAGGCCCTGGCGGCGCCACGAGCAGCCGACGGGCAGAGCGAAGCGCTCGGCGAAGCGCCTGTAGGCTGGCCACCGCCGCCGGGCTCCAGCGCGAGCCGCCGGCAATGACGAAAGGCCGTTTCGCCCGCCACAGCATCTTCTGCAGTTCGGCCATCTGGGTGAGGCCGGGATAGGTCTCGACCTGGACCCAGGGGTGCGGATTGGCGACGGCCGTGGTCTCACGCAGCACGTCCTCGGGCAGCGACAACACGACCGGCCCGGGGCGGCCGGAGGTCGCCTCGTGGAAGGCGCGGGAGACGAATTCGCCAGCGCGGTCGGCAGAATCGATTTCCTCGATCCACTTGGCCATCTGGCCGAACATGCGGCGGAAGTCGATCTCCTGGAACGCCTCGCGCCCACGCATGGCGCGGCCGACCTGGCCGATGAAGACGATCATCGGGGTCGAATCCTGGCGGCCGACGTGAATGCCGGCCGAAGCGTTGGTGGCGCCGGGGCCGCGCGTCACCATGACGATGCCGGGGCGGCCGGTGAGCTTGCCCCAGGCCTCCGCCGCCATGGCGGCGCCGCCTTCCTGGCGGCAGAGCGTCACTGCGATCGAAGAATCGTGGAGCGCATCGAGCAGCGCCAGATAGCTCTCGCCGGGCACGCAGAAGATGCGCTCGACGCCGTTATTCTCCAGCGCCTCGACGATCAGCCGCGCCGCCGTCGGCGCGTTGCCTGTGCCGTCCGCCATTCGCCTCCACTCCAGCCATCAATTCCGTGGGCGCAGCATATAGCAGGGCCGCGCTGGATCGGCATTCAGTTCGCCGCAGGTCGGCTCTCCCCAGGCTGTGCGAAAACTATCGGTCATTTGCGGCCCGGATCATCCAGAGGCAATAGAATTAACTCAAGAATGTGCGTAATAACCGCGGGCGGTGACGTAGTCGTTTGCCGGACGAAACCGAGCGGTCGGAAGTCGACTTTCATCCATGGTGGTCAAGGGCTGGCAATGATATGAAGCTGGAGTTCAGTCAGCGCTTCTTATTTGATCTCTGGCCTACACTTAGCCATCCACGACCCGCTCCGGTGCTGGCGCAGGCAGCGGAAAGAGCCTGACGAAACGCTCCGCCAACTTCCTGTTCCCGCCTAGATGCAATGTTGCGCCCTTCTCGGCATCATCCAGCGACACACCACCGTACACCACCATTGCCAAGGCGTCGGGCGAGCCGTCGAATAGCGCGTCCTCGTCCTGCCGTTCGCCGGCCGCGATGTGGATGCTGCCATTTGAAAGCCGCGCCGTGTAGCGGTCTTCGCCGAACCGAAATCCAAATCCCGCGTCGAATTTTCCCGCACGTGTGCGATCAAGCATCGCACGAAACGAAAGCAGCAATGAAACGCCGCTGATCGAAAGGCCCGGTTCGCGGAACGGCGATCGCGCGGCCCAGCGGCCCATTGCCGCCGTCACCGCTTCGAGTTCATGCCCCCAAGGCGTCAATTCATAAACCTGCACTGCGGCAGGCGGCGGCAGTTTGTCGCGAAACAGGATGGCGTGCGCTTCGAGTTCGCTCAGCCGCTGACTGAGCGCCTTTGGGCTGATGCCCGGAAGCGCCACCTGCAACTGGGAGAAGCGCCGCGGTCCAAGCATCAACTCCCGCGCCACGAGCAGCGCCCAGCGGTCGCCCACCAAATCAAGCGTGTGCGCAGTTCCGCAGGCATCGGCATATCGGCTTGCACGTCGCTTCATGCCGCCATGATAATTCATAACTTTCCTTTTTCAAGTATATACTATAGAAAATATATCGAATCGGAGAAGGCTATGGCGACAGCAGTGAACCACCGGACAGCATCATGTGCCTGCGGCAAGGTCCGCTATGAGGCGGTCGGCGAACCGATCATGGCGAACACGTGCTATTGTGCCGACTGTCGGGCAGCGGCTGACGAGATCGGTGCGCTTCCGAATGCGGCTCCGCTCGCCGAAGCCGATGGCGGCACCGAATGCCTGCTCTATCGCAAGGATCGCATCGCCTGCACGCAGGGCGCCCAGCTTCTGACACCCGTGCGACTGGCGCCGAAATCAAAAACGAAGCGGCTCGTCGCCAGCTGCTGCAACAGCGCGATGGCGATGGCGTTCGACGACAGTCGGCACTGGGTGTCGGCCTATCGGCAGCGGTTCGATGGGGCACCGCCGCCTATCGAGATGCGGATCTGCATGGGCGACGCACAAAGCGCGGATGTCGCCCCAGATGGCATTCCCAGCTTCAAAGGATATCCGGCACGGATGATGCTGAAGCTGATCGGCGCGCGACTTGCGATGACCTTTCACAAGGGAGAGACGATCAGTGGCTGAGACCGCCAAGCGCATAGCGATGGAGAGCATCCTTTCGCCGGGACGCACAAAAAACGTCGACGCCGACAAATATGACGACATGCGGCGGGCGATGCTCGCCAGCCTGCCGGTGGGGCCGCCGGGCATCACCGCAGCCGAGCTGAAGAAGCTGATACTCCCACATCTTTCGGAGGAACTGTTTCCTGGCGGCGCCAAGGCCGGTTGGTGGCTGAAAGGCGTCCAGCTCGACCTCGAAGCGAAAGCGCTGGTTGGGCGCAGCGCGACCTCGCCTCTTCGGTTCTATGCGATCGACAAAGAGTGAGTGGTCGGGCGCGAATGTCGGGCGGCGGTAGGTTCCTGACACGGGGTTTGAAGGCGGTGAAGGCAGAAGCCGCCCTGTCGATCCTGGCATTCAACGTCCTTCACGCCGTGAATGCCTTCGGGCATTCTAGAATGATGGGGGTCGCCTGATCGTTCGCCCTTTCGGGCTGGGCCCGCGGCCGGGGTCTGCGAGTTTCTGCACAGCCTGTCCCGCAATCCCCGCGGGGACGACGCGGCATCCTCATCCCTCGAGGCTCCCGAAGCCGCCCTCGAAGGACGAGACCGACCTGGGGACGATCAGCGGCGTTGTGTCCCTGGTCTACACGTCGGTAATGGTGACGACGCGGAAGGTGACCATCTCGCCGTCCTCGTCGCGGATCGAGACGTATTCGCCCGGCACGAAGCGATGGGTGGACAGCTTGAAGCCCGATTCGTCGCCTTCCTCGCCGCCGATGTCGTAATGGAACCCCCAGCTGCCGCCCGGGCGATGGACCAGGTGGCCGACGTCCTCCTCCTCCGCTCCCCAGTTGCGCACGACCCGGCAGCGCTCGCGGTTCTGGCGCCAGCCTTCCGGGTCGAGGTGGCCGTCGGCGTCAAGCGGCGCGGTGAAGCGGTAGTAGTGGCGTTCGCTGCCGTCCGGAAATTCGGCGGTGCGGGCGAGGTTGAGGCGGATGGTCTTGAGACCGCTCTCTGGCATTTCTGCCTCCCGGTGGTAACACGGATGAATCGCGAGCCTACAGAGCGCCGCGGCCGGGGACCAGACGGCAATTCCCCTGGCCGGTGGCGATCTGTACACTATGCCCTGCCGACCAAGGAGGACGCCCGTGTCTGGCGGGAAACGCTTATTGCTGGCGGTTGCCGTGGCCGCCGCGTTGACGATGGCGGCGGCAGCCGCCCATGCCCAGGATGACACCGACAAGCCGGAATTCCCCACCACGGAGTTCGCCGACGGCGCCACCAGCGCATCGGTCAGCGTCGGTGATGTGACGGCGACGGTGCGCCTCTTGCGCAGCAAGACGCCCAATGCCGAGGATTCGGTGTGGCTGCGGGTCAAGGTCAAGGGCCTGCCGGTGACCGAGGCCTATGCCCCTGACGCCGGCTTCGACGTGCCGGCGGCCGAGGCGAGCATCGCCGAGATCGACCCGGGCAATCACTATCCGGAAGTCTATTTCGACGCCTTCACCGGCGGCGCCCATTGCTGCACCCAGGTGATCGTCGCGGAGGAGCAGCCGCACGGCTGGGTGACGGTCAAGGTCGGCGAGTTCGACGGCGGCGGCGACTATCTTCAGGACGTCGACCACGACGGGCTGGCGGAGATCGTCACCGTCGACAACCGCTTCCTCTACACCTTCGACTGCTACGCCTGCAGCGCGGCGCCGCTGGTCATCTACACCGTGCGCAACGGCGCGGTGGTCGATGTCTCGACCGACCCGCGCTACCTGCCGGCGCACCGCGACTGGCTGGCGCAGCTGGAGGAGTTGGTCGACCCCTCGGAACGCTGGACCTCGCAGGGCTTTCTCGCCGGCTGGGTGGCGGCCAAGGTGCGCGTCGGCTCAGGCGCCGAAGCGTGGGCAGCGCTCAAGGCCCATTGGGACTATGCCCATGACGCGGGCGAGGAAACCTGCCTGACCGGCGCCGACATCGACGCCTGCCCGAAGGGCAAGATCAAGGTGATGAAGTTTCCCGACCGGCTGAAGCTGTTCCTCGACCAGAACGGCTACGGGTCGTAGGCGCGGTCAAGTCTCAGGCGACCAGGTAGGTTTCGCTCTTGGCCAGCCACGAGGCGAACTGCTCGCCGGAGACCGGCCTGGAGAAATAGTAGCCCTGCAGGTTGTCGACGCCGAAATCGCGCAGGAGGGCGACCTGTGCCTCGGTCTCGACCCCCTCGGCGACGGTGCGGAAACCCAGCTTGCGCGCCATTTCGACGATGGCGTGGATGATCGTCTCGGAGCCGTCTTGCTTGCCGATATCGCGCACGAAGCTGCGGTCGATCTTGAGCGTGCTGAGCGGCAGGTCCTTGAGCAGCGACAGCGACGAGAAGCCGGTGCCGAAATCATCGATCGAGATGCCGATGCCGAAGACGCGCAACATGGCGAGGTTCTTCTCGATGATGTCCAGGCTCTTCGCCATGGTCGATTCGGTGATCTCGATGTTGATCAGGGTCGGTGCGATTTCCGCCCGCTCGACCGCGTTGATCAGGCGCGCGCCGAAACCGGGATCGCGGCACTGGATCGGCGAGACGTTGAGCGAGATCGGCACCAGCATCTTGTGCAACTCGCTCCAGTGGCGCAGGTAGCTGCACGCCTCGGTCAGCAACCGGCCGCCAAGCTCGGCGATCGCTCCGGACTCCTCGGCGATGGGAATGAACTCCTCCGGCGTGATCAGCTTGTTGTTGGTGTCGCGCCAGCGCGCCAGGCCCTCGGCGCCGACGATCTTGCGCGTGCCGGCATCGACGATCGGCTGGAACACCAGATAGAACTTGCCGCTGGCGATATCCTCCGGCATCGAGCGCTTGAGCGCGTGACGCGCCTTGACGGCGGCGTCCATGCGGGCATCGAAGTAGTTGATCGAGCCCCTCTTGCTCGCCTTCGACTTGTACATCGCCATGTCGGCGTGGGTGACCAGCACGTCGGCGGTGGAATCGTCGAGCGGGAAGACGGACATGCCGATGCTGATCGAGACCGCGACGCTGATGTCGTTGAGTTCGGTGATCGCGGCGACGCCCCTGGCGATCTTCTCGGCGATCTCCATCGCCGCCGCCGCCGATTTGAGGTTGGTGGCGAGCACGGCGAACTCGTCGCCGCCGATGCGGCCGATGGCGTCGGTCTCGCGCAACTGGGCGCGCAGGACATCGGCGACCGCGACCAGCAGCTCGTCGCCGGCCCGGTGACCGAAGACGTCGTTGATCTCCTTGAAACGATCGATGTCGAACAGGATGACGGCGCAGGCGAGCTCGGAGCGCCGCGACTGGACCAGCGCCGCCTCGAACTGCTCGAAGAAGGCGCGCCGGTTGAGCAGGCCGGTGAGCGAATCGGTGCGCGCCAGGCGCATCAGCTCGGCCTCGGCCTTCTTGCGTTCGATGGCATAGCGGAGAGCGCGGAACAGCGTGCGCGGCCGGAGGTCCGCCTTGTCGAGATAGTCGGAGGCACCGGCCTTGAGCGCCGCTGTGGCGGTCGCCATGTCGGACAGGCCGGTCAACACCACGATCGGCACCCCGGGGCCGGCAATGTGCACGCTGCGCAGGCCGTCGAGTCCCACCGCGTCCGGCAGGCCGAGGTCGAGCAGGACGACGGCGAACTGGTGGGCCGGGTCTGCAAGCCAGGCCAACCCGTCGGCGAGCGTGTTGACCGCGTGCAATTCGCAGCTCATGTCGGCGTCGCTGGCGGCCTCGCCGAGGGCGATCTCGGTCAACCGCCGGTCGCCCGGATTGTCCTCGATCAGGAGGATCTGGAAGCTGCCGTCTTGTTCGCTAGCCATGTGCTGCCCCGCGCAGGTTCATGCTGCCCCCGGCAGCTTGACGACGGTGAACCAGAAGTCCTCGACCGCGTGGACCACGCGCAGGAAACCGTCGAAGTCGATTGGCTTGGAGATGAAGCAGTTGGCGTGCTGCCCGTAGGAGCGCACGACATCGGACTCGGCCTCGGAGGAGGTGAGGATGACGATCGGAATGGCGAGCAGCTCGGGGTCGCTCTTGACCTCCCTGAGCACGGCATGACCGTCGATCCCCGGCAGGTTGAGATCGAGCAGGATGACGTCGGGACGCGGCGCACCGCGGTGCCTGCCGCGGCCATGGAGAAAGTCGAGCGCCGCCTTGCCGTCGGTGACTGCGTGCAGGCGGTTGGCGACCTTGGCCTCGCGCAGGCTTTCCTGGGTGAGGCGGATGTCGGCCGGGTTGTCCTCGACCAGCAGGATCTCGATCGGCCGTGCGTTCAATGGGTCACGCATGACCGCCCTCCCCCACCGCCGGCCCGGCGGGCAGCGTGAAGCGCAGCGTCGCGCCGCCGCCCGGCGTCGAATTCGATCCAGATCCTGCCGCCGTGCCGCTCGACGATGCGGCGGCAGGAGGCGAGGCCTATCCCGGAGCCTGGGTATTTGTCGCGGCCGTGCAGCCGGGTGAAAACGTCGAAAACCTTTTCGCGGAACGCCGGCTCGATGCCGATGCCGTTGTCGATCACCGAGACCTCCCAGATATCGTCCTTGCGCTCGGCCGCCACACGGATCAGCGGCGCGTCGGCGCCGCGGTACTTCATGGCATTCTCGATGAGATTGACGAACAGCCGTTCCATCTGCGGCAGGTCCGCCTCGACCTCAGGCAACGGCCCGACGGTGATCGTCCGCCCCGCTTTCGGCGATGCGCTCGGCGAGCATGGCGACGACGTTGGCGACGACGGCGGCGATATCGACGACGATCGTGATCGAGCGGCCGGTTGCTGACCCGCGAATAGTCGAGCAGATCGTTGATCAGGGCCTTCATGCGGCGGGCGCCGTCGACGGCATAGCCGATGAATTCGTGCGCGTCGCCATCGAGCCGGTCGCCTAGCGGCGCTCGAGCAGGCCGAGGTAGCTGTCGACCATGCGCAGCGGCTCCTGCAGATCGTGCGAGGCGACGTAGGCGAACTGGGCGAGTTCCTTGTTGGAGCGCTCGAGCTCCTCGGCCTTCGCCCGGATCTCGTCTTCGCGCGCCCGGATCTCGGCGGCCATGATCTCGATCGAGCGGGCAAGGTCGCCGACCTCGTCCTTGCGGCGGGCAGCAGCGTCCACGTGAATCTCGTGCTCGCCCGCGGCGATCCTGGCGCTAGCGTCGATCAAGGCATGCAGCGGGCGGACAAGCCCGCCGGCGAGCAGGCCCACGGCGAACACGCCGAAGACCAGCCAGGCGCCGGCGACCAGCAAGGTCCGGTCGCGTAGCGAGGCGATCTCCGCGGCGACATGGGACTGGGGCCACAGCGTCGCCAGGACCAGATAGCGTCCCGGCAAATGGAGGTCGTAGTAGATGCGCTGGACATCGGTGACGTATTGCTTGCCGTCCATGGCGACGACGCCGGAGAAGCTCGCAACGCCGTCGCCGAACAGCGGCGCCAGCCGCGGCAGGTCGTCCTGGATCCGGTAACGCGAGCCGGAAAGGTAGCCGAAGATCTTCTGCCGATCGGGTCGGTATAGGTAGTCGCCATCCGGGTTGGCGATGAAGTGCAGCGACTGCTGGCGCACCGTCTGGGTGACCAGGTTGAACAGCTCGTCGAGGCTGACATTGACGACCACGACGCCGAGCGGCCGCCCGTCCGCGTCGAATGCCGGCGCCGCCGTGCGCACGACCGACCGGAAGGGCTGCTCGGTGATGCCGTTCGGTTGGTTGGCGCCGACGTCCGACACATAGGCGTCGCCTTTCGGCAGATGCAGCGCGTCCTTGAAATAGGCACGGTCGCTGAGATCGCCCAGCATCGGCTGCGGCGTGGTCTCGATCGCGCCGTTCGGCATGCGCTCCAGACGCAAGACCTCGCGGCCGTCGCCGGCGATGTAGCGCAGCTGGATATAGCCGGGCCGCGCTTCGAGCATGGTGCGGAAGACCGTCGCCAGGCGCGCGAGTTCCTGCTCCTCGGTGGCGCCATCGACGGGGTCGACGCCGCCGCTCTGATGGGTGCGCGCCACCGCCGCGAGCTCGGGCAGGCGGGCGAGGATCAGCGCATCCTCGCGGGCAAAGCCGATCCTGGCGGCAAACCTCAGTCCTGCCGCCTGGTTGGTGGCGGCCAGCTCGCGCAGCTCGCCTCCGGTCAGGGCCTCGACGCTGCCCTGGTACATGTATGAGGTGAGAGCGGCGGTGACGACCGTGCCGAGAATCGCCGTGTAGAGCGCCAGGCGAGCGGCGAGACCGAGGCGGAACCGGCTGAGGAACGGCAACAGCGAGCGGCCCGTGTTCGCCACAGGCTCCTTCCCGCATGCCTGTGTCCCGCCGATCATCGGCTCGGAAAACGCCATGAATGCTCACTGTCCTTATGCAGGAAGCAATAAGCTGGAGGCTTTCTTTACAAGCGGGTTCACTATGGAAGAGAACTCTCTTAAAATTCGGTAAAGCATTGAAAACGATTAGATCTTCAAAGCAGCGCCGACTCTTTCCTCATTTTCTCCGACTAAACTATGATATCGGTGACGCCGGGCCGGCTTTTGACGGCGGCAATGCACGGGTTTCACCAAGGATTCACCGCCCGGAACGGAAATCCCGCCGGGCGTGCGCCACCACCGCAGGACCATGAAATGGTTGAGAGATCGGAGCCGGTGTTCGACACGGACGTGCCGACCTGTCCGCGCTGCCTCAAGCCGCTGCCGCTGTGCGTGTGCGACGAGATCCAGCCGATCGCCAACCGCACCACCCTCCTGATCCTCCAGCACCCGCAGGAACAGGACCGGCTGCTTGGCAGCGCCCGGGTCGCCGCGCAGCAATTCGCCGACGCGACCCTCAAGGTCGGCCTGTCGTGGCCAAGCCTGGCCAAGGCCCTCGGGCGGCCCGCCGACCCGAAGCGGTGGGCGACCCTCTTCCTCGGCTCGACGCGGGCCGCCGACTTCCCGCCCGGACGCGAAGTTGCCGTGTTCGACCGCAAGGGTGCCGCGCTCCCCGACCAGGACCACGCCCTCGCCGGCATCGAGGGTGTCATCCTGCTCGACGGGACGTGGAGCCAGGCCAAGACGCTGTGGTGGCGCAATGCGTGGCTGCTCAAGGGCAAGCGCATTGCGCTGAAGCCGCGGCGCCCGTCGCTCTATGGCCAGCGGCGGCGCGAAGCGCGGCGCGAGGGCCTGTCGACCATCGAGGCGGCGGGGCTGGTGCTCGCCCGCCTCGAGGACCGGCCGGACATGGAGGCGGCGGTGACAACCACCTTCCGCCGCATGCTGGCGCGCTACGACGCGGCGAAGGACGCGACGCGCGGCGGTTGACCGCGGTCGGCGCCTGTAGCTCAATCGTGGTCCCCGGGAGGAGGTTCGGCCATGCCGTTCCGTAACCGCAAGGACGCCGGCCAGCGCCTGGCGGCCGCGCTTCTCCGCTATCAGGCGGAGAGCCCCGTGGTGCTTGCCCTGCCCCGCGGCGGCGTGCCGGTGGCAGCGGAGATCGCGACGGCGCTCGCCGCACCGCTCGACATCATCCTGGTGCGCAAGATCGGCGTGCCCCACCAGCGCGAGCTTGCCATGGGTGCCGTGGTCGACGGCGGCCAGCCGACGATCGTGCGCAACGAGGAGGTGATCGCCATGGCCAGCATCTCGGAGGAAGCATTCCAGTCGGCCTGCGAACGGGAACTGGCCGAGATCGAGCGCCGGCGGCGCGTCTATGTCGGCGAGCGGCCGCCGGTCGCGGTCACCGACCGCACGACCATCGTGGTCGACGACGGCCTGGCGACGGGCGCCACCATGAAGGCGGCGCTGCGCGCACTCAAGACGCGGGCGCCGGCGCGCCTGGTGATGGCGGTGCCGGTGGCGCCGGACGACACGCTCGAGGAGATGCACAGCGAAGCGGACGACATCGTCTGCCTGGAGACGCCATGGGCCTTCGGCGCCATCGGCGCGTTCTATGACGACTTCCGCCAGATCGCCGACAGGGACGTGATCGCCCTGCTGGCGGCCTGCGGCACCGCTTCCCCGACGGTGCCGCCCAAGATACATTGAGTGCGGCTCGCGGCTGCCCCGGCCGCGACCTGATCGGGTGTCTACACACGCATGAGCACCAGCAAGGCCGTCATTGTCGGCTGGATTATCTCTTTGGCGGGGACGGCCCTGTGGATATACGGCTATTTTGTCACCGGCCATCCGTCGCTGATCGACTGGCACGCCCATGCGCCAGGGTGGATCGCCGAATTCCTGCCCAACATCGAATCCGAAATCGGGATGGTGCTCGCCTTCGGGGGAATGATCCCGATCTACTGGCCGCGCCGATCCTGACTGCTGGCTTGCCGCGTCGTTGACAAAACGCAGGAAAACACCGCTACGCAGCGCTCATTTTCTTGAAGGAAATTGCGACAGCGCGCAGCCAATCGGCGCCAAGAACCGAAGCGCCGCTAACATATTGAAAAGGCTGGTACAGCTGGCTGGGCTTGAACCAGCGACCTACGGATCCACAATCCGCCGCTCTACCAACTGAGCTACAGCTGCACGTCTGGCCGGCGGGCGGAAACTAGGATCATTGCCGGGGCGGTTCAAGGAAAAAGCCGCCGCCCCGCCCGAACACGAAACGGCCCGGAACCGTCTCCGGTCCGGGCCGCCGTGTATCCTGGGACGCGAGGGCGTCAGGCGACGTTCAGCTCCTTCATCGCCTTCTCGACCTTCTCGCTCACCGGCTTGGTGGTCGTGGTGATGACCTTCTCGCCCAGCGCCTGGAATTCCTTCATCTGGGTGGTCATCGCCTCGAACTGCTTGCGGACGAAGGACGACTGAAGCTCGATCACTTCCGACATGGTCTTGGCGCTGAAGATGTCGCGGGCGAGCGCAAACGAGGCGTCGCTGTTCACCTTGGCCGTGTCGATGGCCTTCATGCCGATGGCCATCGCCCCGTCGCGGGCGTTCTCGAACGTCTCCTCGACCATGCCGGTCGCCTCTTCGGAGGCGGTCCTCAGCTTGGTGTAGGCGTCGCGCGCCTGGGTGGCCGACTTCTCGGCGAACTCGCGGAAAGCGGCAGGGACCTCGAAGCTCGGCGCCGGGAAGGTGAAGGCCTCGAACGGATTGTTGGCCGATTTCGCCGTCTTGCTGGTCTTGCCGGTGGCAGTGGTCATGGGGTTTGGTCCTCGACAGAGTTGGCCGGATCGCTTGGAAAACCTCTTCCAATCCGGCAATCGCGTGACGATGTGAAAGCCAATATAGAGATCGCTTTGTGCATTGCAACAAAAATGTTGCAGCGCACAAGATCAGGTCGGGCCGACGCCGACGCGATCCAACCGCAATCGTCCGGTTAACCGTGGTCACAAATCGTGCAGGCCGGAGGCGCCGAGCGCGTGGACCGTGGTCAAAACTCGCTGTATTAACATATTGTTAAGCTTCAAGGCGGCGTGCGGCAGCCGGTGAGGACGGGCCGACTGGATGAACGGCAAGACCTACCCCTTTCTCGACCTGGTCGCGCTCGCGCCGGTCGGTGCGACGTTGCTCGACCCGCGCCCCGCTCTGGTGTTCGGCGGCGACGGCACGCGCATCCTGTGGGCCAATGCCGCCGGTGTTGCACTGTTCGACGAGCGCCACATGGCCGGCCTGCTCGACCGGCGGCTCTCCGGCCTCAACCCGCTGAAGGCGCAGATCGCGCGCCTGGCGCGGCTGTTGCCGAGCGCGGCAAGCCGGCTCGAAATGCTGCGCATTGGACAGGGCGTCTCCTTCACCACGCTCACCGCAGCCTGCCGCCGGCTCAATCTCAGCGACGGCACCAGCGCGGTCCTCGCCGTCGCGGCGGCGGGTGCCAGCACGGAATTGCTCGTCACGCGGGCCGAACGGCTGGCCGATGTGATCGCCGAGGACGACTGCCTGGCCGCTGTGCTGACCCAGGACGGCAAGGTGCTCGGCGCCTCCGGCGGCTACGATGGGCTGGCTCCCGCCGAGGGAGCGATCGATGCTCTGGTCGCCGCGGCCGGCCAATCAAGCGACGGGATCGCCAAGCAGACCATCACCATCGGCCGTAGCGAACGGCCGGCCGGCGTGGCGCGCTTCAGCGCGGGGACACGGGAGTGCTTCCTGCTCATCGTCGGCCCGGCCGAGACCCAGCAGGCGGCGGCGCCCGAGCCAGTCGTGCAGCCAGAACCGCAAGAGCCGGCCGAAGTTGTCCCGCCGCAGCCGGAGCAGCCTCTGCCGCAACCGGTCGCCGAGGCCCCCGCGCCTCCCCCGCAGCCGGTGACGGTTCCGCGGCCTCCGGTGCTCGACCGTGTGCTGCGCTTCGCCTTCGCGCTCGACCGTGATCGCCGCTTCACCTTCGTCTCGCCGGAACTGGCTGAGGCCGTCGGCGAGGACCAGGCTGCGGTCATCGGCAAGTCGTGGGAGACGGTCGCCGACGTCCTCGACCTCGACCCGCTCGGCACCGCCAGTGCCGCCCTGCCCGCGGCGCGGACGTGGTCGACCCATGTGCGCTGGCCGGTCGCCGGCGACGAGACGATCGCCGTCGACCTGTCGGCCTTCCCGGTGCCGACGCCCGACGGACACGCCTATCGCGGCTTCGGGCTCTGCCATCTCGACGACCGGCAGCCGGACACGCGCGCCGAGCGCCGGAAGCTCGATGAGATTGCCGAGGTCGCCGCGCCCCCTGAACCGGAAGCGCTGCCACCGCAAGAAGCCGAGGCTCCTTCGCCCGCCGAAACAACCGCGGAGATCGCGCCGCCTGCGCCCCAGGTGATCGAGCCACCGGCGCCGCGCCGGCTGCCCAACCTGGACGACGACCTCGACGACGTCGCCCGCAAGATCGTCGAGGAAGGCGGCCAGCCGCGCCCCGCTGCATCTGAGCACAGTGATGCCGCCACGCCGCCCTCCAACATCGTCCGCCTGCCCGGCGCCGTGTCGCGGCTGCCGCCGCACCTCTCCGGCACCGAGCGCGACGCCTTCCAGCGCATCGCCGAAACGCTGGGCGTGCGCCAGGCCGAGGAAGAGGCGCCCCCGATCCAGCCCGGCGAGGATGCCGACGAGCCGTTCCCGCCGGCCAAGGCCCCGCCCGTTGAGACCGACACGCGCCTGCTCGACCGCCTTCCGGTCGGCCTGGTGGTGTTCCGCGACAACCGCACGCTCTATGCCAACCGCGCGCTGCTCGAGCTCGCCGGCTACACCTCGCTTGCCGCCTTCATCGATGCCGGCGGCGTCAATGCGATCTTCCCCAACGGGGCCGAGGGCTGGGCCAACGGCACCGCCGTCGGCGGCGGCCCGTTGACCGTGCGGCGCGCCGACGGCGACACGATCCCGGTCGAGGCACGGCTCAATGCGGTGACCTGGAGCGAGATCACCGCGCTGATGCTGACCATCTCGCCGAGCCATGCGGAGGACGCCGAGGACGAGGAGTTGCTGGTCCTGGCGCTGGCGGCGGCCGAGGCGCGCAGCGAGGAGCTGGCGGCGATCCTCGACACGGCGACCGACGGCGTCATCGTCATCGACCGCGCCGGCCGCATCGGCAGCATGAACCGGGCGGGCGAGGCCCTGTTCGGCATCGATGCCAGTCAATATATCGGCCGGCCGTTCACGGTGCTGCTGGCCGATGAAAGCCACCGCCCGGCGCTCGACTATCTCGACGGGCTCGCCGCCAACGGCGTCGCCAGCGTCTTGAACGACGGGCGCGAGGTCATCGGCCGGGTGCCGCAGGGCGGGCTCATCCCGCTGTTCATGACCATGGGGCGCATCGGCGAGGACGAGAAGTTCTGCGCGGTGCTGCGCGACATCACCCATTGGAAGAACGTCGAGGAGGAATTGACCGCGGCGCGGCGGGCGGCGGAGAGCGCCAATGCCCAGAAGTCCGATTTCCTCGCCAAGATCAGCCACGAGATCCGCACGCCGCTCAACGCCATCATCGGCTTTTCCGAAGTGATGATGGAGGAGCGCTTCGGCGCCATCGGCAACGACCGCTACCGCGCCTACCTCAAGGACATCCACGTCTCCGGCCAGCACCTGATGAGCCTGATCAACGACCTGCTCGACCTGTCGAAGATCGAGGCCGGCAAGCTGGAGCTGACGTTCGAGGCGGTCGCCGTCAATCCGGTGATCCAGGAATGCGTGGCGCTGATGCAGCCGCAGGCCAACCGCGAGCACATCATCATCCGCACCTCGCTGTCGGCCGACGTGCCCAACGTTGTCGCCGACCGGCGGTCGCTGCGCCAGATCCTGCTCAACCTCTTGTCCAACGCGGTCAAGTTCACCCGCGCCGGCGGCCAGGTAATCGTGTCGAGCGCGATGGAGGCCAGCGGCGAAGTGGTGGTGCGCATCCGCGACACCGGCGTGGGCATGTCGGAGAAGGACGTGGAGACGGCGCTCAAGCCCTTCCGCCAGATCGCCACCAGCAAGAGCGACCAGCGCGGCACCGGCCTCGGCCTGCCGTTGACCAAGGCGCTGGTCGAGGCCAACCGGGCGAGCTTCGCCATCGACAGCGCCGTCGACCAGGGCACCCTGGTCAAGATCACCTTCCCGACGACGCGGGTGCTGGCGGGATAGCGCTGAGCTGCTGCCGGTTTCACGGACACCGAGTTTAGGTGTGATGATGGAACCGGAGGTGGATCATGGAACGGAGACGATTCAGCCGCGAGTTCAAGCTCGAGGCGGTGAAGCTGGTGCGCGAGCGGGGTGTTGCCGTAGCCCAGGCGGCCCGCGATCTGGATGTGCACGAGAACGTGCTACGCAAATGGGTGAAGGCGTTTGCGGCTGACCCGCAACAGGCCTTCCCCGGCCAGGGGCAGATGAAGCCGGAGCAGCTGGAGATCGAACGGCTGCGGCGTGAGGTGCAGAAGCTCAAGGCGGAGCGCGACATCTTAAAAAAGGCCGCGGCCTACTTCGCGAGGGAAGCGCTGTGAAGTTCGCTTTCGTCGCGAAGCACCGAGGGATCTGGCCGGTGCGGTGGATGTGCGAGGCGCTCGGGGTCTCGTGTTCCGGCTTTCATGCCTGGCTGGCGCGGCCGCCGAGCAAGCGGGCGCGAACTGATGAGGAGGTCGGTGCCCGGGTGCGGGCGAGCTTCCTGGCGAGCGACCGGACCTACGGGGCTCGCCGTGTCTGGCGTGACCTACTGGGCGAGGGTATTGCCTGCGGTCTGCACAAGATCGAACGCTTGATGCGGGCACAGGCTTTGCGGGCTCGTCCCCGCCGGCGCGGGTTGCCAAAGGATGAAGGCGATCGGCTTGCGGCTGCCCTGTCGCCGAACCTTCTCGATCGCCAGTTCGTGGCGGAACGGCCGAACCAGAAGTGGATCGCCGACTTCACCTATATCTGGACCGCTGAAGGATGGCTCTACGTTGCCGCCGTCATCGACCTGTTCTCGCGTCGCGTTGTTGGTTGGTCGATGAGTGCCGGCATGACGGCGCAGCTGGTCACCGACGCGCTCGTCATGGCGATCTGGCGCCGTGGCAAGCCGGATGCTCTGCTGCATCATTCCGATCAAGGCAGCCAATACACCAGCGAGCAGTTCCAGCGGCTGATGGCCGACAACGGCGTCACCTGCTCGATGAGCCGATCGGGCAACGTCTGGGACAACGCCGCGATGGAGAGCTTCTTCTCGTCGCTCAAAACGGAGAGGACAGCCCGAAAGACCTACCGAACGCGCGACCAGGCCAGGGCCGACGTGTTCGACTACATCGAGCGCTTCTACAACACCCGGCGCCGACATTCGACGCTCGGCTACCTCAGCCCTGTCCAGTTCGAAAAGCAGGAGGTTTTAGCTTAGGATCGTGTCTACTGAACCGGCAGCAGCTCACGCGCGGCATGCCCATCGTGGGGACCATCGAGACCGGCACGGCCATCTCCCCCCTTGCGGGGGAGAATGGCGAAGCTTACGGCTCGCGTTAGCGAGACGTTAGCGGAGCCAAGAGGGGGGTGCCGGCAAGGCCGTGCCACAACCCCCCTCTTAGCTACGCCAACGATCTCCGCCTGCGGCGAAGATCGGGCTCCGCCATTCTCCCCCACAAGGGGGCGATGGGAGGTTGCGGCGGCGCCTCAGCTCTTCAACGCCTCAATATTCCGGAAATTCTCGAGTGCATCGGGGTTGGCGAGGGCACCGACATTCTTGACCGGCCGGCCGTGGACCACGTCGCGCACGGCGAGTTCGACGATCTTGCCGGACTTGGTGCGCGGGATGTCGGCAACCGCGACGATGCGCGCCGGCACATGGCGCGGGCTGGCACCGGCACGGATCACTGCCTTGATGCGCCTTACCAGCGCCTCGTCCAGGGCCACGCCCTGCCTCAGGCGGACGAAGAGGACGATGCGCACGTCGCCCTCCCAGTCCTGGCCGATGCACAGGGCCTCGACCACTTCGTCGATCTGCTCGACCTGGCGATAGATCTCGCCGGTGCCGATGCGCACGCCGCCCGGGTTGAGGGTGGCATCGGAGCGGCCGTGGATGATGAGGCCGCCATGGGCCGTCCACTCGGCGAAATCGCCGTGGCACCAGATGCCGGGGAAGCGCTCGAAATAGGCGGCGCGGTACTTGGCGCCGTCGGGGTCGTTCCAGAAGCCGATGGGCATGGAGGGGAAGGGCCGCGTGCACACCAGCTCGCCCTTGCCGGCGGTAAGCGGCCAGCCGTCCTCGCCGTAGACGTCGACCGCCATGCCGAGGCCAGGCCCCTGGATCTCGCCGCGCCACACCGGCTCGGTCGGCACGCCGAGCACGAAGCAGGAGACGATGTCGGTGCCGCCGGAGATGGACGCCAGATGCACGTCGCGCTTGATGGCGTCGTAGACGAAGTCGAAGCTCTCCGGCGCCAGCGGCGAGCCGGTCGAGGCGATGGTCCTCACCGACGACAGGTCGTGGTGATCGGCCGGGCGGTAGTCGGACTTCTTCACCGCATCGATGAACTTGGCCGAGGTGCCGAAGAAGGTGGCGCGCTCGCCTGCAGCATAGGCGAACAGCGCCTCCGGCCCGGGATGGAAGGGCGAGCCGTCGAAGAGGAGCAGCGTCGCCCCCGAGGCGAGGCCGGAGACCAGCCAGTTCCACATCATCCAGCCGAGCGTGGTGAAGTAGAAGACGCGATCGCCCGCGCCGATGCTTGAATGCAGGCGGTGCTCCTTGAGGTGCTGGAGCAGCGTGCCGCCGACCGAATGGACGATGCACTTGGGCACGCCGGTCGTGCCCGAGGAGAAGAGGATATAGAGCGGGTGGGCGAAGGGCACGCGCGTATAGGCGACGGGTTTCGCGTCGAATGGCTCCAGCGCCGCATCGAGCGTCACGGCATCGGGCAAGGCAGCGGCCACGGCGTCGGCCTCGCCGAGCAAGGGCACGATGATGGTGCGCTTGAGACCCGCGAGATGGGGGACGACCGCGGCGAGCTTCTCCGCCAGGCGGATTTCCTTGCCGGCGTAGCGATAGCCGTCGGCGGCGAAGAACACCTTGGGCGCGATCTGGCCGAAGCGGTCGATGACGGCGTTGGCGCCGAAATCGGGCGAGGCCGACGACCACACGGCGCCGAGCGAAGCAGTGGCGAGCGTGGCGGCGATCGCCTCGGGCATGTTGGGCAGCAGCCCGGCGACATGGTCGCCGACCCCGACGCCGGCGGCGGCCAACACCTGTTGAAGGCGCGAGGTGAGATCGTTGAGGGCGCGCCACGACAGCCGCCGCGTCGCACCGTCCTCGCCGCGAAAGACGATGGCCTCGCCATCGTCCCGGCGCCTGAGCAGGTTCTCGGCGAAGTTCAGCCTCGCATCGGGAAAGAAGCGGGCGCCCGGCATCTTCTCGCCATCGCTGAGCTGGCGCGCGCCCTTGTCGCCGATGACGCCCGCGAAATCCCAGACGAGGTCCCAGAAGGCAGCGCGGTTGTCGACCGACCAGGCGTGCAGCGCGCGGTAGTCGGCAAGGCGCCGCCCGGCCCGTGCCTCCGCCGCAGCGGCGAAACGGGTCAGCGGATGGGCGGCAATGGCCGCCGGGCTCGGCCGCCACAGCGGCGTTTCGCCAGTCATCGTGAAAGCGCTCCTTCCCTGACATGCGCGCGTGCTCCACCGATAGCGCCCGCCCCGCCCCGTGTCATCGCCGGTATGCTTGCCCAATCGCGCTTGCGGGCAGCCGCGGCCAGAAATTCCTTGCGGTTCCCGGCATTTCTTCCTACCCAGAGATGCCCAGCTTTGGGGGAACCCCGATCGCATGAAACGTATCGCCATCCTGGCCGTCATCGCCGTCGGACTGGCGGGACTTGCCACGCTGGCGGTGCCGCTGCTGGTCTCGCCCGACCTCATCAAGCAGCGCATCGCCGGAGAGATCTCGGCGGCGACCGGACGTGCGGTCACCCTTTCCGGCGAAGCCAGCCTGTCGGTCTACCCCCACCTTGCCGTCACCATCGATGGGCTGACCATCGCCAACCCGGAGGGCATGGGCGACGATCCCTTCGTGGTCGCCGACGAGGTGACGACCCGCCTCCGCCTGCTGCCGCTACTCACCGGGCGGATGGAGCTGGAGGCCTTCGAACTGGTGCGGCCGCGCGTCCACCTGGTCAGCGACGGCGATGGCCGCGCCAACTGGAAGATGGCGCGCGACGACGCCAACGGTCAGCCGGCGATCGCCGACCTCGCCGTCGGCGTTCTGCAGATCGACGATGGCACCATCGTCTATGACGACCTGGCCAACAAGCGCCACGAGGAAGTGAGCGCGGTCGACCTCAACCTCGCCTGGGCCGGCGCCGCGGCCTCGGCCAGCGGCAACGGCAAGCTGCTCTGGCGCGGCGAGGCGGTCGAGTTCAACGGCTCGGTCGCCAGCCCCCTCGACCTCATCACCGGCAAGGGATCGTCGGTCCACCTGGCGATCGCGTCGACGCCGCTGCGCCTCTCCTTCAGCGGCAAGGCGCTCGGCATCGACGGCGTCGATTTCGAGGGTGATGCCTCGCTCAACACGCCGTCGCTGCGCAAGGTGGTGGCGTGGCTGGGCACGCCGCTCGGCAACGGCTCGATCCTCGGCCCGGCATCGATCGCCGGCAAGCTCTCCTGGCACGGGTCGGGAGTGCAATTCTCCAAGGCCGACGTCAGCCTCGACGGCAACGATGCCCAGGGCGTGCTGGCGGTCGATTTCAGCGGCGTGCGACCGGCCATCCAGGGCACCTTCGCTGCCGCCAAGCTCGACCTCTCGCCCTATTTCGAGGCGGCGCGCGCCGACCTCGGCGCCAACGGGCCATGGCCGTTCGCGGTGACGCGGCTGCCGGTCGCCGACCTCATCGATTGCGACCTCAGGCTGTCGGTGAGCGAGGTGCTGATCGGCAGCGTGCGGATGACCGGTTTCGGGGCGACCGGCACCATCAAGGACGGCGCCGCCACGGTGAACATCGGCGAGGCGCAGGTCTATGGCGGCAAGCTCAGCGCCACCATCGCCGCCAAGATGGACGGCGATCGGCTCAACGCCCACATCAAGGCGGCGATTGCCGGCGCGCAGGCGCAGGGTCCGCTCACCGACCTCATGGCCATCGGCGCGCTCAGCGGCAAGGCGAACGCCAGCATCGACGTCAACGGCAGCGGCGCCACCTGGGGCGAACTGGCCCATTCGATCGCCGGCGGCGGGTCGGTGGCGATCGTGAACGGCACGCTCAACGGCTTCGACATGAAGCAGCTCGCGGCGCGCATGATCGATCCGCTCGCCGAACCGATGCCGCCGGGCAACGGCTCGGCACCGTTCGGCAAGCTCGCCGGAACCGTGGCGATCGCCAACAGCATCCTGTCGACCAGCGACCTGACGGTCGACGGGAAGGATTACACCGTCGCCCTCAACGGACGCGGCTCGCTGATCACCGGCTCGGTCGAGGCCAGCGCGACGCTGGCGATGAAGGCCGACCCCGGACAGGCCATCCCGCTTTCGGTCACCGGGACCTGGCGGACGCCGCTGATCGGTCCGCGCCAGGTGACCCTCAGGGACGACCAGGCCGGCCTGCCGCGCGGCTAGAACTGCCCCGCATCGGCCGCGCATGACCGATAATTAATGTTGGCGGACGTAGGGCGCCTCCGGCTTCACCCGTGTTGGCGGTGAAGGGCGTCGAATGGGCGATGCCCGCACGAGGAAAACACTATGTCTGCCAAGACCTTGATCATGGCCGCTGCGATACTTGCGGCTTCGACCGCCCTGACCGTGCCGACCTTCGCCGCTGGCGGCGACGGCACCGGCCCCGCCGGCAACGGCCCGGGGATGGGCCCGGCAGCGAACCCGCCGGCCGCCGCGCAGGGGTTGCCGGTCCGCGCCCAGGTGATGTTCAACCTGCTCGACGCCAACCACGACGGCTCCGTCGACAAGACCGAATTCGCCGTCATTTCGACCGCGACCTTCGACGCGCTCGACGAAAACCACGACGGCAAGCTGACGCCCGACGAGCTGCGCGGCGATTTCGGCCGGATGTTCGGTGGGCGCGGTGGGCCCGGCGGGCCTGGCGACCGCGCTGGCCCGGGCATGCGCCACGACGGCGGCAGGAACTGGGACCGTGACGGCCGCGGCGGCTGGGGTCAGGGCCAGGGCCCGGGCATGGGCCGCATGGGTGGCGGCCCCGGCTGGGGTGCCGGCAACGGCCCGCAGGGTGGCCCGCCGAACTTCGCCAGCCTTGACACCAACCACGACGGCGTCATTTCGCAGGATGAGTTCAACGCCGGCATGCCTCGTCCCGGACAGGGCTACGGCCCCGGCCCGCGGCGCTAGGCAGTAACGACAGGCAAGGGCAGCACTCGGGGCGAGCTGAGGGAGACCGATGGAATGGCTCATCACGCTCGCCCCGGTGGCCACGTCGCAAAAGGCGCGACGGGAACCGGCTTCTGCCGGTAAGATCAGGGCCACCGGGGGGCGACGCTCGTTGGATACGAATGCCGGGACGACCGATGAGGTGCTGGTGGCGGAGATTGCCGCCGGCGATCAGCGCGCGTTCGCCGAGATCGTGCGCCGCCACGGTGGCCGGCTGAAGGCGCTGGCGCTGCGATTCAGCGGCGGCCTGGCGGAAGCCGACGACATCGTCCAGGAGACCTTCTGGAGCCTGTGGCGCAACGCCGGCCGCTGGCAGCCGGGCGGCCCGCCTTTCGCCGCCTATCTGACGCGGATGACGATCAACCGCGCCATCGACGGCGAGCGCAAGAAGAAGACGCGGCGCTTCTTCGGGCTGGAGGTGGTGGAGGATGCCGCCGACCCGCAGCCGCGGGCCGACGACAGGATGGTCGCCAGCGCCGCCCTCAAGGCGGTCACCCGCGACATAGGCGCATTGCCGGCGCGGCAACGAGCGGCCATTCTGTTGACTGCGGACGGGGAACGATCCAATGCCGAGATCGCCGAAGCGATGGGGCTGTCTGTCGGGGCAGTCGAGCAGCTTCTGGTGAGGGCGCGGCGGACACTGCGAATGCGACTCGCTGAGCGCGAGGCGCAAGGGGGACTGGAGCCATGAACCTCGAACGATTTGAAGAAATGCTGAGCCGGCTCGGCGGAAACCTGACGCGGTGGCCGGCGGCCGAACGTGCCGAAGCCGAGGCGCTGATCAAGGCCGAGCCGCAGGCGGCAAGGCTGCAGGCTGAGGCGGCAAGGCTCGATGACCTGCTCGCTGCGGCGGTGACGCCGGTCGCCATGGACGCCGCCCAGATGGGCCGCATCATGGCCGGCATCGAGCATCACAAGCACCGCGACCTGACGCTGCAACCGACACGGCGGCTGTTCGCCTGGGCGAGCGCGGCGATGGTCGTCTTCCTGGTCGCCGGCTTCGCCGCCGGCGAGGTGCTTCCCTCCAGCCAGGGCGAGGACACGCTGGCCGGGCTGATGTTCGGTTCGAGCGCGACCACCTCCGATTCAGGGAGCGTGCTATGACGATCCGTGGCCCCTTCGCGGTCACGCTGCTCGTCGTGCTGTTCGTCTCGCTGGCGGCGAACCTGATGATCGCCGGCTTCACCGTTTCGCGCTTCGGTGGACCGCCGTCCGGCGGCGAGATCGACCGCATCGTGGCGCTCGGCATCCACGCCTTCCCGCCGGAGATGCAGGGCGACATCCGCGAGCAGGTCCGCGCCCACCGCGGCGAGTTCCGGCGCAGCCTCGATGCGATCCAGGGTGCCCGCCAGCGCATGTTCGAGGCGATGCGCGCCAACCCCTTCGACCGGGCGGCGCTCGATACGGCATTCAACGACGTGCGCACGACGACCGACGACGCTCAGAAGATCGGCCAGACCATCATCGCCGACGCCATCGCCAACGCTCCGCCGGATGTGAGGGCGCGGATCAGGCCGCCGCGCGGCCCCTTCCCGTAGGGTCGACGCTCCGCTTCAGGCTTCCGCTGCCGCCAGGTGCTCGGCACGCCGGCGCTCCACCTCGGCGCGCTTGGACACGATCGAGGCGGCGATCACGCCGGCGGTAACGACGGCTATCAGGATCGTGCACACCGCATTGATCTCCGGCGTCACGCCGAGGCGGACCTGGCTGTAGATCTTCATCGGCAGGGTGGTGGCGCCGGGGCCGGTGGTGAAGCTGGCGATGACCAGATCGTCGAGCGACAGGGTGAAGCCCAGCATCCAGCCGGCGATGACCGCCGGCAGGATGATCGGCAGGGTGATGACGAAGAACGTCTTCCACGGCGGACAGCCGAGATCCTCGGCCGCCTCCTCCAGGCTGCGGTCGAACGTGAACAGCCGCGACTGGATGACGACCGCCACGTAGCACATCGAAAAGGTGATGTGGGCGAGCGTGATCGTCCAGAAGCCGCGCGCCACATTGAGGGCGACGAAGAGCAGCAGCAGCGACAGGCCGGTGATGACGTCGGGCATGACCAGCGGCGCGTAGATCATGCCGGAGAACAGCGACCGCCCCTTGAAGCGGCCGAAGCGCACCAGCACCACGGCGGCCATGGTGCCGAGCACGGTCGCCACCGTCGCCGAGAGCAGCGCGACGCGCAGCGTCACCCAGGCGGCATCGAGCAGGGCGCCGTCGTTCATCAGCTCGCCGTACCACTTGCCCGACCAGCCGCCCCACACCGTGACCAGCTTGGAGGCGTTGAATGAATAGATCACCAGAATGACGATCGGCAGATAGAGGAAGGCGAAGCCCAGCGTCACCGAGGCAATGTTGAACGAGGTGAAGCGCCGGCTCATGGCTAGGGTACCTTGTTGAGCGCGCCCTCGCCGCGCGCCGCCCGGTTCTGGAAGATGACGATAGGGACGACAAGGATGAGCAGCAGGATGACGGCGACCGCCGAGGCCAGGGGCCAATCGCGGTTCGAGAAGAACTCGTCCCACAGCGTCTTGCCGATCATCAGCGTGCCGTTGCCGCCGAGCAGATCGGGAATGACAAATTCGCCGGTGGCCGGGATGAAGACCAGGAAGCAGCCGGCGACGACACCGGGCAGCGACAGCGGGAAGGTGATCTGCCAGAAGGCCTTGAGCCGCGTGCAGCCGAGATCGGCGGCGGCCTCGAGCAGCGACTCGTCCATCTTCTCGAGCGCCGCGTAGAGCGGCAGCACCATGAACGGCAGATAGGAATAGACGATGCCGATATAGACCGCCCAGTTGGTGTTGAGGATGGTCAGCGGCTGGTGGATGACGCCCAGCCAGAGCAGCAGCTCGTTGAGCAGGCCCTCCTTCTTGAGGATGCCGATCCAGGCGTAGACGCGGATCAGGAACGACGTCCAGAAGGGCAGGATGACCAGCATCAGCAGGGTCGGCTGCCAGCCGCGCGGAGCGCGCGCCATGCCATAGGCGATGGGGTAGCCGACCAGCAGGACGAGGACGGTCGAGGCGAACGCGATCCACAGGCTCGACAGGTAGGCCTTCCAATAGAGCGAGTCGGTGGTGAGGAAGGTGTAGTTGTCGACGGTGAACTTCTTCGCCTGTTGCCAGAAGTCGGCGAGGCCGGCGCCGAGATGAAAGGTCGGGAAATACGGCGGCTGGGCCAGCATCGATGTGGAGAAGGAGATCTTCAGCACGATCAGGAAGGGAACGAAGAAGAGCACCAGCAGCCAGACATAAGGCACCGCCACAACCGGCCAGCGCGCCCAGCCCGACCGCTTGGCCACGGCTGCGGCCGGCGCGGCGTCAGCCACGGTCATGAGCGTTCCCCCTAAGCGCAACGGTTGTGGGTTGCCCGCCCGTCATTTGGTCAGCACCACGCCGCCGTCGCGCGGCCAAGTGAGCCAGACCTTGTCCTCCCAGGTGATCGGCCGCTCGACCAGGCGGGTGGCATTGGCGACCGTCGTCTTGAGCGTGGCGCCGCTCGCCAGGCGCACGTGATAGATGGAGACGTCGCCGAGGTACTCGATGTCCCAGACCTCGCCGGGAATGGCGTTGACCGATGTATCGGCCGGCGCCGACAGCGAGATGCCGACCTTCTCCGGCCTGACCGCGAACCAGGCGGTGTCGCCGGTGCTGGCCTGGACCTCCTGCAGGTCGACATCGACCATGGCGCCGGTGCCGCCGCACTCCATGCGGATGGCGCCGCCGCTGGCGGCGATGACCCTGCCTTCGAGCAGATTGATGTTGCCGATGAAGTCGGCGACGTAGCGCGAATTGGGCTGCTCGTAGATCTCGGCCGGCGTGCCGATCTGGATGATCTTGCCGTGGTCCATGACCGCGATGCGATCGGCCAGCGTCATCGCCTCTTCCTGGTCGTGGGTGACGATGATGAAGGTGAGGCCGAGGTCGACCTGCAGGTCGGAGAGCTCGAACTGCGTCTCCTCGCGCAGCTTCTTGTCGAGCGCGCCGAGCGGCTCGTCGAGGAGCAGCACCTTGGGCTTCTTGGCGAGCGAGCGGGCGAGCGCGACGCGCTGTTTCTGGCCGCCGGAGAGCTGGTCCGGCCGGCGCTTGGCGAAGGGCGTCAGCTTGACCAGCTTGAGCATCTCGGCGACGCGCCCGGCGATCTCATCCTTGGCCATGCCCTCCTGCTTGAGGCCGAAGCCGACATTGCCTTCGACCGTCATGTGGGGAAAGAGCGCGTAGGACTGGAACATCATGTTGCTCGGCCGCCGGTAGGGCGGCACGCCGGCGAGATTCCTGCCGTCGAGCATGACGTCGCCCGCCGTCGGCTCGTCGAAGCCGGCGACCATGCGCATCATGGTGGTCTTGCCGCAGCCGGAGGGGCCGAGCAGGGCGAAGAACTCGCGCTCGTAGATGGTCAGCGAGATGTCGTCGACGGCGGTGAAATCGCCGAAGCGCTTGGTGACGCCGCGAAACTCGATGAACGGCTTGGCGGCGGGGTCATTCCACGGAGCAAACTTCCGCCGAACCGGTCCGAGAGCCGTCTTGGCCATCACGCCCCCTCAAGTCGGCGGCGACGCTCGATGGCGCCGCCGCCCGATCCATGGCTCACTGCCCCGTCTTCACCGACGTCCACAGCCGCGTCCACAGGCGCTGGACGCTCTGGTCGGGGGGCGTGGTGGTGAACGTCTTGTCGAGGACGGCCTGAGGCGGGTAGATGGCCGGGTCGCCGATAACGTCCTGGCTGAGCAACTTCTGCGAATCGAGATTGCCGTTGGCGTAGTAGACGTAGTTGGAATTCGCCGCGGCCACCTTCGGATCCATCATGTAGTTGATGAAGGCAAGCGCGTTGTCGGGATGCGGCGCGTCCTTGAGGATGGCCATCGAATCGAACCACATCAGCGCCCCCTCCTTGGGGATCGAATAGGCGAGGTGGTTACCGTTCTTGGCCTGGTCGGCGCGGTCCCTGGCTTGGAACACATCGCCGGAATAGCCGATCGCCATGCAGATATCGCCGTTGGCGAGCGCGTCGATGTATTCGGAGGAATGGAACTTCTGGACATAGGGCGTGACCAGCTTCAGCGCGTCGGCCGCCTTGTTGAGGTCTTCCTCCTTCTTGGAGTTGGGGTCGAGGCCGAGATAGGCCAGCATCGCGGGGAACACGTCGTCGGGCGAATCGAGGAAGTAGACGCCGCAGCTCTTGAACTTGGAGATGATCTTGGGATCGAAGACCATCGCCCAGGAATCGACCGGCGCATCGGGCATGATCGCCTTGATCTTGTCGATGTTGTAGCCGATGCCGGTGGTCCCCCACATGTAGTCCTCGGCATACTTGTTGCCGGGATCGTAGGCGGCCAGGCGGTCGGAAATGAACTTCCACTGGTGCTTGTCGTTGGGCAGCTTCGATTTGTCGAGCGGCTGCAGCACGCCCGCGGTGATCATGCGCTGCAGGTTCGGGTTGGTCGGCACGATGACGTCGTAGCCGGAAGAGCCGGCATAGACCTTGGCCTCGAGCGTCTCCATGGAATCGTAGACGTCGTAGGTGACCTTGATGCCGGTCTCCTTGGTAAAATTGGCCAGGGTGTCGTCGGCGATATAGTCCGACCAATTGTAGACGTTGACCACTTTGTCCTCTGCCGAGGCCGATGTGGCCACGAAAAGGGCAGCGGCGGCGAGCAGTAAGGCAGTATGAACGCGCATATTGGTCTCCTTCCCACGACCTCGGCCGAGACCGCCCAAGGCGCTACAGAAGCGCCAGTTCCGGCCGAACCGGGTCCCACGTTAAGGTTGATCGCCAACGGCGACAACAGGATCGTGGACTTCCCATGCTAGAAATGGGCCGGCCGCCATCCGGTTGCCGATATTGCCAATTCCGCGCAAGATCGCCGGACTGCGCCCTTTCCTTTCGCCATGACCGGCCCGGGTCTGCCGGAATGCCGGGGCTTTGGCGACAAAACAGGTGAACCGTGGCACGCAAGAAGAAGTCCCCCGCCGTCTCCGACCGGACCCGGGGCGTCGCATCGCTGGCGGATGCGCAGGCGTGGATCGCCGCCCGCGACATCGAAGACATCGAGTGCATCGTCCCCGACCAGGCCGGGGTGGCACGCGGCAAGATGATGCCGGTGCAGAAGTTCCTCGCCGGGCCGACCATGGCGATGCCGGTGTCGATCTTCACCCAGACGATTGCCGGCGACTGGCCGCACGACGACGAAACCTTCCAGAACGATAGCGCCGACCAGGACATCCACCTGGAACCGGATTTCTCCACCCTGTCGGTGGTGCCGTGGGAGACCGATCCGACGGCGCAGGTCATCCATGACGCCTATCATGCCGACGGGCGGCCGGTGGAGATCGCGCCGCGCCAGGTGCTGCGCCGGGTGATCGAACTCTACCGCAACCGCGGCTGGGTGCCGGTGGTGGCGCCGGAGATCGAGTTCTACCTGGTCAAGCCGAACAAGGACCCGGACTATCCGCTGGAGCCGCCGACCGGCCGTTCGGGGCGGCCGGAAACGGCGCGGCAGTCCTACTCGATCGCCGCGGTCAACGAGTTCGACGACCTGTTCGACGACATCTACGATTTCTCCGAGCAGCAGGAACTGGAGATCGACACGCTGATCCACGAGGAAGGCGCGGCGCAGATGGAGATCAACCTGCGCCACGGCGACCCGCTGGTGCTGGCCGACCAGGTGTTCCAGTTCAAGCGCACCATCCGCGAGGCGGCGCTGCGCCACGACATGTACGCCACCTTCATGGCCAAGCCGATGAGCCGCGAGCCGGGCTCGGCCATGCACATCCACCAGTCGGTCAACGACATGGAGACCGGCGCCAATATCTTCTCCGACACGGCCGGCGACCCGACGCCGGAGTTCTTCGCCTTCATCGGCGGCTCGCAGAAATACCTGCCGGCGGTGACCTGCATCATGGCGCCCTATGTCAATTCCTACCGGCGGCTGATCCGCTCCGGCTCGGCGCCGGTCAACACGATGTGGGGCTACGACAACCGCACGGTCGGCCTGCGCGTGCCCCATTCCACGCCGGCGGGACGGCGCATCGAGAACCGCATCCCGTCCTCCGACGCCAACCCCTATCTCGCCATTGCGGCATCGCTCGCCTGCGGCTATCTCGGCATGACCGAGGGGCTGATGGTCTCCGAACCGGTCGCCGGTTCGGCCAACGCGTCGGACATCGCGCTGCCGCGCGGCCTGCTCGAGGCGGTGGCGCTGTTCCAGGAATGCGAGGAACTGGTCGAGATCTTCGGCGAGCGCTTCGTCAACACCTACCGCGCCATCAAGCAGGCCGAGTTCGAGACCTTCATGCAGGTGATCAGCCCGTGGGAGCGGGAATACCTGCTGCTCAACGTGTAGAGAGGCCGCGATGCCCAAGAAGATCGACTTGGCACAAGCGCCGGTCAGTGCCGGCACGCTCTATCCACCGCCCTTCGACGCGCCCTGCCGCGCCCGCCGGCGCATCCGCCTCGGCGACGCCGCCGGCCTTTCCCAGTTCGGCGTGAATCTCTGCACGCTGCCGCCCGGCGCCTGGTCGAGCCAGCGCCACTGGCACGACAAGGAAGACGAACTCATCTACGTGGTCTCCGGCGAGGTGACGCTGGTCACCGACGCGGGCGAGGAAATCCTCGGCGCTGGCGATGCCGCCGGCTTCAAGGCTGGCGACACGAACGGCCACAGCTTCCAGAATCGCTCGGACAAGGACGTCGTCCTCATGGAGATCGGCTCGCGCTTCGACGACGACTGCGCCTTCTATTCCGACATCGACATGAAGACGACGCCGGAGGGCGATTATGTCCACCGCGACGGCACGCCCTATCCCAAGCAGGAGCGGCGGAGCGGGTGACGCACCGCCCACGCCCCATCCCTCTATGCCGCCACGGCGGATGCCGGGCTCGCCTTCCCGTCGTTGAGCGAGTCCGTGCATGCCGACGTCGCCGTCATCGGCGGCGGCTTCACCGGCCTGTCGGCGGCGCTGCATCTGGCGGAGGCCGGCATCGACGTGGCGCTGGTCGAGGCAAGACGCGTCGGCTGGGGCGCGTCGGGGCGCAATGGCGGCCAGCTCCACACCGGCCAGCGCCGCGACCAGGACTGGCTGGAAGAGCATCTCGGCATGGATACGGCCAAGCGCCTGTGGACGCTGGCGGAAGAGGCCAAGGCCACGACGCTCGGCCTCATCGCCAAGCACGCCATCGCCTGCGACTGGCGTGCGGGCCTCATCGAAACGGTACACAAGCAGCGGCTCACCGCCGGCGAGATCGCCTATGTGGACAAGCTCAAGCACGCCTATGGCTATGACGCCGTCACCTGGCTCGACCGCGCGGCGCTTTCGACCGCGATCAACACCGACGTCTATTTCGGCGGGCGGCGCGACGCGCGCGCCGGCCATCTCGACCCGCTGAAATTCGCGCAAGGTCTGGCGCGCGCCGCAGCAGAAGGCTGGCGCCCGCCTCTTCGAGGGCACGCGGGCGGTCGACGTGACGGGTAACGCGACGACGGGGTTCAAGGTCGCGTGCCAAGCCACATCCGCTCCCTCTGAAAGGGGGAGGTCGGTTGGCGAAGCCAACCGGGTGGGGGTCGTTCGCCAGGACGATGGCGACCCCTCCCGGCCCGGCTTCGCCAAAGCTTCGCCGGGCAACCCTCCCCTTTCAGGGGAGGGAAAGGGAGCCGCGACGCTCTCCGCCGGCATCGTCATCCTCGCCGGCAACGGCTACCTCGCCGGCGTGGACAAGGAGGTCGAGGCGCGGGTGATGCCCATCGACAACTACATCGTCGCCACCGAGCCGATGGGCGCCGGGGCGCCGGGCGGCCTCATCGCCGGCGGCGAGGCGGTCTCCGATACGCGCTTCGTGGTCTACTACTTCCGGCCGAGCGCCGACGGCCGCCTGGTCTTCGGCGGCGGCGAGACCTACGGCAACCACAGCCGCAGCGACGTCGCCCCTCTGGTGCGCGACCATCTGGCGCGCGTCTATCCTGCGCTCGCCGAGGTGCCGATCGCCCATGCCTGGGGCGGCACGCTGGCGATCACGCTGGAGCGCCTGCCCTATATCCGTCGCGTGCGGCCGGGGGTCTATGCCGCCGCCGGCTATTCCGGCCAGGGCGTCGCCATCGCGCCCTTCGCCGGCAAGGCGATCGCCGAGGCGATTGCCGGCAATCCCGGCAGGCTCGACAGCTTCGCCGCCCTGCCCGTCACCGCCTTTCCTGGCGGGCCGCTCTTGCGCTTCCCGGCGCTGGTCGCCGCCATGACCTGGTACAAGCTGCGCGACTGGCTGTGAGGCGCAGCGGACGGGTTCCGGTCCGGCGCGAGCGGATGTAGAAGTCGCCTGGCCGATCGTCGGGCCGCTCCGAGGGCTGCCATGTCCGAAACTGCCAGTGCCACTGCCGCCGCGCCCGTCGGCATGGACCCGCGCCGGCGGTCGATCGCGCTGTGGGTGATCCTGCTCGCCTTCGGCATGGACCTGCTCGATTCGACCATCGTCAACATCGGCATCCCCTCCATCCAGCGCGAGCTCGGCGCCAGCTATGCCGCCATCCAGTGGATCGTCGCCGGCTATCAGCTCACCTTCGCCCTCTTCCTCATCACCGGCGGGCGGCTCGGCGACATCTTCGGCTACCGCCGGGTGCTGCTCATCGGCATGAGCGGCTTCGCCCTCACCTCGGCGCTGTGCGGCTTCGCCGTGTCGAGCGAGATGCTGGTCGCGGCGCGGCTCGCGCAGGGCCTGTCGGCGGCGCTCATGGTGCCGCAGACCATGGCCCTCATGCAGGTAATGTACCCGACCTTCGAGGAGCGCCAGCGCGTGTCGGCGCTCTACGGGGCGGTCGCCGGCGTCGCCACGGTCTCCGGCCCCATCATCGGCGCGCTGCTCATCACCGGAAACCCCTATGGCTTCGGCTGGCGCACCATCTTCCTCATCAACCTGCCCTTCGCGGTCGTCGCGATCGGCCTCGGCCTCGCTTTCCTGCCGGACCGCAAGTCGCCGCATCCGCTCCATGTCGATACGATCGGCGTCGGGTTGATCCTCATCGCCATGCTCATGCTGATGTTCCCGCTGATCGAGGGACGCCAGCTCGACTGGCCGCAATGGGCGTTCGTGTCGATGGCGGCATCGCTCGCCGTCTTCGCCCTGTTCGGCGTCAGCCAGGTGTGGAAGGACAAACGCGACGGCTCGCCGCTGATGGTGCCGCATCTCTTCCGCGTGCGCTCCTTCGTCGGCGGCATCACCATCTCGCTCGCCTTCTACGCGGTGGTCGCCTCCTTCTTCCTGGTGCTGACCCTCTTCCTGCAGATCGGCATCGGCTACGACGTGCTCACCGCCGGCCTCACCAGCATCCCCTTCTCGCTCGGCATCGGCGTCACCGTTGCCATCGCCCAGGGCGTCCTGGTGCCGCGCTTCGGCCGCAACACGCTGACCGCCGGGCCGCTGATCATGGCCGTCGGCTTCGGCCTGTTCATGGCCGAGATCGCCGTCTACGGCGGCGCCCTGTCGCCGTGGGCGGTGGTGCCGGTGCTGTTCGTCATCGGCGTCGGCATGGGCTGCGTGGTCGCCCCCATCTACCCCTTCATCCTGGCGCAGGTGCCGGTGGCCGATGCCGGCTCGGCCTCCGGCGTCATCAACGCGGTCGGCCAGGTCGGCGGCGCCGTCGGCATCGCCGCGGTCGGGGTCGTCTTCTTCGGTCTCCTCGGCAGCCAGGCGACGGTGAGCGTCGACAGCGTGCGCGGCGACCTCTCCGCCGCGCTTCGCTCAGCCGGCCTGCCCGAGGCCTCCGTCAGCCAGGTGGTGGCATCGTTCGAGACCTGCTTCCACGACCGCGCCAATGCCAAGGACTTTTCCGAGGTGCCCGAGAGCTGCGCCGCGGCGGACAAGGCGCAGGCGAGCTTCGCCGCCTCCTATCCGACGCTGGCGGCACAGGTCGGCGCCATCACCGCCCAATATGCCGACGATGCGCGCCAGCGCGATTTCTCCGCCGCCATGAAGCAGACGCTCGTCTGGCAGATCGGGGCGCTGTTCGCGGTCTCGCTCATCACCTTCCTGCTCCCCATGCGCCCCAAGCGACGCGAGGAGCTGGCCGAGGCCGGCATCGGCTGAACGCCCCGGGGCGCCGGCCCGCCCTGCCAGCCGCACCCCGCCTGCAACAGGGCCGGTTCCCCTTCCCGATTGCACGCACTCCCTTTGCCGGACGCCCCGCCGACGGCCGGGCGCGGCCGTTCGGACGCAGTTACAGATATTTAATCATTCGAACGATTGACATATTCATTCAGTCGATCGTATGAACTATATCAGCGTCAGCAGGTGGCCTTCGCCATGGCTCATCGCCGATCGAAACCGGAAACCACAATGGAACACGCAAGACCCGTCAGAACGCCTGTGGCGGCCGATGACGACACGCCGCGCTCAGGCTCGCCGCACTATCGGCGGGCGCGCCGCGACCGCGGTGCCGAGACCCGCCAGCAGCTCGTCGAGGCCGGGCTCGATGTCTTCGGCCGGCTCGGCTACGAGGGCGCCAGCACGCGCGAGATCGCCAAGGCGGCCAACGCCAACCTGGCGGCCATCGTCTACCACTTCGGCGGCAAGGAGGCGCTGCACATCGCCGTCGCCGAGCATGTCGTGCAGAGCATCCTCGCCAGGATCGGGCCGACGCTGGCGATCGCCAACGAGCCCCAGTCGACCGCGACGCCGGACGCCGCGCGCGCGACGCTGCACCGCCTGATCGAGACGATGATCAACGTCCTGCTCGGCACCGAGGAAGCCACGCGCTGGGCGCGCTTCCTGGTGCGCGAGCAGATGTACCCGACGGCCGCCTTCGAGGTCATCTACGGCTTCATGAGCGGCGCCACCGCGACGGCGGCACATATGGTCGCCACCATACTCGGCAGGCCGATCGACGAGAACGTCCGCCTCACCGTCTTCACCCTGCTCGGTCAGGTGCTGGTCTTCCGGCTGGCCCAGGCACTGATCCTCAGGCGCATGGAATGGACCACCATCGGCGAGCGCGAGCGCGACGCCATCAAGCAGGTCGTCCACCGCAACATCGATGCCGTTCTCGAGGGAGCCATGTCATGAGGCGCCTGATCCGATCCCGATCCTCATCCTGCTCATCGTCGCCGGCGGCGGCTTTGGCTGGTGGTGGTTCAACCATGACGGCAACGGCAACGGCCCGCTGGTGCTCTACGGCAATGTCGACCTGCGCCAGGTCGACCTCGCCTTCACCGACAGCGCGCGGATCGCCGCGGTGCTGGTCGACGAGGGCAGCAAGGTCAAGCAGGGCGAGGTGCTCGCCCGCCTCGACACCAGCCGCATCGCGCCACAGGTCGCCCAGGCGGAGGCTCAGGTCGCGGCCCAGGCGGCGGCGGTCGACAAGCTGCACAACGGCACGCGGCCGGAAGAGATCGCCCAGGCCCAGGCCAATGTCGATGCGGCACAAGCCAACGCCCATAACGCCGAGCTGAGTTACCAGCGCCTGATGACGCTGAAGGACACCACCGGCGGCGGCTCGGTGGTGACGCAGAGCCAGATCGACGCCGCCAAGGCGGCCAAGGATGCCGCCGACGCGCAACTCGAAGTCGCCCAGCAGTCGCTGATCCTGGCCAAGGCCGGGCCGCGCAAGGAGGACATCGCCGCCGCCGAGGCCCAGCTCAAGGCAGCCCAGGCGCAACTGGCGCTGCTCCACCAGCAGCTCAAGGACGCCGACCTGGTGGCGCCTGCCGACGGCATCATCCGCTCGCGCCTGCTCGAACCCGGCGAGATCGCCTCGGCCGCCAAGCCGGTGTTCTCGATCGCCATCGTCGATCCGAAATGGGTGCGCGCCTACGTTTCCGAGCCCGACCTCACCAAGGTCGCGCCGGGGGCCGCGGCGACCGTGACGGTCGATGGCGACGCCACAGCCTTCACCGGCCACATCGGCTTCATCTCGCCGGTGGCGGAGTTCACGCCGAAAGCCATCCAGACGACGGAGCTGCGCACCAGCCTGGTCTATGAGGTGCGCGTCCTGGTCGACGACCCGCAAGACGTGCTGCGCCTCGGCATGCCGGCAACGGTCCACCTGACAGCCAGCGAGCCGGCACAGTGACCAACGCCGCCGTTCCCGTCATCGAAGGTCGTGCCATCCGCAAGCTGTTCAAGCGTTCGAGCGGCGAGGTGGTGACCGCCCTCGACGATGTCTCGCTCACCGTCGAGCACGGCGGCCTGACGGCGCTGGTCGGACCCGACGGCGCCGGCAAGACCACGCTCATCCGGCTGATGGCGGGCCTGCTCACCGCCAATTCCGGCGACCTCCACGTGCTCGGCATCGACATCGCCCGCGATCCGCAATCGGTGCAGGACCGCGTCGGCTACATGCCGCAGAAGTTCGGCCTCTACGAGGACCTCACCGTCCAGGAGAACCTCGATCTCTACGCCGACCTGCACGGAGTGAGCGCCGCGGAGCGCCGCACGATCTATCCGCAGCTCATGGACATGACCGCGCTCGGGCCCTTCACCCACCGCCTCTCCGGGCGGCTCTCCGGCGGCATGAAGCAGAAGCTCGGCCTCGCCTGCACGCTGGTGCGCGCGCCCGACCTGCTGCTGCTCGACGAACCGACGGTCGGCGTCGACCCGCTGTCGCGGCGGGAGCTGTGGGAGATCATCCTGCACCTGGTCAACGCGCAGGGCCTGACGGTGCTGATCAGCACCTCCTACCTGGACGAGGCGGAACGCTGCAAACACGCCGTCGTCCTGCATGAGGGTGCCGTGCTCGCCCAGGGGCCGCCCAGCGTCATCACAGAGGCCGCGGCCGGACGCGCCTACCTGGCGACGCCACCGGCGGGCGAGCCGGCGCGCCTGTTGCAGGCGCGGCTGCTCGACGACGTCAACGTCACCGACGCGGTCCCCCAGGGCGGCCGGGTGCGCCTGGTCACGGCGGACGGCGGCGCCCTCACCGGCGTCGATGCCAGCCCGGTCAAGCCGCGCTTCGAGGACGGCTTCATGGTGCTCCTGCACCAGGCGACCGAGGCCAAGAAGGCCGCCTCGCTGACGCTCGGCGGGGCCCCCAAGCGCGACAACGGCGAGACCGTGGTCGAGGTCAGCGACCTGGTGCGCCAGTTCGGCAAGTTCACCGCCGTCGACCACATCAGCTTCGCGGTCAAGACCGGCGAGATCTTCGGCCTGCTCGGGCCGAACGGCGCCGGCAAGACCACCACCTTCCGCATGCTGTGCGGCCTGCTGCCGGCTTCCAGCGGCACGCTTCGGGTCGCCGGCGTCGACTTGAGGACAGCGCGCGCCTCGGCCCGCCAGCGCGTCGGCTATGTGGCGCAGAAGTTCTCGCTCTATGGCCTGCTCTCGGTCACCCAGAACCTGGAGTTCTTTGCCGGCGCCTATGGCCTGGCGGGAAAACGCCGGGCGGAGCGCATCCAGTGGGCCATGCAGCAGTTCGAACTGGAGCCGCTGGCCAAGCTGCCATCCTCCCAGTTGCCGGGCGGCTACAAGCAGCGCCTGGCGATGGCCGCGGCGCTCATCCACGAGCCGGAGATCCTGTTCCTCGACGAGCCGACCAGCGGCGCCGACCCGCTCGCCCGGCGCGAGTTCTGGCGGCGCATCACGGCGCTCGCCGAGCAGGGCGTCACCGTCATCGTCACCACCCATTTCATGGAAGAGGCCGAATATTGCGACCGCGTCGTCATCCTCGACGCCGGCGAGGTGCTCGCCCGCGGCACGCCGGCCGAAATCCGCGCGCGGGCGCCGGCGACGGACGAGCATGAACCGACCATGGAGGATGCCTTCATCGCCATCGTGGCGGAAGCGCGCCGCGAGCACGGCCGCCCGGGCGAAAGGAGCGCGGCATGAGCGACGCTGTCCTCGCCCCGCCCGCCGCTGCCACGGCGGCTGTCCCCCATTCCGGGCGGGCGCGGCGCCTGCGTGCCCTGATCGTCAAGGAGACCCGCCAGATCCTGCGCGATCCGAGCTCGATCGCGCTCGGCATCGTCATGCCGGTGATCCTCATCCTGCTTGTTCGGCTATGCGCTCTCGCTCGACGTCAGGAACGCGCCGATGGCCCTGGTGATCGAGCAGCCATCGGCGATGGCCAACGAGGTCGCCGCCGGCTTCCGCCTGTCGCCCTATTTCGACGCGCGCACCGTGACCTCGATGGCCGCAGCCGAGCAGCTCATGCGCGCCCATGAGGTCGACGGCATCGTGCATCTCCGCGACGACTTCGCCCGCCAGGTCGCCAACGGCGACGCCGAGGTGCAGGTGCTGCTGCACGGCACCGACGCCAATACCGCGCGCATCATCCAGGGCTACACGCTGGGCGCCATCGGCACCGCCCAGCAGCGGCTGAAGGCGGAAGGCAACACCGTCGCCGGCAACGGCCCGGTCCAGCTCAACAGCCGCGTCTGGTTCAACGAGGCCGGCGACAGCCACTACTTCCTGGTCCCCGGCCTGATCGTGCTGATCACCACGCTGGTCGGCGCCTTCCTCACCGCGCTGGTCATGGCGCGCGAATGGGAGCGGGGGACGCTGGAGGCGATCTTCGTGACGCCGGTCAGGGCGGCCGAGATCCTGATCGGCAAGATCGTGCCCTATTTCGGCCTGGGCATGATCGGCTTCACGCTGTGCATCGTGGCGGCCGAAGTCCTGTTCCACGTGCCGCTGCGCGGTTCGCTCACCGTGCTCACCGGCGTGTCGATGCTCTATCTCCTGGTCTCGGTCGGCTTCGGGCTGTTCATCTCGTCGGTCACCAAGAGCCAGTTCATCGCCTCGCAGGTCGCCCTCATCGCCACCTTCCTGCCGGCGATGCTGCTCTCCGGATTCATCTTCGACATCCGCTCGATGCCGGTGCCCTTGCAGATCTTCACCTACATCCTGCCGGCCCGCTACTTCGTCACGCTGCTGCAGACGATCTTCCTGGCCGGCGACATCTGGAGCGTGATCCTGCCCAATACAGCGGTGCTGGCGCTGATGGCGTTCGTCTTCCTGGCCGCCGCCCATCGGGCGACGCGCAAGAAACTGGCGTGAGGGGCGTGATGAGAGACAGCCTGCTGCGCATCGTGAGCCTCATCCGCAAGGAAGTGCTGGCGCTGCTGCGCGATCCGCGCAGCCGGGTGATCCTGGTCATGCCGGCGCTGTTGCAGTCGTTCCTGTTCGGCTACGCCGCCACCTTCGACCTCAGCCACGCGCCCTATGCGGTCTACGACGAGGACCGCAGCGCCGCCTCGGCCGACCTCCTGGCGCGCTTCGACGGCTCCGGCGTATTCGAGCGCATCGCCACCATCGAGCGCTCGGCCGACATCGCCCGGCTGATCGACAACCGCGATGCGCTGCTGGTCGTGCGCATTCCCGCGGATTTCGAGCGCAAGCTTGCCGCCGGCCAGCAGACCAGCGTCCAGATCATCGTCGACGGGCGCAACTCCAATACCGCCGGCACGTCGGTCAGCTACATCAACGCCATCGTCGACTCATTCAACGTCGACTGGCGCGCCGCCCACGGCCTGACCAACCCGCCGGTGTCGGCGACCGTGCGCGCCTGGTACAACGGCAACCTCGAGACAAGCTGGAACATGATCCCCGGCCTGATCGGCACGATCACCCTCTTGCAGGTGCTCCTGCTCACCGCGCTGTCGGTGGCGCGCGAGCGCGAGGACGGCACCTTCGACCAGCTGCTGGTGACGCCGATCCGCCCCGTCGAGATCATGATCGGCAAGGCCCTGCCCTCGACGGTCGTCGGCCTCATCCAGGCGACCCTCATCTTCCTGGTGGCGCAGCTCTGGTTCCGCATCCCCTTCGCCGGCTCGCTGATCACGCTCTATAGCGGCCTGGTGCTGTTCGTCGTCGCCGCCGTCGGCATCGGGCTGTTCGTCTCGTCGCTGGTGGCGACCATGCAGCAGGCGATGCTGTTCTCCTTCGTCCTGCTCATGCCCTTCATCCTGCTCTCCGGCCTGGCGACGCCGATCGCCAACATGCCGGACGTGTTCCAGTGGATCACCTATGTCGACCCGCTGCGCTACGCGCTCGACATCACCCGCCGGGTCTATCTGGAGGGCACCGGGCTCGGCCAGCTTGTCGGCGATCTGTGGCCAATGGCGGTGATCGGCGCGGTGACGCTGCCGATCGCAGCGTGGATGTTCCGCAACCGCCTGACCTGAATCGAAAGAGCCCGGCCGCGAGGGCCGGGCTCTGCTGCTGCCAGCGCGGAGTGCAGGCTTACTTCGGCATCGTCGGCGGCGCCGCCACGTAGTAGGGCGTCTTCGGCTCCTCGCCGGGCGGCACATAGTCGGGCATCGGATCGCCGGGTTCGCCGAGCGACTTGATGTAGAGGTAGAGCGAGCGCAGGTCGCTCTCGTCCATGGCGTGGACGTTGTAGAAGGGCATCGGCGGCCGTGCCGTGAAGGTCTGGGCGTATTTGACGAAATCGTCCTGGCTCATGTCCTTGACCTTGAGCAGGATGTTGGCCGGGTAGGTGGTGCCCCACGGGCCCATCCAGCCGATCGCCGTGCCTCTCAGCGCCTTGGCCGGGTCGATCTTGCCGGCCGATTCATTGTAGCCGGCGGTGTGGCAATCGTTGCAACCGCCGACGATCGATACCTGCCGGCCGCGGTCGATGGAAACATCCCCCGGTGCCGCCTGGGCCGCCAGCGGCAGCACCGACACGCAGGCAACTGCCAGCCAGAGTGACAGACGCATCTTCTTCCCCTCCTTGCATGGGCACGGCCGTCGGCCGCGCGAGCAGCGGAAGCTAGACTGCGGCGACCTTGCGGGCTGTGACCAAGGTCACGATCAGGGATGCGGCGGGACCGGCGCACTCGCCGGCGGCGCCAGCGGCAGGACGATCTCGGCCCTCAGCCCGCCTTGCGGCCGGTTGGTCAGGATGACGTCGCCGCCGTGGGCACGCGCCACGGAACGGGCAATGGTGAGGCCGAGGCCGGCGCCGCCGGTCTCGCGGTTGCGCGAGGCCTCGAGCCGGCGAAACGGCCGGAAGACGGCCTCCATGTCCTCCGGCGGAATCCCCGGGCCGTCGTCGTCGACCACGATGCGGATCGCGGCGGCATCGGCGACGAGCGAAACGCGGGCCGCGTCGCCGTATTTCACCGCATTGTCGATGAGATTGGCGATCGCCCGGCGCAGGCCGACCGGGCCGGCCAGGCACTTCAGGCGCGGCGGCAGGTCGGGCGCCAGCTCGAGGGTGACGCCCGGCATATCGCTGCACAGCGATTCGGCGAGCGAGATCAGGTCGATCTGCTCGCGCGCCTCCGGCTGGGCGCTGTCGCTGGCGAAGGCGAGCACCGAGCGGGTCATCGCCTCGATGTCCTCGAGGTCGGTAAGCATGCGGGCGCGCTGGTCGGCATCCTCGACGAACTCGGCGCGGAGCCTGAGCCGGGTGACCGGCGTCCGCAGATCGTGCGAGATGGCGGCGACGAGCTGGTCGCGGTCGCCGATGAAGCGGCGCAACCGCTCCTGCATCAGGTTGAAGGCATGGGCGGCGGCGCGCACCTCGCGCGGGCCCTTTTCGGGCAGCGATTCGGCGTTGATGTCGCGGCCGAGCCGCTCCGCCGCCTGGGCGAGCAGCGCATAGGGGGCGGTCAGGCGCCTGCAGCGCCCAGATCGAGCCGGCGAGCACCAGGGCAATGACCACCAGGGTCGCCAGCATGGCGTGGTCCGACCACAGGCGCGGCGACGGCGCCACCGGCACGGTGAAGTTGGCCCAGCTGCCGTTATCGAGGCGCACCGAGACGAGATAGGCGTCGTCGAAGGCATAGTTCTGCTCGATATCGGAGAGGAAACGCTCCACCGGGCCGGCATCGTCGCCGGGGGGATCGGGCATGGCACCCGGATCGGCGACCACCGGGCCGCTGCCGACATCGACCTCGGTGACGCCGGAATCGCCGAGGCGGGTCTGCAGCACGTCCTCCAATTCGGCGATCTCGCTGTCGCTGGCGCTGCGGCTGGTGGCGATCGGCTTCCTGCCGACCGACACCTGCAAGGTCGCCGTCGACAGGGCCTCGGCCAGATCGGCGCGGCCCTGCACCGGCTCGGCGGCGATGGCGCGGCTCTGCGAGGACACCCGCTCGGCCAGGTGGAAGAACGTGTTCATGCGGGCGTTGACGGCGCGGTTCTGCAGGATGACGGCAACCGTCGCCACCTCGGCGATGACCAGCCCGCCGATGACGATGAACAGCGCCCAGGCGGCGAGGCTGTCGGGCAGGAAGCGCCTCACGCCACGTCGACCTCGGGCGTGAACATGTAGCCGTCGCCGCGCACGGTGACGATCATCTCCGGCGCCTTCGGGTCGGTCTCGATCTTCTTGCGGATGCGGCTGACCTGCACGTCGATGGAGCGGTCGAAGGGCGTGGCGTCGCGGCCGCGGGCAAGGTCGAGGAGCTGGTTGCGGGTGAGCACGCGCTGCGGGCGCTCGGCAAAGGCGATGAGCAGCTCGTATTCGCCGGCGGTGAGATCGACGATGAGCCCGTCGGGCGCCTCCAGCCGGCGGCGGCCGAGATCGAGCGACCAGCCGGCGAAGCGCATCCGCTTCGGCGCCCCGGCCGGCTTGCCGACCGTGGCGACGGCATTGGTGCGGCGCAGGATGGCGCGCACGCGGGCGAGAAGCTCGCGCGGGTTGAACGGCTTGGCGATGTAGTCGTCGGCGCCCATCTCGAGGCCGATGATGCGGTCGGTCTCGTCGCCCATGGCGGTCAGCATCAGGATGGGGATCGCCGAGCGGGCGCGCAGGTCGCGGCAGAGCTCCAGCCCGCTCCGGCCGGGCAGCATCAGGTCGAGGATGACCAGATCGATGCCATCGACGGCCAGCATCGCCTCCATGGTGTGCGCGTCGGAGGCGGTGGCGACCCGGTAGCCGTGCTTGAGGAAGAAGCGCGAGACCAGGTCCCTGATCTCACGATCGTCGTCGACGATCAGAAGGTGTGGCGTGGCGCCCACGGTGATGCCCGCTCCGCGGAGAAATGCCATGCCGGCGGAAATTGCCGGCATGCTTATGCGCGCGCCCCACGCAAGCGTGCTGCTCGGCCCCGATCGCGGCAAAATTCGGGCAGATGGGCCGCGCGCCGGCGGTGACCGCCGGCGCACGACAGAACGTCAGGCGGTTCTACGCCTTGCACGCGGTAGCGGCCGCCATCGCCTTGTCGGCGTCGGCCTTGGTCTTGTAGGTGTCGGTGCCGATCTGGGTGAAGGTCTTGCCGTCGGGCTTGTGGCTGGTCACGGCGCACTTGTGGGTCGTGGGGTTCTGCTCGACGTAGTAGGTGGTGGCGGCGAAGGCCGGCGCGACCAGGGCGGTGGTGAGCGCGGCGGCAACAACGATCTTGCGGAACATCGGGTAGTCTCCAGCTATGGGTTGGTCCCCGCCGGACAAATGCCGGTCGCGGGGCGGCGCCCGGCGGGGCCTCTCTCGGCCTGGCAATCACGGGCGATGGCGGTGAGACCACCACGGCGATGTAAGCCCAGTGTTTCGGGAATGCTGGAGGTTTGTAACGGCGTGTTTCAGCCGGAGCTTATTCCGCGCCGGCAGCGGCTAGTCGTGCCGACCCCTCGTCCGGCGGCATCCGCCGGGTGAGCCCCAGGCGCTCGCGCATGGCCCAGCGCACGGTCATGAGGACGGCGACCGAGGCAAGGCCGGTCGACAGGCCGATCCAGATGCCGATGCCGGCAAGCTTCACCCAGAAGGCCAGCGCGACGCCGACCGGCAGGCCGATGCCCCAGTAGCCGAGGCCGGCGAGCCACATGGGCACGCGCGTATCGCCAAGCCCGCGCAGCATGCCGGCGCTGGTCACCTGGGCGCCGTCGACGATCTGGAAGATGCCGGCCCACACCAGATAGGAGGCGGCGATGCTGGCGACGACGGCATCGGCGGGGTTGGACCAGTCGAGGAAGAGGCCGACGAGCTGATGGCGGAAGGCGAGGATGAGGATCGCCGTGCCGCAGGCATAGACCAGCGCGATGCCGTAGGCCGACCAGCCGGCGCGGGCGACGCCGGCGGTGTCCCTGGCGCCATAGGCGCGGCCGACGCGCACGGTCGCGGCGGTGCTCAGGCCGAGCGGCACCATGAAGGTGAGCGAGGGGATCTGGATGGCGATGGCATGGGCGGCGAGCGCCGCGGTGCTGATCACGCCCATGAGGAAGGTCGCGGCGTTGAAGATGGTCACCTCGAAGGCCAGCGTCACGCCGATCGGCACGCCGACCCGCCAGATGGCGCGGAAGCGCGACCAGTCCGGCCGCCAGAAGCGGCCGAACAAATGGTAGCGGCGGAAGCGGCGGCCGCGTGTGACGAGCAGCGCCAGACCGCCGCCCATGTAGATATTGGTGAGCGTGGTGCCGATACCGGCGCCGGGAAGCCCCAGCGCCGGTAGGCCGAAATGGCCGAACATCAGCGTCCAGACGAGGAACGCATTGATGACGACTGCGCTCGCCCCCACCCACAGCGCGGTCAGCGGGCGTTCCAGCGCGGCGACGAAATTGCGCAGGATCACGTAGAACAGGAAGGGCAGGAACGACCACTGGAAGGTGTGCAGATAGGAGGCGGCCTTGGCGGCGATGGCCGGTTGCTGGCCGAGCACCAGGAAGATCGCCTCGGCATGCCAGAGCACCACCCAGATCGGCAGGGTGATGGCGATCGCCGCCCAGAAGCCCTGCCGCATGGTGCGGCGCACGTCGCGCACCGAATGGCGGTTGCGGCCAAGCTCGATGGCCATCAGCGGCGCCGTCGCCGTCACCACGCCGATGGCGAAGATGAGAAAGGCGAAGTTGAGGTTGACGGCCAGCGCGCCGGCGGCAAGCGCATCCGGCCCGAGCCAACCCATCATGACCACGTCGGTCGTCGCCAGGCCGACCTGGGCGACGTTGGTCAGGACGATCGGCCAGGCAAGCGCAAGCGTAGCGGAGATTTCCGCGCCCCACGCCCCGCGTGAGGACGGCGTCTTGGCTTCCAAAGTCGTCATGGAGCGAGCTTCTAGACCCGCCCCTTGACCGGCGCCACCCCCTCACCGACGGGGGGCGCGCCCCTGTGTCGCCTGAGCCACTATCGCGGCCGGCAGGTCGCCGGATAGCTGCCGCCGCGCGACCACGAGATGGTCTCGGCGTAGCCGACCAGTTCGTCGCCGCCGCGGCCGACATAGCGGGCGCCCTGGCGCGAGGCGACGCGCCTCAGGGACATCGGCGGACCAGCCGCCGGGTCGGTGACGATCACCCTCGCATTGGCATCGTCGAAGACCACGTTGATGAAGCTGCCGTCGTCGCAGGCGAAGGGAATGCTGCCGGAATCCGGCGAGGGAATTGGCTGTCCGGAATAGGTCGGGGCGGCCGGAGCAACCGGCGCCGGGCTGCAATAGGCCAGGAACGGACGCGCCTGGGCGGCGCTGCCCCGCAGCGGCAGCGCATAGGGCGCCGCCGAGCCGATCTGGATGGCAAGGGCGCTCTCGTGGATGATCGCCTGCCACAGCGGATCGTCCGTCTTGAGCTTGATCAGCGGGTTGGAGAGGCCGGTCATCTGCGACACCTCGGAGCCCTTGGCGCGATAGCTCTGGGCGAACGTGCCGGCGGAGAAGCTGACCGTCACGTTTCGGCCCGGCTGCACCTCGGCGGCGCTGCGGCCGAGCGCCAGGGTCGCCTCGTTCGATCCGGGCGCACACACCGCCGTCAGCTCGCTGTCCTCGCTATTCGGCACGGCGAAGGCGAGGCTGCCATTGTCGCGGGTGGAGGTGAACATCCACACGGCATCGCTGGCGACCCCGGCCGCCTGCGGCGCCGCCGGTACTGTCGGTGCCGCCGGTGTCGGGGGCGAGGGCGGCGGCGGCTGTGGCGCCGCGGTTGCGGCCGTGCCGGCGGAGGAGAGCAGCGACACGCTTACCTGCCCGCCATTGGCGCAGATGTCGACGGAGCGGGCGATGCGGCGGCCGTCGGAGAGGACGAGGCCGAGATCGCGCGCGCAGGTGATGCCGTCCGCTCCCGGCGCAACCAGCACCTCGACGGCATTGCCGATGCGCCGGTTGATGGCAACCGGCTTGCCGGCCATGAAGACGCTGTCGACGGAGACGTTGGGATCGTCGACGCTGATGGTGACCGCCTGGGTGCCGGCGGGCCGGCCGGCAGCCGGCGCGGGCGCCGTCGGCACAGCCGTGGGCGTCGCGGGCTCTGGCGACGCCGCCGGCGGCGGCGGCACGCCGGCGGTCGTGAACGGCACGGTGACCTGGCCGCCATTGGTGCAGACATTGGCGTCGATCGTCGCCACCAGGCCGTTGGAGCCGGTGAAGGCTATGTGGTTGGTGCAGGGCACCGAGCCGCCGGGTTTGTCGATGCGGAAATAGGTGGTGCCGCCGCCCTGCCCGGCGACCGCCAGGTCCTTGCCGTCCAGATTGGCACTGGTGACGTTGACGCCGTTCTGGTCACTGCGCGCCCCGAACAGGCGGCTGTCGGCATGAGCGACGCCCGCCGCGAGCACGATGGTGACCGTGGCGGTTGCAAGAATCTCAAAAAAACGGGCCATCCCGTTCTCCCCACGAAGATGTGCGGCCCACCCTCTCAGGCTTCATTTGCGCCAAAGCCTAGGGCCTGACAAGCCCGACAAGATGGCGAGATCGCGGCTGAACTCAGGCGGCCAGCCTGAAGCGGTTCTCGGGCAGGCCGGGCACGTCGACCGCAAGCGCGAACAGGCCGCCCGACAGGCGCTCGTCGGCACGGCGCGCGGTGGTGATGAACAGCGTCTTCAGCTGCGGCCCGCCGAAGGTGCAGGTGGTGACGTTGGACACCGGCATCTCGACGATCCGGTCGATGGCGCCGTCGGGGGCGATGCGCACGACGCAGCCGCCGCCATAGCGCGCATTCCACAGGCAGCCCTCGCGGTCCATCGCCGAACCGTCCGGCTGGCCGCGGTCGAAGCCGACGAAATAGGGGCGCTCGTTGGCGATGCGGCCGGTGCGCAGGTCGTAGTCCCACAGCGAGATGGTGTTGGTGAGCGTATCGGCGGAATAGAAGCGCGCATTGTCCGGGCTCCAGCAGAAGGTGTTGCTGATGCCCACGCCGCTCTTGAAGGTGACGAACGAACCGTCGGGGTTGACGCGGAACAGCTTGCCCATGTCGTGGCGCCCGACGGGCAGGTTCTCGCCGTCGGCGCCGACATTGTTGGCCATCGAGCCGACCCAGAAATTGCCGGCCGGGTCGGGACGGCCGTCGTTGAGGCGCACGCCGGCGCGGCCGCGCTCGGGATTGGCGAAATCGGCGCGGGCATCGTTGGCCGGCTGCCACAGGATGACGTGGCTGCCGAGGGCGACGATCAAGGTATCCGGCCGGTCGGCAAGGCCGAGGGCGACCACCGGCTCGGAGAAGAACCAGTTGCGGACATTGCCGGTCTCGGGCTCGAAGCGGTGGATCAGGAAGCGGTTGATGTCGACCCAGTAGACGGCCTTGTGCAAGGCGTGCCAGACGGCGCCCTCGCCCGTCCCGTCGCCGGACGGAACCACACATAGTGGTGAACGCATGTTACCCCCGGTAGCCGCGCGGGCACTGGCCGCGCACCGAATCCTCTGCCATAGCTGTCAGTGTAGACCGCACGGACCGGTGGCCGAAAGCCGTGGGGGACCGGTCCCCTCCCAATGCGAGCTTCCGGAGTTCCCGTTACCATGACCAGCCGCATCATCGCCGTCGAACCGTTCGATTTCATCGTCTTCGGCGGCGCCGGCGACCTCGCCTACCGCAAGTTGCTGCCCGCCCTCTACGAACGCCATCTCGACGGCCAGATCCCGACCATCACACGCATCATCGGCGTCTCGCGCCGGCACATGAGCGACGCCGACTACCGCGAGGCGACCCGCCAGGCGCTCGACGAACACGCCCACGGGGGCGTCAAGGACGACGCGGTGCTGGAAACCTTCCTCAACCGCCTGCATTTCGTGCCGGTCGATGCGACCGCGGATGCCGGCTGGGACGACCTCGCCGCCATCCTCAAGGAGGGCCAGGAGCGCATCCGCGCCTTCTACCTCGCCGTGGCGCCGGAGCTGTTCGGCACCATCTGCGCCAAGATCGGCAGCAAGGGCCTGATCACCCCGCACACGCGGGTGATCATCGAGAAGCCGATCGGTCACGACCTCCAGTCGGCCCGCGACGTCAACGATCTGGTCGGCCGGGTCTTCCGGGAAGACCAGACCTACCGCATCGACCACTATCTCGGCAAAGAGACGGTGCAGAACCTGATGGCGCTGCGCTTCGGCAACGCGCTGTTCGAGCCGCTGTGGAACGCCGCCCATATCGACCATGTGCAGATCACCGCGGCGGAGACCATCGGGGTGGGCGGGCGCGAAGGCTATTACGACCAGGCCGGGGCGCTGCGCGACATGGTGCAGAACCACATGATGCAGCTCCTCACCCTGATGGCGATGGAGCCGCCGACGCGCATGGATGCGGACGCGGTGCGCGCCGAGAAGATCAAGGTGCTGAAGGCGCTGAAGCCGATCGACAGCAGCAACACCGCCCAGGTGGTGGTGCGCGGGCAGTACCGCTCCGGCGTCGGCGCCCAGGGCCCGATGGCGAGCTACACCGAGGACATCGACAACCCGGGCAGCCAGACCGAGACCTTCGTCGCCCTCAAGGCCGAAATCGAGAACTGGCGCTGGGCGGGCGTGCCCTTCTATCTGAGGACCGGCAAGCGCCTGCCGGTGCGTACCTCCGAGATCGTGCTCACCTTCCGCAACATCCCCCATTCGATCTTCGCGCCGAGCGCCGGCGCCATCGAGTGCAACCGGCTGGTCTTGCGCATCCAGCCGGACGAGGGCGTCAAGCTGTGGCTGATGATCAAGGATCCCGGCCCCGGCGGCATGCGGCTGCGCTACGTGCCGCTCGACATGAGCTTCGCCGAGGCCTTCGGGGTCAGGAGCCCGGATGCCTATGAGCGGCTGATCCTCGACGTCATCCGCGGCGACCAGACGCTGTTCATGCATCGCGACGAGGTCGAGGCGGCGTGGGCGTGGATCGACCCGATCATCGATGCCTGGGCGGCGACCAGCGAGGGCCCAAGGCCCTACCCCGCCGGCACCTGGGGACCGACCACCGCCATCTCGCTGATCGAGCGCGACGGCCGCACCTGGCACGACGACGGGTCTTAGGGCGGCAAGACGATGCTGTGGGCGATGCTCGGCACGGTGGTGGCGTTCTGGGCGGTCTTCGCCGCCATCTTCGCCATCGTCGTCGTCCTGCGCCGCCGCAGGCGCGCCCGGGGCTGGTCGTCCCCCGGCGGCGGCTTCAGCCGGCTCAACACCCCGGCCGGGCGGCCGCCCAGCATCAACCCCAAGACCGGGTCGCCATTCTGAGATGCCCCGCCGGCGGCCCGCTCCTTGCTAGGCCTGTCATCGACCTTTCAGCTTGGGCCGCTAGTTGAGGCCCTGAACCCACCAGCACGGCCGGCCGCGGCCACCGCAGGAGTCCGCCCATGACCATCCATTCCCGCATCGGCGAGGTCACCGAACGCATCGCCCGGCGCAGCCAGACGGGGCGCGCGCAATATCTCGACCACGTCCGCAGGGCGGCGGAAACGCGGGTGAGGCGCGGCAAGCTCTCCTGCTCCAACCTCGCCCACGGCTTCGCCGCCTGCGCCGTCGCCGACAAGGCGAAGCTTGCCGGCGGCGAGACGCCCAATCTCGGCATCATCACCGCCTATAACGACATGCTGTCGGCGCATCAGCCCTATGGCCGCTTCCCGGACGTCATCAAGCGGGCCGCCGAGGACGCCGGCGGCACGGCGCAGGTCGCCGGCGGTGTGCCGGCCATGTGCGACGGCGTCACGCAAGGGCAGACCGGCATGGAGCTGTCGCTGTTCTCGCGCGATACCATCGCCATGGCGGCGGCGGTCGGCCTGTCGCACGACATGTTCGACGCGGCGGTCTATCTCGGCATCTGCGACAAGATCGTGCCCGGGCTGATGATCGCCGCGCTCACCTTCGGCCACATCCCGGCGGTGTTCGTGCCGGCCGGGCCGATGCCGACCGGCATGCCCAACCTCGAGCGCTCCAAGGCGCGCCAGCTCTACGCCGAGGGCAAGTTCGGCCGCGCCGAGCTGCTCGATGTCGAAGCCAGGTCCTATCACGCGCCCGGCACCTGCACCTTCTACGGCACCGCCAATTCCAACCAGATGCTGATGGAGATCATGGGCCTGCACCTGCCCGGCGCCACCTTCGTCAACCCGGATACGCCGCTGCGCGACGCGCTCACCCGCGAGGCGGCCAAGCGGGCGCTGGCCATCACCGCGCTCGGCAACGCCTATACGCCGATCGGCGAGATCATCGACGAGCGCGCCATCGTCAACGGCGTCGTCGGCCTCACCGCCACCGGCGGCTCGACCAACCACACGCTGCATCTGGTCGCCATCGCCAGGGCGGCCGGCATCACGCTCACCTGGGACGATTTCGCCGACCTGTCGGAAGTCGTGCCGCTGATCGCCCGCGTCTATCCCAACGGCGGCGCGGACGTGAACGACTTCCACAAGGCCGGCGGCATGCAGGTGCTGATGCGCGAACTCATCGGCGCCGGCCTGCTGCATGACGACGTGCGCACGGTGTGGGGCAGCGGCCTTTCCGGCTATCTCCAGACACCGGAACTCGACGGCGACGGCGGCATCGCCTGGCACGAAAGCGCCCGGGAGAGCGGCAACGGCAAGATCATCTCAACCGTCGCCATGCCCTTCTCGCCGGAGGGCGGGCTCAAGCTCCTCACCGGCAATCTCGGCCGCGCGGTGATGAAGGTGTCGGCGGTCGACCCGGAAAACCAGGTGGTCGAGGCGCCGGCGGTGGTGTTCGATTCGCAGGAGGGCCTGAGCGAGGCCTTCAAGGCGGGACGGCTCACCAAGGACTTCGTCGCGGTCGTCCGCTTCCAGGGCCCGCGCGCCAACGGCATGCCGGAGCTGCACCAGCTCACCCCGACGCTCGGCCTGCTTCAGGACCGCGGCCTCAAGGTGGCGCTGGTCACCGACGGGCGCATGTCGGGCGCCTCGGGCAAGGTGCCGGCGGCGATCCACGTGACGCCGGAGGCGGCCGAGGGCGGGACGCTGGCGCGCATCCGCGACGGCGACGTCATCCGCATCGATCCGCGCACCGGGACGCTCGCCGTCATCGCCAATGCAGCCGATCTTGCCGCGCGTGCGCCGATGGCGCCGGACCTCTCGCCCAACCAGTACGGCAACGGGGCGCGAGCTGTTCCGCATGTTCCGCATGAACGCCCAGCCGGCGGAGATGGGCGCTGGGATCCTGTGGCTGTAGGCCGCCGCTGCTCCCGCACGCGCCCGCAGGCGTCGACTACGCCGCGGATGAGCAGCCACAGGCAGAGCGCGACCTCCGAGTCAGCGGCGTGTAAGCGGCGCCACCGTCTCGGCATGGGCGGGGAACAGGAAAAGCTGTAGCTGCCAATGAGATAAATGCCCGCGGATCACCAGGCACCAGCACCTTGACAGGTCGACCAGCGCACCAGAAGCCGAGCCAGGCAGCTCGCGCCGAAACGAGGCCAGCGCGACCAGCGCATGAAGCTCGGCCGGCTGGAAGGTTGCGGCATTGCCGGCGCCGTTCAGGATGAGCAGCGCGGAATACTGGTGGAGCAGGCTCGCCGCGATCACCGCCGTCTGGACCAGCCTCAGCGCCGCAGCGGTGAGCGCCAGCGTGGCGTTCACCGGCCTGAGCAGGTGGTAGAGCAGCACGGCGAGCGCGACGTCGGAGAGCGCCATCAGCGTATCGGCGGCGAAGCTCGCGCGGAACAGCCCCTCGGCGGCAAGCACGTTGGTCGCCGTCTCGGTGGCGTCGCCGGTGACGATGAGGCTGCCGCGCACGAAGACCTCGCTCCAGATGCCGAAGACGATGATGACCAGATAGAGGGCGCCGGCGGCGCGGGCATAGGGCTGCGGCGAGGTCTCGGTCGCGCGGTCGGTCATGCGGTCGTCTCCCCTCGGCCGGTGGCGGACGCATCGCGCGCCAGAAGCGCGTCCGTGCTTGCTGCCGGCTCGCGGGGTCATGCTAGCGGCTCGGACACGGAGGTCCACCCCGCCGCCCCAACATCGCCCCGTCGCCGTCTTCCTGGGGCAACAATTTCGCATAGGATCAGCGCTGGGCCCCTTCAACCCACTGGATCGCCCAAATGACTGCAATGACCCTGTTCCTCCTGTTCGCTCTCGCCCACGGGCCGAACGATGCGGTGAACCTTACCCAGCTCGCCTCGTATGAGAACGAAGCGGCCTGCACGGCTGCCGCCGCCGCAGTCAAAGCCGCGCTTGACCAGGGCGGGACAGCGAGCGTCGAACTCGGCTGCATCTCCACCGACGCACTTGAGTCGCTGAAGCACTGACGGCGGGGCCGGCGACGATCACGCCGTCTCTCCCGGTGAAACGCGCCTCGCGGCGGGAACCGCCTCAGGCGGTAGGTCCGCTGCCGCCGTCGATGACGGTGATGACGATGCTGCCGGTCTTGTGGCCGGTCTCGACGATGCGGTGCGCCTCGGCGGTCTCCTCGAGCGGATAGCGGCGGTCGATGACCGCCTTCAGCTCGCCCGCGGCGTAAAGCTGCCTGAGCACCTCGAGGTCGGCGACCTGGTCGGCAGCCTTGCGCAGGCCGGTGGCGGCATTGCGCATGACCTTGCCGCCGCTGGTCAGGCGGCTGGCGAGCACGCCAAACAAGATCGACGGTGAAACCTTGGTGATCAGGTAGACGCCGCCGGGGGCGAGCACCGGCTTGCAGTGCGCGAACGAGCTTTTTCCCACGGCGTCGAAGACGATGTCCCAGCTTCGCCCCGAGCGGGTGAAATCTTGCTTGGTGTAGTCGATGACGTCGTCGGCGCCGAGCGACTTGACGAGGTCGACATTGGCGGCGCTGCACACCCCGGTGACCTCGGCGCCGAAATGCTTGGCGATCTGCACGGCGTTGACGCCGATGTTGCCGGAGGCGCCGTTGATCAGCACCCGCTTGCCCGGCCCGATCTCGCCGTGATCGCGCAGGAAGGGCATGGCGGTGAGGAAGCCCTCGCTGATCGACGCGGCTTCCTCGAAGGACATGCCGCCGGGCATCGCGGCAAGGATGCCGTCCTCGGGCACCGCGACATAGTCGGCATAGCAGCCGAAGGTGTCGTTGGAGGCGCCGAAGACGCGGTCGCCGGGCTTGAAGCGCGGTGACGCCGCCGCCCACCGCCTCGACCACGCCGGCGAGCACCGTGCCGAGGATCGCGTGCTTCGGCCGCGTCAGCCCGGTGTAGAAGCGCACGATGAACGGCACCGCCTTGCGGAAGGCGCAGTCGGAGGGCGTGGCCACCGTCGCGTGGACGCGGACCAGCACCTCGCCCGCCGCCGGCACTGGCTGCGGCACGTCTTTCAGGTGGAGTACGTCCGGCGGTCCATACCGATCGTAGACGATTGCACGCAAGAAGCTCGCCCCTGCTCTGCTGCCTCGTTTGAGGGGCCAATCGTAACCGCTGAGCCTCAGAGGTCCACCCCTGAGCCGTCGATTGGTTCTATTGCGCCAGAAAATTGGAGCCGACGACCAGCGCGCCGGCGGTGAGCAGGATCGCCAGCACCAGGCGGTCGAAATGGCGATCGCCGAGGCGGCGGTAGAGTCCCTTGCCGGCATAGGCGCCGATCAGCGTCGCCGGCAGGGCGAAGGCGACGGCCCGGAACAGGTCCATGGTGAACAGGCCGGCGACGGCATGGGCGACGATCGACACGGCGAGGATCGCCATGTTGAACGGCTGGAGCACGGCGCGGCGGGCATCCTTGCCCCAGTCGCGCAAGCCGCTCCAGATCGCCGGCAACGCACCGGAGAGGCCAGCGAGCGCGCCGAGGATGCCGCCGATGAAGCCGACGACGCCATCGGCCGCGGCGTTCTCCGGCACCTTGAGGCGCACGCGGCCGGAGAGCATCACCAGGCTGTAGGCGACGATCAGCGTGCCCACCCAGAAGCGGAACGAGGCCACGTCGATGCCGGCGAGCAGCCAGGTGCCCACCGGAATGCCGATCAGGCCGCCGACGATGAAGGGGGTGAGCCGGCGCGTATCGATGGCATGGACGATGAGCGACACCGACTGGAGGTGGGCGGCAACCGCCGTGATCGCGGCGAGCGTGGCGGCATCGGCCGGCGAGAGCGCCAGCAGCCACAGCGGAATGGCCGCCATCGCCAGGCCGAAGCCACTGAGGCCATTGACGAATCCGCCGAGGAGCCCACCCCCGACAATCCACAGGATATTGGCTGTCATACGAACCCCGCCCCGCCGCAAGCCGCAGCACGCCGGTTCTTAAGGGCTAGGGCAGTCCGTGACCAGTGGCGCGCCGTCGCGTCCACGGGCGCGTGCCGGCCGGGGCCTCGGCTCCGAGCGCCGGCTGGAGATAATGCGGCACCTCCGGCCATTCGCCCCGGGAGAGGGCAGCGACGAGGATGGGATCGTCGGTGAGGAAGGCGTCGATGCCGACGCGCGCCATCAGCGGCACCTGATCGATGATGTAGGTGCCGACGGCGCGGACCTCGCCAGTGTAGCCGTCGCGTTCGCGCAGGAGCCGCGCGACCGAGAAGGCGCGGCCATCGGCATATTTGGGGATCACCACCACGATGACGGGAAAGCGCGCGAGGTCGGCGACGATGTCGGTCCAGGTGCTCCCCGGCTCGATCAGAAGGCCAAGCGGCGCGGCGCGTTCCGCCAGGACGGCACGGTCTGCGCGCCAGCGCTTGAGGCTGACGATGGCGTTGCCTTCGGGCAACGGCGCGTCGTCGGGCACGATCGTCCAGTCGTCGTGAACAAAGGCGCCGTTCTTCCACAGGGGCATGGTTACGGCCCCCCTGCGCCAAACGATGTCGTTCCCGCGCAAGCGGGAACCCAGTAACCGCCAATCGTGCGGCTCGATCGCAAGCGCCTGCGAATACTGGGTCCCGGCTTTCGCCGGGACGACAAGAAAGGATCACTACCGAGCTGCATGATCAGATCCCGCTGCCGTCGGCTTCGAGGCCGGTGTGGATGCCGCATTCGGTCTTGTCCTGGCCGCGCCAGCGGCCGGCGCGTGCATCCTCGCTCGGCGCGACGCGGCTGGTGCAGGGCTCGCAGCCGATCGAGGGATAGCCGCGCGCGACCAGGGGATGGGCCGGCAGGTCGTGCCGCTCCATGTAGGCCGTGATGTCGCCCGCGCTCCAATGGGCCAGCGGGTTGATCTTGATGCGCTCGCCGTCCGCCTCGAACAGCCGCAGGCCGGCGCGCGTCGCGCTCTGGAAGCGTTTGCGGCCGGTGAACCAGGCATCGAAGCCGGTGAGCGCGCGGGCGAGCGGCTCGGTCTTGCGGATGCGACAGCACAGGTCAGGATCGGTCATCCACAGCGCCCGGTGCGGGTCGCTGGCCACGAGCCGTTCAGGGTCGGGCGTCACGCTGCGCACATCGTTGAGACCGAGACGGGCGACCAGGGCCGTGCGGTATTCCAGCGTCTCGGCGAAGAGACGGCCGGTATCGAGGAAGATCACCGGCGTGCCGCGGTCGACCTCGGCCAGCAGGTGCAGCAGCACCGCCAACTCGGCGCCAAAGCTCGACACCAGCGCGACGCGGCCGCGATAGAGCGCGTTCACTGCCAGCGCGATGACGTCGTGCGCATCGAGCGCGCCATGGCGCGCATTGAGCGCGATGGCCTCTGCCTCGGTGCCGTCCTCCGGGTCGACGGCGAGAGCCACGGCGTCAAGCAGAGCCATAGAGCGCCTCATGGAACGGGGCCTGGCCGAGACGGCGATAGGTGGCGAGGAACGTCTCGTCGGCGCGCTCGCGCACCTTGAGGTAGGTTTCGACCAGCGTCTCGACCGCATCGACCACCTCGTCGGAGGAGAAGCCCTTGCCGATGATCTCGCCGATCGAGGTCTGCTCGTCGCCGGAACCGCCCAGCGTCAACTGGTAGAACTCCTCGCCCTTCTTCTCGACGCCGAGGATGCCGATGGCGCCGACATGATGGTGGCCGCAGGCGTTGATGCAGCCGGAGATCTTGATCTTGAGCGCGCCCACCTCCTTCTGCCGCGCCGGATCGGCGAAGCGCTCGGAGATGCGCTGGGCGATGGGGATCGAGCGGGCATTGGCGAGCGCGCAATAATCGAGTCCCGGGCAGGCGATGATGTCGGTGACCAGCCCGGCATTGGCGGTCGCCAGCCCCGCTTCCGCCAGCGCCGCGTGGAGCGCCGGCAGATCGTCCAGGGCCACATGCGGCAGGATGAGGTTCTGCTCGTGGCTGACGCGCACCTCGTTGGCGCTGTAGCGCTCGGCAAGGTCGGCGATCAGCTCCATCTGGTCGGCCGTGCAATCGCCCGGCGTGCCGCCGATGGGCTTGAGCGAGACGGTGACGATGGCATGGCCGGAAACGCGATGGGGCACGGTGTTCTGTTCGACCCACCGGCCAAGCGCCGGGTCGGCGGCCATTGCGCGCTCCAGCGAGGCGCTCTGCGCGGCCCGCGGTGGCAGTGCCGGCGGCGCAAAATAGGCCGCGATTCGGCGCACTTCGTCTTGCGGCAGGCGCAGCGCGCCAGCGCGGATGCGCTGCCACTCCTCCTCCACCTGGCGGCGGATTTCGTCGGCGCCCGCCTCGTGGACGAGGATCTTGATGCGCGCCTTGTACTTGTTGTCGCGCCGGCCGAAGAGATTGTAGACGCGCAGGACCGCCTCGACATAGGAGAGCAGGTCCTCCTCGGGCAGGAAGTCGCGGATCAGGTGGCCGATCATCGGCGTGCGGCCGAGGCCGCCGCCGACGGTGACGGCAAAGCCCAGCCGCCCGTCTGCGTCGCGCTTGGCATGCAGGCCGATGTCATGGACCTGGGTGGCGGCGCGGTCGTGCGGCGCGCCGGTGACCGCGATCTTGAACTTGCGCGGCAGGAAGATGAATTCCGGGTGCAGCGACGACCACTGGCGGAGGATCTCGGCATAGGGGCGCGGGTCGACGATCTCGTCGGCAGCGGCGCCGGCGAAGTGGTCGGCGGTGACGTTGCGAATGCAGTTGCCGGAGGTCTGGATGGCGTGCATCTCGACCTCGGCGAGACGCTCGAGAATGTCCGGGATGTCCTTCAGCGCCGGCCAGTGGAACTGGAGGTTCTGGCGCGTGGTGAAGTGGCCGTAGCCGCGGTCGTATTGCCGCGCGATCACGGCCAGCATGCGGAGCTGCGCCGGGCTGAGCGTGCCGTAGGGAATGGCGATCCTCAGCATGTAGGCATGGAGCTGGAGGTAGACGCCGTTCATCAGGCGGAGCGGCTTGAACTGCTCCTCGGTCAGCTCGCCCGAGAGCCGCCGCGCCACCTGGCCGCGGAACTGCGCGACGCGCTCGCGGACGAACTCGCGGTCGAACTCATCGTAGCGATACATCACACGGCTCCGGTCAGTTTTGTGCGCTCGGCGTCGCCGTAGACCACGGTGGGGCCGCGCTCGGCGCGGATGCGCTCGCGCAGGCGCACCGGCACCGGCACGCCGTCGGTCACCACCACATCGATGGGATAGGCTTCGACGACGATCCGCGCGTCGGCCGCGGCCTTGGCAAAAGCGACGGCACCGTCGAGGTCCGGCCCCTCCTCCAGCACGCGCGCTTCTGCGATGTCGACCGTCCAGCCACCGTCGCCGTCGAGGAAGACGACGAGGCCGTTGCGGAGATCGTTCGCGGTGATGACCTTGGCGGGGCCTTCCTTGGCAGCCTTGAACATCTTTTCGATCCCTGTCGCGCCTTTCCTGCGATCCCTGTCGGGCCTTCGGCCCTCCACGGTCTCTTGGGCGCTCCTCGCCTCTTGATTTACGCCGCCAGTTCGGTGAGTGCCGCCGGCACGCCGGCAATCGCACCGGCAGCGACCACGTCGCCGACGATGATGAGCACCGGGCCGGCGATCTCCGGCCGCGCGGCGAGCGAGGCGAGTTCGTCCAGCCGGCCGGCATAGGCGCGATGGTCGGCGCGCGAGGCATTCTCGATCACCGCCACCGGCGTCGCGGCGGAAAGCCCCGCCGCGATCAGCTGCGTGGCGACCTGTGGCGCGACCGTGCGGCCCATATAGACCGCAACCGTCGCGCCGCTGAGCGCCAGGCCAGCCCAATCGGGAAGCGTCTCGCCGTCGGCCGTGTGGCCGGTGGCGAAGACCAGCGACGATGACACGCCGCGGAGCGTCAGCGGGATCTCGGCTTCCGCCGCCGCGGCGAAGGCGGCGGTGATGCCGGGGACGATGTCGAACGAGATTCCGGCGGCCCTGAGCGCCGCGATCTCCTCGCCGATACGGCCGAAGATCAGCGGGTCGCCCGACTTCAGCCGCACGACGCGGCGCCCGGCGAGCGCCTCGCCGACGATCAGCCGGTTGATCTCCTCCTGGCTGACGGAGTGGTCACCCTTGGCCTTGCCTACGGGCACGCGGCGCGCCTCGCGGCGGCCCTGCGCCACCACCGCGTCCGGCACCAGCCGGTCATGGACGATGACGTCGGCCTCCTGCAAAGCGCGCTGGGCGCGCAGCGTCAGCAGGTCCTCCGCCCCCGGCCCGGCGCCGACCAGCGAGACATGGCCGGACGAACCGGGATCGATTTCGAGCGCGCGCAGCGCCGCGTCCTCGGCCTCGGCCATACGGCCGGCGAAGACCTTCTCGGCGATCGCGCCGGAAAAGAAATGCGCCCAGTAGTGGCGACGATCGGAGAAGGCGGAGAATGCCGCGCCGACGCGGCCGCGCAGCCGCTCGGCCAATGCGGCGAGATCGCCCAGGGCTGGCGCCAGCGTCGCCTCGATGCGGGCGCGCACCTGGCGGGTGAGCACCGGCGCCGCGCCGCCGGTGCCGATGGCAACCGCAAGCGGCGCCCGGTTGACCAGGGCCGGCGTATAGAAATCGCAGAGATCGGGGCGGTCGACGACGTTGACCGGCACGCCGGCCTCGTGGGCGAGCGCCATCACCTCGCGGTCGCTCTCCTCGGAGCCGGTGGCGGCGAAGACGAGCGCCGCACCGGCGAGGTCGGCGAGCGCGGGAAAGGCGCCGCGCCAGTCGCCGTGGGCGGCGATCAGGTCGGCGCCGGCCTCATCGCCGAGCGCGGCGGCGAAGACGACGATCTCGGCGCAGGTCTCGGACAGCAGGCGGATCTTGGCGGCGGCCGCGCGGCCGCCACCAACGACGACGACGCGGCGCCCGGTGACCTTGTGGAAGGCCGGGAAAACGCCGAGCTTGCGGGCCTTTGCGGACATCGCGTGACCTCCATGAGGAGCCCGCCGCGACGGCTGCCGGCGCGGGCGGACGAATGCACGCGAAACCTAGTGAGTGCTCAGGCAAGCGACGACGACGACGGTTCCAATCTCGGCAGACGGCGGGGAAAATGTTTCCGGCGGCTGTGCCGGCGGCAGAAGAAACAGTGGAA
>CAWHLP010000011.1:0-129580 GCA_963830205.1 uncultured Alphaproteobacteria bacterium | reverse complement strand
GTGTCGGCCTCACTGGTGTCCGCCCCCGGCCGGCGATCCGAGCGTCCCGTCGTCATCAGTTCGACGACACGCTGGGAATCGAATTCCGATGCCGCGCCCTCGCCCACCATCTCGCCGAGACGGAGCACCGCGATACGATCCGCGACCGCGAAGACATCATTGAGATTGTGGGAAATCATGACGACGGCCAGGCCCTGATCGGCCAGCCGCCTGACCAGCCTGAGGACCTGTTCGGTCTGCGCGACGCCGAGCGCCGCCGTCGGCTCGTCGAGAATGACGAGCTTGGAATTCCACATCACCGCCTTGGCGACGGCGATCGACTGGCGTTGTCCGCCGGACAGCGAGGCCACCGCCTGGCGCGGCGACCTGAGCGTGGTCACCTGCAGGCCCGACAGCGTCTTGACCGCGGCCCGCTCCATGTCGTCTTCGTCGAGCAGCCGGTTCTTCAGCCGCTCGCGCCCGAGGAACATGTTCTGGACGACATCCAGATTATCGCACAGCGCCAGGTCCTGATAGACGACCTCGATACCGAGCGCTGCCGCATCGTGCGGGCTGTGGATACGGACGGGATTGCCTTCCCAGATGATCTCGCCGGCATCCGGTTCGTGGATGCCGGCGATGCTTTTGACCAGGACCGACTTGCCGGCTCCGTTGTCGCCGACCAGCGCGGTCACCCGACCGGCCGGCACGTCGAGATCGACACCGGCGAGGGCTTGTACCGCTCCGAAGTGTTTTTCTACGCCCCTCACCCGGAGCAGGGGTGTGAGGGTCTCAAGTTTTGACTCAGCCATCGCCGGTGTCGCCATCTCTTGCCGTGGTTACGAGGAAATGCCCGCTGCCGTGCAGGCGTTCGCCAGATCGCCGGCGCACAGGTCCTTGGCGTTGACGAAGTTGTCCTTGACCACCGTGGCGGCCATGTTCTTCGGCGTGACCCACAGCGGCGTCAGCAGGACCGAAGGCACCTCCTTCTTCTGCTGCGAATCCATCGTCTGTCCGTTGATCAGGTCCTTCGGCGGCGTGACGTTGGCACGCAGGTAGATGCCGAGCGCCGCAGCGGCCTGGGCCTCAAGATAGATCGGCTTGTAGACCGAGCCGCACTGATAGCCGGACAGCACGTTGCGCATGCCGGTCAGCGTGGCGTCCTGGCCCGTGGCCGGGAACTTCTTGGGCGGGACCTTCAGCGTCTTCAGATAGGAGATGACGGCGTTGGCGTTGTCGTCATTGGGGGTCACCACCGCATTAATGTTCGGGTGGGCGGTGTACTGTTCCTCGAAGGTCGTGCGGGCCGTCGCGGGATCCCAGGTGCCGGCCGGCTCGCCGACATTGACATACTTGCCCGATTTGAACGCCGGTTCGAGAACGCCCATATAGCCCTGCTTGAACAGTGTGGCGTTGTTGTCGGTGGGCGCGCCCGCCATCACCAGGATATTGGGCTTGCTGACGTTCCAGTCGGCGAGGCAGGCTTCCATGCCCTGTCCGATCAGCTTGCCCACCGCGACATTGTTGAAGCTGACGTAGTAGCCGCGGCTGCCGCCGAGCGTCAGGCGGTCATAATCGACGACCGGGACGCCATGCTGCTTGGCATAGGTCTCGATCGACGCACCGACGCCGGACGAGATCGGGTCCATCAGGAGGACCGTGGCGCCTTGCGAGATGTCCGACTGCGCCTGGGTCAGTTCGGTCGAACTCGCTGCCTTGCGCGTTGGTGATGATGTACTGGTCGGGGCTGAGTCCGGCCGCTTCGAACGCCTTCTTGAGATAGGGCGCGTCGAAGGAGGTGTAGCGCGCCGACGTGGTCGTCTCCGGCAGCAGCACGCCGATCTTGCCTTTGCCCTGCGCCACCAGCGACTTGAGTTGGGCCATCGCAGAGAAATCGGCTGAGAACGAGTTGGCAGACAGATTCGGCGTCGCTGCGAACGCGCTTGCCGACATGCTGAGCACCATTGCGAAGGATGCGACGACGCCAAGCCCCTTGCTCACGGGACGTAATGCCATTCCAGTCATGGGAGTTCCTTTCCAACTGCTGTGATTTTGGAGTGCTGTCGAGGAACATCGCCGGAGCGGTGCATGACGCACCAAACCGTCCGTTCCTCGCCGAACTCCGGGGGTCAAGCCGCCTGGCGGACCGTCGCCTTCCCGCCAGGCAGCAAGAGCTTTCGACATGATGTCCCGGACGGACACCGCCCCTTTGACAGGGTGCGGCGAGCCGGGATCGCCGATGAACTGCCGCCCGATGCTTGACATGACCGCCGCCCTACCGGGGCCTGATGCTGAGGCGGGCGGAGCGATATTCGTTGACCACCATGTCGGTGAGTTCGCCGACCGAGGTCTCCGAGGTGCGCTTGTCGAAGGTGATCGTGCCGTTCTCGATCAGGTTGATGCGGTCGCAGACGTCGAAGATCTGGGCGTAGTTGTGGGCGATGACGATCATCGCCATGTCGCCCTCCGCCTTGAGGCGGAGGATGAGGTCGAGGATGAGGGCCGATTCCTTGGCGCCCATGGCGGCGGTCGGCTCGTCGAGCAGCAGCACCTTGGCCTTCTTGTAGACCGAGCGGGCGACCGCGATCGCCTGGCGCTGGCCGCCGGAGAGCTTGGCCACCTCTGCATCGACCGAGGGGATGTTCACGCCGATGCGGTCGAGCAGCGCCTCGGCCTGTTGCGCGCATGGTCCTGCGGTCGAGGATGCCGAGCGGGCCGCCGCCGACCGGCTCACGCGCCAGGAACATGTTCTGGTAGACGTTGAGCTGGTTGACCAGCGCCAGGTCCTGGTAGACCGCCTCGACGCCGAGCGCGCGGGCGTGGCCGACCGAGCGGAGATGCACCGGCGCGCCATCGAAGTGGAGTTGGCCGCTCGACGGCTGGATGAAGCCGGTGATGATCTTCATCAGCGTCGACTTGCCGGCGCCGTTGTCGCCGAGCAGCCCGAGCACCTCGCCGCGGTCGAGATGGAGGTTGATGTCGCGAAGCGCCGTGATCGGGCCGAAGGTCTTGGCGACGTGCTCGGCGCGGAGGATGGTGTTGGTTTTCGTCATCAGCCGCGTCCCTGATCGCGCATGCGCATCAGGCGCACGTTGACCGCCATGGTGACCAGGATGGCGGCGCCGAGGATCATGTCGAAGGTGTAGGCGCTGATCCCGGCGAGCGAGAAGCCGTCCTTGAGCACCCCCAGCACCAGCGCGCCGACGAGCGCGCCGATGACGGTGCCGAGGCCGCCGGTAAGCAGCGTGCCGCCGATGACCGCCGAGGCGATGGCCGCGAACATGATGTCGGAGCCGCCGGCGAGCGGATCGATCGAGCCGATGCGGAAGGCGTCGATGATGCCGGCGAAGCCGCCGAGCACGGCGCACAGGATGAAATTGGCCGCCTTGATGCTGCTCACCTTGATGCCGACCTCGGCGGCGCCGGTCAGGTTGCCGCCGGTGGCGATGGTGTGCAGGCCGAAGCGCGTCCGGGTGAGCACGAACTGGAGGACGAGCGCGATGGCAACCGCCCAGCCGAAGCGCGCCCACACGCTGCCGCCGGCAAGCGCGGTGAAGAGAACGCCCGCCTTGGGCTGCACCGGGAACCCGCCGGAGATGGTGAGGGTGAGGCCGTTGACCACGAACAGGGTGCCGAGCGTGGTGACGAAGGCCGGCACGTCGAGCAGGATGGTGATGGCGGCGTTGACGACGCCGACGCCGGCCGCCGCGGCAAGCGCGGCGAGCACCGCCAGCCACATGGGCGCGCCGGCGGCGGCGGTGAAGAACATGACGAAGGGGGCGAAGGCGTAGACCATGCCGACCGACAGGTCGAGCTCGCCGACGACCAGCACCATCACCTCGCCGGCGGCGATGATCGCCGTGGTGGCGGTGTAATCGACCAGGTTGCCGATGTTGTCGGAGGACAGGAACGCGCTGCTGGTCAACTGGAAAGTGACGATGAGCAGGAGCGCGGCGGCGACGATGCTCACCTCGCGCCAGCGCAGCAGGAAACCTCCGGCGCTCTGCCACAGCCGGCGACGCGGCGCCGGCTCGCGCACCATGCGCGAGCCGGCCGGGTCGCCATACGCGGCTGGATCAGCCCGCATGGCCCCATGCCTCCTCAGACCGAAATCGCGCCGGTGCGCTCGATCACCTTTTCGTCGGCCGAGTTGCCTTCGTAGCGGCTCTGGGTGGAGCGGTAGGGCGCGACGTTGTCCTTGGTGACGAACTTGAGGCCGGTGTTGATCTCGGAGGGGCCGGTGAGGCCGCCGGAGAGCTTGAACATGGCCATCTCCATCACCGTGTAGAAGCCCTGCAGGTAGGGCTGCTGGTCGATGGTGAAGTCGAGGTTGCCGGCGGCGATGCCGTCGAGCGTGTTGGGCAGGAGATCGAAGCCGCCGCCGTGCACGCCGGCCTTGGCGAGGTCGTATTTCTTCATGGCCGCGGCCACCGCCTGGGTGCTGCCGGCGTCGACTGCGAACATGCCCTTGAGATCCTTGTGGCCGACGTAATAGGCGTCGACCCGCGACACTTCCTCGTTGACCGTCGGTCCGGTCGAGATCTCTTCCAGCGTGATCTTCTTGCCGGACGCCTTGATCGCGTCCTTGGCGCCATCCAGCCGCGGCTGGATGTTGAGCTGGCCGGGCGTGGCGATGAAGCCGGCGACCGTGCCCTCGCCGACCAGATCGGCGATGCGGTTGCCCAGCGCCTGGCCGGCGGCATAGAGGTCCTGGCCGATATAGGCGAGGCGGTCGTTGCCCTTGGCGTCGGCATTATAGGCAAAGACCGGGATGCCGGCGTCCATCGCCCGCTTCACCGGGTCGTTGAAGGCGTGGAGATCGACCAGCGACACCGCGATGGCGTCCGCCTTGGCCGCGATCGCCGCGTTGAAGGCGTTGACCATCTCCGAGGCGACCGAGGTCTGCGAGCCGGTCCACTGCCACGAGCAGTCGAGCGCCGCGCAGGCGTCGGCGATGCCGTACTGCGTCGGCACGAAGAACGGATTGGTGGTGACGTGATTGACGAAGACGAACTTCCACTGCGGATGGCTGGGCAGCTTGGCCGGCGTGGCGGCGTGCGCCGGCATGATGCCGATGCCGTTGAGCGCGGCCAGCGACAGCGCGGCGGCACCGGAGCCGAAGAGCAGGCCGCGGCGCGAGACAGGCAGGCGGCCGGTGACGGTCTCGGTCGCGTCGCGGTCGGTATCGGTCTTGTCGGACATGATTGGAGCTCCTTCCCTGAGGTACCCGACGGCGCGCGCGTCGCCGGGCTGATGATGATGTCGCCCCAGGGCAGCGCGACGATCGCGAGCGGTCTTCGCGGAGCCGATGGCGAGCGAGTTAGGACGGCTTTGTGGCAAGGACAGCGGCGATTGCCGGCTCGAAACGCCACAGGCGCGGCGCCGGCCAAGCAAATCCAAAGGTTCGGTTCCGAACCTGTCGAAGAATTCATGTCATGGACAGGCGGCCGTAATCTTCACCAACCTGTCCAAGTTTTCATGCGCCGGACAGGCCGTTGTAAGCCGCGAGCGACAAGTAATGGGAGCACACGCACCGTGGTCTTCCCCTTGATGGAGGTTACCGTGACCCCGAACATCCATACTCCCACACCCGATCGCTGGAGCCGTCGCCGCGTCGCACTGCTGGCCTCGGTCGCTGCGATCGCGCTGGTGGCGCTGGGCGCCGTCGGCTCGCAACTCCCCGCCCTCACCTCCGGCACCGCCGAAGCGGCGACCGTAGCGCCGGCCGTTCAGGCCGCCGCCAACCCGTCGAGCGGCTTCGCCGACCTGGTCGCCGGCGTGCGGCCGGCGGTCGTGTCGGTGAGGGTGCAGCTCTCGCAGCCGGTAAGCATGACTGCCGACGGCAGCGGCGGCGGCGGCGGCAACGTGCTGCCCTTCAACCCGTTCGCGCCGTTCGGCATGCCGGGCGTGCCGCAGATGCCGCGCGGCAACCAGATGGTCGTCGGCGAGGGCTCCGGCTTCTTCATCTCGTCCAACGGCTATATCGTCACCGCCAACCACGTCGTCGACCACGCCACCAAGGTCGAGGTCACCACCAGCGACGGCAAGGTCTACAAGGCGCACGTCGTCGGCACCGATCCGGGCACCGACATCGCCGTCATCAAGGTCGATGCCGGCAACAACTTCACCTACGTCAACTTCGCCAGCCAGATGCCGCGCGTCGGCGACTGGGTGGTGGCCATCGGCAATCCCTTCGGCCTCGGCAACACCGCCACCGCCGGCATCGTCTCGGCACTCGGCCGCGACACCGGCATGAGCACCTACGACAACTACCTGCAGATCGACGCGCCGATCAATCGCGGCAACTCCGGCGGCCCGACCTTCGACATGCATGGCAATGTCGTCGGCATCAACGACGCCATCTACACGCCGTCGGGCGGCTCGGTCGGCATCGGCTTCGACGTTCCCGCCGATACCGCCCGGACGATCGTCGCCGAGCTCGAGAAGAGCGGCCACGTCACCCGCGGCTGGATCGGCGTCCAGGTGCAGGACGTCACCCAGCCGATCGCCGACAGCCTGGGCATGAAGCAGGCCGAGGGCGCGCTGGTGGCGACGCCGGAGGCCGGCGGCCCGGCGGCCAAGGCCGGCATCCATCCCGGTGACGTGATCACCGCGATCAACGGCACCGCGGTCAAGGATTCGCGCGGCCTCGCCCAGTCGATCGCCGGGCTCGCACCCGGGACCTCGGTCAAGCTCGACGTGCTCTCGAACGGCAAGCCGAAGACGATCACGCTCACCCTCGGCGACATGCCGGTGAAGCCCCAGAACCCGCCGGCATAGTCCCTCCCTCTGCCGGCCAACAAGAGGACGTCGCGGCTCCCCCACCCCGCCCCCGCCGCGGCGTCCTCTTCTTCTTTCGCAGGCGCGGCGAGTGGCCGAGACCCGCCGAGACGGTCATCCTTGACCTCGTCGTCATCCTCCGCGCAGCGGAGGATGGCCAACCAGAACCTGTGCGGGTCGATCGGTCTCCGCCTTTCGCGGGGAGGATGTACGGGAGAAGAGCGCATCGGCGCGCGCTGTTCACACCTCTGACGTCGCGGCCTCGCCGCCGTCGGTTGACGGGGCCTGCCAGCTCTTGCCCGACAGGCGCGCGATCTCGCCCATCATCACCGCATGCCAGGCGCGCACCTCGGCAGGCGTCGGGCGGGTACCGGGGCGGCGCGGCGGCGGCATCAGCGGCTCGCCGATGGCGATCTCCATGGCCGCCTTCTCCGGCACCGGCGCGCCCGGCGGAACGTCGGGGAAGCGGATGCCGGCCGGCAGGATGGGCGTAGCGGTCTCCAGCGACAGGCGCGCGGTGCCGAGGCGGCCGGGCAGGAGCGCCGCCGGATCGCGGTTGACCGTGCCTTCCGGGAACGCGCCGACGGCGTTGCCGGAGAGGAGCAGCGTCGCGCCCGATCGAGCGCGCGGCAGCGGGTGCATGAAGAAGCGCCTGAACAGGTTGAGCACGCGATAGCGCGACAGCTTGGTGGTCACCACGATCGTGCCGGCGCGGCCGAGCATCAGCCCGACGCCGGGCATGAGGCGGAACATCCAGTCCGACCAGAAGTGGATCAGCCGCCCGCCGCGGTGGAAGATGAGAGCGCCGGCACGATGCAGCGCTTCGCGGCGGGTGCTGTGGTTGAGCGCCAGGATGAAGGCTCCGGCGACAGGATGTGGTCGAGGCCGGTGACCGCGCGCACCTTGCGGCGGGCGAGCAGCACGAGGCCGCGCAGGAGCAGCGGTCGAACAGCCACAGGAAGGGCAGCGGCCGCGTCAGCACCTCCCAGACGGTGGGCGGGCGCGGACCGGCGGCGCGCGCCAGGCGCGAGACGACGCCGTCGATGTGCATGAAGCGCAGTTCGGGGATCCGCCGGCCAGAGAGGCGGCGATCTCGCTGGCGGTGGGCTGGTGGGTCATGGGCAGGGCCTTGAGCTATGCCGCAAGTCTCTGTTGCAGCCGATCGGGCAGCACGCTGGCGAGGTAGCGGTAGAACCAGGTATTGCGGCGGCGGAGCCGCTTGTAGGCGGCGGCGATATCGAGGAGCAGCGTGATGCGGCGGCTGCGGCTGTTGAGTTCGCCGGCATCGTGGGTCGCCACCGGATGGAAGCCGAGCACGCGGGTGTGGAAGCCGTAGGGGCTGTGGACGTCGTCCTCGAACACGTCGGTGATCAGGTGGGTGATGCCGCGTTCGAGGCTGTCGATGGTGACAGCGCGCATCAGCGTTGCGGCGACCATGATCTGCCGCCGGCTGTCGGGCAGCACCGCGAAGCGGCCGACCTCGGCCAGCCCCTTGCGGCCGATGAAATCCTCGACCCGGATCGCCGGGTCGATCAGGCGGAAGCCGTAGCTGGCATAGAGCGCCACCGGCGGATCGTAGAGCACGCGCACCACGCCCACCGGGTGCCCGCCGGCCTCGGCGACGAACCAGGCGGTATCGCCGCGGCCGACATCGCCGGGCAGAAACTGGCTGTCGGGCTCGCTCACCCAGTCTTCTCGCGCTGATAGGTCGCGCCAAGGATGGCGACCACCTCGGCGCGGCCGCGCTCATCGGACACGCGATGCGCCACCACATCCGGGCACGGGTCATCGTCGTCCCTCGATGCCGGCCACCCGCCGCACTGGCGGCCCAGGGCAATTCGCCGACGGCAGCAAATCGCCTGGTCTGATTGCAGCCGCGGGAGCGCGGTGACAGTCTGATGAATCTGCGGAGAGAGTTGACGGCGGCAGCGGGATCGGCTTCCTCAGCCGCCATGACCTGGACCGCAACGCTTCCCCTTCCCGAAGACAAGGCCGCCGCCCTGGCGGCAGCCGTCGCCGCCGACCCGCTGCTCGGCGAGCTGACCGTCGACGCCAGCGAGATGGCGCCCGGCCGCTGGGAGGTCGTCGTCTATTTCGCCGACGCGCCGGACAAGGCCGAGCGCGCCGCGCTTTCCCGCTTCGGCCGCTTCGTCATCGCCGCGCTCCCCGACACCGACTGGGTGGCCAAGAGCCTTGCCGGGCTGAAGCCGGTCCGCGCCGGCCGCTTCCTGGTCCACGGCAGCCACGACCGCGGCGCGGTCAAGCCGAACGACCTGGGGCTGGAGATCGAGGCGGGAGAAGCCTTCGGCACCGGCCATCACGGCACCACCGCCGGCTGCCTGATCGCCATCGAGCGGGCGGCGAAGACGCGCAGGATCCGCAGCGCGCTCGACGTCGGCACCGGCTCCGGCGTGCTCGCCATCGCGCTGGCGAAACTTGCCAAGGCGCGGGTGCTGGCGAGCGACATCGACCCGGTGGCGACGCGCGTCGCCAAAGAGAACGTCCGGCTGAACGGCGCCGCCGCCTTCGTGCGCACGCTCACGGCGGCCGGACTTGCCGGACGCGCCTTCACCGACCGCGCGCCCTACGATCTTGTCGTCGCCAATATCCTCGCCGGGCCGCTGGCGGCGCTCGCCCCGGCGATCCGCCGCGTTGTGGCACCGGGCGGCACGGTGATCCTCTCGGGGCTTCTGCCCGAGCAGCGCCGGCGCATCCTCGCCACCTATCGCATGACCGGGCTGGTGCTCATGCGCGCCATGATCGTCGATGGGTGGCTGACGCTGGTGCTGAGGAGGCCAGCGCCGCCCACATCAGCTCAGACGTCGGCTGGTGCGCCAAGTCCGCACCATCCGACGTGACGTGCATGACTTTGGTCTACGGCAATAGGCTGATGGTTCGGTTCGATGACGGCGCAGCACACCGGCCACCGTTTACCATGATTACCCAAGGTTGCCGCCAAATCGTCACTTCACGTCGCGTCAACACATTCCCGATAGCCTCGGCCGACCTGCGCCAAGGAGTGCAGGACACATGGCCGGACTCCTCGCAATAAGCTACGCGATCTTGGTCAACGGGCTGGCGTTGCTCGGGATGGCGTTCATCCTCAGCCTCGCCTTCCCGTGGCTGCGGACGCGTTCCGACTTGGCAGCGCACGATCATCCTCAGCGTCGCCTTCAGCGCGATGACGCATGGGAACGATGATGATGTCGTACTCGTTGGGTCCGGGCTTCATCAGTGACCGCGCCATGTCGTTATTGCGGTCGCGGCGATTGTCGGCGGTCCCGTCCCGGCGCTATCGCGGCGCTTCCCGCCGCGGTCGTACCCCATCCATTCCGGCGGCCAATGGACCGCGGGGCTTCTGGGGATCGCTGTCACCACCGGCCTATCGATCGGTTTCTCACGAATGAAGCTGCTGAAGACGCCGCGGAACCTCGCGCTGTTCGGCGTCGTGCTGGCGTCCGCCATGTCTCGCTGCTGCTCGCCTCTTTCGACCGTTCCCCGCAAGAGGCGGTTCGAACCAGCGCGCTGTTTCTTGGCTATATGGTGTTCATCTTTCCAATCGGTATCGTCGTGACCGGCGGGCTGCTGGAGCGCGAGCAGCGGCGGGCGCGCGACGAAGCGGAACTCAGGACACTCAACACGTCGCTTTCGCTTCAGGCCGCGCGCGAGCAAGGCGTCTTCGAAAGCTCAGGCGTGGCCATCGCGTGGGCCGATCTCGAAACCGGCCGCATCATCCGGGCCAATCCGCAATACGTCAAATTCACCGGCTATTCCGAGGAGGAACTGACCAGCAAGCGCTTCGACGACCTGGCCATCCCCGAGGAACGCGAAATCGATGCCGCTGCGATCAAAGCGCTCGAGGTCCGGCGCGCTGACCTTCGTGACCGACGAAAAGCGCTACCTGCGCAAGGACGGCAAGGTCATGTGGGCCTTGCGCACGCTCACTGCGGTCAAAGAGGGCGGCGCGCCGCGCGCCGTATTCGTGACGCTGCAGGACATCACGGCACGCAAGCAGGCACGCGAGGACATCGCCTATCTTGCCGCGCACGATCCCCTGACCGGCCTGTTCAACCGACTGGTGTTTCACTCCGAGCTCGCGGAAGCGATCGTTCTCTGCCAAGCGGATGAGATCGTGGCGACGCTGTTCCTCGATCTCGACGACTTCAAGGTCATCAACGATACGCTCGGCCACCCGACAGGCGACGCAATCCTGGTCGAGATGGCCAGGCGGCTGCGGACAACCGTCGCCAAAGGCGATATCGTCGCACGCCTCGGCGGCAACGAATTCGCGGTTCTGCATCGGGCCGCGGCAAACGAAGCCGAGGTCCGCGCCCTCGCCCTGCGCCTCTACGACCGCGTCACGCAGATCTACGAGACCGATGGCGGTCCGGTGAAGGCCAATGTGAGCATCGGATCTCGCTGGGGCCGCGCGATGGTGAGGACGCCGACGCGCTCATCAAGACGGCGGATATCGCGCTCCACGCGGCCAAGGCCGCCGGCAGCGGCAGCCCCTATCTGTTCTTCGAGCCGGAGATGGAAGAACGGCTGGTCGCCCGCGAGGAGCTGAAAGTCGATCTCACCGCTGCGCTGGCGAACGACGAACTTGAGGTCGAATACCAGCCGAGTGTCGACGTGCGCACCGGTGCGGTGACCAGCTTCGAAGCGCTCCTGCGCTGGCGGCACCCGCTCAAGGGCATGATGCCGCCATCCGAATTCATTCCCCTGGCCGAAGAGACAGGGCTGATCGTGCCGATCGGCGATTGGGTGCTCTATCAAGCGTGCCGGGAGGCGACGCGCTGGCCGGCGCAAGTCTCCGTTGCGGTCAACGTTTCGCCAGCGCAATTCAGCGGGCATTTGTTTGCACCGCGCGTGGCGAAGACGTTAGCCCGGTCGGGACTGGATCCGCGGCGCCTCGAACTGGAGATCACCGAGACACTTCTCCTCAGCCGCAGCGACGAGACCCAACGCGGCCTCCGCGACCTTCGCCAACTCGGTCTGAAGATCGCGCTCGACGATTTCGGCACGGGCTACTCGTCGCTCGGCTATCTGCAGCAATTCCCCTTCGACCGGATCAAGATCGACCGCTCGTTTGTCAGCGAGTTGGCCACGCGCCAAGCGTCCAGAACCCTGGTCCGGGCCGTCATCGAACTCGGCCATTCGCTGAACATGCGGATCACGGCCGAGGGCATCGAAACCCTCGAGCAGCTTGACCAGGTCTCCGCCAATGGCTGCGACGAGGCGCAGGGTTTCCTGTTCAGCAAATCCGTGCCGCCGAACGCAGTGCTGGCGCTGATCGCGCGGATCGAGGCGTCAAACAAAACGCCCATCGAAGCAGCCGGATAGATTTGGTCCGCTTCGGATAAAGGGCGAAGCCAGAGGCCACTTGCAGCCCTGTCCTCTCCGTCCGCACGTCAGGATCAGACCCTACAGCGGCGCCGAGCCGCAGCCGGCGTCCTCGAGCATGTTGCGGTCGTAGCCGAGCGCGGCCAGCGTCGCATGGTCGAGGCCGAGCAGGTAGGCATTCACCCGCCGGTGGGCCTGCGTCTCGCGCGCTGCGACCATGTTGGCCATCGCGCGCCGGAGGATGCTGCGTGGCGGCGCGGTGCGGTTGCGAACATCGCCGAATGTCTTCGTCGCCATGGCTGGCTCCTGCTCGGGGAAGTCTCATGCGGCATCACTGCCCGACTTCCAGTTTCGATTCGCTCTCCCCAGCAACGTCCAGGTAGCGCTAGACTGCGTTCCAGAGAACCGCCGTAAGGGCATGACAGACATGCGCTTATTGCGGCGCGTCATAATTCTGATGCAATTGATGCAATGCACAAAACAACATCACGCCCTGCCCATATCGCGATCGCGCTCAGCTCCATTGCTGGCCGGCCCGGCAGCCTCTAGTAAAGAGCCATGAACCACACAGAATCTCAGCCCGGCGGCGCGCCCGAGCACGCCCAGCGGCTGGCCGGGCTGCGCAAGGAATTGGCACGCGCCGGCCTCACCGGCTTCATCATTCCCCATGCCGACGAGCAGCAGAGCGAGTACCTGCCGCCTTCGGCAGAACGCCTGGCATGGTTAACCGGGTTTAAAGGATCGGCCGGCACGGCCATCGTGCTCGCCGACGCGGCCGCCATCTTCGTCGATGGACGCTACACCTTGCAGGTCCGCGCCGAGACCGATGCGGCGCTGTTCGCGCCCGAGCACCTGATCGACAATCCGCCGCTGAAATGGCTCGCCGCCCATCTCAAGAGCGGCGACTTCATCGGCTACGACCCGTGGCTGATGACGGTTGCCGAGGTGCGCCGCTACAGCGACACGTGCAAGGCAGCAGGCGCCACCTTCGTTGCGGTCGACGACAACCCGCTCGACCGCGTGTGGAGCGACCGGCCGGCAGCGCCGCTGGGCGCGGTGATGCTGCACCCGGTGGAACTTTCCGGCGAAGCCGCCGCCGACAAGATCGCCCGGCTGCAGGCGACCATCGCCGAGAAACATGCCGACGCCGCCGTGATGGGCCTCACCGATTCGATCGCCTGGACCTTCAACATCCGCGGCAGCGACATCAGCCACAATCCGGTGGCGCTCGCCTTCGCGCTCCTGCCCACGGCGGGCAAACCCACCCTCTTCATCGACGGGCGCAAGCTCTCCAACGCCGTCCGCGACGGGCTTGCCGAGCTCGCCGAGATCCGCGAGCCCGGCGCCCTCAACGCCAGCCTTGCCGCCCTCGGCCGGTCGGGCGCCAAGGTGATGCTCGATCCGCAGACCACCGCCGACGCCATCGCCGACGCCATTCGCGGCGCCGGCGGCACCGTGGTCGAGGGCGCCGACCCGGCGGTGCTGCCCAAGGCGCGCAAGAACGCGACCGAGCTCGCCGGTGCCCGCCGCGCCCATATCCGCGACGGCGCCGCCATCGTCCGCTTCCTCGCCTGGATGGACCAGGTCGGCCCCACCGGCACCATCGACGAGATCGCTGCGGCGGAGAAGCTGAAGGCGCTGCGCGCCGAGACCGCCACCCGCGACGGCTCCGAGATGATCGACCTCTCCTTCGACACCATCTCGGGCGTCGGCCCCAATGCCGCCCTCCCCCACTACCGCGTCTCGCCCAAGACCTCGCGGGTGATCGCGCCGGACACGCTCTACCTGATCGATTCCGGCGCGCAGTATCGCGACGGCACCACCGACATCACCCGCACCATCCCCATCGGCACGCCGACGCCGGAGATGCGCGACCGCTTCACCCGCGTTCTCAAGGGCCACCTGGCGGTCGCCATGGCGCACTTTCCGGTGGGCACCTCGGGCGCCCAGATCGACACGCTGGCGCGGCAATATCTGTGGGCCGTCGGCCTCGACTTCGACCACGGCACCGGCCACGGCATCGGCTCGTTCCTCAACGTCCATGAGGGGCCGGCGCGCATCTCCAAGCTCGGCACGGTGCCGCTGGAAGCCGGCATGATCCTTTCCGACGAGCCCGGCTACTACAAGACCGGGGAATACGGCATCCGCATCGAGAACCTGATCGTGGTGACACCGGCCGAGGTGATTTCCGGCGGCGACCGGCCGATGCATGGCTTCGAGACGATCACCTTCGCCCCCATCGACCGGCGGCTGATCGATCCCAAGCTGATGACGCCGGACGAGATCGCCTGGCTCGACGCCTATCACGCGAGCTTGGCCGGCAAGCTCGGCGGCCTGCTCGACGACGAGGAGCGGGCCTGGCTGGCCGCGGCCTGCCGGCCGCTGGCATAGGAGACGGATCGCCAGGTGCCCACAACGCGCCTCGCCTGCCTGCCCTGGTACGCGCTTCCCGAAACCCGCGCCGCCCAGGACGCCCTGTGGACGATCATCGCCCGCCATCTTGGCCGGCAGGGCATCGTTGGCGTTCCGCCGCACCTCACCCGCGACCGGCCCGTGGCGGCATTGCTGGCCGATCCCAGCCTGCTGTTCGGCCAGTGCTGCGGCTACGACATCGTCTACGGATTTGCCGATTCGCTGGCGCTGCTCGCCACCCCGGACTATGACGCCCCCGGCTGTACGGCGGCCGACTACCGCAGCTTCGTTCTGGTGCGTACGGAATCGCCGGCGGGCAAGCTGGAGGATCTGCGTGGCAGCACCTCGGTGGTCAACGGCTTCAACTCCCACTCCGGCACCAATGCGCTGCGCGCCCTGGTGGCGCCGCTCGGCCGCGACGGGCGCTTCTTTGCCGCGGTGAAGGTGAGTGGCGCCCATATGGCGAGCCTCGCCATGCTGCACTCAGGCGAAGCCGACGTGATGGCGATCGACTGCGTGCTCCATGCCCTCCTCACCCGCCACCGGCCTCAAGCGCTGGCGGGGACGCGCATCCTCTGCCAGAGCGATCCGGCCCCGGCCCCGCCTTTCGTCACCGCGCTGTCCACCGGCAAGGACCGGATCGCGAAGATGCGGAGCGCGCTTGCCGAGGCGTTCGCCGACGCCGACGCGGCCGCGCCGCTGGCGACATTGCTGCTTCGCGGGATCGCGTTCCGGCCGGCAACGGACTATGCCAGGATCGTCGCCTGTGAGGCCGCCGCGCTTGCCTACGGCTATATGGAACTGCATGCCACGAGCCCCGCCCTGGTGCGGTGAGATAACAAGAAGAAACGATCGAGGAAGGACGCGATGCCGGCGGGACAGATTGAAAAGGTGAAGCTCGGCCGCACCGACCGCGGCACCGCCGTGCTCAATATCGGCCCCCGATACCTGAGATTCCGAGGCGGCCCGGTAATCCACCTCGCCCGAACAATGAGGGCGGACGTCCATGACAACCGCTCCATCACATGAGGAGACTGCAAATGTCCTTTGAGACCATCTACCTGTTCGCCAGCGGCGACCTGCGCGAGAGCGCCAACAAGGTCTGCTGGCCGGCACAGCAAGCGATGGAGGCCCAGCTTGACCAGGCGGTGCGCCGCCTCGGCGGCACGCTGAAGCGCGCCCACCCGGTCGACGCCGGCCGCGGCCACGGCTTCCTGTCGAACCAGCGCGAGGGCATGGATGCCTTCACCCGCATTCCCGCCGACGCTCCGGTGATCGTCGCCGAGGCGGTGTGGCAGTATTCGCACCACGTGCTGCCCGGCCTCATCCACCACAAGGGCCCGATCCTGACCGTCGCCAACTGGTCCGGGCAGTGGCCGGGGCTGGTCGGCATGCTCAACCTCAACGGCTCGCTGACCAAGGCCGGCGTCGCCTATTCGACCCTGTGGAGCAACGACTTCACCGACGACTATTTCAATGCGGCGCTGAAGACCTGGATGGAGGGCCGCCGGGTCACCCATGACCAGAGCCACGTCACCGAGCTTGCCGCGCTGACGATTTCCCCGCGGCTCGAAAAGATCGCCGCCGACATCGCCGCCGACATGCTCAAGCGCAAGCGCATCATGGGCGTGTTCGACGAGGGCTGCATGGGCATGTTCAACGCCATCGTGCCCGACCACCTGCTCAACCCGCTCGGCATCTTCAAGGAGCGCCTGTCGCAGTCGGCGCTCTATTACGAGACCGGGCAGGTCCCCGACGCCTATGCCGACGCGGCCCTTGCCTGGCTCGACAAGAAGGGCATGACCTTCTCCTTCGGCACCGACGAGGCGAGCGAGCTGACCCGCGCCCAGGTCGTCAAGCAGCTCAAGATGTATGCCGCGGCGGCGCGCATCGCCGACCGTTTCGGCTGCGACGCCGTCGGCATCCAGTACCAGCAGGGCCTCAAGGACCTGCTGCCGGCTTCCGACCTCGCCGAGGGCCTGCTCAACAACGACGACCGCCCCGAGGTGAAGAACGACGCGGGACAGGCGATCCGCCCCGGCAAGGCCATCACCCATTTCAACGAAGTGGACGAATGCGCCGGCATCGACGGGCTGCTCACCGACCAGGTCCACCGCGCCCTCGGCCAGCCGGCGGAGAACACCCTGCACGACCTCCGCTGGGGCGATGTCGACCCCACCGGCAAGCAGGAAGGCTTCATCTGGGTGTTCGAGATCTCCGGCGCCGCGCCGGCGGCTCATCATCCCGGCGGCTATGCCGGCTCGCATGGCTACCGCCAGCCGGCCATGTACTTCCCCTTCGGCGGCAGTTCCCTCTCCGGGGTCGCCAAGCCGGGCGTGGTGGTGTGGTCGCGCTTCTACGTCGCCGAGGGCAAGCTGCAGCTCGACATCGGCCTTGCCGACGTCGTCGAACTGGATGCGGCCGAGACCAAGCGCCGCCTCGACGGCACCACCAGGGAATGGCCGATCATGCACGGGCGGCTGCGCGGCGTCTCCCAGACCCAGATGATGGGACGCCACAAGGCCAACCACATCCATGTCGCCTACGGTAACGACGAGGCCGGTGCCCGCGACGCGGCGCTGACCAAGGCGGCGCTCGCCCGCAACCTCGGCGTCGCCGTCCACTGGTGCGGGACATTGCCGGGCTAGGCCGGCCGCCGCGCATCGCCTTCCGGGGCGCGGCCGACTAGGAAGGAATTGTCGCATTCAGGGCCGGGAACGCTCGCACCCGGCCCTGCTGACTTGTTGCCACCAGTCCCGCGCTCAGGCGGTGACCTTCACGTCGACGGCATTGGGGGGAACCATGTCCGTGGAAGGGAATCGAAGGGTAGCCCTTGGCCGCACCGACCTTGCCGTGTCGCGGCTGTGCTTCGGCACGTCCGGACTCGCCGGCATGATCGAGGCCTACGGCTACACCGTCGAAGCCGACCGCGCCAAGGAGACGCTGAGGGCCATCTTCTCCTCGCCGGTGAATTTCATCGACACGGCGCGCAACTATGGCCACGGGCGCAGCGAGGAGCGCATCGGTGACGTGCTGCGCGAGATCGGCGGCCTGCCGCAGGGCTTCGTCCTCTCCACCAAGCTCGACCGCGATTTCGAGACCAACCATTTCGACGCCGTCCGCGCGCGCACGTCGCTCGAACACAGCCTCTTCGCCCTCGGCCTCGACCGCATCCCCCTGCTCAACCTGCACGACCCCGAGCACGCCGCCGATCTCATCGACATCACCAGGCCCGGCGGCGCTCTTTCCGAGCTCTTCGCCATCAAGGAGGAAGGGCTGGCCGACGCCGTCGGGCTGGCGGCAGGCCGCGTCGACGTGATGATGCCGCTGCTCGCCGACTGGGACTTCGACGCGATCATCACCCACAACCGCTTCACCCTCACCAACCGCAACGCCGAGGCGATGATCGACTACTGCTTCAGCCGCGGCATCGCCGTGCTCAACGCCGCGCCCTATGCCAGCGGCGTGCTCGCCAAGGGGGCGGACACCGGCACGCGCTATGCCTATCAGGAGCCGACCGAGGCGATCCTCTCGCCCGTCCGCCGCATCGAGGCGATCTGCGCCCGCCATGGCGTGCCGACCGGCGCGGCGGCACTGCAATTCTCGCTGCGCGACCCGCGCATCACCTCCACCCTCATCGGCGTCACCAAGCCGGAGCGCGTCGCGCAGACCTTCGCCTGGGCCGAATGGCCGATTCCCGATGAATTGTGGGAGGAACTGCTGGCGCTCCCCTACGCCACCGACGACCCCGAGGCGACGCGGGCGAGCGTGAATCCGGGCTGAATCGCCGCCTATGGCGCCGGCGGCGTGCTGTCCGCGCCGGCGGCTGCGCGCAGGCGCTCGATCTCGGCGCCGACACGCACCACGTCGGGCACGCCGGCAAGCACCTCGCGCATGGTGCCGGTGCCTTCGATCAGAAGCGTGATGGTGCCGGCGCCGCGCTCGCCCTCGACGCGCTCGACGCCGCGGATCGCCTTGAGGTCGAGCGAGCGCACGGTCTTCCGGGCGCCGCCGGAGATGATCAGCACGCGCTCCTCGGAGAGCGCATAGACCGTGCCGCCGCTGTCGCGCCAGCTCCTCAGCCCGGCGACCACCGTGCCGGCGCCGACGGCGATGAACGGCACGCCGAAGAGCGGAAAGAACACGCCGAAGAAGCCCTCTTCCACGCCGCGGGTCATCAGCCACGCGGCCGAGGTCCAGAACACGGCGAAGCCGCCGAAGACGAGGCCGAAGAGGATGCGGCCGATCGCCGGGGCGCCGCGCGCACGGCCCACCGGCCGGTCGGCCCAGACCAGCCGCTCGTGCGGGCGCATCTCGCGCCGCGCCACGTCGAGCGGGCTTGCCCCCGGTGCACTGCCTTCCGACCCACTCATCGCGCGCGCCCCAAGATCAGGCGGTAAGCATACTTCGCGGGACCGCCGCACCTCCAGCTTGCTGCGGCCGATCCTCCGGTCAAGCCGGAGGATGACCGTGCTGGTGGCAACGCCATCGGGGTGCCCAATGCGGGCTCTGTTGCTCAGCCCTCGCCCACCAGCTTGAACCAGCCGGCCTCGTCGATGACCTCGACGCCGTATTTCTCGGCGTCCTTGAGCTTGGAGCCGGCGCCCGGCCCGGCCACCACCAAGTCGGTCTTCTTCGACACCGAGCCGGAGACTTTGGCGCCGAGGCGCTCGGCCATGGCCTTGGCCTCGTCGCGGCTCATGCGCTCCAGCGACCCGGTGAAGACGATCGTCTTGCCGGCGACCGGCGTCTCGGTCGCCGCCTGCTCGGCATCGCCGATGGTGACCTCGGCGACAAGCGCCTCGACCACGTCGCGATTGTGGCTCTCGCCGAAATAGCGCGCCACCGCCTCGACCACCGTCTCGCCGATCTGGTCGATGTCATCCATCTCGGCGCGCGCCACCATGTCGCCCTCGGCGACCTTGAGCGCCGCATCGTGGAAGGCGGCCCACGAGCCATAGGCGCGGGCAAGCTGGCGCGCGGTGGTCTCGCCGACATGGCGGATGCCGAGCGCATTGATGAAGCGCTCGAGCGGGATTTCGCGGCGGGCCTCGATCGCCGCGAAGAGGTTACGCACGGAGGTTTCGCCGAAACCCTCGCGCGTCTTGAGCACGCCGCCCTTCTCGGCATCGCGGCGAGCGAGCGTGAAGATGTCGGCGGGCGCCTTCACCGGCAGGTCAGGCTCCTCGTCGTAGAAATATTCGATCTGCTTGGCGCCGAGCCCCTCGATATCGAAGGCGGCGCGCGAGACGAAGTGCATCAGGTGCTCGCGACGCTGGAAGGGACAGGCGAACTCGCCCGAGCAGCGGCGCACGATCCCCTCCCCGCCGGTCGCGATCTCTTCGCGCACGACGGGCGTCTTGAGCGGGCACGGACAGACCTTGGGGAAGTCGAAGGGCACCGCATTCCCGGGCCGCGCCGCAAGATCGACGTCGAGCACCTGCGGGATGACGTCGCCGGCGCGCTGGATGCCGACCGTGTCGCCGATGCGGATGTCGATCGGCTTGCCGTCCGTGCCGGTGCGGAGCGGCAACGGCTGGCCGTCGCGGCCGAAGCCGCGGATGAAGTCCTCGTTGTGGAGGGTGGCATTGACCACGGTGACGCCGCCGACATTGACCGGCTCCAGCCGCGCCACCGGGGTCAGCGCGCCGGTGCGGCCGACCTGGATGTCGATGCCGACGATCCTGGTGGTGGCGCGCTCGGCGGCGAACTTGTGGGCGATGGCCCAGCGCGGCGAGTTGCTACGGATGCCGAGCCGCTCCTGCAAAGCGAGCGAATCGACCTTGTAGACGACGCCGTCGATGTCATAGGGGAGCGCGGCGCGCTGGCGCTCGATCTCGGCATAGGCGGCGAGCGCTTGCGTGACGTCGGCGCAGGCACGCATCAGCGCGTTGACCGGGAAGCCCCATTTGCCCAGCGCCGCGACCACGCCGTACTGGGTGTCGGCGGGGAGCCCGCTGTTGGCGCCCCAGGCATAGGCGAAGAAGCGCAGCGGCCGCGACGCGGTGACCTTGGGGTCCTTCTGGCGCAGCGACCCCGCGGCGGTGTTGCGGGCATTGGCATAGGGCTCGGCGCCGGCCGCCACCTGCTGGCGGTTGAGCGCGAGGAAATCGTCCTTGCGGAAATAGATCTCGCCGCGCACCTCGAAGAGGTCGGGCGCCGCCTTGGGCAGGCTCGGCGGGATGTCGCCGATGGTCAGCACGTTGGCGGTGACGTTCTCGCCGGTGAGGCCGTCGCCGCGCGTCAGCGCCTGGACGAGCTTGCGGCCCTCGTAGCGAAGCGAGATCGACAGGCCGTCGATCTTGGGCTCGGCGGTGAGCGCCACCGGCTCGTCGCGCGAAAGGCCGAGGAAGCGCTGCACCTGCTCGACGAAGGCGCGCACGTCGTCGTCGGTATAGGCCTTCTCCAGCGACAGCATGGGGACGGCGTGGCGCGCGGTGGCGAAGCCCGCGGCCGGCGCGCCGCTGACCCGCTCGCTCGGGCTGTCAGCCCGCTTGAGGGCCGGGAAGCGCGCCTCGATCGCCGCGTTCCGCCGGGTGAGCGCGTCGTATTCGGCGTCGGTGACGGTCGGCGCGTCGTCTTCGTAGTAGCGCCGGTCGTGGCCGGCGATCTCGCTCGCCAGGCGCTTGAGCTCGGCGGCGGCTTCCGCCTCGCTCAGCTCTTCGACCGGTTTGGTGGAACGGACCGCCTTCGCCACGTCATCGCCTCCTCAGGATTCTGGCGAGATTTGCCCGCGCCGGGCCGTCCGGCAAGGGCTCAGTCGGGCGTTTTGGCAGGAGCGTGCGGGTGGATGCCCTGCCAGGCGACGATGAGGCCGATGACGAAGAGGATGGCGCCGAGCAGGAAGGCCGCGCCCGGCAGGTGGATGGGGGTTGTCGGCCCAATGAAATAGCCGAACACGGAACCGGCCACCGGCGGGCCGATGATGCCGGTGACCGTCTGGGCGCTCGAGATCGCGCCCTGCAGGATGCCCTGCTCGTTGGGCGGCACCTCGCGCGTGATCAGCGACTGCACGGCCGGCGCCGTCAGGCCCCAGCCGAGCACATAGGGAACGATGATGACGTAGATCATCCAGGCTTGCGAGGAGAAGGCGATGCCGACCATGCAGATGGCGGCGACGGCAAAGCCGATATAGACGGTCACCCGCTCGCCGATCCTGGGCACCACCACGCGCACCAGGCCGCCCTGGGTGATGACCACCAGCACGCCGACGACGGCCAGCGAGATGCCGACCTGATAGGCGGTCCAGGCGAAGCGGTAGCCGGTATAGAGCACCCAGTTGGCTTCCAGCATGCGCTCGGCAAGCTGGGCGATGACGAACAGCGACAAGAGCGCCAGCACCGACCGGTAGCGCAGCACCACCATGAAGGCGCCGACCGGGTTGGCCTCCTTGAGACGGAACGGGCGCCGGTGGGCCCGGTCAAGCGACTCGGGCAGCAGGAAGAAGGCGAAGAAGAAGGCGATGACGCTGATCGCCGACGCGGCGTAGAAGGGCACGCGCGAGCCGAACTCGCCGAGCAGGCCGCCGACCAGCGGGCCGGCGATGAAGCCGACGCCGAAGGCGGCGCCGATGAGGCCGAAGTTGGCTGCCCGCTTCTCGGGCGGCGTGATGTCGGCGATGTAGGCGGTGGCGGTCGCCACCGACGCCCCCATGATGCCGCCGATGATGCGCGCCAACGCGACGATCCACAGATTCGGCGCCACCGCCAGCAGGATGTAGTCGATGCCGAGGCCGGCGAGCGAGACCAGCATGATCGGCCGGCGGCCGAAGCGGTCCGACAGCGCCCCGAAGGCCGGGCCGAAGAGGAACTGCATCAGCGCGTAGAGCGAGAGCAGCAGGCCGTAGAGGGTGGCGGCCTTGCCGACGGCGTCGCCGGAGAGCTCCTTCACCAACAACGGGATCACCGGCAGCATGACGCCGATGCCGAAGACGTAGATGACCATCGTCGCGAACAGGACGATGATGCTGGTGCGCTCCTTCATCAGGCTGCAGCCCGCCGTTGGAGCCGCACGTCATGCGGGAAATCGGCCCGCGCTTCGCGGTCTCTGCCGCTCGATCGCCCCGATTCACCCGCGCCTTCCCGCATTACCGACTCCAGTTGCCGCGTCGCCGGGCGTTTTCAGACACGATTGCGGCCGATTAGGCAAGCGGCACGGCTGCCGCACCCGGGGCGGGGGGTAAATGGTGAATGGTGAATGGTGAGAGCGGTGAATGGTCAATGGTCAATGGGACGCAGGGCAACTTCTCAGCCATTCACCATTCACCATTCACCATTTCCCGCTCACGCCGCCCCGAGGATCAGGCGGTCGGCGGCCGCCCGCGCCTCTTCGGTGATGACGGCGCCGGCGAGCATGCGGGCGATCTCCTCGCGCCGGCGGACGGCGTCGAGCGGGGTGATGCTGGTGGTCACCGCCTTGCCGCCCTTGACCGTCTGCTTGGCGACCAGCAGGTGGGCGCCGGCCCGCGCCGCCACCTGCGGCGCGTGGGTGACGGCGAGCACCTGGACGCGGTCGGCGAGGCGTGCCAGGCGCACGCCGATGGCGTCGGCGACGGCGCCGCCGACGGCGGTGTCGATCTCGTCGAAGATGAGGGTCGGCGCCGAGCCGCGATCGGCGAGCGCCACCTTGAGCGCCAGCAGGAAGCGCGACAGCTCGCCGCCCGAGGCGACCTTCATCAGCGGCCCCGGCTGGGTGCCGGGATTGGTGCGCACATGGAAGGCGACATCGTCGATGCCGGATTCGGCGGGCGCGTCGGGATCGCTGGCGACGACGACGATGAAGGCCGCCTGCTCCAGCTTGAGCGCCGGCAGTTCGGCGACGACCGCCGCCTCCAGGTGCTTGGCGGCGACGCAGCGCTCCTCCGACAGGGCAAGCGCCGCCGCATCGTAGTGCTCGCGCGCCGCCTTGGCTGCCTGCTCCAGGGCAACCAGCCGCTCCTCGCCGGATTCGAGCGCGGCGAGATCGCCGGCCATGCGCGCCGCGAGCGCCGGCAGGTCGGCAACGGCGACCTGATGCTTGCGCGCCGCGGCGCGGAGCGCGAACAGGCGCTCCTCGGTACGTTCCAGGTCGCGCGGGTCGAAATCCGTCGCGGCGAGCGCCCGGGCCAGCCCGCGCTCGGCATCGGCAAGCGCGGTGAGCGCCTTGTCGAGGGCGGCGACCGCTTCGTCGAGCAGGCCGCCGGCCTCCGGCGCCTTGCGCTCCAGCCGGCGCACCAGGCTCGCCAGGATCGGCACCGGCGAGGCGCCACCGGCCACCGTCTCATGGGCCTCGGCGATGTCGCCGGCGACCTTCTCGGCGCGCATCATCTGCTGGCGCCGCAGGGCCAGCGCCGCCTCCTCGTCCGCCTGCGGCGCCAGCGCATCGAGCTCGTCGACCGCGGCGCGCAGATAGTCGGCCTGCGTGCGCGCCGAGGCGATCTGCTGCCTGAGTTCGGCGAGCGACGATTCGGCCTGCCGCCAGCCGGCATAGGCCGCGGCGACCGCCTGGCGTTCGTCGTCCAGCCCGCCGAAGGCATCGAGCAGCGCCCGGTGCATGGCCGGCTCGACCATGGCGCGGTCGGCATGCTGGCCGTGGATCTCGACCAGCGCCGCGCCGACCTGGCGGAGCAGCACCACCGACACCGGCTGGTCGTTGACGAAGGCGCGGCTGCGCCCGTCGGCGCCCTGCACGCGGCGGAGGATCAGGTCGCCCTCGGCCTCGATGCCGCTCTCCGCCAGCAGGCCCCGCGCCGGGTGATCGGCGGTGACGTCGAAGACCGCGGTGACGTCGCCCTGGGCGCTGTCCTCGCGCACCAGCGAGGCATCGCCGCGGCCGCCGAGCGCCAGCGACAGCGCATCGAGCAGGATCGACTTGCCGGCGCCGGTCTCGCCGGTGAACGCGGTCAGCCCGGCGGAGAAATCCGTGCTCAGACGGTCGATGATGACGATATCGCGTATGGCAAGGGCGACGAGCATGGCCGCACCGGCAGCAAGCCGAATCGAATCAGCTGGTATTCTTGCCGGCAAACAGCTTGCTGATCCACGACCCCTTGTTTTCCATCGGCTCCAGGCCACCGACCTTGAGGAGCTTGTAGGCGTCCTTGTACCAAGGGCTGTCGGGGAAATTGTGCCCAAGCACGGCGGCGGCGGTCTGCGCCTCGCCGGTCAGGCCGAGCGCCATGTTGGCCTCGGTCAGGCGCTCCAGCGCCTCTTCCACATGGCGGGTGGTCTGATACTGGCTGACCACCACCTTGAAGCGGTTGATCGCCGCCAGATAGTCGCGCTGCTCGAGATAGTAACGGCCGATCTGCATTTCCTTGCCGGCGAGCTGATCGTTGCAGGCGATGATCTTGTCCTTGGAATCGGTGACGTATTCCGAATCCGGGTAGTTGTTGACGATTTCCTGGAAGGCGGCGAGCGCCTTGCGGGTCACGTCCTGATCGCGCGTCACGTCCGGGATGCGGCGGAAATAGGACAGGCCCATCAGATAGTTGGCGTAAGCGGCATCGGGGCTGCCGGGATAGAGCGACAGGTAGCGCTGGCCGGAGACGATGGCCGTGTCGAAATCACCGCGCTTGTAGCTGGTGAAGGTCGACATGATCAGCGCCTTGCGGGCGTATTCCGAATAGGGATGCTGGCGGTCGACCTCGTCGAAGCTGTTGGTGGCGTCCTTGAGCTTGCCACCGTTCATATAGGCCAGGCCCTTGTTGTAGAGGTTGCCGGCCGGCTCGTCGTTGGCGAAGGCGTCAGGCGTGCCGGTGGTCGACTTGGAGCAGGCCGCCAGACCCACAACTACGAGTCCGAGCAACACCCAGCGCATCCGCGCCAGCCGCTGCATGGTCGCCGGCCTTCCCAACCCGTCCAATCCTGGTCGCACGCCCAGCCCGCCTCTTTGCTGCCTCATGATCCACGCCGCAGCTTTCTAGCCGAAAAGCGCCGGCTTCGCCACGTCTGCGGATATCCGGTCAATCGCATGAATTTGTGGCAATTTCCGGCCGCACCGCGGCGCGCCGCCGAAATACCGTGGCAAAGGGGAATCAGGCCGCTTCCGGGCCGATCACGGCCGTCGCCAGCTGGGCCCGCCCGGCCACCTCGCGCCGCTCGCCGATATCGGCGTCGCTGCCCCACGCCCACGCGCTCTCGTCGGAGAGCAGCGCCGCCAGGGCCGTGACGTTGAGCTTGTGGCCGCCGCGATAGGAGCGGTAGAGCCCGCGAATCGGCGCCCCGGCCAGCGCCAGGTCGCCAACGGTGTCGAGCGCCTTGTGGCGCACGCATTCATCCGTAAAGCGCGCGCCCTCCGGGTTGATCACCCGGTCGCTGCCGATGACCAGCGAATTGTCGAGCGAAGCGCCCTGGGCCAGCCCGCGTGCCCACAACTGCTCCACCTCGGCGAGGAAGCCGAAGGTGCGCGCCCGCGCCAGCTCGTTGCGGAAGACATCGCCGTCGAGGTCGGCGGCGAATCGCTGACGCCCGACCAGCGGGTTGGCGAAATCGATCTCGACCTCGATGCGCGTGCCCTCATAGGGCAGGAACTCGGCCCGCGCCTCGCCGATCCCCACCGTCACCGGGCGCAGGACCCTGATGTAGCTGCGCGGCGCATCGAGCGCGGCGATGCCGGCCTCGTCGAGGGCATCGAGGAACGCCCCGGCGCTGCCGTCCATCACCGGCACCTCAGGCCCGTCGATCTCGATCGTCGCATTGTCGACATCGAGGGCGCTGAGCGCCGCCATCAGATGCTCGATCGTCGCCACCGAGGAACCGTTGAAGCCGACCACCGTGCAGAAATCGGTGGCGCTGACATTGGTGTAATGGGCGCGGACCGCGTCGTGGCCATCGCCGCTGCTGGAGCGCTGGAAATAGATGCCGCTGCCCGCTTCGGCCGGATGGATGGTCAACGAGGCCGGACGGCCGCTATGGACACCAATGCCGGAAACCGTCGCACTGCGGCTCAGCGTTCTCTGCTTTTGGGATGACCGCCCGCACGCCATGCTCGTACCTGCCCCCAAAAAACCAGAATCCCGCCGCGTCGATGGCAAGACTAGTCGGGGCTGAGGGCGCCGCCAAATCACGCTTTTTAACCCTTTGTTACGGCCGGTCGCCCTGCTGGTACACACGGACAATACAATAATTCCAAATGCTTAGCCCGACCGGCGCAAGCGGGGCCGTTGCATTGTGACAACGGTCCCGCCTGGCGTGTATTGGCCGGGCATTCGCCTTAGTTTGCCTGCCGGCGCAGGAACGCCGGGATCTCCAGTTCGTCGTCGGCCGGCCGCCCTTCGCGCAGCTGCGGCCGTCCGTGCGCATCGAGATTGCCGGCGCGCGGCCGATAGAGACCGTCCTGCGACGCGGCAGCCTGAGGACGCGGCTGCGCCGGCTGAGCCGCCGGCTGGGCCGGGCGCTGCTGCGGCTGGGCGGCCGTGCGCGGCGGGACACGCTCCGGCGCACGCGACGGCTGGCCGGCCCCGATGGGGTCGTCCTCGCGCCGGCCGAGGCCGACGCTCGCCAGGCGGCGCAGCAGGCTCATCGGGCCACGATCCTCTTCATGCCGTGGCGCCGGCTGGGGCTGGCGATGGGCCGCCTCATACTGGCGCCGGCCGACCGGCGGGAAGTCCTCCACCCGCGGGATGCGCTGCGGCGGCAGCTCCGGCATGGGCGGAATGAACGGTTCGTCGGCCGCCGGCTCGCTGGCCTCCTCGGCCGTCGGCAGGGTCTGCTCATCGAGCTCGGCGAGGCCGTAGTCGATGGCCGGCGCCGGCTCGAGCGGCTGGATAGTGATGCCGGTGTCGTGACGGGCGGCCGGCGCCGGCGTTTCGGCGGCGACGCGGCCGACGGCGGAGGCGAAGGCCTCGCGCGACAGGTCCGCGGTCTCCCGCTTGGGCGCGGCGGCCGCCACGGCGGCGGCGGTCGCCACGGCCTGGGCAACGGCCGGCTTGGCGGCCGGCTCCTGGGCCAGGGTCGCGGCGGGCTGGGCCGCCGGCTTGGCATGGGCCGGCGCCGGCTGCGCGATCGAGCGCAGGCGCTGGCTCATCTCGGCGGTGCGCACCTCGATCGGGGCCTGCTCGGCGCGGGCCGAGTTGTCGATGCCGGTGGCGACCACCGACACGCGGATGATGCCTTCCAGCTCCTCCTCGAAGGTGGCGCCGAGGATGATGTTGGCCTCCGGGTCGACCTCCTCGCGGATGCGGGTGGCCGCCTCGTCGACCTCGAACAGGGTGAGGTCGCGGCCGCCGGTGATCGAGATCAACAGGCCGCGGGCGCCCTTCATCGAGCTTTCGTCGAGCAGCGGGTTGGCGATCGCCGCCTCCGCCGCCTGGATGGCGCGGCGGTCGCCGGAAGCTTCGCCGGTGCCCATCATCGCCTTGCCCATCTCGCGCATGACCGAGCGGACGTCGGCAAAGTCGAGGTTGATGAGGCCTTCCTTGACCATCAGGTCGGTGATGCAGGCGACGCCCGAGTAGAGCACCTGGTCGGCCATGGCGAAGGCGTCGGCGAAGGTGGTCTTCTCGTTGGCGATGCGGAACAGGTTCTGATTGGGGATGACGATCAGCGTGTCGACACAGGCCTGCAGCTCCTGGATGCCGGCTTCGGCGACGCGCATGCGCCGGGCGCCCTCGAACTGGAACGGCTTGGTGACGACGCCGACGGTGAGGATGCCGGCATCGCGCGCCGCGCGCGCGATGATCGGTGCGGCGCCGGTGCCGGTGCCGCCGCCCATGCCGGCGGTGACGAAGATCATGTGCGAGCCCGACAGGTGGTCGGCGATCTCGTCGATCGCCTCCTCGGCCGCGGCCCGGCCGACCTCGGGCTGGGAGCCGGCGCCGAGGCCCTCGGTGACGGCGGCGCCCATCTGGATGCGGCGCTCGGACTTGGACGAGGACAGGGCCTGTGCGTCGGTGTTGGCGACCACGAACTCGCACCCGACCAGACCGGAGCGGATCATGTTGTTGACCGCGTTGCCGCCGGCACCGCCAACGCCGAACACGGTGATCTTTGGCTTCAGTTCCTTGATGTCGGGCATCTGCAGATTGATCGTCATAGTAGCCTCGTCGTCTTTCACTCTTTTGGCCGTCCGCGCGTCCCGTCGGCCTGGGTCCTTCTCCGGTTGGAGGCCGCCGCCGCGGCTCCAGCGCCCGCGCGGCGCCTAGAAGCTCTCCCTGAACCACTGGCCGACCCGGGCGAAGTAGCCGCCGGTGCCGGTCATGGCCAAAGGCATGTCAGTCTCGTCGTAGACCTGCTCCATCACGGCGACCTGCGGATAGACCAGCAGGCCGACGGCCGCGGCGAAGGCAGGGCCCCGCGCCGTTTCGGGCAATCCGACAATGCCCAGCGGCCGGCCGTGGCGGACGTTGCGCGCCAGGATGCGGCGCGCCGCCTCGGCCATGCCATTGAGCTGGCTGCCGCCGCCGACCAGCACCATGCGGCGGCCGACCAGGCCGGCGAAGCCGGAGGCGTTGAGCCGGTCGCGCACCAGCTCGAGCATCTCCTCGACGCGCGGCCGGATGATGCGGGTGAGCGCCGAGCGCGGCACGTGGTTGGGCACCTGGCGCTCGTCCTCGTCGCCGATCGGCGGCACCGCGAGCACGTCGCGTTCGTCGGCCAGGCCCGGCAGGGCGCTGCCGTAGATCGTCTTCAGCCGCTCGGCGTCCTCGATGCGGGTCGACAGCCCGCGGGCGATATCGGTGGTGATGTGATAGCCGCCGATGGCGAGCGCATCGACATGGACGAACTGGCCGCGGCTGAACACGGCGATGGTGGTGGTGCCGCCGCCGAAATCGATCACCGCGCAGCCGAGCTCGGCCTCGTCGTCGACCAGGGTCGACAGGCCGCTGGCATAGGGCGCGGCGACCATCGCCGCCACCGACAGGTGGCAGCGGTTGATGCACAATTCGAGATTGGCCAGCGGCGGCGCATCGCCGGTGACCACATGCATGTCGACGCCAAGCCGGCGGCCGACCATGTCGCGCGGATCGGCGATGCCGCCCTCGCCGTCGAGCGAATAGCCGATGGGCAGCGAATGCACGGCGGCCCGCCCCTCGCTGAGCGAGTGGCGGCGGCCTTCGGCGAGCACGCGGCGGATGTCGCTTTCGGCGACCTCGAGGCCGGGCAGCGACACCGCGGCGGCGTAGCTTTCGCTCGCCAGCCGTCCGCAGGTGACGTTGACGATCAGCAATTCGATGGTGACGCCGGCCTGGGCCTCGGCCGCATCGACGGCGCAGCGGATGGCCTGCTCGGCCTGGTCGAGATCGGTGACCACGCCCGACTTGATGCCGCGCGAGCGCTGATGGCCGATGCCGAGCACCTCGATGGCGTGGGTGCGGCCGCGCAGCGCCTCGCCGGGAACGGCAGGGGTCAGCCGGGCGATCAGGCAGACCACCTTGCTCGACCCGACGTCGAGCACCGATACCACCGTCGAACGGCGCGAGCGGCCGTGCGGGCTCGGATCGGATTTTCCGAAGAGGCGCATCAGGTGTTCCCCCTCTGACGGCGCGCCAGCTTGTCGCGCTCCTTGAGCATGTCCTTGCGGGCAGCCAGCCCCTGGTCGTCGAGCCGCACGATCATCTGGCCGGGCAGACGCATGTCGACGGCGGCGATCTCGCGCGACAGGAGCTGCTTCTCGGCATCGAGGCCGGCGACCGTTGCCAGGGCCCCCGCCGGCTTGTCGGCCGGCAGCATCAGCTCGATGCCGCTGTCGAGCACCACGTTCCAGCGTTCGCCCGAGATGAGCACCCCGGCGCGCACCTTGTCGGCGATATCCGGCACGCCGTCGATGAGGCCGACGAACTCGCGCGCCCGCGCGGCCGCGCCGGGGCCGACGACGAACGGCAGGTGGGCGTAGCGGTCGTCGATGGCGTCGGTGATCACTTTGCCGGAGGTGTCGATCAGCGACAGCTCGCTGCCGTGCTGCCAGATGGCGAACGGCGTGCGCTCGGCGATGGCGACTTCGAGCGTGTTGGGGAAGAGCTTCTTGAGGGTGGCGTGATCGACCCACGGCAAGAGCTCGACGCGGGCCCGCGCCGCATCGACGTCGTAGGTGAGCAGCGAGGGATCCTGGCTGATGTCGAGGCGGTTGAGCACCGCCAGTTCCGAGGTCTCGCTCTGGCCGGTGATCTTCACCTCGGTGATGGCGAGCCCGGACCAGGCGCTGACCGCCGAAACGATGCCCATGGAGCGCCCGCCGGTGATCGCCCCGGCAACCACCGTGGCGCAGGCAAAGGCGAGGAAGGCCTTGAGGCCGAAACGGTGCGGCAGGCGCCACTGGCGGCGCAGGAGCGCGCGCGCCGGGCGGCGCAGGAAGGGCGGCAGCACCACGGCACGCGACGGCACCGCCCCAAGCGGAGCGGCGGTCGTGACACCGGGAAGGTCTGTCGTCAGCGGCCGCAAGATGCGTCCTCCACCATCCATCGCACGAGCTTCCCGAAATCCATGCCGCCATGGGCTGCCATTTCGGGAACCAGTGACGTTGCCGTCATGCCGGGCTGCGTGTTGACCTCGAGGCAGACCACACCGTCCATGCCCTCGAGCTGGTCGTCGTAACGGAAATCCGCCCGACTGACCCCACGACAGCCCAAAGCCTGATGGGCGCGAAGTGCAAGCATCTGTATATTTTGGTAAATAATCGGTGAAATTTGCGCCGGAAGAACGTGGCGCGATCCGCCCGCGGCATATTTGGCGTGGTAGTCGTAGAAGCCGCCTTCCGCAATGATATCAATGATTTCGAGTGGCTGGTTGCCACGCACCCCGCAGGTCAGCTCGCGCCCGGCGGCATAGCGTTCGACCATCACCGTGTCGCCGTAGGGCCAATCCTCGGCAAAAAGCGCCTGCGGCGGATGGAGAGCGTCGGCCTTGACCACGTGGACGCCGAAGGTCGAGCCCTCGGCCGGCGGCTTGACCACATAGGGCGGCGCCATGACGTGCGCCTCGGCCGCCTCGAAACGATTGACCAGGATTGATTCGGCGACCGGGATACCGGCCGCCTTCATCACGTCCTTGGCGAGCGGCTTGTTCATCGCCAGTGCCGAGGCGAGCACGCCGGAATGGGTGTAGGGGATGGCCAGCACCTCGAGGATGCCCTGGATGCAGCCATCCTCGCCGAAGGGGCCGTGCAGCGCGTTGAAGGCGACATCGGGCTTCAGCTCGGCCAGCACGCCGGCGATGTTGCGATCGACATCGACGCGCGTGACGCGGTAGCCCTCGCCTTCCAGCGCATCGGCGCAAGCCTTGCCGGAATTGAGGGACACCGGCCGTTCGCTCGACCAGCCGCCCATCAGAACTGCAACGTGTGTAGCCACCGACCCCTTGACCCACCAACGAATCGCACCGTTGGGCCCACTATGGCGTTGGAAATGGTTAACAATCGTTAACCAAACCGCGGCGGACGGCACTTTCTCCAGAAAAATCGGGGCTGTTGCGGGCAGGACTCAGACAAGGGCGTGGCGGAAGCTGGCGAAGGTGCTTCAGGCGAGCGCCGAACGGATGTCGGTGTGGGCGAAATCATCGCCCTTGAAGAGCAGCGGCTCGCCCTTGTCAGGATGGCCACTGATTTCGCATTAAACAATGAAATCAGTGCGCTATCTGGAGAAATTCCACTGCAGCGCGGGCGACCGCCTCGTCAATTTCAGGCCGTGCCCCAGAGATGCCGACCGCGCCGGCGCATTGGCCGTCGACCATGATCGGCACGCCGCCGGCGCCCGGAAAACCCGGTGCTGGCGCTGCCGCATGCTGCCTCTGCATCTCTGCAATCACGGCCGTCGCCACCCCGACCACTGCCGCAATGCGCGCCTTCTGGCTTGCCAGATCAATCGTGTGGCTCCGCGCCCCGTCCATCCGGGCGAAGTGCAGGAGATTCCCGCCATCGTCGACCACTGCAACGCTGACCGAGACCGAGCGCTCACCGGCAGCATCAAAGCACGCCGCCGACACGGCCTGGGCATCCGATAATGTGAGGGAAGGTTTCAGGCGCATCGCCAGTTTCCTTTCTGGCGCCGCGCGCCACACGACGACGAGATGTCGTCACATGGTTTCTAATAATACCACGTCGCGATTTTGCGGGGCAAGGCGAATGGCTGCGGGACGGCCCTATTCGCCGAGGAACGGCGCCACCTCCTCACCCGGCAGGAAGCGGCCGAGGCGCTTGATCTCCCAGTCGAGCCGCACGCCGCTTGATGCCAGCACACGCGCCCGCACGGTTTCGCCGAGGCGTTCCAGCTCGGTGGCGGTGGCGGCACCGGTGTTGATCAGGAAGTTGCAGTGCATCTCCGAAACCATGGCGCCGCCAATGGTCAGACCGCGGCAGCCGGCAGCGTCGATGAGCTGCCAGGCCTTGCCGCCGCCGGGCGGATTGGTGAAGGTCGAGCCGCCGGTCTTCTCGCGGATCGGCTGGGCGCGCTCGCGGTGCGCCTCGACCGCATCCATGGCCGCCTTGATCTCGGCCTCAGGCGCCGGCGTTCCCTGAAAGACCGCCTCGGTGAAGATGAGGTCGTCGGACGCGGCGGCATGGCGATAGGTGAAGCCCATATCCTCGTTGGACAGCACATGGCGCCGCCCCTGCCGGTCGACGGCATGGGCCGCGACCAGGCGCTGGCGCGTCTCGCCGTCATTGGCGCCGGCATTCATGCGCAGCGCACCGCCGAGCGTGCCGGGGATGCCGTGATAGAAGGCGAAGCCGGCGAGCCCCTCTGCAAGCGCGAACGCAGCGAGGCGCTTGTCGGGCAGCGCCGTGCCGGCGCGGATGCGATCGCCCGGCTCACGCACCGCATGGCCGAAGCCCTTGGCCGAGAGGCGGATGACGACACCGGAGATGCCGCCGTCGCGCACCAAGAGGTTTGAGCCGACGCCGACGACGGTTACCGGGACATCCGGATTCAGTTTCTCAAGGAAGAGCGCAAGGTCGTCGCTGTCCGCCGGCTGGAACAGGAGCTCCGCCGGCCCGCCGACGCGGAACCAGGTGAACGGCGCCAGCGGCGCGTTCTCCGTCAGCCGCCCGCGGATCGCGGCGAAATCACCGAAACGATGGGTGGTCACGGAGAGGAATCCTTAGGCCCATGGGTAGCGAGCATGGCATCGATGGCGGCTTCGAGCGGATCGAGGTCGTTCTCGTAGATTGCCCACAGCGCCTGGGGATTAACATCGCGATAGACGTGGCGGAGCCTGTTTCCCAGATCCGCCACCTGACGCCACGGAATTTGCGGCTGTTCTGCCTTCCAGCCGTCGGACAAGCTCCGTGAAGCCTCGCTGATGACCTCCAGGAACCTCTCGAAAGCCGCCCAAGCAACCTCATCCCTGCGTAGGTCATCCAGGGTCTTGCCGGCGACGAGGCGCCGGATTCTCCCGACACCGCCCTTGATGTCCTCCAGGCCAGAAAGCCCGCGATCGTCCGTCAAAACACCTCCACGGCGTCACGACGCGCGCCCGCAGCCAAGCGCGGCCCAAGGTCACTCCGGATCAGGACATTGCCCGGCAACCCAATGTGGTCCTCGACGAAATGACCAAGCCCGATCAAGCCGAGCATGGAGACCTTGCGCCCAGGCACGATGTCGACGAGGAGATCGACGTCGCTGTCGGGGCGATGATCGCCACGTGCCCGCGACCCGAACAGCACCATATGCGCTACCCCCTCGCGCTCGAAGAGAGGGCGGAGGGCGCGCAGTTCGGCCAGGAGCTGATCGCGGCTGATGTCGCGGGCAAGGACGGTTTCGCTGTCGCTCATGGCGACAATCTAGGCGCTGCCGCCGCGCTTCGCCAGTTCGCCGGGGAGCGCGTAGGCCCACTGGCTGATCGAGCCGGCGCCGAGGCAGACAACATAGTCGCCGGGCCTGGCCAGGTCCGCGATCATGCCGGGCAGCGCCTCCGGGCCGGCGAGCGGCCGGGCGTCGCGATGGCCACGCACGCGCAGGCCCTCGACCAGATGGTCGCGGTCGATGCCCTCGATCGGCGCCTCGCCGGCCGCATAGACCGGCGCCACGATGACCACATCGGCGTCGTTGAAGCAGGTGCAGAACTGGTCGAAGAGGTCGTGCAGGCGGGTGTAGCGGTGCGGCTGGACGACGGCGATCACCCTGCCCTTGGCGACCGAGCGGGCGGCCCTGAGCACCGCAGCGATCTCGATCGGATGGTGGCCGTAATCGTCGATGATCTCGACGCCATTCCAGGACCCGGTGCGGGTGAAGCGCCGCTTGACCCCGCCGAAGCCGGAGAGGCCGGCGGCGATGGCCGCGTCGGAGACGCCGAGGTGATGGGCGATGGCGACGGCACCGGTGGCGTTCTGGACATTGTGCTCGCCGGGCATGGCGACGGTCAGCTTCTCGATGGCGCGGCGCTCGCCGCCCTGGCGGTCGCCGATGAGCACCGTGAAGACCGAACGGCCACCGTCGATGCGCAGGTCGGTGTAGCGCACGTCGGCCTGGGGGCTGGCGCCATAGGTGACGATGCGGCGGTCCTCGATGCGCCCGATCAGCGCCTGCACCTCCGGATGGTCGATGCACATGACGGCAAAGCCATAGAAGGGGACGTTCTCGACGAACTGGCGGAAGGCCTCGCGCACCTTGTCGAAGGAGCCGTAATGGTCGAGATGCTCCGGATCGATGTTGGTGACCAGCGCCACGTCGGCCGGCAGCTTGACGAAGGTGCCGTCGGATTCGTCGGCTTCCACCACCATCCAGTCGCTGGCGCCCATGCGGGCGTTGGTGCCGTAGGCGTTGATGATGCCGCCGTTGATGACGGTCGGGTCGAAGCCACCGGCGTCGAGCAGCGCCGCCACCATCGAGGTGGTGGTGGTCTTGCCGTGGGTGCCGGCGACCGCGACGGCCTGCTTCAGCCGCATCAGCTCGGCCAGCATCTCGGCGCGGCGCACCACCGGCAGCAGGCGCTCACGCGCCGCCTTGAGCTCGGGATTGTCGCGCTTGATCGCCGAGGAGACGACCACCACCCGCGCCTCACCGAGATTGGCGGCGTCATGGCCGATGGCGATGGCGATGCCCTTCTCGCGCAGGCGCTGGACATTGGCGTTGTCGGCCTGGTCGGAGCCCTGCACGCGGTAGCCGAGGTTGACCAGAACCTCGGCAATGCCGCTCATGCCGATGCCGCCGATGCCGATGAAATGCACCGGGCCGATGTCCATTCCCATTTTCATGCGGCAACTCCAGAATTGCGGGCGGCCGTCGCGCCGGCCGCGACACGCTCTACCACATCGGCAAGGCGGGCGACGGCGTCCGGACGGCCGCATTTCAGCGCAGCGGCGGCGGCGGCGGAAAGCTGCGCCGGATCGGCCATCAGGCGACCGAGGTCGGCGGCCAGGCGTTCGGAGGTCATGTCCTTCTGCTCGACCATCCAGCCGCCACCGGCGGCAGCGAGCACCATGGCATTGGCCCTCTGGTCCTGATCGAGCGCACCCGGCAGCGGCACCATGATCGCCGGCCGGCCGATCACGGTGAGCTCGGCCGTGGTGGAGGCGCCCGAACGGCTGACGACGAGGTGGCTGTCGGCGATGCGCTGCGGCAGGTCGTGGAAGAAGGGCGCCAGGCAGGCATCGACGCCGAGCCCGTCATAGGTCGCCTTGACGCGCGCCATATCCTCCGGCCGGCATTGCTGCACGATCTTGAGCCGCTTGCGCTCGGCCTCGGGGAGAAGCGCGATGGCCGGCGGCACCAGATCGGACATGAAGCGGGCGCCCTGGCTGCCGCCGAAGACCAGGAGGCGGAAGGGGCCGTTGGCGGCAAGCGCCGGATAGGGCGTCTGCGCTGCCGCGAGGACCGCCGGCCGCACCGGGTTGCCGGTCTGCACGATCTTCGCCTTCACCTTGTCGGTGCCGCGCACCTCGGCCTGACTGGTGGCGATGGCGGTGGCGAGCGGCGCCAGGAAGCCGTTGGCGCGGCCGATGACGGCGTTCTGCTCGTGGATGACCGTGGGCACGTGCGAGCGCGACGCGGCGAACAGTGGCGGCAAGGTCGGATAGCCGCCGAAGCCGACGGCAACGGCGGGCTTCAGCCGGCGCATCAGCGACCACGCCTGCACGATGCCCTGAGCGAGACGCAGCAGACCTTTCACGAAGGCGATCGGCTCGCGCGTCAGCGTCGCCGAGGCGATGAGATGGGTCTCTTCCGCCGGGAAGTCCTGGCCATAGGTTTCGGCGCGGTGGTCGGTCGCCAGATGAATGCGCCAGCCGCGCTTCTTCAGTTCCAGCGCCAGCGCCTCGAGCCGGGAACAGATGGCCCCCGGTTCCTCCGGCCGCCAGCAGTACGATCTTGTTGTCAGACATTGCAGGGGAACGTCCTTCTCCCCCCTTGCGGGGGAGACAGCGGAGCTTGGTGAGGCGACGCCGAACCTGGTGCAGCCAGAGGGCGGCAGGGGCGAAGCCGTGCCTCTACCCTTCTCCCCAGCCCTCCCCCGCAAGGGGAGAGGGGACGATGTTGCCGCCCCCAGCGCATTCGTCACACCGGATTTGGTGCCGGCGGCGTGGCGATGACGCGCCGCACGATGCGCCGCGGCTCCCGTCCCCGCCGGGTCAGCGACAGGAGCAGGCCCATGCCGAAGGCGACCGCAACCATCGACGAGCCGCCATAGGAGATGAACGGCAGCGTCATGCCCTTGGCCGGGATCATGTTGAGGTTGACCGCCATGTTGATCACCGACTGGACGCCGAAGAGAACGACCAGGCCGGAGCCGGCCAGCCGCACGAAGGGATCCTCCTGGCGGGTCGAATCGGAGAGGCCGCGGAAGACGACCACCGCGAAGACCAGCACCAGGGCGATGCACACGATGATGCCGAACTCCTCCGCCGCCACGGCGAAGATGAAATCGGTGTGGGCGTCGGGCAGCACGCGCTTGACCATGCCCTCCCCCGGCCCCTGGCCGAACCAGCCGCCGTGCATGATCGAATCGAGCGCCTTGTCGATCTGGAAGGTGTCGCCCGACTGCGGCGAGATGAAACGATCGATGCGGGCGGCGACGTGCGGCATGGTGGCGTAGGCCGCGGCGGCGCCGCCGGCGGCGGCAAACCCCAGCGCCGCGATCCAGAACCACGACAGACCGGCCATGAAGAACAGGCTGCCCCAGGCGATGGTGATCAGCATGGTCTGGCCGAAATCCGGCTCGGCGATGAGCAGCGCCACGGTGATGGCGAACAGGATGATGGCGAAGACGTTGCCGGGGATGTCCTGGCGCCGGCGGTTCTCGGCGAACAGCCAGGCGACGACGACCACGAAGGCCGGCTTCATGAACTCGGACGGCTGCACCGACAGGCCGACGAAATCGATCCAGCGGCGGGCGCCCTTGACCTCGACGCCGACGACCAGCGTCACCATCATCAGCACGATCGCGATGGCGAGCACGATGAGCGCCGTGCGCCGTGCCTGGTGCGGGGTCAGGAACGAGGTGGCGATCATCACCGCCAGCGCCGGGAAGAAGAAGGCGATCTGGCGGTCGACGAAATGGAAGCTGTCATAGCCGAGGCGTTCGGCGACCGCCGGACTGCCGGCGAAGGACAGCACGATGCCGCCCAGCATCAGCACGACGAGCGCGCCGAGCAGGTATTTGTCCACGGTCCACCACCACTCGGCGAATTGACTGCGATCGGCGCGGCTGACCATCAGGCGGCCTCCCCCTGGCTGGAAATCCCATCGAGCTGAAGCACGAGGGCGCGGAAGGCTTCGCCGCGCACCTCGAAGTTCTTGAACTGGTCGTAGGAGGCGCAGGCCGGCGACAGCAGCACCACCGGCTCTGGCGCCGGGTCCTGCGCGGCGTCTGCCGCCGCGGACGCGACGGCGGCGGCGAGCGTGCCGGACATCATGTGCGGCACGGCGGTGCCAAGCGTTCGCGCGAAATCCTCTGCCGCCTCGCCGATGAGGTAGGCCTTGGCGATGCGCGGGAAGAAATCGGTGAGCGGCGTGATGCCGCCCTCCTTCGGCCGGCCGCCGGCAATCCAGTAGATCGGCGCGAAGCTGGCCAGCGCCTTGGCGGCGGCATCGGCGTTGGTCGCCTTGGAATCGTTGACGAAGAGGACACGGCCCCTGCGACCGACCTCCTCCATGCGGTGCGACAGGCCGGGGAAGCTTTGCAGGCCCCTGAGGATGGTCGCGGGATCGAGGCCCGAGGCGCGGGCGACCGCCACCGCGGCGGCGGCGTTCTGGGCGTTGTGGGTGCCGCGCAGCGAGCCGATGCCGTTGAGGCTGGCGACCCGCGTGGAGGCGCCGTCGGCGACCGCGATGATGTCGCTGCCGGCGGCATAGACGCCGTCGGCGAGCGGCCGGCGGGCGGAGACACGGATGACCCGCTTGCCGGAGCGCGCGACGCGGTCGGCGATCGCCTGGGACGGCTTGTCGTCGACGGCGATGACCGCGGTCTTCGCATCGGCGACCAGGCGCTCCTTGAGCGCGGCATAGGCCTCGAAGGTGCCGTGGCGGTCGATGTGGTCGGGCGTGACGTTGAGCAGCACGCCGATGGACGGGTCGAGGCTCGGCGCCAGGTCGATCTGGAATGACGAGCACTCGATGACGTGGAAGCGGCCGCGGCGCGGCGGCTCCAGCGACAGGATCGCCTTGCCGATGTTGCCGCCGAGCGCCACCTCGTGGCCGGCGGTGGCGATGAGATGGGCGATGAGCGCCGTCGTGGTCGACTTGCCGTTGGTGCCGGTGATGGCGATGAACGGCGCGTCCGGGCAATGGCGCCGCCGCTCGCGGCAGTAGAGTTCGATGTCGCCGATGACCTCGATGCCGGCGGCCCCGGCGCTGCGCACCGTCCAGTGCGGCGCCGGATGGGTGAGCGGCACGCCCGGCGCCAGCACGAGCGCGGCGAAGCTTCTCCAGTCGGCGACGCGCAGGTCGACGATTGCGATGCCGGCGGCGCGCGCCGCGGCGACTGCGTTCTCGTTGTCGTCCCAGGCAGCGACCGCTCGCTCCGCCGGCGGCCAGCGCCAGCGCGCTGGCGCGGCCACTCTCGCCGAGGCCGAAGACCGCGACGGTGCGTCCACTGAAGCTGGTGACCGGGATCATGGGCAGGTCACCTCAGCTTCAGCGAAGAGAGGCCAATCAAGGCGAGCAGCACGGCGACGATCCAGAAGCGGATGACGATGGTCGATTCCGTCCAGCCCAGCTCCTCGAAATGATGATGGATCGGCGCCATGCGGAAGACGCGCTTGCCCGTCAGCTTGAACGAGGCGACCTGGATGATGACCGACAGCGCCTCGACCACGAACAGGCCGCCGACGATGGCCAGGATGATCTCGTGCTTGGTGGCCACCGCCACCGAGCCGAGCAGGCCGCCCAGCGCCAGCGAGCCGGTGTCGCCCATGAAGATCGCCGCCGGCGGCGCGTTGAACCACAGGAAGCCGAGGCCGGCGCCGAGCATGGCGCCGCACAGCACCGCCAGCTCGCCGGTGCCGGGCACGAAGTGGATCTGCAGGTAGTCGGCAAAGACCGCGTTGCCGGAGAGATAGGCGATGAAGCCGAAGCTCGCCGCCGCGATCATCACCGGCACGATGGCGAGGCCATCGAGGCCGTCGGTCAGGTTGACGGCATTGCCGGCGCCGACGATGACGAAGGCGCCGACGGGGATGAAGAACCAGCCGAGATTGACGACCAGCTCCTTGAAGAACGGGAAGGTCAGCGAGGTCGACAGCGGCGCGGTGCCGACCAGGGCGACGACGATGCAGGCCGCAGCCGCCACCCCGGCCTCCAGCGTCAGCCGCGCCCGGCCGGAATAGCCCTTGTCGGTCTGCTTGGTGACCTTGAGGTAGTCGTCGTAGAGCCCGATCAGGCCGAAGGCGATGGTGACCAGAAGGACGATCCACACATAGACATTGGCGAGATTGGCCCACAGCACGGTCGACACCACCAGGCCGGAAAGGATCATCAGCCCGCCCATGGTCGGCGTTCCCGCCTTGGTGAGCAGGTGGCCGGCGGGGCCGTCGGCGCGGATCGGCTGGCCCTTGCCCTGGCGGATGCGCAGGGCAGAGATGATCAGCGGCCCGAACAGGAAGACGAAGACCAGCGCCGTCATGGTGGCGCCGGCGGTGCGGAAGGTGATGTAGCGGAAGACGTTGAGGACCGAGACGTGATCTTCCAGCGTCCCAAGGAAATAGAGCATCAGGCGCGATCCCGTTCCTGCACGACACTGGCGGCGGCCTTGGCAGGAGCGAAGCGCGCCTTGATGGTTTCGACCAGCGGCCCCATGCGGCTGGCATTGGAGCCCTTGACCATGATCACGTCGCCGGGGGCAATGGCGTCGGCGACCAGCGGCTGCATGTCCTCCGCCTTCTCGGTGTAGCCGCCGTGCAGGCGGACGGGAAGCGCATCCCACAGCGAGCGCATCAGCGGCCCGACCAGGAAGACGGCGTCGACATCGGCCTCGGCCAGCGGCCCGGCGAGCGCGGCATGCATGGCCTCGGCCCCGCGCCCGAGCTCGCGCATGTCGCCGAGGATGGCGATGCGCCGTCCGTTGCGCCCGGGCTCGGTCTGGCCGAGGAGCGCTATTGCCGCGCTCATCGACGCCGGGTTGGCGTTGTAGCTCTCGTCGATGAGGACGGCCGTGCCGCCCGGCACATGCAGCTCCTGGCGCTGGCCGCGGCCCTTGCCGGCGGCAAGCCCGGCGAGCGCCAGCGCCGCGCGCGCCAGATCGCCGCCGACGAGCGAGACGGCGGCAAGCACGGCCAGGCTGTTCTGCACGACATGGCGGCCGGGCGCGCCGAGCTTGTAGGAGACCTCTTCGCCGAGCACCGTCGCCGCGATGCACGAGACGTTCTCCTTGAGGTTGGCCGCAGTCAGCCGCACCTCGGCCTCCTCATGTTCGCCGAAGCCGACGATGCGCGCGACGCCGGTCGCGCGGGCGAGATCGGCGAGCAGCGCGAAGTGCGGATTGTCGCGATTGAGGATCGCCGCGCCACCCGGCTCCAGCCCCAGGAAGATCTCCGCCTTGGCGCGGGCGATCTCCTCCACGTCCTTGAAGTATTCGAGGTGGACCGGCTCGACCGTGGTGATGATCGCCACATGCGGGCGCACCATGCGCGTGAGCGGCTCGATCTCGCCCGGATGGTTCATGCCGATCTCGAAGACGCCGTATTCGGCATCGCGCGGCATGCGGGCCAGGGTCAGCGGCACGCCCCAGTGATTGTTGAACGAGGCCGGCGAGGCGTGGACCGTGCCCGAGGGGGCGAGCGCGGCGGCGAGCATCTCCTTGGTGCCGGTCTTGCCGACGCTGCCGGTGATGGCAGCGATGCGCGCCTTGCTGCGCAGGCGGGCAGCGACGCCGACGCCGCTGAGCGCGGCAAGCACGTCCTCGGCAAGGGTCAGCGAGCCGGTGATGCGGCCGAGCCCGGCCAGGCGCCCCTCGCCGACGACGGCGGTGGCGGCGCCGGCGGCCAGCGCGAAGGAGACGTAGTCGTGCCCGTCGTGCTTGTCGCCCTGGATGGCGAAGAAGGCGTCGCCGGGCTTGATCGTGCGGCTGTCGATGGAAATGCCGGAAATCGCCTCGGGCGGCGGACCGACCGGCCGGCCGCCGGTGGCGCCGAGGAAGGAATCCCAGGTCCACAGCGGGGCGCTCATGCGGCCTCCTCGGCGGCGAGCGCCTGAGCGACCGCTTCGTGATCGGAGAAATGGATGGTGTGGTCGCCGATGATCTGGCCGGTCTCGTGGCCCTTGCCGGCGACGCAGAGGACGTCGCCGGGTTGAAGCATGGCGACGGCGCGGGCGATCGCCTCGCCGCGGTCGCCGATCTCGATCGCCCCCGGTGCCGCGGCGAGGATCGCCTTGCGGATGGCAGCGGGCTGTTCCGAGCGCGGATTGTCGTCGGTGACGATGACCACGTCGGCGTTGTCGACGGCGGCCTTGCCCATCAGCGGCCGCTTGCCGGCATCGCGATTTCCCCCGGCACCGAAGACGACGACGAGGCGGCCGGAGGTCAACGGGCGCAGCGTCTGCAGCATGCTGGTGAGCGCGTCCGGCTTGTGGGCGTAGTCGATGAAGACGAGCGCGCCATTCTGCTTGTGGCCGACCAGCTCCAGCCGGCCCGGCACGCCCTCGAGCCCGGCGAGGGCGTCGATGGCGGTCGCAGGCGTCGATGCCGGCACCGATGGCAAGGCCCGCGGCGGTGAGCGCGTTGGAGGCCTGGAAGGCCCCGGCCAGCGGCAGCATGAGGTCACGCTCGCGGCCGAAGACGGAGAGGCGGAGGCGCTGGCGGAAGCCTTGCGCGACAAGATCGAGCAGGCGGATCTCGGTTCCCGCCCGGCCGATGCGGATGAGCCTCTGGCCGCGCGCCTCGGCGACCTTGGCGACGTCGGGGCTGCGGGCGCCGTCCATGTCGATGACCGCGGTGCCGTCGGTGGGCAGGAGATCGGTGAACAGCTTGAGCTTGGCGGCGAGATAGGCCTCCACCGTCGGGTGGTAGTCCATGTGGTCGCGGCCGAGATTGGTGAAGCCGGCGGCGCGGATGCGGATGCCGTCCAGGCGGTGCTGGTCGAGGCCGTGGCTCGATGCTTCCAGCGCCGCGTGGGTGACCCCCTCCCCGGCCAGCCGGTCGAGCTCGGCGTGGAGGGCCACCGGATCGGGCGTGGTCAGGCTGCCGTATTCGGTGCGCTTGCGGCTGACCACGCCGATGGTGCCGAGGCTCGCCGCCTCCTTGCCGGCGGCGGCGAAGATCTGGCGGACGAAGACCGCGACAGAGGTCTTGCCGCTGGTGCCGGTGACGGCGACGAGATGCTCCGGCTGGCGCGGGTAGAAGCGCGCCGCCATCAAGGCGAGCGCCCGGCGCGGCTCGGCAGCGCCGAGGAGCGCAACCTCCGCCGGCAGGTCGAGGACGGCATCGTCCGCGGCCAGCACGGCAACCGCCCCGCGGCGGACCGCCTCGCCGGCAAAGCGGGCGCCATCGGCGGCCGTGCCCGGCAGCGCCGCGAACAGGTCGCCAGGCACAACCTTGCGGCTGTCGGCCGCAAGGTGGCCGATCTCGATCGCCCCAATGCCAGTGGGAAGCTTCAGTCCGGCAGCAGCGGCAAGGTCTCCAAGATGTATCGGCACTCAGGTCGTCCGGTTGTGCGTTTCATGTGCCGCTTGCTTCTCCGCGGCAGGTTCAGTTCGACACCAGCAAGGACTCGACCCCGTCGTCCGCGCGTGGCTCGACCCCGAGCAGCGCCGCCGAACGCCGGATGATCGCACCGACGGTCGGAGCCGCATTGGAACCCGCCGTTGTGCCGCCACCCTCTTTCGCCCTTTGCGGATCGTCAAGCATCACCAGCACGACGTATTGGGGGTCGTCAATCGGGAAGGCGGCGAGGAAAGAATTGAGCCGTGCTGTGTCAGAATAACGGCCGTTGACCACCTTCTGCGCCGTGCCGGTCTTGCCGCCGACCATGTAGCCGGGGACGGCGGCCTGCTTGCCGGAGCCCTTGAGCACGTTGAGCCGGAAGAGGTAGCGCAGGTCGTCGCTGACCTCCGGCTTGATGATGCGCGTGGCCATTGCCTTGGCCTGTTCCGCGCTGCGCGGCTCGAAGGTGGGCGGGATGAGCATGCCGCCGTTGACCAGCGCGGCGTCGGCCACCGCCGTCTGCATGGGGGTGACGGCGAGGCCCTGGCCGAAGGCGATGTTCATCGTCGTCAGATCGGTCCAGCGCTTGGGCAGGATGGGCGAGGCCACTTCCGGCAGGTCGGTCTGCAGCTTGGTGGTCAGGCCGAAGCGCTTGAGATAGGCCTGCTCGCCGGGCGTGCCGACCTTCATCGCCATGTGCGCGGCACCGATGTTGGAGGAGTAGATGAACACCTCCGGCACGGTGAGCGGGCGATACTTGCCGTGGAAATCGTGGATGGTGAAGCCGCCGGCATGGATCGGCTTGCTGGCGTCGATGGTGTCGCTCATCTTCACCGCGCCGCTGTCGAGCGCCATGGCGAAGGTGAAGCTCTTGAACACCGAGCCGAGTTCATAGGCGCCGGCGGTCATGCGGTTGAGCCGGTCGGGCTTGAGCGCATCGACCGGATCGTTGGGGTCGTAATCGGGCAGCGAGGCCAGGGCCAGGACTTCGCCGGTATGCGCGTTGAGCACGACGCCGGCGGCGCCGAGCGCGCTGTACTTGTCCATGGCGTTGGCCAGCTCGTCGCGCAGGATGTGCTGCACGCGCACGTCGATCGACAGGCGCACCGGCTCGAGGTCGCCGCCGCGGGCGAAGCCGGCCGCGTGCAGATCGCCGAGGCCGTGGTCGTCGATGTACTTCTCGATGCCCGAGATGCCCTGATTGTCGATGTTGACCAGGCCGAGGATGTGCGAGGCCGTCGGGCCGCCCGGATAGAAGCGGCGCTTCTCGCTCAGGAAGCCGATGCCGGGGATACCGAGCGAGTGGATCTGGCGCTGCTGCTCGGGCGTGATCTCGCGCTTGATCCAGGCGAAGCCGGCGTTGGTCGACAGCTTGGCCCGGAGCGAGCGCGCATCGACGTCGGGCAGAACGCTGGTGATCAGCTCGGTCGCCTCGTCGGGATCGAGGATGTTGCGCGGCTCGGCATAGACCGACGACATGGTGATGTCGGTCGCCAGGATCTCGCCGTTGCGGTCGACGATGTCCGGTCGGCTGGTGGAGATGGCCGCTGTGGGGTCGTAATCGCGCCCGCCGGTGGGCGTATCGATGCCGAAGAGCACCAGCCGCCCGATGAGTGCCAGATAGGCCAGTGCGAACGCCCCCACCACAACGCGGATGCGGCGGCGCAGGGGATCGCCCGATGGCTCAGGGCGCGCGCTGCGGCTCACCGCCGGCGCGACGCGCGGCTCTTCCGGGATCGGGCTCACCTGCTGCTCGGTCGCGGACATGGGTATGCGGTCTCCTCCCCCGTGTGGCCGGCTAGCGCAGCCGCATTGGCGCGTCGGCCGCCATGCGGGCCAATTTCTCGCCGGCCTTGTCGTCGGCAGCAGCCGGCTTCAGCGGGATCTCGTCGATGGTGGCGATCTGGTCCGGCGAGAACGGCTGGAGCTGGAAATGGTCGGCGTATTTCTCGATCGTCTGCTGCAGGCGGGCGGGCTGGGTGAGCATGCTCCACTCGGCCTTGAGCAGGACGATCTCGTTCTTCTCCCGGGCGATGTCGGACTGCAGCGTGGCGACCCGATCGGCGGCAAGCTCCGCCTTGTGCTTCATGTCGTAGGTAACGGCTGCGCCGACGATCATCGCCGCCAGCAGGATCAGGTTGACGATGCGACCCATAACTCACACTCCCCCATCGAACGCGGGCAAGGCAGGTACGCCGAGCGCTTCGCTTGCGAGCGGCCGCGCCGCCGCCGCGGTCCGCTGAGCCGCCCTCAGGCGCGCCGAGCGGGCGCGCGGATTGGCGGCGACCTCCGCCGCACCGGGCGTCGCCGCGCCGTGCGACAGCAAGGCGAAGGTCGGCGCCGCCACCGCCACATCGGGGCGATGGCGCGAGGCGCCGCTCAGCTTCGCCGAGCGATCGGCGAGAAACCGTTTGACGATGCGGTCTTCCAACGAATGGAAGGAGACGACCACCAGCCGCCCGCCTTCGCTCAGGATGCGCTCGGAGGCGGCGAGCGCCTCGGCCAGCTCCTCGAGCTCGCGATTGACGAAGATGCGCAGCGCCTGGAAGGTGCGCGTCGCCGGATGGATGGCCTGGTCGCGCCGTCCGCCGACGGCACGGGCGACGATATCGGCAAGTTCGAGCGTGCCGGTGAGCGGCTTCCCCGCCCGCGCCTTCTCGATCGCCCGGGCGACCGCGCGCGCCTTCTTCTCCTCGCCGAGCACGGCGATGACCCGCGCCAGCGCGCCGAATTCCATGTGGTTGACCACGTCGGCGGCGGTCGGCCCATCCGCCCCCATGCGCATGTCGAGCGGTCCCTCGCCACGGAAGGAGAAGCCGCGTGCCGCGGTGTCCACCTGCATGGAGGAGACGCCGACATCGAGCACGACGCCATCGACCCGCTCGTGGCCATGGGCGCGGGCGATCTCGTCGAGCGCCGAGAAGCGGCCCTCGACCAGCGTCAGCCGGCCGCCGGCAGAGCGCTGAAGGTCGGCGCCGCCGGCAATCGCCGTGGGGTCGCGGTCGATGGCGATGACATTGGCACCCTGAGCAAGAAGGGCGGCCGAGTAGCCGCCCGCTCCGAATGTGCCGTCGATGAAAATGCCACCGGCGCCAGGCGCGAGGAAGTGAACAACCTCCTCAAGCATCACGGGGATATGGCGGGCCAGTCCGCCAGCGGCACCGTTCGCGTCAACGCCGCTGCCCGCCGTATTCATTCCCCTGTCCTCGGATGCGCGCCCGTCGCGCGGTGGCCTGGTGCCAGCCGTTTCCGCAAGTCGCGCAACCGGTTCTTTGCCTCTTCCCGGTATGCTGCGAAACGCTCCGGCTCCCAGATCTGAAACTTGTAGCCTTGGCCGACGAAGGTGACCCGGTCGCTGATGCCGGCATGGGCCTTGATCGTGTCGGTCAGCACGACGCGGCCATCCTGATCTATTCTGAGGATCTCGCTGTCGCCGATCAGCGTCGTCGACAAGAGCTCGTGATCCTCGGAGAACGGCTCGAAATTGGCGAGGCTCGCGCCGATCGTCTGGCGCAGACGGTTGCCGCCAGCGTCGATCGCCTGCTGGTCGAGCGTCGGGCAGCAATAGAGGCCGTCGAACCCATCCACCGCCAGCACGGCCCGGAACGGCGCCGGGATCGACACGCGACCCTTGGCGTCCAGCCGGTTGGTGAAGGTGGAAACGAACTCGTCCATCGCCCTCGCCCGTTTGACCCGGCAGGCATCCGCACCTGCCGGTCGCGTCATCCCGGGACAACCGGCGACAAGCCGGCCGGAAGGCCCTGGTGCGCTTCATGATGACCCCCGCACCGGCGGCCGGGTGACCGGCGACGCGCCGGCCTGCTTCCGGGATTTCATGGGATATCATGGGATTTTGCGGGCCGTCAAGGAAATGGCTGGTTTCGCTCGCGCCGGGCGACTTGGGCGCGGTGCCCATTCAGCAACGGTTAGGCTTAAGAAACGGTTCAGACCCGGCGTCCATCGCGGCCCCGGCGGCGACGTGTGGTTTTGCTGCCGCACCACCGCTAAATAAGGGACATGAGACGCGACGAAGCCATCGCCAAGCTGAAGCACGGGCCGGTGGCGAGCCAAGCGGATACGCCCCATGAAGCGTGACACGGCGATTGAAAAGCTCCGAGCCAGCCAGGATGCGGCCCGCGCCCTCGGCGCGACATCACTCTTCTGTTTGGTTCGACAGCACGGGACGAGGCACGGCCCGACAGCGACGTGGACGTGTTCGTCGAATATGACCCGCGGTCACACTTTTCTCTGATCGACCTTGCCGGGATCAAACTGGCCATCACAGGCTGGAATGCGTCCAAAAATGACGGGGACTGTCATCCCGGGTTCACCCGACTGACATCCGGCGCCGCTAGCAAGCCATCGGGCGACACCACTCCAATCTGGGATTCCTTCCAATGGTTCGACATGTCCGTCATGCCGCGCTGGCCAGCGTCAGCGCGCTCGCCGTCGTTTTTGCCGCGCAGGCCGCCAGCGCCGCCGCTGCAGACACGACGACGCCGATCAAGCACCTGGTCATCATCTTCCAGGAGAACGTCTCCTTCGACCATTATTTCGCGACCTACCCGAACGCGACCAATCCGGCCGGCGAGCCGGAATTCACTGCGGCCGCCAACACGCCCGCCGACATCGACACGCTCGCCAGCGCCGGCCTGATCGAGAACAACCCGAACAAGACCAACACCGCCAACGGTGCCGATGCGGCCGATCCCTTCCGTCTCGACCGCACCCAGGCCGGCACCGCCGACCAGGACCACGGCTATACCGCCGAAGAGGCCGCCTACAACAACTTCAAGATGGACCTCTTTCCGCTGCACACCGGCCGCGGCACCAAGGGCGGCGCCGGCACCTTCGGCTCGAAGGGCCTGGTAATGGGCTACTACGACGGCAACACGGTCACGGCCCTGTGGAACTACGCCCAGAATTTCGCCATGAGCGACAATTCCTATTCGACCACCTTCGGCCCCTCGACCCCCGGTGCCATCAACCTCGTCTCCGGCCAGACCAACGGCATGGTCCTGCCCGACGGCTACCAGCTCGAGAAGGATGGCACCTATGACGGCGGCCGCGTCGTTCCGGACGGCAACGGCAACTGGACGATGATCAGCGACCTCGACCCGACCGGCGACGTCTGCTCCAATCCGAAATACCCGACGGCCCTGATGGCCGGCAAGAACATCGGCGACCTGCTCAACGCCAACGGCATCTCGTGGGGCTTCTTCGAGGGCGGCTTCGACCTCACCGCCACCAATGCCGACGGCTCGACCGGCTGCGGCCGCACCACCACCTCGTCGCTCATCAACCAGAAGAGCGCCGACTACATCCCGCACCACCAGCCGTTCCAGTACTACCTGTCGACCGCCAACCTGAAGCACGTCCGGCCGAGTTCGCCCGACGTCATCGGCACCTCCAACGACGGCGGCGCCAACCACCAGTACGACATGACCGACTTCTGGGCCGCACTTCAGGCCGGCAACTTCCCGGCCGTGAGCTTCCTCAAGGCGCCGGCCTACCAGGATGGCCACGCCGGCTACTCCGACCCGCTCGACGAGCAGGAATTCGTCGTCGACGCCGTCAACAGGCTCGAGCAGAACCCGGACTGGAAGTCGACCGCCATCGTCATCCTCTATGACGATTCGGACGGCTGGTACGACCACGCCCATGCGATCGTGAATCCCTCCGACATTCCGGTGAAGGGCTACGACGTGCTGAGTGGCGAGGCCTGCTCCAACGGCACCCCGCTCGCCGGCATCGACGGCAAGCCGGCCGAGGGCCGCTGCGGTTACGGCACCCGCCAGCCGCTGCTCGTCGTGTCGCCCTACGCCAAGGTCAACTACGTCGACCACACGCTGACCGACCAGAGCTCGGTGACCCGCTTCATCGAGGACAACTGGCTCGGCGGCGAGCGCATCGGCCAGGGCTCGTTCGACGCCATCGCCGGCACGCTCGACCACATGTTCGACTGGCGCAAGGGCAACACCCCCGCGCTCATGCTCGATCCCAAGACCGGCAAGGCGAGCAGCTAGCCGGGACACGCGCGATGACGCGATCCGGCGTCGTCCTTGTCGCAGTGGCGCTGGCGGGCTTCATGCTCGCCGGCGCTCCTGAGATTCGCGCCGACGGCACCGCCGGTGCGGACTATGGCGGCGAGGACGTGAGCAAGCTGAGCGCGGTTGCGCAGCTCGGGGCAAAGATCTTCTTCGATCCGTCGCTCTCCAGTTCCGGCAGGATGTCCTGCGCCACCTGCCACGATCCCGGCCACGCCTATGCGCCGGCCAATGACCGTGTCGTGCAGCTCGGCGGCCCCGCCCTCGACCGGCCGGGGATGCGCACCGTCCCCTCGCTCGCCTACAAGCTGCTGACGCCGGTCTTCTCGCTCGGCCCACCCGGCCCCGAGGACCAGCCGGCACCGTCACCCGCGGCAATCGCCGCCGTGGCGCGCCCGGCCGGCGTGCCTAAGGCGGCAAGCACTGCCGCCGACATGGTGCCGCAGGGCGGCCTGTTCTGGGACGGACGCGCCGACACGCTGGAGGAGCAGACGCTGGGGCCGCTGCTCTCGCCCTTCGAGATGGACAACCCCGACGCCGGGGCGGTCTACGCGAAGCTCGTCCGCGCCACCTATGCGGCAGAGCTGCCGAAGCTCTTCGGCGCCGCCGTGCCTGGCGACCAGGCGCTGACGCTCTCCGAAGCCGAGTTCGCGCTGGCGCGCTACCAGGTCGAGGAGCCGGGCTTCCACGCCTTCACCGCGAAATACGATGCCTATCTTGCCGGCAAGGCGTCGCTGACGCCGGCCGAAGCGCGCGGGCTCAAGCTGTTCGACGATCCCAAAAAGGGCAATTGTGCCGCCTGCCATCTCGACAAGCCGAGTACCGATGGTACGCCGCCCGTCTTCACCGACTACGAGTATGAGGCGCTGGGCGTGCCGCGCAATCCGGCGATCCCTGCCAATGCCGACCCGCACGTCTTCGACCTCGGCATCTGCGGGCCGCTGCGCGACGATGCCTATGCCAGGCAGGCGGCGAATTGCGGCCTGTTCAAGACGCCGACGCTGAGGAACGTCGCCACGCGGCACGTCTTCTTCCACAACGGCGTCTACGCGAACTTGCGCGATGTGGTGCGCTTCTACGTGCTGCGCGAGACCGAGCCTGAGAAGGTCTATCCAAAGGGTCCCGACGGCACGGTTGAGAAATACGACGACCTGCCAGCCGCAGTACCGCACCAACATCGACGTGATCGACGCGCCCTTCGACCGCAAGCCAGGCGACCCGCCTGCCCTCGACGACGCCGAGATCGCCGACCTGGTGGCGTTCCTCGGCACGCTCACCGACGGGTACGAGCCGTGAAGCTGGAATGATTTCTTCTCCTCCCCCTGAAAGGGGGAGGTGGCGCCGAAGGCGCCGGAGGGGGTCAGAGACGCATCGACGGCGACCCCTCCCCGCCGCTGCGCGGCGACCCTCCCCTTTCAGGGGAGGGAGAAACTCAGATCGCCGCCTGGACATGGCGGCGCCGCCGACCTTGTCGGACGGCGGCGCCTCAGCATGTGCCAGTTGGCCTGTAAGCCGGGTTCTGTATGGCGGCCCTCGCGGACCGCGTGACGGCCATTCCTCTGGTGCGTCCGTTGCCGGACGCCTCAAGCAACCTACCCGGACGGCTGGCCTGGAAACCTGCCGGGGCTTTCGCCCCGCGCCGTCCCTATTCGGTTTTGCTCCCGGTGGGGTTTACCATGCCGGTCCCGTTGCCGGTCCCGCGGTGGGCTCTTACCCCACCCTTTCACCCTTACCCTGCGTCGTCCTTGCGGACTTCGCCGGGCGGTTTGCTTTCTGTGGCACTTTCCCTGGGGTCGCCCCCGCCGGCCGTTAGCCGGCACCGTGTTTCCGTGGAGCCCGGACTTTCCTCCCCGGCGGCCTTTCGACCCTTGCCGGAGCGGCCGTCCAGCCGACTGACGGCCGGGAGATGACATTGCAGCAGCCGCCGGTCAAGGGGCGGACGGCGAGGCGCGCGCGTGTAACCGGGGTCACAGCGCAACCGTCGACGCCGTGGCATAGGCCGGCGCCAGACGATGCCGTCCCGAGTGGCGTTGCGGCCCTGCCGCACAATCAGCGTGGCCCGTTCGGCATCAACCCGCAAATCCAATCCGAATCTCGAGGCGACACACCATGCCAACCCATGTCCGCATCGCGCTGTTCTTCGCGCTTGCCTGCGCCTTCACCTGGTGGCCCTTCGTGGTTCCCGGCTTCGCGCCGGACGGCCACACCACCAACTTCGCCCTCGGCCCGCTGATCGCAGCGCCGATCGCAATCCTCCTGACCGAAGGCCGCGCCGGCCTGATGGCCTGGCTCAAGCGCATCGTCCGCTTCCGGGCGCCGCTCTGGGTCTACGCCACGGCCTTCTTCGGTCCGCTCGGCATCGCGGCACTGTCGACGCTCTTCGCGCTCTCGATCGGCACGCCGGCCGGTCCCCTGCCGGTCTACGGCCTCGGCGAGCTCGCCTTCTATGTCGGCATCGTGCTCCTGGAGGGGCCGCTGCCCGAGGAGGTCAGCTTCCGCGGCTACGGCCAGCACGAATTGCAGAAGACGATGTCGCCCCTCGCCGCCAGCCTGTGGATCGGCCTCGGCGTCGTGGTCTGGCATCTGCCGCTGTTCATCTCGGGCGAGGACCCGTGGCTGATCGCCGTGGCGATCATGGCGGTGAGCGTCGTCTATGCCTGGCTCTATCGCGCCGGCGGCAGCGTGTGGCCGGTGGTCATCGTCCACTTCACCCACAATTATCTCGGCGCCGGCTTCTTCCAGGAGGTCTTCGCCGGCCCCAACCGCATGCCCTTCGTCACCTTCCTGACCGCATTCTACGTGCTCTGGGTGGTGCTGATCGTGGCGCGGCTCGGCACCGCGCTTGGACGGGCTGAAGGGCTCGGCCCGAAGGCCGTCGCGCAGCCGGCCTAGCGGCAAAGGCCACCGCCGCGCTCAGGCGAGCGCGGCGGAGAGCTTGTCGAGGGTGGCGACGGTCGAGACGTCGGCGATGCCATCGACCAGCGCCGGGCGGAAATGGCGCTGGAAGGCGGTGACCACCGCGGCCATCTCCTCGTCGAAATCCGATTCCGCGCCAAGGCCATAGCCGTAGGCGCGGAATCTCTGCTTGAGGTCCGCCACCGCCGGACCGCCGTCGCCGAGCTTCAACTCGGGGCCCGCGACCACCAGCTCAGGCATCACCCAATGGCCGATGCCGGCGGTGGCAAGCTCACTCCACGGGAACAGCTCGCCCGGGTCCTCCTTGCGCAAGGGCGCCACGTCGGAATGGGCGAGCACGCGCTGACGCGGGATGGCGTGGCGCGAAAGGATGTCTTGGCAGAGCGCGATCACCGCCGCGATCTGCGCCTGCGGGAAGCCGCGATAGCCGAACTCGTGGCCGGGATTGGCGATCTCGATGCCGATCGAGCGCGAATTGATGTCGGTCTCGCCCGCCCAGGACGAAATGCCCGCATGCCAGGCGCGTTCGGCCTCATCGACCATCTGGACGACGCGGCCGTGCTCGCCGACGAAATAGTGCGCCGAGACCTGCGACTGCGAATTGGTGAGCCAGGCGAGCGCCCCCTCCTCCGATGCCATGCCGGTGTAGTGCAGGAGCAGGATGTCGACGGGCTTGCCGGCGGCGCGGCTCCCATGATTGTGCGATGGGATCTGCTCGTAGCTCGGTTGCCCCGTCATGCCTCCCGCTCAGGCCGGGGCGACCCGGCCGCGCTCCTTCTCGATGCGCTCCCAGGCGCGGTTGATGGCGGCCAGCCGGTCGTTGGCGAGGGCGACGAACTCTTCGGGCAGGCCGCGTGCGATCGCCCGGTCGGGATGGTTGTCGTTGACCAGTTGGCGATAGTGGCGGCGGATGCGCTCGAAGCTCCAGCTCCGGTCGATACCAAGGATCAGGTAGGGGTCGCCTTCCTCCGGCACGACGTGGCGGGCGGCGATGCGCTCGAATTCCGCCGGCGTGAAGCCGAAGATCGTCGCCACCTGCTCGAGATAGGCCATCTCCGCCTCATGCACGGCGCCATCGGCCTTGGCGATGGCGAACAGGCCATCGAGCACGTCCTCCAGCGGGCAGCAATCGTCGTCATAGAAGGCGGCGACGCGCCGGGCATAGAGGTCGTAGCCGGCAACATCCTGACGGGCGAGATCGAACAGGCGGGCGACGTTGCGCTCCTGGCCCGGCGGCACGGCGAAGACGCGGTGGAAGGCGGCAACCTCGTCGGCGGTGACGATGCCATCGGCCTTGGCCATCTTGGCCGAGAGCGCGATGAGCGCGACCGAGAAGGCGACCCGGCGCCGCATCACCGGGTCGCCGGCAACCAGGTTGCCGACCCAGCCGAAGAGCGTCGAGAACGCATCGGCTCCGCTATGTGCCGCCTGACCGATCCAATGCCAAACCGTCATCGCCTGCCGAGCCTCGCCCAATCACGGACACGGCGCAAGATGGGGGGAACCTACGCTGTCCGGAGGGCGACCGTATCCGTCCCCACTCCCCACCAAAGTCGGATGTTTCCGACTTTGGCCGTTCTTGATGCCAAACACGGGCAAGCCCGTGTTTGGTGGGGAGAGGGACAGGGGGGACTGGAGAAGACGGCGACCTCGGAACCCCCTCACCCGCTCGCTGTCGCTCGCGACCTCTCCCCACAGGGGAGAGGTGCCAAACCAGCCGCAGGGTCATAGGACAAAAGCGCGTGCGGTGACCCCTCCCGGCCGACTGCGTCGGCCACCCTCCCCTTTCAGGGGAGGGAAAGAAACACCGCCATCATCATCGTCACGGCTTGGTGACGCGCAGGCCCTCGAAGGCGAAGGAAGCCTGGCCGGTGTCGGGCGAGGCGGCGAACAGACCGATCTGCTGGCCCTTGTCGGGCGGCGTGCCCGAGATCGTCTTGAACTCGGTGCCGTTGATCTGGAAGGTCGCGTCGCTGCCGTTGGTGGTCACCCTGAGCTCGTTGACGGCGCCGTCGCCCTTGTTGACCGAGGCGGCATCGGCCCACTTCACCTGCGCCAGCCACTTGCCGCGCTGCCGCCGCCACACCGAGGCGCGGCCGTTGGGCGCGATCTCGAAGGCGTAGAAGTTGTTGACGTCGTCGTACCAGAACACGAGGCCGGCCTTGGCGTCCATCGGATCGACCGCGGCGAGCGTGGTCACCGTCACGCACATGTCGACGTTGTCGTAGAGCCCCGCCGAATTGGCCCGCCACTCATCGGTGCCCGAAGCCGGCTTGAGGATCATGTTGCCGTTCTCGACCAGGACAGTGGCCGACGGGTCGCCCCAGCTCGGCTTGAACTGATCGAAGGAATCCTCGAACTCAACATTCAGGCTCGGACAGACGGCCCACGCCGCGCCCGCCGAAAACACCAGAACCAGTGCGGCCAACAGCGGCCGGATGCCATGCATGCGAATGCTACTCCACAACGTCGCCGGGGGGATGCTACTGCCCCCGGCGCGGTATTCCTAGGGCGGTGGCGCCGCGGGCCTTGAGGCGGAGCCGCCGGACGTGTCAGTCATGGTGGGGGAGAACGGGAGGCCGGCCGCTTGGACGACAAGACCACGGGGAAATGGGACTTCTGGATCGACCGCGGCGGCACCTTCACCGACGTGGTGGCGCGCGACCCCACGGGCGCGATCCGGGTCGCGAAGCTGCTCTCCGAGAACCCGGAAGCCTATCGCGATGCCGCGATCGCCGGCATCCGCCGGCTGATCGGCGTCGCCGAGGGGGCGCCGATCCCGCCCGGCCTCATCGCGGCGGTGAAGATGGGCACCACGGTTGCCACCAATGCGCTGCTCGAGCGCAAGGGCGACCGCGTGGCGCTCCTCATCACCCGCGGCTTCCGCGACGCGCTCAAGATCGGCTACCAGGCGCGGCCGGAAATCTTCGCCCGGCAGATCATCAAGCCGGAGATGCTCTATGAGCGCGTCGCCGAGGTGACCGAGCGCGTCCGCGCCGACGGCACGGTCGAGGCGGCGCCCGATCTCGCCGCCGTGCGCACCGACCTCGAGGCGGCGTGGGACGCCGGCATCCGCTCGGTCGCCATCGTCTTCATGCATGCCTGGCGCTATCCCGCGCACGAGAAAGAGGTCGCGGCGCTCGCCCGCGCCATGGGCTTCCCGCAGGTCTCGGTCAGCCACGAGGTGTCGCCGCTGATCAAGCTGGTCGGCCGCGGCGATACGACGGTGGTCGATGCCTACCTGTCGCCGATCCTCAGGCGCTATGTCGACCGCGTGGCGGGCGAGTTGGGGGCCACCCCCTCACCCGGTTCCTCGCTACGCTCGGAACCACCCTCTCCCACAAGGGGAGAGGGTCATGCGCCAGACGCGCCGCGAGCGAACCCTCTCCCCTCGCGGGAGAGGGTGGCGAGGCCGCAGGCCGAGCCGGGTGAGGGTCTTCCCCGCCTGATGTTCATGCAGTCCTCGGGCGGGCTGACGGCGGCGCACCTGTTCCAGGGCAAGGACGCCATCCTCTCCGGCCCGGCCGGTGGCGTGGTGGCGGCGGTCGAGACGGCGCGCCGCGCCGGCTTCGCCAAGGTCATCGGTTTCGACATGGGCGGCACCTCCACCGACGTGTCGCATTATGACGGCGACTACGAGCGCGCCTTCGAGACCGAGGTGGCGGGCGTGAGGATGCGGGCGCCGATGATGCGCATCCACACGGTCGCGGCCGGCGGTGGCTCGATCCTCAAATATGCGCAAGGCCGCTACCAGGTCGGGCCGGATTCGGCCGGCGCCGACCCAGGCCCCGCCTGCTACCGCCGCGGCGGCCCGCTGACCGTGACCGACGCCAACGTCATGGTCGGCAAGCTGCTGCCGGAGTTCTTCCCGCACGTCTTCGGACCGCGTGGCGACGCGCCGCTCGACGCCGACGCCGTCAGCGCCGCCTTTGCCCGCCTCGTGCAAGAGATCGGCGACGGCCGCGCGCCCGAGGAAATCGCCGACGGCTTCCTGCACATCGCCGTCGAGAACATGGCCAACGCCATCAAGAAGATCTCCGTGCAGCGCGGCTACGACGTCACCGAATATGCGCTGAACTGCTTCGGCGGCGCCGGCGGCCAGCACGCCTGCATGGTCGCCGACCGGCTCGGCATCAGGACGGTGCTCATTCACCCCTATTCCGGCGTTCTCTCCGCCTACGGCATGGGGCTCGCCGATATCCGCGCCACCCGCAACCGCGCCGTGATGCTGCGCGCCGAGGCGGGGATCGAGACGGCGCTGTCAGGCCTTGAATCAGAACTTGAGGAGGCGGCTGCGGCGGAGCTTGAAGCACAGGGCGTAAGCGATTCGGAGATCACCATCATTGTCCGCGCGCACCTGCGCTACGAGGGCACCGATACGCCCATCCCCGTGACGGTGATGGAGCGCGGGCGCGGCGGTGCGGGCCCGGATTTTTCCCCTCCCCCTGAAAGGGGGAGGTGGCCCGGCGAAGCCGGGTCGGAGGGGGTCATGCGCCAGCCGGGTGACGACCCCTCCCCCGACCTTCGGTCGGACCCTCCCCTTTCAGGGGAGGGAGAAGACACGACAAAGGCCGCCGCGGGCGCCCTCCTCCCTCTCACCGACATGATCGCGGACTTCGCGGCGGCGCACCGAAAGCAGTTCGGCTTCGTCTTCGAGGACAAGGCGATCATGGTCGAGAGCCTCGAGGTGGAGGCGGTCGGCGGCGGCGCCGCCATCGCCGAGCCCGAGCACCCGATCGCCGACGACGAGCCGCACGCCCACGGCTTGGCGCGCGTCTACTCGGGCGGCGCCTGGCGCGCCGCGCATGTCTTCCTGCGCGATCGCCTGAGGCCCGGTCACGCGGTCTCCGGCCCGGCGCTGGTGATCGAGCCGCACCAGACGATCATGGTCGAGCCCGGCTGGCGCGCCATGGTGAGCGCCCGCGACGAGGTCATCCTCACCCGCGTCGAGCGGCAGCCGCAGCGCGTCGCAATCGGCACCGACGCCGACCCGGTGATGCTCGAGGTCTTCAACAACCTGTTCATGTCGATCGCCGAGCAGATGGGCGTCGTGCTGCAGAACACCGCCTATTCGGTCAACATCAAGGAGCGGCTCGACTTCTCCTGCGCGGTCTTCGACGGCAACGGGCGGCTGATCGCCAACGCGCCGCACATGCCCGTCCATCTCGGCTCCATGGACCGCTCGGTGGAGACGATCATCCGCCTCAACCAAGGCGACATCCATCCGGGCGATGTCTTCGCCCTCAACGCCCCCTACAACGGCGGCACCCACCTGCCCGACATCACCGTGTGCACGCCGGTGTTTGCGGTTCAGGGCGATGGAACCTCTTCCCCTCCCCCTGAAAGGGGGAGGTCGGTTGGCGAAGCCAACCGGGTGGGGGTCGCGCGCCGGTCCGATGGCGACCCCTCCCCGCCGCTTCGCGGCGACCCTCCCCTTTCAGGGGAGGGAAACGGTCCGACTGCCGGTACCCCGCCCATCCTCTTCTGGGTGGCCTCGCGCGGGCACCATGCCGATGTCGGCGGCACGGCGCCGGGATCGATGACGCCGCGCGCGCGGACCGTCGACGAGGAAGGCGTGCTCATCGACAATCTGCGCCTGGTCGAGCGCGGCCACTTCCGCGAGGCGGAGCTTATGCGCGTGCTCACCGAGCACAGGTGGCCGGCGCGCAACCCGGCGCAGAACGTCGCCGACCTCCGCGCCCAGATCGCCGCCAACGAGAAGGGCGTTCAGGAGCTCCGCCGCATGGTCGAGCATTTCGGCCTCGACGTGGTCAGGGCCTATATGGGCCACGTCCAGGACAATGCGGCGGAGAGCGTGCGCCGCGTCATCTTGGCGCTCACCGATTCCGAATTTGCCGTCGCCACCGACCAGGGCGCCACCATCCGCGTCAAGATCACCGTCGACCGCGACAAGCGCGAGGCGACGGTCGACTTCACCGGCACGTCGGCCGAGCAGCCGACCAACTTCAACGCGCCGGAGCCGGTGACCCGCGCCGCCGTGCTCTACTGCTTCCGCGTCATGGTCGAGGGCGACATCCCCATGAACGCCGGCTGCCTGAGGCCGATCCACGTCGTCATTCCCGAAGGCTCGATGCTCTCGCCGCGCTATCCGGCGGCGGTGGTGGCGGGCAATGTCGAGACCTCGCAAGCCGTCACCGACTGCCTGTTCGGGGCGCTGGGAGCGCTCGCTTCGGCGCAGGGCTCGATGAACAACCTCACCTTCGGCAACGACCGCTATCAGTACTACGAGACGATCTGCTCGGGCGCGCCGGCCGGTGTCCTCGCCGACGGCACCGGCTTCGACGGCTGCGACGCGGTCCACACCCACATGACCAATTCGCGCCTGACCGACCCGGAGATCCTCGAATTCCGCTTCCCCGTCCTGCTCGAGGACTTCCACATCCGCGAAGGCTCTGGCGGCAAGGGCCACTGGCACGCCGGCAATGGCACCGAGCGGACGCTCCGCTTCCTGGAGGAGATGGACTGCGCCATCCTTTCCTCGCACCGGGAGGTGCCGCCGCATGGGCTGATGGGCGGCGAGCCGGGCCAGCTTGGGCTCACCCGCGTGCGCCGGGCCGACGGCGCGATCGAGCCGCTTTCCGGCTGCGACCAGACGCGGCTCAAGCCCGGCGAGGCGGTGATCGTCACCACGCCCACCGGTGGCGGGTTCGGTGTACGATTGGATTAACTGAATCCTTGCCATCTGTAGGGGAATGCGCTTCGAATTGTTGTCAAGTTCGCGGCGAATGTTCCATACCCACGGATGGGGACGGTGACCGATGTGTAGGCACCGTGACGGAACTCGGACCCGAGCCGCCGCTCGAGGACATCATGCGGGAAACCGCCGACAACCATGAGGCGTTCACGCGCCTCAGGGTCCAGTTCGCGCACCATGAGGGCTCTTACGCCCTGATGAAGTCGGGCATGATCATCGACTTCTACCCCGACCGGCAATCGGCGCTGCTTGCCGGTCACGAACGCTTTATCGACCGTCTTTTCTCCGTGCACCGCGTGCTGCCCCACGAGCGCCGCCGGGGCGGAGAGCGGCACAGCCCCCTCCAGCCGCGGCAGTCGAATTTGGATCAGCCGCCGGCGACGCGGCCTTCCGGCCGGTAGCTGTCCATCACCGCGTCGAGGGAATCGTTGGTGATGGCGGGATTGGCCTTCTTGAGGCAGGTGAGCAGGATCGCCTTGTTGGCCATCTGCCGCTCGGCCGTCGGCGTGGTGCCCCTCGGCGCCGGGTTGACGTTCCAGAAGCAGGCGACGAACTGCTCAGGCGTGACGCCGAGGTCGTGGCTGATGGCGACGACCGGGCGGTTGGGATCGTTGCGCATGAGCGGCTGCGCCTGCGCGCCCGCAGTGACCAGCACGATCCCCGTCGCGATCAATCCTCTTGCGATGTGCATGGGTAGGTTCTCCCCTTTTGCTCCCGCGTGACCTTACGCAGTGGTTCGGTCACGCGAGATCGACGGGCGCCCTACGCGCGAGCGGTCAACTATTCCGGCCAGCCCTCGACCACCACCTTGCCGATCGTGCGGCCGCTCTCGAGCGCTGCATGGGCCTCGCGCAATGTCGCCGCGCTGATCGGCTGAAGCCGCCGGGTCATGGTCGTGCGCAGCCTGCCGGCATCGACCAGGGCGGCGACCTCCTTGAGGATCTCGTGCTGGCGGATCATCGTCGCCCCGCCGCGCGGGCGCACGAACATGAGCTCGAAGTGCAGCGCCGCTGCCTTGGAGAACAGCTTGCCGAAATCGGCCGCCGTCATGCCGGCCGGGCCATCGCCTTCGATCATGCCGATGGCGCCCTCGCTGGCGACGATCTCGGCAAGCGCCGATGCATGCGCCCGGGTGCCGGCGAAGGCGGTGATGACATCGACCGAGGGGAAGCCGAGCGCAGCAAGTTGCGGCTGTAGCGGCTTGGCATGATCGACGACGTGGTGGGCGCCGAGGCCCCTGACCCAGTCGACCGTCTCCGGCCGCGAGGCGGTGGCGATCACGGTCATGCCGGTGAGCACACGGGCGATCTGGATGGCGATCGAACCGACGCCGCCGGCGCCGCCCACGACCAGCAGCGAGCGGCGGTCGGCATCCGCACCTTGCTTCACCCCGATGCGATCGAAGAGCAGCTCCCAGGCGGTGAGCGCGGTGAGCGGCAACGCAGCGGCCTCGGCGAAATCGAGGCTCGTCGGGCTTCGGCCCGACGATGCGCTCGTCGACGGCATGATATTCGGCGTTGGCCCCCTGGCGGGCGATGGAGCCGGCGTACCAGACGGGGTCGCCCGGCTTGAACAGCGTCACCTGCGGGCCAACCGTCGCCACGATGCCGGCCGCATCGAAGCCCAGCACCCGCGCCTCGCCGCCGGGATCGTTGCCGCGCCTGACCTTGGTATCGACCGGATTGACCGAGACCGCAGCGACCTTGACCAGGAGATCACGTGGGCCGGGCTCAGGCCGGCCGATCTCCACATCGACAAGGGCGTCATCGGCGGTGATGGGGCGGGCATGGCGAAAGGCAACGGCGCGCATCGATTGTGTTCTCCGGCTTGCGGTCAGCGGAGAACATAGGGAGCGCCGGGCCGGATGGCAGCCCTCCTCCCTCACGCGACCGGGATCAGTTGCCGAGCGGGACCGGCGGTGCGGTGAGAGAACCGTTGAAGGTGGCGACGCCGAACGGGTCGGTGTCCTCCGCCGCAACCTCGGGCGGCCGGATGTCGAGGATATCGCCGGCCGGTGCGATCGAGCCGGTGCGCATCCAGTCGACGTTGGAGCGCGCGAACAGGCCGCCGCCATAGGGCGCACGCCGCGGCGGCTGGACCTGCGGCTTGGGATTGCAGTAGCGGCTGGTACCGGACTTGCCGTGATGGGCAAGGTCGAGATGAAAATGATCGCCGTGATAGGGCTCGCCTGGCCCGAGCGTCGTCTTGAAAGTGCCGCAGGCGCTGGCCTCGACCTCGCGCAGGAAGCCCTGCTCGTCCTGGGCCCCGCGCCAGCCGCGCTTGACCGTCACCTCGCGCCCGTTGGCGAAAACGAAGGCGGCGATGTCGACCGCATTGCCGAAGGCATGCTCGGAGAGCTTCTTGCCCGGAATGCTGTCGATCGAGCGGCAGGCATAGTTGGAGAGCTGCTTGATCTGGACCACCGGCGCACCGAACCAGGCCATCGCCGCCGGCTGCACGGCGTTGCGGAACCAGTCCTCCAGCATGGTGGTCATCGGGCAGTTGAGCATCGCCGACGGGCCGACCCGGATGGAGCCGTCCTCGAGCGCCGAGACCTTGAGCGGATAGAGGATGCCGCAGGCGCCGCGGCCGTCGATCGCGCGCTGCGGCTGCACCCATGACGAGAACACGACCGGCGGGCGGCTCGCCATGCAGGCACGCTCCTCCCGGTCGCGCCAGGCGGCACGCTGCTCATAGCCGAAGAAGCCGAATCCACAGCCGGCCAGGGTAATGGCCAGCCCGACTACCGCGACCGCCTGATACGCAACACGACGGGGCATGGTCGTTCAGATGCGACCAATTCCATTAAGGAAAGGTTGAGCATCGGGGATCGGGGGGCGCGAAGGCAGGAACACGGTCGTCGCCGGCACTCAGATCTCGCGCGCAACGGCCGGGCCTGCTGGGTCCCTTGCCTCGCCTTGCTTCGCAAGGCTCGCCGGGAACCTGCAATCACAGGGAGCCGGTCAAGGTCCCGCAAGTTGCGGTGGCTTGGTCAGCTCGAGATGGTCCGGATTGCCGTTGCTGGCGACAAGGCCGTGATCGAGGAAGGTGCCTTCGATGACATACCGCTTGCGCGGCTCGATCGCGGCGATGCCGGCGCCGGTGACCGGCAGGTCGTAGCGGCCGATGCGCCCGCCCGGCTCGTCGGAGAAGAGGACGTAGCCGGCCTCGCTGGCAAGCAGATAGCCGCGCATCACGACTTCCTGGCCGACGAACTTCGTCGCGTGGCGGGTGATGGAGCCGACCGAATGGACGGCCGGCGCCGCGGCCGCAGGATGGATGGCGGCGGCACCCACCAATGCCGCCGCCGCCAAGACGGCGCCCGGACGGCGACGGAGGTCAGCCATGGGTGGCCGCTTGCGTTACGGCCGGCTTGGTCGCGGCGGCGCTAGTCGCATCCGCCTTGATGATGTCGAGCCCGTCCGGGATGGCGAGATAGCCCGGCGCCGTGCCGCGCTGGCCGGTGACGCCGTATTGCCAGAGGATCTGCTTGGTCGCCTTGTCGACGACGATGACGCGGTGATTGAGGTCGTCATTGGCCATGATGTTGCCGTTGGGCAGCTCGATGGCGAGCGACGGACGATTGAGCTTGCCGGCACCGGTGGCGGCGTAGTCCCACACCACGCTGCCGGTGCTGCTGATCTCGATGATGCTGCCGGGACGGGTATAGCTGGCGATGAGGAAGTTGCCGGCCTGGGTCATCTGCGGATCGGAAGGGTAGCGGATCGGCAAGTCGATCTTGAGGATCGGTTTCCACGCCGCATCGAGCTCGGTCATCGCATGGTCGCGGATCGTGCTGATCAGCATATGGCCGTCGGGCAGCGGCGTGTCGCCATTGGGCGAGGCGAGCAGCGGCGCATTGCTGCCGCAGCGGTCGGTCAGCCCGGCCTGGCGCACGATCTTCTTGTCCGGCGATATCTCCAGGATGCGGCAGTTGCGGATGTCGGCGACGCTGATATCGCCATTGGGCAACTGATAGGCATCGTCGGGGAAATTGAGCTGGCCGTCCTTGGAGCCGCGCTTGCCCATCTGGCCGTACTGCCAGGTGACCCGCTTGCTGGCGATATCGATGATCTCGACCACCTGCTGGTGCTCGAGGCTGACGATGACGCTCTTGCCGCCATCGGCGAAGAAAGCATCGTCGGCACCGGTCGAGTGCGCCAGTCCGGCGAAGTCGTACTCCCACAGGATCTGCTTGTCGGGGCTGACCAGCAGCACGCGGTTATTGCCGCGATCGGCAATGAGCACGTTGTAGCCGCCGAGCGCCGCTGCATCGGCCGGCTCGGCGGCTGGGGTTGCTGAAGCGGGGCCAGCGGCGGCAGGCCCCGCTTGCAACAGCCAGCACAAACTCAGGACAGAGGCGGTGCCGGCAGCCGCCGAAAAACGCATGATTCGCGAACCAGATGTCTTCTTCATTGCCGCCATGTTGCATGGCGAAGCTGTCAATTGGCTGATGGCTTCAGGGTCCCTCGCCTTGCTGCGCAAGGCTCGCCCGGGGACCTGCGCAACCTGTCTTTGGCCGCTACACCACCACGACGCCGGTGTGCTTGGCCTTCTCTTCCGGCTCGACGTGGATGGCGATGTGGATGTCGGGCACCGCCGTGCGCAGCGCCTTCTCGATGCGGTCGCAGATCGCGTGGCTCTCCGACACCGGCATGATGCCCGGCACCACCAGGTGGAACTCGATGAAGGTCATGCGGCCGGCGCGGCGGGTGCGTACGTCGTGCGCCTCGATGGCACCGGTGGCGTTCTCATGGATGACCGTACAGATGCGCTCGTAAGTCTGAGGTGGCACCGCTTCATCCATCAGCCCGCCAACCGACTCGCGGATCAGCTTCCAGCCCTGCCACAGGATGTTGACGGCCACCGCCGCGGCGATCAGCGGGTCGAGCACCAGCCATCCGGTCAGAACCACCAGAACGAGGCCGATGAAGACGCCGGCCGAGGTAGCGACATCGGTAAACAGGTGGACGCCATCGGCGGCCAGCGCCATCGAGCGTCGCTTGCGCCCGACGGTGACCAGCACCCATGCCCAGGCACCGTTGATGGCGCTTGCGAACAGGTTGACGGCAAGGCCCTCCGCCGGCTGTTCGAGCGCATGCGGATGCTGGAAGCCCACCCAGGCCGACGACAGGATCGACAGGGCGGCGACGATGATGAGCACGCCCTCCAGCACCACGGAGAAGTATTCCGCCTTGGCGTGGCCGAAGGGATGATTGGCGTCGGCGGGCAGCGCCGAATAGCGGATGGCGATCACCGCCGCGATTGCCGTCGCCACGTTGACGAAGCTCTCCAGCGCGTCCGACCACAGCGCCACCGAGCCGGTGAGGTTCCAGGCCCAGAATTTCAGCCCCAGCACCAGGATGCCGATGCCGACGCTGATGAGCGCGAGACGCGATGTCGATGCGGAGAGTGTACGGAGCATGGCAAACGGTTCGTTCAGGCGACGATGTCCGGTGGGGGATAGCCTATTTGGCTCTCCGTCGCCACGCGCCTCTGACTAAGAACAGCTCCAGATCACGTTGCCGCGGATATCCACAAGCACAAACCGTGCATTCAGAACAACTTGACCCGCCCCGTTCACATCGCGCTTCCGTTTCGCAACGCGGGAAGTTTTTCGCTTGTCGATTGATCTGAGTGCGGTAGACTTAATGACTGTGCCAAAGGTACGGGAGACAGACCATGAGCCTATCTCGACCGTTCCATGTGGTTATGGTGCTTGCGGCGTTCATGTTCATAGGGCTTATCGTTCTCGGTGCCCTCTAGCGGCGCCGCCAACGCATCAATTCGAGGCCTGAACATTCGCATGGGGGCCGGCAACGCGAACAGGCGCTGCCGGCCTTCACATTTGTTGGGCAAGCGTCAGCGATAGAAGCTTGGCAGGAACAGGATCATCACGCCGAGGATCTCCAGCCGCCCGACGATCATGGCAAGCGTGAGCAGCACCTTGGCGATCTCGGGCATATGCGCGAAGTTCCCCGCCGGACCGATGGCCTCGGTGATGCCCGGGCCGACATTGCCGAGCGTCGCCGCCGTCGCCGACATGGCGGTGGCCGCATCGAGCCCGGTCAGGCTGACCAGCACCGACACGATCACGAAGGTCAGCAGATAGAGGAAGACGAAGGTGCCGACCGAGGCGGTTTCGTCTTCGCTCACCGCACGCCGGCCATAGCGCAGCGGGCTGACCAGGTGCGGATGCAGCACCTGGCGGATGTGCTGGATGACGACCCGCCCCATGATCTGGAAACGGAACACCTTGATGGCGCCGGCGGTCGAGCCGGTGCACCCGCCGACGAACGACACCATGAACAGGAACACCACCGCGAAGGTGCCCCAGGCGACGAAATCGCCGGAGCCGAAGCCAGTGGTGGTCATCATCGAGACGACGATGAAGGCGGCATTGGTGACGTCGCCGAAGCCGCCGTGGCCGGGTTGCAGCGCAAGCCACACGGCCAACACCGCCGACAATCCCGCCGCGATGATGAAATAGGCGGTGACCTGCGGATCGACGCGGGTGCTCAGCCGGCCGCGCCGGAAAACGCGCATATAGGCCAGGAACGGCAGCGCACCGGCGGTCATGAAGACGACAGCCGCCCAGTTGAGCGCGGTGCTGCCGAACCATGAGAACGAGGCGTCGTGGGTCGAGTAGCCGCCGGTGGATACCGTGGTGAAGGCGTGGTTGAGCGCGTCCCACGGCGTCATGCCCAGCGCCCAGTAGGAAAGAATGCAGGCGCCGGTGATCGCCAGATAGATGCGCCCGACCGAATTGGCGACGCTGCGCACGCGCGGCACTACGTCTTCCGAGCGGTCCGACGATTCCAGCCGGAAGAGCTGCATGCCGCCGATCTTGAGGAACGGCAGGATGACGATCGCGAGGCCGACGATACCGATGCCGCCGATCCATTGCAGCGTCGAGCGCCACAGCAGAATCGAGGGCGGCATCGCATCGAGCCCGGTGAGCACGGTCGAACCGGTGGTGGTCAGCCCCGAGACGGATTCGAAATAGGCGTCGACCAGGCTGAGGCTGGTCGGCGCGGCCATCAGCGGCAGTGCCCCGAACAGCGGCACCACCAGCCAGGAGACGACGGTGAGCAGCGCCGCGTCGCGGAAGCGCAGCTCGAACGGCCGGCCCTTGGTTGTCAGCACGCAGGCGCCGGCGAACATGACGGTGATGCCGGCATTGAAGGCGAAGACCTGGGCGAGGCCATCGTGCGCGGCCAGCGAGACCAGCGCCATGGCCCCCTCGCCTGCGGCGATCGCGAAGAGAATCCAGCCGAGAGCAAGGACGGCCGGCCAGATCTGTGGCAGCAAGCGCGTGCGCCTCCCGTCGCGGAGCCTCCCCCGGCTGGAAGAATCGGCCGGACGGGCTGGTCATAGGGTTTAGCGCGGAAGCGGTGAACCGGCCAAGCCGGTGGCCTACCACGCGGTCGGCCTGCCGTCGCGGAAGAAGCCGCCGGTCGCCTCGCCGGGCGTCACCGCCCAGACGACCGACGCCGCCCCCTGCTCGACGCCGCGCGGCGCCGAACTGCCGCCCATGCGGGTGCGCACCCAGCCGGGGCAGACGGCGTTGACGCGGATGCGGCGCGGCTTGAGCTCGCGCGCCATGAGCCGGGCGAGCGCGATGATCGCCGCCTTGGAGACGCGGTAGGCCGAGGCCGGCCAGCCGGCCTTGCGGAAGGTTCCCGCGTCGACACCGGCGACGAACTCGTTGACCAGCGCCACGAGCTGGTCGCGGGTGAGGTCGGCGGCGGCGAAGCGGGCCCTCAGCGCCGGCGCGTAGGCGCCGAGCTCGCCCATGCCGCTCGACACCATGACGATGGCACCGCCGTCGTTGAGCAGCGGCAGCAGCGCTTCGCTCAGGTTGAGGGTGCCGAAGAAATTGACCGCCAGCGTCTCGTGCACGACCGTGCTGTTGAAGCCGTCGAGCGAGATGCCGGCATTGTTGATGAGGCCGTCGAGGCGACGGCCGTCACGGCGAAGGTCGTCGGCAAGGGCGGCGATGTCCTCGGCCGAGGTGACGTCGAGACGGTGGAAGGCGACGCCGATGCCGTCCGCCGCCGCCTGTCCGTCATTGGCATCGCGGGCGGTCAGGATGACCGAGGCGCCTGCCGCCTTGAGCTGGCGGCAGGCCTCCAGTCCGATGCCACGATTGGCGCCGGTGACGAGAATCGTCTGGCCGGCAGCCGGCATGGCTAGGCCGACTCCTTTATGAAATTGCCGGTCTGTAGGTCGCGGACGGCCTGCTGCAGTTCAGCCTGCGTGTTCATCACGATCGGCCCGTACCAGGCAACCGGCTCCTTGAGCGGCTTGCCGGAGACCAGCAAGAAGCGGATGCCTTCGTCACCTGCCTGTATTGTAACCTCGTCACCAGAGTCGAACAACACCAGCGAGCGGTTGCCGACCGTCTCGCGCACAAGCAACTCGTTGCCGTCGGCATCGCTCTTCTCGGTCAGCACGCCCAACGGGTGCGAGGCGTCGCGGAACGTGCCCGATCCCTCGAAGACGTAGGCGAAGGCGTGGCGCGTGGTCTCCACCGGCAGGGTCTTCTTCTTGCCCGGCGGCACCCACACGTCGATGTAGTTGGGATCGGCGGCGACCCCCTCCACCGGGCCGGTCTTGCCCCAGAAATTGCCGACCACGACGCGCACCACCGTGCCGTCGTCATCGACGATCTCCGGAATGTCGCCGGCCTTGATGTCCTGGTAGCGCGGGCGCGTCATCTTCAGCGACGACGGCAGGTTGGCCCATAGCTGGAAGCCGTGCATGCGGCCCTTGGGGTCACCCTGCGGCATCTCCTGATGCATGATGCCGCTGCCCGCCGTCATCCACTGCACGTCGCCGGCGCCGAGCTTGCCGCGGTTGCCGAGGCTGTCGCCATGCTCGACCGTGCCGGCGAGCACATAGGTGATGGTCTCGATGCCGCGATGCGGATGCCACGGGAAGCCCTTGAGGAAATCCTCGGGCCGCTCGTTGCGGAAATCGTCGAACAGCAGGAACGGGTCGAATTCGCTCGTCTGCCCGAAGCCGAAGGCGCGGTGCAGCTTGACGCCGGCGCCTTCCAGGGTGGGCCTGGCGTCGACCACGCGCTTGACGGGACGCAGGGACATGGGGCGGTCTCCACTTGGAATGGTTCAATGGTCACTATCGGTAACCATAGATGGGGGCTGGAGCGCAAGAGGCAAGTCCCGGGCTCAGCGCCGGATGCAAGGCTGGTCTGCGGGGCGGCTGCCCTAGCGTGACCGGAGCAACGCCTGTGCCGCCGCCAGGATCGCCGCGTCGGTGGTCAGCGCCGTGGTGACGCTGCCCGCCTTCTCGTCATAGGCCGCGCCGGCAAGCTTGGGATCGCGCCATGGCCCGGTCGAGATGGTGATGGCGCGGAAGACCAGGCGGCCATCGACACGCGCCAGGTGCATGCCGCCGGAGGCGCCGCCGGCCGCATCGCAATCGCTGCGATAGAAGTTGGTGGCCGCAGTCGAGACGGGCACGCGGCGGACGGTGCAGCCGCGCACCACCGGCATGGCGGGATCGACCGACTCCATGTCGGCCGGGTGGGCGGTGAGCACGATCAGCCTGTCGCCGACATGAGGGCGGCGTCGCGGCGGGCGGGAACGGCTCTGCACCGGCGACCGGCCTGGCGAGGCGCACGATCGCCCAGTCATTGTTGGAGCCGGGCCTGGGCGGCACCGCGCCGAAGCGGGCATGGGCCGCATCGGTCAGGAGCGGCACCCAGTCGGCGCCCGGCGCCTGGGCGCGGAAGAAGCACTTCCCCGCGCGCCCGCCGTCGGCGGTGAAGAAGGTGTGGGCGGCGGTGAGCACCAGATCGTCGGCGAGGAACAGCGCCCCGGAGGCGACGACCGGCTCGGGCGCAAAGCAGGCGACGTGGCCGGAGACCGCGCGGATGCGCGCGATCTCCTCCGGCTTGAGGCCGAGCGCTGGCCCGAGCGTTGCCAGCGGACCACGGTCGTCCGCGCCGATGATGTTGGCGGAGGCTGGGGCGGACGCGAGGAACGCCAGGACGGCGGCCACCACGGCGAAAAACGTCATCGTCCGCCCTCTTCAACTCCGCAGCCAGTGTCGTTGCTCCCTCTCCCCTTGCGGGAGAGGGCTGCTTTTCTTGGCGAGCAGAGCGAGCCTAGAAAAGCAGGAAGAGGGGTGCTGGCAGAGCGCCGATTGTCGACGCAGCCCTGTGCCCATACCCCCCTCTCTATCTCTCCCCCGCAAGGGGGGAGAGGACCCTCAATCACAGGTCTCACTTGCGCGGCACCCGCCGCTCACCCGTACCTCACCGCGGCACGGGCCTTGGCCTTCTCCGCCTCGACCTCGCGATTGCGCGCCGGCGCATTGATCACCAGGTCTTCGAGCAGGTGGTGGGCGATGTGCGCCACCTCGTCGACGGCGCGGTTGAAGACGGCTTCGTTGGCCTTGGACGGGCGTGTGAAGCCGCTGATCTTGCGCACGAACTGGAGCGCCGAGGCGCGGACCTCGTCGTCGGTCGCCGGCGGGTCGAAATTGGCGAGCGTGCGGATGTTGCGGCACATGGCATGGCTCCTTCCCGAAAAGCACCATGATAGGCGCATTCATCCGCCTCCCCCAACCGCTCAAGGTTCAGGGTCGCGTTCCCCGGATGCAATGCGAGCCACGAAGCGGTGCGTTGCTGGTCCGGGCCCACGTGCAGCTCTTGGGTCCCGGTTCAGCAGCGCGGCACTGCGCACCGCGCTGCGCCCGGGACACAGAAGCCCGCGCCGCCTACGCCGCCACCGGGCGCGCCGGCTCGTAGTTGAGGATCGGCGCCAGCCAGCGCTCGGCCTCGGTCAGCGTCCAGCCCTTGCGCTCGGCATAGTCGGCGACCTGGTCGCGCTCAATGCGGCCGACGCCGAAGTAGTGGCTCTCGGGATGGGCGAAATAGAGGCCGGAGACCGAGGAGCCCGGCCACATCGCAAAGCTCTCGGTGAGCCTGATGCCGGTGGCCGCTTCCGCATCGAGGAGGGAGAACAGCGTCCCCTTCTCGGTATGGTCGGGTTGCGCCGGATAGCCGGGCGCCGGCCTGATGCCGTCATAGGCCTCGCGGATGAGATCTTCCGGCGCGAGCGCCTCGTCCGGCGCATAGGCCCAGAACTCGCGGCGGACGCGCTGGTGCAGCCGCTCGGCGAAGGCCTCGGCGAGGCGGTCGGCGAGCGCCTGGGAGAGGATCTTGGAATAGTCGTCATTGGCGCGGGCGAAACGCTCGGCAACCGCCTCCTCGCCGATGCCGGCGGTGACGGCGAAGCCGCCGATATAGTCGGCAAGGCCGGTCTCCGCCGGCGCGATGAAATCGGCGAGAGCCACATGGGCGCGGCGGCTGTCGCCGGAGCGGGCGATCTGCTGACGCAGCGTGAACAGGCGCGCCCTCTCCTGTCTGCGCGCCTCGTCGCCATAGATGATGACGTCGTCGCCCGCGGCGTTCGCCGGCCAGAAGCCGATGACACCGTTGGCGGTGAGCCAATTCTCGGCGACCATCTGCTTCAGCATCGCCTGCGCGTCCTCATAGAGGGAGCGCGCCGCTTCGCCGATCTTGGGATCGGAAAGGATGTGTGGATAGGTGCCCTTCATCTCCCAGGTGGCGAAGAAGGGCGTCCAGTCGATATAGGCGATGAGCTCGGCGACCGGGTAGTTGGTGAGCGCGCGGGTGCCGAGGAAGGTCGGCTTGGCCGGCGTGAAGCCTTTCCAGTCGATGGCGAAGCGGTCGGCGCGCGCCTGCGCCAGCGTGATGCGCCGCTTCTCCTCCTGGCCGCGGGCATGGGCCTCGGCGACCTTGCGGTATTCGTCGCGCACCCCATCGACGTAAGCTGCCTTGCCGCTGCCGAGCAGGTTGGACGCCACGCCGACGGCGCGGCTGGCATCGAGCACATGCACGGTCTGGCCGCGGCTGTAGTTCGGGTGGATCTTGACCGCGGTGTGGACGCGGCTGGTGGTCGCCCCGCCGATCAGCAGCGGCACGTCGAAGCCCTCGCGCTCGAGTTCGGCCGCGACGTTGCACATCTCGTCGAGCGACGGCGTGATCAGGCCGGAGAGGCCGATGAGGCTGACCTGCTTTTCACGCGCGGTGGCGAGGATCTTGGCCGCCGGCACCATGACGCCGAGGTCGATCACCTCGTAATTGTTGGAGGCAAGCACGACGCCGACGATGTTCTTGCCGATGTCGTGAACGTCGCCCTTGACCGTCGCGAGCAGGATGCGCGCCAGCGGCCGGTCGGCGACGCCATGGCGGCGCTTGTCCTCCTCCATGAAGGGCATCAGATAGGCGACCGCCTGCTTCATCACCCGCGCCGACTTGACCACCTGGGGCAGGAACATCTTGCCGGCGCCGAAGAGATCGCCGACGACGTTCATGCCGGCCATCAGCGGCCCCTCGATCACGTCGAGCGGACGCTGGACGGTCTTGCGCGCCTCCTCGGTGTCCTCGACGATGTATTGGGTGATGCCGTGGACGAGCGCGTGCTCCAGCCGCTTGGCGACCGGCAGCGCGCGCCAGGCTTCGTCGGCCACCTTCTTCTCGCCGCCATCCGAACGATAGCGCTCCGCCGCCTCGAGCAGGCGCTCGGTGGCGTCGCTGCGGCGGTTGAGCACCACGTCTTCGCAGAGATCGCGCAGCTCCGGCGCGATCTCGTCATAGACCGGCAGCGCGCCGGCATTGACGATGCCCATGTCCATGCCGGCGGCAATCGCGTGATAGAGGAAGACGGCGTGCATGGCGCCACGCACGGTCTCGTTGCCGCGGAAGGAGAAGGAGAGATTGGAGACGCCGCCGGAGACGTGCGCGTGCGGCAGGTTCTGCTTGATCCAGCGCACCGCCTCGATGAAGTCGACGCCGTAATTGTTGTGCTCCTCGATGCCGGTGGCGACCGCGAAGATGTTCGGGTCGAAGATGATGTCTTCCGGCGGGAAGCCGACCTCTTCGGTGAGGATGCGGTAGGCGCGGGCTGAAATGCCGGTCTTGCGACTAAGGGTATCGGCCTGGCCCTTCTCGTCGAAGGCCATGACCACCACCGCGGCGCCGTAGCGGCGCACCTTCTCGGCAGTGTCGCGGAAGGGCCCCTCGCCTTCCTTGAGCGAGATCGAATTGACGATCCCCTTGCCCTGCACGCATTTGAGCCCCGCCTCGATCACCGACCACTTGGACGAATCGATCATGATCGGCACGCGGGCGATGTCCGGCTCGGCAGCGATCAGGTTGAGGAAGGTCGCCATCGCCGCTTCCGAATCGAGCAGGCCCTCGTCCATGTTGACGTCGAGCACCTGGGCGCCATTGGCGACCTGGTCACGCGCCACGTCGAGCGCGGCGGCGTAATCGCCGTTGGTGATCAGCTTGCGGAAGCGCGCCGAGCCGGTGACGTTGGTGCGTTCGCCGATATTGATGAAGCCGGTCGCGGCGGATGCATTCATGAAGCAAGCTCGAAGGGCTCGAGGCCGGCAAGCCGCAGGACCGCCGGTGGATGGGGAACGACGCGCGGCGGCACGCCTGCGACGGCGGCGGCGATGGCGCGGACATGGTCCGGGGTGGTGCCGCAGCAGCCGCCGACGACATTGACGAAGCCGGCACGGGCGAACTCGCCGAGCATCTCGGCCATCGCCTCCGGGCTCTCGATGTATTCGCCGAACTCGTTGGGCAGCCCCGCATTGGGATAGGCGCAGGTCAACGTATCGGCGACGCGCGAAATCTCGGCGATATGGGCGCGCATCTCCTTGGCGCCAAGCGCGCAGTTGAGCCCGATGGTGAGCGGACGGCCATGGCGCACCGAATACCAGAAGGCAGTCGGCGTCTGGCCGGAGAGCGTGCGCCCCGACAGGTCGGTCACCGTGCCGGAGATCATGATCGGCAGGCGCCTGCCGGTCTCGGCGAAGAGCCGCTCGACGGCGACGATCCCCGCCTTGACGTTGAGCGTGTCGAACACCGTCTCGAACAGGATGATGTCGGCGCCGCCTTCGGCGAGCCCACGTGCCGCTTCGCCATAGGCCGCGACCAGGTCGTCGAAGCTGATGTTGCGGAAACCGGGATTGTTGACGTCCGGCGAGATCGAGGCCGAGCGGTTGGTCGGGCCGATGGCACCGGCGACGAAGCGCGGCCTGTCCGGCGTCTCGGCGGTGACTTCGTCGGCGGCCGAGCGCGCCAGCCGCGCGCCCTCGCGGTTGAGCTCGAAGGCGAGCCCCTCCATGCCGTAGTCGGCCTGCGCCACGCGCGTCGAGGAGAAGGTGTTGGTCTCGAGGATGTCGGCGCCGGCATGCAGGTAGTCGAGGTGAATCTGGCGGATCGCCTCCGGCTGGGTCAGGATGAGCAGGTCGTTGTTGCCGCGCACGTCGCGCGGCCAGTCCTTGAAGCGCTCGCCCCGGAACTCAGCCTCGCTGAAGCGGTGCGACTGGATCATGGTGCCCATGGCGCCGTCGAGCACGAGGATGCGCTTGGCCGCGAGCGCGCGGAACTTGGCTTCGGTGTCGGACAGTGCGGGCATCACAGTCACTCCCACGGGTTGACGAGCGCGACGCCGGTATCGGCGAAATCGCGCGTGTTGCGCGTGACCAGGATCAGGTCGTGGACCATGGCGGTTGCGGCGATCAGCGTATCGACGACCTGGCGCGATCGCACAGCCGCGAGCCGACCCCACGCTTCTGCGACGGGCCGATCGACCGACAACGTGCGCTCCGAGTACTTGGTCTCGATCTCGACGATCCACTGATCGAGGGCCTCGGCGCCGGCCACATCGTTGCGCCGCCTCAACTCGGCACCCTTGCGCAGTTCGCCGAGCGTGAGGACGCTGATGAAGACAGGTCTCCCTTCCAGGCTGCCCATGAACGCCGCCACACGCGGGTCACCGCGCTTCCGTCGCCCTTCGGAAACGACATTGGTGTCGATCAGATAGCCGGCCTCACTCAAGGTCGATGTCCCTTCCTGTGTCGGTCTTGTCGCGCTCGATGTCGAAGTCATCGAATTTCGGACCGGCATTCATCAGGAAATCGACGAAGTCGCGCTTGGGCTTCGCCTTGCCGTTGCTCAGCGCCTCATATTCGGTCGCCGAGAGCACCACGGCGCGCGGCTTGCCGTGCTTGGTGATTGTCTGCGGCCCCTCGCTCTGGGCGCGCTCGATCACCTCGCTGAAATGGGTCTTGGCCTGCTGCACCTGCCAGGTCGTCATGACTCACCTCCGAATTCTGACCAGACTGACCATAATATAGGTCGTTCTGACCAGAATTCACCTGTCCTCTGAGCGCTCATGCGGCGGCCTCCGCCGGTGCCGGCTTGGGTGGCCTGATGCCGAGCAGGTGGCAGATGGCATAGACCAGGTCGGCTCGGTTCATGGTGTAGAAGTGGAAGTCGGTGACGCCGCGCTCGACCAGATCGAGCACCTGCTCGGCGGCCACCGCCGCAGCGATCAGTTGGCGGGTGCCGGGATCATCTTCAAGCCCGGCGAAGCGCTCCGCCAGCCAGGCCGGCACGCTGGCGCCGGCCTTGGACGCAAAGCGCGCCGTCTGGGTGAAGTTGGTGACCGGCACGATGCCCGGCACCAGCGGGATATCGATGCGCGTCGCCGCCAGACGCTCGCGGAAGGCATCGAACAGGTCGTTGTCGAAGAAGAACTGGGTGATCGCCCGGTCGGCGCCGGCGTCGACCTTGCGCTTGAGGTTGTCGAGTTCGGCCCGCCAGTCCGGGCTTTCCGGATGGCGCTCGACATAGGCCGACACCGATACCTCCATGTCGGGATGGCGGCGCTTGATGCTGGCGACCAGGTCGTCGGCGTAGCTGTAGCCGTCGGGGGTGGGCACATAGGGCGTGCCGAGGCCGCCTTCCGGGTCGCCGCGCAGCGCCACGATGTGGCTGACCCCGATCTCGGCGTAGCGGTCGACGACGCCGTCAAGGTCTTCGCGCGTGGCACCGACGCAGGTGAGATGGGCCGCCGGATGGAGCGTCGTCTCGGTGAGGATTCGCTTGAGCGTCGCGTGGGTGCGCTCGCGCGTCGAACCGCCGGCGCCATAAGTCACCGACACGAAGTGGGGCGCGAGCGGCGCCAGCCGCGCGATCGACTGCCACAGCGTCTGCTCCATCGCTTCCGTCTTCGGCGGGAAGAACTCGAACGAGACGTTGAGCCCGCTTGTCCCTCGGGCGTTGTGCTTGACCTGGGTCATCACGCCACCTCGCGGCTGGCGGCCGGCTCGTCGGCCATCGCCATGCGCTTGTCGCGGGCAAGCAGCAGCGTCACGGTCAACTTGCCCGACCCCTCGCCGCCCGCCGACAGATCGCGGGCGGCGACCAGCGCCAGGCCCGCTGCCTCGACCCATTGGCGCATGGCCTGCGGCGCGAAGCCGAGGCGGCGATGGGCGTGATGCTCGCGCAGGAACTCCAGGTCGTGCGGCGCAAAATCGACGATCAGCAGCCGGCCGCCCGGACGCAGCACGCGCGCGGCTTCCGCGATCGCCCGTTCCGGGTCGTTGAGGTAGTGCAGCACCTGGTGGACGGTCACCAGATCGAAGCTGTCGCGCTGGAACGGCAGGTGCTGGATGTCGCCGAGGCGCACCTGGGCGTTGGCGATGCCGGCGCGATCGAGATTGGCGCGGGCGACCGCCAGCATGTCGGCGGAGGCATCGATGCCGATGGCGCGGTTGTAGAGCGGCGCGAACACTTCCAGCAGGCGGCCGGTGCCGGTGCCGAGATCGAGCATGCTCTCGAACGCCCGCTCGCCAACCGCGGCAACCATCGCCGCCTCGACCGCGGCCTCGGCGACATGCAGGGCGCGGATCGTGTCCCACTCGCCGGCATGATCGGCGAAGTAGCGGCTCGCCGCCACGGCATGCCCCTGCTTGACGGCCGCCAGGTATTCGCGGTCGCGCCCCAGCACCGGGTCGCCGGCATCGATGCGCCCCAGGAGGTCGCCGGCAAAGCGCCGCGCCGGGCCCTGGTCGGTCAGCCGATAGAACACCCAGGCGCCCTCCGGGTAGCGGTCGATCAGGCCGGCCTCGGCCAGCAGCTTGAGATGGCGCGAGATGCGCGGCTGCGACTGGCCGAGGATGGCGGTGAGGTCCTTGACCGTCAGCTCGGCCTGGCCGAGCAAAGCGAGGATGCGCAGGCGCGTCGCCTCGCCCGCGGCCTTGAGCGCGGCGATGGCGGTGTCGAAGGCGAGCGGGGCCGGTTCGGACATGGGCGCGCTCCTTTTGCGCGAGACATAAAGATATCCTTATACGTTAAATGGATGCGTGGCAATGGGCGGCGGAGACGGGGCGATCTGCCGCTGCCACGCCTATGCGCCTTGACATCTTCGGCGGGCCGCTAACCAATGGGTTAAATAGCCAAGCGGAAACCCGCGATATGACACCCACGTCGCTTCCCCCCATCTTCGGCGCCCTCTCCGACCCCACCCGTCTGGCCATCGTCGAGCGCCTGCTCGCCGAAGGCGAACGCACGGCCGGCGAGGTCGCCGCCCCCTTCGCCATGTCCAGGCCGGCGATCTCCAAGCACCTGCGCGTGCTGGAGGCGGCCGGGCTGATCGAGCGGCGGGTCGAACGCCAGTGGCGGGTGGTGCGCGTGCGCGTCGAGACGGTCCGCGCCGTCGACCAATGGATCGGGCGCTACCGGCACCTGTGGGAGACGACGCTCGATCGCCTCGCGGTGTTCGACGAGGGGAACGCGGAAGGCACCGACGACGGCGAGTGAAGGTGGCGGTCAGAGCGGACCATGATCTCCTCCCCCTGAAAGGGGGAGGTCGACGCGCGCAGCGCGGCGGGTGGGGGTCAGGGAGTGCCGCGGCCAAGACCCCTCCCCGGACCTTCGGTCCGACCCTCCCCTTTCAGGGGAGGGAGAATTTTCGCTTCGGCGTTTCGCTGGCAACAAGCTGCGTGACAAGCGCGGCGATCTCCCCTATAGGCAACCCATGATCCGCGCAGCCGCCACCTATTATGGCTTCTGGTTTAGCTATCCGCACACATCGGCGGAGGCAGGGGCGCGTTCGATCTAGAAGACCCGAACCAGAAAGTTCCCGAGAGCCGCCAGACCGACTGGCGGCTTTTTTGTTGCCGCCGGCAGGTCCGATCCAAGGAGATGGAAATGCCGAACGACACCGACGATCTGCGCATCCGCGAGATCAGGGAACTGAGTAGCCCGGCCGAGATCATGCGCGAGTACCCGCGCGACGCCGTGGCAAGCCGCACGGTCGCCAGCGCCCGCCGCGCCATCCACGACATCCTCGCCGGCCGCGACGACCGGCTGGTCGTCGTCGTCGGCCCCTGCTCCGTGCACGACCCCATCGCCGCGCTCGATTATGCCGCCCGCCTCGCCGAACTCAGGCGTGACCTGCGCGGCACGCTCGAGATCGTCATGCGGGTGTATTTCGAGAAGCCGCGCACGACGGTCGGCTGGAAGGGGCTGATCAACGACCCCGACCTCGACGGCTCATTCCAGATCGACAAGGGGCTGAGGACCGCCCGCCGGCTGCTGCTCGAGATCAACCGGCAGGGGCTGCCGGCCGGCTGTGAGTTCCTCGACATGACCACGCCGCAATATTTCGCCGACCTTGTCGCCTGGGGGGCGATCGGCGCGCGCACCACCGAGAGCCAGGTGCACCGCGAGCTCGCCTCCGGCCTCTCCTGCCCGGTCGGCTTCAAGAACGGCACCGACGGCAACATCAAGATCGCCGTCGATGCGGTGCAGGCGGCCTCGGAGCCACACCATTTCCTCGCCGTCACCAAGACCGGCCGTGCCGCGATTGCGACAACCGCCGGCAACGGCGACTGCCACATCATCCTGCGCGGCGGCAAGGCACCGAACTACGACGCCGCCTCGATCGAGTCCGCCTGCGCCGTGCTCGAGCAGTCCGGTGCCGCGCCGGTGGTGATGATCGACGCCAGCCACGCCAACAGCGCCAAGAAGCCGGAGAACCAGCCCAAGGTGGTGGCCGACCTCGCCCGACAGATCGGCGACGGCGACCGCCGCATCGTCGGCGTGATGATCGAGAGCAACCTCGTCGCCGGCCGCCAGGACCTGGTTCTGGGCAAGCCGCTTACCTACGGCCAGAGCATCACCGACGGCTGCATCGGCTGGGACACGACGGTGATGGTGCTGGAGCGGCTGGCCGCGGCGGCAGCGGAGCGGCGGCGGCAGGCCGCGACCGGTGTGGGTGCAGAGGCGGCATTGGCGGCAGCCCAGGGATGAAGGCCGCCACGGCCTCATCCTGAGACGGCCACTGTCCTCTGCCCACGGCGCGGGCAGCACAAATTGCTGTTCATGGCATTGACGGACCGTGGGCCAAACGGGAACACTGTTGGGCGGGGAAAGAGCGGCCCGCCGGATCCACGTCGGAGCCTGCACCAGCCGAGACAGGACCTGACGGGGGCTCATGGACACCGCCTCGCATTCGCCGGCGGCCGGTGAAGCCGGCAATCGTGTTGTGCACAGCATCGCCGTGGGCGTGGTGAGCGGCCTGCTCGCCATCGTCCAGTCGATCGGCTACGGCACGCTGCTCTTCTCCGCGCTTCCCGTCGCGCTGGCGTCGAGCGGTGCCGGCATGGCGCTGTTCACCAGCGCCGTGGCCGCGCTGATGATGCCGCTCCTGAGTTCGACCCGCGGCGTGGTCGCCATGGCCCAGGGCGTTCCCGTCGCCGCCATGGCGGGCATTGTCGGCGCCATCGCCGCCCATGTTGCCCCCGGCAACGACCGCGCGGTGCTCGCCACCGTCGTGGCGGCCGTGGCGCTGACCACGCTTGCCGTCGGCGCCGGCACCTGGCTGCTCGGCCATTTCCGCCTGAGCCGCTTCATTCGCTTCATCCCCTTTCCGGTGATCGGCGGATTCCTCGCCGGGTCCGGCTGGCTGATCCTGGTCGGCGGTATCGACGCCATCGCCGGGGCCCACTTCGCCGGGGCGCCGCTGGCGCTGCTCTCCGAGCCGACCATGGCGAGCCGCCTGCTCTCCGCCGCCGGCCTGATCGCGGCGATCGCCCTTGTCCGCCGGCTGAGCGGCGGCTGGCGGCTGGCCTTGCCGGCGACCATCGCCGCCGCCCTGGCGCTCTTCAACCTCGTCGTCTGGCTGGCGGCGATCCCCCATGCGACGCTCAGGGCCGAGCACTGGCTGATGGCGCTGGCGCCTGGCCATGCCCTGTGGCCGCCCCTGCTGCCCGCCGATCTCGCGCTTGTCGACTGGCGCGTGATCGGCGCCCAGACGCTCGGCCTCGCCACCATCCCGCTGCTCGCTGTCATCGCCACGCTGATGAACGCCACCGGCATCGAGCTCGACGCCCGCCGCGACCTCGACCTCGACCGCGAACTGCGTGCGACCGGCATCGCCAACCTCATCGCCGGTGCCGGCGGCGGCACGCCCGGCTACCACTCCCTGTCAAGCACCGTGCTGGCTTCGCGGCTGGGGGCCGCCAATGCCATCGTCGGCATCACCATCGCCGCCTGCTGCGCCGCCGCCGCGGCCTTCGGCCCCCAGATCCTGTCGCTGATGCCGACGCCGCTGCTCGGCGCCGTGCTGGTGTGGATCGGCGGCGGGCTGTTGCACCAGTGGCTGATCACCTCCCATGCCCGCCTGGCGCGTTCCGAATACGCCGTCGTCGTCCTCATCTTCGCGGTCATCGCCTTCGTCGGCTTCGCCTGGGGCATCCTGGTCGGGCTGATCGCCGCCGCGGTGCTGTTCGCGGTCGAATACGGCCGCGTCGACATCGTCCGCTACACGCTGACCGGCCGCGACTACCAGTCCGGCGCCGGGGCCTCCGACGAGCGGCTGGCGGTGCTGCACGACAACGGCGAGGCGATCCTGCTGCTCCGCCTGCAGGGCTACCTGTTCTTCGGCACCGCAGAGCGGCTGAGGAAGCGCATCCTGGAGCGCCTCGCCGACACCAGCCGGCCCGCGATCCGCTTCCTGGTCATCGACTTCGACCGCGTCGCCGGCCTCGATTCCTCGGCCGTCCTCTCCTTCATCCGCCTGACCCAGACGGCCGCGCCCGCCGGCTTCGTGCTGGTGCTCACCGGCATGGCGGACGCGGTCAGGAAGGCGATGCTGCGCGGCGGGCTGGAGCACGGCGAGGCGAGCCCGGTGCGCATCGCGCCGAGCTTCGACCACGGGGTCGAATGGTGCGAGAACGCGCTGCTTGCCGAGGTGGCGCCGAAGCTCGCCAAGGTCGACAGCCGGCCGGCCCGCGACATCCTCACCGGCGTGGTCGGCGACGCGGTCTCCGCCGAGGCGCTGATCCCCTATTGCGAGCGGGTCGAGATCGCTGCGGGCGAGCCCCTGATCGCCCAGGGCACGCCCTCCGACGACATCTTCTTCGTCGAGTCCGGCCGCGCCGCGGTGGAGCTCGCCAACGGCAACCACGCCATCCGCCTGGCCACCCTCGCCCACGGCGCCGTCGTCGGCGAGATCGCCTTCTATCTCTCGGTGCCGCGCTCGGCCTCGGTGATTGCCGAGAGCCCGCTGGTGGCGTGGCGCTTCAGCCGCGCCAACCTGGACCGGCTGCGCGCAGCCGAGCCGGAGATCGCCGCCCGCTTCCACGCCGGCATCGCCGCCATGCTGGCCGACCGCCTGACGCGCACCAACCGCCTGGTCCAGCTTCTGGCGGATTGAGCAATTCCGGGACAAGTGGACGCCACTCTTTCCGTCCGGAATTACGCCAAGGCAAAGAGGCCGCCTACCCCCTGACGGCGACGATGAACAGGCGCGGAAAGCGGAAGAGCACGCGCCCGTCGGCAAGCGGCGGGTAGGCTTGCTTGAGCCGCGCCTGATAGCGCGACAGGAATTCCGCCTGCTCGTGCGGCTCAAGGCGCGCCAGATAGGGGCGAAGCCCGGTCGAGCGGATCATCTCGACGATGGCGGCGACGTTCGCCAGCGGGTGGTTGTAGAGCGTGTGCCAGATGTCGATGCGCGCCGCCGCCGGCTGGAGCAGGTTGGTGTAGTCGGCAGGCGTGCCGATCGTCTCGCGCGCGATCGGCTCCACGAACTTTGGCGCCCATGGCCCATCGGCGGCGACCGCCCGCATCAGCGTATGCGATGGTTCGGTCGCGACATTGTCCGGCATCTGCACCGCCAACACACCGCCGGACGGCAGCGCCGCAAACAGGCGCTTCAATACGGCCCGATGGTCGGGCACCCACTGGAAGGTGGCGTTGGCATAGAGGAGGTCGACCGGCGCCGCCGGCATCCACGTCGCTACGTCCGCGTGGACGAAGCTGACGTTGGGCAGGCGCTCGCGCGCGGCTTCCAGCATCTCCGGCGAGCTGTCGAGGCCGATGACCTCGGCCCCTGGGAAGCGCGCGACCAGGAGTTCGGTCGAATTGCCCGGCCCGCAGCCGATGTCGACCGCGCGGCGGACCTCGGTGAGCGGCACCGCACTGAGCAGGTCGCGCGCCGGGCGCGAGCGCTCGTCGGCGAACTTCAGATATTGCGATGGGGACCAAGCGGACATGGCAGACACCAAACGGAGGAAGGGACGGCTTCCTTATCGCCGCTGCCGCCAGGTGGCAATCAGGCGCCGAGTTCAATATCCATCGCCTCGGCGATGATGGCGAAGTCCTCCGCAGTCACCGCGAAGCTGCCGCGCCGGAAGGCGTAGCCCCAGCCAGTCCTGCCCTGGGTGAAGCTCAGCCGGTCGAGCAGCGGACGGACCGGCGCCTCACGGCCCTTGCGCCAGGCGACATCGCGGCGAAAGGGATGAAAGCCGCCGCCCATGTCTGCCCTGATAGGCCTCGCCCAGCTTGATGCGCCCGATCGCCGTGAATGCCTGCACCGGCTCGCCGCCTTCGTATGCCGTGCGCGGCGAGTAATAGGCGATCCAATCGCCCGGTGCGAGGCGCTTCACGGGCGCCGCCTTGCCATGGCCGAGCTGGCAGAAGCCACCGGCGACACCCTTCAGCACATGGTCGCGCGAAGCGACGCCGATCCAGTAGCAAGGGTCCGACATGGCGCGAAGGCTAGCACGCACCCTGACAGCTTCGTGTCAGGAGCCGTGCCGGCGAACGTGAGGCTCACCGCTTGAAATCACTCCCAAATTGGGAGCACGGTCCGTGAAGCGAGAAGGACCTGAATCGATGAAACTGCCCAGGCCGATCAAGACGGCGCGCGACTACCACGCCGCAGCCAAGCGCATCGACGATGCTGGTCGTGCGGCCCGACGCCGAGACCAACGAGGAGCTTGAGCTGCTGACCATCCTGGTCATGGCCTATGAAGCCAAACAGGTTCCCGACCTGCCGATGGAGCCGATCTCATACCTCAAGGCTTCCATGGACAATCGCGGCCTCACCCAATCCGATCTCGCCCGCCTGCTCGGCTCCAGCGGCCGCGCTGCCGAAGTGCTGGGCGGCAAACGCGACCTGTCCAAATCGATGATCCGCGCGCTGGCCGAAGAATGGGGCCTCGACGCCAACACGCTGGTCGGAGCACGGCGGAAGGCAGCGTGATACAAGGCGAATTTGAGCCATTGTCACCGCGGCCAAGCGGACATTCAGGCAGCCGAGCGCTTGGGTAACCGCGATATCTCTTTGCCAATTTCCGCCTCCGCCACTTCTAGATCGTAGGCGCTTTGCAGATTGGTCCAGAAACGCGGGCTCATTCCGAACCAATGACCGAGCCTCAATGCCGTGTCGCCTGTAATGCTGCGCTTGCCATTGATGATCTGGGAGATGCGATTGGCCGGCACATCGATCTGCCGGGCGAGTTCTGCGGCTGTCACGCCCAGCTCGGAGAGTTCGTCAGCGAGAATTTCACCAGGATGGATGGGGTGGGCCACGACTGTTCTCCTATCCATGATAGTCGACGATCTCGACGTTCGACGGGCCTTGCGCTCCGCGTGGCCACTCGAAACAGATGCGCCATTGCAGGTTGACCCTGATGCTGAACTGCCCCTTCCGATCGCCCGCCAGCGCCTCAAGACGATTGCTGCGCAAGGCGCGCAGGTCGTTGAGGTCCGTCGCCGCATCGAGCACCCGCAGTCGCTTGCGCGCCTGATCTTCGAACGCACGAAAGGCCGCGACGTCGTCGCCGCGCGCAAACAACTCCGTGCGCCTGTCGCGGAAGCTCAGGATCATCAACGAATTTGGTATAACAATTGACGAGTGACGTCAATCGTCATTCCTGCGATATGCGGCCTCTTCCCCGCCGGCCTGAGCCCCCTCACCTTGCGAACTGCTTGTACTTCACCCGGTGGTGGTTGGCGGCGTCGGCGCCCAGCCGACGGACCTTGTCGGCCTCGTAGTCCTCGAAGTTGCCCTCGAACCACTCGACATGGCTGTCGCCCTCGAAGGCGAGGATGTGGGTGGCGAGGCGATCGAGGAACATGCGGTCGTGCGAGATGATCACCGCGCAGCCGGCGAAATCCTCCAGCGCGTCTTCGAGCGCGGCAAGCGTCTCGGTGTCGAGGTCGTTGGTCGGCTCGTCGAGCAGCAGCACGTTGGCGCTGCTCTTCAACAGGCTGGCAAGATGCACGCGGTTGCGCTGGCCGCCCGACAGCGAACCGACCTTCTGCTGCTGGTCGCCGCCCTTGAAGTTGAAGGCGCTGACATAGGCGCGCGAGTTCATCTCGCGTTTGCCGAGCTTGATGATGTCCTGCCCCTCCGAGATCTGCTCCCACACCGTCTTGTTGGGGCTGAGATCGTCGCGGCTCTGGTCGACGTAGCCGAGATGCACCGTGTCGCCGAGGCGGACGGACCCGGCATCCGGCTCTTCCTGGCCGGTCAGCATGCGGAAGAGCGTCGTCTTGCCCACCCCGTTCGGGCCGATGACGCCGACGATGCCGCCGGGCGGCAGCTTGAAGGAGAGGTCTTCGATCAGCAGGCGGTCGCCATAGCCCTTCGACAAGCCCGCGACGTCGATGACGGTATCGCCGAGGCGCTCGCCCGGCGGAATGATGATCTGGGCGGTGCCGGGCGCGCGCTCCTCGTTGCGCTTGAGCAGTTCGTCATAGGCGCGGATGCGCGCCTTGGATTTCGCCTGGCGGGCGCGGGGAGAAGCGGCGATCCACTCGCGCTCCTGCGCCAGAGCGCGCTGGCGGGCGGCGTCCTCGCGGCCCTCCTGCTCCAGCCGCTTGGCCTTCTTCTCCAGATAGGCCGAGTAGTTGCCCTCGTAGGGAATGCCGCGGCCGCGGTCGAGCTCGAGGATCCAGCCGGTGACGTTGTCGAGGAAGTAGCGGTCGTGGGTGACGATGAGGATGGCACCCGGATATTCGCGCAGGTGCTTCTCCAGCCAGCGCACCGTCTCGGCGTCGAGATGGTTGGTCGGCTCGTCGAGGAGAAGCAGGTCGGGCTGGCGCAAGAGTAGCTGGCACAGCGCCACCCGGCGCCGCTCGCCGCCGGAGAGCGTGGTCACGTCGGCGTCGTTGGGCGGGCAGCCGAGCGAATCCATCGCCTGCTCGACCTGGGCGTCGAGGTCCCACAGGTTCTGGCTGTCGATCTGGTCCTGGAGCTTGGTCGCCTCCTCCGCCGTCTCGTCGGAGTAGTTCATCATCAGCTCGTTGTAGCGGTCGATGAGCGCCTGCTTGCCGGCGACGCCCTCCATCACGTTGGCGAGCACGTCCTTGTCGGGATCGAGCGGCGGCTCCTGCGCCAGATAGCCGACGGTGGCGCCCTCCGCCAGCCACGCCTCGCCGGAGAACTCCTTCTCGGTGCCCGCCATGATCTTGAGCAGGGTCGACTTGCCCGAGCCGTTCGGCCCCAGCACGCCGATCTTGGCGTCCGGATAGAAGGACAGGTTGATGTTTTCCAGGACCTTCTTGCCGCCGGCATAGGACTTGGTCAGGCCCTGCATGTGATAGATAAACTGGCGCGCCATCGGTGTCGCGATCCTCGTTCCTCGAGAGATGGGAGAAGTGAGCGCCCTTCTAGTCGATTGCCCCATTTCGGGCAATCGAAACCACCATCTCGCCGCCGCGCGGTCTGGCCCCTGCCGGATTCCCGGTCGACAAACCGCCTGACCAGCAAGGAGCCCAGCCCCCATGCGATTTGCCGCTACCGCCTTCGTGGCACTGGCCGCCCTGGCGCTCGCCGCCTGCACCGGCGGCATCACCAGCCCTGGCGACGTCGCCAGCGCACTGAAGGTCGTCACGCCCATTCAGGAGGGGACCTACGACATCATCCCCTCGGACAAGGAGGCGAGAGCGGCGATCACCCGCCACGGCAAGGACTATCGGTTGGGCGATCCCGCCGGCAGCGGCAAGCCCCTCACCTTCCGCGTCCTGGCGATGCCTGAGCTGGCGCGCACGCGCTACCTGATCCAGGTCGACGACCCGGACAAGAAGACCGGCAAGCTGACCTACCACTATTATTTTGCGATCATCGGCGCCGACCAGATCGTGGTGCTGACGCCCTCCAGGCACGATCTCGAACAGGCCAACCTCTCGGACGAGCTGAAGGCGCTGATCGAGGTGAAGGGCGGCGACGAGGTCTACGTGAAGTCGCCCGGGGACACGCTTGCCGCGCTGAAGCGGCTGGTCGGCGAGAAGCTCGATCTCGAGGTGATCATGCAGTTCGCCCGGCACAGCTAGCCGCAAGGCCGATCGCGGGCGGCACCGACCAAGTCCGCGCCGCCCGCCACGCCTTTTCCTGCGGCTATTGGGTGACCGTGAACTCGGTCCACATGCCCGAGGCGTAGTGGCCGGGCACATTGCAGATGAGCAGATACTTGGCGGGTTTGAGCTCGACCGTCAGAGAACCGGACTTGCCGGGATCGAGTTCGGACACCTCGCCCTTGTCGCCGGCCTTGTCCTCGTCGACCATGTTCTGGTCGGTGATATAGGGCAACGCATCGCCGGCAGCGTCGAGCTGCATGACGATCATCTCGTGGATCGTGTCCTTGGAATTGTTGGTCACATCGAAGGTGATCTTGCCCGCCTTGGCATGAGCCGGCATTGCCCTGACGCCCATGGTCGCCTTGGACAGGTCGATCGTCTTGCCGGGTTCGTACTCGAGGCCCGTCACCATCTGCATGTCGGCGCCCTTGTCCCACAGCGACACGTGGACGATTTCCACCGCCATGGCCGCGCTCGAGGCGGCCGTGAGGGCAACAGCAGAGAACAGCGCCAACGCGGCGCGCTTAACCAGTACGTTCATGAGTTATCGTCTCCTTCGGTGTGACACCGGGAGCAGACCGCGTGCGCCGACCGTCGCCCCGTCCGGAAGAGCCTTTCCCCCGAACACCTTATGACGGTGCCCGCAATTGCGCGGTGGACGCTGCTGAACATAGAGCCAGCGAATTGCGTCAGGTCACGGCTATTCCAATCGCGCTGTCGGGGAGCTGTCGGCCGGCTTTCAGTTCGCTGACAATGCCGGCTTGGGCCGCTGCCCGCGCACCGCGACAACCAGCACTTCCAGGAGGATCGCGGCGAGGAAGAAGCCGCCGATCCAGGCCAGGCTGGCGCGGTCGGTCTGCCAGGTGTGCCAGAGGAGGACGAGGAGCGCGGCAAGCGAGAACGCCGCCCCGGCAAGCGGGATCGCGGCGGCCACTGCGACACGGGACCGCAGGCGCCAGGCGGACAGGTTGACCGCCGCGAAGATGGTCAGGAACACCGCACTGGCGAAGGAGGAGATGACGGTCAGGTCGGCGAGCAGCAGGAACGCGCCGGTGAGCAACGAGAGAATCACCAGTGACACCCAGGGCACGTCGCGCGTGTGCTCGCGCATGGAGAAGACGCGCGGCAGCGCGTGCTCCGCCGCCATCACCATCGCCAGCCGCGCCGAGCCGAACAGGGTGGCATTGATCGCCGAAGCGGTGGACATCAGTGCGGCGATGCCGATGAGCACGAAGCCGGCCTCGCCGAGCATCGGCCGCGCCGCAACGGCAAGCACATATTCCTGGTCCTTGGCGACCTCGGCCGGGGTGAGGTTGCCGAGCGCCACCAGGCTGACGACCACATAGATGGCCGAGGTGATGAGGATGGCGAGGATCAGCCCGCGCTTGAGGTCGCGCCTCGGGTTGGCGCATCTCCTGAATGGCATTGGGGATCAGTTCGAAGCCCTCATAGGCGACGAAGATCAGCCCGGCTGCCACCAGCGGCGCAGCGGGCCCGAGATTGAACACCGGCAGCATGTGGTCGGCCTTGATGGTGACGATACCGGCCACGGCGAAGAACGCCAGGATCGCGACCTTGGCGCCGACGATCGCCAGTTCGATGCGGCCCGAGGTCGAGGCGCCGAAGAGGTTGATGCCGAGAAAGCCGGCAACGACCACAAGCCCCAGCGCCGGCGCCAGCCAATGGGGACCGCCACCACCGGAGAGCATCGCCGCGCCATAGGCGCCGAAGGTGGTGGCATAGAGCGCCAGGGTTCCGACATAGCCGGCGACCAGAAGCCAGCCGGCGACGCCGGCCACGACCGTATTGCCGAAGGCGTGCTCGACATAGGTGAAGCTGCCGCCATCGTCGCGGAAGGCAAGGCCGAGATGGGCGTAGGAGATGCCGGTCAAGAGCGCCACGACGCCGCCGAAGACCATGGCGATGGCGACCGCGTGGCCGGCCGTCTCGATGGCCAGGCCCAGCACCGCGAAGATGCCGCCGCCGACCATGCCGCCGATGCCGATGGCGACGATCTCGGCGAGGCTGAGCTTGTCGTCGTCGCCGCCGGCTCATGTCATGGCCTCCTCGTTCGTACGCGCGCGCCCCGAGGAAGCGCCCACCTTCACCCGGCCGGTGCGTGCGCCGCAAGCAGCGCCTTCAGGTCGACGCTCGTATCGGCGACGCTGGCCGGCGGCGGCGAGATGCCGGCGCCGATCATGCGGCGGCCGAGGACGTGGTCGGCGGCGCGGTTGACCGAATCGATCGCCACCAGCCGCGCTCCCGCATAGTGGAACACGGAGAAGCTGCCGTCGTCCGGGTTGCCGCGGAGATGGCTCTCGGTGGCGTCGGCGGACAGGCCGACCATCTGCAGCTTGACGTCGCCCTGGTCCGACCAGAACCACGGCACCGCGCGATAGGGCTCACGTTTGCCGGTCAGCACCGCCGACAGAGTCTTCGCCTGGTCGACGGCGTTCTGCACGGATTCCAGCCGCACGCGGCGCTTGAGATCCCAGTGGTCGAAGGAGACGCAGTCGCCCACCGCGTGGACGCCGGAGAGGCTGGTCTCCATGAACTCGTTGACCAGGATGCCGTTGTCGATGGTGGCGCCGGCAGCCTGTGCCAGCGCAACATTGGGCGTGACGCCGATGCCGATGACGGCGATGTCGGCCGGGATGCGGTCACCGGCGGCGGTCTCGACCGCGACCACCCTGCCGTCCTCCCCGACGATGCCGCCGACGGCGGTGGCGAGACGGATATCGCTGCCCCAGCCGCGATGCAGCGCGAGGAAATGCTGCGAGATTTCCGGGGCGACGACACGGCCCATCAGCCGGTCGGCGGCTTCGAGCACGGTGACCGTCTTGCCGAGCAGGCGCGCCGTGCCGGCGATCTCCAGCCCGATGAAGCCGCCGCCGACCACGACCACGTCGTTGGCCGCAAAGAGCGCGTCACGCAGACGGCGGGCATCCTCGGCATGGCGCAGCGTGAAGACGCCGGCAAGCTCGATGCCTGCGACCGGCGGCAGGCGCGGCGTCGCACCGGTGGCGAGCGCCAGACGATCGAAGGGAATGGCCGTCCCGTCGGTGAGCACCACCGCCGAACCGGGCCGATCAATGGAGGCGACTTCGGCGCCGAGGCGGAGATCGATGGCGTTCTTGGCATAGAAGGATTCGGGCCTGAGCGGCAGGAGGTCGTGCGCCGGGTCCTTGAGGAAGGCCTTGGAGAGCGGCGGCCGCTGATAGGGCACGTCGACCTCGGCGGTGACCAGCGTCAGCGGTCCGTCATAGCCATCGCCCCTCAGGCTCGCCGCGATCTGCGATCCGCCGTGTCCACCACCGACGATGACAATGCCCTTGCCGCTCATGCGATCCCATGGTCCCGCGCAGAATGAGGCGGCCCTTGGCGGGCCGTTGCCGGGAGACGCATAGCGTCATTCGCCGCGCTTGTCTTGACACGCGTTTCTCACGACCGCGCGAGCCGGGAAAGGCCAATCCTCAGTCAACGCCCCGCCGGACGCGGCACAGCCGTGGCTCCGGCTGCCAGGATCAGGAAGCCGCCCGCCAGTCCGAGATCCTTGCCGAACTGGATGAGTTCGCTGACGTTGGCGAGATCGTGGTGGAAGAGGACGGCGGTCATCAGGCAGAAGCCGGCGAAGGCGACAGCCAGCGGGCGCAGCCACACCCCGAAGACGATCGCGATCCCTCCGAGGAACTGAAAGAGCGCGGTCGGGTAGAGCAGGATTGCGGGGACGCCGAACTGCTCCATGTAGGCGACGTTCGGACCCGAGAAGCGCACGATCAGCGTGGCGTCATAGATGAAGACCGCCGCAATCAAGACGCGACCGGCGAAGCGCAGCGGGCCGCGGAGACGATCCAGTTGCGCGTCGATCCACGCAAGCGATTGAGCAGACATGCCGGATGTCCTCACCCTGGGTCCGCGACAGAGGCGACGCGGTGCGGGGTTGGCGACCACCTCCGCGCCGCGTCGCTCTGTCTGGGTGCCGTCAGCTTTCGTCGGGCGTGCCGGCGATCGCCTTGGCGAGGTCCTGGTACTGCTCGGTCGTCGTGCCGCCGACGGCCGCAACCTTGACCAGCTCGGCCTTGGCGAGATCGAGCTGCCCCTTCTCGGCATAGGCCTCGCCGAGATATTCGTGGGTGTTGATGTTGTTGGGGTCGATGGCCAGCGCCTTGGCGTAGTAGGCGAGCCCGCCGTCGTAGTTGCCGAGCTTGCGCTCGGAATAGCCGATCATGGTGAGGACCATGGCATCGTTCTTGTCGCGGATCGCGCCCAGCGAATTGAGCGCGTTCTCGTAGGCGCCGGCCAGCGCCAGTGCCCGACCCTGCTCGTAGAGCTGCTGGTCGTTGAGGGACTGGTTCTTGACGCAGGCATGCTTGTACTGGTCGTAGGTCCAGCCCTTGTTGCACTTGACCGGCTGCGGCGTGCCGCCGCCACCGCTGTCGCCGCTGGCCGCGAGAGCCGCGCCCCCGGCCAATGAGAGGACGCCTGCAAGGAAGAAGACTGCTGCGAAGGACGTGTGAATCCGAGACATCGCTTGCTCCGTTCTGTGTGCCCGCCGGATGGCGACTGACTGACAGAGCGGAGAACAGCGTGACGCGCGGCCTTATTCGGTTGAGACGAAAAAGCAGCGCTCACAAGCGCGTGATGTTGATTGGCGTGGCTTGCAGGAACTCAGCGGCTGGCCGTCCCTTCGATGCGGGCCAGATGACGGGCCTCGCGGCCAAAGTCGTGATCGAGCATGTGATAGACGGCGATCTTGACGCCGCTGGCGATGACGAACGACACCAGCGCATAGGCCCAGACCAGGAGGGCATAGCCCCAGCCGGTCGGCGCCATGAACCAGCCGTAGACCACGACCAGCGTGCCGACCAACTGGGTCGTCTCGGCGGGAACCACCAGCTTCCAGCTCGGCCACGGGCGCTCCCAGATGGGCCCGCGGTTGCGCGTCAGATAGATGGTCATGTGGCCGGAGACGAGCAGCTTGAGGAAGATCAGCGCCTGCACGACCGGCGCCGACAGGCCGAGATGGTCGCGCACGATCCAATAGAGGCCGAAGCTCTCGAACACCCCGTAGACGCCGAGCGCCGAGGCGATGGTGAGGACGCGCGTCATGTCCCAGCGCACCGGCTTCTCCGCCAGCGAGGCGTTGTCGTAGGCGATCATCATGATCGGCAGGTCGTTCAACAGCGCCAGCAGCACCACCATGATGGCGGTCACCGGATAGAAGTTGAAGACCAGGATGCTCGCCGTCATGAACAGCAGGATGCGGGTGGTCTCGGCGATGCGGTAGATGGCGTAGCCGGTCATCCGCTCGAAGATGCGCCGCGCCTCCTCGATGGCACTGCGTGATCACCGACAGGCCGGGCGCGGTGAGCACCAGATCGGCCGCCGCCCGCGCTGCATCGGTGGCGCCGCTAACGGCGATGCCGACATCGGCCTGCTTCAGCGCCGGCGCGTCGTTGACCCCGTCGCCGGTCATGCCGACGATGTGGCCGGCGCCCTGCAGCGCCTTGACGATCTTGAACTTGTGCTCGGGGAAGACGCGGGCGAAGCCATCCGCCGCCTCGATCGCCGGCAGCGGATCGGCAGGCACGCGATCGCCGAAGACCGTGTCGGCGACGACGATGTTGGTGCCGAGCTTGAGCTGACCGGCAATCTGCTTCGCGATCGCCTCGTGATCGCCGGTGACCATCTTGACGTCGACGCCCATCGCTTCGGTTGCGGCGATGGTGGCGGCACTGTCGTCGCGCGGCGGGTCGAACAGCGCCAAGAGGCCGAGGAATTGCCATGCGCCGGCCGCGTCCGTGCGCGCCACGCCGAGCGTGCGCAGGCCCTTCCCGGCTTCCGCATCGACCTCTGTGGCAACTGCCTTCTGTCCCTCCCCATCCAGCTTGCACAGATCGACGATGACCTGCGGCGCCCCCTTGGCGACCGAGAAGGATTGGCCATCCTTCTCGACGTCGGCCTCGGCCCGCTTGTTGACCGGGTCGAAGGGCCGGAAGGCCTTGACCTGGTAGGCGTCGAGCGACTTCACGTCCGCAAGGCCGGCGAGGATGGCGCCGTCGATGGCATCGGGCGCATCGCGTTCAGAGGCGAGCGCCGCCGCGGCGAGCAGGTCGGCGCGCGTGACCCCGGCAGCCGGCGACGGGTCGCCGAGGGTGAGCTCGTTCTTGGTGAGCGTGCCGGTCTTGTCCGAGCACAATATGTCCATGCCCGCCATCTCTTCGATGGCGACCAGACGCGAGACGATAGCGCTTCATGCGCGCCAGCTTCTCGGCGCCAACCGCCATGGTGACCGAGAGCACCGCCGGCAGCGCCACGGGAATCGAGGCGACCGTGAGGATGAGCGCGAACTGCACCGTCTCGACCAGCGGGTCGTGGCGGAAGAGCGCCGCGAGCGCGATTGTGGCGACCAGGCCGACGGTGGTGAGGATGAGGAAGTTGCCGATGCGCAGGACCGCGCGCTGGAAATGCGACACCGTCTGCGCCTGCTGGACGAGACGGGCGGTCTTGCCGAAATAGGTGTTCATGCCGGTGGCGGTGACCAGCGCCGTCATCTCGCCCAGCCGCGCGATCGAGCCGGAATAGGCGACGTCGCCGGCCTTCTTGTCGACCGGGAAGCGACTCGCCGGTGAGTGCCGACTGGTCGACACTGAGATAGTCGCCGCCGACGAGCTTGACGTCGGCCGGGATGATGCCGCCGAGCGACAGCGCGACCAGGTCGCCGGGGACGAGCTGGCTGGCGGCGACATCCTTCCACACGCCGTCGCGCATGACCCGCGCCTTGAGCGCCAGCCGCTGCTTCAAGAGCTGGATGGCGTTGTCGGCCTTGAACTCCTGCCAGAAGCCGACGGCGGCGTTGATGATCAGCATCGCCAGGATGATGGCGAGGTCGTCCCAATGGCGCACCACCGCCGAGAGCAGCGCCGCGACCTCGATCATCCACGGGATCGGCCCCCAGAAGAAACGGGCAAGCCGGGAGAGCGGGCTGACGTGGCTTTCCGCGAGGACGTTCTCGCCATGCTGGGCGAGCCGCCGGGCCGCCTCCGCCTCGCTCAGTCCGGTGGTGCCGGCTTCTGCAATGCCAGGGCTTTCGATCGTGTCTGCCATGGGCCTCTCCTGGATCAGGCCCGCACCGCCCCCCTTTGGCTCCGAAGCGGACTGCTGTCTCGGATATAGGGCGATCAGATCAGCACGCGGCGCGGCGAATTGCCCGGGGGAGGCACGTCTGTCGCGGACGGAAAGCGGTGGTGGTGCTCGAAGTCTTCCCCGAACCTGTCTCTGTTTTCTAGCTCCCTGTTCTCAGCGAATTAACAGGGAACTTGGCTGAATTCCGCCCTGAGTCCCGGCTTCGCGACCGCATTTTCTCCGTGAAACCAATGACTTGTGTTAGGATTCCCTGCCCCACCGAGCAGGGAATTCGTCACCATTTCCAGGGTCTGGAGGACCAGAAACAGGGAATTCCGCCCGCGGTCGTTGCCGTTATCCGGGAACGCATTGTCGTTAAGTGGGAAGCGATTGTCGTTGTCGTGGGATACCATTGTCTTTGTCCGGGATCGAAGTGGCGTTGAGCGGGAAGCAGTTGCAGTCACGCGGGAACGGATTGCTGTTTTGCGATTGGCTCGTGTCGCGAAATGGGAAGGCAGTGCAGAAAAGCGAACGGTGAGCATCGCGACACCCGTGCACAGATTGGTGAGCGTTAGGTCATCGCCAAATCACCCGAGGCGCCCGTCGATGCCATCGGCGAACTTGCGGAACATGAGTCCGCAATCTCGCCGTGACCTTCGATGAAGGTCTGACGCGGATGCCGGTCTGCTTCAGGCCGTTCGCGACATGGTACGCATCGCAGCAATATCGCGGTAGCCGAGGCCGCCCGGGGAAACTTCTGAGCCCTGCGCATCGCGATGGCCCGCAGCCGCTACCTTGTGTAGCGGCTGCGCCGGCATCCTGATTGCGCATCGCTCAAGAAAGGGCGCGTTCGCCTTGCAGCGATTGATGGTGTTTCAGATCCTCGATCGCCTTGAGCTTCGCCGAAGGAACGACCGAGAAAGCCGCCCTGACGAAGACGCCATTCTCGGCGCCGTTGTCTACGCCGGTGCCACGACCGAAGACCAATCGAGAAAGCCTAAGCGGAGGCGGCCTCCTTGAGTACCGCTTCGGTGACCTTGCTGTCGTCCTCGATACTGCGGACCGCAGCAATTCCCTTCGCCTTCAGTGTCGCGTGATATTCGCGCACCGCCTCAAGCGGCCGGATCTTCCCGTCCGCCACCAGCCGCATCAAGTGTACGATGTCCGTCTGGCTCTCTGCCAGGTTGATCTTGCGGCCGAAGAGCGCGACGCGCGCGCCGTATTTCTCCGCCTGGTGGATGAGTTCGAACGTGTCTCGGTTGGTTCCCGCGCCACCGCCGAGCACGCCGACAACGAGTTGCGGATCGTACGCGACCAGCTCTTCCAACGCCTTCGGTCCGTTATACGGGTACTTCAGGAACTGCGGCCGCTTCTCCTTGAGGACGCCCGACAGCGACCGCGCCAGACAGTCGTTGACGTACGAGCCGATCATTTCCGGTGGGATGCCCGACTCGATGTTGGGATTGAACACCTCGAGGAAGTATTTGATGCCGTTCGCCGCGGCATCTTCGCGGAATTCCGCGAAGGCTTCCAGAGACCTCAGATCCGCCTCGAGATTGTTGATGAAGGTGACCGAGTAGAGCGCCAGGTCGGTCAGCTTCGCCTTGGCAATGTCCTTCAGGACCGGAGTGCGGAACGGGAACGACGGACCAAGCTTGCCGTAGCCGTTCGGCCGCGCACCCCAGATATCGCTGGTGTCGTTGCCGCGGAAGGCGGGCTTGACGGCGCTGTTCTTGAATACGCCCGCCTCGGTCAACAGTTCGAGGTTCGACGCCGAAACCAGCATGATGTCGAGTTCGTCCTGGCGCACGATCTCGGCGATGACATCGAGGAATTCGCGCCGCGTGCGGAACCGCACCTGCTGGCCCTTATCGTTCCGGATCGGCCCGGTGCCGGGGATCGGGTTGGACATGTCCCCGTCCTTCGCGTCGGCGATGATGAAGTCGCCAGGGGCGTAATTCCCGGCGCGGATTTTGGCGAGTTTCGTGTCAAGGCGGTACATTGCGATTTCCTTGGTTTAATGGCGCGGACCGCGCCGGCAGGTGTCGGAGAGAGAGGAATGGAGTGGGAAAAGCGCGCCGAGGGCCCAGCCTCCGGCACCAGTGGTGCAGCCGGTCATGGCAGGCCCCCAGCTATCCGAAGACCGGCGGCGTCGAACAGATGTACGCCGGAGGCTGCGGCGTCGAAGCGCACCGAATCGCCGATATTCGCACGATGGCCACCGGGCAGTTGGACCACGAGCGGCTCGTCCGCGTCGCGCGCGACGTGCAACAGCGTTAGGCCGCCGAGATATTCGACCAGGCGCACGACTCCTGAAAGAACGCCGCCCGTTGCAGGCATCAGGGCCTCCGGACGTACGCCGACCTGGACGCGAGATCCGAGTGGCAGTGACAACGGACCTGAAGCGACCGTAAGCTGGTCGCCGCCCGCCAACGCCACGGTGACTTGACCGCCCCGCGCGTCCGCCACATGCCCCTGAAGGATGTTCATTTGCGGCGAACCGATGAAGCGCGCCACAAAGATATTCAGCGGCTTGACGTATAGCTCCACTGGCGTCGCAAACTGCTCGATCTTGCCGTTGTTGAGAACAGCGATCTTCTGCGCCATCGTCATCGCCTCGACCTGGTCGTGCGTGACGTAAACCATCGTTGCTGCGAGCCGGTTGTGGAGTTCGGCGAGTTCGACACGCATCTGCACGCGGAGTGCCGCGTCCAGATTGGAGAGAGGCTCGTCGAACAGAAACACCGCGGGATCGCGCACGATCGCCCGGCCCATCGCGACGCGCTGGCGTTGGCCGCCGGAAAGCTCGCGCGGCTTTCGCTCAAGCAGTTCGCCGAGGCCGAGAATGAGGGCGGCGCGCTCGATCTTCGCGTCCGCCTCGGCACGCGGCGCCCGCGCCAATTTGAGCGAAAATCCCAGATTCTCGCGCACAGTCATGTGCGGATAGAGCGCATAGCTCTGGAACACCATCGCGATGTTGCGTTCCTTGGGCGACAAGTCATTGACGACCTCGTCGCCGATGAGCACTTCCCCGCCGTTGATCGTCTCCAGCCCGGCGACCATGCGCAGAAGGGTCGACTTGCCGCAGCCCGATGGGCCCACGAGCACCACGAACTCCCCGTCGCCGATCTCAAGGTTGACGTCTTGAATAACTCGTACCGCGCCGAAAGACTTAACCACCCCACGCAGGCTGACAGCCGCCATGATCAACTCCGCATCTTGTTCGCGGCCAAGCCACCGGGCGACCGACCGCCCAGGTTCATGCTCACGTCGGAAAGAGTCAGAAATTCAGAGAGATTGGCCAGCATTGTCGCCCGCTTTGGTGCGGCGTGGACAAGCATGGTGCCGGCGGTGAACGTGTCGCCAAGGCCGAGGGTCGAAACAGGAGCGTCGAGGTAAGGCGCCGCGCAGCAGACGAGGTGCCATCCCGATTCTGGAAGCATTGAAATTGGCGTGTACGGGGGACGGGAGAACGTGGCTGCGGAAGGCGGATGCGGCCGGGCGACGGGCCTGCCGGCTTCGGCGCGTGCTGAGGCCAACAGGCATCCCATGGCGAGCGCATCCAGTTCGCGCTCGGGGTCCTCGCGCGTCAATGCGAGTGCCCAGGTATCGGCGTGAACGACGACGCGAGAAAGGCCCTGGCGCTCCGCGAAAGCACGCATCTGGGCCTCCAGGGACGCGGGCTCCAGGTGGATCGAGTGCAGTTCGTTGAAATTGAGCCCGATCGATGTCAGCGACCCGCTCATTCTTCGCAGCGTCGCATCAAGCGCGCCGGGCACGGGATACTCGCCAAGCTCGAGATGCACCGTTATGCCTGCCTGCTTCCAGGCAAGCGCGAATGAAGCCATGAACTCCAGCGCCCGCGGCAAATGTTCAGCAGCGACACCATTCGGGCTCGAGAGCATGGCGGCTCCTGCCTCGGCCCCCAGCGCCCGGCCGTAGCGCTCGAACATTGCGTCGTATTCGATGTCCTCCTCGGCGAAGCGGACAATTATTCGCGTCGAACGCGTCGGCGTGAAATCGGGAAGCGGCCGTCCGGCAGTGTATTCGACGATGTAGTGGGCCAGCTTCCCAGCGCCAGATGGGCGTACATCTCCAGCGGAGACGAGCGCCCCATCCCCGCCAACCAATTCGACGGCCGGGTGCAACAGGGCAAGCTGCTCGACGCTTCGGTCCTCGAGCGCCATCACCACGGGCGCGCCGAGAAGAGCCAGAGAGCACGCGGCCTGCGCAGACGCGCCGCCGATCAAGGTCTCATCAGGCTTTACGAACGGATCGAGAAATTCCGGTCCGGCCGGCCAGTCAATCTGCACCTCGCCGCCGCGCCCGGCGCGGGCCCTCGCCATGAGCTCGTCAAAAAGGACGCGCCCTGTGGGTTCGCGCTTCAGTGCCGGTGCCATCGCATGAAGGTCGACCCGCTTGTCGATGCAAACCGCAAAGCCGGTCACGAGGCGCCTGGCCGTGCCAGCAAAGTCAGGCACCGCCCTGGCAAGCGCATCGAACCCGCTTTGCCAAAACGCCTCGGCGTCGGAATCGCGTCCGTCGCCATTCCTTGCTCGATCGCCGGTCAAGTCGTTTCCTCGCTGGTGCATCGCCGCAAGATCACGATCGCCGCAGCAGACCCCGATATGAGAGGGAGCGCGAACATGGCTAGGCCTTTACCGATCCAGCTGTCATGCCGGCGAGGAAGTAACGTTGCGCGAACAGATAGATGAGCAGAAGGGGAAGTGATCCGAGCACGCTCATCGCCATCATCTGGTTCCATTCGAACGCGTGCTGGCCCATGAGCAGCTCGATGCCGATCGGAACGGTTCTCATGTCCATTGATTTGGTCAAAGTCAGCGCGAACAGGAATTCGTTCCACGCCAGCAGAAACGTGTAGACCGCCGTCGCGACGATGCCGGGCACCGACAAGGGGACAACCACGCGCCACAAGGCCGTCCAGCTCGTGCCGCCGTCGGCCAAGACCGCCTCGTCGAGTTCGCGCGGTAGCGTGTTCAGATACCCCGTCAACAACAGGATGGCATAAGGCAGTGTGAACACCAGGTACGTGAGGATGAGCGCGAAGTAGGTATTGAAGATCCCGAATGCGACGACCATGCCGAAATAGGGGATAAGAAGCGTGATCGGCGGAACGGTTTGGGTGCTGATAATGAACACGTTCAGCGCGCCCTTGAACCGGAAGGAAAATCGGCTGAAGGCGTAGGCGGCCAGAAGGCCGATGAGCACAGTGAGGATGGCGACCGCGCCTGCCACCAGATAGCTGTTGAGGAAGAAGCGAAGTTTGGTCGGATCGTTGAAGATCGACATATAAGCGACGACGGTGAATTGCTTGGGCAACAGCCGCGGTGGCAGCGCGAAGATTTCGGTGTTGGACTTGAGCGATGTGAAAAACATCCAGACAATCGGAAAGGTCGCGAAGACCAGGCCGATCGCCAGACCCAGATAGGTCAACACCGTCGGCAACCATGTCCTGGTGAAGGAGCGCTTGTTCACCGCCGGTTACCTCGCCTTCTGATGTTTTATGTAGAAATATGTGACGCTCATCGAAAGGATCAGAATGCAGACCGCGCTCGCCGACGCCAAGGAGAACTGGTATTGCGAGAAGGCGAGTTTGTAGGTGTACGTGCTGAGCATTTCGGTGGTGTAGATCGGACCGCCGCCAGTCGTCATCCAAACGAGTGCAAAGACTTGCATCGTCCAGATGAAATCCAATAGGGCGATGCTGATCATGATCGGCGTCAGCTGCGGGATGGTGACATAGCGGAACCTCTGCCACGGGTTGGCGCCGTCGATCCTCGCAGCCTCGTAGAGATCGCGGGGGATGCTCTGGAGGCCGGCAAGAAGACTGACCATGTAGAGTGGATATCCCGCCCAGATGTTCACGAACGTCATCGCATGGAGCGCGGTTCGCGACGACGAGAACCACTCGACCTTGAAGTCCACGATGTGGAGCGACATCAGGATGCCGTTGATGGCGCCCTGGGGATCGAGGAGCAATCGCCAGATGATGGCGATGACCACGGCCGTAAACAGCCACGGCAGAATATAAAGGACTCGCAAAATGCTTCTGATCGTCGGGTTGACGCGCTCGCTATTGAGCATCAGCGCGAACGCCAGACCGAGCAAAAGGTGGAAAACCACACTCATCACTGTGAAGTAGAGGGTGTGGCCGAGCGCCTGCCAGAACACCGGGTCAGCGAAGGTTTCCCGATAGTTGTCCAGCCCGACAAAGGCGGCGTTTTTCCTGATGATCGCCCGGTCCTGGAACGAATAGCGCAGGACCGTCACCATCGGATAGAGCATCAGCAAAGCAAAAAGTGCCGTCGCCGGGGCGACATAGCCCAGCGGCACCAAGCGCATCCTTGTCTGATAGGAAAGCAGACCCCGCTTGCGGGATTTTGTCGGCCTTCCGATCGTTTGATCGTGGGCGAAGCTCATGCAGCGCAGGTCTTTCGGAGTACGGTTCTTGGTGCGGCGATGGAACACATTGGCTTCCACCTGCGAGAATGGTGGCGCGGCAGTTGGCGCCGCGCCACCATCACGTCATCGCGCGGCTAGTTCTTGGCGAACTCCACCAGCCACTGCTTCTGCGTGGCGGCAGCCGTTTCCGCGGGGGTCTGCTGTCCGCTGAGCATCTTCTGCAGTTCGACGTCCATGTCGCGCTGCAACTGTTCAGCGACCGGAAGCCCGATGAACTCGTTGGCGAGCTTTCCGCTCTGGAAGATCTCGAAGGCCTTCACGAACAGCGGGTCAGCTTTCGACATGTCGGGCTTGGCGTTGACGTTGCCCGGGAACGCATGGGCAATCGTTACCAGCTTGGCGTTCGCTTCCGGGCTCACCAGGTACGAGATCAGCTTCCAGGCTTCCTCTTTGTGCTTGCTGTTGTTGCTGATGCCGATACCCCACGAGGCGTAGGGCAGTCCGCGCTTGCCCGTGTACCCGTCCGCCGCCGGCAGCGCGCCGATGTCGATATTCATGTTCGGATTGCGCTGGCGCATCAGGTTGAGCAGCGCGAGCGAGTGGATCTCCATGCCGACGCGGCCGTTGACGAACTCCTCGAGCTTGTCCTGCTCCTTCTTGGCTTCGATGCCGGGCGAGATGACACCAGCATCGTTGAGCGACTTGATGAAAGTGAGGACGTCGACGACGGCCGGATTGTCAACGTTCGGCTTGCCGTCCTTCAGCATCGACTCGCCCGAAGCCCACACCCACGACATCACGTCGTTCTGGGCGCCATTCGGGACCTGCAGGGAGAGCGGCAGCACCCATCCATACTCGTTCTTGTCGGCGTGGGTCATCTTCTTGGCCGCGTCGAAGAATTCCTCACGAGTGGACGGAACCTTGTCGACGCCGTTGGCCTTCGCCATGTCGACGTTCATGAACAGCGGGTAGACGAACGAGGCAAGCGGGAACATGTAGCTCTTGCCGTCGACCTTGATGATGTCAGCCATCTGCGAGCGGTCGAATTTCGTCTCGTCCATCAGGCTGTCCATCGGGGCGATCGCGCCTTGCTTCGCGAGCTCGTTGACCCACGCGCCGTCGAGACCAACCACGTCGCTCAGCGTGCCGGACGCGGCTCCCGCGACGACCTGATCGTGGGTCGCCGAGAACGGACCGCTGACAAGCTTCACCTTGATGCCGGGATTGGCGGCCTCAAAATCGTCCATGATTCCCCGCAGGGCGCCGGCCGGCAATTCCGGCTCCCACCACTGAATGAACTCGATGGTGGTATCAGCGGCGGCGACCGTCGCACTTACCGTCGTGCCGATCGCCAAAATGGCCGCGGTCGCAGCCAATGCAGTCGCAGTTTTCATCAGGCTCATTCTTACCTCCCATGGGACATTGTGATCATTGTGCACTTTCAGGATCCAGCGCCGCCTAACGGGCCAATCTGACCGCGCCGACGCTCAACACACTTCGCCTCACCGTCCGGCGCCGCACCTTCTACCTATGCTGGTTTTTGCCACTTTTCGTGTGCATATCGGCAGCGCCAGGGGTATAAAGCCATAAAAAGCCGCAACGTCAAGCACAATTATATGCGGCTTAATCCGATTTCATGCGATAATGCGACTTGCGGCGAGAGCAGTCCGCCTGAAGTATGGTAGCGTGAATCCACCAAACGGCGGGTAGTCACCATGGACAGAATGGAAAAGGAACAGAACCAAACCGACTCCGCCCTACCGGCGATGCGCAGAACAGAAATATTGCGATTTATCAAACAGTTAGGACAGATAACGGTAACCGAGATGAGCGCCCGTTTCGAGGTCTCGCTCGACACAATACGGCGCGATCTCGATAACCTGGCGGACCAGGGGCTGATCAGACGTACGCACGGGGGCGCCGTGCCGATAGACAGCATGGCGTCCGCGGATTCGCCATTTGAAGAGCGAATAAACGCGCGCCAAGTTGCAAAAACAAGCATCGGTCGCACCGCGGCGCAGTTGATCTCGGAAGGCGAAACGCTGATCGTCAACGGCGGCTCGACGGCTGTGGCTTTTGCGGCCAGCCTGGGAGATTTGCAGCGTCTCACGATCGTGACGAACAATCTCAGCCTGCCGGCCGCCATTCCGCCCATGCCGATGACGAGCCTTTATCTGATCGGCGGCGAAATTCGCAGCGGCGCTCGCGTCACGCTGGGTCCCGTCGGATTCGTCGGCGCCAGGCAGATCATTGCCGACACCGCGGTGATCGGCGTAGGCGGCATCACGGAAGATGGAATTTCGACAAGCCGGATCGAGGAGGCGATGATGATGGCCAGCATGATCTCGGCGGCCCGCCGTACGATCGTGATCGCGGACAAGACCAAGTTGGGCCGCTTGGGCTTTGCCGTAGTGGCGCCCCTCGATCAGCTCGACGTCCTGGTGACGGATGAAGAGCCGCAGGGCGAACTCAAGGTCGCGCTCGAGACGGCAGGCGTGAGGATAGTCGTGGCGACATGAACGACTTCCTTGCCTTCTGAGCAGGCCCACGCTCACCCCCAAAGCCTGATGTCGTTAACCAGAGCCGCACTCATGTCGCAACGTCGGAGTGGTGCCTTGGTGCAAGGAAGCAGCCAACGTTCGGCGCAAAGATTGACGCGAGGAATTGAAAAGTGACGAAGGCCAGACTGCGCGTCGGAATTGTCGGATGTGGCAGCATCTCCCTGCAGTATCTGCACAATGCGCCGCTCTTCGGCGGTGTTGATATCCGCGCCTGCGCCGATATCAACCAGACGGTGGCGGTGCAGCGCGCGAAGCAGTTCAACCTGAAGGTCATGGACGTTGATGACCTGATCGGCTCTCCCGACATCGATCTCGTGCTCAACCTGACTGTCGCAGCCGCCCATTTCGATGTTTCGATGCGGGCGATCGAGGCCGGCAAACATGTCTTCACGGAAAAGCCGCTGGCGGCGACGGTAGCCGAGGGGTCCCAATTGGTGACACGCGCCACCGAACGCGGGCTTGTCATCGGATCCGCGCCGGACACCTTTCTCGGCCCCGCAGGCCAACTCGCGCGTCGTCTCATCGATGCCGACACGATTGGGCGGCCGATCGTCGGCACCGCTTTCATGCTCGGTCGGGGAATGGAGCACTGGCATCCCGACCCGGCCTTCTATTTCCAGCCCGGCGGTGGCCCCGTAATGGACATGGGGCCTTACTACCTGACCATGCTGGTCAACCTGGTCGGTCCTGTCGTCCGGGTCCAGGCCATCGCTACCAGCGGGCAAAGCGAACGCCTGCTCACGGCGGAAGGTCCCAAGAAGGGCACGACGATCAAGGTCGGCACACCGACCAGCCTCTTGTCCCTACTCGAGTTTTCCAGCGGTCTGCAGCTCACCTTTGGCGCATCGTGGGACGTCTTTCGACATTCCAACCAGCCCATCGAGCTGCACGGGACGAAGGGCTCGCTGCGTTTGCCCGACCCGGACACCTTTGGCGGCGTCGTCTCGGTGTCCGACCGTGGCGCCGACTGGCAGGACATCGACACTGCCGACGGCGTGTTCGGTGCGCCGAACTGGCCCGTCGCATTGCCGGACCGCGCGAACTACCGGATGGTCGGACTCGCCGATCTCGCGGCATCGCTCTTGGAGGGACGCAGGCCGAGGGCCTCGGGTGACATGGCGCTTCATGTTCTCAAAGTCATGGAGGCCATACTGGTCGCAGCAAGAACCGGCGTCGCGCAGTCGATCGTAGGTGGGGTCGATCGCGCGGAGCCGCTGAACGAACAGCAAGCGCGGAAGCTGCTCGCGTGACCGCGCTGGACGCTGGCGGACAACAATACGGCCGCAACCAACACCAGAAAACCGGACACGAGCGTGCAGCGTCGACCCTCGGCCTGCGGTGTCGCCCAGGCAGGTCGACGTCGTTCAAGGCACGCTGACAGCCACACAACATTCACATATGCGCAACAACAACAGCATCGGGAGATCGGAATGGCAGGGCCTATCAGAGTAGGTATCATCGGTTGCGGTGAAGCCACGCAAATCCTTCACCTGCCCGCGCTCATCGAGCTTCGCGCCCTCTTCGCCGTCACCGCGCTTTGCGAAGTCAGCCCGTCGGTGCTTGCCTCGGTCGGCGCGCCTTTCGCAGGCGTCCACCTCTTCCAGGACTACCGGCAGCTCATCGAGGATACGTCCGTCGACGCAATTCTCGTGAGTAACCCCGACACCTATCACGCCGAGGTGGTCATTGCTGCCATCCGTGCCGGAAAGCATGTCCTTCTCGAAAAGCCGATTGCCGTGACACTGGCTGAAACCGACGCGATGATCGCGGCCGAATCGGATTCTGCCGTTACCGTCCAGGTCGGCTACATGCGCCGCTATGCGCCCGCTTTCGTCGAGGCGGTCGCGCGCGCCACCGAGGTCCGCAACGACATCGTGCTCGCTCGCGTCCACGACGTCATTGGCCCCAACGCGACGATCATCGACAACACGTCGAACGTCTATCGCCCAACCGACATCTCCGACGCTGTCGTCGCCGAGGGCCGCAGACGCCATGCCGAGCGGGTCAAGGAAGTGATCGGCGTCGACAGCGGCCCTCGCGCCGCCGCCTACTCTCTCCTCCTCAGCCTCTCCAGCCACGCCTTGTCGGCGATGCGCGAGTTGATCGGAATGCCTGAACGCGTGATCTACGCGGCCCAGCGTGACGGCGGTCGTTTCCTCTCCGCCGCCTTCGACTATGGCCATTTCATCTGCCACTTTGAGGCGGGTGTCGACCGCATACCGCATTTTGACGCGCACCTTGAGGTCTATACGCCGACCGAGATCATCCGCGTCGACTACGATACGCCATATGTCCGACACCAGCCGGCGCGGCTGACGAGGATTGGGCCTGCGACGAATGCCGGCGTGTCCGTGCAGAGCATGTTCCCGACGCGGAACGACTCTTTCGTTGCGGAGTGGCGCGCTTTCCACCGAAACGTCACGGAAAGAAGAATGCCAAAGACGACACTCAAGGACGCCCGCAACGATATGATGCTGGCGCGCGACATGGCTGCGAAGATGGAGTAGTTGCCGCCAAACGGACGGATATCTCGATCGGATGAACGAGCTAATCATTCCACCGGGCCGGCAGCGCGCTTGAGAATGTCTCGGATATCTGCGGCGGCCTCAAGGTCGCAGCCGTGAAGGCGCCGGGCTTCGGCGACCGTCGCAAGGCCGTGCTCGAGGACATCGCCGTCCTCAGCGGTGGCCAGGTCATCTCCGAAGACCTCGGCATCAAGCTTGAGAACGTCACCCTGCAGATGCTCGGGCGCCAAGAAGGTGTCGATCTCCAAGGAGAACACCACGATCGTCGATGGCGCCGGCAAGAAGAAAGAGATCGAGGGCCGCATCGGCCAGATCAAGGCGCAGGTCGAGGAGACCACCTCCGACTACGACCGTGAGAAGCTGCGGGAGCGGCTGGCGAAGCTCGCCGGCGGCGTCGCGGTGATCCGAACGTGCGCGAATCAATCTGGGCGTCTTTCTCAAAATGCCTGGCGCGAGGCCCGCGGATATGACCTGCCCGATGGCCCTGCTCACGCATTCGTGATCTGCACCCTTTGGCCGGTGTTTTCCGTGTCCGGAACGCGCGATGGCACTCCAGCCTCTTCAAAACCCCTTCAAAAACGACGCTACTTTGGAAGCGTTCTTGGGGTGCCCCACACGTGAGTCATACCGGCGGCGTGAACGTTGATTTCGCGGACCACCCGCATCCATCGTCGTGAATCGACTGCGCGCTGAATGTGCAGCGCGCGATGACGATGGAGCGATGGAATGGATGTTGTGGCGACACCACAGATCGAGATGCGGCCGGTGGCGGGCTTGAAGCCCTACCGCGCACCGAAGGCGTTACCGGCCCGGAAGACCTCATTCCGGAGCCTCCAGATACGACCACAAGCCGCTCAGGCGATGTTTGGCACCTTGGGCGCCACAGGCTGCTCTGCGGTGATGCGCGGTCAAGGGCGCCGTTCATTATCACTATTACGTCTCTCACCGCCTGATGAACGCACTCAAGACGGACGACAGCGGCCGCCGCCTGCCGGCTCAGGAGCTTGGGCGACCAATCATTGCCGAGCTGGTGCGCCGCCTTAGCGATGATGTCGACCTGATGGCGCTGCTGGACCTCCGCAACACGCCGCCGCGAGTCCTTCGGGCCATGAAGGCCGGCGGGCGGCACCTGGCGGATACCCTGCGGTCGGCTTCACCTTCCTTGCTCCGGATATCGTAGAGAAGATCCTGAAGGGGCTCCAGCCGGTCGACCTGACCGTAGAGAAGCTTCGCCGTCTCGGCTCCTTGCCGTACCGATGGGACGAGCAGCGTGCCGTCCTCGGCTTCACCGTCTGATTCTCGCCACGACCTGATCGCCGGTTCAAACGTCTGGTGGTCGAAAAGGGCCTCCTGAGACAAACCGCCGAATTGCCCGGATTGGCGCCGTCGCGGGCATCTCTCAGCCAGTCCCTTCGAGCCCCCAGGCCGGCCAAGCCGCGGAAATGTCGTTGGAATTCCGAGGGGCGCTCGTGGAGACCCGAAAATGGGGGACTGCGTGGTGGGCCCGGCAGGACTCGAACCTGCAACCAGATCGTTATGAGCGATATGCCAATTGGTGAAGAGGGCGAAGATCCGCCAGATTTGGGCTAGGACGCCACGCAATCGTCACGCCGTTGGGCGCGATATCATTGGTGAAACGTTGGTGGTGCCGCCGATAGCGATGCCCTCTTGAGGTAGGGCAGGCATTGCTCGTACTCGAGCATGGCTCCTTAGACGTTCCTTTTGTGCGGATAGGCTCACTCCTCTGTTGCCCACCATTCTTTGCCTCAGGCCGAAATTGCCCCCTCGCTGCTTGGAGCTGGACCGGGCCCGCGTACGCGGCCACCGCAACCGACTCCCGGCAGTTTGCCACTTTTGCCGTCAGTCATGACCGCCAGCTTTGGTCTGGCCGTGAGTTTGTCGACTTAAACGAGGACAACTTCGTGAGCCGATCGATCAACATCGCCCGCTGATAGAGCCTCGGGCAGTCGGCGCTCGCACTTCCTCCGCTCGACGCGCTTGTGGCAAGGTCGCCGCCATTTTGGCAGTCGCCGCAAGCTTGCAGTCTTGATTCATCGCATTTGGGTCAACGGTCCAAGCTGCCAAGCTACGGATGGGGGAATGAGAAGACGGGCCCGATCGGCTCCGCCGCCTGACGCCATCCCGGACCGCCGATCGGTTCGTGTTGTCCCCACCGGGACGGCGGTTGCGGTGACCTCGTCTACGAGGCTGACGTCATACCGAACGACGTTGCACGCGTTGAGGCACCCGCCCCGAACATCATGAGGCATGTGAGCTTGTAAAGGGCCATGACCCGGGCGATGGCATCGCGAAAACCAAATTGACAATCAACCGCAATCAAAGGGCCGAGTAGCATCCGACTGAAATATTGCAGTGCCAGCTCTCTTTCAACTCTTGCGTCCTCTGACGGAGCAACGTTCAGACCTGGTCTACGGGAGCCTTCGGAGCAATCTGCGCGACGGCAGACAACTACCAATGTTACGCGGACCTCGGACCTCGTCTGCGCGCGCAAAGGGACCTCGTTGCCAGGACGGCCGCGTTCTGCGGCATATGCATGAATCCGGCTCCTTTCATACAGATCAGACTTCCCGTTTGACCGGAAGCGTACTACTAATACTTGCGGGGCAACCATCTCTGCAGCCACTGGGACTGCGTATCAATGGGGCGCTCGGGCAAGTTCGAAAAACTGGTCGCGGCCATCCTCGCCGGCAAGAAGAGCCGGTATGCGCGGCGGCATGTGGCGCGGCGGATGGGCATCAGTTACGACGTTTTTGCCAGCCGTTTGAACGGGCGGACATGCTTCTCGGCCGATGAGATCCAGAGCCTTCTGCGCTACGTGCCGGAAGCCAAGATCGCCGATTATCTGCTGGACGGATCGCCGTTCATGCCGGTAGCGCGGTCGGTCGCCGGCAAGACATCACTCGTGCGGACGGCCCAGAGCGGCATCAATCGTATCGTCATCGACGTTGCGGCGATTGTCGAGCTGTTTGACCGGGCAGATTCAGACCAGTTCATCGACAAGACGGAAAAGGAGGCCATCCTCCAGCAGGTCTATGCGGCAGAAAAGGCCGTTGCCGCGCTTCGCAATTGTCTTGAACAACCATCTGCGGGCGCCCGTGCGGCGTTGAGCGTCATCAAATAATTCGCAGGAATTTGATGGTTTCGATGATTTTCGGAACCAACTCTCTTCCTGATGCCACTCGTCCGCAAGATGGGGAGCACTACGATGAAGAGGGTCTTTCCTTGGATTACGCTGGCCGTGGCGGCTTACGCCGCCAATGCGCTGGTCTTCAAGTTGCCGCTTGGCACAATTCTGATTGTCTGGACCGGCACGGCGGTCAGCCTTTCGCTGTCGGAAGCGCTGATTGGCGGTGCAGAATTGCTTTTGCTCGCCGAGTTGCTGCTGGCAACGTCAAGCTTTGAGTGGCCGACAAACGCGAACCACATCTTGTCGGTGCTCTTGTGGGCGGCATGCATAGCGCTGTTCGCGGCGGTGCCGGCCTTCCGCACGTCAACCTTCGCACTGATCACGTTGAGCTCGGCGATCGATGTACTTGTCGGCATCTGGGTAACGCTCAGACTCGCACCACGATACGTGGCCGTTGACCGCAGTCTTCCTGGCCCGCATGGCGTCCGGTGAAAGCCAAGGCGGCTTTTGCCCCCTGCCGCCCTCATGGAACCGAAGGCACCGCGTCATCGCCGGCCTCTGGTGCTCCGCCGACAGCCCGCCGGAGCATTGGATAGGCGATGCCTTCAACTACCCATCCCAAGGTCCCTTGCATTCGATAGGAGAGAACCATGAAGATTCTGCGCTCAAAAGGTCAAAGCTATACCGCGCTTGAGTCCGAGTCCGAGGGCAAAGCGCCCACGCTGTCCCGCGGCCTTCGCCTGACCGCCGACAAGCAACTCACTCCGCAAGCCTACCGGGAGACTGGCCTGGTGCCCCCGCGGCGCCTGGCCGATTATGTCGGTGAGGATTGTGCTTTGATCCTGCGTCAGACAATCTCCGTGCTAGACAAAGTCATCCGCAAACCTAGGACGCTCCGCGCCTTCGAGCTCCAGGCGTACATCGAGCGCACACTTCTGGCCCGCGCCTTGTGGGAACTGGTTCGCAGCCGGGTCGAGCCGGAAATCCGCCAACTACCGGACGGTGAAGAGGCGTTCAAGGAACTCAAAGCAAGCTGGGATGCCAAGGTGCATCCATATGCCCGTTTTCAAGTCGACCAAACGAACCCCGCAAACGACGAAAATGCCAAATCCATCGTTCGCCAGGGGCATCCGCGCAAAGACTGCGAAGCGGAAGTAAACGCGCCCAAAACGCGGGATTGCTTCAATGGCCGCTGGCACAAGGCCCTGTGGCGCACGACGCCGTCGGGACAACCCGACTACGAGGCTATCGCGACTGCGATTTGGAGCCACCTGTTCACACAGGAAATGAAGATCGACGGCAAAGAAAGGACGGAAATCGACGACCACGAGAGGAGGCTGATCAACGGCGAAGAGGAGGCGACGTTTGACGGCGAAGAGAGGACGAGGATTGACGACCGCCAGGCCAGGCCGACCGGACGCGGCCTCATCGAGGCGCGAGGTCTAGCCATCTCAGGCAGCGTCAGCGACCCGCGAGAGTGGTCCCACGACCCAACCGCCTACAGCAAGGATGATGAAGATCTCTATTTCCAACACGATGTCGCAAAGCAGATTCTCAACGCTGTGATCTCGGGTCTTCCGGGCCCGATATACCCCTCGGCATTCGGGAAGATTCTGTACATTCATTTCAAACCAGTCCTCGAAGAGATGAATCTCAGGGACCTTGAAAAGTCCGACAGGCAGCGGATTTGGACGCTGCACAATTCAATCCGGCAGTTCTACCAGAAGCTCGCCAAATCCGAACGCTTCCGCCTCGCCTGCAGTGATGGCGCTGGCAGATTGCGTGCGCTTCTTCCGCACGACAAGGACGATCTCCTGCGTGTCTTGGGTGTGCGCCGGCGGAATGCCGATATGAGCGCGCTCATTCGCTTGGGCAAGCTGGTGGCCCATGCCAGCGACTTGCCTTTTGACGTGGAAGACCCGCAAGTCGCGTTTGACAGCAGGATGGAGACGCTTGTCACCAGCGCCGGTCAGAGTGAGATCAAGCGAAACGAGGCCTTCACCCGGGTTTGGCGGACGTCGGTCGCACTCTCACTTCGCACCTTGCAGGTTTGGGTTGATCCCATGCTGAAGAAGGCCGCGGATCAGGATAAAGCCGGCGGTCATAAAGACGATCGCAGCACTGATCTCACGGCACCGGACGTCGCCGTCAAGCTGGCTGGGCGGCATTACGACGACGTCACATTTCAGAGGCAGCTTCCGCTGATCTTCGGTGACCGGGCAATCGCCCTGCACAACGGCAAGAGCCGGGCTTCCCTGGTCAGAACCACCCCGGTGTCCGGGAGAAAGGAACTGCTCTGGGCTCTGCTGCGCCTTGCCAGCGAAATCCGGCACCGCACCAACCACTTTAACACCAAGCAACGGCTCGTCGACCTGATCGCCGGCGGTGTCCTGCAAGAGGCGGTTCCGCCACGCCCCATCGGGCAACGGAAGGTTGACGCTGTGGATGCCGGCGCCCTTTCCCTGTTCGATCAGCTTCTGTTGTTCGACAAGGCGCTGCAGAAGCAGGTCGTCGCAGATGAGCTTAACCGTTTGGCGGTGCCAAAATACGCCGGCGAAAGACTCCCCGCCCTGCTCGCCGAACTCTCGCCAGCCCGCGACAATTCGGACCTCTCGCCGCCCCGATTCATGGCCGTTCTTCGACAGGCGAACAACATTGCGCAGAACCATCCCAGCGCAGCACCTGCCTGCGTCAAGCCCTTCGCCACGCTCGACATCAAGTACCTGACGTTGGCGCAGCAAGAATCGAACACCGCACGGGGACCGAATCAATTCAGGATCGGCATTCTCCGGCTGCTATACGGAAACGGATTCCTTTCATGGCTCGACAGCCGGCTACGGGATGGCGCGTTTGTCCGCCAAGCGGTCGAAGCTGTCGTCGACGGCAAGAAGGCCCGAATCGAGGACTTCAATAAGGAAACCAGCCACATCTACTTCGCCGCCAACACGCTCGCCGATGAGCTAGACTTGGGCTCGGCAACCATCGCAACCGATCTCTTCAACGCGCTGACCGCCCGCTCAATGTCGGATGAGCGCATTCGCCACAGCTATCGCGCCCGGCCAAATGATCAGCGCGAGCGCGCGGGGCAGGTGGAGGAGTTCAAGCGCGATCTTTTCGCCTATCTGTTTGGCTCCTACCTCGACGCAAGGGGCCTCGCGTGGATCTGGGATGTGCAGGGGGCAGACGGCGACGAGGAGCCCTTCAAGCCCGTGGCGCCGGATGACATCGACATCGGTGGTTGGAAGACGGACCCGTGGCACAGCCAATTCTATGCCTGGCTCTATCTGATCCCGAGCGATCAGGTGTCCCTGCTTCGTCACCAATTCAGGAGGACATCCGTCTTGGAGGGCAAGGGCAACGAGCAAGCGGACGCGGTCCTGATCGGCAAACTCAAAGACATGGAGCGGTTGATGGGGCTGTACACAGCCGTGCAATCGGCAGGATTTGGCGGCCGGGAACACGAAGGCGGTCTCAAGCTCAGGACACTTTTTTACGAAGACGCCGATCAGTTCGAACGGGTCTATTCAGGTGATCCCGAGACCGACGATATGTCGATCCGGGGTACCCGGCGGGGACTGCGCCAGATCCTCCGCTTCGGTCATTTTGGAGTGCTCGAAAGCATATACGACAAGCACCGTGTCACGAAGGAGGAGGTTGACGCCTTGACCCGTCTACAATCGGGCGCGGTCAGCGATCGGTTCGCCGAGAGGCTCAGGTTGCATCAACAGATCGTGACGCTCTGCAACGAGCGCAAACCTGATGTCGGCAAGCTTGAGCAACTCTGCACCGCCTACAAGAATGCGGCTGTCGAAACCGCCGATTATGTGTTCCAGATGAACAGCGCTCGGCTGGCGGAACACGCCCGGCTACACGCGCTCATGATGCGAGTGATCGGACGCCTTGCGGACTTCACTTTGATGTGGGAGCGCGACCGAACTTATGTGCTTCTCGGTTTCCTGTACATGAAACTGAGCTGCTGCCGGTTCAGTGGACACGATCCTAAGCTAACGCCTGCTGTTTTTCGAACTCCATGGGGCTGAGGTAGCCGAGCGTCGAATGACGGCGGCGGGCGTTGTAGAAGCGCTCGATATAGTCGAAGACGTCGGCCCTGGCCTGGTCACGCGTTCGGTAGGTCTTTCGGGCTGTCCTCTCCGTTTTGAGTGACGAGAAGAAGCTCTCCATGGCGGCGTTGTCCCAGACGTTGCCCGACCGGCTCATCGAGCACGTGACGCCGTTGTCGGCCATCAGCCGCTGGAACTGCTCGCTGGTGTATTGGCTGCCCTGGTCGGAATGATGCAGCAGAGCATCCGGCTTGCCGCGGCGCCAGATCGCCATGACGAGCGCGTCGGTGACCAGTTGCGCGGTCATGCTGGCACTCATCGACCAACCGACAACGCGCCGCGAGAACAGGTCGATGACGGCCGCCACGTAGAGCCAGCCCTCAGTCGTCCAGACATAGGTGAAGTCGGCGATCCACTTCTGGTTCGGCCGCTCCGCCGTGAACTGGCGGTCGAGAAGGTTCGGCGACAGGGCGGCCGCGAGGCGATCGCCTTCATCCTTCGGCAGCCCGCGCCGGCGAGGACGGGCCCGCAAAGCCTGAGCCCGCATCAGGCGTTCGATCTTATGCAGCCCGCAGGCGATGCCTTCGCCCAGCACGTCACGCCAGACACGGCGAGCCCCGTAGGTCCGGTCGCTGGCGAGAAAGCTCGCCCGCACCCGGGCGCCGGTCTCCTCGTCGGTTCGCGCCCGCTTGCTCGGTGGCCGCGTCAGCCAGGCATGAAAGCCAGAACGCGAGACCCCGAGCGCCTCGCACATCCACCGCACCGGCCAGATTCCTCGGTGCTTCGCGACGAAAGCGAACTTCACAGCGCTTCCCTCGCGAAGTAGGCCGCGGCCTTTTTTAAGATGTCGCGCTCCGCCTTCAGCTTCTGCACCTCACGCCGCAGCCGCTCGATCTCTAGCTGCTCCGGCTTCATCTGCCCCTGGCCGGGGAAGGCCTGTTGCGGGTCAGCCGCAAACTCCTTCACCCATTTGCGCAACACGTTCTCGTGCACATCCAGATCGCGGGCCGCCTGGGCTACGGCAACACCCCGCTCGCGTACCAGCTTCACTGCCTCGAGCTTGAACTCGCGGCTGAATCGTCTCCGTTCCATGATCCACCTCCGGTTCCATCTTCACACCTAAACTCGGTGTCCGTGAAACCGGCAGCAGCTCAGGGATGGCGGAGGGCTAGGTAGTCCGCTCAGGGTCATTCACGACGGTTGTGGTGTCGCGTCGGGACGTCCGCTCCTGCTCGCAGTGCGCTAAAGAAAGCGGACATCAGCAACCCGACGCCAAGCGCCATGAACAAGCGTGGAGCCAATGGTAATTGCCCGAGCGACGTGTCCACACGACGAACGACGATCATGATTTTTTTGGGGTCAGTATCGAAACCCACAAGGCCGTCAGGATGACCATTTTCCACGCGAAGGCCGATCCCACCATCCCACCTACCAGTCGAGGGTGTTCATTCCATCCGGCGCAAACCAGTGTCGTTTCCGGCTTGGTCGGCGAACTGGCTCATCTTCGTCTTCGATGAAGCCATGCTGTGCCGACACCAGTAACTATCTTTGGCGATATAGCCGAGCAGCCCGGTTGATTCCCCCCGTGATGTACAGAAATCCTCGGACCTTCTGGGAGCGGACGTGACTGTCGATTGCCAGCCGGATTGCATCGGTCCAGTTGGCGACCACCGGCTCTTGGAGATCAGGGAGCGCCAGCGTGATCAGGCCACCGAGGGGGTCGAAGTTTTCATCGGCATCGATCTGCAGCCGGGTTCGCAGACGTCGAAATATCGCCGTGGTCAACGGATCTGCCGCCAAGTCGCGATAGACCCCACAGATGGTTTGAACGATCGACTGCTTGCCATAGGCCCCATGAATGACGCCATTGTCGAAGTCGGCTTGAGCCGCCCGAATTCGGCGTACGCCAGCATCGATCAATGCGTCTAGATCTGGCGCCAACAATCGATCTCGCTTCAATCGTTCCTGTTCCAGAATGGCCGCCGACTCGCGCTTCTGGAACCTCTTCTGTCTTGGTCTCATGTTTGCCCTCGCCGTGGCTCACGACGTTGCGTCGCACAGCCAAAATTAGTGTCGAGCATTCACCCCTGATCCCGTGAACTTTCGTGAACCCACGCCACCCTCAACGATGTGGGGTTGGGTAAACAGGACCGGCGCTCGGCCAGTGCTAGTCGGTGGACTGGATGAGTGAACCAGTTTTTCGACGGGCCACGTGTCCGCGAACTTGTCGTTGGCAATACCTACAGTCAGCCTAGATCCAAGAAGAGCGGGTTCGGGCGGTTCCGCACGTTCACGCCGATCCAAACATAAATGTCCCCGCGCTCGATCCGCCACTCGCCGCCGATCTTGAATGCAGGCAGCTGGCCCTTTTGAACCATCGAAAGGATGATCTTGTCGTCGATCTTGAAATACTTGGCCACCTCCGACACGGTCAGAATTTCGTCACGCATCAATTCCTCTGTTCCGGGTACTCGCGACCTATTCTTCTTTCCCATAATGACCTCGGCATTGTTGGCGTAATTTTACTGCAAACGAAATTAGTATGATGCGCCATGCTCGAAGATGTTGTTTTCGGCCCAAAAGACACCATTTAGCCATGTAAACGGGCGCCTTCGAGCATCTTCAAGCGCCCCCTCTTCACGTCGCCCTCAGCGCCGGCCGCGAGAATTCACACTCAATCTTCGACATCAAGGCACTTGGCGTCGATAGCCACAACCCAGGTCCGCTCCTTATCCCCCCGGGTATTGAACAGCTGCCGGCGTGTCAGATATTTCTTACCTTGGCGTCCCGCCCCGGTCGTATCGATCAACCCGAGCCGACCAAGTTCCTGCTTGAGTACCAGCGCTGGCCCCTTACCACCGACAATTTCCTCGAAGCATTCTTCAGTAAAGACGAATTCGCGCTTACCCCTGCGGACGTTGCGGTAGCCGAACTTGCGACCCCGAACAACAGACTTCCGGTCGTGTACTTTCAGATCCGGAAACGTGTGTCGGTTTTTACGAGTGTGTGCGAGCAACCGGGTGAGCGACGTTTCGGTCCTGATCGCTCCACCCATTTGGTCGGCGACCAGGGCTACGTGATCGGCTTCGCATTTCAGAATGGCAGACCGAAGCCTTTTGAGCTCGAAAGGAAGAACGCCTAGTTTTATTCCCAAAGCACCAGCGGCGTAGATCGTCGCGAACTTGCCATGAAGCCGAGTCAGGTCTCTGTTCTCGGTGAAAATTCGTTTCTTGGCGCGTTGGATGTATTTTTGACGACGAGCCTCGATCCATTTGATCAGTCGCGGACCATCGCGACCGTGTTCTTTCAACAATCTGCGCACATAGGCACGGCCAGCCTTTCCGTGATGCTTCGCCGCGATTCCCTTGAGCTTGGCGCAGAAGGCCGCAACATCGGCGGAGCCATGTAGATTCTCAAACATGCCGTGACCGCCTGCTGGCACGGGAATATCCGGCAGGCGATCGATGCAAGCAGAGTCAAATTCGAGCCCGGCGGCTCTCAGCAGTTTCATAACTGACGTGTTAGAGGTGCTCAGGAGCGGACAAAAATAGCTTCTCCGACGCTCTGCGTCTGGCAGGCGACCCTTCCCCACCGAAGTTTCAAGCCTGAATATCGCAGACAAAATGGCGTCGGCGCGCTTGGTTATTTTGCTCTCTGACGCTCGGGTTTCATCCAAGAGCAAAGCAGTCTGATTGTACCCCTGGAACACCCGCTCCAGGTTGTTGACCGTATTATTCCAGGTGTCCCCGAAGCCAACTCTGTCAGCGACTGTTTCGTGTGGATCCCAGCCCCACACCGACGATGCCACCACCCCGATGGCTGTCTTCCCGACGCCGCCCTGGCCGAACAACTGCCCGCTGACGAACTCGATCCGCGAAATTCCCGACAACGGCCCCACAAAATTCAACGCGAAGGCGAACATCATCCGACTGTTCCCCCGGGCATACTTCGCTAGTCTCTGCCAGCCCTCGCGAGATCCCGCGGTCGTGTACTTCGCCCTGAGGTCCTCGGGCAGATCCTCGAAGTAGCTCTCGGTGGTAGTGCCGTTCAGCGAAATCGTCCCGTCGGGCAAGAAGAAGGCGCCATCGGCCATCCCGGTCTTGGTCACGACTTTGAAAGTCTCGGTGAGCGGCTCCTCCGTCTCGAAGCGCCGAAGCAGTTCGTTCTTTGTATTGCTTACAAGGATATTTGCGCCGGTCAGCTTGTTGAGTTCGTCAAATGCGTTGCGCTTCGAAATTAGGTTGTCCGTTCGGAACAAGACGCTTCTCTGGCCGCCCAAACGGTCGACACTCAATTTCACGAATCTTTCGCCTGTTTCGCTGGAGCCCCGACTTAAGATCTTAATGTGCGCAGTAGCCCCGACTTTGGCGAGCTTAGGTGCTTCCTGATTCTTTTTGGGATCAGGCGGCGTCATTTCTTTTGGTGTGTCCATGAAATTCCTCTTCAGTGGTTCCCCAACCCGCTGTTTCTTGCTTTTGAAAACTGGCTACGCAGCGCGAGAATTGATGAGAGGTATGCCGCGGATGAAACGATTTCCGCCGACGGTCTGTATTCGTGAAAACCGCAGAAAATCCAAAAGAACGATCTAGATGAGCGCCGCAACCGCTCTAGCTCGCTGTTTTCGCATACGACGCTTGCAACACTGAGCCGACGGTGTGCGCATTTGCGACGGCGATGGTGCGGCGCATTCGCTCGTAGCCACGTAGCCAGGTGGCCCTGAAGGTATGCGGGCGACCTAGGATTCGCGGACAATCTTTTCACCCCTGCGGCGCGCCCCGTACAAGAACCGAAAATCGTCGAACCTATAGCCCGCCATCCACCGTAGAAGCTCGAGGAGCGGCCTCGGCGGTAGGGGATACGCACGCGGCCGCGTCGTGGACGTCTGCTCGCCGGGCCGGTGGTAGGTCGTGAATTTTTGGAGATATGACAGCTGATCGACTGGATCGACCAAATCCTGACTGACGACCGGGTATTTGACGGGGCCGCTATCGAACGTGCGCTTGAGCGCGTCAATGGCGCCGGCCGGTGCATCGACGACCAACAGGTGACCGTGCACCAGCCATGATGAATCTATTGCGCGATAACGCGCCTCAGTGCCCCCCACCACCGCGGCGCCTCGAAAACCGCATCGTCGAAGGCGAGCGCGGAGCATGGCGTGAAGCTGTGCGATGTCGACATTCTTCAGCCGCCCTGCTGCAACTTCCCTGAGGTAGACGGTCAGAACCTTGAGATCGTCCTGCTGGGCGAGCTTGAGCAGCTCCCCGATAAACCATCGCCGATAGTACCCACCGCAAAGAGGGCAACACGGAAGCCCGCAGGGTTCATCGTCCTCGCGGCAATCAGACAAACGCTTTGCCCAATCGTCGTCCGCCGGCATTCCGCCTCGGAGCAGTGCTTCTTCGCGCCTCAAACTCAGTGCTTTGGCGTCGGCCTTCGATTCGAACCGCTTCCCTTTTGGCAAGGTGCGCGGCTTGAGTTTGGCAATATCAAACTCCGGCGGAACCGGAGAGCGCCAATAAGGAATGAGCTCAGTGTCAGAGCTGGGCAACGGTCGCTACTCCACCTCAATGGGCAGCAGCGGCCTCACGGCGGTCAACGCCTCGATGAGGCGATCGATGGTCTTGCCGTCCATCAGGGTGCCCGTGACCTCAATTCGATCGCGGAGGACCAAGACCCGAAACGGCTCCTGCCCTGTTGAAAATTCGCGGCTGGTCATCAATGTCGCAGCAATTGGTCGGCCTTCTTGCTCACTCTCAGTCAGGTGAGCGATCGAGTTCCGAAACGCGGCGATGACTTGTGGAATGGCCGTGTCCGAATAGCTGTGGGCTGACAAATAGGCGCGCAGCTCATGATCATCCGGCAGCGAGGCGTCGCCGAAGTGTCCGAGCAGTTCAGCAAAAAGACTGGGCCGCCGAATTGCTGTGCGCAATGCAGCTACGCGCTCAACAGCCGATGGCGCCTCCAGGATCTCTCGTGCGAGGCCAGTGATCTTGTAGAGACCGGCCGCCTTGGCCACCAATCCGAATTTGCGCGTCGCTGACAACGCCGCCAGCGACGCACCATTTGCACCGCTGAAACCTAGGCCACGGAGAATTTCAGCGCGGCTTACGACCTCCGATCCGACGGCTTCACTCAGTTTTTGGACGCGCGATACCGCCTCGGGCAACCCGATCGACGGATACAGCGGGCTTCGCGGACGCTTCATGGCTGCCTGCCTCGTTGCGGTTCTTTCATTGGCAACGTATGCCGCTACTGACCTTTTGTCAACCTTTTGTCTTGACAAACGTTATAACTACGTTAAACGTTAGCATACGCAAAACGGCCGGCTACGGAGTCATAACTCGGCCCGCCCAGTCCGGCCGGAAGGCAGCGCGAACTAGAGCACTTTCACTGAACGCAGAGTCGGAAGGGATTCCGGTTCGGGGCATTGTCTGATTCACTCTCCTGCGGTGATTTGCAGGGAGATGATGATGACGCGCAGTCTGAGCGAAGACCTTCGCGGCCGGGTGATCGGGGCGATCTGGGACGGGATTTCGACGCGGGAGGCGGCGCGGCGGTTCAGGATCGGGATATCGACGGCGGGGGCCTGGTATCGGCGCTATCGGGAGACCGGTGAGACGGTGGCCCGCAAGCAGGGCCAGCCATCGCGCTCGAAGCTTGATCCGCACGCGGGGTTCATCCTCGACCTGGTCGAGGCGACCCCGGACATCACGCTGGCCGAGATCGGCGAGCGGCTGGCGCGGGAACACGGCGTGCGGGTGGTGCCGTCGACGGTGTGGATGTTCCTCGCCAAGCGCGGCATCACGTACAAAAAAAGACGGCGCATGCCAGCGAGCAGCAGCGGCCGGACGTGAAGGCTCGCCGGGAGGCCTGGTTTGACGGCCAGCTCGACCTCGACCCCGAGAAGCTGATCTTCATCGACGAGACCTCGGCCTCGACCAAGATGGCGCGCTTGCGCGGCCGGGCAAAGCGGGGCGAGCGCTGCCGCGCCCCGATCCCGCACGGTCATTGGAAGACCACCACCTTCACTGCCGGGCTGCGCCTGGCCGGTATGACGGCGCCAATGGTGCTCGATGGTGCCATGAACGGACCCGCCTTCTTCGCTTACGTCGAGCAGGTCCTCGCGCCAGAACTCGCACCCGGCGACATCGTCGTCATGGACAACCTGCCCGCCCATAAGGTCGCCGGCGTCCGCAAGGCGATCGAGAAGGTCGGCGCCCGCCTTCTCCTGCTGCCGCCCTATTCGCCCGACTTCAACCCTATCGAGATGGCCTTCGCCAAGCTCAAGGCGCTTCTGCGCAAGGCTGCTGCCCGAACCATCGACGACCTGTGGGCCGTCATCGCTGACTGCCTCAACCAGTTCTCCCCAGCCGAATGCCGAAACTACTTCCAGGCCTCAGGCTATGACCCCGAGTAAGTCGAATCTGCTCTAGGTAACGCCAATGGTCCAACCACGACGATTTTCAGGTAACGGTTAGGGGTTTGGTTCGGAATGCCGATGCCAACAATGACAACTTCGACCGCAAGTGCTGGCAGTTCTCAGTAATGAAGTCCGAAGTTCCTCCCGTTGAACGTATCAAGCCCGAGACTCCTTTGCGGCTGTCTATCGCGGCCTCGGTCGCATTCCCTGACGGGTCAATGACAGCTTCGGGACTTAAGAGGGAGGGAGCACACGGCCGCCTTCGGATCGAGCGGATTGCGGGCAGGGATTACACGACGCTGGCGGCCATCGACCGGATGAGAGAACTATGCCGCGTAGAAGTAAGGGAGCCCATCTCTGGCTCAGGCCCGAACGACGGGGCGAATTTGGCAAGGTCCTCTCGCGGTCCAGCTGGTTTATCCTCGATGCCGGCAGACATATCGCCACGGGATGCGCTGAGGGCGAAACTCGCCGGGCGGAGGAACAGTTAGCGGCCTACATCGCTGCCAAGTATCAACCGATGCGCCGGGAGCGGGACATCGAGACGATCGACGTCGCCGATGTCTTGTCGATTTACTACGACGATCGTGGCCCGACCCGAGCCGATCGTCGGACGCTCGAGCGCCGCTTGGCCCGGCTGAACGAATTCTGGGGCGGCCGAATGTTGGCCGACGTCAATGGCGCGACCTGTCGTGATTACGCAATCTGGAGAAGGTCGATCGCCGGCGCCCGCCGCGACCTCGAGGATTTGCGGGCAGCGATCAATCATCACGCGAAAGAGGGCTATCACCGGGGCCTGGTCGGGGTCACATTGCCTCCCAAGGCCAAACCTCGCGATCGGTGGCTGACACGAGCCGAAGCGGCGCAGCTCCTGTGGACCTGCTATCGAACCCAGGAGGTCCAAGTTCACAACCGACCAGCCTCGCCAAACCTGAAGGTCGTCACCAACAAGTACCCCCTTCGCCATCTGGTGCCCTTTGTCCTGTTCGGGCTCTATACCGGCACCCGCGCCTCGGCGATCCTGGCCGCATCGTTTGATCGCCAGCCAGGGCGGTCATGGATCGATCTCGACTCAGGCATCTTCTATCGGCGGCGTGAAGGGCAACGGGAGACCAATAAGCGTCAACCTCCCGTCCCTCTTCCTCCCCAACTCTTGGCACACCTTCGACGCTGGCGGGCGCGTGGTCTGGTGGGCTCGGACCTGATCGAATGGAACGGGCAAGCGGTTCGGTCCATCAAGACCGGGTTTGCGAGTGCCGTTCGGCGGGCCGGCCTGAAGGGAAAGGTCACCCCGCATACTCTACGGCATACCGCGGCAACCTGGTTGATGCAGGCCGGGGTCGACAAATGGGAGGCAGCCGGGTTCCTCGGGATGAGTACTGAGATCCTGGACCGGGTTTACGGCCACCACCACCCCGATCATTTGCGCACGGCCGCGAGGGCCATTGGCTACCGGCGCCAGACGGACGAAACGTTGGTGATGCCGTTGGTGGCTGATCAACCGACGGCGGGGGTCGATGACCAAGTGCTTGAGTTGATTGGTGGGCCCGGCAGGACTCGAACCTGCAACCAGATCGTTATGAGCGACCGGCTCTAACCATTGAGCTACAGGCCCGGCTACGCGCCTCACCAGCCGATATACATGACCGACGGGCGACGGCAAGCGGCAGCCGCAATGCCGACGCTTTTTGCCGGCAAGGCTCCGCCCCAAGCGAACCTACCCCAAGGAGCCTCCCATGAGATCATGGCTTGTCGCGCTCGCCGCCGCCGCGATGCTGGCGGTGCCGGCGCTGGCCCAGGCGGACGCCCCGCCGGTGCCCCAGCTTCAGGTGAGCGGCACCGGCGAGGTGATGGTCACCCCGGACATCGCCATCGTCACCATCGGCGTGACCGCGCAGGCGAAGGACGCCAGCGCCGCGCTCGACGCCAATTCGGCCGACCTGGCCAAGGCGATCGCCGCCATTCGCGCGGCCGGTATCGCCGACAAGGACATCGCCACCTCCGGCTTCTCCATCGACCCGGTCTACGCCCAGGCGGACAACCAGGCGAGCGACCAGCCCCCGGCGATCGTCGGCTACCGGGTGACCAACGAGGTGCGCGTGACCATCCGCGACGTGGCCAAGTCGGGCGGCCTGCTCGACGCGGTGGTCTCGGCCGGCGCCAACCGGGTGAGCGGCATCGCCTTCGACATCTCCGACCGCAAGAGCGCAGCCAACGACGCCATCCGCGCCGCGATCGCCGACGCCAGGGCCAAGGCCGAGCTGATGGCCGACGCGGCGGGCCTGCGCCTGGTGCGCATCCTCTCGCTCAACGCCGGCGAGAACGGCGGGCGCGGCCCGATCATGGCCTACGACATGGCGCCGCGGGCGAAGGCCGTGCCGGTGATGCCGGGCGAGGCCTCGGTCTCGGCCAATGCCGACATGATCTGGGAGGTCGCGCCGAAATAGCGGCCGCTCCCCGCACTCACTCTCGGGAGGAGGCTCACCCCCTCCCGAGAGCCGCTTCGCAGCCGACCCCACCCACCATGCTTCGCATGGTCCCCCCCTCCCCCGCGTTCCGCGTGGGAGGGATGGGAGCCTGGATCAGACCTCTTCCTTGTCGAAGTCCTCCAGCGTCACCGCCGGCGAGGTGGTGAAGGCGACACCGGTCAGCTTGTGCAGCGCCGCCGACACCGCCATGGCGCGGGCGTTGTCCGGCAGATCGACGATCAACACGATATCGAGCCCACCGGCCACGGCATAACCCGCCTTGAGCTCGCCGCCGTGCTCCTTGAGCAGCACCCTGGTCTGCTCCGTGCGCTTGGGGCTGATGCCCTTGATCCCTTCGGCCGTGTATTTGCCGAACATCATGAACGTAGCCATCGCGACATCTCCCTGGCTCACGAGGCCTCACATGATTCGATTATAGCGCAGGACGCGGGCGCATGGGGCGTACCATTCCCGCGCGCGGGTTCCGCGCCGGGTGGTGGACAGTCCCTGGTCCCTGTCGCCTCTTTGAGGCAAAGGGGGTGGCGGGCGCTCGATGAGTGCCAGGCCAGTATGCTATGGGGCGCTCAGCCGAGCACCCGCCGCGGGATTTACGCGTTCCGGCCCGTCTGGGCTGGCAGAGGCGGGCTGGCACGTCGGCCGCCCTAGACCGCCACGGTGCCGGTGACCCGTTTCCAAGACCGGTCCCACCAGTGGCTGACCCCTGCCCGCCTTTAGCGCCGCACCATTTCAGGGCTTAAGCGCACGGAGGTTGCCCTCCGCTGACGGTGATTCCGAGCCCCGCCCCTCCGCTTGCGACACGGAAGGACGGACACCGCACCCCGCCCCACGCTGCAAGACGCCTCATGAGCGCGCCCCCTTCGCGAGCGGGGATGCGAACCAATATGGGGGCTGCGCGGCGAGGGGGGATGAGCTGCTGCCGGTTTCACGGACACCGAGTTTAGGTGTGATGATGGAACCGGAGGTGGATCATGGAACGGAGACAATTCAGCCGCGAGTTCAAGCTCGAGGCGGTGAAGCTGGTGCGCGAGCGGGGTGTTGCCGTAGCCCAGGCGGCCCGCGATCTGGATGTGCACGAGAACGTGCTACGCAAATGGGTGAAGGCGTTTGCGGCTGACCCGCAACAGACCTTCCCCGGCCAGGGGCAGATGAAGCCGGAGCAGTTGGAGATCGAACGGCTGCGGCGTGAGGTGCAGAAGCTCAAGGCGGAGCGCGACATCTTAAAAAAGGCCGCGGCCTACTTCGCGAGGGAAGCGCTGTGAAGTTCGCTTTCGTCGCGAAGCACCGAGGGATCTGGCCGGTGCGGTGGATGTGCGAGGCGCTCGGGGTCTCGTGTTCCGGCTTTCATGCCTGGCTGGCGCGGCCGCCGAGCAAGCGGGCGCGAACTGATGAGGAGGTCGGTGCCCGGGTGCGGGCGAGCTTCCTGGCGAGCGACCGGACCTACGGGGCTCGCCGTGTCTGGCGTGACCTACTGGGCGAGGGTATTGCCTGCGGTCTGCACAAGATCGAACGCTTGATGCGGGCACAGGCTTTGCGGGCTCGTCCCCGCCGGCGCGGGTTGCCAAAGGATGAAGGCGATCGGCTTGCGGCTGCCCTGTCGCCGAACCTTCTCGATCGCCAGTTCGTGGCGGAACGGCCGAACCAGAAGTGGATCGCCGACTTCACCTATATCTGGACCGCTGAAGGATGGCTCTACGTTGCCGCCGTCATCGACCTGTTCTCGCGTCGCGTTGTTGGTTGGTCGATGAGTGCCGGCATGACGGCGCAGCTGGTCACCGACGCGCTCGTCATGGCGATCTGGCGCCGTGGCAAGCCGGATGCTCTGCTGCATCATTCCGATCAAGGCAGCCAATACACCAGCGAGCAGTTCCAGCGGCTGATGGCCGACAACGGCGTCACCTGCTCGATGAGCCGATCGGGCAACGTCTGGGACAACGCCGCGATGGAGAGCTTCTTCTCGTCGCTCAAAACGGAGAGGACAGCCCGAAAGACCTACCGAACGCGCGACCAGGCCAGGGCCGACGTGTTCGACTACATCGAGCGCTTCTACAACACCCGGCGCCGACATTCGACGCTCGGCTACCTCAGCCCTGTCCAGTTCGAAAAGCAGGAGGTTTTAGCTTAGGATCGTGTCTACTGAACCGGCAGCAGCTCAGGATAACTATTTTTCGTCGTGGATGGCGACCCCCTCCCTTCGCGCCTAACGCGCTGCGCTCCCAAGGCGCGAAGCCCTCCCCCTTTCAGGGAGAGGAGGGGGATTGTTGAGCCGCCCTGCCCCTCGCAACGCTTCCGCAAGGAGCAGCGCCCTTGCAGCACACCACCATCGCCACGCGCGATCCCTCCCCCTGAAAGGGGGAGGATAGGAGGGGGTCGAATACCCCCTGCCCTCTTCTTGTCTTCCCGGTCCGGCCGTCGGCCGTCCTCGCCTCTTGCTACTCCAGCAGCGGGCGGTCGACCTCCGGCATCTCGAAGATGCAGGTTGCGTTCGGGCCCAGGCAATGGCGCGTGCGGCGGCAGAGCGCGCGGGAGCAGCTGAGCCACAGGCAGAGATGCTCGGCCCTGGTGCGCCGCTCGGCGAGCTCGTGGTCGATGGGTTCGCGCTTCGGCCAATCGAGCGGCGGCAAATCGAGCTTCGCCACGAAGCGCACCTCCTCCGGCTTCGGCTCCGGCTTCCACCGCTCGCGAATGAAGGGCTCGTCTTCAGCAGTCATGGTTTCTTCCTCGTTTGCCGTTCAGGGACGGCGAAACGGGAAGGATCGCATGGGTCATGGGGGTGGGGATAAATCAACCCGCAAGACGCTATATCAAGAAGTCTCCTAAAAAGCGGACTCTCGCCCCCAAGCGCTGTGATGGCCTCAGACAGAGAGTCGCCGACAACCTTTGCCGTCCTAAACAAGTCATCGGTGGCTGCCTTGCTAGAAAGCATCTCAAGTTGGGCCTGTTCCGGACGATCGGTCATTTCAAGGAACTTGTCATAGCTCGCAAGAGCGCGCTCGAGAGGGTCGGAAACCGCCGCTCCACTTGCGCCGGCTATAAGGTCCTCCAAGCGTTCAGTTGGCGTGCGACCGACAATCCCGACCGCTTCGCCGATCGTGACCGTCCCACCCGCCACGTATGCTGCCAACAGTGAAGCCACCGCGGAAAAACAGGTCATCATCCTGCTATTCTTAAGTTTATAGTTGGCCAATTTCGCCTTTTCTTTCTGCTGTGTGCCATAGTCAGCAACGCGCGCCTCATAATTCACACAGAAGGTTCGCCAAAGGCGGAGTATATCATTGATAATAAATGCCGGCATGAATTCGCGATCGTGACCTTGGAAGTCGCGCCAATAAGCTGACACGACCGCATTAACGATTTCACGATATGCGGTTTCACCAGCAATCGGCCAACTCTCAAGCAGCAGAAGCAAGCGCGCTGTCAATGTATTTGTAGAATCATCCTCCGGTCTTCCAAGAGTATTAGTCAATTCGTCTAAGGAGTATTCTGTCAGATAGCGGCCGTCGCCCGAAAACGGAGGGAATTTAAGCTTTTCAGAAGCCTCGATCAAATCTGCTTTGACACAAATAGCTTCCAAATTGCTGAGAAGGCTTGTCTTGAATCCATATTTGTTGGTTGCGGCCCCATTCTTCCCGACAATGAACAAATCTAGATCACTATGCTCGCTGGCCTCCCCCCTGCCAAACGATCCAGTCGCGTAGACACACGCCTTCCCTTCAACAAGTCGTGCGGCCGTCGAGAGGGATGATTTCAGTTGCTTAAATCGTTCGGCGGATTGGTTTCGGCGCTTGGTCAGTTCCCGCAGTTTCATCACCAGCCTCCCAAAGAAATACTTTTGAGAAAATCTCCGCTTGAGCTATTGCATCGTCCATTGCATGGTGAGTGTGAGGCGAGTTAGCACGCAACGCCGGACCAAGGCGCTCTCTTCCAGCGCCGGATATTGGAACGCGCCCTTTGACAGCAACCGCAGTCTTAAGGTCAAAACAACGGGAATAGCCAAACGGCGAACCTGTTTCGGAATACTTAACAAAGTACCAATACAGCCAAGACCAATCGAAACTCAAAGGATAGGCGACCAATACGGGGCGTGCACTCCCGGCAATTTGCGCCACCCAATTCGCTGCCTCCGTCATCACGACGCTCGGTTCAGCCCCTTCTTTGAGCAATCGATTGCGGTCGAGGCCATTCACCGCCAAAGCCTCATCCTGGTACTCGGCAGAAATGGGCCGAAGCTCTTTATAGATTTTGTGTTTGAACGACTCAGGCTTTTGGAATGTGAGCCCGTCAAAACGGCCAGCATATACAAGAGCGAACGACAGCATCGAGAACGGGCCGGGGATTGGCCCATCAGTCTCAACATCCGCCGAGAAATATGCGTCGATCGCCGGTTTGTCCCGGCTGTCGAGCGCTATCTTGGTAGGCTTTGGCATATTGGCGGCCAGCCTCTAGTTGTCGAGGAAGCTCCTGAGCTTCCGGCTCCGCGACGGGTGCTTGAGCTTGCGCAGGGCCTTGGCCTCGATCTGGCGGATGCGTTCGCGGGTGACCGAGAACTGCTGGCCGACCTCCTCCAGCGTGTGGTCGGTGTTCATGCCGATGCCGAAGCGCATGCGCAGCACCCGCTCCTCGCGCGGGGTGAGCGAGGCCAGAACCCGTGTCGTCGTCTCGCGCAGGTTGGACTGGATGGCCGCGTCGATCGGCAGGATGGCGTTCTTGTCCTCGATGAAATCGCCGAGATGGGAATCCTCCTCGTCGCCGATCGGCGTCTCCAGGCTGATCGGCTCCTTGGCGATCTTGAGCACCTTGCGCACCTTTTCGAGCGGCATGGCGAGCTTCTCGGCCAGCTCCTCCGGGGTCGGCTCGCGGCCGATCTCGTGCAGCATCTGGCGCGACGTGCGCACGATCTTGTTGATCGTCTCGATCATGTGCACGGGAATGCGGATGGTGCGCGCCTGATCGGCGATCGAGCGGGTGATCGCCTGGCGGATCCACCAGGTGGCGTAGGTGGAGAACTTGTAGCCGCGGCGGTACTCGAACTTGTCGACCGCCTTCATCAGGCCGATGTTGCCCTCCTGGATGAGATCGAGGAACTGCAGGCCGCGGTTGGTGTATTTCTTGGCGATCGAGATGACCAGGCGGAGGTTGGCCTCGACCATCTCCTTCTTGGCCTGGCGCGCCTCGCGCTCGCCCTTCTGCACCATGTGGACGATACGGCGGAACTCGGTGATCTCCAGCCCGGTCTCGGTGGCCAGCGCCTGGATCTCCTTGCGCAGCTCCTTGATGCGGTCCTTCTCGCGCGCCACGAACTCCTTCCAGCCCTTGGCCGACAGGTTGGAGATGCGGCGGATCCAGTTGGGGTCGAGCTCGGCGCCCTGGTACTCCTTCAGGAACTCCTCGCGCTTGACCTTGTGGGCCTCGGCCAGGCGCAACAGGCGGCCCTCGTAGCCCATCAGGCGCTTGTTGATGTCGTAGAGCTGCTCGACCAGCGAATCGATGCGGTGCTGGTTGAGGGAGAGCGACTTGACCGCCGTCACCAGCTCGTCGGTGAGCTTCTTGTAGCGGCGCTCCTGGGAGGGCGACAGGGTGGCGTTCTTGAGCTTGTTCTCGACGTCCTGGTCCTGCAGGCGGCGCAGCTTCTTGTAGAGGTCGGCGACCTGCTCGAAGGTCTCGACCACCGCCGGCTTGAGCTCGGCCTCCATGGCGGCGAGCGAAATCGCATTCTCGAAATCGTCCTCGTCGTCCTCCTCCTGAGCCAGACGGGCGCGCTCGCGGGCGACCTCGTCCTCCTCCTCGTCGTCGCCGACCTTGGGGGCGAGCGGCGGGGCGGCCGGCTTGGCAGCGCCATTGCCGTTGACCTTGGCGTTGACCTGGCCGGGCTGCGGGATGGGCGTCGGGCGGCCGTCGGGACCGGGCGGACCGTGGATCTGGATGGGCGCGTTCTTGGCGTCGGGGCCGGCGTAGGTGGCCTCGAGGTCGATGATGTCGCGGAGCAGGATCTTGCCCGCGTCGAGCTCGTCCTTCCAGATGATGATCGCCTGGAAGGTGAGCGGGCTCTCGCACAGGCCGGCGATCATCGTCTCGCGGCCGGCCTCGATGCGCTTGGCGATGGCGATTTCGCCCTCGCGCGACAAGAGCTCGACCGAGCCCATCTCGCGCAGATACATCCTGACCGGATCGTCGGTGCGGTCGGTCGGCTCCTTGGCCGCGGGCTTGGCGACAGCGGTAGCGGGGCGCTCGGCCAGCTCGCCGCCTTCGCTCTCCTCTTCCTCGCTGCTGCTCTCGTCCGCCTCCTCGACCTCGTCGGTCTCGATGACGTTGATGCCCATCTCGTTGAGCATCGACATGATGTCCTCGATCTGCTCCGGCGCGGTGGTGTCGGAGGGCAGGACCTGGTTCAACTCGTCGATGGTGACGTAGCCGCGCTTCTTCGCGGTCTTGATCATCTTCTTGACGCCGGCATCGGACAGGTCGAGCAGCGGCCCATCGGGGGCCTCAGCCTGGACTTCCGCTGCCTCGTCGTTTTCCTGGACCTTGGTCGCCATGCACATCTCCGCCAGGGCGCAAGGGTCGGCGTTGAAGCCGGCGCACGCCCGAAACCCCTGAAAACCCTACCCAAATCCGTCTGGCCGGCACCCCCACCGGCCGAGCCCCGCACGCGCGGAGCCTATTCACCCCGTCTTAAGCCACGCTTAACCGTAACCGGCAAGAACCGGCGGCCAAGCGGGTACCTTCCTAGAAGACCCTCGCCTGTCTGCCGGAGGACGCCCCGAATCCCTCGATCAAAGCTTCGGTCCCCTCGCTGTTTGCCAGCTGGTTCTGGATTTCCACCAGACGCGCCAGATTCACGTCGCTGGGCTCTTTCGCCAGCGCCGCCTCGGCTTCCCTGAGTTCCTTATGTAACGTCCGCTTCCGCCGGTGCAAGGTCAAAGCCTGGCTCCAGCCCTCCTCCGCATCGTGGTCGTCGGCGCCGGCCGCTGCCGGCCAGTAGCCGGCCCCCGCGATCTGATCGTTGAAGCGCCCGGCGAGCCCGCCAAGATCGTGGGATTCCAGGGCTTTTGCCAGTCCCGCCGCATCGTCCGCCTCGCCATGGGCGACGATCTCCAGCACCGCCCCACGCAGCCTGTCGAGGTCGGCGTGGCTGAATTCCAGATGGGCGAAATCGTCGAGATGGCGGCCGAGAAGCGCCGGGTGGTTGACGATGGTCATCACCAGCACCACCTCGCGGAAAGGTGGTGTCGCCCGGCCGGAGAGCAACTGGCTGCGGCGCAGGCGATCGGAGACGGGGATCGAAGACGAGCGAACAGGCAGTGGCGAATAGCGACCAGAGGAAGACCGGCCGCGCTGGCCCCCTCTGTTCGCACCTCCCCATTCGCTGTTCGCTCTTCTCCGTGGCTCCGCCGCCGGGAAGAAGGCGGTGATACGCTCGGCAAAGGCCTGTTGGTAGTGGCGGCGGACGCTGTCCTCGCCAATCTGGCGGGCGATCTCGCCAAGCCGCGCTTCGAGCGCCGCGCGCCGCTCGGGCGTGTCGAAGACGCCGGCCTCGGTCTCGCGGCCCCACACCATGTCGACCAGCGGACGGGCCGCATTGAGGATCGCGCCCATCGCCTCGGCGCCGGAGGCGCGGATGAGGTCGTCCGGATCCTGCCCGCCGGGCAGCAAAGCGAAACGCAGGCTCTTGCCCGGCTTGAGCTGGGGCAGCGCCAGGTCGGCGGCGCGATAGGCGGCGCGTATGCCCGCCTTGTCGCCATCGAAGCACAGCGTCGGCTCGTCGGTCATGCGCCACAGGATGTCGAGCTGGCGCTCGGTGAGCGCAGTGCCGAGCGGCGCCACCGTGTGGGTGAAGCCCGCCGCCACCATGCGGATGACGTCGACATAGCCCTCGACCACGACCAGAGCGCCGGCATCGCGGGCGGCATTGCGCGCCGTGGCGCCGTTGTAGAGAAGCGCGCCCTTGTGGAAGAGCTCGGTCTCCGGCGAGTTCAGGTATTTCGCCGGCACGTCGGAGGACAGCGCCCGGCCGCCGAAGGCGACGATGCGGCCGCGAAAATCGGTGATCGGGAAGATGACGCGCTCGCGGAAGCGGTCGAAGGACACCGGGTGCTCGGGGCCGGCGACGAGCAGGCCGGCGGCGATCATCTGTTCCTGGCTGATGCC
>CAWHLP010000010.1:0-157189 GCA_963830205.1 uncultured Alphaproteobacteria bacterium | reverse complement strand
CCCAGGCCTGGATGAACTGTCCCTTCTCCTGAAAGCGGTCGAGCAACTGGTCGGCAGCAAGCAGCGCCGCCCGCCGTCCGTCCTCGTCGCCGACCAGCTTCCATGCCGCGACGCAGCTCGGCGAGTAGAGAAAGCCCATGTCGTGGTGGTCGGTCGCGATGCGCTTGACGATGCGGTTGAGGAAGCTCTGCACGTGGATCTGCGCGGCGTAGCGGAACACCTTTTCGCCGGTCGCCTCGTAGGCGAGCCAGATCGAGCCCGGCCAGAAGCCCGCGGTCCACTGGTCGTTGGCGACCGCCGGATAGAAATTGTCGACGCTGGAGTGGTTCTGCGCGGCGTAGGTGAAGGTCGGCAGGTTGCGCCTGACCTGCGCCACGACGGCGGCGATTGCGGCGGCGGCCTCGTCGTCGGTCATGGCCGGACTGGTTTCGGGGCGGGCGGCGAGGTCGAGCATGCAGTTATCCCTTGAGCCCCGTCGAGGCGATGCCTTCGACGAAGAAACGTTGCAGAGCGAGGAAGACGATCAGCACCGGGATCAGCGAGACCACCGAGGCGGCCATGATCAGCCCGTATTCCTGGGTGTACTGGGTAATGAACATCCGGATGCCGATCTGGATGGTCTTCACCTCGGTTTTGGTCAGATAGATCAGCGGCCCGAGGAAATCGTTCCATGTATTGACGAAGGTGAAGATCGTCAGCGTCGAGATCGCCGGCATGGAAAGCGGCAACATGATGCGCCACCAGATGCCGTATTCGCTCATGCCGTCGATGCGCGCGGCCTCGCACAGCTCATCCGGGATCGACATGTAGAACTGGCGCATCAGAAACACGCCGAAGGCGGAGAATGCCTGCAGGCAGACGAGCGCCCAAAGCGTGTTGTTGAGGCCGAAGCCGCGCATCATGATGAATTGCGGCACCATGTAGACCTGCCAGGGCATGGCGATGGTGGCGACATAGGCGAGGAACAGGACGTTGCGGAACCGAAACCTCAGCTTGGCGAAGGCATAGGCGGCAAAGCTCGAGGTCAGAAGCTGGAGGATCGTGACGACGATGGTCAGCTTGACCGTATTGAGGACGAAGATCGCCAAGGGGATCTTGGTCCAGATGTCGATATAGTTCCGCCAGCGCGGATTGGTTGGAATCCACTGAACGGGAAAGCTGAAGACGTCGCGGTCGAGCTTCAGGCTCGCCGAAAGCATCCAGATGAACGGCACGAGCATGGTGGCGGCGACGATGATCACCACCGCGTAGGTCAGGATCAGGCCCCAGTTGATCCGCTTCTTCGGGCGCCGGAGCGGCGCCCGGGGGGCGGTGAGGGCTTCGCTCGTCATGCGAGGTCCTCCTCGCGGTCCCGGGTCCAGCGGAACTGGACGACCGTGATGGCGAGGACGAGCAGGAACAGCACGAGTGCCACCATGCTCGAATAGCCGAGATCCCAGGAAATGAACGCCTCGTTGTAGATGTGGTAGACGAGCATGAGGGTCGAGGTGCCGGGACCGCCCTGGGTGATCATGTAGACTTGGTCGAACACCTTGAACGACTGGATGGTCAGCATCACCGAGACGAAGAAGGTGGTCGGCGCGAGCTGCGGCAGGGTGATGTACCAAAACTTCTGCCAGGCCGAGGCGCCGTCGATGTTGGCGGCTTCGTAGAGCTCGGCGCTGATCCCCTGCAGGCCGGCGAGGTAGATCACCATGAAGTAGCCCATATACTTCCAGACCGAGAACATGATCACGGTGACCATCGCCCAGTGCCGGTCCGCCGCCCAGCGGGGCAGGTGCTTCGGGTCGACGCCGAGCGTGTAGAGGACCATGTTCACCGGCCCGAAGTCCGGGTTGAAGATCATGTTCCAGACGACCGCCACCGCGACCAGCGAGGCCACATAGGGGAAGAACGCCACGGTCCTGAAAAAATCGCGGCCGAAGATCTTCTGGTTCAGGAGGATCGCGAGGCCGAGCGCGAAGATCAGCGTCAACGGCACCGTGAAGCCGGTATAGATGATCGTGTTCCAGAACGCGGCCTGGAACACCTTGTCGGAGAACAGCCGCCAGAAATTGTCGAGCCCGACGAACTGCATGGGGTTGGAGCCGTCCCAGTGCATGAAGGCGAGCACGAAGGCGAAGACGATCGGCCCCAGCGTGAACACCGCAAAGCCGATGAAATTGGGCGCGATGAACGAATAGGCGACGAGCGCGTTGCGTACCCGGCGCCAGCGCCGGGAGACGCCCCTGCGCGGCTGCGCGATCGTCGTCAGGGGTTCGGCGTAGGTGGTCAACCGGCCCGCCTCCTCACCTGATCCCGAGCCGCAGGTCGCGGCCCGCCATCGGCACGAGAACACGGAATATCCGCTCCGGCCAGGCCCATCGCAACCGTGCGTCGTCTATGGCGATCGTCTCGATGCGCGGTTCGCCGGCGCCGGTGAGCGTGATCTCGCCGAGATCGCCGACGGTGATGCGCCCGGCGCGACAGCTTCGGCTCCTCGCTCAGCATCAGCGACAGCTCGGCCGGCCGCGCGCCGTCATGGTGGTCGGCGATCTCGACGGAGACGCCTTTGACCAGCCGCACCAGGCGCTGGTAGTGCGCCACCTCAGCCTCATCCGGATAGGCGCCGGCGATGTCCATGCTGATCGAGCGGACCTTCGTCGCCGAGATCGACGGCGACATCGCGCGCCGCAAAGGCTTCGCCGGCCGACTGCCCTATGCCCGCGAATGTCGGCAGGTTGTGAAAGGCCGACTGCATCGTCCAGATGTCGTAGCGCTCGGGCGAGAACGTCTTGGCCGTATAGGTCTCGACGCCGACATCGATGAGCAAGGGCCGTCCGTCCTTGTAGACGATCACGCTGCCGACATCGTTGTGGTTGTGGCTGTCGCCGTTGTCGCCGGCGTGCACGGCGACGACGAAGCGGTCATCGCGGGCGATGAACAGGCCCGTGCTCGGGTAATAGATGTCGCGCGGCGCCACCGGCTGCCCACCATAGGCGGCCATCTCCGGCGCGGTCGTTATGGACATCAGGCGGTGGAAGAGATTGATCTCGTCGGGTCGCTCGGGCGCCGGGTCACCCGCAGCATCGTTTGCCGCCAGCGCACTGAGGGCGGATGAGCCGACCGCCTTGCCGAACAGGAATTCCCGCGCCCCGCACGGCTCCAGCACCGCGGAGGCGTCGGCGAAGTTGATGTAGTGGGAACCGCGCACATGGGCGTGGACGATGAACTCCGCCATGGCGCGGATCTTTGGCTCGCGCCAGAAGCGGGCAAAGACCTTCGGCGCCACTGCGTCCATGACGCTGAGCGCTCCGAACAGGCAGAGCGCCGCATGGCGGTAGTAGTGCGGGCCCTCGTCGCAGGCGCCGTCGTCGCCATAGTCCTTGAGGAAGGCATCGAGGCTCAAGGCCGCCTGGGTGATGACGGCGCGGCGCGTGGCCTGGTCGGTCGGCCGCGTGAAGGTGCTCAACAGGACGTTCTGGGTGCACCACGCCGTCCAGTTGTTCATCGGCTCGTCGCCGTTCCCCATCCACCAGAAATGCCGGCTGAGATAGGGGCGGGTGATGCGCGTCTCGATCTCGCGATCGATGCGCTGGACGATGCCGGGGCAGGCTGAAGTGAGACCGTCGCCGAGCAGCGATGCGACGACGGCAAGCCCAGCCCCGGTCTCGGCCGCAAACAGGTCGATCACCGGCCGGGCCGGGTCGGGCAGGGGATCGTGCCGGCCGTCGCGTTCCTGCGCATTGTGTGCCGGCAACTGCCAGCCGCTCTCCTCGCACACGGCGACAATGCCGTCGATCAGGGGATCGACGAAGCGGCCCTTGCCCTCGATCGCCTCCGCCAGCGCCAGCGCGTTGATGCGACGGCGGCGCACGAAATAGGCGGACTCGTAGTCGGCGCGGTTCCCGGTCCGGGTGAAGGCGCGATAGGCGCTGGCCGTCAGAGCCGGCCATGGCGCGTCAAGAGCTGCATCTCCACCGGCAATCAGACGTGCTTTGAGAGGATCGGCGATGCTGGCCCAGAACGTCCGGTCGCGCGCCGGCGGCGCCGGCACGAACACCGGCAGGACATCGCCCAGGCCCGACAGGCAGTCGGCGCCCCACGAATTGGCCCGTGCGCTGTGGCTCGCTTTCGCCAAGCTGGACACATCTCCTCCCCTGCCGGTCTGGTGCCGACATTGGCCGGTGACAAGTCAGTCAGCCTCGCAACGCAAAGTCAAGACAATTTCTGATGATCGCGCAATTTTGCATTATCAACGCAAATGTCGTATCTGTTGACACGCCAGAGCCGGCCATCCATGAGAAGCCGGCCTTCGGCAGAGGAAGCCCGATTGCTGCGGCCCTTTTTGACCGCGGCCCAAGCGAGGAGCCCGTTGATGGCCGCTTACGAGGGGCCCCCTGGTAAAGGTTCCGCCACCCCGGCGCCCTCTGGCCGGGTCACCTTGCGCGACGTCGCCGAGGCGGTTGGCGTGTCGATCAGCACCGCGTCGCGGGCGCTCAACGGAGCGCCAGGCATCTCAGGCGACGTGCGCTCGCGCATCCAGTCGGCGGCCGGGCGGCTCAACTATGTCGGCGCCTTTGCCGGCACCGCGACGGTGATCTCCGACCTGCAGATCGCCGACGGCAGCGCCGGCGAATTCATGCACGCGGTGCAGCGCGGTATGGAGAAGCGCGCCCGCGAACTCGGCCTCACCCTGTCGGTCACCCATGCCGGCCCGTCCAGCCTGGCATGGCTCGAACCCGATGACGGGACCTCGGGCTATCTGCTCCTGTCGATGCAGCGCGAGGACATCATCCAGCACCTGTGGTCGCGCGCCATCCCCACCGTCATCGTCAATGGCCGGGAGCCGCTGATGCGGCTCGACGCCGTTGCTCCAGCCAACCAGACCGGCGGTTATCTCGGTGCCCATCATCTGCTCGGGCTCGGCCACCGACGCATCCTCACCCTTGCCCATTCGCTGCGCCCGACGATCCGCGATCGCATGGCCGGCACCCGCAAGGCCATGCAGGAGGCGGGGCTGGAAGCGGCCGGCGACCTGGAAATAGAGCTTGAGGCGATGCGCACCGATCTCGCCTACGGTGCGGTCAAAGGGCGCATCGAAGCCAAGGGTCGCGCCGACTTCACGGCGATCATCTGCTACAACGATTCCTGCGCCTTCGGCGCCTTCGCCGCACTGACCGAGGCGGGCCTGAGCGTTCCTGGCGACGTCTCCATCGTCGGCTTCGATGATATCCCGACGGCGGCGCTGATCTCCGTGCCGCTGACCACCATCCGCGTCGAGGCCGAGGACGTCGGCGCCCGAAGCGTCAGCCGGCTGGTCGAGCGCATCCGTTCCCAGGACAGCCTCACCACTTACACCGAGACCGAAGTCAGGCTGGTGGTGCGCGACTCGACCGGCCCGGCGCGAAAGTAGTCTTGCGGCACACGGCCAAGAAACTTCGGCCCCGGGTTGATGCCGGGGCCGGAAGGCGATGCTGTCTCGGACCGCCGCCCGAGAAGCGGCCGGGTCTGGCTTACGACAGGCGCTTGATCACGAACGAGAAGACCTTGTCCGCCGATTTCGATTCGACCAGCTCGTTGCCGGTCGTCCGGCAGAAGGCCTCGAAATCCTTGACCGCACCGGGATCGGTGGCGAGCACCTCCAGCGTGCCGCCCATGGGGACGTCCTTCAGCGCCTTCTTGGCGCGCAGGATCGGCAGCGGGCAGTTGAGCCCCTTCACGTCGAGAAGCTGGTCAGCCATGTCGTTTCCTCGCTCGCAATCGTCTTCTTCAGGTCAGATGAACAGGTTGATGTCGCTGTTGGCAGCCATCTCGATATAGGTCGCCGCACCGCCGAGCTTCGGGCCCTCGATCATGTCGTCGAGGGTGTATTCGAACAGGTCCATGGTCATCTGGCAGGCGATCATCTCGACATCGGCCTCGATCGCCATGTCGCGCAGCTCCTCGATCGAGGCGACGCCCTTCTTCTTGATCAGGTTCTTCATCATCACGCTCGCCGCGGCGTCGACGCCGGGGATCGCCGAGACGATGTTGGGCATGCCGATGTGCATGCCGAACATCGGCATCGCCATCGCCGGGTTGCCCAGCGTCGTCACCTGCAGGTCGAGCTTCTTCTTGAGCAGGGTCAGGCCATAGAAGGTGAAGAACATCGACACCTCGAGGCCCATCGCCGCCGCGGTCGTCGCCAGGATGAAGGGCGGATACGCCCAGTCGAGCGATCCCTTGGTGACGATCATCGACAGCTTCTTGGTATTGCTTACGGCACCATCGGCCATGGAATTTCCTCCACGAAGCGGTTCGGCGCGGGCTGGCTCACCTCCGCGCTCAGAACCTCCACACCACGACTGCCAGCACGAGCACTGCAAGGAACACGGTTTCCGCCACGATCAGCGCGATCGACCGCCAGCCGACCGCCGCCATCGCCTTCAGCGATGTCTTCATGCCCAGCGCCGAGATGGCGGTGACCAGGCACCAGCGCGAGATGCTCTTCAGCCCGTCGAGGACCACCGGCGGGACGAGGCCGGTGCTGTTGACCAGGACGAGCAGGACGAAAACGACCAGGAAGCCGGGCAGGCGGCGTCCGGCGGCGCTGACATTGTGCGCCCGGAAGACGTAGCTCAGCGTCATCACCACCGGCACCAGCATGGCGACGCGCAAGAGCTTGGTGAAGGTCGCCACGTTGCCGGTCTCGTCCGACACGCTGAAGCCGGCGCCGACCACCTGGGCGACGTCGTGGATGGTGCCGCCGAGGAAGATGCCGATGGCGGCATGGTCGAGATGGAAGAAGGAGATGATCAGCGGGTAGATGATCATCGCCAGCGTCGACAGCGTGGTCACCCCGATGACGGTGAAGACCGTGTCGCGCTCGTGGTTTTCGCCTTTCGGCAGCACCGAGGAGATGGCAAGCGCCGCGGAAGCGCCGCAGATCGCCACTGCCCCCGAGGTGAGCAGCCCGAAGGGACGGCTGAGGCCGAAGGCCCGCGCCGCCACGATGCCGAAGGTGAGGGTGAGCACCACCGCCACGATCACCATCACCACCGGCGTGATGCCGAGCTGCATGATCTGGCCGATGGTGATCTGGGCGCCGAGCAGGCCGACGGCGATCCTCAAGATGCGCTTGGAGGCGAGCTCGATGCCGGCGATGCAGCGGCCCTCCTGCGACAGGAAGTAGAAGGCCATGCCGATGAGCAGGGCGAACAGCATGACCGGACCGCCGTAGTGGTCCGACAGGAAGGTCGCCGCGATGGCGATGATCACGCTGACCAGCACGCCCGGCGTGTATTTCTGCAGGGCGGCGAGCGCCCTGCCGTGCGGCGGCTGGATGGCGGCGACCTCGCTCACGGGGGCTCCCTCAGGCCGCCAACGCCGCGCAGCCGGCGAACTTGTCGGCTTCCATCTTGGCCTCGTAGGGGCCGGCGACCGCGGTGCCCGGCGTCAGCGTCGCCTTGGCTGCGGCCCAGTCGGCGGGCTTCACCTTGGCCAGCCAGCCGGCGCCGTAGGAGTCGCCCGAACCCGACTTCGGCTCGGCGACCAGGGCATCGTTGATCTCGACCACTTCGGCGTCGAAGGCGATCTTGGCGGGGCCGACCCATTTGCCCGATTCGATCGTCGCGCAGGACTTGCCCGCGGCGACCGAGCGGCCGGGCTTCTTCGGCGTGAAGGCGACCAGCGGCCCGGCGAGCGCCGCGGCCACCGTGGTCATGCCGAGGGTGACGGTGCCGTCACCGTTCTCGCGGTACCAGATGTTGTTGTCGACATCGTAGAGAAGGTCGTCGGGAAGGTCGCAACCGCGTACGGTTGTCATGGTTGTCGCTCCACTTTCACGGATGGCCGGCGGCGGTGACGCCGTCCTGCGCCCGCAAGGGGCGCGCCGAACAGCAGAATTCGCCGAGGCCGGCGTTTTCGAGTTTGCCGTCGATGAACAGAACCAGGTGTCGCGCCACCATCGCGCCGAGGCGCAGGCGACGCGGCGTGTCCGGACCGGACGGCGCGGCCAGCACACAATTATAGGCATAGGCGAGTTCGCGGCAGGTCTCGCGGCAGGCATTGAAGCTGGGGTCGCCGCGCGCCCCCTGGCGCTGCAGCGCCAGCAGGCGGAAGTCTTCGACCTTTGCCTCGGTCGGCGCCTTGCCGTGGGCGGTGAGCCAGCCCGTGAGGGCCGTCTCGCCGATGGCCAGCAGTTCGGCGGCAAACGCCTCAGCCGACGCGGCAAGTGCCGCGTCCGGCATTGCGACGATCGTATCCAGTCGCTCCATTGGCGTCTCGGGCCGGACTGCCGTGGCCATCATAGCAGTCCGCGCTCCTGCAGGAAGTCGTGCGCATCCGACAGGTTCTCGTGGACGCCGACCTTGCGCGCCGAGAGGCCGAGCGCCATGCCGATCAACTGGGTGAAGTAGAGGATCTTCACCGTGGTCTTCTTGCCGAAGACGGTCTCGGCGCGCTTCTGGTGCATCTCCAGGCCGGTGTGGCAGGTCGGGCATTCGGTGGCGATGACGTCGGCGCCGCAGGCTTCCGCGGTGGTCAAGAGGTTGAGCACCAGCTTGGTCGACGTGTCGGAGTCGGAGAGCGTATGGGCGCCGCCGCAGCAGGCGGTCTTCAGCGGATATTCGACGTTCTCGGCGCCGGCGGCGGCCAGGAGGTCGTCCATGAAGTGCGGCTTCGAGGTCGATTCCGAGCCCGGCCCCTTGTCCTTTTCCGGGAAGATGTGGCGCGGGCGCGAATACATGCAGCCGTAGTAGTTGGCGATCTTCATGCCCTTGAGCGAGTTCTTCACCCGCGCCTTGAGGCCTTCCTCGCCGATCGCCTCCTTGATCCAGTCGAGCGCGTGGATGGTCTCCACCTTGCCGGCCTCGTAGGTGGTGTGGCCGGCCTTCTGCGACAGGCGCTCATTGACCGCGCGCGAGTGCTCGCTGTGGCCGAGGTCGTACTCGGCCTTCTTGAGATTGTGGTAGCAGCCGTTGCACGGCGCCATCACCGTGTCGAAGCCCATGTCCTCGGCGATGGAGAGGTTGCGCGCCGACAGATAGGTCTGCAGCTCGGGGTCGACGTTCTTGACCTCCATGGCGCCGCAGCAGTTCCAGTTCTTCAGGTCGACCAGTTCGAGCCCGAGCGCCTTGCCCACCGCCCGCGTCGAGCGGTTATAGGCGTGGCCGGTGCCTTCCAGCGCGCAGCCGTGGTAGTAGGCGACCTTCTTGTATTTGCCGGTCAATGCTCGGCTCCTTTCGCGTCGAGGCCGAGAGTGGCGCGGTGGGCCGCCTCACGCTCCGCCACATATTCGTTGATGGCCGCCTGCGCCTTGCCCCAGCCGCGGGTGCGTGGGCGGAAGAGGATGGCGAACCCCATGTTCGTCAGCATCTTTACCGGCAGGCGCAGCACCAGCCCGCGAATGAGGGAAACCAGCCAGTTCTGGAACAGCGATTGCCCGGTGCGCTGGAAGAAGTACCTGAGCACGCGCCCGTCCTCGATCTTGCCGGTGGCGATGACCTGCTCGGAGAAGACGTCGTCGAAGACTTCCGCCGGCTTCTCCTCGACGTGTCCCTTGAGCTCGAGCCAGCGCGCCGTCGCCCGCATCACCCCTTCCGGCACCACATCGCGCGGGCAGGCATAGGTGCATTTGTTGCAGCTGACGCACTGCCAGATGATGTCCTTGTCGCGCAGCAGTTCCTGTTCCATCCCGAGCCGGATCAGGTAGATCCAGTAGCGCGGGTTGAAGTCCGGATTGATGGCGTTGATCGTGCAGGCATTGGTGCACGAGCCGCATTGCCAGCAGCGGTGGATGTATTCGCCGCCGGGCAGCTCCGCGATCTCCTCCTGCAGGCGTTCGTTGTAGTCGGTGACCGCGCGGCTCTCGATGAAGGTCGACCAGTGGCCGGAGACGTCGATGCCTTCGAGCTCGAGGTGCTCGTGGGTGACCAGGTTCTCCGGGCGGATCAGCGATTTTTCGTGGATCGGCATCGGCGCCTCAGTTCTCCAGGTGCCGCGGCTGGCCCAGAACATGGGCCTCGCCGTCGATCAGCTTCAGGCGGGTGCGGCCGGATTCGGAATCGACCGCGTCGAGGCCGAGCAGCCGGCGCGTATGCGCCATGCGGTCGGGCGCCGGGCCGCAGATGATGTCGTTGCCGAGATACTGGCCGCCGCGGTCGTTGATGTAGCCGGCATAGACGTGGGCGGCGAGCAGATCGACGTAGAAGGGCAGGTCGCGGAAGACCCCGTTTTCGCTGAGGAAGCCTTCCAGCTCGTCGCGCAGCGTCTTGTGGGTGAGGAAGTCATCGGCCGCGGTGATCGTCGCCCGGTCGACATCGTCGGCGAACCAGATCTCGCGCAGGACGCCGGAGCCGACGCGCGCGTCCCACATCCAGCGGGTCATCAGCGGATAGCGGTCCGGCGCGGTGAAATGCAGCACCTCCGCCGCGAGGTCGCGCACCCAGCGATGGCCCCGGTCGGCCGGGAAGCCGTCTGAGAAGGCCGCCATGCGGGCGTCGGTGGTGGTCACGTCCGACCAGCCGGCGAGCAACCCGATCAGCCGCCGGTGGATGAGGAGGTAGTTGTTCTCGCTGAGCCAGGCGCCGATCCGCCGGCGCACCGGCGTGATGAAGGCGGCGAGGTCGCAGAACTCGGTCTCGGTCAGCTCCGCCACGCGGCCCTTGCCGGTCAGCTCCTCGAACAGCGAGGCCTTGAGCGCCAGCGCGCCGACATAGCGCTCGACGCCGCCGGTGGCTTCCGCCGATTCCGCCAGGTCCTCGAAGGCGCGCCGGAGCCGCGGCCCCGACAGGTCGAGCACTGGGGCGGGCAGGGGATTCGGCCGGAAGGCGGCGATCGTCGCCATCATTCGGCCGCCTCGGCGACGGCGCTGCGCGCGAGCGTCAGCGCCGCCATCGCCGCCGACTGCCCTTGCGCGATCGAATCGTCGATGGTCTCCGGCCCGGTCGCAGCACCGGCGACGAAGACGCCGGCCCGAGAGGTGCCCGACATCGACGAATAGCTCGGCGCCTTGTCGATGAAGCCGTGGCGTTCGAGCTTGACGTCGAACACCGCCGCCAGAGTCATGTTGTCGACGTTGGGGTCCATGCCGATGGCGTGCACCACCATGTCGAAGGGAATGGTGATCGGCCGTTTGACCAGCGTGTCCTCGCCCTTGACGATCAGCCGCTTGCCGTCCGACGTCACCTCGGCGATGCGCGCCTTGATGTACTTGACCTTATGCTCCTCCTGGCTCTCCCAGTAGAACTTGTCCTCGTAGAGGCCGAAGGTGCGGATATCCATGTAGTAGATGTAGACGTTGCAGTCGGGCAGCTCCTCGCGGATCTCCATGGCGAGGTTGGCCGACACCGTGCAGCAGATCTTGGAGCACCATTCGCGGCCGATCTGGCGGTCGCGCGAGCCGACGCAGAGCAGGATGGCAACCCGGTCCGGCTTGCGCCCGTCCGACAGGCAGCGGACGCCCTTGCCGGATGAGAACATCTGCTCGACCTGGGTGGTGGTGACCACGTCGGGATAGGTGCCGAAGCCCCATTCCGGTTTGTTGACCGAATCGAAATGGGTGAAGCCGGTGGCGAGGATCGCGGCGCTCGCCGCAAAGCTGCTGCCGTCGGCGAGCGTCACGCGAAAGTCGCCGGGCTCGCCGACAAACGTCTTGACCGCCGCATTGAGGCGGACGTCGATCAGCTTGTCGCCTGTGACGCGCGAGACCATGCCGCCGATGGCGTCCCTGGCCCATTCGCCCGAGGGCACCAGCTTGGCATAGCCGGAGAGAATCGGCGCGCCGCCGAGGCGGTCGGCCTTGTCGACCAGCACCACCGGCTCACCGGCGGAGGCAAGCGCATGGGCCGCCGCAAGACCGGCCGGCCCACCGCCGACGATGAGGACCGGGCGGTTCATTTCGCCGGCCCTCCGATCGCGGCGACAGGCTCGGGCTTGACGTAGCCGGGGCCGGAGGTGATCGCGCGCTTGGGATCGTAGAGCGTCTCGATGCGGCCGGCCTTGACCTCTTCGAGATAGGCCTCGAACTCGGCCTTGGCCTTCTCCCAGTCGATGCCGAGCTTCTCGAGCAGCTGCTCGAAGGGCGAGGCGTGCCAGTGGAGCTGCGCCAGCTTGTAGGGATGGGCGCCGAGCGCCAGCGCCGCGAACTGGCAATCGGCCATGATCGGCAGCGAATAGACCTTGCCGACCGCCTGGCCGATCCACTGGTTCTTGTCGAGCGTGGTGATGCAGCCGGTGTCGTGGCCGATCATCACGTCGGCCTTGGCTTCCTCGACCGCCACCTTGATCTTGCGGTCGATGGCGTAGGAGCGGGTGAACTCGCGCTCGCCGATGATGTGGCGGAAGCCGAAGCCGCAGCAGTCGTACCAGGTGGAATAGTCGACCACCTCGGCGCCCAGCGTCTGCAACAGGCCGGTGGACACGGCGACGCGGTCGCCGTTCATCACCGTCTCGTCGTAGATCACGTCCTCCGGCACCATCTTGTAGACGTGGCAGGCCGGGTGGACGGTGGCGCGGATGCCGGAAACGTCGATCACCTGGCGTTCCTGGATGCGGTGGCGCATCACGTGCAGCCATTCGGAATAGTGGACGATCTCTTCCGGGATGAGCAGCTTGCCATCGATCAGGCGGCCGAGCTTGCCGAGGATCTTCTTGACCTCGGCGCGGAGCTCCGCCGAATGCATCAGGAAGATGCGCATCTCCTTGTAGTTGCCGAAGGAGGTGCCGCAATGGACCAGCGGGTAGTAGGTGCCCTCCGGCAGTCCGCGCGCCTTGGCCGAGACATAGGCCTGGTGGAAATTGCGCAGGAAGACGGCGGCGAGGCTGACCACGTTGCCGATGCCCGAGCCGTGATAGTTCCACGCCGTGCACGAGGTCTGGTCGGTCTCGTCGAGATAGGGAACGTCGAGCTGGTTCATCAGCCACATCACGCTCGACGGGTAGCCGGGGATGTTGCCGCACTGGCCGCACGACTTGTGGTGCCAGAGGTTGGTGGTCGGGATGCGCTTCTCCCAGCCGTAGAGCGTGCGCGCGATCACCGGATTGTGGCGCTCGTCGATGCGGTGGACGACGATCTCGCCCTCCTTCTCGAGCTGCCACATGGCGTCGCGGATGTCCTCGACGCGGTCCTTCTTGGTCAGCATGGAGCGCTTGTCGATGCGCTGCTCGACCCACGAGGTCGCCTGCCGCGCCTCGGCCGGCGTCAGGTTCGACGGCCGCCACTCATCGCCAAAGCCGCTGAAGGCGGGCTTGCTGCTGCTCTCGGACTTCTCCATCCGGCCTGTCCTCCCTGAGACGCCGCCTCAGTCGTCGGCGTCGGCTTGCTCCTCGAGCCACTCGCTGTATTCCTCACGCTTTTCGTCCATCACGTCGGTGACGAGGTCGAAAAGGTTCTCATCGACCGTCTCGAGCTGATCGAGCACGCCGGTCGCCTCCCAGATCGTGTAGAGCTCGACCGAGGTCTTGAGATTGACCTCCCAGGCCGTGTCCATGGTGTGCATGGTCGGCACCGGAATCGCCTTCCTCAGGATGTTGAGCGGCGCGTCGACCTTGGAGACGTTCGGCCCCCAGTCGGGAAACGCCTCGCGGGTGATCATGTTGGGGGCGAGCTGGTTGCCGGTCGACACCACCTTGAGGAGCACGCGCGAGAAGGGCCTGAGCACGTCCTTGGCCGACTGCATGCCGTGCTTGATCGCCACCTCGCGCATGATCATGACGAGGCCGCCGGGCGAATTCTCGAACGGGCAGCGCGCCGCGCAGGTGTAGCACTGGGCGCAGGCCCAGATCTTTTCCTGCATGGCGTCGTAGATGCCTTCGAGATTCTCCGTCCACAGCAGCTGGACGATCTCGCGCGGTGAATAGTCGTAATAGTGGGCGGAGGGGCAGGTGGCGGTGCAGATGCCGCAGTTCAGACAGCCGTGCAGCTCGTGGTCGTAGAGCATGTGCGAGCGGATGTCGTCGAAGACCTCCTCCAGCGTCTCCTGCGGCACGACCGGCGCCGACGAAAGCGGATCACTGATGGCGGCATGTTGTCCCGGCATGACCGTCCTCCCCGGCAACGCTTCAGTAGGTCAGCACCTTGGCGTCGTCGTCCTCCATCACCGCCTCGATCACCTTGGCGCCGCCGACGATGCCCTCGCATTCGGGAATCAGGTCGTCCTCGCTCATGTCGAAGAGGTCGAGGTTGGGCGAGCAGCAGAAGAACTTGGCGCCCGCCTCGTGCGCGTCCTTGATGAAGTCGTAGACGGTCTTGGGCGAGCCGGGCTTGACCACCAGCTTCTCCGCCACGCCCTTCTTCATGAGCTGGCCCGCGGTGGCCGTGCAGATGACCTCGACCTCGTAATCCATGGCCGCCGCGACGGTGGCCTGGAAGAACGGCGCCCCCAGCTCCTCGCCGTTGCGCGGGTCGGTATTGACCATGATGATGATCAGCTTCTTCGCCATGCGGCGACGGCTCCTCCCTCGGCCCCTCGGTGGCGCGAAATGGGCGCAACCGGCGGGGGTAGTCCTCCCTATACATATTCTAATATTGCATTTACCGAATGAATGCCAGCGAAGAAATGCGTCACCGGACGCTGCTGCGGCATGTTCACCGCAATACCGGCTTCAGGGCGCCATCCAGTTGGTCTGCTTGATCAGCCCGACCATGATTTCGGAAAGCGCCTCGGCGATCGTGCCTTGCCGCTCGCGCAATCGCATGAGGCCGTCCGCGAGCCCATCCGGCGATTTATCGAATTCCATGGCTATGTCTTCGATCATAGCCGACTTGATGCCGGGATGCCCGAGAAAGCCGATCGCATTGGAACCGATCTCAAAGACCATGGGCTCGCCCGCCGGGCCTTCCGCCAGCACCGTCGCCGCACTCGGCAGCGCCGGCTTGTCGCGCAGATAGAGCGCCATGGGAAAGCGCTCCGGCAGATGGCCGCCGAGCGCATCCGCCGCGATTCGCCGCACGTCCTCGACGGCGAAGCGGAGAGGGGCCTCGACCGCACCGCCGCCGGCGGCGGTCGACAGAATCAGGGCGCCGATGCCGATGCCGACCACCGGCAGCCCGCGGCCGAGGAAGTCGGCGGTGAGCCGCAGCTCGGGCGCCAGCGTCGGCAGCAGCGAACCGCTGACCACGCCGAAGGGACCGGCGCCGAGGATGATGAGCCCGTCATAGTCTTCGGCGCCGGCGGGCACCTTGCCGCCCGCCACGAACGGCCGGCAATAGCGGAAGCGGACGGAGCGCGCCTCGAGGTGGTCCTCGATCAGCCCGAGCCATTCGGCCTCGACATGTTGCAGGACGCAGACGGTCTTCATAGGGCCTCACGCAACCACGTGCCGCATGGACATATCATCTTTTTCGGATATGAAAACACCGACGGGGACATCGGAACGGGAGGACAGCCGATGGAAATGGCCGACGTCATGATTCACGTGGACGAGACCATCGACCACGACCGGCGCACGAAGATCGCCGATATCGTCAGGGCCCACGACGGCGTTGCCGGCGTCGCCCATCACGACGAGAAGCCGCACCTGTTGATCGTCGAATACGATCCACTGAAAGTGAGCGCGCACGGGCTGCTGGACATCGTGCGCGACGAGGGCGTGCACGCCGAGCTGGTCGGGCTTTAGGCGCCGTCGATATTCGATCCTTCTGGCCCGCCCGAGCACTCCCCCACCTCCCCCTTTGTGGGGGAGGTCGGATTTCCCCGGTTTGCTTGAGCAAACCGGCCTTGGAAATCCGGGTGAGGGGTGAACCGCTGCGGCCATGGCACGGCGGTGGTGGAGCTGGCCGCGCCGGCGCGGGCACGGCCGAGTACGCAGACGCAGCCGGCACCATCAACTCTCTGCCTTGGCTCGCCGTTTTGCCCCTCACCCTCTGCGCCTAAGCTCGCTCCGCTCGCCAAGGCGCAGAGCCCTCTCCCACAAGGGGAGAGGGGACGATCCTTCAGACGCTCGGGACAAATCGAATCTCGATTGGCGTGGAGGCGCGACGGCCTTCCGTTACTCCGCCGGCGGCACGGCCGCCATCACGGCGGCGGCGATGTCCGCCGGCTCGACGCCCGGCATGTCGAGGGCGAGGCTCCGCATCGCTGCGCCCGCCGCGGCGGTCAGTGCCTCTGCGTCGAGCCTGGTGCCGGTGAGCGCCGCGGCGAGGCGATCGGCGCCGTCCACCGGCAGGCAGGTGTAGTCGCCGGAGAGCATCAGCTCGGCGAGTATGCCGTCGCGTGCCAGAAGATGGACGCGGATGAGGCCGCCCGGCGCCTTGTGGGCGCTTTCGGTGAGATGGGTCCCGGCGGAGATCTTGACGCCCAGTTCGACGAACTTATGGCCCTGCCGCTCCGTCCACTCGGATCGGAAAGCGTCGCCTCCATTTCGGTGATCGCCGCTTCCTCGGCCGCCGTCGGCTGGTCGGCGACCGCGGTGACGCCGAGCACCGCCTCGCAATGCCTGAGGAAGCGCGCCTTGACGTCCGCGCGCGAGGGCAGCGTGGCAAGCTCGCGCGTCATGGTGGTCATGTAGTCGTCAAGCGTCGTCTTCAGCTTGTCGCGGAACTTCTCCGACGGCACCTTCAGGCAGCGCGCCATGGTCTGGCGTGTCGAAGTCGAACATGAACGAGCCGACCATCACCGTCGCCTCGCCGATCGAGGCGGCGCCGGTGCCGCCGATCTTGCGGCCCTTGACCTGGATGTCGTTGATCGGCCGGTACTCGGCTTCAACGCCGAACTCGTGATAGGTCCTCACTGCCGGCTCGCAGAACAGCGGATAGAGGTTGGCCGCGTATTGCGGCGCCTTGCCGCGCGGATAGATGAAGTGGAAGAACATCTGGTTGCGGTCGAGATAGACCGCGCCGCCGCCGACCTGGCGGCGGATGACCGGCAGCTTCGCCGCGGCGCAATAGTCCTGGTCGACCTCGCGGGCGACTTCCTGGTGGACCCCGACGCAGACGTAGGGATCGATCGGATTGGCCAGCGACAGCACGGGGTCGTCGCCGGCGCCGATCGCCGTGGCGAGGCCGTGATAGACCGCCTGGCTCCTCAGCGGCGACACGTAGCCGAAATCGATGACCCGAAGCCGCACGTGCCGTCCTTTCGCTTGGGGCGCGCGCGCGCGGGAGAGCGCCCGTGATGGTGTCCACCAGAAAAGCTCCCGAAGTTGACAACGGTCAAGCCATCGCTGTCTCCGCCGTCGCATGATCCAGGCTGTTTTTCGGCTGCCGGCGGGGCGCTCGCCTCCAGCGATGCGGATCGTTCGTGTCGGTTGCCGGGTCCATGCCACCGACGTAGTGTGGGCTTCAGTGCAATCATGCCAATCCGGGGAGACGGATCATGAAAGTGGCGAAATTCCTCGCAAAGTCGGTGCTGGCCCTCGCTCTAGCAGGCGCCGCATTTACAGCGACCTCGGCGTCCGCCGAGGTCGTTCTGCATCGGGGCAATGGTGGCGAGCCGCAAACGCTCGACCAGGCCCACACGTCGATCGACGTCGAGGCCAACATCCTGAAGGACCTCTATGAGGGCCTGACGGTCTATGACGCCGCCGGAACCATCATTCCGGGCATCGCCGAGAGCTGGACGGTGTCCGACGACGGCCTGACCTACACGTTCAAGCTGCGCGCCGACGCCAAGTGGTCCAACGGCGACCCGGTCACCGCCGGCGATTTCGTCTATTCCTTCCGCCGCATCGAAGACCCGGCGACGGCGGCCGGCTACGCCAACATCCTCTATCCGATCAAGAACGCCGAGGCGATCAACACCGGCAAGGGCGACAAGGCGATGGCGCCCGACCAGCTCGGCGTCAAGGCGGTCGACGACAAGACGCTGGAAATCACCGTCGAGCGGCCGACCCCCTATTTCCTCGAGCTTCTCGCTCACCAGACCGCATTGCCGGTCGAGCAGGCCGACCTCGAGAAGTTCGGCGCGGATTTCGTCAAGCCCGGCAACATGGTCTCTGACGGCGCCTACATGCTGACCGAGAACGTTGCCAACGACCACATCACCCTGGTCAAGAACCCGAACTACTACGACGCCGCCAACGTCAAGATCGACAAGGTCATCTACTACCCGACCGAGGATCAGGCGGCCGCCATCCGCCGCTTCCAGGCCGGCGAGCTTGACCTGCAGTATCAGTTCCCCGCCGACCAGATGGCCTTCCTGAAGAAGTCGCTTGGCGACGACGTCGTTCATGCGCCGCCGGCCCTGGCCACCTACTACTACGTCTTCGATACCCGCCACGCGCCGTTTGACAATGTCAACGTCCGTCGGGCCCTGTCCATGGCCGTCGACCGCGACTTCCTCGCCGACAAGATCTTCGCCGGCGCCCAGCTCCCGGCCTACAGCTTCGTGCCGCCGGGCATCGCCGGTTATACGCCCGGCACGGCCGATTTCGCCTCCATGTCTCAGCTCGACCGCGAGGACGAGGCCAAGAAGCTGCTCGCCGAGGCCGGTTTTGGCCCGGGCGGCAAGACGCTCAAGATCGAGATTCGCTACAACACCAACGCCAACCACGAGAAGGTCGCCACCGCCGTCGCCGATAACTGGAAGGCGCTCGGCGCCGAGGTCACCCTGATGAACCTCGACGTCAAGTCGCACTACGCCTACCTGCAGGAAGGCGGCTCCTTTGACGTGGCGCGTGCCGGCTGGGCGGCCGACTATGCCGACCCGGAGAACTTCCTGTTCCTCGACCTCAGCACCAACAACACGTTCAACTACGGGCACTACAACAACCCGAAGTTCGACGAGCTGATGCAGGCGTCCTATGCCGAGCGTGATCACGCCAAGCGCGCCCAGATCATGCACGACGCCGAGGTGCTGCTCATGCAGGATCAGCCGATTGCGCCGCTGATGTTCTCGGCCTCGCTGTGGCTGGTTTCGCCCAAGGTCCATGGCTTTGTCGACAACGCGGTCAACTTCCACCTGACCCGTTATATGTCGCTCGAATAGAGCCTCTGACGGCGGGTGCCGGCTTGCCGGTGCCCGCCGTCGACCGCAAAGCAGTCGCATGCTCCGTTTCATACTCCGCCGGCTGGTCAGCGCCGTTCCGACGCTTTTCATCGTCGTCACCATTTCCTTCTTCCTGATGCGTTTCGCCCCGGGTGGCCCGTTCAATCTCGAACGCGCCCTGCCGCCGCAGATCATGGCGAACATGCTCAGGGCCTATCAGCTCGATCAGCCGCTCTACATCCAGTACCTGCACTACCTGTGGAACGTGGTGCACGGCGATTTCGGCCCGAGCTACATCTATCGCGATTTCTCGGTCGCCGAGCTGATCGGCCAGAGCCTGCCCTATTCGCTGGAGCTTGGCTCGTGGGCGATGCTGATCGCCGTCTTCGGCGGCGTCATCGCCGGGGTCATTGCCGCGCTCCGCCAGAACGGCATCGTCGATCATCTGGTCATGGCGCTGGCGACCATCGGCCTGACGGTGCCCAATTTCGTCGTCGGGCCGACGCTCTCCCTGGTCTTCGCCGTCATGCTCTCCTGGGTCTCGGCCGGCGGCTGGGGCACCGGCTCGCTGCGCGACCTCCTGCTGCCGGTGATTGCCCTCGGCCTGCCGCAGCTTGGCGTCTTCGCGCGCCTGACCCGCGGCTCCATGATCGAGACGCTGCGCGCCGACCACATCCGCACGGCGCGCGCCTATGGCCTGCCGCCGCGCGCCGTCGTCGTCGTCCACGCGCTCCGCGGTGCGCTGCTGCCCTGCGTCACCTATCTGGCGCCGTGCGCCGCCGCCGTGCTTACCGGCTCGGTGGTCATCGAGACGATCTTCGCCATCCCCGGCGTCGGCCGCTACTTCGTGCTCGGCGCCATCAATCGCGACTACACGCTGGTCATGGGCACCGTCGTCCTGGTCGCGGTGTTCATCATCGTCTTCAACCTGATCGTCGACATGCTCTACGCCGTTCTCGACCCGCGGGTGCGCTATGACTGAGGCGGTCATCGCCGCGACGCCACGCGGCCGCAGCCTCACCGCGCTCGCCATGCGCCGCCTGGTGCGCAATCACGCCGCCGTGGTCAGCCTGATCGTCCTCGGCCTGGTGACGATCATGTGCGTCGTCGGCCCCTTCGTGACGCCGCACACCTACTCCCAGATCTTCGATTCCTACGTGCGCACGCCGCCCAGCCTGCAGCCCTATCCGCTGGCCGATACGTTGCAGTCGGTCATCCAAAGCGCCGCCGACCACGCCCGCGTCACCCTCGCCGATTTCGCGGTCGAGGGCGACGGCTTCACCGCCACCTTCACCTCCGACAAGGCCATCGATCCGCGCGTCACCCGCTATGTCGACCGCACCGACGAGTTCCACGACACCCATGTCGTCGAGGCCAAGGACGGCGGCCTCACCCTCGACATCGCCGGCAAGGTCAAGCGCGAATACTTCCTCATGGGCACCGATTCCAACGGCCGCGACCTCTTCGCCCGGGTGATGATCGGCGGCCGCATCTCGCTCACCGTCGGCATCCTGGCGACGCTGGTCAGCCTGCTCGCCGGCGTCACCTACGGGGCGATCTCGGGCTTTGCCGGCGGCCGCGTCGACAACATCATGATGCGCCTGGTCGAGGTGCTCTATTCGCTGCCCTTCGTCTTCCTGGTCATCGTGCTGGTCGTCTTCTTCGGCCGCAACTTCATCCTCATCTTCATCGCCATCGGCGCCATCGAGTGGCTCGACATGGCGCGCATCGTGCGCGGCCAGACGCTGTCGCTGAAGCAGCGCGAGTTCGTCGCCGCTGCCGAGGCGCTGGGCGTCAGCAACTGGCAGATCATCGGCCGCCATATCGTCCCCAATACCGTCGGCCCGGTGATCGTCTTCATCACCGTGGTGGTGCCCAAGGTCGTGCTGCTGGAGAGCTTCCTCTCTTTCCTCGGCCTCGGCGTGCAGGAGCCGCTGACCAGCTGGGGAGCGCTGATCGCCGAGGGCGCCAACAACATGCAGGCGGCGCCCTGGCTGCTCATCTTCCCGTCCATCTTCTTCGTCGCCACGCTGATGTCGCTGAATTTCCTCGGTGACGGACTGCGCGATGCCTTCGATCCGCGCGACAGGTGAGTGACGTGGCCGAGCCGGTTCTGCAAGTCAGCAATCTGGACGTTCGGTTCGACACGCCGGACGGCGAGGTCCATGCCGTGCGCGGCATCAACCTCGAGGTCAACGCCGGCGAGACCGTGGCCATCGTCGGCGAATCGGGCTCCGGCAAGAGCCAGGCGATGCTCGCCGTCCTCGGCCTGACCGCCAGCAACGGCCGCGTCAGCGGCTCGGCACGCTACCTCGGCAACGAGATGATCGGCCTCGACCAGAAGGGCCTCAACGGCATCCGCGGCGTCAAGATGACCATCATCTTCCAGGAGCCGATGACCTCGCTCGATCCGCTCTATCCGGTCGGCTACCAGATCGAGGAACCGCTCGTCTATCACAAGCACATGAAGCGATCGGAGGCGCGGGCGCGGGCGATCGAGCTGCTCCACCTGGTCGGCATCAACGATCCCGAGCGCCGCGTCGGTTCCTATCCGCACCAGCTCTCCGGCGGCCAGCGCCAGCGCGTGATGATCGCCATGGCGCTCGCCAACGACCCCGACATCCTCATCGCCGACGAGCCGACCACCGCGCTCGACGTCACCATCCAGGCGCAGATCCTCGAACTCATCGCCGATCTCCGCCGGCGCCTGGGCATGGCGGTGGTCTTCATCACCCACGATCTCGGCATCGTCGACCGCTTCGCCGACCGCGTCTACGTCATGCGCGCCGGGGAGATCGTCGAGGGCGGCGCCACGGCACAAGTGATCGCCGCGCCCAAGCACCCCTATACCCAGATGCTGGTTGCCGCCGAGCCGCGCGGCAGCAAGGCGCCGCCGCCCGCCGGCGCCCCCGTCCTGCTCGAGGGCGAGGACATCCGCGTCACCTTCTCCATCGGCGTCGACGGCGTCTTCTCGAAGCGATCGATCGAACTCCACGCCGTCGACGGCGTCTCGCTCAGCCTCCGCCAGTCGCAGACCATGGGCATCGTCGGCGAGAGCGGCTCGGGCAAGTCGACGCTCGGCCGCGCGCTTTTGAGGCTCCTGCCGGCGCAGGGCCGCATGCGCTTCCTCGGCCAGGACATCACCCATCTCGGCCGGCGCGAGCTGCAGCCGCTGCGCCGCCAGCTCCAGATCGTCTTCCAGGATCCCTATGGCTCGCTGTCGCCGCGCCTCACCGTCGGCGAGATCGTCACCGAGGGGCTGCTGGTGCACGAACCCTCGCTCACCACCGCCGACCGCGCCGAGCGGGCCGCCGCCGTCCTCGCCGAGGTCGGTGTCGACCCGGCCAGCCACAACCGCTATCCGCACGAGTTCTCCGGCGGCCAGCGCCAGCGCATCGCCATTGCGCGCGCCATCATCCTCAGGCCCAAGGTCATCGTCCTCGACGAGCCGACCTCGGCCCTCGACCGCACCATCCAGCGCCAGATCGTCGAGCTCCTGCGCCGGCTGCAGGCGGAATACAAGCTGTCCTACATCTTCATCAGCCACGATCTCGCCATGGTGCGGGCGATGGCCGACTACATCCTGGTGATGAAGGATGGGCAGATCGTCGAGCAGGGGCAAACGCCCGATCTCTTCGAGCGGCCGCAATCGGACTATGCCCGCACGCTCATTGCCGCCGCCGGCGAGACCGGCGAGTTCGCCATCGCCGGCACTTGAGCCGGCAGGACACGCGCCAGCCGAAAAGAGAAACGGCCCGCTATGCGGGCCGTTCCGTCTGCTCCAGGGGGTGAGGGGCTACGCCGCCATTTCCGGTGCCGGCACCGCCAGCCGCTTGGCGTCGGCCTCGGTCAGCGGCTTCGGCCGCTCGACCTCCGTCTTGAGGGTGACGAACTTGCGCGTCGCCGCCGAGGTCAGCGTCGATTCCATCACGTCGAGAACATGCGCCGCCAGCCGCCCGGAGCAGCGCGGCTCGCGCTTGCGGCGGGCCGCATCGATCAGATCGGCAACGCCGAGCATGCGATAATTGGCGCGCATCGGCGTGCCCGGCCGGCCCTCGTAGTTGAGCGCCCCGAACGGCGCCAGCCCGGCATCGACCTCGGTGTATTCGCCGTCGCGCTCGGAATAGACCACCTTGCCGCCGAAGAAGTTGGGGTCGGGCACCAGCATGGAGCCGTTGGTGCCGTAGAGCTCGATCGGGTTGGCGTGACCGTGCTTCCACACGTCCCAGCTGGTGGCGATGGTCACCTCGGCGCCGGAATGGAACTGGAGCACGGCGTTGATGGTGGTCGGCGTGGTCACCTTGACCTTCTTGCCCTTCATCGGCCCTTCAGCGCTGACCAGACGATGGGAGAAGCCGGACATGGCCATGGCCGCCACGGTCTTGACCGGCCCCAGCAGGTTGACCAGCGCGGTGACGTAATAGGGGCCGAGATCGAGCATCGGCCCGGCGCCGGGCTGGAAGAAGAAGCCCGGGTTGGGGTGCCAGTGCTCCATGCCGTGGCTGAGCACATGGGCCGTGCCGGAGACCACCTTGCCGATGGCGCCCTTGTCGAGCAGCCGGCGCGCCGTCTGGCCGCCGCCGCCGAGGAAGGTGTCCGGTGCGCAGCCGAGCTTGAGGCCGCGCCTGTCGGCCTCGGCGACCAGCTTCTTGGCCTGCCGCGCGTCGAGCGCCAGCGGCTTCTCCGAATAGGCGTGCTTGCCCGCCGACAGGATCGACTTCGACACGTCGTAGTGCACCGCCGGAACGGTGAGGTTGACCACCACGCCGATCTCGTCGCTCTTGAGCAACGCGTCGACCGACATGGCAGTGACACCGTATTGCTCGGCCCGCGCCGCGGCCACCTCGGGCTTGATGTCGGCACAGGCCACGATCTTCAGGTCGCGGAATGACGGCGCCAGGCGGAAGTAGGTTTCCGAGATGACGCCGCAGCCGATGATGCCAATTCCCATTTCTTTTGTCATGGAGGTCAGCCCTTCCGGCCGATCAGGCCGGCAACGAAGGTGTAGGAGTTGCGCGCAAACAATTCCCAGTCGGACGGCGCGTCGTGCTCGAAGACCAGGAGGTCGGTGCCTGCGCTTGCCATCACCGGCCACAGCGTCTTCCACGGCAACGTGCCGGCGCCGATGTCGGTCCAGCCGTCGTCCTTGGTGATGCCGGCCGGCGCCACGTCCTTGACGTGGAAGGCGGCGAGCTTGCCGGTGAATGTCTTCAGTTCCGTGGCAATGTCGGCACCACCGCGGTTGACCCAGCCGAGGTCGGCCTCCCAATTGACGTCGGCGCCGTTAAGCAGGTGCTCGATCGGGCGCGAGCCGTCGGGAAGCCTGACATATTCGAAGGCGTGGTTGTGCCAGGCGAATTTGAGCCCGGCCGCCTTCAGCGCGGCGGCATGGCCCTGGAGCTTGCCGCCAAGCGCCTGCCAGCCGGCCACGTCCTGGGTGCGCTGATCCTGCGGCACCGCCGGCACGATCACCGTCTCCAGGCCGAGCGTCTTGGCCTGGTCGATCACCATTGCGCGGTCGGCGTCGAGGTCGGCCAGCGGCATGTGGCAGGTCGGGATCTTGAGGCCGAGGGCGTCGCACTTGGCGCGCAGCCCCTTGGGGTCGGCCTTGTAGGCGCCGCCAAAGGGCTCGACCGCGTCGTAGCCGATGGCGGCCAGCGTCTCGAGGTGCTTCTCGATCGGCGGGAAATTGCGCGCACTATAGAGCTGGAAGGAAATCCGGTAGCTGGGCATGGGGGGTGCTTTCTTGAAAGACAGCCGTCAGAGGCGGTCGCCGCTTTCTTCATCGAAGACGGACGCCAGCATCGGCTGGAAATACACATCGACCTTCTCGCCGATGCGATGGTTGTCGTCCGGGCCGACGCGGATGGACACCGATTCCTTGCCGATGTTGCCCCACAGCAGGCTGTCGGCGCCCATCGGTTCGACCAGGTTCAGTTCGAGCGGGAGAACGGTTGACGCCTCCAGCTTCTCCTCGATGTGGATCTGTTCGGGCCGCACGCCGAGAACCGCCTTGCGGCCGCTGACCGGCGGCTTGGCAAATCGGTAGCCGGTGAGGTTGATCGCCACACCGTCGCGCGTGATCAGCACCGGGTCGCTGTTCACCTTGAGTTCGCCGCTGATGAAGTTCATCGCCGGCGAGCCGACGAAGGCGGCGACGAAACGATTGAGCGGCCGCTGATAGATCTCCTTGGGCGAGGCAAGCTGCTGGATGACGCCGCCATGCATGACCGCGACGCGGTCGGCCAGCGTCAGCGCCTCGATCTGGTCGTGGGTAACGTAGATCATCGTCGAGCCGAGCTTCATGTGCAGCTTCTTCAGTTCGACGCGCAGTTCGGTTCTCAGCTTGGCGTCGAGGTTGGAGAGCGGCTCGTCGAACAGGAAGACGTCCGCCTCGCGCACCAGCGCCCGCCCGATGGCGACACGCTGGCGCTGGCCGCCGGAGAGCTCCGACGGCTTGCGGTTGAGCAGCGGCTCGATCTGCAAGAGCGCCGCGACCCGCTGCGACGCGCCGCTCGATCTCGTCCTTGGCGACCCGCGCCACCTGCAGGCCGAAGGTCAGGTTGCCCTTCACCGACATGCGCGGATAGAGCGCGTAGGACTGGAACACCATCCCGATACCGCGGTCCTTGGGCTCCTCCCAGGTGACGTTCTTGCCGTCGATCCACACCTGGCCGGCATTGATGTCGAGCAGACCGGCGACGGCGTTGAGCAGGGTCGACTTGCCGCAGCCGGACGGCCCGAGCAGGACGATGAACTCGCCCTTTTCCACGTCGAGGTCGAGATCGCTGCAGGACGCTTGAGGTGCCCGAACGAGACGCCGAGCTTCTTGATCGAGACGCTGGTTGCTCATTGTCCTATCCCTTGACGGCGCCGGCGGCGATGCCGCGCACGAACCATCGTCCCGACACGAAGTAGACGATGAGCGGGACGGCCGCAGTCAGGATCGTGGCCGCCATGTTGACATTGTATTCGCGCACGCCGGTGGTCGAGTTGACGATGTTGTTGAGCTGCACTGTCATCGGCCAGTTGGGGCGGCCGGCGAAGACGACGCCGAACAGGAAGTCGTTCCAGATGCCGGTGACCTGGAGGATCACGCGCCACCACGGTGATCGGCACCGACATCGGGATCATGATGCGGAAGAAGATCTGCCAGAAGCCGGCTCCGTCGACGCGCGCCGCCTTGAACAGCTCGATCGGCACCGAAGCGTAGTAGTTGCGGAACAGGATCGTCATGATCGGCATGCCGAAGATGGTGTGGATGATGATGATCGCCGGGCAGCGTGGCGAACAGGTGTATCTCCCTCAGCGCCATGATCAGCGGGTAGATCACCACCTGGTAGGGCACGAAGGCGCCGAAGACGAGCAGCAGGAAGAAGAGGTTGGAGAACTTGTAGCGCCAGAACGACAGGGCGTAGCCGTTGATCGAGGCGATGACGATCGAGATGATCACGCTCGGCACCGTGATCTTGACCGAATTCAAGAAGCCGGGATTGAGGCCGTGACAGGCGAGCCCGGTGCAGGCGTTGAGCCAGGCGTCGACCCACGCCTGGAAGGTCCACACGTGCGGCAGGTTGAACAGGTGGCCGAGACGGATCTCCGGCATCGTCTTCAGCGACGTCACCACCATGACGTAGAGCGGGAAGAGGAAGAACAATGCCGCGATGATCAGGAACCCGTAGACGCCCAGGCGCGCCGGCGACACGCGCCGCGGTTTCGGGCCTTGTGCAGACTTCGTTGCCGGCGGGCAGGGTGGCCGTTGCGCTGGTCATGCGGTTGCGAGCTCCCTGCGGATGGCGGCGGCCTGTCGACGGGCTGCGACCCAGTTTCGCCGATTCCGACCAGTGCCAGCACGCGCGACGACCGGCAGCAGCATCATCGTCGCCGCCGCCATGCCCAGTCCGACGTTCTGGCTGCTGGTGATCATCTGGATGACATAGACCGCCGGCATGTTGGTCGCGATGCCGGGGCCGCCGCCGGTCATGGCGACGACCAGGTCGTAGACGCGCACCACGCCGACGACCTGCAGCACGAAGGCGGTCGCCACCGAGCCGCGGATCATCGGCAGCGCGATGGACAGATAGACCCGCCAGGTGGGGAATGCCGTCGACCTTCGCCGCCTTCCAGATTTCCGCGTCGATGCCTCTCAGGCCGGCGAGCAGGATGGCCATGGTCACGCCCGAACCCTGCCACATGCCGGCAACCACCAGGCCGTAGATCGCCGTCTTGGGATCGACCAGGGGCGAGAAATGGAAGCTCGCCCAGCCGAGCTCATGCAGCGTGTTTTCGATGCCGAGATTGGGGTCCAGCATCCATTGCCAGATGAGGCCGGTGACGATCAGCGACATGGCGAAGGGATAGAGGAAGATCGAGCGAAACAGGTCTTCCTGGCGGATGCGCTGGTCCATGAAGACCGCCAGCAGATAGCCGAAGACCAGAGAGAAGGCGATCAGCAGCCCGCCGAAGATCCAGATGTTCTGGACCGCGATCTGCCAGCGCGAGTCGCCCCACAGGCGCGTGTATTGGCTGATGCCGACAAGCTGGTTGTTGGGGAAAAGCCGGGAGGCTGTGAACGACCAGTAGAAGGTGAAGCCAATGCCGATGACATAGACACCGACCGCCACCACAATCATCGGCAGGGTGCCGATCACCGCGCTGATCTTCCAGCGTCGCTTGCGCGCTTCCGCCATTTCCACCACACCCCGCTCGCCGCCGGATTGCCTCCGGTCTGCGCTGGTTCGGCGAGCCGATAGGCCCCGCCCGCCGTCAGATGCTCAAGGGTATCGTTTCACCATACCGCGGCTCAGGCAACGCGGTCAGCCAGATTCCGACACCACGAAAACAGGAATGCCGGGAGGCGCCGCCCGATCGGGGCAGGCGCCTCCCATGCGTGTCGCTATCAGGTGGCGTGGCTCAGGATCTCGACCCACTTGGCCTGCGCGTCTGCCGCAGTCATCGTGTCGTCGGACCAGAACTGCGACACCAGCGCGTTCAGCTCGTTGTTGGTGTCTTCGGTGGTGAACCGCTGCACCGAGGTCGCGATCTCGGCCGGATGCTTCGACCGCCTTCAGCGCCTTCTGCATGCACGGGTCGGCCGTCGCCATGTCGACGTCGCCGCGCACCGGCATGGAGCCCTTGGCGTTGTTGAACGCGACCTGGACAGCCGGGCTGATCAGCAGATTGGCAAGACGCTTCTGCGCGGCTTCCACTGCCGGATCGCTCTGCTTCGGGAACACGATCACGTCGCCGTCGGTGGTCACGATCGGCTTGGCTTCGTTGAGGCCGATCATGCAGCCATAGTCCTTGACGCCAGTCATGCCGGCGGCCGAGAACTCGCCACGCGCCCAGTCGCCCATGATCTGCAGGCCGGCCTTGCCGGTGATCACCATGTTCGTGGTGTCGTTCCAGTTGCGGTTGGCATAGCCGTCATCGGTGAACTGCTTGAGCGCCTTGAAGTTGGTCAGCGCCTTCAGCATGTCCGGACCGCCGGCGATCTTGAGGTCCTTGTCGCGATACATCGCGTCGCGTCCCTCGATGCCGAGGGCGGCAAGCAGGATCTGGTCGAAGGCGCCCTTGATCTGCCAGCCATTGCCGTCGCCGCCGATCGCCAGCGGAATGAAGCCGGCTTCCTTCAGCTTCGGCGCGTCAGCCACGAACTCGTCGAAGTTCTGCGGATTGGGCAGGCCGGCCTTCTTGAACGGCTCGTACGAGTACCAGGCCCAATCCCACGAGTGGATGTTCACCGGCACGCAATACCAGTGACCGTCGACCAGGCAGGCGCTCTGGATCTTCTGCGGGCGGATGATCTTGGCCCAGTTGCCGGCCGCTGCGAGGTCGTCGAGCTGCAGGAGCTGGCCGTTCTTGATCAGCTCTTCGTATTCACGGCCCGGGTTGAACTGCGCCGCGCCGGGCGGGTCGCCGCCGAGAATGCGCTGCATGATCGTCGAGCGGGCCGTCTCGCCCAGCGCGATGGCGCTGTCGACCCAGTGGTCGCCCTGGCCGTCATTGTCGAAGGCCTTGGCGAATTCGGCGACCGCGCGCGACTCGCCCTTCGACGTCCACCAGTGGATGACTTCCAGATCGGTCGCCGAAGCGATCGACGGCACCGCCACGGCCAAGGCGACGACGCTCGCTCCCAACAATTTCTTCGTGAACTGCGACATTCCTTCCTCCCATTTACGCGCGCTGGCAGAGCGCGCACACCATCATGCCGGCCCAACGGGCCGACCCACTGCATCACACGGGAAATGGCGCAAGCGCGCCGGTCCCCTCCCTCACAAAGCGCACTTGGCGCTTGTCTTTTTCCGCGCCTGCGGGCGCGTTGCGACTACAATCCTCCTCCAGGCGCAACTGTTTCGACCTGCCGAGCCATTTGTAATCGATTACATTCTAGTCTATTGGAACACCAAGGGTTGTCAATGCCAATTGTCGAACATTGTCAGCCTGGGGAGGAAACGATTGATGGGCAAGGGACGCGACGACCAGTCGCCCCGAGCACAGGCTGTGCGCCGGTCGGTGACGATAACCGATGTGGCGCGCCGCGCCGGCGTGTCGACGGCAACCGTCAGCCGCACCTTGGCGATGCCCGACCGCGTCGCCGAGAAGACGCGGGACGCTGTCTTCGCCGCCATCCGCGAAACCGGCTTCATCCCCAATGCCACGGCCCGCAGCCTGAGGGCGCGCTCGACCAAGATGGTGCTGGCGCTCTTGAACGGCATCGGTGATTCGTTCTTCACCGCCATCCTCAACGCCGTCGAGGAGGCGCTGTTCGAGGCCGGCTACGGCATGGTGATGGGCGACACGCGCGGCGACATGGCGCGCGAGAGCCACTACGATCGCCTGGTGCGGTCGGGACAGGTGGACGGCGTGCTGCTCTTTTCCGGCCGGCTGCCTGCCGCCCGCTTCGGCGAACTCGATGCGGTCGTGCCACTGACCCTGGTGTGCAACGATATTCCGCAGCTCTCGGTGCCCTTCGTCGAGAGCGCCAATCGCGACGCCGCCCGCATGCTCACCGAATATCTGATCAGCGTCGGCCATCGGCGCATCGGCCATGTCTCGGGCCCCATGCGCGGTCCCGAAACCGACGATCGCATCGCCGGCTATCGCGATGCGCTCGATGCGGCCGGCATCGCCTACGACCCCTGCCTCGTCTGGCAGGGCAACTACCGCTCGGAGAGCGGTGGCGCGGCGGCGGTCCAGAATTTCCTGCCCATGGCCGAGCGGCCGACGGCTGTGTTCGCCGCCAATGACGAGAGCGCCATCGGCTTCATCAAGGCGGTCCGCGATGCCGGCCTGTCGGTGCCGGAAGACGTCTCGGTCGCCGGCTTCGACGATATCGGCTATGCGGCCCTGTTCGACCCCGGCCTCACCACCATGCACCAGCCGCGCGCCGAGCTCGGCCGGGTGGCGGCCGAAATCCTGGTCACGGCGCATGACCGGCGCCGGCGGACCGCCGCCGCCACGGATCACGCGCCTGCCCTGCACCCTGATCGTGCGCGACAGCGTTGTACCACCGCCGGGCGCAGCCGCCGGCAAGGCGCGCCATCTCCGCGGCGAGGCCGTGCGGCACACCGAAGGCGGGCGGCAGCCCAGTCGCCCCTAGCGTGCTCCTGACCCGGCAGCGACCGGGCCGGCCGCCCTCTTTGCGGCTTGGCACGTCTCGTGCTCCAAGTAGACTTGGCGCCAGGCAGACCTGGCGTCGCGGGGGATTCCCGCCGGCCCAGGCGCCGGGCCGGGAACGGTTGCCAACGAAACGAGCCGCATGTCGATAAAAGCCGCCGTCTATCACCTGACGCACTACAAGTACGACCGCCCGGTTGTGCTTGGCCCGCAGACGATCCGTCTGCAGCCGGCGCCCCATTCGCGCACGCGGGTCCTCAGCCATTCGCTCAAGGTCAACCCTGCCGGGCATTTCGTGAATTTGCAGCAGGACCCCTACGGCAACCACCTGGCCCGCTTCGTCTTCCCCGAGCCGGTCAGCGAACTGAAGATCGAGGTCGACCTGATCGCCGACATGACGGTCTACAACCCTTTCGACTTCTTCGTTGAGCCGGAGGCGGAGCACTGGCCGTTCGACTACCCGGCCGACATCCGCGACGACCTGTCGATCTACCTGAAGCCGGAGCCGGCCGGCCCGGCGCTGGCGCGCTTCCTGGCCTCGATCGACCGCTCGCGGGTCAACACCGTCGATTTCGTCGTCGCCCTCAATGCGCGCCTGCAGCACGAGATCGGCTACATCATCCGCATGGAGCCCGGGGTCCAGGCGCCGGACGACACGCTTGTCGCCGCCAAGGGCTCGTGCCGCGACACCGGCTGGCTGCTGGTCCAGGTCTTCCGCCATCTCGGGCTCGCCGCGCGCTTCGTCTCCGGCTACCTGATCCAGCTCAAGCCCGATCTCGTCTCGCTCGACGGCCCGCCCGGCACCGACCACGATTTCACCGATCTGCACGCCTGGTGCGAGGTCTATCTGCCGGGCGCCGGCTGGATCGGCCTCGACCCGACCTCGGGGCTCTTGACCGGCGAGAGCCACATCCCGCTTGCCGCCACCCCGCACTACCGCAACGCCGCCCCGATCTCGGGGATGGCGAGCTTCGCCAATGTCGATTTCGCCTTCGACATGAAGGTGACGCGGGTTGCCGAGCATCCGCGCATCACCAAGCCCTTCTCCGACGAATCGTGGGCGGCGCTCGACACGCTCGGCGATGCGGTCGACCGGATTCTGAAGGAGCAGGACGTTCGCCTCACCATGGGCGGCGAGCCCACCTTCGTCTCCATCGACGACTACGAGGCGGCCGAGTGGAACACCGCCGCAGCCGGGCCGACCAAGCGCGAGAAGGCCGACATCCTCATCCGCCGGCTCCAGGCCCGCTTCGCGCCGGGCGGCCTGCTGCATTACGGCCAGGGCAAGTGGTATCCGGGCGAGACGCTGCCGCGCTGGACCTTCTCGCTCTACTGGCGCAAGGACGGCCGGCCGCTCTGGTCGACGCCGCAGCTGCTGGCCTCGGAGACCGCCGATGTCGGCGCCGGCACCGGCGATGCCGAGAAGCTGCTCACCGGGATCGCCACGGCGCTCGACGTCGAGGCCGATGCCATCGCCGCCGTCTATGAGGACCCCGGCGAGTGGCTGCTCAAGGAAGGCAAGCTTCCCGACAACGTCGACCCGTCCAATTCCAAGCTCGCCGACCCGAGGAACGGGCGCGCATGGCGCACGTCTTCGAGCGCGGCCTGACCAGCCCGACCGGCTACGTTCTGCCGGTGCAGCGCTGGCAGACGCGGGCAAGCGGAGTGCGCTGGCGCACCGAAAAATGGCGCACGCGCCGCGGCAAGCTGTTCCTGGTGCCCGGCGACTCGCCGGTCGGCTATCGCCTGCCGCTGGGCTCGCTGCCCCATGTGCCGCCGTCCGCCTATCCCCACGTCATCCCGCTCGACCCGACGATCCCGCGCGGCGGCCTGCCCGACCCGAGCCAGCCGACATTCCACGCCGGCGTCCCCCAGCAGATGGCCGAGGCCGCCGACGCACGCGAGCAGACGGCTGCCTCGCTCAGCGCCGACGCCACCCAGCGCCAGGACCGCGTCGAGCAGGAACTGAACTCGATCGACGGCACCGTGCGCACGGCGCTTGCCGTCGAGGTGCGCGGCGGCCGGCTCTGCGTCTTCATGCCGCCGGTCGAAGAGGTGGAGGACTATCTCGATCTCGTCGCCGCGGTCGAGGAATCGGCGCGCCGCATCGGCCTGCCGGTGCAGATCGAGGGCTATCCGCCGCCCAGCGACCCGCGCATCAACGTCATCCGCGTCGCGCCCGACCCCGGCGTCATCGAGGTCAACATCCACCCCGCCCGGAGCTGGCGCGAGGCGGTCGACATCACCACCGGCGTCTATGAGGAGGCGCGGCAGTCCCGCCTCGGCGCCGACAAGTTCATGATCGACGGCCGCCACAGCGGCACCGGCGGCGGCAACCACGTCGTCGTCGGCGGCGACACGCCGGCCGACAGCCCGTTCCTGCGCCGGCCGGACCTGCTCAAGAGCATCGTCCTCTACTGGCAGCGCCATCCCGCGCTGTCCTACCTCTTCTCCGGCCTGTTCATCGGGCCGACCAGCCAGGCGCCGCGCATCGACGAGGCGCGCCACGATTCCCTCTACGAACTTGAGATCGCGCTGGCGCAGGTGCCGCTGCCGGGTGAGGGGGCGCCGCCGCTCCCCTGGCTGGTCGACCGGCTGTTCCGCAACCTCCTGGTCGATGTCACCGGCAACACCCATCGCTCCGAAATCTGCATCGACAAGCTCTATTCGCCCGACACCACCTCCGGCCGCCTGGGACTGGTCGAGTTCCGCGGCTTCGAGATGCCGCCCAGCCCGCGCATGAGCCTCGCCCAGCAGCTTCTCATCCGGGCGATCATCGCCCGCCTGTGGAAGGCGCCGCTCACCGGCGGCTTCGTGCGCTGGGGCACCGAGCTGCACGACCGCTTCATGCTGCCCTGGTACGTCTGGCAGGATTTCCTCGACGTGCTCGCCGACCTTCAGGCGGCGGGCTTCGCCATGCGGCCGGAATGGTTCGAGGCGCAGCAGGAGTTCCGCTTCCCCTTCTGCGGCGAGGTCGATTATGCCGGCGTCAATCTGGAGCTGAGGGTGGCGCTGGAGCCGTGGCACGTGATGGGCGAGGAGGGGGCGATCGGCGGCACGGTGCGCTACGTCGATTCCTCGGTCGAGCGGCTGCAGGTGAAGACAGAAGGGCTGGTGCCCGAGCGCCATCGCATCGTCGTGAACGGCCGCACCGTGCCGATGACCCGCACCGACAAGGCCGGCACGGCGGTCGCCGGCGTGCGCTACAAGGCCTGGCAGCCGCGCTCCGGCCTGCACCCCATGCTGCCGGTCGATGCGCCGCTGGTCTTCGACATCTACGACAGCTGGACGGGCCGCGCCGTCGGCGGCTGCGTCTATCACGTCGCCCATCCCGGCGGCCGCAACTACGAGACCTATCCGGTCAACGCCAACGAGGCGGAGGCGCGCCGGCTGGCCCGCCTGGAGCCGCGCGGGCACACCGCTGGCGACTATCCGGCGCCGCCGCAAGAGCGCAGCATGACCTTCCCCCTGACCCTCGACCTCAGGCGTCCTGCCGGGCTGTGACCGAATGGAACCCGAAGCCAACCTTGCGATGAACCAGGCCGCCGGCCCCGGCGGGCTTGCCGCCGGTTATCGGGCGCGCCCCGGCACGGTCGACGAGATGGTCGACGATGCCGGCCGCATCCGGCCGGCCTGGCAGCCGCTCATCGACCGCCTCGACTGGCTCGACCGGGCCGAGGTCGATGCGCGCTTTGCCCGTGCCGACCACTATCTGCACGACGCCGGCGTCTACTATCGCGCCTACGGTCATGGCGCCTCGCATGAGCGCGCCTGGCCGCTCGCCCATGTGCCGCTGCTCATCGCGGAGGCGGAATGGCAGGGGCTCGCCGACGGCCTCATCCAGCGCGCCGAGCTGTTGGAGCGCGTCGTCGCCGACATCTACGGCGACAACCGGCTGATCGCCGACGGCCTCATCCCGCCCGAGCTGATTGCCGCCAGCCCCGAATATCTGCGGCCGATGGTCGGGGCGCGGCCGCCGAGGGGCGGCTTCCTGCATATCCTCGCCTTCGATCTCGGCCGTGGGCCGGACGGCCGCTGGTGGGTGCTCGGCGACCGCACCCAGGCGCCCTCCGGTGCCGGCTTCGCCCTGGAGAACCGCGTCGCCACCACCCGTGCGCTCTCCGACGTGCTGAGCGCCATGAACGTGCATCGGCTGGCCGGCTTCTTCCGCGATCTCCGCGACGCGCTGTTCGATCTCGCCGACACGCCCGAGCAGGTCGCCATCCTCACCCCCGGCCAGCATACCGAGACCTATTTCGAGCACGCCTACATCGCCCGCTATCTCGGCCTGCTGCTGCTCGAGGGCGAGGACCTCACCGTCGTCGGCGGCAGGGTCATGGTGCGCACCGTCGAAGGCCCGCGGCCGCTGAGCGTTCTGTGGCGTCGCCTCGACGGGGCCTTCATGGACCCGCTCGAATTGAAGCCCGAATCGCGCATCGGCACGCCGGGCCTGGTCGACGCGGTCCGTCATGGTGGCGCCACGATCGTCAACGCTATCGGCTCGGGGATTCTCGAGACGCGGGCGCTGCTCGCCTTCCTGCCCGCCGTCTGCCGCCACCTCCTCAGCGAGGATTTGAAGCTGCCGCACATCGCCACCTGGTGGTGCGGGCCGGGGGGCGACAGCGCCCATGTTCTGGCCAATCTCGACCGCATGATCGTCGGCGAGGCGCTGGCGACCCTGCCGCCGGACCATCATCGCGCCGGTACGCTGCTCGGTGCCGCGCTCTCCGCCGCCGAGCGTGCGGCGTTGGTCGAGCGTCTGGGCGCCGCCGACGGCCGCTTCGTCGCGCAGGAATCGGTCACGCTGTCGACCATGCCTTACTACGCCCATGGCGGGCTCGAGCCGCGGCCGGTGACGCTCAGGGCCTTCGCCATGCGCACGCGCTCCGGCTGGCGGGTCATGCCCGGCGGCTTCGCCCGCGTCGGCGCCTCGTCCGACACCGCTGCGATCGCCATGCGCCAGGGCGGACGCGCTGCCGACGTCTGGGTTCTCGGGCAGGCGCCGGTCGAGCGGGTGACCCTGCTGCCGGCCCGTGAGAACGAGGCGGTCGACGCCAAGCTCAGCGCCATCCTGCCCAGCCGGGCCGCCGACAACCTCTACTGGCTCGGCCGCTACATCGAGCGGGCCGAGGGCACGGCGCGGGTGCTGCGCGCCTATCACGGCCGCCTGGCCGAGGCCTGGTCATCGGCGGCCGGACCGCTGCTGGCGCTGATCGATGCCACGCTCGACGATATCGGCATCGACGTTCACCAGCCGATCCCCGATGCGCTCATCGCCAGCATCGATGCCGCCGCCGCGAGCGCCGGGCGCATCCGCGATCGCTTCTCGCCCGACGGCTGGCTGGCGCTGATGGACCTGTCCAAGACCGTCCATCGCTTCCGCACCCGGGTCAGCGCCGGTGACGATGCCTCCGGGGCGATGACCGTGCTTCTGCGCAAGCTCGCGGGCTTCGCCGGCCTGGTCCACGAGAACATGTACCACGCCGTCGGCTGGCGCTTCCTCGAGATCGGCCGCCGGCTTGAGCGCGCCATCGAGATGTGCCGGCTGATGGCGCTGCTTGCCGGTCCCGATGCGGCCGCCGAGCACCTCGACCTGCTGGTCGAGGTCGGCGACAGCGTGATGACCCATCGCCGCCGCTACAAGGTCAATTCCGGCCGCCTGGCGGCGATCGAGCTTCTGGCGCTGGACGAGTTCAACCCGCGCTCGATCCGCTACCAGCTTGCCGAGGTGAGAGGGCAGATCGCGCTCCTGACCGGCGGCGAGAAGGCCGGTCCCATCCACCCGATCATGCGCGAGGTCCTGCGCCTCTACACCGAGCTGCAGATCAGCGAGGCCAGGGACATTTCGCCGGAGCGCCTGGCGGAGCTGGCCGCGTCGTTCGCTCAGCTCTCCGACATGATCGACGCAACCTATTTCCGCTGAGCGCCAGCCGCCCCATGAACTACGACGTCCGCCTCCAGCTCGAATACATCTACGATCCGCCCGTCGTCGGCGGACGCCATATCGTGCGCGTCGCGCCGGCGGCATCGACCGCCGGCCAGCGCGTCATCGCCTCGTCGGTCACCTTCGACCCGATGCCGTTCGAGCGCAGCGACGGCCGCGATTTCTTCGGCAATCAGATGGTGGCGATCGCCTATCGCCAGACCCACGCCACCCTCAAGGTGGGGATGAGCGCCCGCGTCCGCGTCGAGGCCGGGACGGCGATGCTCGACGTCTCGCCCGAGCTCTCCCGGCTCGGCGGCGAGCTCGCCGGTGTCCGCTCGCTGGCGCCTGAATCGCCGCACCATTTCGCCGGCCCCAGCCCGCGCGTGCCGCTCGACGGCGACATCACCGCCTACGCCCGCCAGAGCCTCGCGCGCGCCGCGACCGTGCAGGAGATCGTCAGGGACATCGGCGAGCGCATTCACCGCGACTTCCGCTACGACAAGAAGTCGACCGAGGTCGAGACCCCGCCGCACAAGGTCTTCGCCCAGAAGCGCGGCGTCTGCCAGGACTTCACCCACGTGATGATCGCCGGTCTCCGCGGCATCGGCATTCCCGCCGCCTATGTCAGCGGCTTCCTGCGCACCATCCCGCCGCCGGGCACCGAACGGCTGGAAGGTGCCGACGCCATGCACGCCTGGGTGCGCGCCTGGTGCGGCCGCGAGGCCGGCTGGATCGGCTACGACCCGACCAATCGCACCTTTGCTGGCGAGAGCCACATCGTCGCTGCGGTCGGCCGCGACTACCAGGATGTGGCGCCGATCGCGGGAATCCTGAGGACTTCGGGCAGCCAGAAGACCAGCCAGAAGGTCGATGTGGTGCCCATCGATCCGGGCGCCGGCCCGTGACTAGTGCGACGGAGCCGGCTCCACCCAGCGATGGCCGGGCAGGCGATGATAGAAGCCGTTGGCGAACGGCATGGTGAGCGCCATCTCGTCGAGCATGGCCGCCGCCTCGCCGGCGGCGATGTGGTGGTCGAGCAGGTTGCGGTAGACCGAAGCGACCGCGACCATGTCGCAGGTCTGCGGCGACAGGCGGAAGCGCGACACGCCCATCGCCAGCAGCGCCGCCATCTCGCCGGCCAGGCTCAGGCATTCGTAGGACAGCGTCTGGATGCCGTTGACGGCAAGGAACGGCTGGCCCTCCAGGGTCTTCAGCGTCATCCCGTCGGGATCGTCGGCGCAGACATAACGGCAGGAGTCGCGCGTGCGGCCGTGGGCGCGGGCATGGTAGCAGCGCGCCGACAGGGCCAGCGGCATGCGCCCGAACACCATCACCTCGAAGGTCACGCCGAGGTTCCGGGTTGCGTCGGTGAGGGCGCGGATGGCGCGCGCCGGCATTTCCACCGGCAGGCAGAAATTCTTGGCGCCGCCGCGCGCCAGCACGGCGACGGTGCGCTCGTTGTAGACGTTCATGAACGGGCCGATGGCGTGCGGCCGCTTGCCCAGGTGGTAGAGCGCCGAGGCATCGTTGACCTCGACCATGCGCTTGTCCTGGGACGTGATGTCCTTGATGAGCTTGCGGTCGACCGGGAGGAACACTTCGGCCAGCGTCGACAGCACGACCGTCTTGCCGGCCGCCTCCAGCCGCTCGGCCACCGCCTCGAAGTGCTCGTTGAACAGCGGCGCCCGTTTCGAGCAGATGGCCTCGCCGAGCGTGACGGTCGAAACCGGCGCTTCGTCGGCGATGCGGAAATAGAAATCGCGCCAGCGCTCCGGCTGCCAGTTGAACAGGACCGGACCCAGGGTGATCTCCGCGGCGCTTCTAGTCACTGCCGCCCCGTCTAGCGCCATGTCTTGCTCCGATAAGCGGCTTCCGTCTGCCGGTGCCCCTCGGTCAGTGCGAGAAGGTCGGCCAGGTGCGGATCGCGCCCCTCCATGATGGCATCGACTGCCTTGCGGAAGGCCGAGACGACCGTCTTGACGTAGGCGCGGCTGCGCTGGCGGCCTTCGATCTTGAGCGCGGTGACGCCGGCCTTGGCGAGGTCCGGCAGCAGCGCCGACAGGTTGAGGCTGACCGGCTCCTCGAAGGCATAGGCCGCGGCATCGGAGGCGCCGCAGAAATAGCGGCCCTTGCAGATCGTCGGGTAGCCGGCGTTCTCGCCGGCGGCGTAACGGTCGATGACGAATTCCCCCAGGCGCGTCGTCAGGGTGTGGTCCTCGTCCTCTTCGTAGTGCACGTCGGCGGCCGGCGAACAGACGCCGTCCATGTTGGTCGACAGCCCCGTGGCATAGCTCGACAGGCTGCAACGGCCCTCCGCCATCATGCCGATCGAGCCGAAGATGAAGGCCTCGATCTCGCAGGGGATCTGCTTGTGGACGCCGGCGATCTCCGCGACGGTGAGCAGGCGCGGCAGCACCACGCGCTTGATGCCGAAGGCCTCGCAGTGGAAGCGGATCGCTTCCGGCGACGAGGCGCCGCCCTGCACCGACAGGTGCAGCCGGAGGTCGGGGTAGGTCGAGGCGGCGTAGTCGGCAACGCCGATATCGGCGACGATCACCGCGTCGACACCGACGCGCGGGGCGAGGTTGATGGCATCCTTCCACAGGTCGAACTGGCCGGCGGGCGGAAAGGTGTTGACCGCGAGCAGCACCTTGGCGCCGTGGTCGTGGGCGTAGACGACCGCCTGCTCAAGCTCGGCCGGGGTGAAGTTGAGGCCGGGGAAGTTGCGCGCGTTGGTGGCGTTCTGCAGGCCGCAATAGACGGTGTCGGCGCCGGCATCGACGGCCGTCCTCAGGCCCGCCGGCGTTCCCGCCGGGCAGACCAGCTCGGGGCGCACGAACCCGCCGTCAGCCATTGGACACCACCTTCTTCGGACGCAGCTTCGACAGCACGAAATTGGCCGGCCCGGCCAGGGGCCCGAGCGCGCCGAGCACGCTGTCCATGGCGCTCCCCTCCATGTCGTCGAGCGCGTTCCTGAGCGTCACCACCGCTTCCGTGTCGCCCTCGACACGCAAGTCGCGGGTGAAGAACAGGGCGTCGCCGTCGAGCTCGCCGTCGATCAGGTCGAGCAGGCTGAAGAACGTCCCGGCGATCGTCGCATCATGCGCCGGCTTCTCGGTGCGCCGATGCGCCTTGAGCTGCGGGTGCTGCGGGTCGGGGACGAGCACCAGAACGAAGGGGAGGTCGGTCGGGATCGATCAGGAAGCGCTTGCCCGATTGCGAGCCGAGGCGGGCGAACAGCTCCGGCCGCGAGCGCGCGACGTTGGTGGCGATGCGGCCGAGGATCGGCTGGATCAACGGCAGCGGCACCGCGCCCAGCAACAGCGCCCGAACGTCCTCAAGCAGGGGGCGCAAAGGCGTGGCAGCAGACCCGGCATTGAGGGGTGTCGGCATGCGGTGAGGCTAGGGCCGACTCTGCCGGACCGATTTGATCGAAGTCAAAAGCGGCCGACGCCGGAATTACCGGCCGGTTGCGACGACGTGCCCGGCATCAAAATCCCCCAACCCCGGCGAGAGACACACCCAGGGCCGGCGCCCGTCGGCTAGAAAAGCTTGCCAATTGACGCGAAAACGAACCCAAGGACAGCGCCAGCGAGGGGCCCGATAACCCACCCGCGCAGGATGCCGAAAATCACCTGCCTGTCGATGGTCTCGCGCCCGCGAGCCAGGCCAGCGCCAGCCATCGCTCCAACAAGTGCCTGGTTCATCGAGGTGAAATAGCCGAAGAACACCGCCGTCAGAACGACGATGGCCTGAACCAGCTGCGCGGCGGTTGCCATGGGCATATCGAGCCTGACGATGTCGAATGCCACCCGTTCAAGCAGCGGCCGCCCCCAGGTCAACACACCGACCGCAAGGCCGACGCCGCCGACGAGTCCCGCAACAAACGGACCCGAGAAGCCTGTCGTGAGAAAGACGGCGGTCGCGTTCGATACATCGTTCGCGCCCATCGTCAGCGAGGCGGCGCCCCCGACCACGACCAGCGCGCGACCGATCGCGCCGGCGGTGCCGCTCTGCGCAAAGCCGGGAAGCGCATCGAATACTTTGGTGAAGAGGTAGCCGAGAGCGCAGGCGACGACAGGTGCGAACGCCCACAGGACGACGAGCCGAAGGATCGTCTGCCACTGGATCGCCAGACCGAGGGCTGCTCCGGCTCCGACGACGCAGAAGACGAGAATCTGAATCGTCGAAGTCGGTATCCGGCGCTGAGTGAACAACGTTGTCAGGACAAAAGCAGCGCCGATGATCGCGATGGCGGGGGCTGTACCAAGCCGATCCGCGACAAGAATACTGTGCCCGACGTTCTCAAGCACCCGATGACTGAGCAACGCAGCACCGATCAGGGTGAGCGGCGCCATGATCAACAGCGCCGGCCAGAGGCGAATGCTTCCGGTCGCATGCGGCATGCCCATGCAGGCGCCGGTGTAGTGCGCGCCCATGCTCCAGGCGAAAGCCAGGGCGACGAGGACCAGCAGAACATCGGCAGCGGTCATGGGGATGCTTGGGGATTTGTTGGAGGTAGTGCGAGCACGAGCGAATATTCTAGAGCCATTCGCGGTCACATGGGATCGATTCCGTTTCTCGGCCGGCTGGGACATCGGGCGTCGCCACGTCCTTGATGAAGGCGAGCAGGACGTTGAAGACGACGGTGATTGCTGCCGACAAACCAAACGCGGAGGGGCATTCTCGTTTGCGCTGACCGACTGGCCTTCAGTGTCTGTTGTCGCCATCACTGCACCTTGACGGCCCATCGAGCAGCTGTGCACAACGTCTCTTGCTAGGCCGTCGTTCGCGTCAATCACCCGGTGAGGCGAGCATCGAAGGGCAGCGGCGATCGCCGTCGAATTATCGCAGTTGCGCTTCGATCGCCGCCTGACGTCGAACCGCAGCCTGGCGGCGATGCGCGGCGGATCGGCGACCAGGATCTGAATCTGGAAGTGGAGATCTGGAATCGGGTCGTGGTCGGCTTTCAGCATGGCGCGGTAGCCGTCGAGCCCAAGCGGCCGGCCGTTGTGGTGAACCTCGGCATGGACGAACCGGCCGAGGTCATCCCAGTCCTGCCTGTTGAGACAGGCGATGTAATCGCGGTAGGCCGCCGCGAGGTCGGCAGCGGTCGTCACCTGTCCACCTCCTCTCGCCGAACGCGCTCCGTCGCCTATCCCGCGCCGAGCGCGACCGCCACCTGATAGGTGATGAGCGAGGCGATGTAGGCCAGCGCCAGCATGTAGCCGAAGGTCACCCACATCCATTTCCAGCCGCCGGTCTCGCGCTTGATGACGGCCAGCGTCGAGGCGCATTGCGGCGCGAAGATGTACCAGACGAGCAGGGCAAGCGCGGTCGCCAGGCTCCAGTTCTGGGCGAGCACGTGGCCGATCTCAGCGGCCGTCTCGCCGCCGCCCTGGATGGCATAGACGGTGCCGAGCGCCGCCACCGCCACTTCGCGCGCCGCCATGCCGGGCACCAGCGCGACGCTGATCTGCCAGTTGAAGCCGATCGGCGCCAGCAGTGGCGCGATCAAGTGGCCGATGATGGCGGCGAGGCTGTAGTCGATCGCCGGTCCGGTCGCGCCGGCCGGCGGACGCGGGAACGTGGCCAGGAACCAGATCACCACCGTCATCGAGAAGATGGTCGTGCCCGCCCGTTGCAGGAACATCTTGGCGCGCGTGGTGAGGCCGCGCAGCACGCTTGGCAGCCGCGGCAGCTTGTAGTCGGGCAGCTCGAGCATGAAGGGCGGTGTCGGGTCGTCGCGCCAGAAGAAGAACTTGGCCAGCGCCGAGACGCCGAGCGCGCTGACGATGCCGGCGGCATAGAGGCCGAACATCACCAGCCCCTGCATGCTGGCGAAGCCCCACACCTGCTTGTTGGGGATGAAGGCCGAGATGATCAGCGTATAGACCGGGATGCGCGCCGAGCAGGTCATCAGCGGCGCCACCAGGATGGTGGTCAGCCGGTCGCGCGGATTGTCGATGACGCGGGTCGCCATGATGCCGGGAATGGCGCAGGCGAAGCTCGACAGGAGCGGGATGAAGGCGCGCCCGTGCAGGCCGGCGCCGCCCATGATGCGGTCCATCAGGAAGGCCGCCCGCGCCATGTAGCCGAGGTCCTCGAGCAGGAGGATGAACAGGAACAGGATCAGGATCTGCGGCAGGAAGACGACGACGCTGCCGACGCCGGAGATGACGCCGTCCTGGACGAAGCTCTGCAACAGGCCGGTCGGCATGACCTGATGGACGGCGGCGCCGAGCGCATCGAAGCCCTGCGAGATGACATCCATCAGCGGCTGCGCCCAGGTGAACACCGCCTGGAACATGACGAACAGGATGACGAGCAGGATGATCAGCCCGGCGACCGGATGGAGCAGCACGGCATCGAGACGGGTTGTCAGCGTGTCCGGCTTGGGCGGCATGCGCACCACGAGCTGAATGATGCGGTCGGCCTCGCGCTGGGCGGCGCGCAGGTCGTGCGCGCTCGGCGGTGCCCAGTCGGCCACCAGGTCCGCAGCGGGCGCGGCGACGGCCAGGTCATCGAGCCGGCGGATCAGCTCCTCGGTGCCGCCGCGGCGCACCGCCGCCGACGTGGTCACCGGCGTGCCCAGTTCGGCCGACAGCCGGTCGATGTCGATCTCGATGCCGCGCCGGCGTGCGATGTCGATCATGTTGAGCACGACCAGCACCGGCCGGCCCAGGCGCTTGAGTTCGAGCGTCAGCCTGAGGGCAAGCCTGAGATTGGTGGCATCGGCGACGCAGAGCAGGGCATCGGGCTGGGTTTCCGTGGCGAAGCGGCCGAGCACCACGTCGCGCGTCACCTCTTCGTCGGGGCTGCGCGCCCTCAGCGAATAGGTGCCGGGCAGGTCGACGATCGTGAAGCTGTGTCCCGACGGCGTCAGCAGAGCGCCGGTCTTGCGCTCGACCGTGACGCCGGGATAGTTCGCGACCTTCTGCCGGCTGCCGGTCAGCGCATTGAACAGGGCGGTCTTGCCACTATTCGGCGTGCCGACCAGCGCAAGATGATGGGCACCGGCCACGACATTATCCATCTGGGGGAGGATCCGAGCCCGCTCAGCTCACGAAGATCGCCATTGCCTCGCGGCGGCGCAGCGCCACCGTGGCGTTGTTGACGCGCACCGCAATCGGGTCGCGGCCGATGATCCCCTCATGCAGGATTTCGACGGCGGCGCCCTCGGTGAAGCCGAGCTCGATCAGCCGCCGCTCGAGTTCCGCCGTCGGCAGGCCGGATGTCTCGTCGCTCACGCTGATCGTGCAGATCTGGCCGCGGAATCCGCGCCGCGCCAGGCCCAGCGGGAAGTGGGGCGGCAGCTCCTCCAGTGCGTCAGGGGCGAAACTCATGGCTGTCATCCGTCCGAGTTGGACCTGGGTTCTATTTAGGCCATCGCGGTGAATTTGCGAACGCTTTTCATTCTCGATAACCCAAGAACAATTCCAACTCATATGATGCAGATCAAAGGCGGATGAAATAACTGCCTACGCCAAGCCGGGTGGCGCCCACGGCGGCCTGGTTTTGGCGAAATCCCGCCAGGCATCGCGCAAGCGGGCCTCGGCGCCGACCATGGCGTGGGCCTGCCAGCCGGCGATCGCGGCGGCTGCCGCGCCGACCTCGGCCGACGCCGCCACCAGGTTGGCGAGCAGCGATCCGGTCGTCGCCATGTCGTTGAAGGCACCGAGCTCGTCCTGCAACCCGGCAAGCCGGGCGCTGAACTGCCTGGCCGACTTGGCATCGGTGCACAGCGGCAGCAGGAAATCAGCCACGTAGCGCAGCTTCTTCACAGCCAGGCGCAGCTTGTGGCGCTCCGGCGCGGTCAGCGATTTGAAGTGGCGGCCGCGCTTCAGCACCTTGGCGTGATGCAGCGACAGCACGCGCCGGGCAAAGCTGAAGGCGGGCTCCGCCAGCGCGGGCAGGCTCTCCGCGGCGGCCTCGCTGCGCCAGCCGCGCGTCTCGATCCAGCCGCCCAGCCGGATCACCAGCCGCGTGCTGCGCGTATCGGCGAGCGCCAGGCGCACATCGCCATAGGCGTCGCGCCGGCGCTCCTCCGCGCCCCGCTCCAGCACGTCGAAGCCGGCGACCGCGGGGCAGCTCTGCGCCACGGCCGGCAATGTCGCGTCCTGGAAGATGTCCCAGGTGCGCGCGGCGGACAGCGTCGCCGCCAGCCATTGCGCATCCGACCTCAGCCCGTCGAGCGCGACCGACGGCACCACGGTTGCCATTGAATCCAGCGCCGAGCGCAGCCGGCGCAAGGCGACGCGCACCTGATGGACGCCCTCCGGATCGCGACCGTCCTCGGCCGCCGGTGTCGCCACCAACAGGTCGCGCAGGCAGGATGCCAGGATCGCGGCGAAGGCATCGTCGAGCGGCAGCGACGGGTCGACGTCGTGCTTGCGCGGCCCCTTCGCCGGCGGCGGCGCGTCGGCGGCGAGGTCGAAGCCGCGCGCCGCCTTGCTGCGGATCGACGGGCGCACCGGCCCGTGCTCGGCGAGCGCAAGCGCCAGCTCATAGACCGCCGACGGGCTGCCCTGCTTGAGCTCAAGCTCGATCTCGCTCACCGGCAGCGAGCGGTCGCCGGCCTTGAGGACGCCGCGATCGAAAGCGACCTCGACGGTGCCGGACGGCAGATCGACCATGCGCTGGTGGCGGCGAATGTCGGAGATGAAGATCGGTTGCAGCGGCTGGCTTGCCAGCTCGACGCGGAGCTTCGCCGGGACGAAGGGCATCGCCAGGCCGACATCGGGGACGAGGGACAAGACGCTTGCCTCCCACTCGCCGCGCCGGAGCGGATCGTCGCCCTGTTCCGCCTTCACGGTCTGCACGAAGCGCTGGCCGCTCTGCCGCACCCTGAGGCTGAGCCCGTTCTTCTGCAACAGCCGCTCGGCCGTGTCGTAATAGACGGCCTTCAGATGCTTGCGCGCGCCCTTGTTGCGCGCATGAGCCGCAATGGCGGGCGCCTCGTCGAAGTCAGCCAGCCGGTCGGCATCGACCAGCAGCTTGAGCTCCACCTCGCTGGACGAGGGCGGAGGCGGCGTTGCGACAGACTCCTCCACCGCTGCGATTGCGTTCGGTTCCGGTGCAGCCTCGGGCGAAGGGGCAACCTGCGGATCGGGTGCTGTCGGGGCGCGGGTGTCAGCCAAGGCCGCTGTCGCCTCGCTCGCGCGGTCGACGCCATCATCTACAGCGGCGCCATTCTCCGGCGCAGCACCATCGCCTCGCGGAGGAACCTCGCCTGGCCCGGCGCCGTTGTCATCGGGTCCGGCGGATCCAACACCATCGGTCGCGCCGCCCGGCGCCATCGTCTCGGCCTTGATCTCGGACATGGGAGCTTTCTAGCAGATGGTCGGTCGCGATCCTACAGCGGAGCACCCGTTATGTGCCCGCGCCGCCACCTTGCGCGATCTGCCAATATGCCCCTGCGACCACCGCGAAGGCCGCCTTTTTGGTCTGCTTGTCGTCCGCAATCAGGCCCTTGCGGTTGAAGCCCTGTTGGAACGCCGTTTGCCGGCGCGGTGAGCGGAAATCGTAGAGAATCCAGGGGCAGATGCCGCGCACCGTGTCGAAGGCGCGCACGATGGCGAACTGCTGCCGGTAGAACTCCGCCTGGCGCTCCTCGCTGAAGAAGGCGTTGGCGGACCCGTGCCTGCCGGCCACGGCGCCGGCGCCGGTCTCGCTGATGACCACCGGCTTGCCCGGGCGGGAATTGGCGAGCAGTCGGCTGAGGCCCTCGAAGTCGGCCTCGTACCAGCCAAAATACTCGTTGATCCCGACGATATCGAGCCTGTCCGCCAGCCGGTCTTCCAGTCTGAGCGTCTGCGGGTTGACCAGGCAGGCGGCGGTCACAAGGCGTGTCGGGTCGGCACTGCGGGCGGCATCGGCCAGCCCGCCCATGAAGGCCAGCCGTTCGTCGCTGTCGGCGTTCTCGTTGCCCACGCCCCAGGCAATTACCGAGGCACGATTGCGGTCGCGTCGGATGAGTTCGAGAAGCTGGTTCTCGGCATCGGCAAAGACGGCAGGGTCGGCGAAGTCGATCGCCCAGTAGACCGGGATCTCCTCCCACAGCATGAGGCCGACCTCGTCGGCGATCTCCGCCACGCGCTCGTGGTGCGGATAGTGGGCGAGGCGCAGGAAGTTGCAGCCGAGTTCGCGTGCATGGCGGAAGCGGCGGCGGATGTCGTCCTCGCTCGTCACCCGACCGAGCACAGCGTCGTCCTCGTGGACGCAAACGCCGCGTAGCCACAGGTCCTTGCCGTTGAGCAGGATGCGCTCGCCGGCAACCCGGATGTCGCGGAAGCCGACGCGGTCGGCGACCCGGTCGTCGCCGAAGGCGAAGGACACGTCATAGAGATGCGGGTCGTCCGGCGACCAGAGGCGCGGCTTTGCCGCGACCGTCGCCGTGCCGCGGCCGCCGTGGACCGCGAGCGGGACCGACAGGCCGAGGTCCGGCACCGCGACGGTGGCGGTGCCCTCGACCGGGTCGGACAGCGTCAGGTCGATGGCCAGCGCCGTGCCGTCGCTGCCGGGGACAAGGGCGATTCCGGCGTCGGCAATGAACACAGGCGGCAGCGTCAGGAGGTCCACGTCGCGGTGAATGCCGCCGTGATTGAACCAGTCGATGTGGCTCATGGGCACGCGCTTCAGGTCGCGGCGATTGTCGACGTTGATCTGCAGCCGGTTGGCGCCGTCGCCGAGCACGTCGGTCAGTTCGATGAAGAAGGGCGTCGAGCCGCCGCTATGGGCGGCGAGGAAGTGTCCGTTGAGGAACACGCGCGCCGCCTGCGCAGCGGCGCCGACACGCAGGATCGTGCGCCCGCGCCGATCGATTTCGGCGCTGTCGATCATGCGCGTGTACCATGCTCCGCCCTCGAAATAGCGCCATTCGGGCTTGACCGCCGTCCAGCACGACGGCACGACGATCTCCTCACCCATGCTGGCGTCATAGTCGCGCGGGGCGCCCCATGTCTCTGCCGGGCCGGGCTCGTCGGCGAACCAGCGCTGCCTCAGCCCGACGTCGAAGAGATCGAGTGTGAAGCGCCACGCGCCGTTCAGCGACCGGCGCCGGCGGTTGCCCATGAACACCGCGCTGCGGTGGTCGGCGCGCGGCGCGTCGAAGGCGGCCGCATAGCCTTCGTCGTGAAGATGGGCAAAGGGGGCGTCGTGTTGCTCGTTCATGGCGGCGGTCTGCCTGGTTGTCGGTGGCAGGCACAAAGGCTCCGGCCGCTGCAAAAAGGCAAGCGCCGGCCCGTTGGCGCCGCCGGCCGCCCATCGCAAAGCGGCCGGGCAGGGCCCCTGTGTCGCCGCGCAAGAATCGCGTTTGGGGCCAAACGGAATGTCGCTCGCGCCGTCCTCCATCTCGCTTCCGACGAGAGCAGCTTCACCACCGGCGCCATGCTGATGGTCGACGGCGGCATGAGCGTCCGGCGGCGTTCGTCAGGCGGCCGAGGAGGCGCTGTCGTCGGGATCGATGATGGCTTGATCGGATTTGCGCCGGCCGGTCACCGCCCGATGCGCCAGCGTCGCTTCGCAGGTCTCGACAAACAGCGGCGAATAGCTGATGCGGTTGCGCCCGGTGGTCTTGGCGTCATAGAGCGCCCGGTCGGCTTCGGCATAGAGCGTGTCGAAGTCGCGCCCCGCGCCGCGGATCGCCGCGCCCGCCGAGATGGTGACATGGATGGCTGCCCCGCCCTCGGCAATGACCGGCGTCAGCGAGATGCGCGTGCGCAGGGTCTCCAGCCTCAGCACCAGCAGCGATGGTGAAACATCCGAGGCGAGCAGGGCGAATTCCTCCCCGCCGACGCGGCCAAGGGCGCCGAGGTCGCCGAGTTCGGCCTCAGCCACCCGGCTGACCATTCGGATCACCGCATCGCCCGCCATGTGGCCATAGGTGTCGTTGACCCGCTTGAAGCGGTCGATGTCGGCGATCACCAGCACCATCGTCTCCGGCGGTTGGGTCTGCGCCGTCTCCATCAGCGCGCGCCGGTTGAGCAGCCCGGTCAGCTCGTCGGTGCGGCTCAGTGTGTCCACTTCCGCCTTCGAGCGGGTAAGCGCCAGGTGCGTCTTGCCGATGGCACGCGACACCGGAAGGGCGATGGCGGTGGCGAGCACCACGGTGACGCCCTACGAGCGCAGGGCGGTCTCCCAGCTCTCGAAGAAGATCAGTTGGTTGATGACATCGACAGCCAGCGCCGCGCCCGCGCACACGATGCACGTGCGCAACACGTAGGCGATCAGTTCCTTCTCATCCCGGATGGTCGGACGGAAGAACTGCACAAGGGAACCACGCACCGTATTTTCACTCTGGTGGTTGGGATGCAGGCCGAGTCTACCGGCAAGGTGCGCCGGTTTGGTTACCGTGCATGGTTGATCACCGGTTAAGGTTTGGAGACCGCCTGGTCCATCCCCCAGATGCGGCGCCGAATGGCCGCCAACCCAGCGCCGGACTATTGCACGCAAAGCCCGGGAACAGTATGATACATATCGAAAAGCGCGATATATAAAAACGCATGAGGGAGCGCGGAATTCGATGAGGGCGCGGGTTTCAGTCCACAAGGATTTTGTCATCAGTCCGATCGACGATCGGGTCTACAGCGCTTTTCTGGAACATCTCGGCCGCGCGGTCTACGGCGGCATCTACGAGCCGGGCCACAAGACCGCCGACGCCAACGGCTTCCGCGGCGACGTGCTCGGCCTGGTGCGCGATCTGAAGCCGCCCCTGGTGCGCTATCCCGGCGGCAATTTCGTCTCCGCCTACCGCTGGGAGGACGGCATCGGCCCGCGCGACGAGCGCCCCGTCCGGCTCGACCTCGCCTGGCGGACCAAGGAGCCGAACTGGGTCGGCACCGACGAGTTCGGGGCATGGTGCGAAGCGGCCGGCACGGAGATGATGCTGGCGGTCAATCTCGGCTCCCGCGACCTCGATGCCGCCCGCAACCTGCTCGAATACTGCAACCACCCCGGCGACACCTACTGGAGCGACCTGCGCCGGAAGAACGGCCGCGCCGATCCCTATGGCGTCAAGGTCTGGTGCCTCGGCAACGAGATGGACGGCCCCTGGCAGGTCGGCCACAAGACCGCGGAAGAATACGGCCGGCTCGCGCACGAGACCGCCAAGGCGATGCGCAAGTACAACTCGTCGCTCGAACTGGTGGTCTGCGGTTCCTCGCACAGCCAGATGCCGACCTATCCGGAGTGGGAGGCAACGGTCCTCGACGAGTGCTACGACTCGGTCGACCACGTGTCTCTGCACATGTACTTCGACAACTACGAGAACAACTACTTGAATTTCCTGGCAACGCCGGTGGTCATGGATCGTTATATCCAAACCATCGGCAGCGTGATCGACTACACCAAGGCCAAGAAGCGCTCGAAGCGGGACGTACACATCTGCTTCGACGAGTGGAACGTCTGGTATCACAACCGCATTCAGGATGCGGAGAACTTCGAGAGCTGGGACTGGCCGGTCGGGCCGGCGCTGCTCGAGGATGTCTACAATTTCGAGGATGTGCTGGTCGTCGGCTGCATCCTGAACACCTTCATCCGCCGCTCCGACCGGGTGAAGATCGCCTGCATCGCCCAGCTCGTGAACGTTATCGCGCCGATCATGACGGTGACCGGCGGTCCGGCCTGGCGGCAGACGATCTACTATCCGCTCTACCTGGCCTCGCTGCATGGCCGCGGCGACGCCCTGGCCGTGTCGGTGGACGTCCCCACCTACGACGCCAAGGTCGCCGACGACGTCCCCTATCTCGACATCGCTGCGGTCCGCAACGACGGCGGCAGGACGTTGACGCTCTTTGCCGTCAATCGCCATCCCGATGACGCCATGACGGTCGATGTCAGCCTTGCCGGCTTCACCCCCAAGGCGATCGTCGAGCACGTGACCATCGCTCATCCCGATCTGCAGGCTGCCAACACCGCCGGCAAGCCGGATGTGGTCGTCCCCAAGAAGGGCAAGGGCGCCAGCGTCGTGGACGCGGGATTGCGGTGCAAGCTTCCTCCCCGGTCCTATCACATGATCCGCGTTGGGATCTGACTGGACCGAGCCCGGGGCCGGGTGGCGTCACCGCGCCGCCCGGCTCTGCTCTTTGTATCGATGTTTATGATATATATCGCTATGTTGGTTGACGCGGTTTCTGGGCCAATGTTATCGTTGAACCAAATAAAAGGGACGCCGGTAGAGCAATCAACACGCCGACCACCAGCATCCGGAGCTGGACGATCGCCGTGGTTGGCCGGGTGTTCGCGAACAGATTTCCGGCGCCTCACGCGCCGTGAAAGTGCAGGTGGGAGGAAACACAAATGCGCATGAAGACGATACTTGCATCCGCCATGCTGGGTCTATTGGTCGTGGGCGGCGTGGCGCAGGCCAAGGAAACTGTGATCTGGTGGGATTTCCTCGGCGGCGGCGATGGCGTCCGCATGAAGAAGCTCCTCTCGGACTTCAACGCCGAGCACAAGGATTCGATCGAAATCCAGGCCTCGACGCTGCCGTGGGGCACGCCTTTCTACACCAAGGTGCAGACCTCGGCCGCGGTTGGCCAGGGCCCGGACATCATGACCTATCATGCCTCGCGTATTCCGCTGGCAGTGAGCCAAGGGACGCTCACTGAGATCACCGCGGACGACATGAAGACGCTTGGTCTCAGCGAAGCCAGCTTCGCCCCGGCGCCGTGGGCGGCGGTGCATGTCGACGGCAAGCAGTATGCCGTGCCGTTCGATACGCACCCGATCGTCCTCTACTACAACAAGGACGAGCTCGCGAAGGTCGGCCTGATCGGCGACAACGGCCTGCCCAAGGACCTGAACGGCCTCGACAACTTCAACGCCGCGCTCAAGAAGCTGAAGGACAGCGGCGTCAAGTGGCCGATCTCCAATGTTACCGCTGACGGCAGCTTCGTCTTCCGCACCATCTACTCGCTGCTCTGCCAGCAGGGTGGCACCATCGGTTCGGACGGCGCCTGGATCACGGGCGACAATGCCGACAAGCTTGCCAAGTCCGTCGGCACCATCGCCGACTGGGTGAAGAACGGCTACACGCCGAGCTACACCGACTATCCCACGACCGTCGCCCTGTTCTCGTCGGGCGATGCCGCGCTGATGATCAATGGCGTCTGGGAAGTCCCCACGATGACCGACCTCAGCAAGGCCGGCAAGCTGTTCAATTGGGGCGCCATCGAGCTTCCGGTGCTTTTCGACCAGCCCTGCACCTATTCGGACTCGCACAGCTTCGCGATCCCGAACAACGTTGGCAATCCGCAGACCCCCGAGAAGCATGCGGCCGTGCTTGAGGTGATCAAGTGGATGGAGGAGCACGCGCTCTTCTGGGCCACCGCCGGCCATATCCCGGCCAACAAGGCGGTCACCGACTCGGCCGAGTACAAGGCGATGCAGCCGCAGGCGACCTACCAGCCCCTGACGGCCCACATGATCTACGACCCGAAGTCGAAGTTTGCGGGCGTCGCCTCGCCGCTCTTTGATGCTGCCGGCAACGCTTTCACCGCTGCAATCAACGGTGAAGTCGACCCGGCGGAGGCCGTCAAGGAGATGAAGGACACGCTCGACGCCCTCAAGTAGGTTGCTGTCTTGCACGACGAACGCCGGCGCTAGCGATAGCGCCGGCACCTTTCGGAGCGCGTGAGGGCAAATGCTCAAGAGCAGGCGAAACGAGTACTTCGTCGCGGCCGTGCTTGTGGCACCGTTCGTGGTAATTTACGGGTGGCTTTTCGTCTACCCGACGATCCAGATGATCCAGCTGAGCTTTACCAACGCTCCGCTGATCGGCAGCGGCGCCTGGGTCGGCTTGGAGAACTACGCAAGGCTGCTCACCGACCGCATCTACCACACGGCCATTTGGAACACGACCTACTTCGTGATCCTCACCGTTGTGCCCGGCACCGCCGCGGCGCTCGGCATCGCAGTGATGGTCAGCCGTCTGCGCGGGTGGCTGCAAAGCCTGATCCTGTCGGCCTTCTTTCTGCCCTTCATCCTGCCGGTGACGGTCGTTTACCTCATCTGGCAGTGGATGTTGAACATTCAGTTCGGCATCCTCCAGTACGTCATCGCGCCGATCGTCGGCCAGCCGGTGAACGTCTGGCGCAACCTGCCGTGGTTCATGCCGTCGGTCGCGCTCGTCACCATATGGTGGACCAACGGCTTCTCCATCCTGCTGTTCCTCGCCGGGCTGCGGAACATTCCCAAGGAAATCTATGAAGCCGCCGAACTCGACGGATCTTCGCGCTGGCAGACCTTCTCGCGGATAACGTGGCCGCTGATTTGGCCGGTGACGGTACTTTGCCTGACCATTCAGCTCATCCTGCAGCTCAAGATCTTCGATCAGGTCTACCTGTTCTCGATGGGCGGCCGCACGCAGGCGACCATGGTGCTGGTGCAGTACATCTACGAGCAGGCCTTCGTGCACAACAAAGGCGGCTATGCCGCGACCATCGCGGTGTCGCTTTTCGTGATCGTCATCGTGTTCTCGCTTCTGCAATTCCAGGCACTACGGGCAAGGGGCGAACGATGAGCGCCAGCGCAATGTCGGTCGATGCTGGCGAAGGCCGCGCGCGCAGATACAAGGATCTCGGCGCCATCGCCCTCACGATCCTCACCATCATCTGCGCCATGGTCTGGTTCTTCCCGCTCTATTGGGCCGTCGTCACCAGCCTCAAGCCGGAAAACGAAGTGGTTCAGCCAGGCGTCAATCTGATCCCCGCGCACCCGACGCTCGCCGGATACATTTACGACTTCGTCAACTCCAACATTCTGCGTTGGTACCTGAACTCGACGATCACCGCGGCTTCGATCACCTTTCTGGTCATCCTGATGGCGGTGTGCTGCGGCTACGCGCTATCGCAGCTGAGGTTTCCCGGCCGCATGATTTTGTGGTGGGTCATCCTGGCTAGCTTCATGATCCCGGTACCCGCGCTGATCGTGAACCACTTCATCATCATGGCGGGGGTGAAGTTCCTCAACACCTACCAGGGCATCGTGCTCCCGCAGCTCATCGCCCCGGTCACGGTCATCGTCTACAAGCAGTTCTTCGATTCGGTGCCGCGCGATTTTCGCGAGGCGGCCCTGATGGACGGCGCCAACGAGTTCCAGCTGCTCTTCTGGATGTTCCTGCCGATGAACTGGGGTGTGACGGCAGCCCTTGCCATCATCACCTTCATCGGTGCGTGGAATTCGTTCCTGTGGCCGTTCCTCGCCGCAAAGACCGAGGACATGATGACCATCACGGTCGGCATCACGGCGGTTCAGGACGCTTTCGGCGTCTATTACGCGCGCTTGATGGCCGGCGCCGTGTTGGCGGGCCTGCCGGTCGCTATCGCCTACCTGATTTTCCAGCGTCGGGTGACCCAGGCGATCACGCTCTCGGCGGGCATCAAGGGATGAATTGCGCCCCGTTCGTTCGACGGGTGGGTTTGTCGGAAGCGCGACGTGTGCAATGTATCAGAGTTGCTGATATATTCGCCTTCCCTCCCTGGGTCTTTCTCCACGAATCGCAATGAAACCAAGCTTCTTGACCATCAGTCCCGATGAAGACATCGATGTCATCAAGGGCCTCGCATCGACCATCCGCGTGCGCATTCTGAAGCTCCTGCGCCACAAGGGGCTGCTCAATGTCAACGAGATCAGCCGTGAGCTCGGCCTGCCGCAGTCGACGGTGGCCATCAACATCCAGGTGCTGGAAAGCGCCGGTCTGATCGACACCCACACGATCAAGGCCAAGAAGGGCCATCAGAAGCTGTGCTCGGCACGCTTCGACGAGATCATCGTGCGCTTCGAGGCCGAGGAGCCGGTGCGCGACAAGAACCTGGTCGAGGTCCAGATGCCGCTCGGCCTGATGACCAGTTGCGACGTCAGCGCCCCCTGCGGCCTGTGCTCGACCGAGGGTGTCATCGGCCTGCTCGACGTGCCCGACCTGTTTCTCGATCCCGACCGCGTGCGCGCGGCGCTGATCTGGTTCGGCCGCGGCCATGTCGAATACAAGTTTCCCAACAACGCCAAGCTGCTCAACTCCGGGGTGGAGTCGGTCGAGTTTTCCATGGAGCTGTCGTCGGAGGTGCCGGGCACCAACGTCAACTGGCCGTCCGACATCACGCTGTGGGTCAACGACGTCGCCATCGGCACGTGGACCTCGCCCGGCGACTACGGCGACAAGCGCGGCGTCTACACGCCGAGCTGGTGGAAGCTGGAAGGCTCCCAATACGGCAAGCTGAAGACCTGGCGGGTGAGCAAGGCCGGCTCCTTCGTCGACGGCGTGCGCATCTCCGACGTCAAGGTCGACGACCTCGAGCTGCCCAAGCACCATTCCATCCGCATGCGCATCGGCATCGACGCCAAGGCCAGCCACCCGGGCGGCGTCAACATCTTCGGCAAGGGCTTCGGCAACTACGATCAGGACATCATCATGCGCCTGCATCTCAAGCGCTGAGCCGCACGCGGGTTCTGCCGAGTGCAGAGACGGGGGGAGGGGCTTTGTTCCGCATTGCCCTGGGCTCCGTCGGCAATCGTTTTCCTAGAAAAATCAGGCGATTGGACGGGATCGTGCCGTGCAGAGCCCGCAATCCCCCTCGCGGACGCCGTCCGACGCTCATTTCGCCCTCTTGAATAGTACGATGATTTGTGGCTATGTGTCTTCGGAAAAGCTTTTCCGAGTTTCGGATCCGCAAAGGCGGAGGTGCCGGGAGGAAAGGCTCTTCTGCGCCGAAGCGGTGAGCGGGAGGACGCGCATCGCGTTTCGGCGATCGGGATGAAGTCCTTTTTGGGAGGAGAACGATGAGTCTATCCGGGAGTCTGACGAGGCTGGCCTTGGGCGCCGCGGTGGCCGCGTTGGCCGCGTCGCTGCCGGCCAATGCGGCCGAACTGAGCCAGTGGGTGCGCGCCAGCGGCGCCACGGCAGCGCAGCACATGATCGACCTGTGGAACACGAGCCACGATGACAAGATCACGCTGACCGTCATTCCCGACGACCAGATGGTGACCAAGCTCGCCACCGGTGTGCAGTCGGGTGACGTGCCGGATCTGATCTCGTTCGATCTGATCTACATGCCCGACTTCATGCGGGCCGGCTTCCTGACCGACCTGACCGACCAGCTCAAGGCCGATCCAAATCAGGCGAAGGTCGCCAAGGCCTACCAGGACCTCGCCACCTATGACGGCAAGATGTACGGCACCGGGTTCACCCCCGACGTGTCGGTGCTGTTGTGGAACAAGGACCTGTTCAAGAAGGCGGGCCTCGACCCGGACAAGGCACCGACGTCGTTGCCGGAGATCCACGCTGACGCTGCCAAGATTCGCGCGCTCGGCGGCGACATTTACGGCTTCTATTTCTCGGGCGCTTGCCCGGGCTGCAACATTTTCGTGTCCTCGCCCTACATGGTGGCGAGCGGCGCCAAGCTTCTGCCCCATGACGCCAACGAAGAGCCGCTCCAGGGCGACGGCGTCAAGCAGGTCCTGACCGAATACCGCAACATGTGGACTGAGGGGCTGATTCCTGGAAGCGCACAGGCCGACAGCGGTCAGAACTTCTTCTCCGTCTTTGAGAGCGGCAACATCGGCATCATCGGTTCCGGTGGCTTCGCCATATCGGCCCTGAAGCACGACAAGCCTGACCTCGACTTCGGCATCGGCATCCTGCCGGGCATGAAGGACGGCGAGCAGTCCGCGTTTGTCGGTGGCGACGTCGTCGCCATTCCCAAGGGCTCGAAGCACGAGGACATCGCCCGCAAGTTCATTTCCTGGGAGCTCACCGATGAGGCGCAGCTCGAGGGGCTGGCGAAGAACAACATCATCCCGTCGCGAACCGACCTCGCCGAGAACAAGTACTTCACCGACCCGCGCGTGGTGACCACCGCCAAGGCCGTCAGCGTCGGCTACGTGCCGTGGGTTTTCCACTTCAACGACATGGTCAACAGCAACTCCAGCCCGTGGATCCAGATGTTACAGACCGCCATCTTTGACGGCGACGTTGATGGCGCGATCGCGACCGCCAAGGCGCAGATGAAGGAAATTGCCAGCCAATAGGCGATTGACGACCCGGCCCGGCTGCGTGCGTCCCCGGACGCCAGCAGCCGGGTTCCGCCCGGCCCGGCGTCGACGTATCAATCCCGGTGAGCGCGAGCGGTCGCGGGAGTCGTCGCAGGCGGTGCAGACAAACTCGGGGCGCTGACATGAATGCGGTGCGCAACAGATACTTCGGCCTGATCTACATCCTGCCGGCCTTGCTTTTCGTCGCAGCGTTCGTTCTCTACCCTCTAGGCCGGCTCATCTATATCTCGCTGACAAGTGCCTCGCTTCTCGGCGGCGGTCGCTTCGTCGGTCTCGCCAACTACATCAGGGCGTTCAACGACGGGACTTTCCGCTCCGCCCTCTTCTTCACCATAAAATACACCGTGTACATCACGCCGATCCTGATGGTACTCGGCTTCCTGCTGGCGCTCCTCACGGCCGAGAACACCCGTCTGAAGCAGTTCACCCGCGCTGTCGTCTTCATGCCGGTGGTCATCGGCATCGGCACGTCCAGCCTCCTGTGGTTCTGGCTCTTCGATCAGCAGGTCGGTCTTTTCAACAAGGTGCTCGTCGACCTGCACATCATCTCGCAGCCGATGGTCTGGTTTACCGACGCGGACCTGGCGCTATGGGGCGTCATCATCTCGATCACGTGGAAAGTGGTCGGCTTCGGCATGATCCTCTTCGTCGCCAGCATCCAGGCTGTCGACGCCGAGATCATTGAGGCCGCGATGATCGACGGCGCGGGCTACTGGCAGCGCGTGCGCAGCATCATCGTGCCGCTCGCGTACCGCACAATCCTGCTCGCCACACTGATCAGCGCCATCGGTTCGATGCTCGCCTTCGACCAGTTCTACATCATGACGTCGGGTGGGCCGAAGGGCTGAGACGTTCACCTCGGTCTACTGGATGTATCAGAACTCTTTCATCTTCTTCAAACTCGGCTACGGCTCGGCGACCGCCGTCATCCTGACCGTCATCATCATGGCGGGCGCGACGGCCCAGATCATCCTGACCCGGCGGAGGGGAAGCGCATGACCAGCCTCACGGCCGTCGCTGCCGGCGGCCACCAGCGCGTCGCGGCGACAACCCAGGGCGGCCGCTCGGCCTATCTCATCGCCGCCGTTTGCGTGATCGTTGTCGCCATGATGCTGTTCCCGCTCGTGGTATCGTTCTTCGCGTCGATCAAGACCAGGCGTCCGCCTCGGCCGTGCCGCCGACGTACCTGCCGCATCAAATCAGCCTCGAGAACTACATGCACGTGTTCAACTTTCAGGCAGGGCTGCGGACCTATCTCTTCAACAGCCTCCGGTCGCGGGCCCGACCATCGTTCTCTGTCTGGCGCTCGCCGTTCCGCGGGCTACGGCCTCGCACGCTTCCGGTTCCGGGCAAGGAATTGATCTTCCTGGTCCTGCTCGCCGGACTGATGGTGCCCTATCAGGCGCTGCTCACGCCGCTCTACCTGATGTTCACCAAGTTCGGCCTCGCCAATACCCACCTTGGCCTCGCGATCGTCCATACCATGCTCCAATTGCCGTTCGCGTCTACCTGATGCGCCACAGCTTCGAGGCGGTCCCGAGGGAGCTGGAGGAAGCGGCGGTCATCGACGGCTGCAACAGCTTGCAGGTGCTGTGGCGCATCTTCATGCCGGCGGTGAAGGCCGGGCATGGTCACCGTCGGGCTGTTCGCCTTCATCACGGCCTGGAACGAGTTTATCGGCGCGCTGATCTTCATGAGCAAGGAGACGCAGTTCACCGTGCCGGTCATGCGGTGAGCGTGCGCGCCGGCCACTTCGGACAGTCGATTGGGGCGCGCCCCAGGCCGGCGTGATCGTCGCCATCGCCCGTGCGTCATCTACTGCTTCTGCAGCGCCACTACGTCTCCGGCTTCCTAGTCGGCGCGGTGAAGTAAGGAAGCGCCGAACAATGGAACAAGGCGGCGCTCCGGCTCCGGCGAGAGGACGCCGGCCCGGTCCCGACGGCGGCGGTCCGGCCTGACCATCCGCGATGTCGCGCGGCTGGCCAATGTCAGCATCGGCACCGCATCCAAGGCACTCAACAACAGCGGCAGCCTGCGCCAGGAGACCCGCGACCGCGTCATCGCCGCCGCGCGTGAGCTCGGTTTCCGCCCCAACGATCTCGCCCAGAGCCTGCATCGCGGCCAGAGCTTGACCGTCGGCCTGATCTCCACCGACAGCTTCGGCCGCTTCACCATGCCGATCATGGAAGGGCTCGAGGAGTGCCTGACCGACCGACACATGGCGGTCTTCATGTGCAACGCCACCGACGATCCCGGGCGCGAGGCGCTGCACGTCGAGTCGCTCCTCGGCAAGCGCGTCGACGGCATCGTCGTCACGGCGCGCCGCGCCGACCGGCGGCCCAAATTGCAGGTGCCGGGGCTCGACGTGCCGGTCATCTACGTCTTCACCCAGGCCGATGACCCGGATGCCTACTGCCTGCTGCCGGACGACGAGGGCGGTGCGAAGCTGGCCACCCAGCACCTCATCGATCTCGGCCGTCGGCGCATCGCCCATATCACCGGGCCCGAGCGTTTCGAGGCGGTGCAGCTCAGGGCCCGCGGCTATCACGAGACGCTCGCGGCTGCCGGTCTGGAAGCGCCCGAGTCCTTCTATCTTCCCGGCATCTGGTCGGAAGGCTGGGGGCGCGAGGCCGTCGCCCAGCTCTTCCGCGGCCGGGGTGCCGAGCCTCCCGATGCGATCTTCTGCGGCAACGATCAGATTGCCCGGGGCACCGCCGATGCGCTGCGCGAGCGCGGCATCGTCGTGCCCGACGCGGTGTCGATCGTCGGCTTCGACAATTGGGAGATCATGGCGGAGTCGACGCGCCCGCCGCTCACCAGCATCGACATGAACCTGAAGGCTCTCGGCCGCCAAGCCGGCCTGAGCCTTCTCGACCAGATTGCCGGCAAGAAGCTGCGCGGCGTCGAACGGCTGCCCTGCACGCTGGTCGTGCGCGACTCCTGCGGCGCCAGGAGCGGCCTGCGGGCAAAAAGAAAAGACGAAGGGACGGACAATGCGCCAATACTCACCGGTTCGGTTTAACGAGGTCAGGGTCGAGGGTGCCTTCTGGCGCGAGCGCCTCGACACGGTGCTGAAGCGCACGATCCCGAGCCAGTACCATCAGCTTCAGATCCACCACATGCTCGAGTCGCTGGACGTGGTTCAGCCGCCGCCGCCGCTCACCATTCCGCGCAATCGCCAGAACTTCACCACCCAGATCTTCTGGGATTCCGACATCGGCAAGTGGATCGAGGCGGCGAGCTACGCGCTCTTCCATGGCCGCGATGCCACGATCGAGAGCCAGATCGACGCGATCACCGACAAGCTGGCCAAGGCCCAGCTTGCCGACGGCTATCTCAATCTCTGGTACATCGGCCGCGAGGTCGACAAGCGCTGGACCAACCTGCGCGACAATCACGAGCTCTATTGCGCCGGCCACATGCTGGAAGGCGCCATCGCCTATTTCATGGCGACCGGCAAGCGCCGCCTGCTCGACATCATGGAAAAGTATGTCGACCTCATCGCCCGCGTCTTCGGTCCCGGTCCCGAGCAGAAGCACGGCTATCCAGGGCATCAGGAGCTGGAGCTGGCGCTGGTCCGCCTCTACCACCTGACCGGCGAGCGCAAGCGCCTGGACCTTGCCGCCTATTTCATCAACGAGCGCGGCAGAGAGCCCCGCTATTTCGAGGCCGAGGCCAAGGCGCGCGGTGAACGGCCGGAGGAGTTCTGGCAGGGCACCTTCGAATACAACCAGTCGCACAAGCCGGTGCGCGAGCAGGACAAGGTCGTCGGCCACGCCGTGCGGGCGATGTACATGTACACGGCTATGGCGGACCTTGCCGCCGATCTCGGCGACGACGGGCTGAAGCGCGCCTGCGAGGTGCTGTGGGACGACCTGACCACCAAGCGCATGTACGTCACCGGCGGCCTGGGGCCGGCAGCCGCCAACGAGGGCTTCACCAAGGACTACGACCTGCCCAACGACACGGCGTATTGCGAGACCTGCGCATCCGTGGCGCTGATCTTCTGGGCCCAGCGCATGCTCAACCTCGATCTCAACGGCAAATATGCCGACGCCCTGGAGCAGGCGCTCTACAACAACGCCCTCTCCGGCCTGTCACGCGACGGCGAGCATTATTTCTATGCCAATCCGCTGGAAAGCGACGGCGGCCACCAACGCTGGACCTGGCACGTCTGCCCGTGCTGCAGCGATGAACGTGGCGCGGCTGGTCGCCTCGGTCGGCGGCTACTTCTATTCGACCGGAACCGACGAACTCGCCGTGCACCTTTATGGCGGCACCGGCACCACCGTCGATGTCGCCGGCACCAAGGTCCATGTGGAGGAGGAGAGCGGCTATCCCTGGTCGGGTGCAGTCAAGATCGCCGTCGATCCGGAAACGCCCGCCGCGTTCGCCCTCAAGCTGCGCATTCCGGGCTGGGTCCGCGCGGGCGCGGCGAAACTCGCCGTCAACGGCGAGCCGGTCGACGTCGCGGCCAACCTCGCCAACGGCTATGTGACGATCCGGCGCACCTGGTCGAAGGGTGATGAGGTCGCGCTCGATCTGCCCATGCCGGTGGAGCGGGTCTACGCCAATCCCCATGTCCGCCAGGACGTCGGCCGCGTCGCGCTCAAGCGCGGCCCCTTCGTCTATTGCGCCGAAGCGGTCGACAATCCCGATGGGCCGGTCGGCTCGACCAGGCTTTCGCGCGACGGCGAGGTGAAGGCGGTCGAGCGCCAGGACCTGTTCGACGGCATCGTCACCCTCACCACCACCGGAACCGCCGCCCGCTTCGAGGACTGGGGGTCGGCGCTCTACGGCACCGAGCGGCCGCAGGAAGTCCCGGTGACCGTCACCGCCATTCCCTATTTCCTGTGGAGCAATCGCGGGACCGGCGCTATGTCAGTGTGGCTGCCCGAAACCAGCGCGTGACGGCAGCCTGCTAGGGAAGGAAACTGACATGGAATACCGTCTGCTGGGCCGTTCTGGCCTGAAAGTCTCCGTCATCACCATGGGGACGATGACCTTCGGGCGCGCCAAGGATGGCGTGCTGGGTTCGGTCGATACCGCCGAGGCCCGGCGCCAGATCAACCAGTGCATCGATGCCGGGGTCAATCTCATCGACACCGCGGACATCTATGCGCGCGGCGAATCCGAGGAGATCGTCGGTGAGGCGCTCGGCAAGAAGCGCCGCGAGGTGCTCATCGCCACCAAGTTCCGCTTCCCCACCGGCAAGGGCCCCAACGATCAGGGCGCCTCGCGCCACTACATCATCGCCGAGTGCGAGCGCAGCCTGAAGCGCCTCGGCACCGACTGGATCGACCTCTACCAGGTCCATCAGTGGGACGGCCAGACGCCTGTGGAAGAGACCATGGAAGCGATGGACCGCCTGATCCAGCAGGGCAAGGTGCGCTACATCGGCTGCTCGAACTATTCCGGCTGGCACATCATGAAGGCGCTCGGCGTCGCCAGGATGGATGAACGCCAGCCCTTCGTCAGCCAGCAGATCCACTACACGCTGCAGGCGCGCGAAGCCGAATACGAGCTGGTGCCGATCTCCATCGACCAGGGCCTTGGCATCCTGGTGTGGAGCCCGCTGGCCGGCGGTCTGCTCTCCGGCAAGTTCCATCGTGGCAGCCAGGGTGGGCCGGAGGGCAGCCGCCACTTCGGCCGCAAATGGCGCGAGCCGCCGGTCTACGACGAGGACAAGCTCTTCGACATCATCGATGTCCTCCTCGACGTCGCCAAGGCGCACGACTGTTCGGCGGCGCGCGTGGCGCTGGCCTGGCTCATCCACCAGCCGGCAGTGACGTCGGTCATCATCGGCGGGCGCACGAAGAAGCAGTTCGCCGACAACCTCGCCGCGGCCGATCTCAAGCTCTCCGCGGACGAACTCAAGCGGCTCGACGCGGTGTCGCGGCCGAACCTTGCTTATCCGTACTGGCACCAGGCCTGGTGGGCGAGCGAGCGCTTCAGCGCCGCCGACCTGTCGCTGACCGCGAAGTACCTGGAGGAGCAATAGGGCGCCCGGCGCCGGCGATCTTGTCACCTCTCCCCGGCGGGGAGAGGTCGGCGCGAAAGCGCTGGGTGAGGGGGCGCCGAGCCCGCCATCTTCTCCGGCTCCCCCTCAGCCTATCCCTCTCCCCACAGGGGAGAGGGGACGGTTCCGGCAGCTTCATCCTGTGGCGTCCGGCACCGCCGCTCAGCCATAGCCGGCGTTGAACGCCTTCAGGTCGGTATAGAGCTCGAGATACTTGCCCAGCTTGGCACTGTAGTAGTCGGCGAGTGCGGGGTTCGGCTCGAAGGTGCGGTCGAAGGCGACAAGCTGCTGCGCCGCCGCGGCGAGCGATGGCATGGCGCCCGAGCCCACGCCCGCGATCATGGCGGCGCCCAGCGTCCCGGCATCGACCACATGGGCGCGGCGCAGTGCCTTGCCCAGAACGTCGGCGCGGATCTGGCACCAGGCGTCGAGGCGCGCGCCGCCGCCGCCGATGTTGAGCTGGTCGGCGACATGGCCGGAGGAGCGCTCGGTCGTCTCGAAAGCGAGCCGCGCCGAGAAGGCGACACCTTCCAACACCGAGCGGGCGAGGTCGCCGGGACCGGTCGCCGTCTCGACGCGGGCGAAGACGGCGCGTGACTGCACGTCCCAGAAGGGCGCGCGCTCTCCCTGGAGGTGGGGCAGGAACAGCGGCACGTGCTGCGAGGGCGGTGTGGCGGCGACCAGTTCGCCCAGCGCGTCCGGCTCGCGCCCCGTCAGGTTCGCCAGCCACATCAGCGAGGCGCCGCCCGATTGGGTCGGCGCCACGTGCAGCGTGATCCCCTCATAGGCCGGGAAGACGATGACCCCCGGCGTCGGCACGCGCCGGGTGGAGATGACGCCGAGAACGTCGCTGGTGCCGCTGAGATACATGGCGTCGTCGTTTTCGACCACGCCGATGCCGAACATGCCGGCCCAGGCATCCATGGTGCCGACGAACACCGGCACGCCGGAGAACGGCAGGCCGTTCAGCACCGTGCCGACGCAATGGGTGAAATCGGCGAGCGGCGCCAGCCGTTCGCGCGCGCCGGGCACCAGCCCGATCAGCTCCTCGACATAGTTGAGGTCGCGCGTCGACCAGGCCGACCGCCGAGATCGGATCGGTTGCCACCGCGCCGGTCAGCTTGAGCGCGCAATAGTCCTTGGGCAGGAGCTGGTAGCGGCTGCGGGCATAGATGTCGGGATGGCGGCGGGCGACATGCGCCATGCGACTGAGCGCATGGCTGGCGTCGATCGGCATCGGGCCGCCGAACCACGCCGTCATCTGCTCGGGCGTGATACGCGCGTCGAGCGCGGCGGCGTCGGCGCCGCAGCGTCCGTCCTGCCACACCATCGCCGGCAGCAGCGGCTCGCCGGCGTCGTCGACGAAGACATGGGTGCTGACCTGCGAGCACAGGCCGATGCCGATGACGCGCGCCGGATCGTCCACCGCCGCGAAGCTTGTGAGCGCGGCGAAGACGCCGTCGATCCAGTCGCGCGGGTCCTGCTCGACCTCGCCGGTGCGCGGGCGCGCCGTCGCATAGGGCCGCGCGAAGCTCGCCAGCACCGTGCCGTCGAGATCCATGAGGATGCCCTTGATGGCCCCGGTTCCCACGTCGATACCGATCAAGGTGGGTTCAGTCATGGTCGTGCCCCCACGGCTCCTATGGCTTTTTGCCGGCCGCTTCCCCTATAGTTTTACCGCCAGAAGGCAGCGGGAGGGTCGCGATTTTGCGGACGCGCGGCGCCGCGGGCAAGAACTGAGGAAATGTCCGCCTGGAGGGGAACATGCGCGGTCGTTCAGCGCTTCGATTGTGCCGCAATCTGATCGTCGGAGCTGCGGCCATCGCCGCCGCATCGCTCGCAGGCGCGGCCTATGCGCAGCCCAAGGTTGCAGTCATCACGCCCTATCTCGCCCAGCCCGGCACCCAGTTCTATGTCGAGGGCTTCCAGGCGGCGGCCAAGGACAAGGGCTGGGACGTCAACGTCATCGACACCAAGGGTGACGTCGCCGCGGTGATCAGCCGCATCGAGGACATGGTCAACCAGAAGGTCGGCGCCATCGTCATCAACGTCGATCCGGCGCAGGTCCAGGCCGGCTTGCAGACGGCCAAGGATGCCGGCGTGCCGGTCTTCGGCATGGATGCCGGCAGCGATCCCCTGCTGGTCACCAACGTCACCAGCAACGGCTATGCCATGGGCGCCGAGACCGCCGTCTACGTCGCCAACCGCATCGGCGGCGCCGGCAACGTGGTCATGTTCGTCTACGACGCCTTCCCGCCGGTGCAGGTCCGCGGCCATATCGCCGACGCGGTCTTCTCCAACTTTCCCGACATCAAGGTCATCGAGCGGGTGACGCCGGACGTCTCCGACGGCGGCATTGCCGATTCGCGCGCCAAGATGGAGGCGATCCTGGCGGCGCATCCCGAAGCCGGCAGCATCAAGGCCGTGTGGGCCGCCTGGGACCAGCCGGCGCTCGGCGCCCTGCAGGCGATCGAGGATGCCGGCCGCAGCGGCGAGGGCATCGTCATCACCGGCATGGACGCCAATCCGCAGGCGCGTGCGGCCATCGCCAAGGGCGGCAACTTCGAGGCCTCCGTCGCCCAGGATTTCCAGGGCATCGGCTCGACCACCGCCGACGCCGTCGCGCGCGTGCTTGCCGGCGAGACGGTCAAGCAGAACGTCATCTACGTGCCGACCAAGCTGGTTACCGCAGCCAATGTCGGGGACGTGAAATAGCGCTGCTGCCGTTCGGCAGACGCACATGAACTGAACGACCATGCCGCGCCATCCTGGCGGGGCATGGTCTTCACCTGGGGCAATGGCTCTCCTCTCGCTCAGCAACGTTTCCAAGGCCTATGCCGGCGTGCCGGCATTGCGCGCCGTTTCGCTCGACCTGGAGGGTGGCGAGATCCACGCTTTGGTCGGCGAGAACGGCGCCGGCAAGTCGACGCTCATCCGCATCCTCGCCGGCGTCACCGTCGCCGACACGGCGAAGATAGACATCGACGGCAGGCGCGCCGCCATCGACAGCCCGCACGCGGCTTTCGCCCATGGGCTCCGCTTCATCCACCAGGAACTGAACGTGGTGCCGACCCTCTCGGTCGCCGAGAACATCTTTCTCGGCCGCGCCTATCCGAAGACCGTCGGCGGCCTGATCGACTGGCGGCGCCTGGCCGCCGAAGCGCGGGCGACGCTCGCCCGTCTCGGCATCGACCACATCGATCCGCGCCGCAAGATGGCTCGTCTCGGCGTCGGCGACCGCATGCTGGTGTGCATCTCCGCCGCCTTTCTCGATACCGCCGGGGCCGAAGCGCGCATCTATGTGATGGACGAGCCGACCGCCGCGCTGACCGGCGAGGAGGCCGAGCGCCTGTTCCTGGTCTTGCGGGAGATCCGCAGGTCGGGCCGGGCGGTCCTCTATGTGTCGCACCGCCTGGATGAGGTCGTGGCGCTCTGCGACCGCGTCACGGTGCTGCGCGATGGCGCGGTGATCGCCACAAGGCCGATCGCCGAGACGAACCACGACGACATCGTCCGCATGATGATCGGCCGCCAGGTCGATGGCGCCTATCCAGCCCGCTTGGCGCCGGTGGATACCGGCCATGTGGCGCTGTCGGTGCGCGATCTCGCCGGCGACGGGCTGAAGCCGGTGAGCTTCGACCTCCATCGCGGCGAGGTGCTCGGCATCGCCGGCCTGTCGGGGGCCGGCCAGAGCGAGGTGCTGCGCCTGCTGATGGGCGCCGACCGGGCACGCCACGGCCAGGTGAGCGTCGTCGGCCAGGCGCTCCGGCGCCGTGGCCTCAAGGCAAAATGGGCCTCGCGCCTTGCCTATGTCCCGCGCGAGCGCCGCTCCGAAGGGCTGGTGCTGTCGCGGCCGATCTACGAGAACGTCACGCTCCCCCATCTCGGCGCGGTCAGCCGCGGCGGCGTCGTCCTCGACCGGCGCCGCGAACGGGCGCTTGCGGCGAGCCGCGGCGAAGACGTGCGCCTCAAGGCGGTTGGTCCGCGCCAGCTCTGCTACCAGCTCTCCGGCGGCAATCAGCAGAAGGTCGTCTTCGCCAAGGCGCTCGCCGGCGAGCCCGTCGTCCTGCTGCTCGACGAGCCGACGCGCGGCGTCGATGTCGGGGCGAAGTTCGACATCTACTCCCTGGTCCGCGAATGGACCGCTCGCGGCATGGCGGTCATCATGGCATCGTCCGATTTTCCCGAGCTGCTCGGAATGTGCGACCGCATCATGGTCATGCGCGACCGGGCGCTCGCGGCCGTGCTCGACACCGCCGGCCTGACCGAGGAGGGCCTGGTCGCCCACTGCTGGGGCCATGGCGGCGAGGCGAGGGGAGCCGCGTGATGACGTCGCTGCTCAGGCGCTACGGCACGCTGATCGGCTTCGCCGCGATTCTCGTCTTCTTTGCGCTGAGCCTGCCCGACACCTTCCTCACCGGTCGCAACTGGCTCAACATCAGCCAGCAGATGAGCATGCTCACCGTCGTCGCCGTCACCATGACCATCGTCATGGTGATGGGCGACTACGACTTGAGCGTCGGCTCGATGGCGAGCCTCGCCGGCGTCGTCGCGGCGATCCTGTTCACCCTTGGCTTCCCGGTGTGGGCGGCGGTCGGCCTGGCGCTCGTCGTCGGGCTCGCCGGCGGCGCGCTGAACGGCGTCCTGGTCAGCCTGGTCGGCATCCTGCCCTTCATCGCGACGCTGGCGACGCTCACCATCTTCTCCGGCGCCGCCTTCCTGATCAGCGGCGGCCGCACCATCTTCGGGCGCGACATCCCGGCGGCATTCTCCGGCTTCGCCCGTGCCGGCCTGCCGCTCGGCACCGTCGCCGGGCAGGAGCTGAAGCTGCCCAACCTCACGGTGGTTGCCCTTGTCGTCATCGTGATCGTGTGGGGGCTGCTCGAACAAACGACCTTCGGGCGCAGGCTCTACGCCATTGGCGGCAATGCCGAGGCGGCGCGCCTGAGCGGCGTCGCGGTCAAGCGCCTGCGGCTCGTCGCCTTCGCGCTCACCGGGCTGGGTGCCTCGGTCGCCGGCCTCATGTATGCCAGCCGCGTCGCCTCGGCCAACCCGACCCAGGGCAGCGGCCTGATGCTGAACGCTATCGCTGCGGTCTTTCTCGGCATGACCATGAGCGAGGAAAGCGAGCCGCGCGTCCATGCCACCGTCATCGGCGTGCTTATCCTGGGCGCGCTCGACAACGGCCTCACCCAGATGAGCGTCGACAGCTATGTGCGCGATATCCTGGTCGGCGTGATCATCCTGGCGGCGGTCGCCTCCTCGTCCCTGTGGAAGCGCTTCCGCTAGCCGCCGGCCTTTTCGGCATGCCACAAGCAGATTGAGGTTGGCGGGAGCGGCCGGGCTCGCCATAATCGGGCGAATTAGTTTGGGAGGAAACAATATGCAACGTTCGAAACCGCCGTTTCGCGCCGATATGGTCGGTAGCCTTCTGCGTCCGGAGCCGCTGAAGCAAGCCCGCGCCAAACGCGTCGCCGGCACCATCACGGCCGAAGAGCTGCGCGCCGTCGAGGATCGCGAGATCGCGAAGATTCTGGCGAAGCAGGCGGAGGTCGGCCTGCAGGCGGCGACCGACGGGGAGTTCCGCCGCTCCTGGTGGCATTTCGATTTCCTCGCCGGGCTCGACGGCTGTGAGTTGGTCCAGCTCGACCACGGCATCGCCTTCCACGGCGTGCAGACCAAGGCGGAAACGGTCAATGTGGTCGGCAAGGTCGGCTGGCCGGCGCACCACCCGATGATCGAGCACTTCAAGTTCCTGAAGGCCCACACCCAGCTCGTGCCGAAGATGACCATCCCCAGCCCGAGCGTTCTGCACTTCCGCTCCGGCTTCAATGCCATCAAATCGGTCTATCCGGACATCGACGCGTTCTTTGCCGATGCCGCGACCGCCTACGGCAACGCGATCCGCGCCTTCTACGATGCCGGCTGCCGCTACCTGCAGCTCGACGACACCGTGTGGGCGTATCTCTGCTCCGCCGAGCAGCTCGAACAGGCCAAGGCGCGCGGCGACGATGTCGACCGCCTGCAGGAGCGCTATGCCCGCACCATCAACAAGGCGCTGGAGTCCAAGCCCGCCGACATGACCATCACCATGCATGTCTGCCGCGGCAATTTCCGTTCGACCTGGATCTCGTCGGGCGGCTACGAGCCGGTGGCCGAGACGCTGCTCGCCGGGCTCAATATCGACGGCTATTTCCTCGAATACGATACCGAGCGGGCCGGCGGCTTCGAGCCGCTGCGCTTCCTGCCCAAGGGCAACAAGGTCGTCGTTCTCGGCCTGATCACGTCGAAGAGCGGCACGCTGGAGGCCAAGGACGACGTCAAGAAGCGCATCGACGAGGCGACCAAATATGTCGCCCTCGACCAGCTCGCGCTGTCGCCGCAGTGCGGCTTCGCCTCGACCGAGGAGGGCAACGTTCTCACCGAGGAGGCCCAGTGGGCCAAGCTCCGCGAGATCGTCGAGATCGCCCACGAGGTCTGGTGAGGCGCCCCGCGCCGGCCAGGATCGAGCGGACCTCCCCTTGAACATGAGGTGCCGCGGGCCCGGCCGCTGCGTTTTCTTGCGCGGCGGCACGGGCCCGCGCCTTCCCGCCGCCGGTGGCCGGCCGGGGGCAGGCGCGACCATAAGGCCTGCGGTACATGTGGACCGGTGAGGGGATCGCTGATAGGTTGTATGGTAGCAGGCAGTGATACAACAAGCGTTTGATTTTGCCGAAGAAACGCCTTTACCCGTCGGGTGCCTTACACGCCAGACTGGCGCACGAGATAGGTCGTCGCATTGTTTCCAGCGGCTACGCCGAAGGCTCCAGCCTGCCGCGCGAATCGGAACTGGCCACCGAATTCCACGCCAGCCGCCAGGCCGTGCGCGAGGCCCTCAAGGTGCTTGCCGCCAAAGGGCTGGTCGCGTCGCGTCGCCGCACCGGTACCTGGGTGCTGCCACGCTCGTCGTGGAACCTGCTCGACCCGGACGTGCTCGCCTGGCACTCGCCCGAGAGTATCCGCAAGGAATTTCTTGACGATCTGATCGAACTCCGCCGGGTGATCGAGCCGGCCGCCGCGGCGCTGGCTGCCCGCCGCGTCGACCAGGAGCGCCTCACCCGCATCGAGGCCGCGCTCAACGGGATGCGGTCGAATGTCGAGAACACGCCGGAGTTCCTCGAGGCCGATGCCGAGTTTCATGCAGCCTTGCTGGCGGCGAGCGGCAACTCCCTGTTCGAGCGGTTGAGCACGATCATCGGTCCCGTCCTCGACGTGTCCTTCAAGCTGCAGGCCCAGCAGGCTTGGCGATTCACGATCAGCGTTGAACAACACGCCGCGGTCTACGAAGCGATCGCCCGGGGCGACCCGCAGACCGCGCGCAACACGATGGAAGAGATCGTGTCGACCGCGCAGGACACGATCGGCCGCGTCTTGCGCGACCGCCTCCAAGCACCCGGCCATTGACACTGCCGGTTGTGCGACCGGCCGGCCCTTGCGCCGGGCGCGGGAAGCCGCCTAACTGGCGCGACGCAGGCGAAATGAATTCGGGGCAGGACATGAACGACCAGTCGAGCGGTCCCCGCGGCATCGACCGCGGCCTCACCAACTACGGCGACAAGGATTTCGCCCGCTATCTGCGCCGTTCCTTCGCCCGTTCGATGGGCTACAGCGACGCCATGCTCGACCGGCCGGTGGTCGGCATCGCCTATACGGCGTCGGGCTTCAACAATTGTCATCGCCACTTCCCCGAGCTGCTCGAGGCGGTGAAGCGCGGCGTGCTTGCCGCGGGCGCCTTGCCGATCCCGTTTCCGACCATTTCGCTGGGCGAGGTCTTCCTCTCGCCGACCAGCCTCAAGTTCCGCAATCTCATGGCACTCGACACCGAGGAGATGATCCGCGCCCAGCCGATGGATGCGGTGGTGCTGATGGGCGGCTGCGACAAGACCATGCCGGCGCAGTTGATGGCGGCGGTCTCGGTCGACCTGCCGGCAGTGGCCCTGGTCGGCGGCCCGATGTCGACCTCGCACCATCGCGGTGAGCGGCTCGGCGCCTGCACCGACTGCCGCCGCTTCTGGGCGCGCTACCGGGCCGGCGATATCGACGCGGCCGAGATCGAGCAGGTCGAGGGCCGGCTCGCCACCACCGCCGGCACCTGCGCCGTGATGGGCACGGCGAGCACCATGGCCTGCCTCACCGAGGCGCTGGGCATGGGCCTGCCGGGTTCCGCCGCCATCCCCGCGGTCCATGCCGACCGGCTGCGCATCGCAGAGGAGAGCGGCGCGCGGGCGGCGGCGCTGATCGGCACCGACCTCACGCCGTCGCGCATCATCACGCGCGCCTCGATCGAGAACGCCGTCCGTGTGCTGCTCGCCATCGGTGGGTCGACCAATGCGGTCATCCATCTCGCCGCCATCGCCCGCCGCCGCGGCTTCGAGTTCGACCTCAAGCGCTTCAACGAACTGTCTGAAGCGACTCCGGTTCTGGTCAACCTGAAGCCGGTCGGCACCGGCTACATGGAGGACCTGTTCGCCGCCGGCGGGGTGGAAGCGGTGATGCGCGAGCTCGGCTCCCTGCTCGATCTCGACTGCATGACGGTCACCGGCGAGACGCTGGGCGAACAGCTCGCCCGCCCGCCCGCCGACCCGGTCGACCGCGCCATCATCAAGGCGTTCGACGAGCCCATCGAGCCGCAGGGCGGCCTGGTTGTCCTGTTCGGCTCATTGGCGCCGGGCGGCGCCATCCTCAAGCGCTCGGCCGCCGACCAGGCGCTGCTCGAGCACACCGGCCGGGCGGTGGTGTTCACCTCGCTCGAAGACCTCGCCGCCCGCATCGATTCCGACGATCTCGACGTCGCCCCCGACGACATCCTGGTGCTCCAGAACGCCGGTCCGAAGAGCGACGCCGCCATGCCAGAGGCGGGCTATCTGCCGATCCCCAAGAAGCTCGCCCGCGCCGGCGTCAAGGACATGGTGCGCATTTCCGACGCGCGCATGTCGGGCACCGCCTATGGCGCCGTCGTGCTGCACGTGACGCCGGACGCCGCCACCGGCGGACCGCTGGCGCTGGTCCAGAACGGCGACCGCATTCACTTGAGCGTCAACGAGCGCCGCCTCGACCTTCTGGTGGACGACGTGGAACTGGCGCTCCGCCGAGCCGATTTCGAGGCGAACCGGCCGATGCCGTCGATCCGCCGCGGCTACGACCGCCTCTACCACGAGCATGTGCTTCAAGCGGACGAGGGCTGCGACTTCGACTTCTGCTGAGGGGGAGGCTTGCAATTGTCGTTCTGACTAGTCATATGACTAGTCAGAGCGGAGGATCGCACATGCGGATTTGGCAGGTTCAGGAAGCCAAGGCCCGTTTCAGCGAATTTCTCGAAGCGAGCCTCAAGGAAGGGCCGCAGGTCGTGACGCGCCGCGGCGTCCCCGCCGCAGTGCTGGTGCCTGCCGAAACCTGGGCGAGGATGGCGCAGGCGCGCGAACCGACGCTGAAGGACCTGCTCCTGTCCGACGAAAACCGCTTCGACCTCGATTTGCCGAAGCGCGGACGATGGCGGCACCGGCCCATCCCCGCGCTCGGCGACTGAGGGATGTATCTCCTCGACACCAATGTCGTGTCGGAGTTGCGTCGCACGCGACCGCACGGCGCCGTGCTGGCGTGGCTTGAAGGCGTCCCGCCCGAACACCTCCACCTCAGCGCCGTGACGCTCGGCGAGTTGCAGGCCGGGGCCGAACTTACACGCGACAGCGATCCCGACAGAGCGGCCGCGATCGAGGCATGGATTGATAGCGTCGAGAACAAGTCGGACGTCCTCCCGCTTGACGGTCGGGCATTCCGCATCGCGGCAAAGCTGATGCACCACCGTTCCGGCGATTTGGTCGAAGATGCCATGATCGCCGCGACCGCGCTCGTACACGGCCTTACCGTGGTCACCCGCAATGTGCGCGATTTCGAGCCATTCGGCGTGGCGACGCTCAATCCCTTCGTCAGCCAACGCTGACAAGGATCACGTCTTCCCCTCGCGGGTCACTGTGGAGTTTGAAATTCCGGGTTCTTGACTAGCCCTTCGCTGTTGCCGGCCAAATCCCATATGCTTAGCGGTAAGCATGGCAACGTGCTGGCGATGCGAAGGCTTGGTGCTGTCCGAATTAAAGGCCCGGTGTCCTAAGTTGGATGGGTGGGTGTCCTAATTTCGTGATTTGAGGACTCCGCCGATGCGGCGCTCGACATCTAGGATATGCCCAGGTGCGATCCATACTGTGTGGAAGACCCCTTGGGAGTCCATGAAAGTGAACGGTCCGCCATGATGAGGTGGCCGACTTTGATCAACAACACAATCGGGATCATCCCGGAACGCGGCTAGGGCTCGGTCGGGATGGCGACCAACGATCCGCCAGAACTTGCCAGGCTTGCCGAGCCAAAATCGCACCAATAGAGCCGCAACGATCAGGCCACCGATTAAGAGGGCAGTGATCATACGGCCTCAGCTGGCAGTCTCGTCGTCTTCCGTTTGGTTAGCTCGCCGCACCGCTTCCTCACGGCGCATTTCTTGATATTCCGGCTCCTTGAATCGTGCCCGAATTTGTTCTGCCGCACTCGGGCGGGGCAGAAGCACCTTCAACGCATTGATTGCCTCAACCAATTCGTCGGCACGCTCTCGCGTATCGATGCGCCCGGCAATCTCCATTGCATTGCCTAAAAAGGTCACGCGAAATGGTTCGCCGCCAGAAGGGGAAGACACTTGAGGCGTTCGTTGGATTGGCGGCGTAGACCGCGAAACCATTGGGGCTTCCACGCTTGGGTCCTTAGGTTCTTCAAGCTCTGGATTATACCCCTTCGATTCCCCGTCAACAAGCTGCTTTGTTTCACGATAAGCGCGAACCACGGTGTCAGCGGCAGCCGGTATAAATTTCTGTGTCAGCAAATAAGCGCGAATTGCCTGGTCGCTGGCCTTCCCGTGGCTGAAGCGTGCATCCAATTCGGCAAACAATTCAGGAGCCCCGGCGGCCGTCGCCAATGCACCAAAACGTTCAGGCGATCCGCGGGGATGTGCAATGATCGAGACCGCCAAGTCAGACACCCGCGTATCATCGCCCCGGCCCTCCAAAAGGCCATATTTAATCAGTGCAGAGAGGACCCCCAGCGATTTGCCGTTGAGGCTTGCATATCCCATATGCTCTGCCGCAACTTTGCGAGGAAGGGCGTTCTGATAGTCCTTGTTGTAGACCATCTGCACTTTGTCGACGGCCTCTTTCAGGCCAATAGCCGGATACCGGGGACTGCGCGTTTTTGCCATTTCACCCTCCAATGGTGACACGCTCCATATATTCGCTCCTTTCGCCGCAGTCAATAACTATTCGCCAGCCGACGCTATCGCGATAACAGCGAATAGTCCCTTGCAATCGCCGACCGAAAATGCGATATTACGTCTGCCGGAGAATCAAGCCGGCGGAACTGAGAGAAACGGTCATGTTCAGGAGGGCAAGAGCCCCGTCATCGGCAAGCCGACGAGGGCGGGGCGAGGAAAAAGGGAGGGGCCGCTTCCCGCCCGTCAGGTGAGAAAAGCGGCCCCGCAATCGGCTCTCTCTGGTGCCCCGTCGTCTAACGGTCGGACGCCCGGCTTACTCCCGCGGAAATCCAGGTCCGAATCCTGGCGGGGCAACCAGAACCGGAATTAGTGGGGCCGTACTGTTGGAAGCACCCCGGCCCCGGATCAAAACCCCAGGATTGGCCCCTGAGCTAATGACCCGTTCGGTATATATAGCAATTCTCCCGGAATCCTTAAAGAGTCCGGCCAGCCAATCCGCAACCGACATGGATTGGCCCCATGAACATCTCCCGTTTGACAAGCAGGTCGCTGTGATCTCCGCCCTCACCGAGGGCATGAGCATCCGCTCCATCGAACGCCAGACTGGCATCCATCGCGACACGATCATGCGGCTTGGCCTCCGGATTGGGCAGGCTTGCGCCGGCCTCCATGACCGCACCATGCATAGCCTGAACGTCAACCGGATCGAGATTGACGAAGTGTGGTCCTATGTTGGCAGCGCCAGCGGCGGAAGGTGCCGCGAAGAGCCGGTGACCGGCACGCCAGACCGCGCCCATATCAGCACGTCGTATGTCGAGCGGATGAACCTGACGATGCGGATGGGCATGCGGCGGTTCACTCGCCTGACGAACGCCTTCAGCCGCAAGATCGACAACCACATCTACGCGCTGTCGCTCTATTTTGTTTGGCACAATTTCGTCCAGATGCACAGCACCCCTCGCATGTCGCCGGCAATGGCCGCTGGCGTTTCAAAGCATCTTTGGTCGATGAACGATATCGTCGCGCTGGTCGATGCGCGGGCGCCCAGGCCAGCGAAGCGGGGGCCGTACAGGAAGAAGGTTCCAGGTTCGCAACCATGGCGGTAAGATGCACCGGCCATTCGACCGGAGTGCACTGCGATGGGACCGCTAACTGGGTACACTTGTCCTAGCTGTGATTTCGATACTGACGAAACAAATTGTGATTTTTGCGACGCAATCGTCAAATGGGATGACGACGAAAGGCGGTCGGCCCATTGCACTGGCTGTGGGCGCGAAATCTACCGTATCACGTGTCGGAATTGTGGACACAAGTTCAACCTGTTGCCCCTGGCCTACTAAGCGTCTTTTCAAACTCCACAGTGACCCCCTCGCGCACCTTCTTGACGGTGCTGGTCGTGCTGTAGCCTTCGAGCAGCGGCAGCAGCGTCACGCCGCCGCCATTGGCCTCGACGAAGGCCTGGCCGGGGATCTCGCGGCCGGCATAGTCGGCGCCCTTGAACAGCATGTCGGGCCTGACCGTCCGGATCAGCTCCTCCGGGGTGTCCTCGCCGAAGATCGTCACCAGGTCGACGAAACGCAGCGCCGCCAGCACAGCCGCCCGCGTCGCCTCGTCCTGCACCGGCCGCTCGGGGCCCTTCAGCCGCTTGGTCGAGGCGTCGGAATTGACCCCGACCACCAGCCGGTCCACCCGCCGGGCCGCCTGTTCCAGCGAGTGCAGGTGGCCGCGGTGGAGAAGGTCGAAGACGCCGTTGGTGAAGCCGACCTTGAGGCCCTTCGCCCGCCAGTCGGCGACGCGGCCGGCGGCATCCTCGCGGGTCACCACGCCATCGCCGAGGCCGGCGCCGAGCGCGTGGCCGAGCTCCTCCGGGCGCACCGTCGCGGTGCCAGGCTTGGCGACCACGATCCCCGCCGCGACATTGGCCAGCCGCACGGCATCGGCGAGCGGTGCGCCGGCGGCAAGCGCCGTCACCAGCGTCGCCACCACCGTGTCGCCGGCGCCGGTGACGTCGAACACGCGGTGGGTCTCGGCGCGCACATGCAGCGGCTCCGCGCCGCGGCTGACCAGCGTCATGCCGGCCGAGCCGCGGGTGAGCAGCACCGCGTCGATCGCCGCTTCGGCGAGCACCTTGCGGCAGGCCGCCACCGCCGTCTCGTCGCTGTCGGCGCGAATGCCGGAGAAGGCGGCCATCTCCTCGACATTGGGCGTCACCACCGTTGCCCCGGCAAAGGCTGCGGCATCGGCCCGGCGCGGATCGACGACGACCGGCTTGCCGGCGGCGCGGGCCGCGGCGATCAGCGCGGCGATCGAGATTGCGTCGAGCGCGCCGCGGCCATAGTCGGAGATGACCAGCGCGTCGCAGGCGCCTATCGCTTCGCGGCCGGCGGCGATCAGCTTGTCGCGCACCGCCGGGTCGGCCGGCCGCGTGTCCTCCGCGTCGATGCACAGCAGCTGGTGCCAGCCGCTGAGATAGCGCGTCTTGACCGTGGTCGGGCGGCTGCCATCGGCGATCAGCCGCTGGGTGAGACGCGGAAAGCTCCGGCAGAGCGCCGCCAACTCGTCCGCCGCCGCGTCGGCGCCAGTAAGCCCGACCAGCGTCACCGCGCCGCCATAGGCCAGAACGTTCGCCGCCACATTGCTGGCGCCGCCGGGATAGGCGCGTGTCGCGCCGTAGTTCAGGACGGGCACCGGCGCCTCGCGCGATACGCGCGTCATCTGGCCGTCGACGAAGCGGTCGAGCATCACGTCGCCGACCACCAGGACATGGGCTTCAGCAAGGCGTCCGACGACGTTGGCGTCCATGGTTCCCCGGCACTCCCATAAGGCTGCCCGGTCATATCGAGGGGCGGGGCAGGGGGCAAGCCGGCGTCCATGGTCCGCTGGTCGCGCGCCATCGCCGCGATGCTGGCACAGGCCTGCACTGCGACAGGGTGGCACAGCCCGAGATTATCCGATACCAACTGGGAAATGGCCGAAAAGTTGGGTAATCGGGCGCTTTCGAAGCGATTGGGAAGCGGTGGCCGGGTCGTCCTTGGCGTCGGCCTTGTGCTCGCCTGCCTGGCGGCCGGCGGGGTGGCGGCGGGCGGGGCAGCGGCCATCGACCCGCCGATCAAGCCCTACAAGGACGACCTCTTCCAGAACGTCATCGTCAGGAGCTTCTATAACGGCGACATGCGCTTCATCGAATACTCGAAGAAGCGCGACCTCTACGGCCGCGACCAGGTGGTCGAGAAGAAGGCCTTCGGCAAGTTCGTCGACCTGGCGCCTGACGACACGCAGCACGACTTCGTGCTCGCCGGCCGCGGCGTGCGCTACATCGGCGTCGGCCGCACCGAAGGCGATGCCCGCTTCGTCGTCATCTTCCTCCACGGCGGCGGCGACGGCAGCCGCCACCAGGCGGTCGACGACTGGTCGTTCGGCGGCAATTTCAACCGCCTGAAGAACCTCGTCACCCGCAACGACGGCGTCTACCTGTCGCCCGACTTCAGCAATTTCGGCGATGGCGGCCGCGACGACATCAAGACGCTGATGCAGACCTACGCGGCGAAATCGCCGGGCGCACCCATCATCGTCGCCTGCACCTCGCTCAGCGGCTGGCTGTGTTTCGACCTGATGGCCAACGACGAAGCCGCCAAGCTGCTCGGCGGCATCGTGCTCCTCGGCTCGCTGCCCGAGCAGCAGTTCTTCACCTCGCCCATCTTCACCGATCCTGATCGCCACATCCCGATCTTCATCGGCCACGGCACCCGGGACCCGATCCTCGACTGGGTGACGCAGGAACTGTTCTTCAAAAAGATCAGGGCCGCCGCGCCCGACTATCCGGTCCGCCTCGACGTCTTCCTGAACGGCCTGCATGGAACGCCCATGCGCCTGACCGACTGGCGCCGCGTCCTCAACTGGATGATCGAGGAGGACGGCGGCCCGGCGCCCGCCGGCAAGGGGGCGTCCCAGCAGTCCGTCGTGCCAATCCCCCGGGACCGCCCGTCGCCATAGGCTGTGGTTTCGCTGGTATTCTCGCCAGGATTGCGTGCCCGGCCCACCGGCCCTGTCCGATCTTGAGGCAGGCCGCAGTCTTGGCAGGCAAGAACCACTCCAATCGGCTAGGATAGGCGGGCGCGGGCGACGGAAACTGCTGCCCGTCGCGTTTTATGCAGTTGAACCGCAACCAGATCCGCCGGTCCTGAATGTCCGTCATCAGACAGATCGTTCTCTCGCTCGTCGTGGTCCTGATCGCCGCCGCCGGCTGGTACGCCTACGACCAGGGTTATTTCTCCACGAAACCGGCCGCAGGCAACGGACCGCCGGGCGGCGGGCAGGCCGCCGCTGGCGGCGGCGGGGGTGGTGGTGCAGGTGGTGGCGGACAGCGCGGCCAGGGTTTCGGCGGCGGCCGCGGCGGCCCGGTCCTGGTCGTCACCGCGCCGGTCGGCAGCGACAATACGGGAATCGACGTGCGCGCCATCGGCACCGTCGCGGCAGCGCAGGAGGTGACCCTCTATCCCCAGGACAGCGGCATCGTCACCGAAGTCGCCTTCACCCCGGGCGGCAAGGTCGCCAAGGGCCAGACCCTCGTCCGCCTCGACGACTCCGACCAGCAGGTCGCGCTCGAGAAGGCGAAGATCGCGCTCGCTACCGCCCAGTCGGCCCTCGACCGCGCCCAGACGCTCGCCCAGTCGAATAACATCACCACCGTCGCTTTGACCGATGCCCGCACCGCTCAGCAGAACGCTGAGATCGGACTGAGGGCGGCCCAGAACGACCTCGCCAAGCGCACCATCACCGCGCCCTTCGCCGGCGTTATCGGCCTCACCGATATCACCGTCGGCGATCTCATCAGCTCGTCGAAGACGATCGGCACTCTCGACGACATGTCCAAGGTGACCGTCGCCTTCGATGTGCCCGAGCGCGCATCGGGCCTGGTTGCCATCGGCCAGCCGGTCACCGCCTCCACCGATGCGCTCGCCGGCCAGGCCTTCAAGGGCGCCATCTCGGCGGTCGACAACCGCGTCGATCCGGTGGCGCGCACCCTGCACGTCGAGGCGACGCTGCCCAACGACGCCAACGTCCTCAAGCCCGGCATGGCGCTCACCGTCGCCATGAGCTTCCCCGGCACGCCGCATCCTTCCGTGCCGTCGCTGGCCGTGCAGTGGGACCGCACCGGCGCCTATGTCTGGAAGATCAGCGATGCCAGCGCCCATCGCGTCGCCGTGCAGATCGTCGGCCGGCGCAGCGGTGCCGTGATCGTCGTCGGCGACCTTGCCGAGAAGGACCAGGTCGTCGTCGAGGGCCTGCAGCGCCTGCGCGAAGGCAGCCAGGTGACCGAGGGCGGCGCAGGCGCTGGGGGTGCCGGCGGCGCCCGCGGTGCCGGCGCGGGCGGCGGAAACGGCCCCGGCCAGAGCAATGCCGAGAGCACCGCGCCCGAAGCGGCGGCAGGCGGCGGCAGCCCTGGCGGTGGCGCCACTGGACCGGCAGGCGGTGGCGGCCAGAGCGGCGGTCCACGCCGTCCGCCGAGCGGCTGAGCGGAGGCGGCCATGGCCAAGACCGACGCCAATCCCCATGCCACCCGCGACGGTGGGGTCGCCTCGCTGTTCGTTCGCCGGCCGGTTCTGGCCGTCGTCCTCAACCTGCTGATCGTCATCGCCGGCCTGGCGGCGTGGCGCGGCATCGAGGTGCGCGAACTGCCCAACATCGACCGTCCGGTGATCACCGTGCGCACCAACTATACGGGTGCCACCCCCGACACGATCGACAAGGAAGTCACCAGCGTCATCGAAGGCGCCGTGGCGCGTGTCCCCGGCGTGGTGTCGATTTCATCGTCGTCGAGCGCCGGCCAGAGCCAGGTCACCGTCGAATTCGACCAGAAGACCGACATCAACGTTGCCGCCAACGACCTGCGCGACGCCATCGGCAATCTGCGATCGCTGCCCACCGACGACAATTTCAAGCCGCCGACCATCGTCAAGGCCGATGCCAATTCCGACGCCATCATGCGTCTGGCGGCGACCTCGTCGACCCTGTCGATCCAGGACCTGACCCAGGTCGTCAACGACGTCATCGTCACGCGGCTCGCCGCCGTCGACGGCGTCGCCGACGTTCAGGTCTTCGGCGACCGCAGCCCGATCGTCCAGATCATTATCGACCCCGATGCGCTGGCCGCGCACGGCCTCACCATCGCCGACCTCAACTCGGCGCTTGGCAACGTCACCCTCGACGCGCCCGCCGGAACGATCTCCGACGCCAACCGCACGCTGCTCGTGCGCGCCGACGCCAGCGCCAAGTCGGCCGACGAGATCGCCAACATCCAGATCACTCCGCAGACCAAGGTATCGGACGTCGCCGATGTCGTCTTTGGTCCGGCCGACAAGACTACGTCGCTGCGCATCAACGGCCAGACCGGCGTCGGCCTCGGCATCGTGCGTCAGGCGCGCGCCAACACGCTCGACATTTCTGCCGGCGTGCGCAAGGCGATCGCCGAGATGAAGGGCTCGCTGCCGCCCGGCGTCAATCTGACCATCACCTCCGACGATGCCGAGTTCATCAGCGGCGCCATCCACGAGGTGCTGCTCACCCTGATTATCGCCACCACCATCGTCATCGGCGTCATCTACCTGTTCCTGCAGTCGCTCAGGGTGACGTTCATTCCGGCGGTGACCGTGCCGATCGCGCTGGTCGGCACCCTCGCGGCCATGTGGGTGGTCGGCTTCTCCATCAACGTCCTCACCCTGCTTGCCCTGGTGCTCGCCACCGGCCTGGTTGTCGACGACGCCATCGTCGTCATCGAGAACATCTCGCGCCAGCGTAGCCTCGGCCTCGGGCCGCGCGCCGCCGCCGTGCTCGGCACCCGCCAGGTGTTCTTTGCCGTGCTTGCCACCACGGCGACGCTCGCCGCGGTGTTCATCCCCATCTCGTTCTTCCCCGGCATCACCGGCTCGCTGTTCTCCGAGTTCGGCTTCGTGCTCGCCTTCGCGGTGACGCTTTCCTGCTTCGTCGCGCTGACGCTCTCGCCGATGCTCGCCTCGCGCCTGATCAGCGACAAGCAGGCCCACCACCAGCACAATGCCGTCGGCCGCCGCGTCGCCGCCTTCGGCGAGCGCATCATCCACGTCTACACTCGCCTGCTCGATGCTGCGCTGCACGCGCCGATGGTGGTCATCGTCGCCGCCCTGGTGTTCGCCGGTGCCGCGGTTGTCGCCTTCAACTTGCTGCCCTCGGAGCTGACGCCCAACGAGGATCGCGGCTTCATCCCGATCTCGATCTCGGTGCCGCAGGGCTCGACCGTCGACTACACCGAGGCCCAGATGAAGCTGGTCGAGCAGACCGCCCAGCCGCTGCTCAAGAGCGGCGAGGCCACCGACCTCTTCTCGATCGCCCGCGGTAGCGGCAATGGCGGCTTCATGTTCCTGACGCTGGCGCCGTGGGACCAGCGCACGCGCACCCAGGCCGACATCACCTCCCAGCTCAATCGCGAGCTGCAGCAGATTCCCGGGGTGCAGGTCTTCGCCCGCACCGCCAACAGCCTCGGCATCCGCGGTGGCGGCCAGGGCCTGCAATTCGCCATCACCGGAGCCGACTACGACCAGCTCGCCGGCGTCGCCGACAAGCTGATCCAGGCGATGGAGAAGGACCCGGTCTTCGACCGCGTGCAGCTCAACTACGACACCACCCAGCCGCAGATGGCGATCCACATCGACCGTCAGCGTGCCGCCGATGTCGGCATTTCGGTCGATACCATCTCGGCCGCCGTGCAGACGATCCTCAGCGGCAAGGATCTCGGCAACTACTACGTCGGCGACAACCCGATCGAGATCCTGGCCAAGGTGCCCGACGGCATGGTCCAGGACACCAGCGCCCTCGACAACATGCAGTTCCGCACCCGGGACGGCAAGATGGTGCCGCTCTCCTCGCTGGTCACCTTCCAGGAATCGGCCGTGGCGCCCAGCCTGCCGCGCCAGGACCAGCGGCGTGCCATCCCCATCGGCGCCACGCTTGGCGACGGCGTCGACCTGCGCCAGGCGATGAACGAGCTGCAGACGCTGACGGCCAAGATACTGCCCGCCAGCAACGGCCTGGTCTTCACCGGCGATGCCAAGGAGCTGAACAGCGCCACCAGCGGCGTCGTACAGACCTTCATCTTCGCGCTGATCATCGTTCTCCTGGTCCTCGCCGGCCAGTTCGAGAGCTTCTCCAGCGCCTTCATCCTGATCGCCACGGTGCCCTTCGGTCTCGCCGCGGCGGTCTTCGCCATCCTCATCACCCACGGCTCGATCAACATCTACAGCGAGATCGGCCTGGTCATGCTGGTCGGCCTCATGTCGAAGAACGGCATCCTGATCGTCGAGTTCGCCAACCAGCTTCGCGATGCCGGCCAGTCGATCCATGATGCGGTGCGCAATGCCGCGCTGATCCGCCTCAGGCCCGTGGTGATGACCATGATCGCCACCGTGCTCGGCGGCCTGCCGCTGGTGCTGCGCAGCGGTGCCGGTTCCGAGGCGCGTCATGCGCTGGGCTGGGTCATCGTCGGCGGCCTCGGCCTCGCCACGCTGGCGACGCTGTTCCTGACGCCGGTCGCCTACATGCTGCTTGCCCGCTTCGCCAAGCCGCGCGTCGCCGAGGAGCAGCGCCTCGAACGCGAACTGGAAGAGGCCCATGCGATCGGAGGCGGTCTCACGCCCACGCCGGAAGAGGTGGGCGACGTGAGCACCTATTCGGCGGCAGCGGAGTAGAAGGAGGGCTAACGTGCCCGCCGTCGCGTTCAGCACAGCATCGCCCGTCAGCCGGGCGCCGCGGAGGCCGGTTCGCCCGGCCGAAGCCCGCCGTGCGCGGGCCGCGATCATCGGCTATCGTTGGCGCTGGGGCAGGCTGCCGGCATGGGAGTGCGGCTTGGATCAGTCGCGCGGTTCGCTGGATTGGGCACGCATTCACGCCGACCAGGCGGTCATGGCAGCGATCGCCGAGGGCGACGAGGCCAGCTTCGCCCGGCTGGTGCGCAGCCTCACGCCCGCGCTCATGCGTTTTGCCCGCGCCACCCTTGCCGCCAGCCCCGGCGAGGCGGAGGAGGTGGTCCAGGAGGTGCTCATCCGCATCTGGCGCCAGGCCGCCAACTGGCAGCCCGACGGCCGCATCTCCACCTGGGCCCACCGCGTCGCCTACCGGCTGTGCATCGACCGGCTGCGCCGCCACCGGCCGTCGGTCGACATCGCCGACCTGGAGGACGATCTGACCGACCCGGCGCCGCTGCCCAGCACCCGGCTGATGCATCTTGAGGATGTGCGCTCCGTGCAGGCGGCCGTCGCCGCGCTGCCCGAGCGCCAGCGCGCCGCGGTCGTGCTCTGCCACTACCAGGGCCTCAGCCAGGCGGAAGCCGCTGCCGTCATGGGCATCGGCGAAGAGGCCTACGAATCGCTGCTGGCGCGCGGGCGCCGCCGCCTGCGCGCCCGCTTCGCAGATGGAGGGGAACGGCCATGACCGGTGACACCCCGATCACACGCGATGACATTCACGCCCTGGATGCCGGCCTTGCCCGCGCGGCTGGGGCGCTCGACCGCGAGATCGCCGCTTCCGGCGCGGTCGATCGCGTCGCCAGCCGCGTCATGGCACAGGTCGCCCCACCCAAGGCACGCCGGGCCATCTGGTTCGCCATCGCCGCGGCGCTGATCATCGCCGCCGGGCTCGGCAGTCTTGCCGACCTGGCGCTGCTAGGGCCTCGTACCGCCACCGACCAGGAGGTGGTTGTGATGGACCCGCTGATCTTCGGGACGACGGTGGTCGACCAGCGATGAACGGGCGCTTCAACCGGCGGCATTGGCTGGGCATCGGCCTGGTTCTGTCGTTGGCGCTCAACGCCTTCTTCATCGGCGCTGCCGCGACCGACATGATCCGTCTCGACACCGACAGGGGCGACCACAAGCACGGCGTGCTGCGCTACGAGTTGCGCTGGCTCGGCGCACGCCTGCCGGCGGACGCCATGGCCAAGGTCGAGGCGGCGATCGCCGCCGGACGGCCTGATGCCCAGCTCCATGTCGAGCATCTGCATGCGCTGCGCGCCGAGCTCGGCACGCTGCTCGCGGCCGAGACCCCGGACCGCACGGCCATCGACGCCAGGCTCGCCGCGATCCGGTCGGAACTGGACGCGATGCTGGCCGGCGCCCAGGCGGCGACCATCGATTCGCTGCTCACCCTGCCGCCCGATACCCGCAAGAAGCTCGCCGGCAACTGACCGGGGCGCCCGTCCCATTCCGGGACGGCCGTGGCGGCATGGGATTTGAAGCACTCCTGAATCGATTCCGGATTCGGGAGTTTGGGGTATGAATCGACGCAAGTTTCTGGCTGGTGCGCTGGGCGCCGCCGTGGTGACGCCCGCGGCCGCCGCAACCGACCCCAACGGGCCGGTGCTGCGCGGGACGCTGAACGGCGCCGAGCTCGGCCTCAACGAACAGGCGGCCGAGGACCAGAGCCGCACCCTGCAGCGGCTGCTCGACACCGCGTCCAAGGAGGACCGCCAGGTCTTCCTGCCTCCCGGCACCTACATGGTCTCCAACCTCAGGCTGCCGCCGCGCGTGCGCCTGTCGGGCGTGACCGGCGCCACCAAGTTGGTGTTTGCCGGCGGCGACACCATGATCACCGCCGCGCGCTCCGAGCTGGTGGTGCTCTCCGGCCTCACCATCGACGGCGCCGGCCAGCCCTTCGCCGACTACGTGGCGGGTCTCATGCACCTGGCCGAATGCAACGGCGTCGCGATCGAGGATTGTGTCATCACCGGCAGCGTCGGCACCGGGCTGGCGCTCGACCGCTCGGCCGGGCGCATCACCCGCACCACCATCACCAACGCGGCCGGCGCCGGCATCCGCGCCATCGAATCGACCGGCCTTGCGATCACCGACAACACCGTCACCGACTGCGGCAATGGCGGCATCCTCGTCTGGCGGTGGAGCGCCGGCGAGGACGGCACCATCGTCACCGGCAACCGGGTCGAGCGGATCGCGGCCAAGGCCGGCGGCACCGGCGAGAACGGCAACGGCATCAACATCTTCCGCGCCCACGGCGTCATCGTCGCCAACAACCGCATCGCCGACTGCGCCTTCACCGCCGTGCGCGCCAATTCCGCCGACAACGTCCAGATCACCGGCAACAGCTGCCTGCGCTCGGGCGAGGTCGCCATCTATTCGGAATTCGGCTTTGCCGGCGCCCTCATCGCCAGCAACGTCATCGACGGGGCAGCGAGCGGCATCAGCGTCACCAACTTCGACAGCGGCGGCCACATCGGCGTCGTATCGGGCAACATCGTGCGCAACATCACCGGCAAGGGTCCCTATCCCTCCGGCGGCCCGACCTTCGGCGTCGGCATCGGCGTCGAGGCCGACGTGGCGGCGAGCGGCAACGTCGTCGACGGGGCGGCGCTCTACGGCATGCAGCTCGGCTGGGGACCGTATCTCCGCGACGTGGCGGCGACCGGCAACGTGATCCGGCAGGCGCCGGTCGGCATCGCCGTCTCGGTGGTCGATGGCGCCGGCTCGGCGGTCATCAGCGACAACCTGATCTCCGGCGCCGGCAAGGGCGCCGTCATCGGCATGCACTGGGACAAGATGGCGACCGGCGACCTCGCCCAGAACGGCGCCGACCGCTATCCCCAGCTCCTGGTCGAGCGCAACCGCATCAGCTAATCAGCGCCTGTCCCCTGCGCAGCGATTCAACCAGTCCCGCGACCGGCCGGACGGCGCCGACCTGGACGCCACGGCGGCTCAGGATCGGCGGCGACAGGCGCCCGGCCAGCCGTTCGCGCTCCGCCGGGCTCATGGGCACGAAAGCGTCGATGACCGCCGCCATCAGGGTCTCCGAGGCGCGCGTGCCGCCATCGTCGCATTTGAGCGCGACGCCCAGTCCGAGCTCGGGGAGGGCGGCGCAGAAGACGCCCTCGGCGCCGGTCTTGACGAAGACACGGCCAGGCAGAGCCGACATGACGTCGGTGCAGAAGCGATCCGTGCCGGCGACCATGAAGGGCTCGGCCATGCACGCCGTCGCCAGGCGGCGGGCGGCGTTGGCGCGCTCGCTCGACAGGCCTTCGCCGGTGATGAAGCGCGCGAAGGCAAGCGCCAGTGCGTCGATGGGAATCGCGTAGGTCGGGATCGAGCAGCCGTCGACGCCGCGCACATCGGGCCCGAGGCTGACGCCGGTCATCGCGGCAAGCGTCGCCGTGATCTCCTGCTGGGCGGGATGGTCGGGGAGCACGTAGCCCTTGGTGTCGAAGCCGCGATGGCAGGCGAGGCAGATGAAGCCGGAATGCTTGCCCGAGCAGTTGTTGTGCAACTGGTTGGGCTCGAGGCCGGCACAGATGAGCGCCGCCGCGGCGGCCGGCGCGGCTGGCATATGGGAACCGCATTCGAGATCGGCCTCGCCCTTGCCCAGCCTTGCGCGAGCATCGCCTTGGCGGTCTCCACATGGCGCGGCTCGGCATTGTGGGAGGAGCAGGCGAGCGCCAGCTCGGCATTGCCGAAGCCGTAGCGGTCGGCGGCGCCGCTCTCGACCAGCGGCAGCGCCTGCAGGGCCTTGATCGCCGAACGCGGGAAGATGCGCTTGCTCGTATCGCCGACTGCCGCCCGGGTCCGCCCGTGGGCATCGACGACAGCGATTGCGCCGCGGTGGACGCTCTCGACCAGCCCGCCGCGGGTGACTTCGATCAGGATGGGATTGCTCATGCGTGCCTGTGATTCTCACCAGACGCCGGGAACCAGCCGGTAGGGCGTGGTCCGGGCGTAACTCTCATACCCTGCCAGTTCCCGCCGCAAGGTGCGATCCTCCAGCGCCGTGCGCCAGACGAACAGCACGATGACGAGGAGCCATCGGCACCAGCGCCCAGGCGGAGCCCATGACCAGCGCCACGGCCGGAAGGCCGATGATCGTGCCGACATAGATCGGGTGGCGGACGATCGCATAGGGGCCGTCAATGACGACGGCGTGGCCGCGGTCGCTCTGGATGCGAACGGTGCCCTCGGCGTGGCGGTTGACGATCAGTGCCCAGGTCGTCAGCGCCGAGCCGGCGATGAAAAGGAGGATGCCCGGCCACACCGTCCACGCCGGCAGCGGCGCCCAGGCAAAGCGCGCCGCGTCGAGGCCGGCAAGCAGCGGATAGATCACCATGAGAGGCAGGAAGAAGACGTAGAACACCTTGTCGAAGCCCTTGGTGTTCTTGCGCATTCCCCTTTGGCGCGCCGCCAGCAGGCCCGGATTGACGCGGTCGACAATGACCGTTCCGGTGGCTGCAGCGGCGACGAAGACGATCAGGTAGACCCAACCGCGCGGCCAGTCCAGGCGGCCGGCGCCGACGAAGGCGATGGCCGGATAGATGGCCGAACCGACAAGGGTCCTGATGAATCGAACAACGCCGAGGGGAGCCTCGGCGCGCACGGACATGTTCATGCGCGCTTTGTACGCCCACCCAGCCAGGCGGCAAGACGCGCCAACGCCGCATCGAGCACCTCGTCGCGCTTGGAAAAACAGAAGCGGACGAAATGGCTTGGGGCCTCGGCATCGTAGAAGGCCGACATGGGCACGGCGGCAACGCCGGCCTCCACCGTCATGCGCTTGCAGAGATCGGCATCGCCCTCGTTGATGCGCAGCGGCGCGACGTCGGCGGTGATGAAGTAGGTGCCGGCGCAGGGGACGACGCCGAAGCCCAGCGCTGCGATACCGGCGGCGAAGCGGTCGCGCTTCTTCATGAGGTCGCCCGACAGGCTTTGATAGTAGTCGTCGCCCTTGGCGAGCCCGAAGGCGACCGCCTTCTGCAGGTTGGGCGGCGTGGTGAAGGTGGTGAACTGGTGCGCCTTGGTGATCGGCTCGATGAGGTGCGGTGGCGCCGTGACATAGCCGACCTTCCAGCCGGTGAGCGAGAAGGTCTTCCCCGCCGAGCCGATGCGCACCGTGCGCTCGCGCATGCCCGGCAACGTCATCAAGGGGATGTGCTGGCGGCCATCGAAGAGGATGTGCTCATAGACCTCGTCGCAGATGGCGATGGCGTCATGGGCCTTGCACAGATCGGCAATGAGGGTGAGCTCCTCGCGGGTGAAGACCTTGGCCGCCGGGTTCATCGGATTGTTGATGAGGATGGCCTTGGTCTTCGGGCCGAAGGCGGCGGCGAGCGCATCCCTATCCAGCGTCCAGTCGGGCGGGGTCAAGCGCACCAGCCGCGGGATGCCGCCGGCGCGGCGGACCAGCGGCAGGTAGCAGTCGTAGAGCGGCTCGATCAGCACCACCTCGTCGCCGGGCACGATCAGACCGGCCATGCAGTCGGACAGCGCCTCGGTGGCGCCAGAGGTGACCAGCACTTCCGTCTGCCAGTCGACGTCGAGGCCGTAGAAGCGCCGGTTGGCGTCCGCCACCGCCTTGCGCAGGTCGGCCACGCCCATCATCGGCGGATACTGGTTGAGGCCCGAGACGAGTTCGTCGGCGGCGACCTGCTTCACGTCGGCAGGGCCGTCCACATCCGGAAAGCCCTGGCCGAGGTTGATCGCACCCTCGGCGATCGCCAGCCGCGACATGACCTCGAAGATGGTCATGGGCAGGCCGGTATAGACCGGATTGGTTGACTTCAAGGATTGCCCCCTCCGACGATGGCGAGGGAACCTAGGCAAGGGCCGGCACCCGCGCAATCCTCACGGAGCTGTGATCGGGGCCGGGCCGACCGCCGCGAAACTTCTCCGCCGAACGGCCCGTAGCTCGCGATGTCCTCGCTCTCGGGGACGTCAAGACCAACCAATTCAGGAGAATGCCCCATGACTGCCACGACTTCCATCATTCGCGCCATTGCCGTCGCCGCCGTTCTGGGTGCAGGCAGCGCCTACACTGCTCCTGCCTTTTCGGCCGAAGCGACCGTCGAGGTCGGCGGCGCGCCGATGTATCCGTCGAAGAACATCGTCGAGAACGCCGTCAATTCGAAGGATCACACGGTCCTGGTGGCGGCGGTGAAGGCGGCCGGCCTGGTCGACACGCTCTCCGGCCCCGGCCCGTTCACTGTGTTCGCGCCAACCAACGAAGCGTTTGCCAAATTACCGGCGGGCACCGTGGACGCCCTGCTCAAGCCGGAGAACAAGGGCAAGCTGACCAGCATCCTCACCTACCATGTGCTGCCCGGCAAGCATTCGGCCGCTTCGATCATGGCCGACATCAAGAAGATGGACGGCAAGGCCTCCTACAAGACGGTCGAGGGCGCTATGTGACCTTCGCCATTATGGACGGCAAGCTGTGGGTGTGGACGGTTCCGGCGACCCCGCGCAGGTGACGATCGCCGGCGTGAACCAGTCCAACAGCGCGATCCACGTCATCGATACGGTGCTCCTGCCCAAGATGGGCTAGGAGCCTGCGGGCTGCGGCCGTTCGCCCCCGTCGCCGCCTGCTCAGGAAGCGGTCCGCCCTCGGCGGGCCGCTTCTTTTGGTAGCCGCTACCGCGCCGGAAGCAGCGTGCCCTTGAAGACTAGCGGGCCCTGCGGCGCGCCTGTCGGCGATCCGCCCTTCTGCTCCACTTGATGGCAAGGTGACATCCGGCGCCGGCATCGTGTCGATGACGCGGGTAAACTTCGCCTTTTCCACGACGCCCAGCGAATGCGGCGGCCGATCCGGAAGGATCGACCACAATTCATAACTCTTGTCGGGCGGCGGCGGCGCAGCGACGCGGACGAGCCGAATGTCGCGGCTGTCGAGGTCGACTGTCGCGATGAAGGCCGGCGTGGTGCCGTTGGGCGCTGTGAGCACGGCGACGAAGGCAGACTGCGGCGGCGGCTGAAGCCGGTCCACGGCGACCACGGCAACCAGGACCGCCGCTGCCGCTGCCGAGACCGCGGCCACCAGCCGCCAGCGGCGGACGGAGCGCCTGAGCGCGACGACGGTTTCCCCGCCTGCCGAAGCGTGTGCGTCGATGGCCACCTCGATGCGCGGCCAGAGGTATGGCGGCGGCTCGGCGGAGGTATCGGCGTCGGTAAGCGGCTGAAGGCGTTTCTGCCAGGCCGCCACGGCGGCGGCGAAGGCCGGGTCGGCGTTGACGCGCGCCTCTGCCGCACGCCGCTCGGCTGCGTCGAGCGTGCCCAGCACATACTCGCCGGCGAGCGCCTCGCGCTCATCTCCATCCATGCGGCCAGCGTCAGACGGGGTCACCGAGACATTCCTTCAGGGCGATGAGGCTGCGCCTCAGGATCGTCTTTATCGTTTCGACCGGCCGGCCGAAACGGCTTGCCAGTTCATCGCGGCTCCAGCCGTGGCAATAGGCGAGCAGCACCATGCCGCGGCGCTCCTCGTCGAGCGCCTTCAGGCAGGTCGCCAGGAGCGAGCCTGCGAGCAGCCGCTCGCCACTGGTTGCCGGGTCGGCCAGACGCTCGCTCATTTCGGCGTCGATCGCCGTCGACGCCGCCGAAACGCGCTCGGCACCGCGCCGGACGGCATCGATCGCCGCATGGCGCGAATCGTTGCCATCCACGCGATGGGCGAAGCAATCGCGCCGTCGAAGTTTGCGGCACGCGACCAGATCCGCACGTAAGCCTCCTGCACCGCATCCTCAGCGGTTCTATCATCTCTCAAGATACGGCGAGCGGTGGCAAGTAGTTTCGGCGCCGTGCGTTCATAGAGCCCGCGAAACGCCTGTCGATCGCCTGCAGCCACACGCGCCATCAGCTCGACAAGATCGTCCGCGCCCAAATTTCCCACCCTGCTTCCCGATCCGCTGCCGCGCCTGGCTCACTATGCTCCCTTGTGCCACAGGCCCGACCGATATTGCCAATGTGCCAACCCAGGCGGGGCCCCCGCCGCGCCGATCGAGCCTCGGCGGCAGTTGGATCAAAGCAATTCCAATCCGCAACCATGGCGCGTTTTTGATCTGGATCAAAGTGCCGGGAAATTCGCTGCCAGTGATGCCGCCGCTCAACCAAGGGGGAGCCGACAGCGCCCGCCGATGTCGCCATCGTGGTTTCGGGGTTTGTCGTGTTCTGTGCCAGGTTCTTACCAGAGTCCGGCCAAAGCATCGCCCGGCTGGGCGAAGCACTGGAGTTCACAGGACAGCGTGAGCACGCCCCGATACGCCCGACGCCGTCGCGCGTGTTGCGTTCTGTTGTGCGGGCTTTTCCGCGGCGAGCGCCGGTCGCGTTCCGTCTTTCTGTCACAGAGCGGGGCCATCATGGCCATGCAACGGTATTCGCCTGCGGCGAAGGCGTCGGCTGGCGCCCATTCCGTCGATCGCAGGGCGCGGTCGGCGCGGGAACGATATCACGTAAGATATATCTTGACGCCACCTGGTGGCGTGGCTAGGTGTATCGCACGATATAAGGGGCGACGCTCCATGAGTGATGTTCGGGTTCCCACACCAGTCCGGCGCCCCCTCACAATTGCTCTTCGGCGTTGCTATATGGGCTGGACCGTTGCTGCGGTGCGGCGGCGGAGAGCTCTTTCTCTGGCATTGGACGGGTGACGCTGATGGCCTCAGGACTGCTCAAGCCGAGCCGCATTGTTGCGGTCGGCGTTGTCATCGCAGCCGTTCTCTGGATCGGTTCCGGGATACTGATGAATGGCTCCCACGCCGACGAAGGCGCCGGCGGCGAACCACCAACCGTTCCGGTCCAGAAGGTGGCAGTGACGGCGGCCGTGCCGGAACTCCATCGGCGTTCGGTCACCCTCTCCTGCGTGACCCTGGCTGACCACAAGGCCTCGGCAACGGCCCGTGGCACCGGCGTGCTGCTCGGCCTCGCCGTCAGCCGCGGCGACGTGGTCACGGCCGGCACCATCATCGGCCGCATTTCCGACGAGGGGCGCCAGGCGGCGGTCGACCAGGCACAGGCGCTGCTCGACCAGCGCCAGGCCGAATACGAGTCCAACAAGAAGCTCATCGACCGGGGCGACCAGCCGCGCAACAATCTGGCGGCGCTGGAGGCGGCGGTGGCCTCGGCCAAGGCCGCGCTGGCCGCGGCCAATGCCGAGCTGGACAAGGTCGCCATCCGCGCCCCGATCGGCGGCAAGGTCGATCGCGTGCCGGTGCAGGTTGGTCAGGCCGTGCAGGTCGGCACCGAGATCGCCGAGATCGTCGACCCCGACCCGATGCTCGCGGTCGGCGCGGTCAGCGAAGCGCGGCGGAGCAGCTTGAAGGCGGGCCAGGAAGCGACCGTGCGCTTCATCGACAACGCCACGGCACGCGGCAAGGTCACCTTCGTCAGCCTCAGCGCCGACACCGCCACGCGAACCTATCGCGTCGAGACGCGCATGGCGAACGCCGACGCGGCGATCGCCGATGGCGTCACCTGCGAAATGTCGGTCGAACTCGGTGCCGTCAACGCGGTCGCGGTGCCGCGCTCGGCGATCGTCTTCTCCGATGACGGCCGCCTCGGTGTTCGCGTCGCCGGAGCCGACAGCCGCGTGCAGTTCGTTCCCGTCGAGGTCGTCGATGACGCCACCGATGTCCTCTGGCTGACTGGCATCGACAAGGCGGCGCAGGTGATCGTCGTCGGCCAGGATTTCGTCAAGGACGGCGACCTGGTTCAGGCTGTCCCGGCCGCGGAGGCCGACGTCAAGGCGGCGCCCGCTGCCGCCAAAGCGGGGCCGCCTGCATGAAGCACATCGTCGAACTGGCGATTCGAAATTGGCGGTTGACGCTGGCGGTCCTCGGCTTCCTGCTGATCGCCGGGGCGCTCGCCTATCAATCGATCCCGAAGGAAGCGGATCCGGACGTCACGATTCCGTACGTCTACGTGCAGCTGTCGCAGCGCGGCATCTCGCCGGAGGATGCGGAGCGGCTGCTGGTCAAGCCGATCGAAACGGCGCTCAAGGCGGTCACCAACGTCAAGGAGATGCGCGCCGCAGCCTTCGAGGGCGGCGGCTACGTGCTGCTCGAGTTCGAGGCCGGCTTCAACGAAGACACCGCCTTGCAGGACGTTCGCGCCAAGGTGGACGACGCCAAGCACGACCTGCCGGCCGATGCCGACGAGCCGAGCGTCCATCAGGTCAGTCTCAGCCTGTTCCCGGTGGTCGTGGTCACCCTTTCCGGCGAGGTTTCCGAACGCACGCTGACGACCATCGCCCAGCAGGCGCAGGACACCATCGAGCAGGTGCCCGGCGTGCTCTCCGCCACGCTGCAGGGCACCCGCGACGAGGTGGTCGAGATCATCGCCGAGCCGATGTTGCTGAAGAGCTATGGCGTGTCGCTCGACCAGTTCGTCGGCGCCGCGGCGGCGGGCAACAGCCTGGTGGCGGCCGGCGCGCTGGAAGGACCGCAAGGCCGCTTCGCCGTCAAGGTCCCGGCGCTGATCGAGACGCCGGAGGACGTGCTCAACATCCCGGTTGCCGCCTCCAGTGCCGCGACGGTGAAGCTTGGCGACGTCGCCACGATCAAGCCGACCTTCCGCGACGCCACTTCGGTGACCCGCGTCAACGGGCAGCCGGCCATCGCCATCGAAGTCGCCAAGCGCACGGGCGCCAATCTCATCGACACCGTGGCCGGCGTGAAGAAGGCCCTCGCCGAGGCGCAGAAGCAGTGGCCGGCGAACGTCAAGGTCCAGTTTCTGCAGGACCAGTCGACCTTCATCATCGACATGCTCGACGAGTTGCAGAACAGCGTGATCACCGCCGTCTTCCTGGTTGCGGTCATCATTCTGTTCTTCCTCGGCGGGCGCGCTTCGATCTTCATCGGCATCGCCGTGCCGTTCTCGTTCCTGGTCGGCATTCTCGGCCTCAGCCTGGCCGGACTGACGGTCAACATCGTCGTCCTGTTCAGCCTGATCCTCGCCGTCGGCATGCTCGTCGACGACGCCATCATCGTGTCGGAGTTCGCCGAACGGCGCATGAGCGAGGGCATGCCGCCGCGCGAGGCCTACGCCTTCGCCGCCCATCGCATGTCAGGCCCGGTGATCGCGGCAACGCTGACGCGCATCGCCGCCTTCTCGCCGCTGCTCCTGTGGCCGGGCATCGTCGGCGAGTTCATGGGCTATCTGCCGGTGACCCTGATCGCGACGCTGTCGTGCTCGCTGGTGGCGGCGCTGATCTTCACGCCGACGCTGGGCGCGCTGATCGGCAAGCGCCACATCGAGCATCATGACGTGGCCAAGCGCGAAGGCCCATACATCAAGACCGTGCGGCTGGCTGTGCGCCATCCGGGCATCACCGTCCTCATCGCCTTTGCCCTGCTCATCGGTGTGCCGGTCCTCTATGGCAAGATCGGCAAGGGCGTTGAGTTTTTCCCCAATGTCGAGCCCGACCAGGGCGTGGTGCTGATCCATGCGCGCGGCAACCTGTCGCTGGCGGAGAAGGACCGGCTGGTGCGCACGGTCGAGGCGCGCATCCTGCCCATGCACGAGCTGAAGAGCGTCTATGCCCGCTCCGGTGACATGGGGCAGGGCTCGCAGGACATCACCGAGGACGTGATTGGCCAGATCCAGTTCGAGTTTGTCGACTGGCAGGAGCGCCGGCCGGCCACCGTCATCATGAACGACATCCGCAAGAAGACGGCCGACATTCCGGGGATCAAGGTCGAGGTGACGGCACCGCAAGGCGGCCCGCCGACCGGCAAGGCGATCCAGGTGCAGCTGTCCAGCGATTATCCGGACGCCTTGCGCGCGGCGGCGCTGCAGACTGCCGGCGCGCTCGCCAAGAGCCCGGAGATCCGCGACCTCGACAACGGGCTGCCGATCCCGGGCATTGACTGGCGCCTGGAAGTCGACAAGCCGGAGGCCGCCAAATTTGGCATCGGGGTCGGTTCGATCGGCAACGTCGTCCAGCTCGTCACCAAGGGCCTCAAGATCACTGACTACCGGCCGCAGACCAGTGACAAGCCGGTCGACATCATCCTGCGCCTGCCCGAGGATCGCCGCACGCTGTCCCAGCTCGACGAACTCAGGGTGCAGACGGCGGCAGGCTCGGTGCCGATCGGCAATTTCATCAAGCGCGTGCCGGCGCTGTCGACCGGCATCATCCACCGCGTCGATGGCAAGCGCGTGATCACGGTCACCGCCAACGTCGCCGACGACAAGCAGACGGCCGCCATTCAGGAGGCAATCAAGAAGGAGCTCGCCCAGGCCGACTTCAAGGGGCTGGTGACGTGGCAGCTCAAGGGCTCCGACGAGGAGCGGCAGAACGCCAGCGACTTCCTCGGCAAGGCCTTCGGCGCCGCCATCTTCCTGATCTTCGCCGTGCTGCTGGCGCAGTTCAACAAGCTGACCAGCGTGTTCCTGGTGCTGTTCTCGATCATCCTGTCGACGATCGGCGTGTTCATCGGCTTGATGGTGATGGGTCAGGGTTTCGGCGTGGTGATGACCGGCGTCGGCATCATCGCGCTCGCCGGCATTGTGACCAACAACAACATCGTGCTGATCGATACCTATGACCGGCTGCGCCTGGAGGGGGTTCCGGTCGAAGAGGCGATCCTGAGAACCTGCCGCGAGCGTGCCCGCCCGGTGCTGCTGACGGCGGGCGCCGCGGTGCTCGGCGTGCTGCCGATCGCCTTTGGCATCAACGTCAACTTTGTGCACCGCGCCATCACCATCGGGGCGCCCTCGACCCAGTGGTGGTTGCAGCTTTCCACCGCCATCGTCTTCGGCCTGAGCTTCGCCACCATCCTGACGCTGGTGGTGACGCCGGCGCAACTTTCCCTGGTCGCCAAGGGAGCGGCGTGGCGCCAGCGTCTGGTCTGGCGGTGGCGGGCGCGGCAGCGTGTGCGCAGTGGCGCCGGCGCGGGCCTCGCGGCGTTTGCCCGCCGCCGCAACGGCAATGGCAACGGCAACGGCAAGCAGGGTTGAGGTCGAGGCGCCAGCGCACCCGGACCAGACCTTCTCCTCTCCCGCCGAACACAGGCCTGCCCGTGTTTGGATTCAAGAAGTGCCAAAGCCGGAAGCACCCGACTTTGGCGGGGAGGGGGGACGAATGCGGAGGCCCCGCGTCAGTCGAGCCCGAGCCTGCCGCGCAGCGTGGACAGGTCCTCGGCCAGCGTGTTGACGGCGGCGGCGAGCACCGTGCGGTCGGCATCGGTCAGCTTGTCGTAGGTCTCGAAGCCGTCGCCCGCCTTGTACTTGGCGAGCGTCTCGTCGACCGTGTGGAAGTTGTCCGTGACCTTGGCGACGAAGTCAGCGTCCTTGGCGAGCAGCGGGCTCACCAGATCGAAGATCTTGCGCGCGCCGTCGGCGTTCGCCTGGAAGTCCCACAGGTCGGTGTGGCTGTAGCGGTCCTCCTCGCCGGAGATCTTGGTGGCGGCGACCTCCTCCATCAGCGCGGCGGCGCCGCCGACGACGGTCTCGGGCGGGAAGGTGAGGTCGGCGATGCGCTGGTTGAGGTCCTTGACGTCGGCCAGCAGCTTGTCGGCGTGGTCGCGCAGGTCGTCGGTCGCTGCCTTCCTCCCACAGGTCGTATTCGAGACGGTGGAAGCCGGTAAAGGCCGGGTCCTTCTCGCCCTTCTCGTAGTCGTCGGCGCGCGCGTCGATCGACACGTCGAGGTCGCTGAACAGCTCGGCGATCGGCTCGATCGCCTCGTAGCTCATGCGGGTGGGCGCGTAGAGCGCCTTGGCCTTGTCCAGTTCACCCGCCTTGATGGCGTCGACGAATGTCCCGGTATCCTCGACCAGTTTGGCCGTGTGTTCGGCAACGTAGAGCTTGTAGTTGGCGATCGGATCGACCAGTGCGAGCGTTGCATCGGTGGACGCGGCGGCGCCGGCCGGTGTGTTGAACACCACGAGCGTTGCTGCCGCGAGCAGAGGTGCAAGCTTCATCAGGAGGGTCTCCTTCTTGCTTTGCTTCAGGGATGAGAGGGGTCGGCGGCGGCGATGGCGGCGACCAGTTGCTGGCCGAGATAGCCACCGGCCTCACGGACGCCGGGAAGGACGAAGAAATAGCCGCCGCCGACCGGCTTGATGTATTCCTCGAGCGGCTCGCCGTTGAGGCGCTTCTGCACCGCGATGAAGCCCTTCTCCAGGTCCGCCTGGTAGGCGATGAACAGCAGCCCCTGGTCGATCTGGCCGGACTTGGCGACGCCGTTGGAATAGTTGAACGGCCGGCGCAGGATGAGGTTCGCCTCGCTCGCCGCGACGCGCGGATTGGCCAGCCGGATGTGCGCGGTAAGCGGCGTGCGCTTGCCGTCAGGGTCGCCGGCAAAGCGCGGTACGTCGTGCTCGTGCGCGCCGTCGAGCGGCGCGCCGCTCGCCTTCTTGCGCCCGATGATGTCCTGCTGCTCCTCGAGCGCCGTGCGGTCCCAGCGCTCGACGAAATTGCGGATGATGCGTACCGCCTGATAGCTGCCGCCGACCGCCCAGTCGGGCTCGCCGCTTGTCGGCCCGACCCAGACGATACGGTCCATCTCCGCCGCATCGTTGGAATCGGGGTTGGCGGTGCCGTCGCGGAAGCCGAGGAAGTTGCGCGCGCTCTGCCGTGTGCCGTCGGGATTGGGCTTCGCCGCCGGCACGCTGCCCTCCTGGCGCCAGCGCAGCACCAGGAACTCCGACATCGTCTTCACGATGTCGCGGAGCGCGTGGATGTTGGTGTCCTGGGTGTTGGCGCAGAACTGCAGGGCGATGTCGCCGTGGCAGAGCGCCGGGTCGAGCGCATCGTTGGGGAACTGGGCCATGCGCTGGAGCTGGCGCGGCATGTGCGGCTTCAGCCACGGCCGCTCCGCGAACAGCGAGGCGCCGAGCGACACGGTGATGGTCAGGTCGTCGGGCGCCACCTCCGGCCCGAGGATGCCGGAATCGGCTGGCGGCAGCTTGGGGCCAAGTTCTGGCGGCAGGCCGCCCTGGGTGAGGAAGACGATGCGCTCGGTCAGCCGGCGGAGCAGCGCCTCGAGGTTCGCCGGGTCGCGCACCACGGCGTTGAACGCGGCCACCATGCCGTTTGCCGGGCGGGGGGTGACGATGCCGGCCTGATGCAGGCCGTGGAAGGGCTGGCGCTCGCTCGCCGCCGCGAGGGGCGGCGGCGCGTCGGTGACCAGCGCACCGTCGCTGGCATGGTCGGCCGCGCGGGCTGGGGAGAGCGCGCCGGCGAGCGTCCCGCCGGCGGCCGCACCCATGCCGAGAAGCAGGCGGCGGCGGTTGGTGGGCAATGTGGACATGGCAGTCTTCCCGGATGTGTCGGTCTTGGCTCAGGCGATCCCGATGGCGCCGTTGACCGCGCCGAGCGCTTCGGCCAGCGCTTTGAAGACATCGGCCAACGCCTTGCGTTGACTCGCTGAAACCGTGTCGTAGGCCGGCCAGGCGTCGCCCTGCTTCAGGGCGGAAAGCGCCTGCGTGGCTGCAGCGAACTTCGCGTCCACGGCCGCCATGGCGCCGGGCGCGGCGACGTTCACCACGGGGCGGAGCAGCCCGACGAGCTTGCCGATGCCGTCGAGATTGGCGGCGATGTCGGCAAGGTCGGTCCCGGCATAGCGGTCCTCGCCTTGCGCGATCCGCCCGTCGGCCAGTTGCCCGGCGATGCGTGCTGCGCTGTCGGCAAGGTCGGCCGGGGCCAGCTTCACCGCGCCGAGGCGCGTCTTGAGTTCGCTCAGGTCGGCAACCAGCCTGTCCACCACCGCCGGCAGCTGGGCCGTGTCGCCGCCGCCGAACAGCCCGTACGCGATGCGGTGATAGCCGGTGAAGGCGGGGTCGGCCTCGCGCCCGCCGAGATAGTCCGCCACCGGGTTGATGGCGTTTGTCAGGTCGGCGAAGCGGGAGGCGGCAGGCTCGATGCGCTTGTAGGGAGCGCGTGCCGCCGCATAGAGCGCACGCGCCTGGGCGAGGTCGCCGGCCTGGATGGCCGCGGCAAGGGCCTTGGCCGCGCTCACCATCTCCCCGCTCTGTAGGATCAGATAGACCTTGTATTCCGACAGGGCGCCGATGAAGGCGCGGATGTCCGGTGTCTTGCCGGGCTGGTCGGTGGCACCGTCGGCGGTGACATGCAGGACGCCGCGCGGATTGGAGGTGAGGCCGCAGGTGATGGCGTAGTCGCCCGGCTGCAACCGCACGTCCAGCGCCGACGTGAGCCCCGGCGCGATGTTCTCGCGCTCGGCGACCACCAGGACGCCGTCGAGAATTTCCCATTCCACCGGCCGGTCGGACCGGTTGAGAATCGCGAAGCTGCGCTTGCCCGCCGGCACCGTCAGTTCGTTTGGCTCGCAGGCCTTTGCCGTCAGCGCGATTTGGATTGCGCCGGGATCGCTCGGCGCACCGCGCATCTGGCTGGCGGCGTAGAAGGCGACGCCGCCGGCCACCGCCAGCGCGGCGGCAGCCGGCACCGCGAAGCGCAGCGCCCGCGGTGCGCCGCCGGTTGCCGCGTCAGGAGCCGGCATTGGCGTCCCCACCGAGGTCGGCGGCCTGCAGGCGAGGTCGGGGAGACGGCGCGGGGCGCAGGAAGAAGAAGAAGGTGATCGCCAGAAAGGCGACGTAGACGGCGGCCTCGCCGACCGTCGGCGCCTCCTGGTAGTTGAAGATACCGCCGAGGATGACGCCGATGAGGCTCGATTCGGGCAGGATGGTGCTGAGGTCGTAGGCGTGTTCCTGCAAGGCTGTTCCACAGGCCCGCCTCGTGCAGGTTGCCGAGGACGCCGGCCGCCAGCCCGGCAGCGACGATCAGGATGAACACACCGGTCCAGCGGAAGAACAGGCGCAGGTTGAGCCGCGCTCCGCCGACATAGATGGCGTAGCCAGCCGCAGCGGCAACCAGGATGCCGGCAAACGCGGCCGCCGGCGCCGCCGGGCCGGAGCTCTGCTGGAAGATGGCGAGCAGGAAGAAGACCGACTCCAGCCCCTCGCGCGCCACCGCGAAGAAGACCATGGCCGTCAGCGCCCAGCTCTGGCCCGAGGCGGAGGAGAGCGCGACATCGATGGAGCTGTGCAGTTCCGCCTTGATGGAGCGCGCCGCGCGGCGCATCCAGAAGACCATCCACACCAGGACGACGACGGCGACGGCCCTGACCGCCCCTTCGAACAGCTCCTGGAGCTTCTGCGGAAAGGCAGCGCTGGCGAGTTGCAGGCCGGCGCCGACGAAGAGCGACAGGGCGAGGGCGAGGAACACCCCGACCCAGACCGCCGGCAGCCAGGCGGAGCGTCCGGTCTGGCTCAGATAGGTCGCGATGATGCCGGTGATGAGGGCGGCTTCCAGTCCCTCACGCAGCATGATCAGAAACGCAGCGACCATCGTCTCGGTTCCTTCTCGGCAACGGTGCCGCCGGCCGGCACGCGAAACGCGGCGGCTTGGGCACGAGGTAGTCGTTCAGGCAACCCGCGAGATCGCTGACACGGCCAACGAAGACAGGCTTATCCGCAGGCTCTGCCCGAGGCTTTCACGACCGGCGCCGGTTCAAGGCCGACGCGACATGTCTCCGCGGACAGGGCGCCCCGTATAAATGGAGGAACTCCAGAAAGCAAATAGTTATCAATAGTTTATATGTATTCTAAAGAAAAACTAGCGATGGAATTACCTACGCACCGTGCGTGCTCCGTCATCCTCCGGCAAGGCGAAGCCGCGACCGGAGGATCGGGTCACGCAGCCATGACCGCCCTTTTTGGCCGCCGGCCGATCCTCCGCTTTCGCGGAGGATGACGGAAGGAGCGGGCAAAGAGCCGCGTCTCTCTCCGCTCACACCGCCAGGTTCACCCGGTCCGCCTCCTCGTAGCCGAGGCGGCGATTGAGATCGCGGATGAGTCGCTCGGCAGCGTCGGAGATGACCGTGCCGGGGGTGAAGATGGCGCTGACGCCGGCATCGTAGAGGGCGTTGTAGTCCTGCTCCGGCACGATGCCGCCGACCACCACCATGATGTCCGGCCGGCCCTCGGCCTCGAGCGCGCGCTTGAGCGCCGGCACCAGCGTCAGGTGGCCGGCGGCAAGCGACGAGACGCCAACGACATGCACGTCGGCCGCGACGGCGCGCTTGGCCGCTTCCTCCGGCGTCTGGAAGAGCGGGCCGATGTCCACCTCGAAGCCGAGATCGCCGAAGGCCGAGGCGATCACCTTCTGGCCGCGGTCGTGGCCGTCCTGGCCGACCTTGGCGACCAGGATGCGCGGCGGCCTTCCGTCGTTCTGATGGAAGGTGCGGATGAGGCCGCCGACTCGCGCCATCACCGCGTCGTCCATGTCGTGCGCATAGGTGCCGCTGATCGCATGCGCCTCGGTCTGGTAGCGGCCGAAGGCACGCTCCAGCGCCAGGCTGATCTCGCCCACCGTCGCCTTGGCGCGGGCCGCGTCGATCGACAGCTTGAGCAGGTTGCCGGTTCCCGTCCGCGCAGCGTCGCTGAGGGCGGCCAGCGCCTCCTGGGTGGCAGCGCCGTCGCGTTCGGCGCGCAATGCCTTCAGCTTGCCGATCTGGGCCGCCAGCACCGCCGAATTGTCGACCTTGCGCACGTCGATGGGGTCTTCTTCGGGCGGGCGGAAGCGGTTGACGCCGACCACCGTCTGATGGCCGGAATCGAGGCGCGCCTGGGTGTGCGCCGCCGCTTCCTCGATGCGCGTCTGCGGCACGCCGGCCTCGATCGCCTTGGCCATGCCGCCGAGCGCGTCGGTCTCGGCGATGTGGGCGAGCGCCTTCTGCGCCAGCTCGTGGGTCAGCCGCTCGACGTGGTAGGAGCCGCCCCACGGATCGATGATCCGCGTGGTGCCCGTTTCTTTCTGCAAGTAGAGCTGGGTGTTGCGCGCGATCCGCGCCGAGAAGTCGGTGGGCAGCGCCAGCGCCTCGTCGAGCGCATTGGTGTGCAGCGACTGGGTGTGGCCCTGGGTCGCCGCCATCGCCTCGACCAGCGTGCGCACGATGTTGTTGAACGGGTCCTGCGCGGCCAGCGACCAGCCCGATGTCTGGCAATGGGTGCGCAGCATCAGCGAGCGCGGATCCTCAGGCTGGAAGCGCTCCTGCATCAGCTTGGCCCACAACAGGCGTGCGGCCCTCAGCTTCGCCACCTCCATGAAGAAATTCATGCCGATGCCGAAGAAGAAGGAGATGCGCGGCGCGAACGTGTCGACCGACAGGCCGGCGTCGCGCGCCACGCGCACATATTCGAGCCCGTCTGCGAGCGTATAGCCGAGCTCGAGGTCGGCCGTCGCCCCGGCCTCCTGCATGTGGTAGCCCGAAACGGATATCGGATTGAATTTCGGCATGTTGGCCGAAGTGTGCGCGATGATGTCGGAGACGATCCGCATCGAGGCGGTGGGCGGGTAGATATAGGTGTTGCGGACCATGAACTCCTTGAGGATGTCGTTCTGGATGGTCCCCGCCAGCGCCTTCTGCGCCACGCCCTGTTCCTCGGCCGCCACCACATAGAGCGCCAGAACGGGGAGCACGGCGCCGTTCATGGTCATCGACACGCTGATCTCGCCGAGCGGGATGCCGGCGAACAGCGTGCGCATGTCGTAGATCGAATCGATGGCGACGCCCGCCATGCCGACATCGCCGGCAATGCGCGGATTGTCGGAATCGTAGCCGCGATGGGTCGGCAGGTCGAAGGCGACCGACAGGCCCTTCTGCCCGCCGGCCAGGTTGCGCCGGTAGAAGGCGTTGGAATCCTCCGCCGTCGAGAAGCCGGCATATTGGCGGATCGTCCAGGGCCGCTCGACATACATGGTCGGGTAGGGGCCGCGCAGAAACGGCGGCAGGCCCGGCCAGGTGTCGAGGAAATCGCTGCCGGCAACATGCGGCTCGCGCGCCAGCGGCGGGATGGCGATGCCCTCCGGCGTCTGCCATTCGGAAGCGGGCGAGGGGAGGGTGCGGCCGCCGGGCCGCCGCCACGCGATCCTGGTGTAGTCGGGCAGCCCGGTCATGGCGCGGCCTCCGCGCTTTCCGCCAGCCGGCTGAAAACCAGCGCTCCATCCGCGGCCGCTCGGCGCTCGCTGCCGGCGAAGGAAGGCTCTTCCGTCTTTGCGACGAAGGCATTGACGCCGACCATTTCGATGGCGCCCTCGGCGACGCGGGCAAGGCGGGCCTCGCGCGCTGCGGCGATCTCGCTCTGCAACGTGCCGGCCGCGAGCGCCGAAAGGATGCCGCCGGCGATCTCGATATGGCGGAACCGGCCCCAGGCCCTTTCCGCCAGCGCGTCGGTGAGCGCCTCCACCGCGCCCGACCCGGCGGCCGGGTCGGCGAAACGGTGAAGCTGGGATTCCTCGGCGATGACGAGCTGCGCATTGCGCGCCAGCCGCCGCGCGGCGGCGCTTGGCGTGCCGTCGAGCCCGTCGAAGGGGAGAACGGTAATCGAATCGGCGCCGCCGATCGCAGCGGCCAGCACCGCGCCCGTAGCGCGCAGCACGTTCATGCGCGGCTCGCGCCGGCTCATCGCGCGCCACGCGGTCTCGGCATGGATCGGCATCTCTGCCTCGATACCGGCTTCTTCGAGCAGGCGCGCGAGCAACAGGCGCAGCGCACGGAATTTGGCAATGGTCAGGAACTGGTCGGTGTCGGCGGCAAGCGCCACGCCGATGCGCCCCGCAGCGCGGTCGGGGGCAAGGCCCGCCGCCGCGAAAAGGCGGAGGTGCTCGACCACAGTGGCCAGCACCGCGGCCAGTTCCTGCGCCTCCGACGCCCCGGCCGCATGCCAGATGCGGCCATCGGCGAGCGTCAGCGTCCCGGTCGAGCGCGCGGCGAGGCCAGAGAGTTCCGCGACCGTGGCTTTGGCGTCCGTCAGCCGGCCGGCGGCCACCGCCGCCACCGGGTCGAAGGCGAGGTCACAATGCCCTGCGACGGCCAGGAAGGCCGCAGCAACTTCCGGCGTGCGCGGCCCCGCGTCGATCGCCACGGACACGCCGTCCGCCAGCATCTCCGCGAGCCCGGCCGCAAGCGCGGCGGCCGTATCCACGGGCATCCGGCTCGGCAGTGGATGAATGCTGTCCGCAAAAACCAGGGCGACCCCATTGCCGCCGCCGGTGATCTCCTCGCGGCACAGGGACAGCACCGTGGCCGCCTCTCCCCCGTCGACCCGCTGGATGATCCGCCAAGGCTGACCGGGGGTTCGCCCGGTGACCGGCTGTGCGTCGGCAACGCGCTGGTAGATCGGGCCGATGGGAATGCCGTCGTCGCTGAGAGGGGCAGGGCCCTGGTCGGTCCGGCTGCTGAACCGCGAGACGGCCGTCCGCCAATCATCCTCGGTTGCGGCGGCAAATCCGCCGGCCAGCGGCACGGGTGCCGTCATCAACACATTCTGAGAGCCCACGCCGCCTCCACAACAAAGCGAAAACCCGTTGGTTTATACGCGCTTACAGACAATGCCGGCAAACCACTTTGGCCGGCCCGAATTGTGCGCAGCCGCCAGTGTGTTGCAGGCATTTCCGCTTGTACCACGTCAATGCCCGATCGTATGATGCCGAAGACGGGAAGTAGAAAACGGCCGGGGGGCGACCGTGTCACTTTCCACAATTGAATGCCACGCAGACCTGCCGCTAGTTGAAGCGGGGCGGGGTGGGGGCAAAATGGCAAGCGAAGGCTACCTGATCGCGCAAAGCGAAAGCTTCTGCGGGATGCCATCAGGTGCGCAGGTTCTGGATTCGCTCCAAGCCGCCTTCAAGGCATTCGGGGCGGATCGCATCCTGGTGTCGGGAATGCCGCTTCCCGGCCGTCCGATCGATCCGCTTCTCCTGCGGCTGAACTGGGGCGATCTGCATGGCGATCGCCACACGGCGATCACCGCCAGCGACCCCGTCCTGCAACATGCCTTCCGGGCTCGCCGCGCCTTCCTGTGGAACGAGGAACGCGACGATCCGCTGGGCGAATCGGCCCTGCTCAGCCACCTTGGCGAGGCCGGCCGGCGCAAGCTGATGCTCGTCCCGATCTGTGCCTTCTTGCCCTATCAGGGCGTTGTCGTGGGCGGCGGCACGGATTTCGATGTGGATACGGCGGCGATCCTGGCGATCGACTACATGTGCGTTGCCGCCTTCCGCCGCCTGTTCAAGCTGAACTATCTGCGCCCGGAGCGGCCGGGCGAACTCTCCGGACGGGAGCGCAAGGTCGTGGAGCTTTCGGCGACGGGAATGACCGCGGGCGAGATCGCCGCGATCCTCACCATCTCGCAGCGCACCGTCCATGCCCATCTGCAGAACGCCAGCGAGAAGCTGCGCGCCTCCAACAAGACGCACACCGTGGTCGAAGCCCTGCGCTACGGCCAGATCACGATGTGACGGATCGCCGCCGGCGGCCGTCACGCGCGCTCTCCATCACGGATCGGCTTTTCGCGCCGCCCTGGCGCCGCTATCGTTGCTGCCGGTCACCTTTCCCTGAAAGCCAAGAACACCATGCTCCCCGACGTCCTCGACTGGATCGACACCAACCTGCCGGCAAGCCTCGACCGCCTGTTTGATCTGCTGCGCATCGAAAGCATCTCGACCGACCCGGCCTATGCCCCGTCCTGCCACAAGGCGGCCGAGTGGCTGGCCGCCGACCTGATCGGCCTCGGCTTTGATGCGGCCGCGCGGCCGACCCCCGGCCACCCGATCGTCGTCGGCCACCACGCCGGCGGCGGCCCCCATCTCCTCTTCTACGGCCATTACGACGTCCAGCCGGTCGACCCCCTCGACCTTTGGGAGGCGCCGCCCTTCGCACCGCGCATCGTCGAGCGCGACGGCGTCGAGGTGATCGCTGCGCGCGGTGCCGCCGACGACAAGGGCCAGTTGATGACCTTCGTCGAGGCGGTGCGCGCCTGGAAGGCGGTCACCGGCAAGCTGCCGGCCAAGATCACCATGCTGCTCGAGGGCGAGGAGGAATCGGGCAGCACCAATCTGGCGCCCTTCCTGGCCGCCAATGCCAAGGAACTGACCGCCGACCTGGCGCTCGTCTGCGACACCGACATGTGGCGCCGCGGCCACCCGGCGATCACCGTCGCGCTGCGCGGTCTGGTTGGCGAGGAGGTGATCGTCACCTGCGCCGACCGTGATCTCCACTCGGGCATGTATGGCGGCGCGGCCCGCAACCCGCTGCATGTGCTGTCCGGCATTCTGGCGGCGCTGCACGATGCCGATGGCCGCGTCACGCTGCCCGGCTTCTATGACGGCGTCGGCGAACTCCCCGCTGACATCAAGCGCCAGTGGGATGGACTGGGCTTCGACGCGGCCGGATTCCTCGGCGACGTCGGCCTCGCCATTCCCGCCGGCGAGGCCGGCCGCTCGGTGCTGGAGCAGATCTGGTCGCGGCCGACCTGCGAGGTGAACGGCGTCACCGGCGGCTACACCGGCGCCGGCTTCAAGACGGTGATTGCGTCAAAGGCCTCGGCCAAGGTGTCCTTCCGCCTCGTCGGCGATCAGGACCCGCAGAAGATCGCGGATTCCTTCCGCGCTTTCGTCCGTTCCCGCGTGCCGGGCGATTGCAAAGTGGAGTTCCTGGCCCACGGGCGCAGCCCCGGCCTGCGCCTGCCCTTCGACGGCCCGTGGCTGCCGCGGGCGCGCCAGGCATTGGCAGAAGAATGGGGCAAGGACCCGGCGCTTGTCGGCAGCGGCGGCTCGATCCCCGTGGTCGGCGATTTCGGCCGCATCCTCGGCATGAACACGCTGATGATCGGCTTCAGCCTGGACGACGACCGCATCCATTCGCCCAACGAGAAATACGATCTCGCAAGCTTCCGCGGCGGCATCCGCTCATGGGCGCGCGTCCTGGCCGCCCTGGCCGAATGACAGACGGCCGCGCCGGGCCAAAGCAATTGCAGGAAAAGTGGCGACCACTTTTCTGTCCGGAATTGCGCGAAAACAGAGAGCGAGAGCGGATCGCCGATTCCATGGAACGGTGATCCGCTCACGCGGCGCGGACGCGATTGTTTGCGCTTCGGCTGGGATCAGTTGCGCCTCAAGCGATAGAGCTGGTGGCAGCCACCGCAGTCCTGGCCGACCGCGCCTGCCGCCGCGCTGAAGGCGTCGAGGCCGTTCGGCGCCGCGGCTTCCGCGAGCTTGGCATCGGCCGCCAGCTGCGCCGCTCTTGCCTTGAAGTCCTCCATGTTCTGCCAGATCGCCGGAGCGGCCTGCGTGTTGCCCTGGTCGCTACCCTCCGGGAACAGGGTCGGGAACGTCGCCATGTCGTCCTGCAACGCCTTCATCGCCGCCGCTGCGGCCGCGGCATCGTAAGGCACCTGCCCCTGGATCATGCCGAAGGCGGTCTTGGCCGCTTCCTGATTATTCCGCATGACGTCCCTGCGCGCCTGGATGGGGTCGTCCGCCGCCAACGCCGTCGCTGTGAACCCCGCACTCAAGGCCAGGGCCATCAACGCCACTTTCACCCGCATGCTCTTCTCCTCTTTCAACGCGATTGCTGCATCGTCGCGTGTGTAAACACCTCAGGCAACGCCCTGAATCGCCGCATCACGCACGTGTCATCGCGATGTTATCCACGCCGGCGTTTGCTGCACGGGAAGGCTGCGACTAGTCTGCTTCCCGGTTCGGATTCCTAGGGTGCAATCATGACGGTTCTTGAGCAGGGCAAGATCTACATCGGCACGAGCACGAAGCCGGAATACATCGAGTTGCGCTACGGCAACCGGCACGGCCTCATCACCGGCGCCACCGGCACTGGCAAGACGGTCAGCCTCCAGGTGATCTCGGAGGGCTTCTCGGCCGCCGGTGTGCCGGTCTTCTGCGCCGATGTGAAGGGCGACGTGGCCGGGCTCGCCGAAGCCGGCACGCCAAAGGACTTCCTCGCCAAGCGGGCCGCGGACATCGGCTTCACCGACGAATACAAGTTCGCGGCATTTCCGGTCGTCTTCTGGGATCTGTTCGGGGTTGAGGGCCACCCGATCCGCACCACCGTCTCCGAGGTCGGGCCGCTCTTGCTGTCGCGGCTGCTCGACCTCAACGACACCCAGGAAGGCGTGCTCAACATCGCCTTCCGCGTCGCCGACGACGAGGGGCTGCTGCTCCTCGACCTCAAGGACCTGCAGGCGATGCTCACCCACGTCGCCGAGGAGGCGGCCAGCCTGACCACGCGCTACGGCAACGTATCCAAGGCGACGGTCGGCACCGTCCAGCGCAAGCTGCTTGGTGCTGGAAGAGCAGGGCGGCATCAACTTCTTCGGCGAGCCGGCGCTCGACATCAAGCAGATGATCCGCACCGACCCCACCACCGGGCGCGGCGTCATCAATATCCTGGCGGCCGACAAGCTCATGCAGTCGCCCCGGCTCTACGCCACCTTCCTGCTCTGGCTGATGTCGGAGCTGTTCGAGCAACTGCCCGAGATCGGCGACCCGGAAAAGCCGCGCATGGTGTTCTTCTTCGACGAGGCGCACCTTTTGTTCAACGATGCGCCGAAAGCGCTGCTCGAAAAGATCGAGCAGGTCGTCCGCCTGATCCGCTCCAAGGGGGTGGGCATCTATTTCGTCACCCAGAGCCCGCTCGACGTGCCCGACATCGTGCTCGGCCAGATGGGCAACCGCGTGCAGCATGCGCTCCGTGCCTTCACCCCGCGCGACCAGAAGGCGGTCAAGGCCGCGGCCGATACCTTCCGGCCCAATCCGGCCTTTTCGGCGGCCGAGGTCATCACCCAGCTCGGCGTCGGCGAGGCGCTGGTCTCCACCCTCATGGACAAGGGCGTGCCCTCCATGGTCGAGCGCACGCTGGTGCGTCCGCCGTCCTCGCGCATCGGCACCATCACTGACGACGAGCGCCGTGCGGTGATCGCCGCCAGCCCCGTCGGCGGCATCTACGACAAGGCGATCGACCGCGAGTCGGCCTTCGAGGTCCTTTCCGTCCGGGTCGAGACCAAGGTCACCACCGAGACCGCGCCGCCGGCGGAGCAAGGCGAGGCCCCGCCGACCCAGTCCGGGGGAGGGGCAGGCGGCATACTGGGCGGCATCGGCGGCATGCTCGGCGGCGTGCTCGGCACCAACCAGGGGCGCGGCAGGCTCACCACCACCCAGCGGGTCGCCCGTTCGGTGACGCGCACCGTCACCACCCGCGTCGTCGGCGGCCTGGCGGCCGACATCGGCAAGCAGATGGGCGGCTCGCTCGGCGGCTCGGTCGGCCGCGCCATCGTGCGCGGCGTGCTGGGCAGCATCCTCAGGAGCTGAGCGCCAGCTCCTGCCCGTCCGGCCGCAGTTGCCGGAGCGGGCGCCGCGACCTATGTTCCGGGGCGAACTCCTTGGTTTGTTCGCCCCGTCCCTGTTGCGCGCCCCCGGCGCCCCATCCATTCAACGCTTCAGAGGAGTGTCCCTATGGCTTTTGAACTTCCCGCCCTGCCTTACGACTATGAGGCGTTGCAGCCCTACATGTCGAAGGAAACCCTCGAATTCCATCACGACAAGCACCACCAGGCTTACGTCACCAACGGCAACAACCTGCTCAAGGACTCTGGGCTCGCCGACAAGAGCCTCGAGGACGTGGTCAAGCAGAGCTATGCCAAGAACGCCGGCCTCTTCAATAATGCCGGCCAGCACTACAACCACATCCATTTCTGGAAGTGGATGAAAAAAGGCGGCGGCGGCACCAAGCTGCCCGGCGCTTTGGCCAAGGCCATCGACACCGATCTCGGCGGCTATGACAAGTTCAAGGCCGATTTCATGCAGGCCGGCGCCACCCAGTTCGGGTCCGGCTGGGCCTGGATCGCGGTGCAGAACGGCAAGCTCGCCATCATGAAGACGCCGAACGGCGAGAACCCGCTCGTCCATGGCGGCCTGCCGATCCTCGGCGTCGATGTGTGGGAGCACTCCTATTACATCGACTATCGCAACGCCCGGCCGAAATACCTCGAGGCCTTCGTCGATCACCTGATCAACTGGGACTACGTCCTCGAGATGTACGAGAAGGCGATCGCGCACGCCTGACGGTAGCCTCGGCAAGTTGCAAAGGCGCGGCAGCAGGCTCTGCCGCGCCTTTTTGCTGAGCTCTAGTAGCCGATGCCCTTGCGGCACGGCCGGAAGGTGTTGCGCACCGGCCAGTCGGTCTGCGCCCAATAGAGCCACGCCTTGCAGGCGGTCTGGGTCTTGAAGCAGGGCGCGGCCGTGTACCAGTCGAGCGGCCCGAACAAGGGCTTGCGCGCACCGGTGAACCAGGTCTGCCAGACGTTGTACGGTCCTATCGTAGAAGACAGGGAACCGCAGCTATAGGCGGCCACACGCGGCGGCTGTGCCGCCGCGGCGCTCTGCGGCCCGCCCAGCGCCAGCAGTGCGGCCAGTCCCAGGAATCCAGCCAATATCCGCATCGTTCGTCTCCTCGAGAAGAGAGATCGCCCGGCCCTCGGCCAACATCTAGCGCGGGCACCGCCTAACGGGAAGCACCCGGCTGATCGCCGGGCTGGGCCTCCTCGGTTGCTGCCGGTGTCTCGGCCACTGCCGATGGTTCGGCACGTTCGGCGGCGGCTCTCCGCCGCGCCGCCGCGCTTCGTCGGGTTGCGATCAACAGCGCTTTCGACTGACGGGTGACGAAGCCCATGACGCGGGTCAGCACCATCCGTCCACGCTCGAATTCCTCGATCTCGCCGGCATAGACCTCGGCAAGCGCAGCGCGGAAATCGGAGATGCCGTTGCGCGCGACCAGGTGGAAGCGGCGAACCGAGGCCATCCACAGGGGGCTGACCAGCAGCGACACCGCGATGATGGCGATGGCCAGTCGGTAGGCATCGCCGCTGAACGAGCCGTTGGCGAGGCCGGTGGCCGCCAGCACGAAGGAGAATTCGCCGATCTGCGCGATCATCAGCCCGGACGGGAACGCCATCTCCCAGGGCTGCCGCACCAGGCGCAAGAGCGCCACGTTGACCGCCGTCTTCACCGCCAGCACCGCCACGACGAAGACGATCACCGTGACGAGATTGGCGATGATGAAATCGAGGTCGATCAAGAGGCCGATCGACAGGAAGAAGACGACGATGAGCACGCTCTGGATCGGGTGGGTGGCGGCGATCGCTTCGGAGCGCATCGTCGATCCGGCGATGACGAGCCCGGCGAGGAACGCGCCGAAGGCCGCCGACAGGCCGAGCACGCTGGTCAGCGCCGCCGCGCCGAAGCAGAAGGCGATGGAGGCGAGTGCCACCATGTCCACCCGGCCGTGGATCGCCTCGGTGAAGGGCAGGCGGAACTTGCCGGGCCGCGTACCGAGATAGCCGAGCAGGGCGAAGAGGATCACGACGGCGGCGCCGAGCTTGACCGCCAGCCAGACCCCACCGCCCGCGGCGGCGCCGAACGAACCGACGACGATCAGCATCGGCACCACGGCAATGTCCTGGGCGATGAGCACGCCGATGGTGATGCGCCCGGTGAAGGTGCGCAGTTCGCCGACCTCCTCGAGCATCTGCACGGCGACCGCCGTCGACGAGATCGCCACGATGAAGCCGAGGACCACGATCTGGCCCACCGGCCAGCCGAGCAGCCTGCCGAAGACGCCGGTGATCGCCAGCGCCACGACCACCTGGCCGATGGTCACCGCCGCGGCCGGTGCGGCCACCGGCGCGAAGTGGCGCACCGACATCTCCATGCCGATCAGGAACAGGAGCATGATGACGCCGAGTTCGGCGAGGAGCGTGATGGTGTCGGTGTTGCTGACCAGGCCGAAGCCGGTCGGTCCCAGCACGACGCCGGTCAGGATGTAGCCGACGATCGGCGGCTGGCGCAGGCGGACGAGGACGAAGCCGAGCAAAACGGCGACCGTCGTGATGAAGGCGATGCCGGTAAGGTCGACGATGTGGTCCTGCAACGGCTCCCTCCGCGTCGGTTCGCACCTAGCCTAACACGGTGTGGCAGCGAGCCAAGGCGGTGCGGGAGGCGTGCCCCTTGAGGCGCGCCGGGCTACAGCCTGAACGTCTTTCCGACTGCCGTGGGGACCACCCGGTCGCCATAGGCGGTGGCGAGCGCATTCAGTGCCCGCCAGCCGGTGCAGTGTCCCGGCGCGATCAGCTTGAGGTCGAACGCGGCAAGCGCGTCCACCGTCTCCGGAATGATCAACTCGGTCCCGCCCGACAGATGGAAGCCGCCGAACACGCCGTAGAGTGGAATGTCGGGAAAGCGCGCCTTCGCCTGGGTGAGCACGTTGATGAGGCCGGCATGCGAGCAGGCCGAGAAGATGACCTGGCCCTTGCCGGCGACGTTCACCGCCACGAAGCGCTCGTCGGGGAGCACCTCGTCCGCCTCCCAGTCGCCCGATGCCGTCTGCCGCACCTGGCCCGGAAATCCGCGCTCGAAGGAGGTGACGCGCGGGATTTCGCCGCTCACGTAGAAGGTATCGTCGAGCACCGATTGCTCGTCGCGCGTGACCACGACCTCCGCCCCGTTTGCGGCGAGCACGTCGGCGCCGGGCACCGGCTCCATCGGCTGCAGCCCGCCCTTGCGGGTCCTGGTTGCGCGCAGGGCAAACATCTCGGGATGCATGTAGGTCGGCACGGGGTGGCCGCCGTTGGCAAGGTTCATCATCTGGAGGGCGCGCGGCATGGCGCCGCTGTGGTCCCAATGGCCGTGCGACAGCACCACGGCTTCGATCGCACCGGGATCCACGCCAAGATTATGCACGTTGCGCTCGAACAGCGCTTCGTCTGGTCCGGTGTCGAAGAGCAACGTGTGGCTCAGCGATCCGGCCTTCGCCGTGATCAGGTAGGACAGGCCGTGGGCGGCGCAGCACAGGCACTTTCCGGAAAGCAGCGTCATGCCACGGCGCCTGAGGGCGGCCCATTCCGTCACCACGAATGACGGGCTGGACGACAGGTTGTCGGTGGCGTTGTCGACCAGGATGCTGATCTCAAGAATATCGATCGCCTTCATGGGGTCCCCTTACGCAGGCTGCCGGGTGAGTATACGACCCAGCCGGTCCGCCACACCACCTTGAGGGCGAAGGGGGCGAGGGCAGTCTCGTGCAGCCGGTCGAAGCGGCCCGAGGCGCCGGCGTGGCCGGCGTCCATCTTGGTCTTGAGGAATCGTCAGGTGATCGTCGGTCCCGAGCGCCCTCGGCTTGGCGATCCACTTGGCCGGCTCCCAATAGGTCGCCGGCGGATCGGCGATACCGCCGAGCGCCAGGATCGCCGGATAGGCGCGCGCCGTGACGTTGTCATAGGGCGAATAGGCGGCAATCGCGCGAAGTCTGGTTCGCCGGTGGTCTCAGGGGATTTGCCGGAGAGCGTCAGGCCGTTCGCGGTCACCCGCGAACGGCACCGAGGCGTCAGCTTCAGAACGTGCAGACCCACGAGCCCGGGTCTCTCGGGTTCAGGGCCTTGGCCCCGGTGACCGAATTGCCGTACTGCAGGATGCAGGCATCCTTCACGGACACCTGGCGGCTGTCTTCACAGACCCAGCTGCCGGCCGTGTTGCCGCGGACGACTGCCTTGAAGGTGCCGCCGTACTGATGCTTGCACCATGCGTCGAGGTTGACGCCCTTCTGGACCGGTCCCGGCTTCCAGCACTGCCATGAGCCCACCCCGCCCAGTGCTTCCGCCTTGGCGCTGTTGTCATGGTACTGAAGCTTGCACGCGTCGGTGACGGAAATTTCCCGGCGGTCGTTGTCGTTGCGCTGGCACGACCAGTCGCCGGCGCCGTTGCCATGAGCCACCGCCTTGAAGTCGGCGCCGTACTGGTGCTGGCACCAGGCAGTGAGATTGACGCCGCCGAGGTTGACGTAACCCTGTTGCGCCAGCGTCGCTGCGCTGGCACCGCTCGATATGCCGACCAGCCCAACCAGTACCACCACCCAGGCCATCAACTTGTGCATGACGTCTCCTCCACCTGTTCATGTCGACCGCCAATCGATCGACCGTAGTCAAACTGAAGCAGCCATCCTGAACGCATGCCGAGCCGGTTGTTAATTCGGTGTTCAGATGGAAAGAGCACGCGTTCGCTTTTTTCGAATTTCTCCGGCGGGGGCAGTTTCAGTGGCGCGGAACGCTGAATCCAACATGCCCGTCGGCACCCATAAAACTTTGGCAAGCCTCAGGAGCGCGCCGAACTACTTCAGCAGAGACAAAATCCACAAACGGGCATCATAAAGCTACGGCTACTGCCCCTTTTTGCCAGGTGTCAGATGAAAGGGAGTGGAAGGCGGAGTGTAGCTTTGGCCCGGGCTAATTGCGCCGCCGACGCCAGCCTGGCCGCCCGGGCCACCGGCCGGGTTGAGGCCGATGTCGGTGATATAGCCGCAGGAATAGCCACCGTCCGACTGTTTCTGGCAGCACGCCCGCGTGCCATTGGCGAGGCAGATTACGATGTGCGGGTTCGGAACGCCGTTGATAAGATCTGCATTGCCGCGCTCGACGCAGCGAAGGGCTCCCGGTGACGATAGCTGTTCAAATGTGCAGTCGAGGCCGGGCTCTCCTTTCGGCCGCGCCGACGCCGGCAACGCCGCCAACAACAGGCAGCCGACCACGATCGGCAGCAACACCAGTTCAAGCCGCCTCACGGTCCACCCCCAAAGCCGGAATCCAAGCAAGCGTCGCATTCCACCTGGCGTGCGGCCTGGTCAGAAGAACCAAGGAATACAATCGCGAGAATCGTCAATGACAGGACCGTGGCCGGTTTGGCTGTTGGTAATTTGAACATCAAACGGCACCGTTAGTTGTTGTCCGGCGGGCGTGTTCTTTAACGGCTCAGGTTTCGTGGGAAATGGCGAAGTCCATCAAACTTACCGCCGCGATCGCGCGCGCCGCGTCTCCCGATCGGGAGACCCCCAATGCGTGTGTGACGGGAATGCGTTTCCGGTGCTCGCCGGTTGGGAGGAATCAGCCCAGCAGCGGGCTGGTGTAGCCGGCAAACAGCTTGACCAGATCCGCCTGCCGGCGTGCGCCGGTCTTCTCATAGAGACGCTTGAGATGGGTCTTGACCGTGCCCTCGCCGATGCCCAGCGTCTCGGCGACCTGGGGTGCGCCGCCGACCTCCACGATGGCCAGCAGGACGCGCAGCTCCATCGGCGTCAGACGGTATGTCTTGGCGATCACCTCGGGCGGGGAATGCGTGGCCAAGGTGGCCTTCTGCACGAAGAGGGCAGCCGCTGCCGCATAACTCGCGCCGGCGCTGCGGCGTGCACCCGACGAAAGCGGCAGGATATGAGCGACATAGCGTTCGCCGTCGTGCCCGACGAGCGGCACGGCCACGCCCCTGGCGCCAACCGCCGCGTCGCCGGCGGCGGCAGCCAGAAAGATGTCCCGCAATGCTCGGTGGACGTCCGGATCGCTCGCGGCGAGCCGGCCGAGCGGCGCGCGCAGGACATTGCCGTCGGCAACCATGGCACGCGCCGCGCCGTTGGCGTGGGTGATGCGACCGCTCGCATCCACGAACACGATGGCCGCGCTCAGTCCGTCGAGAGCGTCGGCGAACGTGGCGGCCAGCGCCGTTTTGAACTCAATGATCCTCCCGATCAGCACGGCACGGCGCAGGTGCGGAACCAGGAGCCGCAGCCGGTCGCGCGCCGGCTCGTCGGCAAGACCCTCGCGCTCATGGCGAAACACGACGAAAGCCGCGTGGTCTTCGCCTGATCTGTCGAGATAGACGCAGACATTGTCGATCCAGCCCTGCGGCCGGACCCACTCCCTGTAAAATCGCGATTGCAGAAACTCGGCATGGGCCATGACGGTCGACGTGCTGAAAACTCCGCCGACGTCGAGCACGAAATAGGTGCCAAACATCGGGTCGATCGTCATGTATTTTTCGAGATAGAGCTGGCGGTAACCGGGGTCGGTGCCGAACTGGTAGTAGATGCTGGCGCTCAATGGCGAGGAATGATGGGCGAACAGGCCGCCCGCCGATCCGCCGACAAAGGCGCCGATCTTGGGCAGAACAGTGTTCCAGATATCGGGATTCAGCGCGGCATCGTAGATCTCGCCGATCAGTGGAAGCAAAGATACGTCCAGCTCCATGCGCAGACGCCCCCAACCGTCCAGCAGAAGCTAACCTATTTCGGTTGCGAGCGGCATGATCAAATCAAGATCGTTGAAGGTTAGGTACGTCCGCAGCCCTTTGGAATGTGGTCGTCAGGGATTGTTGTCTCTGCGCGCGGGCCTTAGCCGGCCAGCCCCACCACCTTGAGGGCGAAGGCCTGGGCGAAGGCGGTCTCGTGCAGCCTATCGAAGCGGCCCGAGGCGCCGCCGTGGCCGGCATCCATGTTGGTCTTGAGGATGGTCAGGTGGTCGTCGGTCTTGAGCGCCCTCAGCTTGGCGATCCACTTGGCCGGCTCCCAATAGGTCACCCGCGGATCGGAAATGCCGCCGAGCGCCAGGATCGCCGGATAGGCGCGCGCCGTGACGTTGTCATAGGGCGAATAGGCGGCGATCACGCGATAGTCCGCTTCGCTGGTGATCGGGTTGCCCCATTCCGGCCATTCCGGCGGGGTGAGCGGCAGCGTGTCGTCGAGGATGGTGTTGAGCGTATCGACGAAGGGCACCTCGGCGATCATGCCGGCGAAGAGCTCCGGCGCCATGTTGGCGACGGCGCCGATGAGCAGGCCGCCGGCCGAGCCGCCCCAGCCGACGATGCGGCCTTTTGCCGTGTAGTTCTCCTGAATCAGATAGCGAGCCGCGCTGATGAAGTCATTGAAGGTGTTGACCTTCTTCTCGCGGCGCCCGTCCGCGTACCAGCGGTAGCCCCTGGCCTTGCCGCCGCGGATATGGGCGATGGCATAGACGAAGCCGCGGTCGACCAGCGACAGGCGGCTGACGCTGAACGAGGCCGGGATGGTCATGCCGTAGGAGCCGTAGCCGTAGAGCAGGCAGGGCGCGCTGCCGTCGAGCCTGGTGCCCTTGCGGTAGAGCAGCGACACCGGCACCGTCTCGCCGTCCTCGGCCGGGGCGAAGACGCGCCGGGTGACGTAGTCGGCCGGGTTGTGGCCCGACGGGATCTCGTCCTGCTTGCGCAGCACGCGCGTGCGCCGCGCCATGTCGTAGTCGTAGACCTGGGTGGGCGTCGTCATCGACGAATAGACGAAGCGCAGCGTCGTGGTGTCGAACTCGAAGCCGTCGAGCATGCCGAGCGAATAGGCCTCCTCGTCGAAGGCGATCTCATGCTCCGCGCCGGTCGCGAGCTGCCGGATGACGATGCGCGGCAGGCTTCCCTCGCGCTCCAGCCGCACGAGGTAGTCCTTGTAGATGGTGAAATTGAGGATCAGGCGGCCGGGGACGTGCGGGATGTAGTCGGTCCAATAGCGCCGGCCGGGGGTGGCGACCGGCGCGGTGACGATCTTGAAGTCCTCCGCCCCGTCGGCATTGGTGAGGATGAAGAAGCGGTCGTCGCCGTGGTCGAGGTGATATTCCTCGGCTTTTCTGCGCCGGGCGATCAGGCGGGGCTTGTCGCCCGGCCGGTCGGCATCGAGCACGCGGAATTCCGACGTCTCGTGGTCGTGGGTCGCGATGGTGACGAAGCGCCGCGACTGGGTCTCGCCAATGCCGATGAAGAAGCCGGGATGGTGGTCCTCATGGACGACGGCGTCGTCCGCCTGATCGCTGCCGACGATATGGCGATAGACCCGCGCCGGCCGGTGGTTCTCGTCCACCCACACATAGAAGAAGCTCTTGCCGTCGCCGGCCCACACGGTGTCGCCCGTCGTGCCCTCGATGCGCTCGGCAAGGTCCTCGCCGGTCTCGGTGTTGCGCACATGGATGGTGAAGTATTCCGCCCCCTTGTCGTCGACGGAATAGGCGAGCAGCCGGTGGTCGCGGCTGTGGGTGAAATGACCGAGGCGGAAATAGGCCAGGCCCTGCGACATGGCGTTGGCGTCGAGCAGCATGCGTTCGTCGCTGCCGTCGCGCCGTGATCGCACCACCATCGGGTGCTCGCCGCCTTCCGCGTAGCGGGTGGCATAGGCGTAGTCGCCGTCCGGTGCCGGAACCGAGGAATCGTCCTCCTTGATACGCCCGCGCATCTCGCTGACGAGGCTGAGCCGCAGGTCCTCGACGTCCGCCATCGCGGCGTCGGCGTAGTCGTTCTCCGCTTCCAGATAGGCGCGGATGTCCGGCGCCAGCAGCGACGGGTCGTGCATGACCTCGCGCCAGTTGTCGGCCCTCAGCCAGGCATAGTCGTCGGTGCGCTGGATTCCGTGGCGGGTGTCGGTGACCGGCCGTTTCTGCGCCACCGGCGGCCTCAGGCCTGTCCTGCCGCCGGCACCCGCTCCGGCCGCCTCGCTGTCACGTCGGGTATAGTTCGTCATGGTCTAGTTTCTGTATGCTTCGGTTCACGCAAATGGTCCGTCCCCCAACCTTGACGTGTCTGGACGGCGGGGCCAAGGCCCACACTTCCCGCGCAAAGCCTGGGGAACAGTCGAGGGGGCGGGCGGACATATTGCCGCCGCTCCCCTCCAAAATGGGGTCTCCGAGCCCGTAACTCAACGGCCTTCGGCCGATACGGCAGGTTCCGGGCGCAATGCCCCGGGCGCAGCGGGATTGATCGGCGGCGTCAGATCGCGACAATAGGGTGCCCGGCGAATCCGTGGCAGGGGAGCTCAAGGGGTGATCCGCGTTTTCAGCCTCGCAGCCGTGCTGTTTGTGTTCTGGCTGCTGCTATCCGGCCACTTCACGCCCTTCCTGATGATTTCCGGCGCGGTTTGCGCCCTGCTGATTGCCTGGCTCGGCGTGGTGCTCGGCTATGCCGACGAGGAAGGCCACCCGATCGAGCTGGTGCCGCGCGGGCTCATCTACTGGCCCTGGCTGGTCAAGGAGGCGGTGAAGGCCTCCCTCGATGTCGCCGCCATCGTGGTCAACCCGGCTTTGCCCATCTCGCCGCAACTCATCCGGGTGAAGACCTCGCAGAAGACGGCGGTGGGCACCACCATCTATGCCAACTCGATCACACTGACCCCCGGCACCATCACCGTCGAGGTCAACCGCCACGACAGCGAGCTGCTCGTCCACGCGCTCACCAGGGCCGGCGCCGAAGGCCTCGCCGAGGGCGAGATGGACCGCCGCGTCACCGTCATGGAGGGCAAGCGCTGATGCTGACGGCCGCCATGCTCGCCGTGCTGGTCGCGGTCGTTCTGATGGTGGTCAGGGCGCTGTGGGGGCCGACCGTCTTCGACCGGCTGGTCGCCGCCAATGCGATCGGCAATGCCGCCATCCTCATCCTGGCGATCTACGGCTTCCTGACCGAGCGGCCGGAGTTCCTCGACATCGGCATCACCTATGCGATGCTCAACATCATCGGCACCTTCGCCGTGCTCAAGTTCCTGCGCTTCGGCGCGCTCGGCGATGCCGGCGAGGAGGAGCCGTGACCTTCGAGCTCATCCGCCAATGGCTGGGTGGCGGCCTGGTGCTCGTCGGCAGCATGTTCATGATCGTCGGCGCCGTCGGCCTCATCCGCCTGCCCGACGTGTTCACCCGCATGCACGGCTCGTCGGTGTCCGACACGCTGGGCGGCGGCCTCATCCTGATCGGCCTGATCGTCATCGCCGGTTTCTCGCTGATCGCCGTCAAGCTCGCCTTCCTCATCCTCTTCTTCGGGCTGATGAGCCCGGTCTCCACCCATGCCATCGCGCGCGCGGCGCTGCACGCCGGCGTCAAGCCGGTGCTCGCCGGCGGTGCCAAGGCTGAGGCCAAGCCGAAGGAGGCCGCGCCATCGAAACCCTGATCCCCGCTGTCCTGCTGACCCTGCTGGCCGTCACCAGCATCGGCATCGTGCGCCTGCGCAACCTGTTCGCTGTCGCCGTGCTCTCCGGCATCTACAGCTTCCTGATGGCGAGCGTACTGATCGAGTTCGATGCCGTCGACGTCGCCATGACCGAGGCCTCGGTCGGCGCGGGAATCTCGACCGTGCTCATGCTGGGCACCCTCTACCTCACCAAGACCGAGGAGGCGCGGCCGCTGCACTCGGTGGCTCTGCCGCTGTTCGTGGCGGTGGTGACGGCCGCCGCGCTGATCTGGGGGGTGACCGCGCTGCCCTCCTTCGGCGTCGCCGATTCGACCATCCAGGTGGCGGGCCCGGACTATCTCGCCCGTTCTGTTCCCGAGACCGGCATCCCCAACGTCGTCACCTCGGTGCTCGCCAGCTACCGCGGTTATGACACGCTCGGCGAGACGACGGTGATCTTCACCGCCGGCATCGCCGTCTTCCTGCTGCTCAAGCGCACCGTCAGCCGCATCGCCGGCAGCGGCGACAAGCAATAGGGCAGGCGGCCATGCGTCTCGACGTCATCCTCCGCGTCACCACCAAGGTCATCCTGCCGTTCATGCTGCTCTTCGCGGCCTATGTGCAGTTTCACGGCGACTACGGGCCGGGCGGCGGCTTCCAGGCCGGCGTCATCGCCGGCGCCAGCCTGATCCTCTATGCGCTGATCTACGGCTTGCCCGCGGCGACCCGGCTGGTGCCGGTCGCCATCGTCGAGACGCTGATCCCGCTGGGCGTGCTCATCTATGCCGGCGTCGGCGTCTATTCGATGCTGAACGGCGGCCATTTCCTCGATTACAACCACCTCGCCCACGATCACGTCCACGGACAGGAATGGGGCGTGTTCCTGGTCGAGGTCGGCGTCTTCACCACGGTCTCATCGACCATGCTGGCCATCTTCTATGCCTTCGCGGGCAGGGGGCGCGGATGAACGAGTTCTTCTCCGGGATCGTCGCCCACTACAATCAGTGGATCACCGTCTTCCTGATGGTCGCCGGCCTCTACATCGTCATTGCCCGCGGCAACATGGTGAAGAAGCTGGTCGGCCTGTCGCTGTTCCAGACCTCGGTCTACCTGCTCTACATTTCGCCCGGAAAGATCATCGGCGGCACCGCCCCGATCATCGACCCCAAGTTCACCGTCTACTCCAATCCGCTTCCCCACGTGCTGATCCTCACCGCCATCGTCGTCGGCGTCGCCACGCTGGCGCTGGGACTCGCGCTCGTCGTGCGCATCAACGAGGCCTACGGCACCATTGAAGAAGACGAGATCTTCAAGCGGGATCAGAAGCGTTGATCCAGGAGAACTTGCCCGCTCTTCAGGTCGTGGTGCCGCTGCTGGCGGCGCTGCTGGCGGCGCTTTCGCGGCGGCCGGGGCCGGCCTGGGTCATCGCCGCGGCGGCATCGTGGACCGCCTTCGCCATCGCCCTCAGCCTGCTCGAGCAGGTGCTGACGACGGGCGTCATCTCCTATCACCTCGGCGGCTGGGACCCGTCGCTCGGTATCGAGTACCGCATCGACGTCTTCAATGGCCTGATCCTGGTGCTGGTCACCGGCATTGCCGCGGTGATCGCGCCGTTTGCCTGGAAGAGCGTCGCCGCCGAGATCGAGCCCGGCCGGGTCGCCTGGTTCTACACCATGTACCTGTTGTCGCTGACCGGCCTCAGCGGCATCGCGATCACCGGCGACGCCTTCAATGCCTTCGTCTTCCTCGAGATCTCGTCGCTGTCGAGCTACACGCTGATCGCGCTCGGGCGCGACCGGCGGGCGCTGGTCGCCGCCTACCAGTACCTGATCCTCGGCACCATCGGCGCCACCTTCTATATCATCGGCGTCGGCTTCCTCTATCTGGCGACCGGCACGCTCAATCTCGGCCTCATGGCGGAGCGCATCGCCGACATCGGCTCGACGCGCCCGGTGCTCACCGCGCTCGCCTTCATCACCGTCGGCATCAGCCTGAAGCTCGCTTTGTTCCCGCTACATGTCTGGCTGCCCAACGCCTATGCCTATGCGCCCTCGACTGCGACGGTGTTTATGGCAGCGACCTCGACCAAGGTCGCCATCTACCTCTTCGTGCGCTACCTGTTCTCCGTCTTCGGCGCCCATTTCGTCTTCGTCGACCAGCCGGTCACACCGATCCTCATGGTCCTGTCGATCGCCGCCATCTTCGGCGCCGGCACGGTGGCCGTCTTCCAGTCCGACGTGAAGCGCATGTTCGCCTATTCTTCCGTGGCGCAGATCGGCTACATCACGCTGGGCGTCGCCATCGCCAGCGTGACCGGCCTCACCGGCGCCATCGTCCACATCGTCAATCACGGGCTCATCAAGGGCGCCCTGTTCATGGCGCTGGGGGCCGTCGTGCTGCGCATCAAGACCTGCGCCGTCGACGATCTGGCCGGCATTGGCCGCAAGATGCCGCTGACGTTCGGCGCCTTCGCCATTGCCGGACTGAGCCTGATCGGCATTCCAGGCACGGTTGGCTTCGTCTCCAAATGGTATCTGGTCGTTGCCGGCTTCGAGGCCGGCTGGTGGTGGCTGGGCTTCCTGGTCGTCGCCAGCTCGCTCCTCACCGTCGTCTATGTCGGCCGAGTGATCGAGGTGGCCTGGTTCCGCGCGCCCTCCGAGGCGGCGGCCAAGGCGGTCGAGGCGCCGCTCACCATGCTCGTGCCGATCTGGCTGCTGGCCGGAGCGACGGTCTTCTTCGGCCTCGATACCGAGCTGACGGCGGGCATCGCCGCCAAGGCCGCGGCGCTGCTCATCGGGGGCACGCCATGAGCGGGGCCGACCTCATCATCTTGGCGCTGATCGCGCCCGCGGCGACGGCCGTCCTGGTTGCGCTGCTCCACCAGCGGCCGAACCTGCGCGAGGCCGCCACGCTCTTGGGCACGATCGTCCTCTTCGCCGCTGTCCTGGCGCTGCTCATGCAGGTGCTTGCCGGCGGCAGGCCGGCGCTGCATGTACTCGACGTCCTCCCCGGCCTCTCCATCGCCTTCAATGTCGAGCCGCTGGGGGCGCTCTTCGCGGTGGTTGCTTCGGGCCTGTGGATCGTCAATTCGCTGTATTCGATCGGCTACATGCGGGCCAACGGCGAACAGCGGCAGACCGTGTTCTATGTCTGCTTCGCCCTGTCGATCGCCGCCACCATGGGGATTGCGCTCTCCGGCAACCTGTTCACCCTCTTCCTCTTCTACGAAGTGCTCACCCTGGTCACCTATCCGCTGGTCACCCACCACGGCGACGAGGAGGCCAAGGCCGCCGGACGCCTCTATCTCCTGATGCTGCTCGGCACCTCGACCCTTCTGCTCCTGCCGGCGATCGCCTGGACGGGAATCGCCGCCGGCACGCTTGACTTCCACGCCGGCGGCATCCTTTCCGGCAAGATGGCGCCGCTCGCCATGGGCGTATTGCTCGGCTTGTTCGTCTTTGGCATCGCCAAGGCCGCCGTCATGCCGGTGCATTTCTGGTTGCCCGCCGCCATGGTGGCGCCGACACCGGTCTCCGCGCTTCTCCATGCCGTGGCTGTGGTCAAGGCCGGCGTCTTTTCCATCGTCAAGGTGGTGGTCTTCGTCTTCGGCATCGACACGCTGAAGGAGAGCGGGGCAGGGGGCTGGCTCGTCTATGTCGCCGGCTTCACGGTGATCGTCGCCTCGCTGATCGCGCTGCGCCAGGACCACCTCAAGCGGCGGCTCGCTTATTCGACCATCAGCCAGCTCTCCTACGTCGTGCTCGGGGCCGCGCTGCTCAACCCGATCGCCATGCTGGGTGCGATCCTCCACATCGCTGCCCACGCAGTCTCCAAGATCACCCTGTTCTTCGCCGCCGGCGCGCTGCACACCGCCGCCCATATCGACCATGTCAGCGAGATGGACGGCATCGGTTACCGCATGCCGTGGACGATGGGCGCCTTCGCCGTCGGCGCGCTTTCGATGATCGGCATGCCGCTGACCGCCGGCTTCCTCGGCAAATGGTTCATGCTCACCGGCGCCGCGGGCAGCGCCCAATGGTTTGCGGTAGCGGTCATCGTGGTCTCGACGCTGCTGAACGCCGGCTATTTTCTCCCCATCGTCTATCGCGCCTTCCGCCGCCCCGACGGAAAAGATGCGGTGGCGGTCAAGGAGGCACCGTGGCCCATGGTCGTCGCCTTGGTGGCAACGGCGCTGCTGACGGTTCTCCTGTTCCTGTTTCCCGGCGTGCCCTGGCGGCTCGCCCAGATGACGCTTGGCGGCTAGATGGCGAAGAAGGCTGAAACCACGAAGAAGAGCGCGCCGCTGGTACGGCCCGAAATCGTGCGGGGGCTCGCCGCGGTGGCGCTGGTGGTCATGGCGATCACCCTCGTCATCGACGCGCTGCACGGCCACGTCAGCCATTTCGGCGTCGACGGCGTCCTCGGCGCCTATGCGCTGATCGGGCTTGCCAGCGGCTTTATCATCATCGGTGTGGCCAAGGGGCTCGGCATACCCTTGAGCCGGCCGGACACCTATTACGGCGACAACCGGACGGAGGCGGACGAATGATGCTGCCGCCTGGCTTCGTCCTCATCGTCGCCGGCCTGCTGTTGCCGGTTCTGCCGCTGCGTGCCCGGCAGGCGGTGATGCTCGCCGCCCCCGTGCTGACGCTGGCTCTCGTCTGGTTTGTGCCGGACGGGCCGGGCCTGACCCTGCCGTTCCTCGGCTACGACCTGATCCTGGTCGAAGGCGACAAGCTCAGCCGCCTGTTCGGCATCGTCTTCTCGATCATGGCCTTCGGCGGGGCGCTTTATGCGCTTCATCGGGAGAACGTCGCCGAACTGGTGGCGGCCTTCTGCTATGCCGGCTCGGCCATCGGCGTCGCCTTCGCCGGCGACCTCATCACTGTCTTCGTCTTCTGGGAGATGATGGCGGTCGGCTCGACCATCGTCGTCTGGTCGGGCGGCAAGGGCGCGCGCGCCGCGGGGCTGCGCTATGCCGCCATCCACCTCCTCGGCGGGGTGCTGCTGATGGCTGGCATCGCCGGCCACATAGCCGACGGTGGTTCGACTGCATTTGCGGCGATGCAAACCGACAGCCCGGCCCATTGGCTCATCATTGCCGGCTTCCTGGTAAACGCCGCCGCCCCGCCGGTTTCCGCATGGCTGCCGGAGTCCTACCCGGCGTCTTCGTACAGCGGCACCGTGTTTCTCTCCGCTTTCACCACCAAGACCGCGGTCTACGTTCTCCTGCGCGGCTTCCCCGGCGCCGAGGTACTCATCTTCGTCGGACTGTGGATGGTGTTCTACGGCATCATCTACGGCATCCTGGAAAACGACATCCGCCGCATCCTGTCCTATTCGCTGGTCAACCAGGTTGGCTTCATGGTGACCGCCATCGGCGTCGGCACGCCGATGGCGTTGAATGGCGCCGCCGCCCACGCCTTCACCCACATCATCTACAAGGCGCTGCTGCTCATGTCGGCCGGCTCGGTCCTGACCATGACCGGCAAGAGCAAGTGCTCGGAGCTCGGTGGTCTCTTCCGCCATATGCCGCTTACCATGGTCACCGGCATCATCGGCGGGCTTTCGATCTCCGCCGTGCCGCTCACCTCGGGATTCGTATCGAAGGCGATGATCGCCGAGGGCGCGGCGGAAGCCCATATGCCCATCGTCTGGCTGCTGGTGACCGCTGCAGCGGTCGGCGTGTTCATCGACATCGGCCTCAAATGGCCCTGGTACATCTTCTTCAACCGCGATTCCGGCCTGCGTCCGAAGGATCCGCCATGGCCCATGCAGGCGGCGATGGTGCTGTTCGCGGCGCTGTGCATCGGCATCGGCATCTTCCCGGGCACCCTCTACGCCCTGTTGCCGTTCCCGGCCGATTACCAGCCCTACACCGTCGACCATGTGACGACGATGATTCAGCTCCTGATGTTCGGCGGGCTCGCCTTCGTCGTCGTGCTGCCGCTCCTGAAGCGCAAGCCGGTGATCACCCTCGACTGGGATTGGTTCTGGCGCCGCCTCGGCCCGCTTGCGGCCGCAGCGGTCTACCGCCTTGCAGGGGAGATGCGGCGCAAATTCAGCGACCGCGCCGAGCGGGCCGTCTCGCGCTTTCTCGCGACCGTCTATCGCCATCATGGCCCGGCCGGCGTGCTGGCGCGGGCATGGCCGACGGGCAGCATGGCGTTCTGGGCGACTCTCCTGCTCGCGGCATATCTGTTTCTCTATTACATTCTCTGATACAGCTTTTACGTGCGGAACCTCGGCAGGAATCACAAGTCTGCCATCGGAATCAGGCTTGCGACATTTTGCCCTTCCAGTTGAACAAGATAGCGCCAATGCAGGCGTAGAGGAGTTCCGCTTCTGCAAGCGTTTTGACAGGATCAATTCTCCATTAATACCTGAAAATAATCCTCATGATCCTCTTGTCTTTGCCCAACCGCACGCTTATAGAGGGCCGCAAGTATACGGGGCTTGATTGTTCACGTCGCGCACCGTGACGACAAACTCCCGCCAAATGCAATGCGAGGAGAGCGGCTTACGCTCTTCAGGGGCACAAGAAGAAACCAGGAACCAGGTGAAGCAAATGAACGAACAGAACGGCAGCTCCGACCTCATCGAACTGGCTGCGGATATCGTGTCTGCTTACGTGAGCAACAACACGGTGCCGGCCGCCGACCTGCCGGCGCTGATTGCCGATGTCCATCGGGCACTGGGCAACACCCAGATGGGTGTGCAGCAGCCCGAGCCGGAGCCGCTGAAGCCGGCAGTGAATCCCAAGAAGTCGGTGTTCCCCGATTACATCGTCTGTCTCGAGGACGGCAAGAAGTTCAAGTCGTTGAAGCGCCACCTGCGCACCCACTACGACCTGTCGCCGGAGGAATACCGGGAGAAGTGGGGTCTGGCTGCCGACTATCCGATGGTCGCCCCGAACTACGCCGCGGCCCGCTCGGCGCTCGCCAAGAAGATGGGCCTGGGCCAGCAGCGCCGCCGCAAATCCTGACCGCGCCTGCGGTCTGGTGAGGTTCAGCCGCCGGGGGCATTGCTCCTGGCGGCTTTGCTTTTGGCGGCGCCTGGCGTCCAACCGTCGAGCCGGCGGCGCTCCGCCAGATAGGCCTGGCGCAGGGCAATGTGCCGGTTGAGATCATAGGTCCAGTGGCCGCCGCGGCCGCGAGCGCGCTCGGCACGCAGCGCCCGCGCCAGGCGGGCGACGATTCGCCGGCACCCGGCGAGGCTGTCGTCGGCGATCTCCTCCGGTCCGACCGGCAGGACGCGGGGCAGGTGGCGCTGGCGGTCATAGGCTTCGACGCCGGCCGCAGTGACCGCCGCGAGCGATGCCGCCGCACGAGAGCGCAGCCCCGCAGCAATTTTCGATTCGCTCGCTTTCATCGACCTGCCTCCGCGATACGCTGAGGCAAGTGTCCCCCCGCCGGCGAAAGGGGGGACAAGCCAGCCGTCAGTCCCCGCCGTCGAAAACGCAGCGAAAGTTATCCCCGTCGGCGCAAACACGCATAGACTGCTACAGGAATTTATTCCTATTTCTCGGTTGCAGGTGGAGCGTTCGATGACTGTGCAGGTGGGATTCGAGGGGAACGAGAACCGACGGGGCGGCGGCCGGCAGGACGCTGCCTGCATGACCCATTTCGTCGAGACGCTGGTCGAATCGGCCTTTGGCGTGGCGCCTTCGGCGCTGCATGCGCCGGCCCGCGGCGCGGCCGAGGTCGCCTTTGCCCGCCAGGTCGCGATCTACCTGTCGCGCGTTCGGCTGGGGCTGAGCTACGCGGCGGCCGGACGTTTCTTCGGCCGTGACCGCACCACGGCCGCTCATGCCTGCCATGTGATCGAGGAGCGCCGCGAGGAGTCCTCGCTCGATTCGCTCATCGACTGCCTCGAGCGGGCGATCGACGTTCGCCGAGAGGCCGATGTGGCGTGGGATGACCACCCGTGACCGATGCGAGTGACGATAAGGCGTGGCACGTGCTCACGCGCCTGACCCGGCGCAACGGCCGGCTGGTACGCATGGCCGGGGAGCGCTTTGCGATCGCCGGGACGCGGGAGGGATCGCCGGAGCGCCAGGAGGCGGTTGATGCCGGGCTGGTTTCGCTGTTGCTGGGGCGCGGTCTGGTGGTTGCCGGCAAGGACGGCGCCATCGCCATTTCCGCCGCAGGGGCGGCCGCGGTCCGCCGCCGCCTCGCCGGCGGCAGCGACGGCTACGCCGAGCAGCATCAGGACCGTGGCCCGATCATGCTCGATGACGAGGCCTTTGGCCGGCGGCGCGTCACCGTCAACCACGACGAAAGTCCGCTTGCCTGGCTCCGCCGGCGCAAGGATGCCAGCGGCCGGCCGATGATCGATGCCGGCCAGTTCGCTGCGGGCGAAAGGCTGCGTGCCGACTACGAGCGGGCGCAGCTGATGCCGCGGGTGACGGCGAACTGGATGGCGGCGGTCGCCGGCAAGCGCCGGTCGGGCGAGAACGGCATCGCCGACCTGACCGAATCAGCGCTGGCCGCGCGCCGGCGGGTGGAGGCGGCACTGAAAGCGCTGGAGCCGGAGATGGCGAATCTCGCCGTCGACTTCTGCTGCTTCCTCAAGGGGCTGGAGCGGATCGAAAGCGAACGGCAGTGGCCGGCGCGCTCCGCCAAGGTGGTCCTCGGGCTGACGCTCACCGCACTCGCCCGCCATTACGGCCTGTCGACGCGGGCACGCGGCCCCAATGCGGCGGCGCTGCGCCACTGGGGCGCGGAAGGATATCGGCCGGAGATCGACTAGAGCGTTTCTTGGTCAGATAGAATGGTTCCGACGGAGCGATTTTGCGACAGGATCAAGCCGGCGGGCGACGGACGTACCCGGGGTACGACCGAGACCGACGGCGCCGATAATGGCGCAAAAGCGCCCGTCCCTTCGGGTTTCTCAACCGGCGGGCGCCCGACGCCGATCCCGGCTCGACCGATGCCCGGCATCGCCCTTCGCCGGTCTCGACGCCGGATCGCTTCGCCGGTCGAGAAACGGAACTGCTTCTATCTGACCAAGAAGCGCTCTAAGCCGAGGGCTGCGTCGCTGCCAGCGCTCGCGCGTCCGCCTTGATGCGATCGACCAGGGCCCTGAGTCCGTTCGACCGCTGCGCGGTCAGGTGGGCCTTGAGGCCCAGCCTGTCGAACAGGGCATCGGCATCGGTGGCGGCGATCTCGGCCGGCGACTTGCCGTCGAAGAGGGTGATGGCGATCGCGACCAGGCCGCGCACGATGAGGGCATCGCTGTCGCCAACAAAATGCAGCACCGGCCCGCCCCCGGTTGCGCCCGCGCCCCCGCCGCGGGTGGTGACCAGCCAGACCTGGCTGGCGCAGCCGCGCACCTTGTTGGCCTCGGTGCGGTCCTTGTCCGCCAACGGCGCGAGCCCCTTGCCGAGCTCGATGACGTAACGGTAGCGGTCTTCCCAGTCGTCGAGAAACGCGAAGTCGTCAATGATCTGGTCGATGGTCATGGGCGCGATATAGGCGCTGAGCCGACCGAGGGCAAACGTCCGGCTGCCATGACCACAAAGGAAACCGCGAGCGGCCAGGGCAGGTGAGCCACTCGCGGGGCGACCACGATGATCGCACGGGGAGGAGACCTCGGTGCCGTCGAGGGCACCGCTCAGAATTACGCCGAACCGCTCTTGCCTGGCTGGCCGCGCCAGGCCGGCTCAAGGTCCTCGGTCTTCAGGGTGCCATGGTTGCTGGCTTGCTGGTTGTGACTGAGATAGCCCGAGATGAGTTCCGCGCCGTAGCGCACCTTGGAGGCAAGCACCTGGACGGCGGTGCTGCCGGTGGCGCAGGTGTCGGGATTGCGGTCGCAGAACGTGGAGAAGTCGGCGATGGCCGAGCGCGTCGCCACCAGCGCCTGCAACGCCGAGACACGCGGCGCATCGGTGCCGGTGTTGGGGTCGCCTGGCAGCAGCAGGACAACCACTCCCAGCCAGAATACCGTGCGAAAGAGAAACCTGATCATGCCGTTCGATCCGCTTTTTCCGTCCGGGCGATCTTGGGCTGCACCGTAGCCCAGGCGGCTGAAAGCGGCGTTCAATCGGCCACGGCAAATCGCCTAAAAGTTTAGGCAATTCCCGGCCGATTACGGCGGGGCGCGGACGGCGGTCATGGTTTAGCGTTCTTTAAGCCGGGCTTGCGAGACTGGTGCCAACAGACTTGTGGCAGACCAGTATTCGAGAGGACGAGACGTGCCCGGCAAACCCGCCCGCCGCCGCGCGGCTGCAAGCCAGCCCGCAGCAGAAGCTGCAGCCGACAGCGTGATGGCCCGCGTCGTCGACCGGGCCTTCGAGAACCCGGCGATGTCCGGCGGGCTGATGGTCATGGCGATCACCGCCATGGCGATCATGTCAAACGCTCTTTTCCTTCAGGCCGGGCGCCACCCCGAACCGCTATTCGCGACCCGCCCCGCGGTCGCCGTTCAGGCACCGGCGCGGCCCGCGGCCGTTCCCCTGCCGCATACACGCGAGCAGCAGCCGGTGGCGGTTGCGGCGCCGGCGCCGCGGGTCGCCGTGACGCCGCTGGCCGCCCAACCGGCGCCCGTCGACCCGACCAAGGTGATGATCACCTCGGTGCAGCGCGAGCTCGCCCGCCTCGGTATCTATGCCGGCGCCATCGACGGCCTCTCCGGGCCGCGCACCAAGGCGGCGATCTCCGCCTGGCAGACGGCCGCCGGCATCAAGGTCACCGGCGAGCCGACGCCCGAGTTGCTTGCTGCCTTGCAGAAGCCGGTAGCGGCAGCCCAGCCGGCAGCGACGCCCGTGCCCGCCGTCGTCAAGGAAGCCGCCAGCAGCGACCAGGTCGCTGCCGCCGTCGCCCGCGCCCAGGAACTGGAGCGCGAGCAGGCCGCGATCGCCCAGGGCGCGACGCTGCGCAAGGTCCAGGAGGCCCTGAACTCGATCGGCTACGGCCCGATGCAGGCAGACGGACAGATCAGCCAGCCGACCACCGACGGCATTCGTCGCTTCCAGCTCGACAACGGTCTGCCGGTGACCGGCGAACTGAGCGACAAGGTCGTCGCGCGGCTGGTCACGATCGGGGCCATGAAGGCCGAATGAGGCAAGGGCTCTAGCGGTGCGTGTCACCTCGTCCCTGTGGGTCGGGGCCTATGTGCGCCGCTGCTTTGCCGAAGGCGCCTTTGCCGCAGTGGCCCGGCACGGCGCCGAGGAAGCCGGCGCCATCTTCGTCATCGTCGACCGGCTTTCCGGCACGGCCGACCTCTACGCGCCGGCCCCGCAGGCGAGCTTCACCGAAGCGCGGCCGAGCGAGCGCATGTTCCAGCTGGTGGCGAGCGGGGAGCTGCTTGCCGAGGTGAACGCGCGCGTCGAGCGGGAGGTGCGTTTCGATCCCGACCTGTGGGTGGTCGCGATCGAAGACCGCGCTGGCCGCGCCTTCCTCGAGACAATCCGAGAGCCGTGATCTAGGCGCGCTTGGCCTGGTCCTCGCGGCCGGCCTGGTCGATACGCACCGGCGTGCCCGCGATGCCGCGGCGCCGCTCGGCATTCTCGGCCAGATAGGGCTCGTGGCCGGCCTTGCGCTCGGCCGTCACGATGCGCCAGGCCTCGCACAGCGTTTCCGCCGTCGAATGGTCCATCCCGGCATAAAGGTCGGTGAGCGGGAAGAAGGCCTGAACGTCGCGCCCGATCGGGCTTGCCATCAGGAAGATCTGCTGCGCCTGCAATTCGTCGAGCCTAAGCGCCTTGAGCAGGATGGCGAGCGGCTCGCCGGTGCGGTCCTGGACGCAGGCCGCCACCGCATCGGGGGTGAGCCCGGTCCCGTCGGCGATCGCCGCGGTCATCTCGGCGATCCTGCCGTTGCGGGCGAAGCCGACGATCTGCGCGGCGCTGAGGATCGACTGGAAGGCGCGATCGGGGTTCTGCCCGGCCGCCGTCGTCGGGCGCGGGATCGGCGGCCCCACGGCGATGTCGGCGATCACGCGCAGGCGGGTCGGCCGGTCGAGGTCGAGGAACTGCCAGATGTCGAAACGGCTGCGCCGGCGCGGGGCCGGCTGGCTCTCGGGTGGTTGTGCGGCCTCGGGCGCTTCGACGGCCCGGGGTTCTTCGGCGGCCAGCTCCACGGGCGCGACGCGCATGGCAGGACCGTTGTCGAGATAGCCGATCACCTCCGCGTCGCCGGTCAGGCGCAGCGCCCGCTTGACGTCGTCGCCAAGGTCGGCGCGGCGGGCAATCAGGCGGTGATGCTCGACGTCGGTGGCAGCGATGACTGCGAGCAGGTCGAACGAATCGAGCAGCGGCGAGCGGCGGATCACCGGCGCAGCCACCTGGAAGACGTCGCGCGCCAGCGCCTTGACGACCGCCGGCGGCGCGTCGGCGCATAGCGCCAGACGCTCGGAGACGTTCGCCCTGACCTCGACCGGCACCTTCGACAGGAAGTGGATCGCCAGCTCCTCGTAGCGGCGGATCTCATCCTCGTCGTGGGTGACATCCTGGACGAACAGTTCGGTGGTGGCGCGCAGCAGAGCGGAATCGCGCGTCTGCTGGTTGGCACGGGCGACATCGGCGAGATCGTCGGAGAGCGTTCGGGACTGCATACCTCGGCCTGCGATCAGGAGTTGTTTCGGGCGCCATTCTCGGCCGAAGTCGTTAGCAGACTGTTAACCTTGATTGCCGCTAACTAGGCCCGTGCCGGCGCGGATTCGCCGAAGCAAGCGGGCCAGCCGGCCGAGGCGCGATGGACGATCCATGGGCACAATCATTCACCTTAATCCGCAGCACAGGACCGCACCGCCAATGGTCGCGGGCGATGCGCTGACCGAGTGCGAGATCGTCATCTTCCCCGGTGTGAGGATCGAGCGGCAGGCGCCGGTGTTTGTCGACGACATGTCCCCGCCTGAGAGCGATGGCGGCGTCAAGCACGGCAGCAGCCGTCCGCGCCGGTCATCCTGAAGCTACAAGGCTCCGCCGCAGTCGGCCGCTTCGAGCGAGGCGGTGACGCTCGCCATCAGCGAATTGTCGGGCACGAAGGCCCTGAGCAGCACGAAGCCCACGTCGATCGGCAGTTCCAGCACGATCGCCGTCTCGAGCGAGGCCGGCGGGTTCTGCCTGATCTGCGCCATCTGCACCGGTGTGAGGATGGCGAGGTCGAGCTTGGCGCGGTCGACCGAGCGGTTGTTCAGGCTGTAGATGTTGCGGCCGCGGCGATCGAACACCGCGACCGACCAGAACTCGTCGGCGAACGAGGCGGTCACGCGCACCGGCCCGCGGCCAAGGCTGAAGCGGCAGACCGACTGCACCATGCGCGGATCGAGCGAGGCCAGCGGCTCGGCGCCGGCGGCTGGCACCGGCAGGACGTGGAACTGCCCGTCGCGGCCGAAACGGTGCATCTGCGCCCAGGCATCGTGGTCGGCGTAATAGGGCACCATGAACACGATGGCGATGTGGATAATGCCGCCGAGCAGGATGCCGCCGATGATGAAGAAGATCGTGCGCCTCATCGACAGCGGACCTTGCTGATATCGGGCATGGTGAGATCGGCGATGCGGCTGCCGGTGGTCAGCGGCGTATCGTAGAGCCTGAGCACCAGGCGGAAGTGATCGATGCGGCCGACGGGCAGCCAGTTGCCCGGCGCCACCTCGGGCGAAACCGTGATGACGAAGCCGCCGTCGGGCCGGCGGACGATCTCGCGCGAATGGAAGCCGGAGCGGCGGGCGGCGTTGACCATCAGGCGGCCGTCGTTGTCATAGGCGGTGAGCGTCCACAGGCGAGCGGCCGGGGTCTGGCCGACCACCTCATAGGTGCAGAACCCCGACAGCGGCTCGCCGGCCGAATCGTCTTCCGCCGTGAAGGCAATGCCCTCGCCGGCGCCGAGCGGCACTTCGCCGGTGCGCGCCAGCGTCGCCAGCGAATAGGGATCGGCATCGGCGCTGCCCGCCGTCGGCCACGCCGTCCACGCACCGGCGGTCACCGCGCCGAAGATGAAGCCGTGCTCGATGGCGTACCATGCCGTCGACACGCCGATCGTGAGCGCGATCACCAGTGCGATGACAATGTCGATGAGAAGGCGCACCGGAAGGTCCTATGGGGGGCAGAGCATCATCGCAGCAACGGTGTGGAGCACAAAGGCCCAGCTCTGCACACTAGCGCGTCACCGCCGTTGATGCAGCCGCCGCGGTCGTCGCCCCGGCCGCCACTGCGGCCGGCGCCGGCAGAGGCGGGGTGAGTGCCGCCAGCGGCTTGAGGCGCGAAGCCTTGCGCAGCAGCTCCTCGATGGTGAGCAGGCGTTCGGTGGTCGCCGCCGACAGGGTCGAGGGCTTGCCGGCGTCGGGCGTGGCGGAAGCATCGCCGGGAGCGGCAGCCGCCACCGCGGCACCGGCCGGCGGCTTCTCGAACGGATTGTCGATATAGGGGATCGGCTTGAGGTCGATGCCGTTGTGCGCGAACGTCATGAACTCGTGCCAGGTCCGCGCCGGCAGGGTGCCGCCGGTCACCCGGCGCGTCGGCGTGTAGTTGTCGTTGCCGAACCAGATCGCGCCGGCATAATTGCCGGTGAACCCGCAGAACCAAGCGTCGCGATAGTCCGACGTGGTGCCGGTCTTGCCGGCGGTGCGGATGCCATCGAGCTTGGCGGCGCGGCCGGTGCCCCATTCCGGCACCTGCACCATCATGCCGTTCATGTCGGCGACGACCTCCTCCGGCAGCACGCGCTCGGGCGGCTTGGCGTCGCGGCGGCGATCGTAGAGGACGTTGCCGCTGCTGGTCAGGATCTGGGTGAAGGCATAGGGCGTTGCCTTGTAGCCGCCATTGGCGAACACCGCATAGGCTCCGGCCATGTCGACGACCTTGACCTCGGAGGCGCCGAGCGGCAGCGAGCGCGTGATGCGCAGTTCGCTGGTGATGCCCATCTTCTTGGCCGTCTCGACGATCTTGTCGCGGCCGAAGGCCTGGGCGAGGCGGACAGGGATGACGTTGATCGACTTGACCAGCGCGGTGGTCAGCGTCACCGGGCCGGAGAAGCCACCGCCATAGTTGTGCGGGCACCAGTTGCCGATGCAGATCGGTGCGTCCTGCACGATGCTCTTCGGGTTGAAGCCGTTCATCATGGCGGTGGCGTAGACGAACGGCTTGAACGACGAGCCCGGCTGGCGCAGCGCATCGGTGGCGCGGTTGAACTGGCTCTCGCCGTAGTCGCGCCCGCCGACCATGGCGCGCACCGCGCCGTCGGTGCTGACCACCACCGCGGCGCCCTGGGAGACGCGGTAGGAGGTGCCGAACTGGCGCAGCGTGTTGTTGATGGCGTCCTCGGTGGCGTGTTCGATGCCCATGTCGACGGTCGTGCGCACGACCAGCACGCGGTCCTTGAAATCCTCGAAGTCCTTGACCTGCTGGAAGGCCCAGTCGAGGAAGTAGTCCGGCGAATTGGTGTCGTTGGCGTGTTCGATCACGTCGGCTGGGTGGCGGCGGGCGCCGATGATCTGACCCTCGGTCATGAAGCCGGCCTGCACCATGTTGGTCAGCACCTCGTTGGCGCGGGCGCGCGCCGCCGGCAGGTTGACGCTCGGCGCGAAGCGGCTGGGCGCCTTGAACAGGCCGGCGAGCATCGCCGCCTCGGCCAGGCTGATGTCCTTCACCGACTTGCCGAAATAGTACTCGGACGCCGCATCGACGCCGAATGTGCCGCCGCCCATGTAGGCGCGGTCGAGATAGAGCTTGAGGATCTGGTTCTTGGTGTAGTGCGACTCGAGCCACAGCGCCAGGAAGGCTTCCTTGATCTTGCGTTCGATCGTGCGCTGGTTGGACAGGAACAGGTTCTTGGCGAGCTGCTGGGACAGCGACGAGCCGCCCTGGACGACGGCGTTGGCCCTGAGGTTCTCGACCAGGGCCCTGAGGGTGCCGGGGACGTCGATGCCGAAATGGTCGTAGAAGCGGCGGTCCTCGGTCGCCAGCACCGCCTTGATCAGATAGTCGGGCATCTCCTCCAGCGGTACCGCGTCGCTCTGGTTGATGCCGCGCTTGCCGATCTCGTTGCCGTAGCGGTCGAGGAAGGTGACGGCGAGATCGCCCTTGGACCACCAGTCGCTGCTGGTGGCATGGAAGGAGGGGATGGCGAAGGCGAGCATGAGCACCGCGCCGCCGGTGCCGAGCGTAAAGCCTTCGCCGACGAACTCGACGACCGCGCGGGCGATGCCGGTCACCCGGAAACGCCGCATGAACCGCGAGATCGCCTCGAATCGGCCGGCGATCAGGCCGCCGGCGCGGAACAGGCTGGTGTCGATCCAAGCATCGACTTCGATAAGCCTGAGGCCGCGGCGGCGCTTGCGGTTGCTCTGGAACGGGTCGCGCACCTGAGAGGATCCTGTGAGAACGGCAGCCTATACGGGTGGATGATGGCGGTGCCGGGGCAGGATAGGGGAGGAGGCAGGCTTTCGCAAAGCCATAACCGGCGTCCCCTGGGCCGCGGGTGGGGTTCAGGGAATCACGTAGACCGGGGTTCCCACGCCGACCTGGGCGAACAGCCGCGTGATGTCGCTGTTCAGCATGCGGATGCAGCCATAGGAGACGAAACCACCCACCGATTGCGGCCGGTTGGTGCCGTGGATGGCGTAGTCGCCGCCGGTCAGCACCAGGGCCGCGACGCCCATGGGATTGGCCGGCGTGCCGCCCTTGATGAGGTTCGGCAGGCTCGGAATGTCGTGCTTGACCTCGGCTGGCGGCGCCCAGTCCGGGTGCCACATGTGGCGCTCGATGCGCTTAAAGCCGGTCCAGCGCTTTCCCGCCTTGCCGACGCCGACGGGGAAGCGCTCCGCCTGTCCGCCGCCGAGCACGAAATAGAGGCGGCGTTCCGAGGTTTTGACCACGATCGTGCCGGGGGCGTAGCCGGCATCGCGGAAGGCAACGATCGCCATCGCTGCCTGCGCCGGAGTGGCCAGCGGCAGGAAGGAAGACAGGAAGAGCGACGGCCGAAAGAACGCCGGCCGACGGGCTGAACAGGTTACGCATGGCAGCAGGGTAAATTGGAATGCCGCCAACGTCACGGGGAATCCCGAAACAACGTAAAGGCTTGCTGATAGACGTTAATGTTATGGCAAGGAGTCGCCGGCGCTTTGGGACAAGCGCCGGCGACGGACATCGGGCCGACTACATCGTCAGGTCGCTTTCCTTGAGGAAGCCGGCGGCGACGTCCTCGACCGACTTCTTGTCGACGTCGACCTCGGCATTCAGCTTCTGCATGACCGCATCGGTGAGCTTCGCCGACAGAGCGTTGAGCGGCTCCGCCAGGCCGGGATTGGCCTTGAGCGTTTCGGTGCGCACCACCGGAACGATGGCGTAGTTAGGGAAGAACTCCTTGTCGTCCTTGAGGACGCGGAAGTTGAAGGCCTTGATCCGCCCGTCGGTGGCGAAGACCAGGGCAATATCGACCTTGCCGTCTTTCAGCGCCTGGTAGGTGAGGCCCGAATCCATCGCCTTGAGGTCGGCGCGGGTGGTGTTGAAGCCATAAGCCTTCTGCAGGCCGATGAGGCCGTCCGGGCGCTTCGGGAACTCGGCATTGACTGCCATCACCAGGCCCTTGCCGTCGTTATAGCTGGCGGCGAGGTCAGACAGCGTCTTGATCGCGTCGGTCCGGGGATTGGCCGCCTGCACGGCCAGTGCATAGGTGTCGTTGGCCGACGAGGGATCGAGCCAGGTGAGGCCGACCTTGGCGTCGAGCTCCTTGACCTTCTTATAGGTGTCCGCGGCGTTCATGCGCTCGCTGACCTTGTTGTAGGTGACCAGCGATGTGCCGGTGTACTCCCAGTAGACGTCGACCTGTCCGTTGACCTGGGCCTGGCGCACGACATTGGAGCCCATGCCGTCCTTCTTCTCGACGGTAAATCCCTTCGCCTTGAGAAGCTGGCTGGTCATTTCGGCGAGCAGATACTGCTCGGTGAAGTTCTTGCCACCGACCACGATGGTCGCGGCATGGGCGGAGGCAGCGATGCCGAGAGCGGCAACCGTGCCCACCAATACCTTCGCAAGCTGTTTCATATGTAGTCCTCCTTCGGTTTAAGTGCCGCGCAAACGAAGCGGGGACGCGGCAGTCAGCGCAGCGGGTTGACACCACGCGGGATGGTCCAGAGCTGAAGCTGGCCCATGATGAAATCGACGAGGATGGCGAGCAGCGCCGTGGGGATGGCGCCGGCGAGCATCATGCCGAACTCGTTGAGTGCGATACCGCTGAAGATCAGTTCGCCGAGGCCACCGCCGCCGATGAGGAAGGCGAGCGGCACGGTGCCGACGTTGATGGCCAGCGCCGTGCGGATGCCGGCATAGATGACGAACATCGCGTTGGGCAGTTCCACCTGCCACAGGATCTGGCGGGGGCTCATGCCCATGCCGTGCGCCGCTTCGACGAGGTGAGGCGGCACGGCGCGGATGCCGGCGAGCGTGTTGGAGACGATCGGCAGCAGCGTGGCGATGAACAGGGCGAAGATGGCCGGCGCGTTGCCGATGCCGAGCGCGCTCATGGAAAGCGCGAGGACGGCCAGCGTCGGGATGGTGGCGCCGATGTTGAGCGCCTGCAAGGCGACGTCGCCATAGCGGCGAAAGGCGGGGCGGGTGAGCAGCACGCCGATGGGCACGCCGACGATGATCGCCAGGCCGCCGGAAACCATGACGAGCTCGATGTGTTCCTGGGTGAGAAAGGTGACGTCGTCCCATTGCTCGAAGATGGCCGGCAGCAACCCGCCGGCCCAGGCCCAGGCACCGAGCGCGAACATCAGCACGAGCAGGCCGTTCCGCCACAGACGGTGCATGGCCAGGGTCTCGAGCGAATCAGCCATCGCGATAGGCCTGTGCCAGCAGATGGGTGATGCCGCGCAGCGTCACGTGGCCCTGGAACAGGCCGTCTTCGTCGACGCAGGCGAGCCAGCTCACGTCGTGGCGGAACATGGTCGAGACGGCGGTGCGCAGGTTCTCGGAGAGATTGATGGTGGTCGGCAGGCCCTCAACGTGCTCGCCGACCTTGCCTCTGGTGCTGCGTGCCGTCGGCAGGTCGACATAGCCGCGCGCCCGGCCGCGCGGGCCCACCATGACGATTGCCGTGTGTCCGTGCTCCTCCATGAGGGCGACGGCCCGCGCCAGCGTGTCCTCGGCCCTGACCGAGGGCGGGTCGTGCATCATGGCGTCCGGCACCTTGAGCAGCTGCAGGCGCTTCAGCGTGCGGTCGCCGCCGACGAAGTCCGAGACGAAGCTGTTGGTGGGGTGGGCGAGGAGGCTGTCCGGCGTGTCGTACTGGACCAGCCGCCCCTCGCGGAAGATGGCGATGCGGTCGGCCATCTTCACCGCCTCGTCGATGTCGTGGCTGACGAACATGATCGTCTTCTTCAAGCTCGCCTGCATTTTCAGGAACTCGTCCTGGATGACCGCCCGGTTGATCGGGTCGATGGCGCCGAAGGGCTCGTCCATGAGCAGCACCGGCGGGTCGTGGGCGATGGCGCGCAAGACGCCGATGCGCTGCTGCTGGCCGCCCGACAGCTCCTTGGGATAGCGCCTGAGGAAGATCGACGGGTCGAGCCCGACCATGTCGAGCAGCTCGGCGGCGCGCTGGCGCGATTTGGCCCTGTCCCAGCCGAGGATGTCGGGGACGACGCAGATGTTGTCGGCGATGGTCTTGTTGGGGAATAGGCCGATCTGCTGGATGACGTAGCCGAGCGTGCGGCGCAACGCGACCGGATCCTGGTCGGCGGTGTTCCTGCCGTCGATGAAGATCTCGCCCGAGGTCGGCTCGATCAGCCGGTTGACCATCTTCATGGTCGTGGTCTTGCCGCAGCCGGACGGCCCCAGCAGAACGCAGATCTCGCCGGCGGGCACCTCCATGGTGACCTGGTCGACCGCCGGCACGGAGCCGCCGGGAAAGACCTTGGTCACGTGATCGAGCCGGATCATGCCGCACGCAGCCCGGGTGAGGTGAGCAATCGCTGCAGGCCGAGCAGCACGAGATCGGCGACGACCGCGAGCACGCTGACCGCCAACGCCCCGGTGATCAACTGCCGCGGATCGGTTTGACTGATTCCGCGGGAAATGAAGGCGCCCAATCCGCCCGGCGCCGATATAGGCGGCGATGGCGGTGACGCCGATGTTCATGACGACGGCGACGCGGACGCCGGACATGATCACCGGCACGGCGATGGGGATTTCGACCTCGCTGAGGCGCTGGAAGCGGGTGAGGCCCATGCCGCGCGCCGCCTCGCGCAGTGCCGGGTCGACGTTGTGGATGGCGGTGTAGGTGTTGCGGATGATGGGCAGCTGCGAATAGAGCAGCACCGCGATCACCGCCGGCCAGTAGCCGATGCCCTGGCCGATGAGCGACAGCACCGGGATCATGATGCCGAACAGCGCGATCGAGGGGATCGTGATGACCACCGAGGCGATGTAGAGCACGGCGTCGGCGGCGCGCCGGTTCTGGGTGATGGCGATGCCGATGGGCACGCCGGTGAGAATCGCAAGGCCCACGGCCACGCCGACGATGGACACGTGTTCACCGGTGCGCGAAAGGATCAGGGGCCAATGGCCAAGGATATAATTGAGTGTCTCCATGGGAACGGCAGGCAAGATCGCCGATATGGCCGAGCAATGCAACGGTCATGAGAAAATAACAGTCGAAGAGGACAATGAGCAATAACGATTGATGTATTATGAAGTAGGAAAATGATATCTATGGAAAGCCGTGAAATATCATCAAGAAGAAATTTGACAGAGACTTATAGGCTCAAGAAACCCATCGATTTCACCAAAGAAATCGCCGGCGGCGCATGGCGCATCGCCTGCGGCGGGCCGTTTTCCGCGACCCATGGCATAAGGTTTGGAGCAGGAGAGGGCAGGTGGTGAGTCGCAGGCCGAAGGCACCCGAGGAAGCCGAACCCTTCTGGCGGGTGAAGACGCTGGAAGAGCTGACGCGCAGCGAATGGGAATCGCTCTGCGACGGCTGTGGCCGTTGCTGCCTCAACAAGCTCGAATATGAGGACACCGGCGCGATCGAATGGACCGATCTCGCCTGCGAGCTGCTCGATGGCGAGACCTGCCGCTGCACCGACTACAAGCATCGTCATGCGAAGGTGCCGGGCTGCATCGCGCTGACGCCGGAGAGCGTGCGCGCGCTGCAATGGCTGCCGCCCACCTGCGGCTATCGCCTGGTCGCCGAAGGGCGCGACCTCTACTGGTGGCATCCCCTGATCTCCGGCGATCCCGAGACGGTGCATCAGGCGGGCATCTCCGTGCGCGGACGCACCGAGACCGAAATCGGCAAGTCGATCGACGACTTCGAGGACCACATCGTCGAATGGCCGGCCGAGGACCCCGCCGACGGCATCGAGGTCTCCGAGCGCAAGCCGCCGAAGCGGCGACGGAAGGTCGGGTTCTATTGAGGCGCGCGGGCGAGGGGGGCGGCCCGAGGGCGGAACTGCCGGCCTTGCCCTGACCTCCCTCTTGGCTGCGCCAGCGATTTTCCGCCTTCGGCGAAAATCGGGCTTCGCCGTTCTCCCCCTCTGACGCGGCCCGATCCGACCTCTCCCCGCCGGGGAGAGGTGGTGCGCCGTGCCATATGCGATTGCCCTGCCGCAAGGGGGGAGAAGGGGCCCGACGCGAGGGCGCAACGCGCCGACGTTTCGTGAGCGTGGTGGAGGACCCGGTTCTGAAGAAAGGATTCTATTGGGGGGACGGTTTGCCCGCGGAAGCGGGAAGGGCTTTGCCTAGCGCAGGCCGACGCCGCGGCGGGCGGTGCGCGACGCCTTGGTGGGCTGTTTGCGCCGGGACCGGGTGAACGCCACCTCGTCGCGGATCATCGTCGTCAGCTCGCCATTGAAGGCGAGCCGGTCGATGATCCAACCGGCCGCTACCGCCGTCGCGAAGGTAAGAATGAAGGTCATCCGGCGCCTGCTTTTCTTAATTGTTATTAAATATAGCGTGCAGACGCCGCCGCGGGCGGCAAAGATGAATGTAACGTTAACGCGGGAGGGGAAGCGCGTTTACAAAGCGTTAACCTTTGCCCTCATGACCTGCTCCCCTGAAGTGCCCTCGCTTTGGGGTTAGCCTGTTCTCTGACGGAGGAGACAGGCAATGAAGCGATCCCGGTTTTCGGACGAGCAGATCATCGGCATTTTGAAGGAGCACCAGGCGGGGTTGTCGGCGCCTGAGCTGTGCCGCAAGCACGGCATCTCGGATGCGACGTTCTACACGTGGCGCAAGAAGTTTGGCGGGATGGAGATCTCCGAGGCCAAGCGGCTGAAGGCGCTGGAGGAGGAGAACGCGAAGCTGAAGAAGCTCCTGGCGGAGTCGATAATGGACGTATCGACGCTCCGGGAGATGCTCGGAAAAAACTTCTGACGCCCGGCTCGAGGAGGAACGCCGTGAGCTGGGCCATCCAGAACAAGGGATACTCGCAGCGCCGCGCCTGTGGCCTCGTGGGCATTGATCCGCGCGTCTATCGCTACCGTTCAACGCGACCGGATGATGCCGATCTGCGTGGGCGGCTGAAGGAGCTGGCGTCACAACGCCGGCGCTTTGGCTATCGCCGTTTGCACCTCCTGTTAAAGCGCGAGGGCGTCGAGGTGAACTGGAAGAAGCTCTATCGCCTATACCGTGAAGAACGGCTGACGGTGAGGAAGCGCGGAGGTCGCAAGCGGGCTTTGGGCACGCGGGCACCCATGGCCATCCCACAGGACCCGAACCAGCGTTGGAGCCTCGACTTTGTCTCCGACACCCTGGTCGACGGCCGCCGCTTCCGCATCCTGTGCATCATCGACGACTTCAGCCGGGAATGCCTGGCGACCGTCGTCGACAACTCGATCTCGGGCGAGCGGGTGGCGCGAGAGCTGGATGCGATTGCGGAGCACCGTGGCTACCCGCTGATGGTCGTCAGTGACAACGGAACCGAACTCACATCGAATGCGATGCTCGAATGGCAACAGGACCATGGCGTCGAGTGGCACTACATCGCGCCGGGAAAGCCCATGCAGAACGGCTTCGTGGAAAGCTTCAACGGGCGCCTAAGGGACGAATGCCTCAACGAGCATCTGTTCCGCAGCTATCGCCACGCCCGCGACATCATCGAGGAATGGAGGGTCGACTATAATCTGAACCGACCGCACACGAGCCTCGACGGGCTCACCCCAAACGAGTTTGCAACCCGGTCCGCAGCGGACCACAACGTGAACAGGGCTAACCCATAAACGCGGACAAACCGGGGAGCAGGTCACTCACTCCAGCGTTATTCGGCCATCAGAGCCATTTTTGGCCAGATAGATCCAATTCCGACGAAGCGTCTGCCGGGAGGCGCAGCGCTGGAGGGCCGGCAGGTGGTTGTTCTTCCGATGCGGCGCCGAGCGAGACGCAGACGGGCTGTCGCATGGGGGGATCGGGAAGCGGCAGAGGAAGGTAACGCGCGGGGGCAGCCGGGCACGAGAAATCGTTGACCCTGTCGCCGCCCTCGCGCGGCAGCGCTGCGCAAGATGGCGCGGCGCCGATGACCGGCGAAAGATGCTGCCGGTGATGCCAGGAGGCCCGAACGGCCTTCGTTCCCCGACAGTCCGCCACGGACGCGGGGCCGGCGCTTTGATCGAGATCATTGCCTTGGCTTTTCGTGGGGACAACGGCGCGCGCGGGTGTCCCGGACGACCCCACCCACCGCGCGTTCCGCGCGGTCCCCCCTCCCCAGAGCGGGGAGGGAGGGGAGCGTGGGGCGGGGGCCCGGCAAGAGCCGCAACGGGGGTGTGTGCCGGGCCCCGGCTTTCGCCGGGACGACAGCCAATTGATAGGGAGCGCGCATTCCGCGGACGTGGCCGCTGCCCACGGATTCCGGCCTTCGCTGGAATGACGCAGGAGCCGCGCCGCCTGGTGGGGTGAATCGGCCGGCTCCGACAGGCCGGCCTCTTAGGTCGTGTACTCACAAAGCGTGAGAGCGATCAGATCGGTCTCACGTCCGCTCTCGGATGAATCGCCGACATTGCCGGTGCGTCTGCGAATGTCCGAAAAGCGCCACCAGCGGAAGTACGATGATCTCTTTGGTGATTCCGGCGGCCCGATCTCGACGAGCTTCCGAAGCGCCAAGAGCGGTCATCGCACTCGCACAAAGAGGGACCGCCTCACGACGGTCACTCCAAATTCAAATCAGGTATCCTGATCAGGCAGCAAGTACCGCAGCTTTCTTCCTGCTGCGCCAGCCGAACAGACCCAATGCGCCGAGGCCGGTTGCAAGAAGTGAGAGAGTGCCGGGCACGGGAACAGCGCTGTAGTCGATAGCCAATCGCATCTGCGCTGCGTCGGCATTGCCAGAGGTGGGTGTAACGAAGCCTGAAGAGGCGGTAGTCACAGGCGAGAAGTACAGCCCGAACCACTGGTCGCCATCAGAAATGGCAGCCGATAATAGAGAGGTTACGTCCAGCGTTACGGTACCTGGTCCCGCTATTGTGAAACCCAAGCTTCCCTCAGGGCTGCTCGGATTAGGGAATTGATACCCAAGGGTGCCAGTAGCATCGAACTCAGTTATGGTGAGCGTCTGGTTGGGTACATAGACTAATTGGATATATAAACTAAGGATCGCGCTATTTATTTGCGTGCCAGCCAAACCTGAGATGTCAATCTCGGCCAGACTTCGGGAGTGAGGTGCTGGGCTGCTTTCCGTTTCGGCATGAAACCACCCACCAAAACTACCATCCGATCTCGGACTAACATAACCAGTGCCTGAAAATGTACTGGAGGAGTCGGCACCGTCGGGGGCGAGATTGACGATCGTTTCCGTGATCGTAGTCGCGTTTGCGCTCCCGCTCGAGAGCGCTAGTAGGCACATAAGGCAGGCAGGGCGCCACAAGAGTGAATCAAAAAACTTTGGCAAGATACTCCCCCCGAACGTTCTATTTACAAGGACTACAAACGTGCAGCAAAGGTAGATCCGCGTCAATCCGGTGCACTGCACACGCGGGTCCGTTACGGGTCAAGCTGCGCCGTGCCTGCGACAAGCGCCGGAGCTCGCTGTTGGGTGACTTTGCGACATCAAGCCGTCGGCTTGCGGCAATTGATTGCCTCGTGATTCAAGCTCCGAAAAGGAGCTTTCGTCATGAACAGGCGCTCAACGAAGCTAAATGGAAGACCATCCAGCCGATCCTTCCTTGCAAACCGCGTGGCGTCCCGCGCGTCGATGACCGGCGTGCCTTGAACGGCATCTTCTGGGTTCTGTGATCCTCCCCAGAGCGGGGAGGGAGGGGAGTATGTCGCTGGCGCTCGGCGAACGCACTCACCTCTCCCCAATGGGGCGAGGGGACGAATGCGGCTGGCGTCGCCGCTTGGTGCCTTTCGCCAAGGCGGAGTTAGGCGCGCGTGGCAGACCCCCTCCCATCCTCCCTCTTTCAGGGGGAGGGATCGCCCGGCCGCCGCGCCAGGGTGAATGGCAGGTGAAGAACAGGCAAACATTCCTAGGACTTTTTTCCTTGACAGCGTGACGCTGCTTGTGTATGGTTCAGCTAACGTCGCAGAAGTGGGCGATCGGTTCTCCTCCCCCCGCCGCGCCCCCCAAGCCCAACAGACCTCCGGGCATCTGCGACCATGTCTGGACCCCCGCTGCTGCCCCGCCGCGGGGGTTCTTCTTTTCAGGGGATCGCCCATGAGCATTGTGGACGCAGAGGCAGCGCCGCGGCCGAACGGCAGCGCCGGGCCGTTCGGCGATGCCGCCGCCTGAAGCAGCGCCGGCCGATGCGAGCGAAGCGGCACCGTTCGACACGGCGGTGGCCGTGCCGCCGGAAACGGCGCGCGCGGTAGTGGTACAGGTCCCGCCGCCGCGGTGGATCCGCAATTTTGCCGGAACTGAGCGGCGCCTCCTGAGCCACGCCGAAGTGGCGGCGCTGAAGGCCGACGCGCGGCGGCACGTGGAGGGGACGACGCTCCCGCTCCGCGAGATTGCCCGGCGCCTGGACATAGCCGCCAGCACGCTTTCCCGATGGAAGGCGGAAGAGAGCTGGGTGCGCCCCGCCGGCGCGCCGGTACGCCCGCCTTTCAGTGGCAATGGGCCGGGCAAGACGGCGAGCGCGGCGGCGCGGCGCACGCGCATGCTCGGCCGGCTCTATCGGGTATTCGATCGCCAGGCCGGCGACCTGGAGGCGCGGGCGGCGAAGCCCGGCGCCACCACCGACGAGAAGGACGCGCGCACGCTCGCCGTGCTCGCCAAGACACTCGAAACACTGATTGCGCTCGACCGGGACGACGGCGCAAAGCCGTAGAACCGGAACCGTGCTGACCGTGACAGACTACAACGCAGACCTTGCGCGATACGCATTAAAGACTGGGCTGAACGAAGGGGAGTGAGCCGCTGACGCTGGCGCGGACTCTTGCGATGCCGTGGCGCCACGTTCGAACAGCCTTCAATCCGCACTGGGCCGCTGGACGCCCGGCCCGATCAACTGCCGCCCGACGGCGACTGGCTGACCTGGCTGATCCTCGGCGGACGCGGCGCCGGCAAGACCCGCGCCGGCGCCGAATGGGTGCGGGCGCTGGCAACCGCCGAGCCGAAGCCTGCGGGGCCGATCGCGCTTGTTGGCGAGACCTTCGCCGACGCCCGCGAGGTGATGATCGAGGGCGTCTCCGGACTGCTCGCCATTCATGGCTCATGGGAGCGGCCGGAATGGCAGCGCTCGCGCCGCCGGCTCGTGTGGCCGAACGGCACGGTGGCGCAGGCCTTCTCGGCGGAAGATCCGGAATCGCTGCGCGGGCCGCAGTTCGCCGCCGCCTGGGCGGACGAACTGGCCAAGTGGCGCTATCCGGACGCCTGCTGGGACATGCTGCAATTCGGACTGCGCCTGGGCCCGCATCCGCGCCAGGTGGTGACCACGACGCCGCGGCCGATCCCGCTTCTGAAGCGGTTGATCGCCGACGCGGCCGACGGCACGACGGTCACCAGCCGCGCGACCACGGCGGACAACGCCATGAACCTGGCGCCGGGATTCCTCAGCCGCAGTCGTCGCGCGCTATCACGGCACGCGCCTCGGCCGCCAGGAGCTGCTCGGCGAGATGATCGCGGAACGCGCCGACGCGCTCTGGCAGCGCGCGGCGATCGAGACGGCGCGGGTGAGCGCCGCGCCGAAGGACCTGGCGCGCATCGTGGTCGCGGTCGACCCGCCGGCTTCGAAGCGCAGCGGACGCTGCGGCATCGTCGTCGCGGGGCTGGGCAAGGACGACATCGGCTACGTGCTCGCCGACGGCAGCCTGAGCGAAGTGCGGCCGGCCGAATGGGCGGCGGTGGCAATCGCTCTCTACCGGCGCTTCCGCGCCGACGCGCTGGTCGCCGAGGTCAACCAGGGTGGCGACATGGTCGCCGCCGTCATGCACGAGGTCGATGCCGGCGTGCCGGTCAAGCCGGTGCGCGCGACGAGGGGCAAGTGGCTGCGCGCCGAGCCGGTGGCGGCGCTCTATGCCCAGGGGCGCGTGCGCCATGTCGGCGCGCTGCCCGAACTGGAAGACGAGATGTGCGACTTCGGCGTCGACGGGCTCTCCGCCGGCCGCTCGCCCGACCGGCTCGACGCGCTCGTCTGGGCGCTCACCGCGCTCATGCTCGGCGACGGCGGCGAGCCGAAGGTGAGGGGGGTGTGACAGGTGCCGCGTTGCGCCTGCCGCCGGCCGGGTCTATGACCGCCTGAACCACCCACACGCAATTTCAGACGGACAGGACAGATGAAACAGAGACGTGCTTCACGGCTCGGCACCGCCGTTTCGGAAATCGGCTTCGGCGCCTGGGCGATCGGCGGCACCTGGGGCGAGGTGAGCGAGAGCGACGCGGAAGCGGCGCTCAACGCAGCGCTCGACACCGGCGTCACCTTCATCGACACCGCCAACGTCTATGGCGACGGCCGCTCGGAGACGATCATCGGGCGCGTGTTGAAGGCACGCGGCGGTACGCGCCCCTTCGTTGCCACCAAGACCGGGCGCGAGGGCGACAACAAGCCGGAGAGCTACAACAAGGCCAACATCACCAGGTCGGTCGAGGCGAGCCTCAAGCGGCTGCAGATGGACGCGCTCGACCTCGTCCAGCTCCACTGCCCGCATCCGGCGGTCTATTACATGCCCGAGGTCTTCGACGTCCTCGACGGGCTCACCAAGGACGGCAAGATCAGGAAATACGGCGTCAGCGTCGAGAAGGTGGAGGAGGGGCTGAAGGCGATCGCGTTCCCCGGCGTCGCCTCGGTGCAGATCATCTACAACATCTTCCGCCAGCGGCCCGAGCGGCTGTTCTTCCCGGAGGCTGAGAGACAAGGCGTCGCGGTGATCGTGCGCGTGCCGCTGGCGAGCGGCATGCTGACCGGCAAGCTGACGCGCGCCAGCACATTCGCCGCCGACGACCACCGCACCTTCAACCGCGAGGGCGCCGCCTTCGACAAGGGCGAGACCTTCTCCGGCGTGCCCTATGAGGTCGGGCTCGATGCGGTCGAGGAACTGAAGAAGCTGGTTCCGGCCGGCGCCACCATGGCGGCCTTCGCGCTGCGCTGGATCCTGATGGCCGCGGCGGTGACCGTGGTCATCCCCGGCGCCAAGAACAAGGCGCAGGCGGAGGCGAATTCCGCCGCCGCGGCGCTGCCGGCGCTCTCGGCGGAGGTGATGGCGGCGGCGAAGACGATCTACGACGACGCGCATCGCCAAGCACGTCGATCAGCTCTGGTAGGGCGAAGGACACAGTCGTGACCACCTCTTCATTGGGGAGAGGTCGCCAGCGTCAGCGAGCGGGTGAGGGGGAGCCGCACTATCCGGATAAGCTCTCGCCCCCTCACCCTGTCCCTCTCCCACAAGGGGAGAGGGGACCCTCAAGCAGGTGCCGTGCAGACGTTCACCGCTTCCCGGGAAGGCCGCCGGGATGAGGGCGAGCCAGCCGAGGATCATGGCAGTGCCGCCGATCGGCGCCATGATCGGCAGCGGGCTGGCGCCCATGAAATGCAGCGCGATCAGGTCGATCGAGAAGACGATCGCGCCGCCGCCGATGAGCAGCGTAGCGATGCGCGTCGACCAGTGACGGCCGGCAAGCAGCGCCAGCACCAGCACCGCCGGTGCCTGGCTGAGCGCGATCAGCGCCAGGGAACCGAGGATACGGGTGTCGCCGAGATGGGTGGCGCCGGCCGCCGCCATGACGCCGACGGCGCCGAGAATGCCGGCAGCAGCGATGGTGAGGCGGGAGAACCAGGCGGCTTCGGAAGTCATGACGGAGTCCGATTCGGGATGATCGCAAAACAGACAAGCCTAGGCGCCGGCGTCGGCCATGGGCAATGAGCCGGGTCGCCGCATGTCAGGGCGCGCATGGTGGGCACGGTAGGGGCGCCGGTGGCGCCTGCGGCCGGACGATGTGCGGCAAGCGCGTGCGGTTGACCAGCCAGGCCCCGGCGAGAATGGCAAGCGTCGCCGCGACGAGGCCGGCGTCCGCCGGCTCGCCAAGCACAAGGACGGCGATGCCTGCGCCGGCGACGGCGCCGACCGAGCCGATCTGGCTGAGATAGACCGGACCGGCCAGCGCCTGCAGGCGGAAGATGAGGCCGAAGGTCGCCGCGAAGACGGCGATCTGCGCCAGCACCAGCGCGACCGTCGCGCCGGTGAGCGGCGGCAGGAGGGGCACGCCTGCGACAGCCAGGACTGGGGCGAGCAGCAGTGCCGCGGCGATCACCATGCCCGGCGCCAGCGACAGCGGCGTTGCACCGGGCGGCCAGTAGAGACTGCGGAAGATGTTGCCGCTGGCGACGACCACCGGAGCGGCGAGTGCAACCGCAATCCACAAGGGACTGACATCGCCGAGCGAGGCCTTGGTTGCCACCAGCACCACGACGCCGAGGAAGGCAAGCGCGAGGCCGGCGGCGCGGGCGGCGCGGAAGCGCTCCATCTTCAGCGCCAGCGCCATCAGATAGGAAATCAGCGGCGGAAAGGCGAAACCAAGCGCGACGAAACCGGCGCCGACATGGCTTATGGCGGCGAAGGACAGCGCATTGGGCAGCATGGCGGAGAGCAGGCCAGAGCCGAGATTGTAGGCGAGCGTGCGGCGGTCGCGGCCGGGCGGCTGGCCGCTGCGGATGGCCAGCGCCGCGAGGATCGCGCCCGAGCCGGCAAGCGAGAAGAACAGGAAGGCAAGCGGATGCCAGCCGGTCTGCGTCGCCGCCTTGGCGAGCGCGGCGAAGACGCCGAGCAGGGCACCGACGGCGACGAGCAGCACGAAAGGGGTCGTGCGCGCGGCCGTCAGCCGCCGCGCCGCGCCGGCGATGTGGGCGGTCATGAGCCATGTCTCCGAAGCAGGCCGGCGGCTTGGCAGCTGCCGACTGATCTGACATTATCTTGGCGCCAAGTATCTTGATGTCAAGAGATATCCCGTGCCCAAACGACCGATGTCCGATCGCCCGACGGCCGACCGTGCCGCAACCGCCTCCGCCCAATGGCGCAAGGAGCGTCCGGAGATCGACCCGTTTCCGATGGCCCTGCTCGGGCGGCTCAACGAGGCTTCGCTGGTCATCATGCGCGACTGGCTGACGCCGGTGATGGCGCGCTTCGGACTGCAACCGGGCGAGTTCGACGTGCTGGCGACGCTGCGCCGCTCTGGCCCGCCTTATGCGCTGACGCCGACGGCGCTCTACGAGACGACGATGATGTCGTCGGGCGGCATGACGGCGCGCATCGACCGGCTGGAGAAGGCCGGCCTGGTGGAGCGCCGCAGGCACCCGACCGACCGTCGCGGCACGCTGGTGGCGCTCTCCGCCAAGGGACGGGCGCTGATCGACAAGGCCTATGAGGCGCATGTCGCCAACGAGGTTGCCCTGCTCGCGGCGCTGAGCAAGGCCGAGCAGAAGCAGCTCGACGGGGTGCTGGCGAAGCTGATCGCGGGGATCACGCGCGAAGGGAAATAGGCACTCGGTGGTCAGCATGACCCCCACCTATCCTCCCCCTTTCAGGGGGAGGAAGAATTCGTGGCCATGCTCTTCCGCCATTGATGCGTGGGTGCTTCGCAGGGAGCAACGCGATTGTGCCGAGCGGCGCGGCCGTCTCCCTCCTCCCCCTGAAAGGGGGAGGCTCGGGAGGGGGTCTACGCCGGTGCATGCGCGTAATGGGCGGCGGGCGCCGACTCGCTCCCCGTAGCCGCGGAGCTGACTGGAGATCTTCCATGCGCATTCCATTTCTGGCGCCGCGAGCGCACGCCGACGCGGCGCGAACCCGCGCGGCCCGAGGCCAAGGCGTCGGCTGCCGGTCCGCTGATCGCCTTCCAGAGCGTCGGCCGTCCGGTGTGGACGCCGCGCAACTATCGCGAACTGGCCAAGGAGGGCTATGCCGGCAACGCCATCGCCCACCGCTGCATCAGCCTGATCGCGGAAGCTTCGGCGAGCGTGCCCTGGCTGCTCTATGACGGCGCCGCGGAAGTGGACGAGCACCCGCTGCTGGCGCTGCTCGCCCGGCCGAACCGGGGCCAGGCGGGCGCCGACTTCCGCGAGGCGCTGGCGGGCTACCTGCTCACCGCCGGCAATGCCTATGTCGAAGCGGTGGCGGTGGATGGCATTGTGCGCGAGCTGCACACGTTGCGCCCCGACCGCATGAAGGTGGTGCCGGGCAGCGACGGCTGGCCGGAGGCCTATGATTATTCGGTCGGCGAGCGTTCGGTGCGCTTTCCCGTGCCGGCGGACGGAATGTCGCCGATCCTCCATCTGAAGCTCTTCCACCCGCTCGACGACCATTACGGCTTCGCGCCCATCGAGGCGGCGGCGGTGGCGCTCGACATCCACAACGCCGCCGGCGCCTGGAACAAGGCGCTGTTGGACAATTCGGCGCGGCCCTCCGGCGCGCTCATCTATTCGGCCAAGGACGGCGGCAACCTGACCAACGAGCAATATGAGCGGCTGAAGGCCGAGCTCGAGGCCGGCTTCACCGGCGCGCGCCGGGCCGGGCGGCCGCTGCTGCTCGAAGGCGGGCTCGACTGGAAGGCGATGAGCCTGTCGCCGAAGGACATGGACTTCCTCGAGGCGAAGAACGGCGCGGCGCGCGAGATCGCGCTCGCCTTCGGCGTGCCGCCGATGCTGCTCGGCATTCCCGGCGACAACACCTATGCCAACTTCAAGGAGGCCAACGCCGCCTTCTGGCGTTCGACCGTGCTGCCGCTGACCGGCAAGATCGCCGCAGCGCTCGGCGCCTGGCTGGCGCCATCGTTCGCCGTCGCGGCGGGCGCAGGGGACGGTGGGTATCGCTCCGCTCAACCCACCCTACGTCTGTGGTTCGATGCCGACCAGGTGGAGGCGCTCTCCGCCGACCGCGCGGCACTGTGGGAGCGCGTCGCCAAGGCCGACTTCCTCACCGTCAACGAGAAGCGCGCGGCGGTCGGCTATCAGCCGATCGAGGAAGGCGAGGGCGCCGACGCGCTGACCGGCGCCGGCGGTTGAACCATGCGGGAGATGGCAGTGACGACGCAGGCGGAGGCCCGCCTGCGGACGGCGGCGCTGCGCCTGAAATCGGCGCTCGCCGCGGCGCAAGTGATGGCGGCCGGCGCGCGCGTGCTGGCGCTGCTCGGCAAGGCCAACTTCGATCCCAACCAGCCGCGCGTGCCGCGGGGCAGTCCCGGTGGGGGACGATGGACGCGGGTGCCGGCATGGCACGGCAACAACCCGCCCCGGGGGCCGGTGGCAAACGAGGCGCCAGCGAGCCGCCCGCAAACCGAGACACTCCGTCCGATCCCAAACTTCACGCCGATTCCGGCGCCGCCGGAGATCCCCAAGATCGAACCGCCGCGGGCTTCTCTGCGCTGGCCCATCGTCAAACTGGTGGCACGCTGGGTTTTCCGCATCGGCGTCGAGGCAACGCCGGTGGGGCGCGTGCTCGACGTCATCCAGGTGGCCGAATGGGTCTATGACTATGCGCCTTACGTCCAGGCGTATCTCGACAAACCGAAGTCGCTGGCCGAATTGCGAAGGGCGGCGTTGGAGCCGAAAAGAGGGTACGATATTCATCATATCGTGGAGAAAACGCCGGCGCTGAACGACGACTACTCGCTGGCGCAAGTCAATGCTCCGGAGAACCTTGTGCGCATCCCGACGCTGAAGCATTGGGAACTGAATGCCTGGTACGGCAGGCGCAGTGAGGATTTCGGCGGCGTTTCACCCCGTGCCTACCTTCAAGGCAAGAGTTGGGAGGAGCGCCAAAGGGTTGGCCTAATCGGATTGGCGGACGTTGGGGTCCTTCGGCCATGAAAGAACGCAACGTCAACATTCTTACGATTGAACAGCTTGTTGCTCGGTTTGTCGACATCGCATTGGCACAAGACAATGCCATGCTTCACGACCAGACGGCGAAGTTCAATCGGCTGTATGGAGAAATGGACCGGGTCGACAACGAGCTTCGCGCTCGGGGCACGGAAGCACGCCTCGCGCTGGTTGCTCTCTACGATCACCCGAACCCGCAGGTGAGGCTCAAGTCTGCGGTGCGGACGCTTGGGATTGCTCCGGCGGAGGCTCGACGCGTGTTGGAAGCGATCGAAGCGTCAGGCGAACTGCCTCAGGCTCTCGATGCCGGCATGTCGCTGTGGAACCTCGACCGCGGCGTCTTCAAGCCAACGTAGCGTCCGGGATCAGGTGGAGGTGCTGTCGGCCGACCGCGCGGCGCTGTGGGAGCGCGTCGCCAAGGCCGACTTCCTCACCGTCAACGAGAAGCGCGCCGCGGTCGGCTATCAGCCGATGGAGGAGGGCGAGGGGCAGGGGACGTGGGTATCGCTCGGCTCAACCCACCCTACGTCTCTGGTTCGATGCCGACCAGATCGAGGCGCTGTCGGCTATCAGCCGATGGCGGAGGAGGAGGGGTCGGCGCGCAAGCGGCGTAACCCACCATCGACTTTCGACAGCTTCAGCCGATGGGTTACGCGCCATGCGGCGCTAACCATCGTACGATTCGTCACTCCCCCCGGAGCGCCAGCCACAGGCCGCCGGTGATGAGCAGGCTGCCGCTGCCCCAGCGGATGAAGCGGGCGCGGCCTGAGCTGAGCCCCGTGGCGATGCGGGCGGCGAGAAGCACGTAGATCGTGTCGGTGAGCGCGGCGACCGCCATAGCGGTGATCCCCATGATGAGGATCTGCAGCGTCGCGCTGGCGGCGGGGTCGATGAACTGCGGGAAGAAGGCGCCGAAGAAGAGTAGCGCCTTCGGGTTGCTGACCTCGACCATCATCGCCTGGGTGAAATAGCCGCCGCGGGGCGCGCGCGGCGCGGCGCCGGCTGCGGCGTCGTCGTGGCCGATGATGAGTTTGACGCCGAGGAAGACGAGATAGGCGGCGCCGAGTAGCCGCACCCAGACGAACCACTCGCCCATCGCCGCGATCAGCGAGGCGAGGCCGGCGAGCGTCAGCACCACCATGATGGCGAAGCCCGCCTGGAAGCCGGCGACATTGGCCAGGCCCGCGCGGCGGCCGTGACGCAGGCTGTTGGCGACGATCAGCGTCACCGACGGGCCGGGCGCGATCATCACCACGATGGTGGCGGCGAGGAAGGTGAGCCAGGTGGAGAGGTGCATGGCGGGTCTTCGGGCAGGCGAGGCGTCGCCAGCCTAGCATGCGAAACCACGGCAGCGCGACACGGACAGCCTCGCGTGAGGGGCCAGCCTCGTCCTTCGAGGGCCGCTTCGCGGCCACCTCAGGATGAGGCTGGAACGAAGGAGCCGACGACGTGGACGACCTCACCCATACATTCGTCGAGCGCGGCGACCTGGCGCACCTGGCGCTCTTCCTGTGGGCGAGCGGCGCCAGCGCGCTGCTCGTCTGGGCGCTCAGGGAGCTCGCTGCCTCCAACCGGCGCTTCAACGATTTCGTCAACGAGATCGCGCGGCTGAACCGCTTCTTCGATCGCGAGTGAGAGATAGGGCGGTCCGTAGTCGGGCTGCACGGAGGTGCCGCGTGGTCCGTCCCTCTCCCCGTTGGGGAGAGGTCGGCGCAAAGCGACGGGTGAGGGGAGCTCCGCGCCATCTCGAAGCCCGGCACCCCCTCACCCGGTCCCTCTCCCCGCCGGGGAGAGGAGACGTCCAAAGCGCCTCCCCGCCGTTGAGGATCCACACCCCATGAAACACCTGCTGATGCTGATCGGCGGCACGCGCTCCGGCGCGCACCAGGCCGTCTTCCACGACTTCGCCGAAGGGCTGGCGCGCATGATTGGCCGTCGCGGGTGGACCGCGCACGTGCGGGCCATGGAGCTGTAGGGGATGTGCCTTACCCCCACCCGGCCGCTCCGCCGACCGACCTCCCCTCAGGGGGAGGCTGAGCGCCCGCCTGCACGCGAAAGTCTCGAAAAGCAACCATGATCCTCACCGAACGGAAATTCGCCCGTGACGCCTCTCGGCCGTCGAGGCCGACGGCACCTTCACCGGCTATGCCAGCTTATTTCGCCGCACCGACCTCGGCCGCGACATGGTGATGCCCGGCGCCTTCCGCGCCTCGCTGGCGAAGCGCGGGGCAGGGGGTGTGAAGATGCTGTTCCAGCACGACCCCAACACGCCGATCGGCGTGTGGCTCGACATCCGCGAGGACGGCGAGGGGCTGTTCGTCAAGGGCCGGCTCACCACCGATGTGGCCAAGGCGCGCGAGGTGCTCTCGCTGATGCGCGCCGGCGCGCTCGACGGGCTCTCCATCGGCTATCGCACGGTGCGCGGGCGCACCGACGCCAAGACCGGCGTGCGCGCGCTCTACGAGGTCGACCTGTGGGAGATCTCGGTGGTGACCTTTCCCATGTTGCCCGAGGCGCGCGTGGTGAGCGTCAAGGACGCCTCAGCATCTGGCGCGAACGATCCGGCGGGCGACGCAGCTCGTGCGCGGCGCGATGCGGATGACCCCACCCACCGCGCGTTCCGCGCGGTCCCCCCTCCACCGAAGCGGGAGGGACGTAGTTTGCGGCAATCGGCAATCGGCAGGGACTAGAGCGGAATGAAGCTCGACTGAATTGATTGGGGATTCCCTTGTCGGTGCAAATCTGATTCACGGTGCTGGCTGGGAAGGAGGCCAGCACGGGATGGGTCGACCTTATTCGAGGATCTTCGCGAACGCATTGTCAGGGCGGTTGAGGAAGAGGGGCTGTCGCGGCGTCAGGCGGCGGAGCGTTACGGGGTCGGCGTCAGCACGGCGATCCGGCTGGTTCAGTTGTTCCGCAACACCGGCGGCGTGGCCCCCGGCAAGATGGGCGGACACCGGCCGAAGAAGCTCTCCGGGCCTTGGCGGGAGTGGATGATTGAGCGCTGCCGGGGGAAGGACTTCACCCTGCGCGGGCTGGTGGACGAGCTGGGCGAACTGGGGCTCAAGGTCGACTACCGCTCGGTGTGGGAGTTCGTCCACGCCGAGAAGCTGACGCATAAAAAAAGACGCTGATCGCGGCCGAGCAGGACCGGCCCGACGTCGCCCGCCGGCGGGCGCAATGGACGACCTATCAGGACCGCATCGACCCGGCGCGTCTGGTCTTCATCGACGAGACCTGGACCAAGACCAACATGGCGCCACTGCGGGGCTGGGCGCCGCGCGGCCAGCGTCTCAAGGCCAAGGTACCGCATGGCCGCTGGCAGACCATGACCTTCCTGGCCGCGCTGCGTTTCGATCGCATCGAGGCACCATGGCTCATCGATGGCCCGATCAACGGCGAGCGCTTCCGGCTTTATGTCGAGAAGGTCCTCGTCCCCACCCTCAGGCCCGGCGACATCGTCATCATGGACAATCTCGGCAGCCACAAGGGCAAGGCCGTGCGCAGCGCCATCCGGGCGGCCGGCGCCAGGCTCTTCTTCCTGCCCAAATACTCCCCCGACCTGAACCCGATCGAACAGTTCTTCGCCAAGCTCAAGCACTGGCTGCGCAAGGCGGCAGGCCGAACCGTCGACGCCGTCTATGATGCCATCGGCCCCATTCTCGACCGTGTCACTTCAGCCGAATGCGCCAACTTCTTCGCTCACGCCGGCTATGCCCCAGACTAAATTCATCCCGCTCTAGCAGTTGGCACTTCTCCCTCCCCTGAAAGGGGAGGGTCGCCGCGATAGCGGCGGGGAGGGGTCGCCATCGATGTGCCCTGACCCCCACCCGGCTTGGCTTCGCCAAACCACCTCCCCCTTTCAGGGGGAGGAGAAAAGGCCCGGCCGCGATCGACTGCCGACTGCCGCGACCACTTGACCAAACCCAACCGAAAGGAAGAGCAAGCATGCAGGCTGAAACCGTGCCCGCGCCCGAGACCAAGGCGGCGGAGACGACCGGCGAGGTCGCCGGGGCGTTCGAAGACTTCATGAGGACCTTCGAGGCGTTCAAGGCGAGAACGACGTCCGCCTCGCCGAGATCGAGCAGAAGCGCGTCGCCGACGTGCTGACCAGCGACAAGGTCGACCGCATCAACCGCGCCCTCGACGAGCAGAAGCGGCTGGTCGACCAGCTCGTGCTCAACACCCGCCGGCCGCTGCTCGGCCGCGACGGCCAGCCGCTCTCGCCGGCGCCATCGAGACAAGGCGGCCTTCGAGGCCTATGTGCGCGGCGGCGCCGAGGAGGCGCTGCGTTCGATCGAGCGGAAGGCGCTCAGCGTTGCCGCGGACGGCGGCTATCTGGTGCCCGACGAGACCGAGCGCGAGATCGGCCGGCGGCTGTCCGCTGCTTCGCCGATCCGGGCGATTGCCGGCGTGCGCCAGGTGTCCGGCAACATCTACAAGAAGCCGTTCGTCACGGCGGGCGCCGCCACCGGCTGGGTGGGCGAGACCGACTCGCGGCCGCAGACCAACCAGCCGACGCTGGCCGAGCTCGAGTTCCCGACCATGGAGCTCTACGCCATGCCGGCAGCAACCGGCACGCTCCTCGACGACAGCGCCGTCAACATCGACGAGTGGCTGGCGGGTGAGGTGGAGACCGTCTTCGCCGAGCAGGAAGGCACCGCCTTTGTCACCGGCGACGGCGACAAGAAGCCGACCGGCTTCCTCTCCTACACCACCGTCGCCGAGGCGAGCTGGGCCTGGGAGAAGATCGGCTATGTCGCCACCGGTGTCGACGGCGCCTGGCCGGCGGCGACGCCCTCCGACATCCTGGTCGACCTCGTCTATGCGCTCAAGGCCGGCTATCGCCAGAA
>CAWHLP010000009.1:5000-96193 GCA_963830205.1 uncultured Alphaproteobacteria bacterium | reverse complement strand
GCGCCGGCACGTCGATCTTCGCCATGGTGGTGCTCGAAAAGCCCCTGACCGCGGTGCATGAGGAACTCGACATCGTTACCACGCCCGCGGGCGACCTGGTGGCGATGGTCCACTGCAACAACGGCGCCAGCGAGCTCGGGACCTGGGCCGGCGTGTTCACCGAGTTCGCCAAGGCGATTGGGGCGAAGGCGGATGCCAACGCCGTCTTCGGCGCGCTTTTCGGTGCGGCGCTCGAGGGCGAGGCGGATGGCGGCGGGCTGCTTGCCTACAACTACTTGGCCGGGGAGCCGATCACCGGCCTGACCGAGGGGCGTCCGCTGGTCGTGCGCACGCCCGGCAGCCGCCTGACGCTCGCCAACTTCATGCGCACCCAGCTTTACGCCGCCTTCGGCACGCTGAGCCTCGGCATGAACGTGCTGCACGGCGAAGGCGTGAAGCTCGATTCGATGTTCGCGCATGGCGGCATGTTCAGGACCGCCGGGGTTGCACAGCGTCTGCTGGCGGCGGCCATCGGCGCGCCGGTGACCGTGGGCGACACGGCGAGTGAAGGTGGCGCCTGGGGCATTGCGGTGCTCGCCGAATACCTGCGCACCGGCGCGGGCGAGAGCCTCGGCGACTACCTCGGGAGGCGCGTGTTCGCGAGCGCCAAGCTCGACGTGGCGAAGCCGGACCCGGCCGATGTCGCCGGCTACGCCAAGTGGCTCGAGCAATACGCGGCGGGCCTCGCGATCGAGAAGGCGGCGGCGCTGGCCATCAGCTAGCCGCTACTCAAGGCCGGGCGGTGGCGGCGAGTTTGGCGACGTGCTACCGACCCTGATCAAGGTCGCCAGCAGGCGGGTTTTGACTTCAGTCGGGGAGATATGACATGGCCGGTCAGGGGCGCATCGGCGAGGCGTTCCGCAGCGCATTCGGCGGCGAGCCGCAGGTCTACCGCGCGCCCGGCCGGGTCAACCTGATCGGCGAGCACACCGACTACAACGACGGCTTCGTGCTGCCGGCGGCGCTCGACGTGGCGACTTGGGCCGCGATCGCGCCGCGCAGCGACCGGACGCTCCGTGTCCGCTCGCTGATGAAGGGCGAAACCGTCAGCTTCGACCTCGACGAGGCGAACCCCAAGGCACGCAAGCACTGGAGCGACTATGTGCGCGGCGTCGCCTGGGTGCTGGAGACGGTCGGCGGCCATCGCTTGCGCGGCGCCGACCTGGTGATCGACAGCACGGTACCGCTTGGCTCCGGCCTGTCCTCTTCCGCCGCGCTGGAAGTGGCGACCGGCTATGCGCTGCTCAAGAACAGCGGGCTCACGGTCGACCTGACCAGGCTGGCGCTCGCAGCCCAAAAGGCCGAGAACGACTTCGTCGGCATGCGCTGCGGCATCATGGACCAGTTCATCGCCTGCCACGGCGCCGAGGGCCACGCTCTGCTTATCGATTGCCGCAGCCTCGACCGCCGGCTGGTGCCGATCGATGCCAGCGTGCGGCTGGTGATCTCCAACACCATGGTCCACCACCAGCATGCCGCCGGCGAATACAACCTGCGCCGGCACGATTGCGAGGAGGGCGTCAGGCGCCTCTCCGCGGCGCTGCCCGGCATCAAGGCGCTGCGCGACGTGACGCTCGGTGAGCTCGAGGCCCACCAGGACCTGCTGACGCCGGTGATCTACCGCCGCTGCCGCCATGTGGTGAGCGAGAACGAGCGCACGGTGCGTGCCGCCGACGCGCTCGCCGCCGGTGACGTCGCCCAGTTCGGGCGGCTGATGAACGAATTGCATGTCTCCATGCGCGACGACTTCGCGATCTCCTGCCGCGAGGTCGACGAGATGGTGGCGCTCAACCAGGCGGTCGACGGCGTCCACGGGGCGCGCATGACCGGCGGTGGCTTCGGCGGCTGCACGATCAGCCTGGTCGAGGCGGGCGCGGTGGAGGACTTCCGCCGGCGTGTGGCCAAGGGTTACGAGGCGGCCACCGGACTGAAGCCGCAGATCTTCACCTCGACGGCCGGCGCCGGCGTCGGCGAGGCCGACTGAGGCCGCCCAAGATGTCCTTCCTGGAAACCTCGTCGCATCGCCGCTTCAACCCGCTTTCCGGCGAATGGGTACTGGTCTCGCCCCACCGCACCCAGCGGCCGTGGCAGGGCCAGACCGAGAAGACCGCCGAGCCGGCGGGGCTCGCCCACGATCCCCAGTGCTATCTCTGCCCGGGCAACCACCGCGCCCACGACGCGGTCAACCCGGCCTACGCGCACACCTTCGTCTTCGACAACGACTTTCCGGCGCTGCTCACCGGCAGCGGCGGCCGGCTCGACAATCGCGGGCTGATGGTGGCGGAGGAGGAGCCGGGCATCTGCCGGGTGATCTGCTTCTCGCCGCGTCACGACCTGACGCTGGCGCGCATGGCGGTGGCCGATATCGAGCGGGTCATCGCGGTGTGGCGCGAGCAGTACCGCGAGCTCGGCGCCATGGACGAAATCGGCGCGGTGCAGATCTTCGAGAACCGCGGCGCCATGATGGGGGCGAGCAACCCGCACCCGCACTGCCAGGTGTGGGCGACGCGGTCGCTCCCCAACGAGATGGCCAAGGAGCTCGCCACGCAGACCGCCTACTGGCGCCAGCACGGCTCGGCGCTCCTCATCGACTATCTGAGGCTCGAACGGGAAGCGGGCGAGCGCATCATCTTCGAGAACGAGCATTTCACCGTGCTGGTGCCGTTCTGGGCGGTGTGGCCGTTCGAGACCATGGTGCTGCCCCGGCGGCACGTCGCCTCGCTCGACGAACTGAGGGCGGCGGAGGTAACCGCCCTTGCCGCGGCGCTCAAGGAGCTGACCACCCGCTACGACAACCTGTTCGAGACGTCGTTCCCCTATTCGATGGGCTTCCACCAGATGCCCACCGACGGCGCAGCGCACCCGGAATGGCTGCTCCACGCGCACTTCCTGCCGCCACTGCTGCGTTCGGCGACGGTGAGGAAGTTCATGGTCGGTTTCGAGCTGCTCGGCACGCCGCAGCGCGACATCACGCCGGAAGCCGCGGCCCAGCGCCTGCGCGACGTTTCCGCTACCCACTATCGCGACCGGACCTGAAGAGGTGTCGGTCTGGAAGTCCTTTTCCGCGAACGGGAAAGGACTTCCAGGGTAGTGCCCCAGCTAATCTCGGCTAATTCCGCTGGCGCAGCATCACGGCATAGACGCTCACCGAGATGGTGATCAGCAGGCCGTAGATGAACTGCGTCCAGAATCCGGTCAGATGGACGGCGATGATGCCAGGCTCGAGCGAGGCGATGATCAGCACGCCGACGAAGGTGCCGATCATGGTGCCCTTGCCGCCGAACACCGAGGTGCCGCCGATGAAGACGGCGGCGAGGGTGGTCAGCAGGTAGCCGTCACCGGTGGTCGCCCAGAAAAAGGTGAGCTGGTTGAGGATGAAGATCACCGACAGCGCTGCCGACACGCCGACGATGACGAAGCACATGGTCTTCACGAAATCGACGCGGATGCCCATCATGCGGGCGCTCGCCTCGTTGTCGCCGATGAACAGGACGTGGCTGCCGAACGAGTGGCGCTTGTAGATCAGGCCAAGGAAAATGGAGCCGACGACAAACCAGATGAACTGGGCGGGAATGATGCCGAAGAGCTCGCCGGTAAAGAACGGATGGATCGGGTTTGCGGTGATCTGCGAGATCGGGATGCCGTGACCCTGGGTCACGACGTTTGTCAGGCCGCGCCACAGGAACATGGTGCCGATGGTCGCCACGATCGACGGAATGCCGACCTTGGTGACGAGCAGCCCGTTCATCAGACCGATCACGGCGCCGGTCGCCAGGCAGAGGAACAGCGCGATGAGGAAGCTGTCGGTGGCGAGATAGGACGAAGCGAATACCCAGCCGGAGAAGCCGGCTGCCGAAGGGAAGCTCAGATCGATTTCGCCAAGGGTGACGATGAAGGTCGCCGACATCGCCATGAGCCCGAAGAACGGGATCGAGATCATGAACGAGCGATAGATGTTGAAGCTGAGATAGGTCCCCGGGGCGGCGATGATGAAGACCGCGTAGAGGACCACCAGCAGCCCGATGATGCTGATCTGGAACCGGTAGGTGTGGAGGAACTTCCGGCTGAACAGCGCCGGGGCGTGGGGTTGGCTTTGGGTTGTCGTGGTCACGGGTTTCAGCTCACCTTGCCGGCATGGTGCAGGGCCACCATAGTCTCGACCAGCTTGTCGCGGGTGACCTCGGACTTGAGGAAGCGCTCGGCAATGCGGCCGCGATCAATGATGATGAAGCGATCGGCCACGTCGTAGACGTGGAAGATGTTGTGATCGATGAAGATCGCCGATTTGCCCTGCTCGCGGATCGAGCGGGTGAAATTGAGGACGCGCTCGGTCTCGGTGATCGACAGGCCCATGGTCGGCTCGTCGAGGATGATGAGATCGGCGTCGAAATAGAGCGCGCGGGCGATCGCCACGCCCTGGCGCTCGCCACCGGAGAGGCCGCCGACCTCGCTGTCGACGGTGATCGCCGACGAGGTCAGGCCCATGCGCGTGCGCATCAGGTTCTCGGTCTCGCGCCGCTGCCCGGCGAGGTCGAGGAAGCCGAGGAAGGTGGTGCGCTCGTGGCCGGCGAAGACGTTGCGCCACAGCTCCTGCTGCTCGGCCAGCGCGCGCTCCTGATAGACGCACTCGATGCCCAGAGCGCGAGAGGAACGCGCGTCGCGGGCGCCGATGCTCTTGCCCTTGAAGTAGATCTCGCCGGCGGTGGGCGTATGCACGCCGGTGATGAGCTTGATCAGCGTCGACTTGCCGGCACCGTTGTCGCCGATAAGGGCGACGATCTCGCCGCTGTTGATTTCCAGGTTGATGTCCCTGAGGACCTGAACGTGTCCGAAGGACTTCTGGATGCCCTTCATTTCCAAAAGGGGGCCGTTGGCTATCATCGATCAACACACATGACGTGCTGGAGGCAGGATGAGGCGGAGCGCCACAGGTGACGCTCCGCCTCGGGTTTCTTGCTGTCGGTCGCCAGGATGCCTAGCGGACGCCTTCCTTGGCGAGAGCCGCGACCGCCGCGATGTTGTCCTTGGTGATCAGGGACGAAGCGGTGTCGATGTTCATGCCGGCGAAGCCCCACTTCGAGGTGAGGTACATCTGGATGACCGGCAGGAAGCCCTCGAGGAAGGGCTGCTGGTCCTCGACCACTGCGATGTAGCCGTCCTCGATGCCCTTGACGATCGGGGCCGAGAGGTCAAAGCCGGCGCCGCAAATCTCGCCCGGCTTCTTGTTGGCCGCCTGCAGATAGGCAGGAATGGTGGCCGTCAGAGCGCCGTGATCGGTGATGATCGCCTTGAGGTCGGGATTGGACGCCGCGACGCTGGCGAACACCGGGATGCCCTGGGTCGAGTCGGCGTTGATGGCGTCGGAAATCTCCTGGTACACGACCTTCACGCCGGCTGCCTTCAAGGCGTCGAGCACGCCCTGGGTGCGCTGGCCACGGCCGGCCTGGCCGAGCAGGCCCCATACGAAGGCGGTGTCGCCTTCCTTCAGGCCGCAGGCCTTCACGGCACCTTTGCCCAGGGTCGAGCCAGCGGCGAGCAGGTCCGCAGCGCCGGCATAGCCGAAGCCCTCGGCCTGGTATTCGGCCAGCTTGTTGGGCAGCGGCACGTTCGAGTCGACGACGATGATGCCCGCCTTCTCAGCCTGGTCGATCAGCGGTCCAAGGGCCTCTTCACCCGGGTGACCCATGATGGAGATGCCCGTAGGCTTGCGGGCGATCGCCTCGCTGAACTGCTGGACCATCTTCTGCGGGTTCCAGTCCGACCAGACATAGTCGACCTTGCAGCCGGTCAAATCGGCCGCAGCCTTGGCACCGGCGTAAACAATCGAAGCAAACGGACCGCCCTCGGGCCCGCCAGGGAAGAACACGAAGTTCTTGCCGGCGCAGCTGAGGTCGGCAGCAGCATATGCGCTCGGGCTCGCCATAAAGGCGCACACGCCCGCTACTACCAGCCACTTCTTCATTACTCTCTCCCTCCAATGTGCAGGAGCAATCCTGCTCCTCTCGCGGTAGCATCATTAGTATGATGATATTTGAGGTATATCAAATCCTATCGTAGGATCAATCCACGTTGAGTGGCGGTTCCCTATCGACATGACGACGGATTTCCTCGGCGATCATCGCCGCCGGGCGTTCGGCGGGCCGCCACGGGGGCATTCGGCGCGTTGTCGGCCACATTTTCCACCGAGCGGAAAATCGCAACTATCCGATTGTTCCGTTCCGCCGTTCCCAGCTAGCCCTACGCAGCAACGGGCAGAGTTGGTGCCAGCACCTCGCCTGGCATCTGCGGCTGCGCCGTCCAGAGTCTGGGCCGGGCCCCCGAGGCAGGAATGGGACGCAAGACTATCCTGACCTGTGCCGTCACCGGCAACCTGACGTCCAGGGAGCAGCATCCGGGACTCCCGGTCACGCCAGAAGAAATTGCCGAGGCCGCAATCGGTGCCGCGAAGGCCGGCGCCGCCATTGTCCATCTTCACGTGCGCGATCCACAGACCGGCAAGGGCTCCATGGACTTGGCGCTCTACGAGGAAGTCGTTGCCCGCATTCGCGACGTGGACGCCTCGGTGATCCTCAACATCACGACCGGCGAAGGCGGACGCTTCGTTCCGTCGGAGGATGAGCCACGCGTGGCCGCGGCCGGAACCACGCTCGCCCATCCCGATGCCCGCGTCGCCCATGTGGAGAAGCTCAAGCCCGAACTCTGTTCGCTCGATTTCGACACGATGTGGTCAGGCCAGGCCGCCGTCATCAATCCGCCGCGCAGCGTCGCGCGCATGGCTGAGCGCATCTATGCCGCCGGTGTCAGGCCCGAGATCGAGATTTTCGACAGCGGCGACCTGCACATGGCGAGACATTTCCTGGAGCAAGGGATTCTCAAAGGGCCTCTGCTGGTCCAGTTCGTTCTCGGCGTACGCTACGGCGCGGTCGCAAATCCCGAGACGCTGCTCTTCCTCGTTTCCCAGCTGCCGCCCGGCTCCGTGTGGAGCGGGTTCGGCATCGGCAGGCACGAGTTCCCGATGCTGGCGCAAGCGTGGCTGCTGGGAGGCCATGTCCGTGTCGGCATGGAAGACAACATCCATATCCGCCAGGGCGAGCTGTGCCGCGACAATGCGCAGCTCGTCGACAAAGCCGTTGACCTGGTCGAACTGCTCGGCGGATCGATCGCCAGCCCCGGTGAGGCGCGGACCATGCTCGATCTCGGGTGAGCTGCCGCGCGCGCGGCGCGATCCCTGTCCCGAGCACACGGCAACACGGACCAGAGACAATGCCAGCCGAAACCAATGAAAGCCCGACCACGCTCAAGCCCGATCGCGCCAGCCTGAAGCTGCTCGCCTTCGATCGCAGCGACCCGCGCGACGCCTCGCTCGCCTGGCTGCGCCAGAACGGCGTCGATGTTCACACGGGTCGGGCTGACCGCGTGCCGGGCTTTGGGCGCTACAGCGAGGACCAGATCGTCGCCGATGCGCAGGGCTTCGCCGCCGTGCTGGGCGCCAGCACCGCCCACTTCACGCGCAGCGTCATCGAGCGCCTTCCCGAACTCCGCTTCATCTCCAAGATCGGCATCGGCACCGACTCCATCGACCTGATTGCGGCGACCGAACACGGAATCGTCGTAACCAACACGCCCGAATCCGCCGGCGTCGTCGCCGTCGCCGAACACGCGATCGCCGCGATGCTGGCGGTGCTCAAACGCCTGCCGCATTGGACCCTTGCCCACATGCGCGAGGGCGGCTGGCGGCAGGGCGAGGAATTCTCCGGAACCTTGGACGGTTCGACGGTCGGCATCATCGGCTATGGACGAATCGGGCGGGCGGTCGCGCAGCGGCTGCGCGGCTGGAATGTGAAGATCCTCGTCCACGATCCATTTGCGCATCCGACGGATGGCGATGTCGTGTGGACGGACCTTGGCGATCTCCTCGCCCGGTCCGACATCGTGACGCTTCACTGCGCGGCGACCCGCGAGAACCGTCACCTGCTCAATCGGAGCAGCCTCGCCGGCATCAAGCCGGGCGCGGTGCTGATCAACACCGCGCGGGCGTCGCTTGTCGAACCGGGCGCGCTTGTCGACGGATTGAAGTCCGGCCTCCTCGGCGGTGCGGCGCTCGACGTCTTTGAGCCGGAGCCGCCGGACCCGCGCGACGAACTGTTCACGCTCAGCAACGTCCTAGTGACGCCGCACGTGGCGGCGCGCTCGCTCGAGGTCTTCCTCGATCGCCGCTGGCGCGCGGCCCGCAATCTTGTGGCGGTGGCGCGGGGTGAAACCTGCCCCGACATCGTCAATCCCGAAGTGCTGACGAGGAAGCGCCGGACATGACGGGCAGCGGGACGACAGAGGCGGCGAGGAACTTCAGCTTCGTCGGACAATCCGACCTGAACGGCCGCGGCGACGCCATGCAGGTCATGGTCGAGCGCGGCTATGCCTTCCTCGGCCATCGCATCAGCCGCGGGATCAGCGTCGTGGATGTCCGCGATCCGCGACGGCCGACGCCGGTCAATTTCGTGCCGATCCACAGCAGTTCCTGGTCGATCCACCTGCAGACCCACGGCGACATCATGCTCGCCGTCGAGGAACTCGACTTCAAATCGTACATCTCGCAACGGGACTATTACGCCGGCTCGATCCCGAACATGCACAGCGCGCAGTTCGGCAAGCGCGGCGTGGATTTTTCCGCCGGTATGCGCGTCTACGACATTGCCGATCCGCGCCAGCCGCGCGCGATCGGATTTCTCGAGGTCGAAGGTCTCGGCATCCACCGCATCTTCTGGGTCGGCGGCCGCTACGCCTACGCCTCGGCGATCCTGGACGGCTTCACCGATCACATCCTCATCATCGTCGACCTGAACGATCCCACCCGTCCGGTTGAAGTCGGCCGCTGGTGGATGCCCGGCATGTGGACGGCCGGCGGGGAAACCGCCGCGGGGCCTGGCCGGGTAGCGCTGCACCACGCAGTGGTCGCCGACGACATCGCCTACGGCTCCTGGCGCGACGGTGGGCTGGCGATCCTCGACGTCAAGGACAAGTCGCGGCCCGCCCTCATCGCTCGCCGCAATTGGTCGCCGCCATTCGCCGGGGGAACGCACAGCGCCTTGCCGCTGCATGATCGCGGACTTCTCGTGGTCGCCGATGAAGCCGTGCTCGACATCGACCAGGAGCCGATGAAGCATACCTGGGTCCTCGATATCCGCACCCCGGCCAATCCGGTCACGATCGCAACGTTTCCAATTCCCTGCGACCAGGATTACGTGCGCAAGGGCGGCCATTTCGGTCCCCACAATCTTCATGAGAACCGACCCGGCTCCTTCCAGAGCTCGTCGATCATCTTCGCGACCTACCAGAATGCCGGGCTGAGAGCCTTCGACATCAGCAACCCGTTTCGCCCAGAGGAGATCGGCTATTATGTGCCGGCGGCGCCGCGGGCGTGGTTCGAGCCGCTGCGCGGACGCACCAAGGTGCTGCACACCGGCGACGTGTTCGTGGCGGCCGACGGGCTTGCCTACATCACCGACTATGACAGCGGGCTGAACATCGTGGAGTGGACCGGCTGAGGGCCGGTCACGAGCGTATCCTGGCGGCTCGCGCTGACACGCCGTTCGATATGCGCGTGAGGACGATGTCGCGACCTGCCCGGCCGCCAAACACGCTGCAGCGCCTGATCTTACCCTCCCAACGGCGCAAGCGAGAATCCAATGGCGAGTGATTCCATTGGTCGGAATCCGGCGTCTATTTCGTTGTGCGGGTGAGACCCGGGCGTAGGTTTCCATGCAGGTGCTGGACCACAAATCGTAGTGTGATTTCGGTGACGGCGCCATCGAGGGAGGGAACCCATGAACAAGACCGGAAAGTGGCCGACCGGCCGACGCGTCGCGCATGCATTTGGACTCGGAATGGCCGCGCTTGTACTTGCAGCAGCTTCGCCGTCGCTCGCCGGTGGCGTCACCGGAACTGTCAAGCTGGGCGTGCTCAGCGATTTCTCGAACATCTACTCGACCTCCGGCGGACTTGGCCTGGTCGCCGGTGCGAAGCTCGCGGTCGAAGACTTCATGAAAGAGAACCCGGACGCGGGATTCAACGTCGAGATCATCTATGCCGACCATCAGCAGAAGGCTGACGTCGGCGCTGCGATCGCCAAGCAGTGGTTCGAGAAGGAGGGTGTCGACGCGGTCCTCGACGTCACCAATTCGTCGGTTGCGTTCGCCGTCGTGGATGTCGTCAAGCAATATAACAAGGTAGCCCTGCTCAGTGCTGCCGGCTCCGCCCGCCTGACCGGCGAGCTGTGCACGCCCAACACGATCCACTGGACCTACGACACCTACGAGGTCGGCAATGCCGTCGCCAAGGCGATCACGGCCGCTGGCGGCGACAGCTGGTTCTTCCTGACCGCGGACTACTCCTTCGGCAAGGATCTCGAATCCGCCGCCGCCAACGCTGTGATCAAGGCGGGCGGCAAGGTGCTCGGCCAGGTCCTCCACCCCGTCAACACCCAGGACTTCTCCTCGTTCCTGCTGCAGGCCCAGTCGTCAGGCGCCAAGGTCGTCGGCTTTGCCAACGCCGGCGGCGACCTGGTGACCTCGATCAAGCAGGCGCATGAATTTGGCCTGGCGGACAAGCAGACGCTTGCGGCGATCAACGCCAATGTCGTCGACATCAAGGGCCTTGGCCTGGATGCCGCGCAAGGAACGACACTGGTCGAGCCGTTCTACTGGGACCTGAACGACAGCACGCGCGCGTGGACCAAGCGCTTCAACGCCATCTACAGCACGTCCTATCCGACGCTGCACCACGCCGGCATGTATGCCTCGGTGCTCCACTATCTGCGCGCCCTGAAGGCCGCCGGCACCCGCGACGGCGACAAGGTCGTGGCGCAGATGAAGAAGATGCCGACCCATGACGGGCTCTTCAGCGACGGCTATGTTCGTGCCGATGGGCGCGTCATCCACGACGTCTACGTCTTCCAGGTGAAGTCGCCGGCCGAATCGAAGTCCGACTGGGATCTCTACAAGCTGATCGCGACCGTTCCTGGCGATCAGGCCTTCCGCCCGCTCAACGAGGGTGGTTGTCCTCTGGTGAAGTAGCCGCCGTTCCAAACAATCCGGAAAGCGGTGCACCCCGCATCGCTTTCCGGATTGTCGGACATTCCCAGACGGTGAACGTGTAGAGAACCCGAAATGCTGATGGGGCAGCTGCTTCTTGGGCTGATAAACGGCTCGTTCTACGCGATGCTGAGCCTCGGCCTCGCGGTGATCTTCGGCCTGCTCAACATCATCAACTTCACCCACGGCGCCCTCTACATGATGGGCGCGTTCGCCGCCTGGTTGATGCTGACCTATCTCGGCATCGGCTACTGGCCGGCGCTGATCCTCGCTCCGCTGATCGTTGGCGCCTTCGGCATGGTGCTCGAGCGCACGATCATCCGCCGTGTCTACAAGCTGGAACACCTGTACGGGCTGCTCCTCACGCTCGGTCTCGCGACGGTCATCGAGGGCCTCTTCCTCAATTATTTCAGCGCTTTGGGCAAGCCTTACGGCATCCCGTCGCAGCTCCGGGGCGCCTGGCAGCTGGGCTTCATGGTCCTGCCGGTCTATCGCGGCTGGGTGATCCTGGCGTCCGCCGCGGTGTGCCTGACGACCTGGCTGGTCATCGAGCGGACCAAGATCGGTTCCTATCTGCGCGCCGCCACCGAAAACCCGTCTCTGGTGCAGGCCTTCGGCGTCAACGTTCCGCGCATGGTGACGGTGACGTTCGGCTTCGGGGCGGCGCTCGCCGGGCTCGCGGGCGTACTCGCAGCACCCATCTACCAGGTCAACGCGTTGATGGGGACAAACCTCATCATCGTGGTGTTCGCCGTCGTCGTCATCGGCGGCATGGGGTCGATCGTCGGTTCGATCGCCAGCGGCTTCGCCCTCGGTCTTCTCGAGGGACTGACCAAGACCTTCTTCCCGCAGGCATCCAATCTCGTCATCTTCGTCATCATGGCGGTCGTGCTGCTGGTCAAGCCGGCTGGTCTTTTCGGCTCCGCCCCGTCGCTCGTCAGCCAGGCGGCGACGCTCGATCCCGCGATCCGTCCCGTCGCCTCGGGCAAACCGAAGGATTACGCGCTGGTTTTCTGGGGGATGACGGCCGCGCTCCTGGTCGCGCCCTTCTTCTTCTATCCGTCGTTCCTCATCAAGGCGCTGTGCTTCTCGCTCTTCGCGCTCGCGCTCAATCTGCTGATCGGCTTCCTCGGGCTCGGGTCGTTCGGACACGCGATGTTCCTCGGCACCGCCGGCTACATCACCGGGCACGTCGCCAAGGTCTGGGGCTGGACGCCGGAGATGTCGATCCTTGCCGGCACGCTGGCCGCGACCGCGCTGGGCGTGGTGGTCGGTCTGCTGTCGGTCAAGCGGCAGAAGATCTACTTCGCCATGATCACGCTGGCGCTCGGCGAACTGGTCTATTTCTTCTTTCTCGAGGCGCCTTTCTCCGGTGGCGAAGACGGTCTCTCCAGCGTGCCGCGTGGTCGGTTGTTCGGCCTCCTCGACATCGACAACGACCGCGCCTTCTATTACGTCGTCCTGGCGCTCTTCCTGGCGGGATTCCTGCTGGTGTTCCGGACGGTGCACTCGCCGTTCGGCCAGGTGCTCAAGGCGATCCGCGAGAACGAGCCACGCGCGGTGTCGCTCGGCTACAACACCGATCGCGTCAAGCTCCTCGCCTTCGTGCTTTCAGCCGCGATCGCCGGTCTTGCCGGATCGCTGAAGGTCCTGGCGTTCCACATCGCCTCCCTGCCGGATGTCTACCACTCGACGTCCGGCGACGTGATCCTGATGGTTCTCGTCGGCGGCGCCGGCACGATCTTCGGACCGGTCGTCGGTGCCTTCACCGTTGTCGGCATGCAGTACTACTTCGCCTCCTGGGGAAGCTGGGTGAACGTCATCCAGGGCACTGTGTTCGTCGTCTGCGTCCTGGCGCTCAGACAGGGCATCGTGGGCCAGCTCATGCGCCTGACCGGGAGGCCGCTGTGAGCGCCCGCGCCGATGCCGTTCTCGAGACCAGGGGCCTGACCAAGCAGTTCGGCGGCTTCTTCGCCGTGAAGAACGTCGACCTCAGCGTCGCCCGTGGCTCGGTTCACGCCCTCATCGGACCCAACGGAGCGGGCAAGACGACCTGCTTTCACATGCTGACGAAGTTCATCACGCCGACCAGCGGCCAGATCTTCTATGCCGGGCGCGACATCACCAACGCCAAGCCATTCGAGATCACCGCCCTCGGCATTGCCCGCTCCTTCCAGATCTCGGCGATCTTCCCCTATCTGACCCTGCGCGAGAACGTGCGCCTGGCGCTGCAGAGGAAGCTTGGGCTCACCTACCGTTTCTGGCGGTCGTCGGCGAGCCTGGCGGTTCTCGACGAGCAGAGCCTGGCGCTTCTCGACCAGGTGGGCCTTGCCGACCAGGCCGACCACGTCGCCGCCGACCTCTCCTACGGTCGCAAGCGCGCTCTCGAGATCGCCACGACCCTGGCGCTCGATCCGCAGATGCTCCTCCTCGACGAGCCGATGGCCGGCCTTGGCCGCGAGGACGTCGGGCGCATCAGCGAACTCATCCGCCGGATTTCCGCCAATCGGACGATCCTGATGGTGGAGCACAACATCAAGGTGGTTGCCGATCTCTGCGACGTGATCACGGTGCTGCGCCGTGGCGAGGTTCTGGCCGAGGGCGACTACGAGAACATCTCGCGCAATCCCGAGGTGATCGACGCCTATCTGGGGACCGGCGATGAGTAGCGGCCAGCCCTTGCTCGAAGTGCGCGACCTGCACGCCTATTACGGCGAGTCGCACGTGCTTCATGGCATGAGCCTCGCCGTGCACGGCGGCGAAGTGGTCGCCCTGCTTGGCCGCAATGGTGCCGGCAAGACGACGGCTTTGCGCTCGATCATCGGCATCATCGGCCGGCGGGAAGGCTCGGTGAGGCTTGCCGGTCGCGAGCTGATCGCCATGCAGTCGCACGAGATCGCGCGCCTGGGTGTCGGCTACTGCCCCGAGGAGCGCGGCATATTCGCCAGCCTCACCGTCGAGGAAAATCTCGAACTGCCGCCGGTGGTGGCCCCCGGCGGCATGTCGCACGCCGACATCTACGCGCTCTTCCCCAATCTGCGCGAGCGGCGCCACAGCGCCGGAACCAAGTTGTCGGGCGGCGAGCAACAGATGCTGGCAGTCGGGCGGCTGCTGCGCACCGGCGCCAGGCTCCTGCTGCTCGACGAGCCCACCGAGGGGCTGGCCCCGGTTCTCGTCCACCAGATCGGCCAGGTGGTGATGAACCTCAAGCAGCGGGGACTGACCATCCTCCTGGTCGAGCAGAACGTGAAATTCGCCTCGTCGCTTGCCGACCGCCAATACGTCGTCGAGGACGGTGTCGTGGTCGACGAGATCGCCAAGGTGGATTTCGCCGCGAACCGCGCGAAGCTGGAAGCGCATCTCGGAATCTAGTCGGCGCCAGGACCACCGGTTGGTCGAGGCATGAGCGGAGGCAACGGAGCAGGCCATGTCGGCGAGCCAGGCGGAGATCGTCCCGGAGAGTGCGCGCAACTTCTCGCTCGTCGGCTACAGCCCCCTCGATGAGCGCGGTCACAGCGACCAAATCATGGTTGCGAAGGGCCACGCCTATATCGGCCACAGCAAGACGCGCGGCACCTCGGTGGTCGACGTGCGCGACCCACGCAAGCCGCGCGTCGTCAACCTGTTGCCCCACCACGCCCATTCATGGGCGCTGCATCTGCAGACCCACGACGATCTGCTGCTGGTTGCCGAAGCGCTCGATTTCCGCGGGATCATGCCGGACTCCGAGTACTACCTGAAGACCATTGGCGGCATCGACAGCGCCCGCTTCGGAACGCGCGGCAAGGACTTCTCCGGCGGCATGCGGGTCTACGACACCTCGGACCCGGCCAATCCGCGGGCGATCGGGTTTCTCCAGGTCGAAGGGCTCGGCATCCACCGGCTCTGGTGGGTCGGCGGGCGCTACGCCTATGGCTCTGCCTTGCTCGACGGCTTCATCGATCACATCCTGATCGTCATCGACCTGGCCGATCCGACGCGGCCCGAGATCGTTGGGCGCTGGTGGCTTCCGGGGATGTGGGTCGCCGGCGGCGAGCGCAACGAGCTCGCCGGCCGCGTCGGGTTGCACCACGCGGTGGTCGCCGGCGACGTCGCCTACGGTGCCTGGCGCGATGGCGGCTTCACGCTGATCGATGTCGCCGACAAGACGCAGCCGAAGCTCATCGCCCACCGCAACTGGTCGCCGCCGTTCGCCGGTGGCACGCACAGTCCGCTGCCGCTGGTCGACCGCGGCCTCGCCATCGTCGCCGACGAAGCGGTGCAGGACATCGACCAGGAGCCACTCAAGCCGATCTGGGTCGTGGACATCCGGGCGCCGTCGAACCCGGTGACCATCGCGACGTTTCCGGTTCCATCGGACCAGGACTATGTCGCCAAGGGCGGGCATTTCGGGCCGCACAATCTCCACGAAAACAGGCCCGGCTCCTTGCAGAGTTCGACGACGATCTTCGCCACCTACCAGAACGCCGGGGTGCGCGCCTACGACATCTCCAACCCATTTCGGCCGGAGGAGATCGGCTGGTTCGTGCCGCCGACGCCGCGGCGATGGATGGAGCCGTTGCGCGGCCGCAAGAAGGTCCTGCACACCGCGGACGTCTTCGTCACCACCGACGGTCTCGCCTTCGTCACCGACTACGACGCCGGCCTCTACATCCTGCAGTGGGAGCCGCGGTGAACCCGCATGCCCGGGCACCAGGCCGCCAACAACAATCACGCCAGAACATGGGGAACGACATGAGCAGCACCGCCCAGAAGGAAATCCTTGCGACGGCCTATCCGGCCTCGGCCATCGTGGCGCGGAGGGAGGACCTCGTCACCACGAAGGACGGCTCGGTCAAGACGCGCCTCATGCGCTCCTACAGTTTCCTGATCGCATGGTCCGAGATCGAGAAGGCACCGGCCAGCCTGGCGATCGACTCGCCCGCGGAATATTTCCTGCTGCTTCCCGATGTCGGCGCGACGATTACCTGGGCGGGCGGCGAGAGGACGGCGCCCGGCCGCTCAGTCTGCATCATTCCGGCCGGAAAGACGGCCGTCCAGTTCCACGACGCTGGAACCTGCGTGCGGCTGTTCTCGCCAATCCCGGATTCGCTGAGGACGGTCGGCATCTACGACCAGGGGCTCGGCGGGTCGATGCCGGCGCTTCGCCCGGTCAAGCCGTATCGCCGCGTCAAGAACGCCGGTATGCCAGCGGTCCACGTGCTCGCCGATATGCCGAACTCGGTTGGTATGCCGCGCGCCAAGCTCTTTCAGACCGAGACGATGAGCATCAACTGGGTCGAGTATGCCGGCCCGCGCGACCGCAAGAACCTGTCGCCGCACTTCCACACCGACATCGAACAGGCATCGATCGCACTCGAGGGCGAATTCACCCACCATTACCGGACGAGCTGGGTGATCGACGCCGACCGCTGGCGCCCGGACGAGCATATTCTGGCGGCCCCGGGCACGATTGCGCTGATCCCGCCGCCGATCATCCACACCTCGGAAGGGGTCGGGGCAACGCGTCACATCCTGATCGACGTGTTCTCGCCGCCGCGCTCCGACTTCATCGCCAAGGGGCAGATACTCAACGCCGACGATTACGCCGCGCCGCAGGAGTCGTGAGGGGGAAGGGGCAAGCCGGCGCAGGCAGGCCGGAGGCGGCGATTGCTACGCCTTCGGCTTCTCTGCCGCCGCCGGACGCAGTTCGGAAAGAGCGCTGGCTGCGCCCCGCCGCAAGAAGGACTGATCAGAGCCAACCACGAATGTCGTCGCTCCGTACTCTCTCAGCCACGACGCTTCGACCTTGTTCGAGATGAACACCGCGACAGGTTTGCCAGCTTTGTCCGCCGCCTTGGCGATCCGCTCGACCGCGTCCCTGATCTGCGGCGCGTCGTTCGACGGCGCACCGAAGGCGGCGGTCATGTCGCCGCGCCCGATGAACAGGCCGTCGATGCCGTCGACGCCGGCGATCGCGTCGATCTCGTCCAGCGCCTCGGGGTCCTCGATCTGGGCGATGACGGTCGTCTGCGCGTCGGACTCGTCGATGAACGACCACATCGGCTTGGTGCCGAAGCCGGCGGGGCGCACCGATCCGGAATACCCCCGCCGCCCGCCGCGATACCGGGCCGACGCCGCCACGTCGCGCGCTTTCGCGGCCGTTGCGACATGGGGCACGAGCAGCCCGGTGGCACCGCAGTCGAGCGCCGAGAGGATGGTCGACGGCGCGGCATTGGCGACGCGGACCAGGCCGGCGAGCCCGCTCGCCCTGGCGGCAAGCAGACAGACGTCGATGGCGAGCCGGTCGAAGGGCGCGTGTTCCTCGTCGATCACCACGAAGTCGAAGCCGACCCCGCCGATGATCTCGGTGGCGTGGGTCGTCGGCGTCTTGATGAACGTACCTATGAGCGTTTCGCGGTTTGCGAACTTCTGCCGGAAGGAAGAAATGGCCGCACCTTTGTCGGTTCGAACGAGTAACGGCGGGCCAACGTTACGATGGGCAGTAACAACGCTGCAGTCGGTTGTTCGGTTGGCCCGATGGAACAAGCTCAACACGCTTAAGCCGGCCGCTTGCCTTTGCAACGGCGGAGTCCGATGATTCCGGTCTTCGGAAACGCATTGGCTTGACTTGGCTCGAGAAACGGACACATGAGCGTCTCGTCGTCACTTCCTCCCACTTCCGTGCTCGGTCGCAATCTGCTTGTCCTGGAAGCGCTGGCAGGCATGTTCCGCGTCAGCCTTGGCGAGCTTTCCGAACGAACCGGCCTCACCCGGTCGACGGCCCACCGCATTCTGGCGAACCTTGTCGACGCCGGGCTGGTCGCCAAGGACGGCCGGGCCGGCGAATATCGCCTGACGGGTGCTCTCGGGCGGATCGGACGGCAGGTCGATGACCGGATCATGATTCTCGACGCGATCGAGCCCCATGCGCGCCGGGTGACGCTCGACCGGTCGTGGCCGCTGGCCATCGGTTTTCTCGATCACGGCGAGATGGTCGTGACGTTCAGTACGCGGCCCTTGACCACGCAGACGTTGAAGCCGAGCACGCTTTACGAGCGGCTGGATCTGAGCAGCGCAATGGGGCAGGCGGCCCTCTCCACCATGACACCCGAGCGATGCGAGCGCGAGCTCGATGCCGTCGCCGATTTCAGCCGCGGCAGCGAGGCGCGGGCCGTGCTCGAACGCAAGATCGGGCTCGCCAGATCGCGCGGCTATGGGCTGAGGCTCGTCGGTCGCGGCGGCACGGCCTCGGTTGCGATCGGGCTGAATTTCGGCGGGCCAGCCGTCGGTGCGCTCGTCGCCACGGTCTTTGCGAAGGTCGCCTCGCAGGCTCTGATGCAGTCACTGGCGAAGGACCTCCAGCGCATCCGTACCGCCGCACAGGCGACCCTCGAGGAATCCGCTTTCAGTGGTCCCCGCTGACGTGGCGGGCAGCATCGGCTGGCGGCGCACACGGTTGCCCGCCTCATTGTCGGCTTGCGGTTTATCAGGTCGATATCTAGAGCGTTTCTTGGTCAGATAGAATGGTTCCGACGGAGCGATTTTGCGACAGGATCAAGCCGGCGGGCGACGGACGTACCCGGGGTACGACCGAGACCGACGGCGCCGATAATGGCGCAAAAGCACCCGTCCCTTCGGGTTTCCGACCGGCGGGCGCCCGACGCCGATCCCGGCTCGACCGATGCCCGGCATCGCCCTTCGCCGATCTCGACGCCGGATCGCTTCGCCGGTCGAGAAACGGAACTGCTTCTATCTGACCAAGAAGCGCTCTAGGCGCCGATCGGCAGATGATCTGACTTTGGCGTGATGATGCCGGCGGCGCGAAGCTGATCGATTGTCTCGACCACGTCCGCACCCAGATTGTCGGCAGCTTCGGGGTAGGACTCCGCCAGGAGTTCGACCATCGATGCGAGCGTGCGCGATCCGTCGCAGAGACCCCAGATTGTTGCGGCGGGACCGTTGAGAAAGACCGCGCGGGTGGCTTCGGGCAGGTAAACGAGCAACTCGCCCTCCACCTGATCCTCGCGCACGCCGGCGACCCGCTGAGGGATATCCAACAAACGGGCCTCATCCATCATAGCCTCACCTTCATGGTCTTTCCTTTGCTTACGCGGAGTCGGGTGACGTTCTCCCGGTTCCGCCGGAACATGCGCCTGATCCTTGCGACGTACCGGGAGATAACCCAGCCTACAATGTTCAAGGGGTGGCGGACGAGGGTTGCGCCAGCGAGAGAGCGCCCCGGGGGGATGCCGTAGAAGCCTCTGAGCCACCACTCGGACGGCGCGAACAGCAACCTGGCGCGCACCCACAAACCGTCTGCATCGCGGCCGATGCTCGTAAACGGAAGCAAGCCCTCCCCGACGCCGGCTGGAATTGGATATTGCGGGGACGGCTGAGGTCCCTTGAACACCAGTCCGACGAGGTCGTGCGCCACGCGAATGTGCCGAAGCTGGCGAGGGGGGACACCCAAACCGACCGAGTCCAGATGGAGCATACCATAGCGCCACAGGTCAAAGAGGTGGACCAGTCGTACCCTCTGGCTCGGCTCGAATGTGTGGTGGGCGAGGTGGCGCAGCATGTCGAAGTGTCCAAGCGCCAGACCCGATGGTCCACCAGTCCGGGCAACCTCCTGCAGCGGGCCGCTCAGGTCCTCGAGCGTAAGGTGCTCTCGCCGGGTGGGAGACATCGCATCGACGTGGATTTCCAGCGCAATGCGGAAGCCCTGTGTCCATATGGCTGCCTCGGGAAGATGGTGCTTGGTCGGGGTGAACGCCGACGCGTACCCATCCGCGAACACGTAGCCGATAGACTCCGCGACCCTTGCGGCCGCTACGATGTTTTCGCGGTCGACCAGCACGTCGATGTCGAGCGAGGGGCGATCCTCGGGTGCCTTGTATATGAGGTGGGCGAGTGCGGCACCCTTCAGAAGAACCAATCGTATTCCAGCCGACTTCATGGCGGTCAACAGGATGCTGACCGCCTCCTCGCGCGCGTCGACCGCCGCATTCTGCCGATGAACAATTGCCGTGAGCCTGCGCCGTGCGGTGGCCGCGCGCGGCGACTGCGTTGCGGCGGCGAGCCGCACAATGGCCGGCATGACCAGTCGGGCGACGCCGTGATAGTGAGCCTGGTCCGGAACATGTTCCCACATCAGATCGGCGATGCGCATTTGGTCTCGGAACGGGTCGTTGCTGCTTGCCGGCAACGCAGCACCGCTTCCAAGCTCGCCGAGCAGGGAACCGAAGAGATCAAAGGTCTGGTCGGACGACGTCATCGCAGGCGAACCGAACCGGGCCCAATGTCTTTCCATTCCTGGCCAAAACCGTCAACAAACATGCTGCGCCGGAGGCTTGCGTCGCTGACAGACGTGGCGCAGTCTAGGCGCATCGGGACCACCTTGGATTGGGAGATTCCATGTCCACTCGTCGAGCATTGTTGGTTGTACTGGCGGGTTCGGTATCGGCCGCACTGCTGCCGGCAGCGTGGAAAAAGCCCGTTGTCGAGTGGGTCGTCGTCCCCGCGCATGCCGCAGCGTCACCGCTCGACACGACCACAACAACCGGCACGACGACGGGCACAACTACGACGGCGACCACAACCGCCACGACTTCAACTGCGACCACGACCGCTACCACGACGCCGACCACAACCGCCACGACCACCGCCACGACCACCGCCACCACGACGCCGACCACAACCGCCACGACCACGGTCACGACGACGCCGACCACAACCGCCACGACCACGGTCTCGACAACTGTGACAACGGCCACGACTACCACCACCACCACCAACACCTGATCCTTGATCGGTTCGCAGGGCCAATTGCACACGCGCCTGATCGATCTGCGAAACGTCACGTCTGCGCTGACGTTTCCGGATGACCTGAAGGCCCGTGTCGACCTGATCTACGGTCCCGTCGAGTCGTCGAAGCCGCCATCGCATTTCATCGTCATCGGCGACGATGGCGAGGGGCTCTACTCCGTTCAGGTCGATCGTCGACCGGTTGTGCGGGGGGCGAGCGCCGAACTGGCGCTCGATGTGGCGCTCGACCAGGTCGTGCGCAGCCTCATCACCGACGTCGACGATGCCGTCGCGCTCCACGCCGCCGCGGTCGCCTGGGACAATCGCGCCATCCTGATCGCTGGCCCCACGGGTGCGGGGAAGACGACGATGGCGGGCTGGTTCGCCGCGCGCGGTTTCTCCTTCCTTTCCGACGAGATTGTCATTGCGACCGGGGGCCGCAACACGGTCACCTTTCCGCGGCCACTGCTGACCAAGTCGCAGCAGGACAGGCTCGTCAGTCTGCTTGCGGACAGCATCCACGCGACGGCCGTGGCCACAGGAGCCGGCATGGCGATCACCATTCCGGACGCCAGATCGCAATCGCAGCAGGCGGGTCTCATCGTTTTTCCGCGCTTCGTCGAGGCGGCCCAGCTCCGCATCGAACCGCTGACGGCGGCCCGGACCCTGATGCGCCTCATGGAGTGCAACCTCAACGCGCGCAACATGGCCGACCACGGGCTGGACCTCCTCAAGGGCCTGGCCGGCAGCGTTCCCGCCATCGAAGTCACGCACGGCGGGTTCGATCAGTTCGAGGGCATTCTCGACAGACTGGTCAGGCTGGCCGTTGCGCAGAATTTCGATGCGGGCGCGACGCGCGACCTGTTCGCTGCCTTCGCGGCGGCCACCGACACCGCGGCGGCGCAAGCGCAAGCGAGCCAGACGCAGAGCACAACGGCGGTGCCGGCCGCGATTCCCAAAGCCCGCCCGCCGCTCCGACCCAAGCCGGACGTTGCGCCGAGACTGACCATCGGGATGGCGACCTACGATGACTACGATGGCGTCTATTTCACCATCCAGGCCATCCGCATGTATCATCCCGAGGTCCTTGAGGACGTTGAGTTCGTCGTCGTGGACAACAATCCGGATGGCCCGTGCGGCGAGGCGCTGTATGCGCTTGAGTACTGGATTCCGAACCTGCGATATATTCCGAATACCGAGGTGAAAGGCACCGCGGTCCGCGACTTCGTCTTTACCGAGGCGAGCGGCGAATTTGTCCTTTGCATTGACTGCCATGTGCTGATTGCGCCGGGCGCCATCGCGCGCCTGATGGCCTACTTCGCCGGGAACCCGCAGTCCAAAGACCTGATCCAGGGACCGCTCCTCTATGACGGCCTCAAGACATTCTCGAGCCATTTCTCCCCAGGCTGGAGATCCGGAATGTACGGACGATGGGAGGTCGACGAGGCGGCAGCGGACGCCGAGACGCCTCCGTTTGAAATTCCCATGCAGGGCCTGGGTCTGTTTGCCTGCCGGCGCGCCGCCTGGCCGGGCTTCAACCCGCTCTTTCACGGCTTCGGCGGCGAGGAAGGGTACATCCACGAGAAGTTCCGGCTGCGCGGCGGACGCGTGCTGTGCGCCCCCTTTCTCAGGTGGGTTCACCGCTTCAATCGGCCGATGGGCATCCCCTACCGCAACGTTTGGGAGGACCGTATTCGCAATTACTTCATCGGGTTCCGTGAGATCGGATGGGACACCGCCCCGATCGGAGAACACTTCAAGGAGCACCTCGGGGAGGAGGTTGGGAAGCGCATTGTCGCGGCCGTCGAGAACGATCCCGTCGTGCAATCCGTCACGCCCGCGGGATCGAAATGACAGCACGCTGGCGGACGAGTGAGCCCGCAGAAGTGCGGTCGCATCGGGGGCGAGACTTATGCGGATAGACTGCCTGATGGGGACCTACGGCCGTCACGGCCTGGCGAGCGAAGCGTTGGCCTGCTTTCTGGCGCAGTCGGCGCTGTCGAACGCGACGCTGCTGATCTACAACCAGCACCCCCAGGAGCTGAACTTCACACATCCGCGCGTCCGGGTGGTGAACGAGCAGTGTGGTCCCCAACCCCTGCGATACATCAAGCAGAGGATGGTTGAGTTGGCCGATCCGAGCGCCGATTTCATTCATTGGTGGGATGACGACGATCTGTGTCTGCCCTGGCACCTGGAGGATTGCCTCGAGAACATCGGTACCAAGATGGCCTGGAAGCCGGCGACCGCGTGGTTTTCAGAGCGAAATACAACCTTCAGCCGCATCGCCAATCGCCTCGAACCCTCGTGGCTTCTCCGGGCCGAATATGTGCGGCACGCTCCGATCGATACCCATCCGCTATACACCGATCATCCCGTCATGATGCAGATCGAGGAGGCGGGGCTGCTTGCCACGACCGATCTTGGCGGTCGCACCTCGTATATCTACCGGTGGGACACCGGTACGCAGCACATAAGCGGCTACGGGGGCGAGGCCAGCGAGGCCGAACAAGCGCACAATATTCAGCGATGGAGGGAATTCAGCACCGACCTGACAATGGGCCGCGACCTCGTTGCGGCCGACCTGACGGAACGCTGGTCGCAGTATCTGGCCGGAATCGCCGGGCAGGTATCGGCGGACGACTTGGCACACAACCGGTCGCGGTTGGCGGCAGCGTTTGTGGAACGACCTTTGCTCTGACGTTGAGAAACGATTGAGCGCCCTTCTTTGCAACCAAGCTGCCGTTCACTTGATCGGCGATGCGGCGCTTTGCCCGCGGCCCGAAGAGCCTTGCGATCACAGCCGACTGCAAGCAACGTATGATTGCCGCGGACTATTTCTGAGATAGTTTAAATAAGAGGTAGCCGGGGAAAGGCTGCACTGCGGCCAATGCACTGCCGAAAACGCTGAAACGACCACGACTGGTATTGACGCCGCGCCTTTTCGGGCGCGGCGCTGCTGGAAGTCGGGCATTTGCAGCCAGGAGGAGGGCCACCCCCGCGGAGAGCTCCCCGCCTCAGACGGCCTGCCAGATGTTGGTGGCATCGCTGGGATGGACGACGTGGCGATGGGCGTTCTTGTCCATCTGCCACACCGACACATAGCCGGTCGACGTGTTGCGCCAGGCGATGTCGGTAATCCCGTCGCCGTTGTAGTCGCCGGGCGAGAGCGCCTGCCAGTCGGCGGTGGCATCGCCGGAGTGGACGAAGTGCCGCTTGCCGTTCTTGTCCATCAGCCACACCGACACGTAGCCGGTCGCGGTGTTGCGCCAGGCCATGTCGTCGATGCCGTCGCCATTGTAGTCGCCGGAGCCGAGCGCCTGCCAGCCGCCGCCGGCGTCGCCGGAATGGACGGCGTGCCGGTGGCCGTTCTTGTCCATCAGCCAGAGAGACACATAGCCGGTCGCGGTGTTGCGCCAGGCGATGTCGGTAATGCCGTCGCCGTTATAGTCGCCGGGGGCAAGCGCCTCCCAGCCTCTGGTGGCGTCGCTGGGATGGACGACGTGCCGGTGGCCGTTGCTGTCCATCAGCCAGACAGACACGTAGCCGGTCGACGTGTTGCGCCAGGCGATGTCGGTAATGCCGTCGCCGTTGTAGTCGCCGGGGGCGAGCGCCTGCCAGGCGCTGGTGGCGTCGCCGGAATGGACAACGTGCCGGTGGCCGTTGCTGTCCATCAGCCAGACGGACACATAGCCGGTCGAACTGTTGCGCCAAGCGATGTCGGTAATCCCGTCGCCGTTGAAGTCGCCGGGGGCGAGCGCCTGCCAGGCGCTGCTGGCGTCGCCGGAATGGACGGCGTGCCGATTGCCGTTCTTGTCCATCAGCCACACCGACACATAGCCGCTCGACGTATTGCGCCAGGCGATGTCGTCGATGCCGTCGCCGTTGTAGTCGCCGGGGCTGAGCGCCTCCCAGTCGCTGGTGGCGTTGCTCGGATGGACGGCGTGGCGGTGGGCGTTCTTGTCCATCAGCCAGGCGGACACGTATCCGCTCGAACGATTGCGCCAGGCTATGTCGTCGATGCCGTCGCCGTTGAAGTCGCCGCTGATGAAGAACTGCGGCTCGGCGACGAACTGGGTGGCGCCGATGTCGAGGACGCCCTGGGTGCGCGGATTGCCGTTGGCGTCGACGGGTAGCCTCTCCGCCGTGTTGCCGTCGTGATCGACGTCGAGCAGGTCGACGGGCAGCCAGCTCGCATCGCCGCCGTCGATCAGCGGGCTGCCGTTGAGGATGTCCATAGTCTTGACGCTGCCGCCATGGTCGCCCAACGGACCGAGCAGTGGATTGCCGCCGTTGTTGATGTTGCCGCCGTTGTCCGTGAAGTGGGGCAACCCGGAAACGTCAGTGCCGAAGAAACTGGCCGCGACTAGCAGCGCATTGTAGCCGCCGCCTGAATCGCCGACGTCGGGGGGCCCCGACGCCGCCGTATTGCCGGCGACGACCGTATTGAAGATGTTCGACAACGAGCCATGGAAGAGATCGATGCCGCCGCTGTAGCCGCCAGAGTGATTGCCGACGATCGTGCTGCTGTGGATGTAGAGAATGCTGGTGTTGGTCTCGATGCCGCCGCCAAAGTATGTGGCAGTGTTCCCAGTGATGGTGGCGTTAACGATGGTGGCAGTACCCGTGGCCGTGATGTCGATGCCGCCGCCACTGCCTGCCGAATTGTTCGCGATCGTCGAATTGCCGATGAACAGGTCGCCTTTGGTAGCGATTGCGCCCCCAAGGCCGGCGACGCTCCGTGTGATGGTGCTGTCGGCGAGGAGCAGCGTCGTCCCAGCCCCGACATACATCGCGCCGCCGCTGCCGGTGGTATAGCCGTTGGTCAGCGTCAGGCTGGCGAGCCCGACGTCGAGGTCGTTGCCGACGTTGAAGATGCGGCTGTCGCCGGCGTTGGCAGTGCCGCTGTTGTTGGCATCGCCGGAGATGGTGATGTCGGCCTTGTGGTCGCCGTTGACGTCGCCATCGATGGTGACGTCGCGGGTCAAATTCAGTTGGCCGCCGATCAGCCTGATGGTCTGGCCCTTGAGCGACGAAGCGAAGGTGATGGTGTCGCCCTGCGCGGCCCATGCGAGCGCCTCGCGCAGGCTGAGGCCGCTGCCGTCGGCGACATCGGCGGCGAAAGAAGTGCCAATCACCTTGTCCACACCGGTGTCGCTATTGGTGGTCACCACCGGGCCGCCGACCTCCACGGCGCCGATATCGAGCGCGCCCTGGACGCGGGGTTTGCCGTTGGCGTCGAGCGGCAGTCTTTCGTCGTAGTTCCCGTCGTGATCGATATCCAGCGCATCGGTGGGCAACAGCCCGGCCAATCCCGCGTCGACCAGCGGACTGTTGGCGAGAGGCACCATGGTCTTGACCGGGCCGCCATGGTCACCGAGCGGCCCCAGCCTGGGGTCGCCGGCGTTGAGGAAGTTGCTGCCGTTGCTGGTGAAGCCGGCAATCCCTGAGACGTCGGTGCCAAAGAAGTCGTATCCGGCGACGATCGTGTTGTTGCCGGTTGTGTCGCCGATGTCGGGACCGGTGCTGGCCGTGTTGTTCGCAACCACCGAATTGGAGATGGTCAGGGACGAGGCCACGGCGAGGTTGATGCCCCCGCCATACTGGTGAGCGGTGTTGCCCACGATCGTGCTGTCGAGGATGGTCACCGTCGCTTGGGTCGTTTCGATGGCCCCACCATCGTGACCGGTGGCGGTATTCCCGGTCATGGTGACGTTGGTGAGAGTGGCCGTTCCTTCGATGACGAGGCCGCCGCCGATGGGCGCGGCATTGCCCGAGATGGTCGAGTTCTCGACGGTGAGCACGGTGTTGGGCAGCATGAAAATGCCGCCGGCGCCTGCGGACGCGGTGTTCCCGGAGATGGTGCTGTTGATGAGTGTGAGGCTCGTGCCGTTGTACGCGGCGATTGCGCCACCGACGTAGCTGTATCCTCCGGTCAGCGTCAGGCTGTCGAGTTCGACATCGGTACCAGCGTAGTTGATGAGAAAGATGCGGCTGTCGCCGGAATTGGCCGTGCCGCTGTGATTGGCATCGCCGGAGATGGTGATGTCCGCCTTGCCGTCGTTGTCGACGTCACCAATGATCGTGACGTCCTGGTACAGCATGAGCTGGCCCGATGTGAGCGTGATGGTCTTGCCCTTGAGGGACGGGTCGAACTCGATGGTCTCGCCGGCAGTGGCGTCGAGGATCGCCTGGCGCAGCGAGCCGTCGCCATGATCATTGGTATTAGTGACGGTAATCGCGACGGTCATGATGCCTATCCCCCTCCTGGGTTGGGTTGTGCGTAGCTGGCGTTGGTTCGAAGTATCTGTCCTGGTGTCCGCTTCAGATGGCGCTCCATGTGGTGCCGAGGCTGCCGGGACTGCCGGAGGGGCCGATCTGGTCGGCGCTCTTGATCCGCCAGATGGCGACGGCACGGCCCGAACTGCGCCGCCAGGCGATGTCGGAGTCGGCGGTTTTGGTGACAGTCCGGATAGTGGGCAGGGTCATCACACTCGTCCTCCAGGAAGCTGTTGCGTCGGTCGGATTCCGGGCTCAGATCGCTCGACCGCTTCAGCGAATGGTATTCGTGTGAAATCGTCTGCGCCGGTGCTCGCGACTCAGCACCGAAAAGTGCACCGTTCCAATTCGCCCACGCGACCAATCAAGGCGTGGGGCGATCAAAGCTGTGCCGCGTCCCGCAGGATGCCGGCGCAATTTCGGCTTGGCGTTGGGTTCCGATACCGGTCGCCCTTCGGCCGGCCCCAACTCTTCGGAATTTTATCAATTCATAACTGGAGATTGTGCATTGCCAGCGTCGGTTGTCAACGCGGCGCGCGGTGGCGACCGAAGCCGTGCGCAGCTTCCGCCGCTGCGCCAAGAAGTTGCGGCGAGAGCGGCGCCGTGCTGTCCGGGCGTATGCGCGGAGGGGCGTTTGCGTGCCGTTTTTCCGGCGGTGCCCCTCAGACCGCTTGCCAGATGTTGGGGGCATCGCTGGGATGGACGACGTGGCGATGGGCGTTCTTGTCCATCTGCCACACCGACACATAGCCGGTCGACGTGTTGCGCCAGGCGATGTCGGTAATCCCGTCGCCGTTGTAGTCACCGGGCGAGAGCGCCTGCCAGTCGGCGGTGGCGTCGCCGGAATGGACGAAGTGCCGCTTGCCGTTCTTGTCCATCAGCCACACCGACACATAGCCGGTCGCGGTGTTGCGCCAGGCCATGTCGTCGATGCCGTCGCCGTTGTAGTCGCCGGAGCCGAGCGCCTGCCAGTCGCTGCCGGCATCGCCGGAATGGACGGCGTGCCGGTGGCCGTTCTTGTCCATCAGCCACACCGACACATAGCCGGTCGAGGTGTTGCGCCAGGCGATGTCGGTAATGCCGTCGCCGTTGTAGTCGCCGGGGGCAAGCGCCTGCCAGTCGCTGGTGGCGTCGCTGGGATGGACGACGTGCCGGTGGCCGTTCTTGTCCATCAGCCAGAGAGACACATAGCCGGTCGAACTGTTGCGCCAGGCGATGTCGTCGATGCCGTCGCCGTTGTAGTCACCGGGGGCGAGCGCCTGCCAGGCGCTGCTGGCATCGCCGGAATGGACGACGTGCCGGTGGCCGTTCTTGTCCATCAGCCAGACAGACACATAGCCGGTCGAACTGTTGCGCCAGGCGATGTCATCGATGCCGTCGCCGTTGAAGTCGCCGGGGGCGAGCGCCTCCCAGGCGCTGCTGGCGTCGCCGGAATGGACGGCGTGCCGGTGGCCGTTGCTGTCCATCAGCCACACCGACACATAGCCGGTCGAGGTGTTGCGCCAAGCGATGTCATCGATGCCGTCGCCGTTATAGTCGCCGGGGGCGAGCGCCTCCCAGTCGGTGGTGGCATTGCTTGGATGAACCAACGTCCGGTGGGTACTGCTGTTTAGCAGCCAGGTGGCGACGTAGCCGCTCGAACGGCTGCGCCAGGCCATGTCGTCGATGCCGTCGCCGTTGAAGTCGCCGCTCATGAAGAACTGCGGCTGGCCGGTGAACTGGGTGGCGCCGATATCGAGGACGCCCTGAACGCGCGGGTTGCCGTTGGCGTCGATCGGCAGCAGCTCGGCGGTGTTGCCGTCATGATCGACGTCGAGATAATCGACGGGCAGTGCCGGAGAATGGCCGTAGCCCGCTCCGATCAGCGGGCTGCCAGCCAGGATGCCCATCGTCTGGACGGTGCCGCCGTGATCGCCCAGCGGCCCAAGCAGCGGATTGCCGGCGGCAAGCTGATTTATGCCGTAATCGGTGAAGGCATACGTGGCGGAACTGGCGATACCGACCGCCGAGCCCAGGAAGCTGGCACCAGCTCGCAGTGTGCCGATGCCGCTGCCGCCGTCGACCGCAATGTCGATGCCGGCGCCACTGGCCGAGTTGCCGGCAACGACCGTATTGATGACGGTCACCGTCGAACCGACGAAGAAATCGAGGCCCCCGCCGTCGACCGCCGTATTGCCTGCGAGCGTACTGTCGTAGAGCTTCACGACGGATGCGGTCGCGATGCCGCCGCCATGTTCCCCGAAATTCCCGCTGACGGTGACGTTGGAGAGATAGGAGGCGGAGCCAAGCCCGGCAACGCTGATACCGCCGCCGTAATACCCGATATTGCCCGAGACCGTCGAGTTCGCGATGCTCAGCAAGCCGTTGCTAGAAATTCCGCCGCCGGAGGCGGACGCATAGCTGTCGGTGATCGAGCTGTCGACAATATTGAGCGACGTACCGTCCACGGCAGAGATCGCTCCACCGGAGTAAGAGAAATTAAGGCCCCCTGAAACACGGCCGTGGGTCAGCGTCAGGCTGTGAAGCGTGACGTCCGTGCCCGAGTTGCCGATGTTGAAGATACGGCTAGCATCGTTGCCCGAGATGGTGATGTCGGCCTTGTGGTCGCCGTTGACGTCGCCGTCGATGGTCAGGTCCTGGGCCAGCGTCAACTGGCCGGCCAACAAGGTGATGGTCTGTCCCTTCAGGGACGAATCGAAGGTGATTGTGTCGCCTGCTTGCGCCCAATGGATCGCCTCGCGCAGGCTAAGCCCGCCGCCGTCGGCAGCATCGGCGGCCAATGAGCCGGCGAACCCCTGGTCGGCGCCGCTGTCGCTGTTGGTGGTCACTACCGGGCCGGCGACCTCATAGGCACCGATGTCGAGCCCGCCCTGGACGCGCGCGTTGCCCGTCTGGTCGACCGAGATCGCCGCCGACTCGATGGTGCCGTTGCCATTCACGTCGACGCCGAGGTCCGCTTCGGTGGGCAGCGCACCGGTGTAGCCGGCGCCGTCGGCAATCCCGTCGGGCGCGATGGCAACGGTCTTGGTCGGCCCGCCATTGTTGCCGAGAACGCCCGAGAGCACGCCGGAATGCGGATCGTTCGCAACCGAGGCGAACACCGTCTCCAGGGCGGTCTGGCTGGTGCCGTCGATCTGCGTCGCGGCCGGCCCCAAGGTCGATGCGAAATTGACCGGCGCCGAGCCGATGATGTTGCTGCCCGAGAGCACGAACGCGCTGGGGGTGCCGCCGCCGTAGAGATCGTTGCCACTTGTGTGGGCGGCATTGCCAGCGACGATGGAGTTGCCCAGCGTCGTCACCCCGGTCGTGCCGTCGTTGTAGATGCCGCCGGCCGTGCTAACGGCATAGTTGCCGGTCACGGTAGAATTGTAGAGTGCAATTGCGTTGAACTGAAATCCGTAGATGCCACCGCCCGAGCCGCCGGCGCTGTTGCCCGAGACGGTCGCGTTGACCAACGTGATGGCTGCGTAGGACCCGGCCGCGATGCCGCCGCCCGATACGTATACGCTGTTGTTGTCCGCAATGGTCGAGTTGACGACGGTGATCGCGGTGCCGGCGCCCACCGCACCGAATATGCCGCCGCCCCGAGTCGTTGCGGTGTTGTCCGAAACCGTCGAGTCGATCAGCGTCAGTTTGTCGTTCGCTCCCACATAGATGCCGCCGCCGCTGCCTGTGATGCTGCCGTCCGTTATGACGAGGCTCTCGAGCGTCGCGGCGATCGTCGTGTTCGCGCCGTCGCTGATGTCGAAGACCCGGCTGTTGCCGCCGCCCGAGATGGTGATGTCGGCCTTGTGGTCGCCGTCGATATCACCGTCGATGGTGATGTCCTGGGTGAGCGCCAGCTCGCCAGAGGTGAGCGTGATGGTCTGTCCCTTGAGGGACGGGTCGAACTCGATGGTGTCGCCGGCATTGGCACCGGCGATGGTGGCGCGCAGCGAGCCGGCGCCCGCGTCGTTGGTGTTGGTGACCTTGAGAGGGGTGGTCATCGGTACGTGTTCTCCTTTGCGGCCGTCACGCCCGACCCGGACGCAGGTTTCAATCCGTCGATCGCTTTCGGTCGTCGCAGGAGACTGGCCCGCGCCGTTCGCGCCTCACACAACACGCCCCACCCAGCATCCCCGTCGCGGTCAGCCACGGCGCTTGGCAGTCAAGACCTTGCCGGCGTCCCGCCGGATGCCGGCAAATCCCGATCTGGCACGAGGCACCCGACGATCGCTGCCCCTGGTCGGCCCCAACTCTTCGGAATTAGATCAATTTGTAACTAGCGATTGTGCATCGCCTGCGCCGGTTGTCAACGCGGCGAGGCCATTTGCCCGGAAGTCTTGTCGGTCAGTGCTTGGAAGATGGCCAACCACATCCCCTGCGGGCTCGTCCTGTAGGGACCATGGGCCAATCGGCAATCCCGCCAGCGGGCGCCGGTCTTCACCATGTGGATGATCCCGCTGATTGATTGCCCGGCGGTCGTCAACCCGGCGCGCTGTTCGCCGACCCCCGTGACAGTCGCGGTTCGATCTTCGCCCCCTCGCTGTCGCTCAGCCAATAAAGATGCTTCCACATCAAGGCCTCGTTCGCTGAAGACCTTGAATCACATCTACCGCGCGTCGGAACCCCCATTGGTACGGACCTTAGTGCGAAGTGCCGATCATTTGCGCTGGCAACCAAGTGATGATCCCGGGAAAGATCGTGAACAGGACCAGCGAGAACATGATGATGAGCACGAAGGGGAGAACTCCCTTTATGATCTCTCCCATGGTCAATCCGATTTCGGCGGGCGCAGCGCCCTTGAGCACAAAGATGGACATCGCCATCGGCGGCGTCTGGAAGGCCATCTGCAGGTTGATGCAAATCATCATGCCGGCCCACAGCGGATCGAAGCCGAGCGCCGCGAGGATGGGCGAGAAGATCGGCACGATGATGAACACGATGCCGATCCACTCGATGAACATGCCGAGCGCAAACACGATGAGCATGATCACGAGGAAGGACGCCCATTTTCCACCTGGCACGGCCAAGATCATCTCGGCCACCACGTCGCCCGAGCCCGCGTTCATGAAGATTCCGACGAAGGCGTAGCAGAGGGCGGCGATGAGCACCACGAATGCGCTGACCCGCAGGGTTTCTATGCTGGCCTGCTTGATGAGCTCCCAGCTGAACCTGCGATAGAGGATCGCCAACAGGATCGAGGCGAAGCTTCCGACCGCAGCGGCCTCGGTTGGCGGGGCGATGCCCGCGAAGATGGTCCCTAAAACGGCGAGCATGAGCGCCACCGGCGGCACCAGCGCCATGAGCAGGCCCAGAATCTTGTCGAAGGTGAATGGCGTCATCTGGTCGGCGGGGATGGGGGGGCCGAGTGCCGGGTCGAGCCTGCAGCGAACGACGACGTAGATGATGTAAAGGGCGGAGAGGATCAGTCCGGGGAACACCGCCCCCATGAACATCTGCCCGATGGAAAGGCCGGCTTGCGGCGCGTAAACAACGAGCATGATACTGGGCGGGATGAGGATGCCCAGCGTGCCGGAGGCTACGATGGTGCCGGCAGCGAGTGGCCTGTCGTAGCCACGACTGACCATGGGGCTGAGGGCGATGAGAGCAAGGATTGTCACCGATGCGGCGATGACGCCAAGGCAAGCGGCCAGGATGGTTCCGAAGATGATCGTCACCAACAATAGCCCGCCGCGGACGGTCCCCAGCGCTTCATAGAGCCGTTGGTAAAGCTCTTTGGTGATTCCCGATTTTTGAAGGACCACACCCATGAAGGTGAAAAGCGGCACCGCCAGATACGGATAGTTCAGGGACAGGTCGTAGAAGCGGGTGTAGAGGATGTGGAACGTCGTGGTCGCGCCGAACGCCACGATGCCGATGAAAAAGGCGATGCTGCCGATCACGAAGGCAATTGGAAATCCCGTCAAGGCGAGGACGAATACGCCCCCGAGCATGAGGACGGCGACGATTTCCGGGCTGATTTCAATCAAGGTTTTTGTCCTTCGCCAAGAAATAGACGTCCCGGGCGAACTTTGCGGCGCCCTGTAGGATCAGCAGGAAAAGACCGATCGCGAACAGCGTGCGGTAGGGGCCAGCCGGCGGATACCAGAAGCTGGTGAACATGACTTCTTTGATCCGCCAGGCCCGGATGGCCCAGCGGACAGCCATTTCCAGCATGACGATAGTCAACGGGAAGAAGAAGATCGCCGCGCCGATGATGTCGATGAGTGCCTTCGTCCGCGGTGAACAGCGGCTGTAGAGCAGATCGACCCGCGTATGCGAATCCTTGAGATACGTATAGGACGCGCCAAGCAGGTAGATCGCGCCGCCCGCCATGCACATGGAATCGTAAGCCCAGATGGTCGGAGCGTCGAAGAAATGGCGGGAGATGGTTTCGTAGGTTCCGATCAGGACCAGGAGAAAAGCAAACCACTTTCCCAAAGCACCCGAGGCCAGACTTAATCGGTCGATGTAGCTTGGCAGCTTCCGGATAAACGACATGCTTTCCTCCCGTCAGTCCTGACTGCGGTTATTGCGGGACAGTCGGAGCCTTATGTGTTGGCAGCGTCATAAGCTTCGCCATACCCCTTCATCGAGTTGTAAATCTCTCCGAAGATTGGCGACTCGCTTTGGCTCTTTTCCGAATAGAACTTGTCTGCCTCGGCCAGCACCGCCTCATCGATATCCTTCGGCACGCGCAGCACTTCGTTGCCGGCCGCGCGGAAACCGTCCATGGCCTTGATGGATTCGGCCGCCAGGTATTCGTGCTGATCCTGGGTGAACTTCGCGATCTCTCCCTGGACGAGCTCCTTGAGGTCATCGGGAAGCGCCTGCCAGGCAGTCTTGTTCACGAAGAACACCTGCGGGTCGCTGGGGGCGCGGGTGGGCGAGATGTAGACGTACTTCGCGACCTCATTGAAGTGCATCTTCCAGTTCGACGCGAGGGTCGAGTACTCGAAGGCATCGATGGTGCCGCGCTGCATCGCCTCGTAAAGCTCGCCGCCCGGAATGATGACAGTCGCCGCGCCGAGGCGCTTGAAGATCTCGCCGCCGTCGCCCATGCAACGGGCTTTGAGCCCCCTGACGTCCGCCATGCTTTCCAGCTTGACCTTGGAATGGAAGAAGACCTCCTGCGGAAGCGGCGACAGCGCGCCGGGGAAGGTCAGTGCGTTGTAGTCCTCGCCCATCATCTTGTTCATGAGGTCGGCGCCGCCGCCGAAGTCGAACCAGCTTCTCAGCGCATTGCCCGGCAGGCAGCCCGGGCGCGAGCTAATCAGTCCGGCGGCCGGCCATTTGTCGAGGTTGTACATCGGGCAGGTGTAGGCCATCTGCAGGACACTCTGCTCGACAGCGTCCAGTTCCTGGTAGGCAGGAACGATGGAGCCGCCGACGAACGGCTTCACGGTCAGGCGGCCGTTGCTGGCCTTGGTGATCGCGTTGCAGAGCGCGTCGTGGTAGATTTGCGATGGATCGGATGCCGGACCGTGCCCCGACGACTTCCAGACGATCTTGTCGGCGGCCTTGGCCGAGATGACGAAGGGCGCGGCGAGCGGTGCTGCGGCGGCTATAGCACTAAGGCCCAGGAATTTCTTTCTCGTCAGCATTGCTTATTTCCTCTCTGTGCTTGCTTCTTGTTTCTTGCCAGGGGCTAGACGTCCCGTGGCAGTTGCGGTCGACGCGGTTACTCGAAGAAGAGGGCGGTGCCAGTCCGGTTGGGGTAGTAGCGCTCGCCGAAGGCCGCCAGGCGTTCTGACGCGACGGTCCCAGTGCAGTGCGATGCCCCGATGACCTGGATTCCTTTCTGGTCCAGATAGGCGAGCGTGAGCGCGAGGCTGTCGGGCGAAGCCTCCACCAAGTGCGTGCCGCCGAGCACTGCATGGATCGGCTGGCCCAGGCGCTCCGCCGTAGCGTCCAGCATGTTCTTGATCCCCGGGTGCGAGCAGCCAACCAACGCGACCAGCCCGCGCGGTGTATCGACGGCCAGCATCACCTCGTCGTCGAACTTGTCGGCGACGAAGGCGCCATCGATGCGCAGCGCGAAGCGTGGGTTGATCACCTCGTCGAGGTGAACGCGCGGAAAATCAGTGATGGCGTGGATACCCGGCGCCACCTGTTGCACGGGGTGGGAGACCGTAACGTGGGCGATGCCGGAGTTGGCTAGCCACTGGGCGTCGAAATCGTTGCCGAGATATTCGCACGCCGCCGCACCCAGTTTGCCGAACTTCTCGGCGAAGAAGCCCTTGCCCGTGACCAGATCGAAGTCGGAGTTCAACGCCGCCAGAGAACGCAGCCCGCCGGTATGATCATAGTGGCCGTGGCTGAGGACGACTCGGCGCACCCGTCCGAGGTCAAGATGCAATCGCGTGGCGTTATGGATCAGTGCGTCCGACTGCCCGGTATCGAAGAGCAGCGGATCGCCACCATTCTCGATATGAAAACTGATTCCGTGCTCGTTCCTGAGCGCCTTGTGCTCACCCGCCGAATTCTCGACGATGGTTGTAATCCGAATCACGTGACCTCCTTCGGGCTTCGCCGGGCCGGTCTGCGCGTGGCCGAAGCCTCGATGTCCCGAATGGCATTGCTCAGATGCGCGGCCATATGCGCCATGGCCGCCTCGCCGTCTCCGGCCTTGACGGCGTCGAGGATCATTCCGTGCTCGTTGATCGTCTTCTCCATGCGGCCGGGGGTATGGAGACTGGAGATCCAGTCGTCGATCTGCGATTTGATCAGTGAGCGAATCAGGGCGACCAGCACTTTGTTGCGGGTGCCCCTGCCCAGCAGCTCGTGGAATTCCTGATCGTGGTGAATGGATTCGGCTGTGAGGCCGCGCCTGGCATGACGCACGAACTCGCCATGTACGCGGGTCTAGCAACGCGACGTCCTTGCGCGTGGCGTTGAGCGCAGCGAGCCTGGCGACCTGCGGTTCGATGATCAGACGGACTTCGAAGTGCTCACGCAGCGACTGCTGGTTGCTCTTGAGCCAGATGGCGAAGGCTTCGAAGGAGCGGCTTTCGCTGTCCGCGATGAAGATGCCCTTGCCGTGCGCAACCGACAACTGACCACGCGCTTCCAGGATGCGTACGGCCTCGCGCAACGATGAACGGCTGATCCCCAGTCGGACGGTCAGTTCGTTCTCTGAATAGAACTTGTCGCCCGGCGCAAAGCCGCCATCGGCGATCATGCGTTCGATCGCGGCGATGGCGCTCTCCGAGAGCCTGACTTTCTTGACCGGATCCACGCCGCCCCGCTTAGTGCCAGGCAGATGGGGACCACGATTTTGATCCCCACTTGTCTACTCATCAGACAAGTTAAGTTTGGCACCTCCGTGCTGACCCGTCAACTTGTGGTAGAACGATTCCAGGTATGTCTGGCAACAAGGCTCCGCGGCAGAGCCGCTTCGGGTCGCCGACTCGAAGCGGCTCATTGGCAAGCAAGGATGATTGGTGCTCTCGACCTAAGGGCGATCGAACGATCAACGGCGGGTCACTCCCTCCCGCTCGGTTAACAACCAGCAGCAGGTTGCCATGGCCCAAACGACCGATCGCCTAATGCCCGAAGAGGAGGCTGCCCGGTACCTGAGAATGAAGTCGAGCACGCTGAGGCAGTGGCGGTACAAGTCCTAAGGCCCCGCCGACTACAAGTTCGGAAGTCGGGCCCGCTATCGGGCGTCGCCGCCGCACCTCCTCAAGCAGGGCCGGCACAAGGTCAAGCACGGCTATGTCTACAAGCTGAGGCCGCGGCAGGAGGTGGAGGTCGAGATCATTAGCTCGAACCACGTCGGCGAGGGCGGCGAGGCCATGGACCTGTTCGAACTCGATCCCGTCGCCCGGGCCGAGTCCGGAGAAGGCCATGCTCGCCGAAGAGCGGGAGAGGCTCCTGCGCGAGCGCGTGGCGGCGGTCGTCGCTGATCTCAGTCCCGGGGACCGCCGATTCGTCGAGAAGATCATGGCTGACGACGAGCCGGGCAGCGGGCGCCAGATCACAGAGGGATTCGCGCGGGCCAAGGTCCGGCGGGTCGAGGACCGACACGCCCGGCTGCGGCAGGCCTTCCGGGCGCTGCGGCCAAGATGAAAAACAGCGCGCCGAGGCGCCTTGCACCGCGAAGATCAGTCCAAACGCGCGACGATCTGCAGCCGGTGCTCTGGACGGTATTGGCGATCACGCTTGATGACGGCAAGCGCGTGGCCTTGGGACCGAACACTCTCCATGCGGAAATGCCATTGAAGATCATCCTTGCCGACCGGCATGGGCACGGTCCAGCGCACCAAGAAAGTCATTCTTCGAAATCCTTCGTCAAATCAACGAATCAGTGCTCAAAAGCGGTATGAACATAGTCCTACGAGGGAGACGGGAAACGATGAAGCTCGTGCTTCACCGGATCGTGATTATGCTTGCGGCCGTGACGGCTTCGCCGGCATCGGCCCTCGCTGTCGACATCGGTATGTTCCTTTGCCGCTCGCCACTGATCGCCGGCAACTTCTACAGCGACCTGCTTACGGTACAGCGGACAGGAGTGTGGGTCGACCGGGCCATCGCTGAGAAGGTCGCGCAGAAGAACGACTGCCGGTTCGTCGCCTCGTCGAGGCTCAAGCCGGTCAAATACGTCGCGGGCGAACTGCTGATGACCGACGGAACGAGTTCGGGCTGGTCTGATCCGAACCTCTACATCATCTACGTGAACGCGCCCTGAAGGACCCGGCCCCAGAGGTGACCAATTTATGGTGGCCCCTCGACTTCGCGGTCCTCAGATAACTGTGGATGACGTTGATCGGCTATAGGCGAGACAGGTTGGTCCTGCTGCGCGACTGGGAGAACGGCGGGAAGCTCGTGCTCGCTCGGCTGGACTGGATCGGACTACCCATCGTCCAGGTCACGATCAAAGGCATGCCCGGCTATACGCGCCGGTTTGACGACGTGTTCGCGCTCCCCGGCCTGAAGAAGCTCCGGGTCGTTCGGACGCTCGCTCGGATGGAGGTCGAGTGGGCAGCTCTCCTGGATCACCCGTCCGCTGACCTGCCGAAATCCTCCGATCCGCCGGGCGGCCTGCTATGATGTGGTCTCGGACGGAGGGCGACGATGTTCGAGACATTAAAGGCAGCCAAGCAGCAGCACGACCGGGCGAAGACAGCGCAGCGGGAACTGACGGTCGCGTTCAGAGCAATCGGCGTGAACTTCATGAACCTGCACCCGGTGGTCCACCGCGCCGTGCTGAAGGAAGCTATGGCGACGAGCCCCGAGCAGGCCGTGGAGTTCTTCGTAGAGCTGTCGTCTGAGATCAGCGGCTATGAAGGCGTGTCGGATGACCGCAAGGCCAACGTACTGCTAGAGATATACCGGGCGCGAGATTCCAAGTTTGAGGAGAACTAGGTCTGTGACCTATTTGTGACCTGATGGCATCATCGCCAAGTTATGGGTCCGCCTAAGCCTTTGAAAAGATTGGTGACCCCGGCGCGATTCGAACGCACGACCCTCAGATTAGGAATCTGATGCTCTATCCTGCTGAGCTACGGGGCCCCAGCCGCCCGTTTAGCACAGAGGCGGGGACGCGCGAAACCCGCTGGTCGGCGCGGCAGGTGATAGGATTGCCGTCATGGCTGCGGGACGGATGCTGCAACCGCTGTGGGCGGCCGTGCTGCTGGCGACGGCCGGCGCCGCGCTGGCCGGCGATGGCGCCTCTCTGGCCGGGGCGTGCGAGCCGGCTGGCGGCGTCGCGGTTGCGGTGGCCGATGTCATCGTTGGCGACACCTTGCGGCTTGCCGATGGCCGCATGATCCATGTCGCCGGCATCGAGGCGGTGACGGCTGCGCCCGGTGACGCGCCGGCGGCCGCCCTGGCCGAGGCGGCGCGGGACGAGGCCATGCGGCTGGTGGGCGCCGGCATGGTGACGGTATCGCCCGCACCGGCGGCGGCGGACCGCTATGGCCGGCTGCACGGCGACGTGCGGCTTGCCGATGGCCGCTCGCTGGCTGTGACGCTGGTCACTGCCGGATTTGCCCGCGTGCGCTTGTTCCCCGGCGAAAAGCCCTGTCTTGCCAACCTGTTGGCCGCTGAAGCCGGCGCCCGCGCGGCTGGCCGGGGCGTGTGGGCGCTCGCCAATTTCGCCGTCCGTGCCGCCGACGATCCTTCGCTTCTGGAGCGAACCGGATTATATGAACTGGTCGAAGGCCGGATCACGTCGGTCGGTCATGGAAAGCGCATGGTTTTCCTGGACTTCGGACGGGATTATCATCGTGACTTCACCGTCATGGTGCCGACAGCACTGGCCGATAAGCTGCCGCTGCCGGCGGACGCGCTGCAAGGCCGGCGCGTCAGGGTCCGTGGCGTGATCGAGCAGAGCGGGGGCCCGGCCATCCGGTTGGTCGAGCCCGGCGAGATCGAGTTGCTGAACGGGAAGTAAGGTGCGGGCAATCGCGGTCGCAAGGATTGGGGGGGCGTCGCGCCGGCGTTGGCCGGCGGCGCTGGCTGCGATTCTGGCGGCCGTGGCGCTCTCCGGCTGCAATGCGCTCATGGATGGTGGCGGGCCGACCGCCAACGTCTTCAACGACGGTGGCCAGGCGGCGGGCAACGCCGTCGACAGCCGCGAGCACGCACGCATCGTGGCGGCCTATGGCGGCATCTTCCACGACGCCAAGGTGGAGCAGACGCTGGCGCCGATCGTCAGCAAGATCGTCGCCGCCTCGGACCAGCCCGACCAGCCCTACCGGATCACCATCCTCAACGCGCCGGCGGTGAACGCCTTCGCGCTGCCTGACGGCTACCTCTACGTCACCCGCGGCCTGCTGGCGCTGGCCAACGATTCCTCCGAGGTCGCCGCGGTGCTCGCCCACGAGATGGGCCACGTCATCGCCAACCATGCCGCCAAGCGCGAGCAGAAGGCGCGCGACGCGCTGGTGGTCAGCCGCGTGGTCAACGACGTGCTCGACAATAATGCCGGTGGCCAACTGGCGCTTGCCGCCAGCCAGCGGACGCTCGCCGCCTTCTCGCAGCAGCAGGAGCTGGAAGCCGACGCCATCGGCGTCAAGACGATCGGCCGCGCCGGCTACGATCCCTTCGCCGCCGCCCGTTTCCTCAGTTCCATGCAAGGCTATGCCGCCTATCGCGCCAAGCTGACGATTGCAGGACCAGCGGCCGGACTTCCTGGCCACCCATCCGGCGACGCCCGAGCGGGTGGCGTTTGCCATCAAGGCGGCGCGGCAGTTCGGCGCTCCCGGCGTCGGCACGGTCGATCGCGACCGCTATCTCGCCGGCATCGACGGCATGGTCTACGGCGACGACCCCAACCAGGGTTTCGTGCGCGACCGCACCTTCGTCCATCCGGGTCTCGGCATCGGCTTCACGGTGCCGGAAGGGTTCGTCATCGACAATACCAGCGACGCGGTGCTGGCGACCGGCATCGACGGCACGGCGCTGCGCTTCGATGCGGTCGGCCTGGCGCGCGACACGCAGCTGGCCGACTACCTGAAGTCGGGCTGGGTCAACGGCCTCGACGAAGCGAGTGTGCAGAGCTTCTCGGTCAACGGCCTGGATGCGGCCTCGGCGATGGCCGAGGCCAAGGGCTGGCACTTCCGCATCGCCGTCATCCGCACGGGCGGCAATGCCACCTATCGCTTCATCTTCGCCAATGAGGCGGTGACCCCGGCCTTCCTCAAGGCGGCGACCGAGACGGTCGACGGCTTCCGCACGCTGTCGGCAAGCGAACTGGCCGATTTCCGCGCACTGCACATCCACATCGTCACCGTCGCCCCCGGCGACACCGAGGCCAGGCTGGTCAGGCGCATGAGCGGCGTCGACCGGCCGCTGGAACTCTTCCGGGCGCTCAACGATCTCGACGCCGGGGCGAAACTCGAGCCCGGCACCAAGCTGAAGATCGTCAACGACAGCTGAGCCTCATCCTGCATCCTGAGCCGAAGGCAGCCCTCGAAGGATGGCCTCATGGTTCGAGGCTTGCGTCGCGAGCGCCTCACCGCGAGGCTCTTCCGGCTGTCCGCATTCCGCTTCGCCGCATGCGGGATCGCAAGCCTTCCCGTTCGTCCCCGCGGGAGGCGGGGAACCAGGCCGGACTCGCCAAGCGGCGAATCTCGCCTGGATGCCCGGCCGGAGCCGGGCATGAACGGCGCGAGGGCGGGCCTACAGGAAGGATGCGCGGTCGGGGTGGTCGCGGAGCAACGCCTCGCGCAGTTTCTCCAGGGCGCGATTCTCGATCTGGCGCACGCGCTCCTTGGAGATGCCGAGGCTGGCGCCCAGCGATTCCAGCGTGGCGCCTTCCTCGCGCAGCCGCCGCTCGCGCACGATTTTCAGCTCGCGCTCGTTGAGCACGTTCAGCGCCTTCTGCAGCCAGGAGAGCTGGCGCTCGCTGTCGATGCGCTCGCCCACCGTCTCGTCGGGCAGGGCGACATCGTCGACCAGGAAGTCCTGACGGTTGGCGGCCTCGCTCTCCGACTCGTGGATGGGGGCATTGAGCGAGGTGTCGGGGGCCGACAGGCGCGAATCCATCAGTTCGACGTCGCTGGTCGGCACGCCCAGCGCCTCGGCGATCTCGGCATACATGGTCTGGCGCGGCCGCTCTGCCGCGTTCTGCGCCATGCGCGCGCGCAGGCGGCGCAGGTTGAAGAACAGCGCCTTCTGCGACGACGAGGTGCCGCCGCGCACGATCGACCAGTTGCGCAGGATGTAGTCCTGGATGGAGGCGCGGATCCACCAGGTGGCATAGGTGGAGAAGCGCACGTCACGCTCCGGATCGAAGCGCGCGGCCGCCTCGAGCAGGCCGACATGGCCCTCCTGGATGAGATCGCCCATCGGCAGGCCGAAATTGCGGAACCGTGCGGCGATGGCAATGACCAGGCGCATATGCGCCGCGGTCAGACGGTGCAGGGCCGCCTGATCCTGCTCATCCTTCCATCGCACTGCGAGTTCATGTTCCTCGTCGCGCTCGAGGTAGGGCGCGCGCATGGCGGCCCTGACGAAATCGCGGCGGGATGCGGCTGACTGGCCCATCGTACCCTCCTTGCGGCTTCAAGGGCCGCCCGAGGAATCGCCCAAGGCTTCACTGTAACGGCGGGCGCGCCGGTGTGGACACACATTGGCGTGAACGCCGATTAATTCCGGTTAACCAAAAGAAAAACGCCCGGGCGGTGGCCCGGGCGTTTCGGCTAAGAAGCGGGTCGCTTGATCAGGCGGCTTCGGCGTCGGCGGTCTCGTTGGTGCGGGCGCCGCGGCGCGGGCTCTTGGCCAGATTCTGCTCGATCTGGCGGATCGCCTCGGTCTCCGAAATCTTGCTCACCGAGGAAATCTCGCGTGACATGCGGTCAAGCGCGGCCTCGTAGAGCTGGCGCTCGGAATAGGACTGCTCGGGCTGGGTGTCGGAGCGGAAGAGGTCGCGCACCACCTCGGCGATGGAGATGAGATCGCCGGAATTGATCTTGGCCTCGTATTCCTGGGCGCGGCGGCTCCACATGGTGCGCTTGATGCGGGCGCGGCCGCGCACGGTCTCGAGCGCCTTCTTCACGGTGGCAGCGTCGGCGAGCTTGCGCATGCCGACCGTCGTCGCCTTGGTCACCGGAACGCGGAGCGTCATCTTGTCCTTGGCGAAGCTGATCACGAACAGGTCAAGCTTGAGCCCGGCCACCTCCTGCGTGTCGACCCCGACGATCTTGCCGACGCCGTGAGCCGGGTAGACGATGAACTCGCCGGTCTTGAACCCGGAACGCTGCGTGGACTTCTTTGCGGTGGCCATTGAGACATCAACTCCGTTTGACGCCGCCCCTGGGGATAGGCGGGAACCGGCGGCGGCGCCGCCTCTTGTTCGCTCCTGTCAGTTCGGCTCGGCTTCCGTGCAGGGCACTGCGCATGCAACCGGTGCGTCCACAACGGCTTCCAGCCAGCCTTATCGGCTGGGCCAGCTTCGTGAACGCCTGGAACCGGTCACGCTGAAGACGATGCGCGGGGTGCGAGCAGGAGCTCGTTTTGTTCCGACAGTTTTGTGAATATATCACAAAATCGGTAATTTTCAATGGCTTACCGGGCCGACGGTAAACAATGTTGACGCTTATTGCGGCGCCTCACCGGCCGCCGGAGCAGATTCAGCCGATATTTCTGCGGTTTCCCGCTGGCGCGGCGTCAGTCACCCTCGCCTGGCTCAGGCGAGAAATATTTCTCGAACTTGTCGGGCACGCCTTCGAAGTCCTTGGCGTCCGGCGGTGCGTCCTTCTTGGCCGTGATATTTGGCCACTTTGAGGCGTATTCGGCGTTCACCTGCAACCATTTCTCGAGGCCGGGCTCGGTGTCCGGCTTGATGGCGTCGGCCGGGCATTCGGGCTCGCAGACGCCGCAGTCGATGCACTCGTCGGGATGGATGACGAGCATGTTCTCGCCCTCGTAGAAACAGTCCACGGGGCACACCTCGACGCAGTCGGTGTACTTGCACTTGATGCAGTTGTCGTTGACGACGTAGGTCACAGGTCCATCCGGCCGGTTGCGCCATTCGGGCGCTAGAGGAATGGCGGATTTCGGTATCCGGTTTGCTCCGGCCGCGCAAGACGCGGATAGTCGCGACGGGGCGGCCGGGCGGATCGGATTTGCCCGTCAATCGTCCTTGGCTGGAAAATCCTCGCCAATGGCGCCGCGCAGCCTGTCCGTGGCGCGACGATCGCGCTTGGTGGGGCGGCCTGAGCCGGCCGGACGGTCGCCGGCGGGCGCAGCTTCGGCCGCGGCCTCGGGCGATGCCGGTGCCGGCGACAGGTCGTCGTAGAGGAGCTGCGCTTCGGGGGCGGGGCCGCGGCGGGTGCCGGGGGCCAGCACCTTGAGCACGCGCACGCCGCGCTCGCCGGCGATGGTGAGCACGTCGTCAGCCTTGACCAGATGGCTGGGGGCGTCGACCTTCTCGCGGTTGACGCGGACGCGGCCGGACAGCACCAGTTTCTGCGCCAGCGTGCGGGTCTTCACCAGCCGGGCGAACCACAGCCACTTGTCGATGCGCTGGCGACCCTCGCCGGCCATATGGGGTCAGCTTTTTTCCTCGCGGCCTTCCAGCCGCGCCTTGAGCGCAGCCAGTGCGGCGAAGGGCGACAGCGGATCGGCGACCTTCTCCTTGCGCTCCGGCCGGCCCGTGGCCTGTGGCGGAGCGCCGTGGGGACGGTCGCGGTCGCGGCGGTCTGGTCGGTCGCGCCGCTCGCCACGCTCGGGACGATCGGAACGGTCCGGCCGATCGGAGCGGTCGAATTGCCGGTGGGGCCTGGCGGACTTGCCCTTGCGGCGATTGGGCTCCCGCTGCTCTCGCGGCTCACCGCTCTCGGCCGGCGCTTCGCCCGGCGGGGCGGCATCGGTGCGCGGGGCGGCATCGGCCGGGGCGGCGCGCTCGGGGCGGCGCTCGCGGCGATGGTGGCGCTGCTGGCCGCCGGGACGGCCCGGACGCCAGACCTCGATGAAGGCCGGCTCGGCCGGTGCCTCGGCGGTTTCCGTGGCGACCGGTTCCGCGGTGCCCGGTTCTGCCGGTGCGGACTCCGCCGTGGCTGCCTCCGCGGTCGGCGCCTCGGCGACGACCGGCTCTGCCGCTGTCGGCTCTGCGATGGCCGCCTCGGTCGACGGCGCTTCCGCGACCGGCTCCTCCGCAGCAAGCGGCTCGCATGCTTCCTCGGTCGTGACGGCAGGCGCGACTTCTTCGGCCTCCACCTGGGACGTCGCCTCGGCCTCGGGCACTGCCGCTTCGGCATCGGTCGCAGGCGCTGTCGCGTCGGGCTCGGCCGGCGTCGGCATCGCGTCCTCGGCGGCGGCCGCCTCGGCAATTGCTTCGGCCGGCGGCTCGGCGGCGGCCGGCTTCTCCGGCGCCGGGCGGCGCTCCATGCGATAGCCGAGCGAGGTCAGCACCGAGGCGAAGTCCTCGCCCGAGCAGCCGAGCAGCGAGGTCATGGCGACGGTGACGGTGAAGCCGTAGCCGGCGATGGCACCGTCGGGCGGCGTCGGGGATTCTGGCGTCGGCCGCCAGGCGATCAGCGGGCGGATGAGATCGGCGAGGCGCTCGAGAATGTCGATGCGCACGGCGCGCGTGCCGGCCAGCCGGTAGCCGACGATGCGGTAGAGCGCCGCCGGAATCACCGGGTCGACGGGAACGCTGGTGCGGCCGGAAGCGGCCAGCCGCTGCAGGTCGGTGAGGCCGGGCGTATCGAGGCCGCCGTTCTTGAGCGCCCAGAAGGTGGCGAGCAGCCCGCCGGGGCCGGGCTTGAGCAGTGCCGGGACGTAGATGTGATAGGCGCCGAAGCGCACGCCCAGCGCCCGCATGCCGGCGCGGGCCTCCTGGTCGAGGTTGCGCACCTCGTCGGCGATCGTTGCCCGGTCGATGATGCCGAAGCCTTCGCTCAGGCGGAAGGCAAGGCCGCGTGCGGCCGGCGCCAGGGTGGCGGCGGTGCGCAGGTCGAACAGCGGCTTGAGCAGCGTCTCCGCCTGGGCCGAGAGCCACAGGTCGATGCGCGCCTGGACCCGGTCGCGGCCGGCGGCCGGCAGCAGTTCGTCAGCGAGGAGGATCAGCCGCGGCTTCAGCGCGTCGTCACCCTGGGTGAGGCGCGCGATCGCCGCGCCCTGCCAGCGCAGCGTGCCGTCGCCGGCGAGGATGAAGTCCTTGTTGGCGGCGGTCGCCACCTTTTCGGCGCGCTCGGCGATCTCGCCGGCGAGCGCCTTCTGGGCAGCGCTGCGCAGCGCCTTGGCCTCCGGCCCGTCGGCTAACGGGTCAGGTGCAAAGCGGAACCCCTCCAGGCTGCCGACGTGCTGGCCTTCGACCAGAACCTCGCCGGCCGGCGTAATCTCGGCTTCGAGCATTGCATTCTCTTTCAACCGCCGCATCAGCACGCTGGTCCGCCGGTCGACAAAACGGGCGGTCAGCCGCTCATGCAGCGCGTCCGACAAGCGATCCTCTATCGCGCGCGTCCGCTCCTGCCAATGGGCCGGGTCGCGCAGCCATTGCGGCCGATTGGCCGCAAACGTCCAGGTGCGGATGTGGGCGATGCGGTTGGCGAGCGTATCGATGTCGCCGTCGACATGGTCGGCGAAGGCGATCTGGCCGGCGAACCAGTCGTCGGGAATGACGCCGTCGCGGGCGAGGAAACCGAACAGCGTGGCGATCAGTTCGGCATGGTTGGCCGGTGCGATCTTGCGATAGTCGGGGACCTGACAGACGTCCCACAGGGTGGCGACGCGCTCGCGCCTGTCGGCGAGCTCCCGGATGTCGGGGTCGCGGCCGACCAACTGAAGCGCGGCCACGTCATCGGCCGGCGGCGCCTTGACCAGGCCGTCGCGCGTCGGGGGCCGGTCGAGGCTCGCATGAAGCGCGGCCAGCGTCGAGAAGTCGAGATCGCGGTTGCGCCACTGCACCGTCTTCACCGGGTCGAAGCGGTGGGTCTCCAGCGCCTCGACCAGGTCGTCGTCGAATGGGTCGACGCGGCTGGTGACGCCGAAGGTGCCGTCGCGCATGTGGCGGCCGGCGCGTCCGGCGATCTGGCCGAACTCGGCCGGGGTCAGGCGGCGGTGCTGGTAGCCGTCGAACTTGCGGTCGCCGGCGAAGGCGACGTGATCGACGTCGAGGTTGAGGCCCATGCCGATGGCGTCGGTGGCGACCAGAAAATCGACGTCGCCCGACTGGAAGATCTCGACCTGGGCGTTGCGCGTGCGGGGGCTGAGCGAGCCCAGCACCACGGCGGCGCCGCCGCGCTGGCGCCGGATCAGCTCGGCGATGGCGTAGACCTCGTCAGCCGAGAAGGCGACGACGGCAGAGCGCCGCGGGAGGCGGGTGATCTTTTTCGAGCCCGACCAGGTGAGCAGCGACATGCGCGGTCGGGTGACGACGTTGACGCCGGGCAGCAGCTTCTCGACGATGCCGCGCATGGTGGCGGCGCCGAGCAGCAGGGTCTCGTCGCGGCCGCGCAGGTTGAGCATGCGGTCGGTGAAGACGTGGCCGCGCTCGAGGTCGCTGGCGAGCTGGATCTCGTCGATCGCCAGGAACGACACGTCGGTCTCGGTCGGCATCGCCTCGACGGTGCAGACGCGAAAACGCGGATTGGCCGGGACGATCTTTTCTTCGCCGGTGATCAGCGCCACCTGGTCGGCGCCAATGCGCCCGGCGATCTTCGAGTAGACCTCGCGGGCAAGCAGCCTCAGCGGCAGGCCGATCATGCCGGAGGGATGGGCCAGCATCCGCTCGATGGCGAGGTGCGTCTTGCCGGTATTGGTGGGTCCCAGTACGGCAACGACATTGCGGCCGTGCACACCGACGGCCGGTTCGGGCTTGGGGGAAACACTCATATCGGGACTGGCGTGTCTTCCGTCGTCCGCTCAGGGGCTCGCCCACGCATGCGGAGCGCGGGCTGAGCCAACCCCTTCCCTCTAGCACAGCGGTGCCGGAATACGCGAGATTCCTTTGACTTCCGGTGGTTTTCCATCAGGCGAACGAGTCTGGAACAAAACCGGCCCGAATCACAGACTCGGGTCGAGTCCCTTTCCGTTCGCCACGATATGTGTGGCACGGCCGGTCGCCGTCCACGACATGTTGATATCCCTCCGCAGAAATAGCGATGGGGCTGGCGCTTCGCCCGTGGCGCCTCGGCGGACTCGCAATTGCGACGGGATTTTGACGGCAGGCGTTGCGGCGGCCCCTGTGGACAAGCTGTGGATAGACCGGGCCGGGCGACCTAACCGGCGTTCGCCTGCCGCTCGGTGGCGCTGACGGTGAAGTCGGAGTTGATGATCACCAGATCACCCATCGGCGTGCCGATCAGGATGCGGTAGGGAACGAGCACGCGCGTGCCGTTGACCGGCACCAGCCACACCTCGAGGCGCTTGTTGTCGGCCATGTATTGCACCGAATCGCGGCCCGACCGATGGCCGGCAACCGGAACGTAGCGGGCGCTGCAGATGAACACCTCGCCGGAATAGGCGCCGTCGGCGTTGTTGACGTGCCGGCTTTCCTTGAAGGTGAGCTTGACGTCGTAGCGCTGCCAGCCGTCGAAGACCTTGACGGTGCGGTTGCAGGCGCTGGGGCCGGTCACCTGCATCGGCTGGTCGACGGCCACCATGAAGGCGCCCACCGGATCGACCACGTTGCGCTTGTGGTTGGGGGTCACCGGCACGCGGTCGGGATAGGGCATCAGGTGCGGCGCGGCGGAAACGTTGACGATCGACCCGCCACGCATGGCCATGCTGACATGGGTCTGGAAGCCCTTTTCGTCGGTATCGAGGGCATAGCTGGCCGGGGTGACGTGGCCACCGCGGATGCGGCCGTTGCCAGCAAGCACGGCATGGGCGTCGGAGACCATGCGGCTGATGCCGTAGGTCCGTCCGCTGATGGTGGCGGCGTAGCCGGTATCGGTGAAGCGGCCCTCGGCATTGACCTTGCCGATGGTGATGCCGGCGATGGTGATCAGGTAGCCCGCCTTGAGCGTGGTGTCGGCGGCCTCGGCGCCGGCCGCGGCCATCGGCGCGACGACCAGCGCCGCCAGGAGAATCCTCCTGCACGTCCGGACAGCGGCTGAAAAAGCGGTCATCATCATTGTGCCGAGTGTCGCATCAAGGGCCGCCATGACGGCAGGGACCCCTCAAATCATGGCTGACCATTGGTTAACGAGAGCATTATTATGCTGATTTGCCAAGAACGTCACCACGCCCGAAAGAGGGGATCGTTCACATTGCTGGGCGTTTGATCCGGCGGAATGCCGCCTTGACGGCGAAATGGGCCGTCACTATAGCAATGCCACTTTCCTAAAAAAGGCCCGTCACGTTGCATGCCGAATTGGCGCAAACCGGCGGCAAACGAGGATTTTTCCATGGCACGGCGCTGCGAATTGACCGGCAAAGCGGTCCTGACCGGCAACAATGTCAGCCACGCGAACAACAGGACGCGCCGGCGGTTTCTGCCCAATCTCAACCAGGTGACGCTGATGAGCGAGGCGCTGGGCACCTCGGTCAACCTCAAGATCAGCTCCCACGCGCTGCGCTCGGTTGAGCACCGCGGCGGGCTGGACAAGTTCCTGGCCGCCGCTCGCGACAGCGAGCTGTCGCCGCGGGCGCTGAAGCTGAAGCGCGAAGTCGCCAAGCGGTCGGTTGCCGCCAGCGCGTGATCCGGCGGTTCTAAAGCAGGATTGCGGACGGCGCCCTCGGGGCGCCGTTTTCGTCTCCCTAGAGATTGTCGATCTCAAGCGGTTCCACCGGATCGGCGAGATCGAAGCCGAAGACGCGGCTGTAGAAATAAAGCTCGCCGTCGAGCGCGCGCTTGATGTTCTCCGCCTGGCGGAAGCCATGCTGCTCGCCTGGGAACGGCAGGTAAGCCACCGGCACGCCCTTGACCCGCAGCGCCGCGACCATCGCCTCGGCTTGGTTGGGCGGCACGACCTCGTCCTCCAGCCCCTGGAAGAAGACGACCGGGCAGTCGAATCCGTCGAGGTGGTGGATCGGGGAGCGCTCGACGTAGAGGTCGCGGCGTTCGGGGTAAGGGCCGATCAGCCCGTCCAGGTAGCGGGATTCGAACTTGTGCGTGTCGCGCGCCATGCCCTCGAGGTCGCCGATGCCGTAGTGGCTGGCGCCGGCCTTGAAGGTATCGCCGAAGGCAAGCGCGCAAAGCGTCGTGTAGCCGCCGGCACTGCCGCCGGTAACGCACAGCCGGTTCCCGTCGACGCGTCCCTCACCGACCAGGAAGCGGGCGCCATTGGCGCAGTCGTCGGCGTCGACAACGCCCCAATTGCCGTTGAGGCGCTCGCGATAGGGACGGCCGTAGCCGGTGCTTCCGCCGTAGTTCACGTCGAGCACGGCGATGCCGCGGCTGGTCCAGTATTGCACGCGCGCCGAGAGCGTGGCGCTGGTTGCGCTCGTCGGGCCGCCATGGCTCATGACGAGCAACGGCGGCAGCTCGCCAGCGGGTGCAGCATAGTCGTCGTTGTGTGGGGGATAGAAGAAGCCGAAGGCGGTGAGGCCGTTTGCGGTGGGAAATTCGATGGTCTCCGGCGCCGAGACGTAGCGCGGGTTGATTTCGAGGTCGCTGGCGCGGCGGACGGTCTCGATCGCGCCGCTGGCAAGATCGCGCGAAACGATGGCGCTAGCGAGCGACGGCGAACCGGCGGTGAAGACGACGCTTGTCGGCGTCACATGCAGGCTGCCGATATCGGTGAAGGGCGTGTCGATGGGGGTCAGCCTGCCGCTGCCGGTCTCGATTTCGGCCAGGCTCCAGGTGCCGCGCCGGTTATAGGCGGAGATGATGCGCTCCTCCGAGGCGAAGCCATAGGTGGGGCGCCCGAAGACCCACAGGGGCACGCCGAACTCGGCCTCCATCGGCGCGACTGCCTCGACCGTACCGTCGCGCCAGCGATAGAGGTTCCACCAGCCTGTGCGGTCGGAAACGAAATGGAGCACGCCCGCCGGCGACCATTGCGGCTGGAACAGGGCCTCTGTCGCCCCGCCGGCGATCGTGCGCGCGGCGCCCGGAAGTCCGTCCGGACGAAGCGTTGCGATGCGCAGCTCGCAGCCATCCCAAGGCATGTTGGGGTGGTTCCAGGCGAGCCAGGCCAGCGTCGTACCGTCGGGGCTGAGGCGCGGACTGGCGTAGAAATCGTCGCCGGCGATGAGCAGCGTCTCGTCACCGGAATCGCAATTCACCGCGACGATGCCGTTCTTCGCCTCGCCAGCGCCGCTGTGATCTTCGAGCACTGAGATCAGGCGGTTGCGCGGTGCATCGACCACGGCGTCGGCGTAGCGGTGGCCCTCGGCATGGGTCAACGGCCGCGGTGCCTTGCCCGGCTCGATCGTGTAAAGCCGCTGGTCAGCGAAATTGGAGAAGTAGACGGTGCCCTCGTGCACGGCGAAGTCGCCGCCGCCATATTCGTGAACGCGCGTGCGGGCGTTGAACGGCGCCGGGTTGACGTCCTCGCGCGTGCCGTCCGGTCGCTGACGCACGATAACCTGGCGCCCGCGCTCGGCCGGTCGCCCCTCGTTCCAGTAGATGTCCGCGCCGTCGAGCGCGATCATGCCGAGGCGAATGCTGCCCGAGACGATGAGGTCGGCAGTGAGCGGCGACTTCCAGGAGCCGAAGGGGGCGGTTTGGGGGGCGGTCAAGGCAAGCTCCATCTCGTTCGGGATCGCGCGGGCCGAGCCTAGCGCATCGCGCCTGCCGAAGGTTGCGGCCCTTCAGTGCGGCCGCGGCGTGGGCAAGGGCGGCGACAGAGATGGCTCGGGGGTCTCAGTCAGGGCGAATTGCAGCAGGATCGTGCGCTGCAGGAAGTGGTTGCCGTTGTCGTCCGAGATAAGGGTGAGGATCGTCTCGCCGTGCTCGTCGGTGCGCACGGCCAGCCCCTCCATGTTGTCGATCTGGTCACTCATGTCGGCCGTGATGAGCACCGGGCCGTCCACGATCGCCCCCGGGCGGATGGCAGCGCCGGGAATGCGCCGGATGCGCACGGCCAGACCATCGGTGAAATTGAAGCGGCGTTCGAGGACGATGAGGTCGCCGTCGGGCAGGAAGGCGGCGTCCGACACGTCGAACCGATCGGAGCGCACCAGGGCAAAGGTTCCGTCACGGCGGGCGCCGACGATGAAGCCGCGATGGTTGCCGGCGCGGTCGAGCGAGCGTTCGGCGATGGCGACGATGGCGCCGGCGAGCGGCCCTGCCGCGGGCGCCACGGCGAGGGCCTCGAGGCCTTTGTTCGCCTGGAGATGGTTCACGAACTTGGGCAGCGGAAGGTCGCTCCGCCGGGCGGTGGCGAAGTCCGGAGCGGCGACATAGCGGCCGATCGCCGGCCGCCGCTCGAAGGAGACGTAGGCGGTCGCCCGGCCGTCGCGGCTGACGATGCGCAGGCCCTCGGCGTCGCAATCGAGCTTGCTGGCGAAGGGGCGCCCACGGGCGTCGAGCATCGGCGCCAGCATCGGAGCAGCGAGCCCGGTCGGACGCCCGTCTACCTCGGTAAGGGCGGCGGTGAACCAGAAGCCGGTGTCGGCAACCGCGGTGAGCGTGTGGCCGTCGGCGGCAAAGTCGAGGGCGGAGAGCGAGCCGAAGCGCGGGTCGGGCGAGGAAAGCTGGAGGCCGCCGCGGAATTCCAGCGCCCCGAAGCGCGTCTCGGACGAGCCGAGCGCGAAGCGCGCAATCGGCCGCGCGGTGACCTCGATCGGCGCAAAGCCCAATTCTGCCGCCGTCGCGGTCAGCGGCGGCGAGGTGATCAGGCAGGCAAGGAGCGCGGCAGCAAGCCGCCGGCGCCTCATTGCAGCGTCGCGCGCTTCGGACGGGGCATGCGCACCGGCTCGGTCGGCGCGCGTTCGTCGAAAAGCTCGGCGAGCTTGTCGGTCATGGCGCCGGCAAGTTCATCGGCGTCGACGATGGTCACCGCGCGGCGGTAATAGCGCGTCACGTCGTGGCCGATGCCGATGGCGATCAGCTCCACCGGCGAGCGCGTCTCGACCTCCTCGATGACGGCGCGCAGGTGGCGCTCGAGGTAGTTGCCGGCATTGACCGAGAGGGTGGAATCGTCGACCGGGGCGCCGTCCGAGATCATCATCAGGATCTTGCGCTGCTCGGGGCGCACCAGCAGGCGGCTGTGCGCCCAGGCCAGCGCCTCGCCGTCGATGTTCTCCTTGAGCAGGCCCTCGCGCATCATCAGGCCGAGGTTGCGGCGCGAGCGCCGCCAGGGCGCATCGGCGGCCTTGTAGATGATGTGCCTGAGATCGTTGAGGCGGCCGGGATTGGGCGGCTTGCCGGCCTGCAACCAGGCCTCGCGCGACTGGCCACCCTTCCAGGCGCGGGTGGTGAAGCCGAGGATCTCGACCTTGACGCCGCAGCGCTCGAGCGTGCGGGCGAGGATGTCGGCGCAGGTGGCGGCGACGGTGATCGGGCGGCCGCGCATGGAGCCGGAATTGTCGAGGAGCAGGGTGACGATGGTGTCGCGGAACTCGGTGTCGCGCTCGGCCTTGAAGGTGAGCGCGTTCATCGGGTCGGTGATGACGCGTGACAGGCGCGCCGCGTCGATGACGCCTTCCTCCAGGTCGAAATCCCAGCCGCGGTTCTGCTGCGCCATCAGGCGGCGTTGCAGGCGGTTGGCGAGCCGGCCGACGGCGCTCTGCAGATGGGCGAGCTGCTTGTCGAGATAGGAGCGCAGGCGCTCGAGCTCGGCGATGTCGCACAGCTCCTCGGCATTGACCGTCTCGTCGAAGCGGGGCGTGAAGGCTCTGTAGTCGATGAGCGGCGGCAGGTTGGAGAAGGCCGCGTCGGCGCGATGGGCCTCGCCGGTGTCGCGCGCGTCCGCCATGTCGGCGTCCTCGGTCGTCTCGGCGGATTGCGCCTCGCTCGCCTCGCCCTCGCCGGCGTCGCCCTGGTCGGCGGACGCGTCCATCTCGTCGTCGCTCGCCGCTTCGGCGCCCTCGGCGCTCTCGGCGGCGCCCTCGGCGTCGTCCTGGTCGCCGGTCTCGTCGCTGTCGTCGCCCTGGTCGCCGGCCTCGCCGGAGAGCTCGTCGGCCATCTCCAGAGCGGAGAGGATCTCGCGCACCTCGACAGCGAAGCGCGCCTGGTCGTCGATGGCGCCGGTGAGGCGCGCCAGGTCCTTGCCGGCGCGGTCCTCGATCCAGTCGCGCCACAGCTCGACGATCTTGCGGCTCGAACGCGGCGGCGCCCGGCCGGTCAGGCGCTCGCGCACCATCAACGCGATGGCGTCCTCGAGCGGCGCATCGGCGCGCTCGGTGACCTCCTGGTAGTTGGCGCGGTGGTAGCGCTCCTCGAGCATGGCCGAGATGTTGTCGGCGACACCGGTCATGCGGTTGGCGCCGAGCGCCTCGACGCGCGCCTGCTCGACGGCGTCGTAGACGGCGCGAGCGTTCTTGCCGGCGGGCGCGTGGGCGCGGTGGACGGCCGGGTCGTGACAGGCGAGCCTCAGCGCCAGCGAATCGCCGACGCCGCGGGTGATGGCAATGTCGCGCGCGGTCATCTTGCGCGGCGGCTCGGGCAGGCGCGCCTTGTTGTGGGCGAGCATCGGCCGGTCGGCCGCGAACGACACCTCCAGCTCCGGCTCGCCGGCGATGGCGCGCATGCAGCCGGTCACCGCGCGCTTGAACGGCTCGGTCGGGCTTTCGACCGGCTTGGCGCGGGGAGTGTCGTTGGGAATGGCCATCAGACGCTAACTTTCCGAATCCGCCGGCTCTGCCTATATTGGGTGTCTCGGGAGCGTGCCATGGCCGAACCGGAGAACCACACCTTGCGCATTCTTCGCGAATTTCGCGAGGAATTCAGGGCAATGTCCGCGTCCAGACTGAAGGAAGTTTGCACGGGCCTCAGTTCGCGCATGGATGACATCCGCCAGGCACTCAACGGCGAGAGCGTGCTCGGGCGCTACGCCGCTGCCGAAGTCGAAGAGCGGCTGGAGGCGATCGAGAAGCGCCTTGCGTCTCTTGAGGAAACCCGCTGAGGTCATTCACGTCATCACCACATTGGCGGTCGACTCGGGCAGTTCCTCGTTGAAGCAGCGCTGGTAGAACTCGGCGACCAGGCTGCGCTCCAGCTCGTCGCACTTGTTGACGAAGGTGACGCGCAGCGCAAAGCCGACGTCGCCGAAGATGTCGGCGTTCTCCGCCCAGGTGATCACCGTGCGCGGGCTCATCACCGTCGACAGGTCGCCGTTGATGAAGGCGTTGCGGGTCATGTCGGCGACGCGGACCATCTTGGCGATGATGGCGCGGCCCTTCTCGTCGCGGTGGCTCGGCACCTTGGCGGCAACGATGTTCACCTCGTTGTCGTGCGGCAGGTAGTTGAGGGTGGAGACAATCGACCAGCGGTCCATCTGGCCCTGGTTGATCTGCTGGGTGCCATGATAGAGGCCGGAGGTGTCGCCGAGGCCGACCGTGTTGGCGGTGGCGAACAGGCGGAAGGCCGGGTGCGGGCGGATGACCTTGTTCTGGTCGAGCAGGGTCAGGCGGCCGGAAACTTCCAGCACGCGCTGGATGACGAACATCACGTCAGGCCGGCCGGCATCGTACTCGTCGAAGCACAGCGCGATGTTGTTCTTCAACGCCCATGGCAGGATGCCGTCGCGGAACTCGGTCACCTGCATGCCGTCGCGGATGACGATGGCGTCCTTGCCGATCAGGTCGATACGGCTGATGTGGCTGTCGAGATTGACGCGCACGCATGGCCAATTGAGCCGGGCGGCGATCTGCTCGATGTGGGTCGACTTGCCGGTGCCGTGATAGCCGGTGACCAGCACGCGGCGGTTGCGGGCAAAGCCGGCGAGGATCGCAAGCGTGGTTTCGCGGTCAAACAGATAGTCCGGATCGGTATCCGGCACATGCTCGTCGGGCTCGGAATAGGCCGGCACTTGGAGATCGGTGTCGATCCCGAAGACCTGGCGCACGGATATTCTCATGTCCGGCAGGGGAGCTTGTTCGAGCGCGGCTTCAGCCATTGGTATTCTCCGTCGCGCCGTGCGAGGACGCTTAAGAAGATTTGAGGAAATCCGCCGCCGGTTGCGGCGGAGCGACGCCGTCTTAGCAAAAACCGACGGATCGCAGGTAGTGGTAAGCCTGAATAATCTGTCGCAGCCGGTCTTCCGAGCTGCGATCACCGCCGTTGGCATCCGGGTGAAGCTGCTTCACCAGGGCCTTGTAGCGGGCCTTGATCTCGTTGCCGGTCTCGTGGCCATCGAGGTCGAGGGCGGCGAAGGAGCGGCGCTCCAGGTTGCGCAGCGGGCGGCGTTCCGGCTCGTTCTTGGGCTCGGCGGGGCGGGCTTCGCCCCCGAAAATGCTGAAAGGATCGGCAAAGGCCGCCGACCAGGTGAAGCGCGTGCCGCGCCCCTCAGCAGCGCCGGCGCGGTTGACGCCCATGGTCCAGGTCGGCCGGTGGCCGGTCGCCGCCGAGCGCTGGTAACTGTCGATCTCGGTATCGGCCATGCCGGCGAAGTAGTTGTAGGACTTATTGTATTCGCGCACGTGGTCGAGGCAGAAATTGAAGTACTCGCCCTCGTGGCCGCGGCCCTTGGGGGCGCGATAGCCGCCCAAACGGCCGCAGCCCGGCGCTTCGCAGGCGCCGGCGCCAGGCTCCTCGACCTCCGCCTCGCCGGGAGCGATGCGGATGCGGTCGAAATATTTGGAGTTCAGATCCATAGCTGGATTATGGTCGCGACCTGTGACGCCGACAAGGCGGTGGGTGCCCAAAACCGGCGGAATCAAACCAATGACAGTGGCGGATAGAATCAGGTCCAAGTTAACCGAGGCTTTTCACCCGGACGCCCTGGAGGTGGTGGACGAATCCCATCGGCACAAGGGCCATCACGCCCATCGGCCGGAGGGGAACACCCATTTCCGCGTGCGCATCACGGCGGCGGCGTTTGCCGGAAAGAGCCGGGTTCAGACCCACCGCATGATCAACGAGGCGCTGGCCGAGGAACTCGGCAGCGACGTCCATGCGCTGGCCATCGAGGCCAGGGCGACAGCGGCGAACTAGCCCTGCAGCAGCGGCGTGCTGCCGCCGGCAGGGCGCATCTCGTTCTCCAGCCAGCGCAGATAGGCGGCGCGGTCGACCCCGGTCACGTTGCGGCTGTGGAAATAGAGCTTCTCGGCAAAGCGCCGGGCCGGCGTCGTGGCAAGCGCCAGATTGATCAGGGCGTTGGCGGGCGCCAGGTCGAGGGCATGGCGGAGGGCCGATTTGGCGCGGAAACGCGGAATCTCGCGGGAAAGCGCGATCTCGGGCGCCGGACCGCCGCATTGCAGGTGATCGGCGATGAGGGCTGCGGCGCGGCGGCCGTAGCGGAAGGCGAGCTGGATGCCGCCGCCGGTTGCCGGTGATACCCAGCCGGCGGCATCGCCGATGAGGAGCACGCCGGGCGCGGCGATGCGGGGAAGGGGGCCGCCGCAGGGGATCAAGCCGCTCCGCCGGCCGACGACCTTGAGCCGGCTCCAGCCGAACTGACGCTCGGTGTGGGCCATGAAGCGGGCGAGGTCCGGCTTGTCGCCGTGGCGTACGGCGAGGCCGAGCTGGATCACGTCCGGCCCCGGCGCCGCCCAGGCGATGTAGCCGGGGGCCAGGCGGGAATCGACGAAGCAGTGCAGGAAGCGCGGATCGACCGCGTCGTTCGGTTCGAGCTCGACTTCGAGGCCGGTGAGGAAGTTGCGGTTGGCCGACAGCGCGAAATGCGCCGCCACGCGCGAGCGCATTCCGTCGGCGCCGACGAGGAAGCGCGTGGCGATGTCGATGCCGTCAAGGCGAATGAGCTCGCCATCGCGGTGGGCGCCATCAAAACGGGTGGCGGTGAGGATGTGGGCGCCGGCGTCGCGCGCCTCCTTCGCCATCCAGCGCAGAAGATCGGGCGTGCGCGTGGTGAAGAAGGCATAGCCCGGAGAAAACAGATCGACGCTCTTCAGGCTCGGCGAATAGAGCCTGACCCCCGGCACGCGCCGGGTCAGGTGGTGGGGAATGTCGATCTCGTCGATCGCCTCGCGCACCAGGATGCCGCTGGTTGCCACCCGCGCGCCGACATCGGGCTTGGCGTCGATGACGGCGGTCTTGAGGCCGCGGGAAGCTGCCGTGCGGGCCGCCGCGAGGCCGGCGAAGCTCGCGCCGACGATGGTGAGATCGAATTGCATCGGGAATCGCCCTCTCTCCAGGAAGGGAAGCGATCACAACCGCAGAATGCGGCCGAAATCCGATGGTCAGGCGGCCGGGCCCGGCGCTTTCGGCGGTTCGGGCGGCGCGGCCGGCGGCTTGATCCGGCTGAGTGGCGTGATTCTGAGCGCGGTCAGGCGGTTGCGGCTGCGGCGCTGCACCTGGAAGCGGAAGCCGTGGAAGGTGAAGGCCTGGCCGGGCTCGGGAATGATGCGCGCCTCGTGGATGACCAGCCCCGCGATGGTGGTCGCTTCCTCGTCGGGCAGGCTCCAGTCCATGACGCGGTTGAGGTCGCGGATCGGCACCGAGCCCTCGACATTGACCGAGCCGTCGGGCTGTGGCCGCACGCCCTCGACGGCAACGTCGTGCTCGTCGGCGATGTCGCCGACGATCTCCTCGAGGATGTCCTCGAGCGTCACCACCCCCTGCACCTCGCCGTACTCGTCGACCACCAGGGCGAAATGGACCTTGCGCTTGAGGAAGGCGTTGAGCTGGTCGGTGACGCTGGTGGTGTCGGGCACGAACCACGGCTTGGCGGCGATCGTGCGGACGTCGATGGCATCGACCTTGCCGCCGGCCGCCTTCAGCGCCTTGAGCAGGTCCTTGACGTGGACGATGCCGATGATGTTCTCCGGCTCCTCCTCCCACAGCGGCACGCGCGTATAGGGGCTGGCGAGGATATCGTCGACGATGGTGTCGATCGGCTCGTCGGCGTCGATGGTGTGCATGGCGGTGCGGTGGACCATGACGTCGGAGACGTCGAGCTGGGAGAGGTCGAGCAGTCCGCCCAGGCGGTCGCGCTCGGCTTTGACCACGCTGCCCTCGGCGTGGAACAGGTCGACCTGGCCGCGGATCTCCTCGGCCGGCGACAGGATGGCCTTGCCTTCCGAGGCGTTCCAGCCGGCGAGCCTCAAGACGCCGCGGACGATGAACTGGACGGCGATGACGACCGGCGAGAACACCGCCACGATGACCGAGACCGATCGGGGCGATGGCGCGCGACACCCGGTCGGGATCGCCGATCGCCAGCGTCTTGGGCAGCACCTCGCCGAAGACCAGCACCAAGAAGGTCATCGCCAGGGTAGCGTAGACCACGCCGGCCTGGCCGAAGAGCTCGAGGAACAGGCTGGTCGCCAGCGCCGAGGCGAGGATGTTGACCAGGTTGTTGCCGAGCAGCAGCGCGCCGATCAGGCGCTCGCGCTCCTGGATCAGCCGGCCGACGATGCCGGCGCGCCGGTCGCCGGATTTCTCCAGCGCCAGCATGCGCGCTCGCGAAGCGGCGGTGAGTGCGGTCTCGGAGCCTGAGAAGAAAGCCGACAGCACCACCAGAAGGGGAACGGCCAAGGCCATCGCCCAGAGCAGCGTGCTCATGTCGCCAGTTGCTCCGCGAGGAATTCGGCGACCTCGGCGGCCGGCACGTCGTTGGCGACGAAGGCGGCCCCGATGCCGTTGACCAGGATGAAGGTGAGCTTTCCGCGGCTCACCTTCTTGTCCTGGGCGATCGCCTGCATCAGCGCCTCGGCGACCATCGGCTCGCCCGGGATGTCGGCCATGCGGGTGGGCAGGCCGATGGCGGCGAGGTGGGCGGCGACCCGCTTGGTGTCGTCGGGCGAGATGAGCCCGCGCCGGGCCGAGAAGGCAAAGGCCAGAACGGTGCCGATCGACACTGCCTCGCCGTGGAACAGCCGGTCGGAATAGCCGGTGGCGGCCTCCAGCGCGTGGCCGAAGGTGTGGCCGAGATTGAGGAGCGCGCGCGCCCCGCTCTGCTCGCGCTCGTCGGCGGCGACGGTCCTGGCCTTGCCGCGGCAGGCGACGGCGATGGCGTGGTCGCGCTCCGGCCAGCCGGCGAGAATGGCGCGCCAGTTCTCCTCCAGCCAGGCGAAGAAGTCGGCATCGCCGAGGAGGGCGTATTTGGCGATTTCGGCATAGCCGGCGTTGAAGATGCGCGGGGTAAGCGAATCGAGCACGGCGGCGTCGGCCAGCACCAGGCTCGGCTGGTGGAAGGCGCCGACCAGGTTCTTGCCGCGGCCGGTGTTGATGCCGGTCTTGCCGCCGACCGAGGAATCGACCTGGGCCAGCAGGGTGGTGGGGATCTGCACGACGCGCACGCCGCGGCGCACGATCGATGCGGCAAAGCCGGCGAGGTCGCCGACCACGCCGCCGCCGAAGGCGACCACCAGGTCGGAGCGCTCGATGCGCGCGCTCAAGATGCCGTCGACCACGGTCGCCAGCCTTTCGAAGCTCTTCGACTTCTCTCCCGGCGGCACGGTGATGGCGGTGAAATCGACGTCGGCGGCCTTGAGGCTCTCGGACAGGGTGTTGAGGTGATAGCGCGCGACGGTCTCGTCGGTGACCACGGCGACGCGCCGGCCGGGCATGCGCCGGGCAAGCTCCGCCCCGGCGCTTTCGAGGACGCCGCGGCCGATGAGGATGTCGTAGGACCGTGGTCCGAGATCGACGGTCACCACCGTCGGGGCAGCGCTGGTCTCCATCGCTCAGGCCTCCGCCACCGCCTCCCGGCTGAGATAGTCGGCAAGGGCTTCGAGAATGGCGTCAATGACGACATCGTGGGCGACGTCGCGCGACTGCACCTGGACGTCGGCCTTGGCGTAGACGGGATAGCGCTCCTCGATGAGCCGGTCGATGGCGGCGGCGGGATCCTCGACCTTGAGCAGCGGCCGGTTGTTGCGCCGCCGCACCCGCGACAGCAGCAGGTCGCGGTCGGCCTTGAGCCAGATCGAAATGCCGGCCGCCTGGATGGCGGCGCGGGTATCGGGCTGGATGAAGGCGCCGCCGCCGGTGGCCAGCACCTTGGGGCGGCCGTCGAGCAGGCGTTGGATGACGCGGCGCTCGCCGTCGCGGAAATAGGCTTCGCCGTGCTGCTCGAAAATTTCCGGAATGGTGGCGTTGGCGGCGAGCTCGATCTCGGCGTCGGCGTCGACGAAGGCCATGCCCAGACGGTTGGCGAGCCGCCGGCCGATCGACGATTTGCCGGCCCCCATCATCCCGACCATGACCAGCGTCCGCCCGGCCAGCAGGCGCGAGACCCTGGTTTCCAGCGGTTCCGTATGGTCGCGTGCCAGTTCGGCCTTCGCCACAGCTCCCTCGCAATGTACCCTTCGCGGGCGAGGAAAGAGCCGGTTTCGGGGGGCTCTGTCAAGGCGGCGATCGGGCAGGCGACGCTAATCCGGCCAATGACTTGCCTTCGCGGCGCGATTGTCCAGAATACCGCGAGGGGTGCACGGGCGCGTTTCGCGTCCGCCGCTCCGATTCGCGGCGAGCGGCCGACCGGGACTTCACATGCCGAGCCTTTTCCGTTTCCTCATCGTGCTCGTGATCCTGGGCATACTCGGCGGTGCCGGGATGATCTACCTCGCTCTGTTCGTCGGGCCGCACACGCGCCAGATGAGTGTGCGCATCCCGACTGAGCGGCTGCAGGTGCAGGAGCCGCAGCAGCCGCAGGCGCCGCAGGCCGATGCGCAGCCGGCAGTGCCGGCGGCGCAGCCATAAGCGAGCCGCCGTGGCAAGCGGGGCAAAGGCCGCCGCCGGCGGCCATCACATCGAAGCCTTCCTCGAGATGATGAGCGCGGAGCGCGGCGCGGCGTTGAATACGCTTGCCTCCTACCGCCGTGATCTTGAGGACTACGGCCGCTTCCTCTCTGCCCACGGCAGCGGCTTCGCGCGCGCCGGGGCGGAGCAGGTGCGCGCCTATCTCGCCGACCTAGACCTGCGCGGATTTGCAGCAACCTCGGCCGCCCGCAGGCTTTCGGCGCTCAGGCAGCTGCATCGTTTCCTGGTCAGCGAAGGCGTGCGCGGCGACGACCCGACCGGCATCATCGAGGGGCCGCGCCGCCCGGCCCGGCTGCCATCGGTGCTGAGCGAGGACGAGGTCACGCGCCTGATCGAGCGGGCGGGCGAGGAGACGCACGGAGAGGGGAGCGAGGCGGCACACTTGCGAGCGCTCCGCCTCCATGCCCTGGTCGAGATGCTCTACGCGACCGGTCTCAGAGTGTCGGAGCTGGTCTCGCTCAAGGCTGCGGTGATGCGTCGCGACCAGCGCATGTTCACCGTGCGCGGCAAGGGCGGGCATGAGCGCATTGTGCCGCTGACCGACAAGGCGCGCGATGCGGTTGCCAACTACCTCGCGGCACGGGCGGCCTCCGGCGTTGCCGGCAGCCCCTGGCTGTTCCCCTCATTCGGCGACAGTGGGCACCTGACCCGGCAGGCTTTTGCCCGTGATCTCAAGGACTTGGCCGTCAGGGTCGGCATCCCGGCGGCGAAGATATCGCCGCATGTGGTGCGCCATGCCTTCGCCAGCCACCTGCTGCAACACGGCGCCGACCTCAGGGTCGTGCAGCAGCTCCTCGGCCATGCCGACATCTCCACCACCCAGATCTACACCCACGTCCTGGAAGAGCGGCTGCGGACCCTGGTCAGCGAGCACCACCCATTGGCGGGCGCGAAAAAGGTTTAACCCGCATGAGGCGCGACGCCGTGCGGGCCTGCGGCCGGTGGCCCGGAACGGACCGGTAACCGGACGGGACTAGCGTGCTGGCGGTGGCATTGCTTGACTTGGCGCCACGCTCCCGTCAGTTTGCCGCCGCTTTTCGCCGGCGGGACGCCCGCGGAGCAGAGACTTCCATTCCTCGCGAGACGCGATGCGCAGCTACCTCGATTTCGAGAAACCGGTCGCCGACCTTCAGGGCAAGGTCCAGGAACTGCGCGCGCTCGAAAAGGAAGGCGATGCGGTCGCCATCGGCGAGGAGATCGCCCGGCTGGAGGCCAAGGCGGCGCAGGCGCTGGCGGAGATCTACGGCAAGCTTTCCCCCTGGCAGAAGACCCAGGTCGCCCGCCATCCGGAACGGCCGCACACCAGCGATTATGCCCGCCTGCTGATCGAGGACTTCACGCCGCTGGCCGGCGACCGCAAGTTCGGCGAGGACGCGGCGATCGTCGCCGGCATCGGCTTCTTCCGCGGCAAGCGGGTGGCGCTGATCGGCCATGAGAAGGGCAACGACACCGAGAGCCGGCTCAAGCACAATTTCGGCATGGCGCGGCCGGAGGGCTATCGCAAGGCCGTGCGCATCATGGACCTGGCCGACCGCTTCGGCCTGCCGGTGATCGCGCTGGTCGATACCGCCGGCGCCTATCCGGGGCTGGGTGCCGAGGAGCGCGGCCAGGCCGAGGCCATCGCCCGCTCGACGGAGGCCTGCGTCAACCTCGGCGTGCCCAATGTCGCCGTGGTCATCGGCGAGGGCGGCTCGGGCGGCGCCATCTCGATTGCCACCGCCAACAAGGTGCTGATGCTGGAGCACTCGATCTACACGGTGATCTCGCCGGAGGGCGCCGCCTCGATCCTCTGGCACGATTCCAGCCGCGCGCAGGACGCCGCCACGGGCATGCGGATCACGGCCGAGGACCTGCTCAAGTTCGGCGTCATCGACCGCATCGTCCCGGAGCCGATCGGCGGCGCTCACCGCGAGCCGGAAACGATCATCAAGGCGACCGGCGAAGCCATCGCCGAGGTGCTCGATTCGCTCGGCAACCTGCCGCCGGAGGAGGTCCGCCGGCAGCGGCGCGAGAAGTTCCTGGCGATCGGACGCAACCTCTAGAGCCTGCCTTTTCTGTGCCACACGGCGGCGGGAAACTGCTGCCGGCGCTCGCATGAATGTGAGCGCGGGCGCGGGCGGTTAACATCTCGTCAATCTTGACAGGATTACGAGAATCTCCGCTTCTGCCGACGGCGAGCTGGGGAAGCCGGAAGGGGTGCTGATGGCGATTCGACCAGGCTTGGGGAGAGTGCTGCCTGCGCTGGCGCTGCTCTCGGTGGCGCTCGTGGCGCTGGCCGGCTGCAACTACTCCGATCTCCCCAAGGAAGACCGCCCGGTGTCGGGCATGCTCACCGCCAAGATGCGCCAGCTTGCCATGAAGGACACGGCGCCGATCTTCATCCGCATCTTCAAGGAAGAATCGCAGATGGAGATCTGGAAGCAGCAGGACGACGGCCGCTTCGGCCTGCTCAAGACCTATTCCATCTGCCGGTGGTCGGGGGCGTTGGGGCCGAAGAAGGTCGAGGGCGACCGCCAGGCGCCTGAGGGCTTCTACACGGTCACGCCGGCGCAGATGAACCCCAAGTCGAACTACTACCTGTCCTTCAACATCGGCTATCCCAACGCCTATGACCGCTCGCTCGGGCGCACCGGCTCCAACCTGATGGTGCACGGCGCCTGTTCGTCGTCGGGCTGCTACTCGATGAGCGACCAGGACGCCGGCGAGATCTTCCGTCTGGCGCGCGACGCCTTCCGCGGCGGCCAGCGGGCCTTCGAGATCCAGGCCTTCCCGTTCCGCATGACCCCGACCAACCTCGCCAGGCATCACGACGATCCCAACATGGATTTCTGGCGCATGCTCAAGGTCGGCTACGATTCCTTCGAGCTGATGCACGTCCCGCCCAAGGTCGATGTCTGCGACCGGCACTACGTGTTCAACGCCGATGCGGGCAATGCCAGCTTCAACCCGTCGGGGGCTTGCCCGTCCTATACCGTGCTGCCCGAGCTTGCCGACGCGCTCCAGCGCAAGGAGGCCGAGGACGACGCCAAGTTCGCCCAGGCCGTCGCCATGCTCGAGCAGAAGGACGAGCAGGATGCGGCCCGCCAGCAGGCGGCTGCCCAGCGCGCGGCCAACCCGTCGTTCCTGCAGAGGATGCTGAGCGGTGGGGCCCGGCCTCCTGCCGCAACCGGGCCGGCCACGCCGGTCGTGCCGCCCAAGGCCGAGTTATCGGTAGCGCCGCCCAAGGCAGCGGTGCCGACGCCACGCCCCGCTCCGGCGGTGGCCTCGGTGGCTCCGGCGATGGTCGCGAAGCCGGCGGCCCCCAAGAAGGCGGCTGCGGTAATTGCGGCTCCGGCTGTCGTTCAGCAGCCTGCCGCGGCGCCGGCGATGACGGCCGGCGGCGGCGCGGACGCCAAGATCACGCCCGACTTGACCCCGGCGATCCAGCCGGTCGGCAAGTTCGTCAAGAAGAAGTTCCTGTGGCCGGGCGACGACGGCACCGGCACGGATGCCAGTGCCCAACCGTCAGGCTGAGCCATTCTCCAAGGCAGCGATCGCGCGTGAGGTTCCCCGGACGCGGTGCAGCGCGCAGCGGTGCGCCGCAGATCCGCGGTCAATCCGCTTCATGCGGCCCAGGCAGCGCCCGGGACACGCACACAGTCCTCAGAGGGTCCCGTCGTCAGGCCAGGCGGCCGTGGCAGTGCTTGTATTTCTTGCCGGAGCCGCACGGGCAGGGGGCGTTGCGCGGAACCTTGCCCCAGGTAGCGGGATCGTTGGGGTCGATCTGGGTCGCGACCGCGCTGCCACCAGCGGCTACGTAGCGCGCATTGCGCATCGGCTGCAGCCGGCCGTCGCCGTCCGGCGGCGGCAGCATCTCGTTCTCGCCGGTGACCGGGTCGGGATGGCTCGCCTGCATGGCCTCGAAATCGCCTTCCGGCGCCAGCGGCGGCGGACGCTGCACGAGCTCGATATGCATGATCTGGCGGGTCACCGCCTCGCGCAGGCGCAGCAGCAGGCCCTGGAAGTGCTCGAAGGATTCGGTCTTGTACTCGATCAGCGGGTCGCGCTGGGCATAGCCGCGGAAACCGACCACCTGGCGCAGGTGGTCGAGCACGACCAAGTGCTCGCGCCACAGGAAGTCGAGGGTCTGGAGCAGCACCGCCTTCTCGATCTGGCGCATGACCTCGGGCGAGAAGCGGGCGGTGCGTGAGGCGGCCATTTCGTCGCCGGCGCGCACGATGCGTTCGCGCACCTCTTCCTCGGCGATGCCCTCTTCCTTGGCCCAGTCGGCAATCGGCAGGTCGAGGCCGACGACATCGAGGATCTCGTCGTGCAGGCCGGCGGTGTCCCACTGCTCGGGGTAGGCCCGCTCGGGGATGTGGCGGGCGACCAGGGTGTCGATCACCTCGTGGCGCATCTCGTGGATGGTCTCGGTCACCACCTCCTGCGACATCAGTTCGATGCGCTGGTCGAAGATCGCCTTGCGCTGGTCGTTCATCACGTCGTCGTACTTGAGCAGGTTCTTGCGGATGTCGAAGTTGCGTCCCTCGACCTTCTGCTGGGCCTTCTCAAGCGCGCGGTTGATCCACGGATGGACGATCGATTCGCCTTCCTGGAGGCCGAGCTTCTGCAACATGCCGTCCATGCGCTCCGAGCCGAAGATGCGCATCAGGTCGTCCTGCAGCGACAGGAAGAACTTGGAGTGGCCGGGGTCGCCCTGGCGGCCGGAGCGGCCGCGCAGCTGGTTGTCGATGCGCCGGCTTTCATGGCGCTCGGTGCCCAGCACGTAGAGCCCGCCGGCGGCCAGCGCCTGCTGCTTGAGCTCTTCGATCTCGGCGTGGATGGTGGCGATGCGCGCGTCGCGCTCGGGGCCCTCGGGCAAATCGGAGAGCTCCTGGCGGATGCGCATGTCGATATTGCCGCCGAGCTGGATGTCGGTGCCGCGGCCGGCCATGTTGGTGGCGATGGTGACGGCGCCCGGCACGCCGGCCTGGGCGATGATGAACGCCTCCTGCTCGTGATAGCGGGCGTTGAGGACCTGGTGGGGAACCTTCAGCTTGTGCAGCATCTCGGAGAGGATCTCCGATTTGGCGATCGAGGTGGTGCCGACCAGGATCGGCTGGCGACGCTCGCGGCAGTCCTTGATGAGCTCGATGATCGCATTGTACTTCTCGTCGGCGGTCCGATAGACCTCGTCGTCGTCGTCGATGCGGACCATCGGCATGTTGGTCGGAATCTCGACCACGTCGAGGCCGTAGATGTCGCCGAACTCCTCCGCTTCGGTCACCGCCGTGCCGGTCATGCCGGCGAGCTTGTCGTACATGCGGAAGTAGTTCTGGAAGGTGATCGAGGCGAGCGTCTGGTTCTCCGGCTGGATGGGCTGGTGCTCCTTGGCCTCGAGCGCCTGGTGCAGGCCCTCGGAGAAGCGCCGGCCGGGCATCATGCGGCCGGTAAACTCGTCGATAATGACCACTTCGCCGTTGCGGACGATGTAGTCCTTGTCGCGCTCGAACAGGCGGTGGGCGCGGAGCGCCTGCTGGATGTGGTGGACGACGGTGACGTTCTCGATGTCGTAGAGCGAATCGCCCTTGAGCATGCCCGCCTCGGAGAGCAGCTTCTCCAGCTTGACGTTGCCGGCCTCGGTGAAGGAGGCGGTGCGCTGCTTCTCGTCGACCTCGTAGTCCTCGGCCACCAGATGCGGGATGAAGGTGTCGATGTTGTTGTAGAGCTCCGAGCGGTCGTCGAGCGGGCCGGAAATGATCAGCGGCGTGCGCGCCTCGTCGACCAGGATCGAATCGACCTCGTCGACGATGGCGTAGTTGTGCCCGCGCTGGACCATGGTCGGCAGGTCGTACTTCATGTTGTCGCGCAGGTAGTCGAAGCCGAACTCGTTGTTGGTGCCGTAGGTGATGTCGGCGCCATAGGCGGCGCGGCGCTGGTCGTCATCGAGGCCGTGGACGATGACGCCCACCGTCATGCCGAGGAAGGTGTAGATCTGCCCCATCCACTCGGAGTCGCGCTTGGCCAGGTAGTCGTTGACGGTGACCACATGGACGCCCTTGCCGGGGAGCGCGTTGAGGTAGACGGCAAGGGTGGCGACCAGCGTCTTGCCTTCGCCGGTCTTCATCTCGGCGATGGCGCCTTCGTGGAGCACCATGCCGCCGGCCAACTGGACGTCGAAATGGCGCTGGCCGAGGGTGCGCTTGGCCGCCTCGCGCACGGTGGCGAAGGCCGGGACGATCAGGCTGTCGAGGCTGGTGCCGGCGGCGAGCTGGCGGCGAAATTCCTCGGTGCGGGCGCGCAGCGCCTCGTCGCTGAGGGCCGCTACCTCGGGTTCGAGCTCGTTGATCGCGGCGACGTTCGGCCTGTAGCCCTTGAGGCGGCGGTCGTTGGACGAACCAAAGATTTTGCGAGCGATTGTGCCAAGACCGGCCATGATGATGAAATCCTTGAGCTTCAGGTGTCCCAGCCGGGGCATGGCGCCGGCGCTAGCTGCCGACATCGCTGTCCCTGCGACGAACGCCGGTATGGGATACCGCCGTCACCGCCTAAGGATTTAAAGCGTTCTGGACGCCAAGCGTGGAGACAGATAAGAGGGGGGATAATCGATGTCAACGGCGCAAACCGGAGCTGAGCGTCGCCTTCTGGCTGCCGCATTGAGGCAGTCGAAAGAAATCCCGATCAACCGAACGGAAGTGTTTCCATGACCGTCAAGGCCAGAATTCGGCACGGCGGAGCCGCCGCTGCGCTCTTTGCACTGCTCGCCCTCGTCGCCCTGCCGTACCCCGCATTTGCCAATGATCCCGCCCCCGACACCGTCGTCGCCCGGGTCAACGGCGTCGAGATCACCGAGGCGGACCTCTCCCAGGCCGCGCTCGATTTCCGCGACCAGGTCGCCCAGATGCCGGATGCCCAGCGCCGGGCCCAGCTCATCCAGCACCTGATCGACATCAAGCTTTCCGCCGCTGCCGCGACGGCCGAGGGCCTCGACAAGAAGCCCGATGTGCAGCGGCGCCTGCAGACCGTGCGCGAGCGTACGCTGGAGCTTGAATATGTGCGCGACAAGGTGCTGGCGCAGATTACCGACGAAGCGCTGCACAAGCGTTACGACGAGGTGGTGAAGTCGTTCGTGCCGGTCGACCAGTATCAGGCTTCGCATATCCTGGTGAAGACCGAGGACGAAGCCAAGGCGATCATCGCCGAGCTCGACAAGGGCGGGGATTTTGCAGCGATTGCCAAGGAAAAGTCGCTGGATACCGGCTCGGCCGCCCAGGGCGGCGACCTTGGCTTCTTCGATCCCAAGCAGATGGTGAAGCCGTTCGCCGACGCGGTGGTGGCCATGAAGGTCGGCACCTACACCGAAACGCCGGTGCAGTCGCAGTTCGGCTGGCACGTCATCAAGCTGGTGGCGACGCGCAAGGAACCGGCACCGCCCTTCGAGAAGGTCTCCCAGCAGATCCGCCAGCAGATGATCAACGAGGCCTATGGTGCGGCGATGCAGGCCCTGCGGGTGACCGCCAAGATCGAGATCATCGACGCTGCCCCGCCGCCGGCTCCGGCAGCACCAGCGGCTCCGGCGGCACCAGCGGCGCCGGCAGCACCAGCGACGAAGTAAGCCGACGGGGGGCGGGATGGCAGGCCTGTCACCTCTGGCGCCGGCCGCGTTTGCCGACCTGCCGGAACTCGGCGGTGTGCGTTTCGCCACCGCCGAGGCCGGCATCAAGTACAAGAACCGCCGCGACGTGCTGCTGATGCTCTTCGACAAGGGCACCGAGGTCGCCGGCGTGTTCACCAGGTCGAAATGCCCGTCGGCGCCGGTGGACTGGTGCAAGGCGGCGCTTGCCTCCGGCAAGGCGCGGGCGCTCCTGGTCAATTCCGGCAATGCCAACGCCTTCACCGGCAAGCGCGGGCGCGAGGCGGTCAAGCTGTCGGCGGCGCTCGCCGCCAAGGTCGCCGGCTGCCCGGCGAAACAGGTCTATCTGGCTTCGACCGGGGTGATCGGCGAGCCGCTCGACGCCAGCAAGTTCGGTGCCGTGCTCGAAGATACGGCGGCGCGGGCGATGCCCGGCCCCTGGGTCGAGGCGGCGCGCGCGATCATGACCACCGACACCTACCCCAAGGGGGCGAGCCGCCAGGTTGACCTCGGCGGGGCGACGGTGACCATCAACGGCATCGCCAAGGGGGCGGGCATGATCGCCCCCGACATGGCGACGCTGCTCGCCTTCGTGGTCACCGATGCGCCAATCGCAGCGCCGGTGCTGCAAACTCTCCTGGCCAAGGGCGTCATCGACACCTTCAACGCCATCACCGTCGACAGCGACACCTCGACCTCCGACACGCTGCTCTTCTTTGCCACCGGTGCGGCCAAGGACGCCCCGCGCATCGAAAGCCCGGCGGACCGGCGGTTGAAGCCGTTCCGTGCCGCGCTCAACGAGGTGCTGCGCGACCTCGCCCACCAGGTGGTGCGCGACGGCGAGGGGGCGCGGAAATTCGTCGAGATCCGGGTCAAGGGCGCGGTTTCGAAGAAATCGGCGCGCCGCGTCGGCATGGCGATCGCCAATTCGCCGCTGGTCAAGACCGCGATCGCCGGCGAGGACGCCAACTGGGGCCGCATCGTCATGGCGGTGGGCAAGGCCGGCGAGCCGGCCGAGCGCGACAAGCTGGCGATCTGGTTCGGCGGCGTGCGCGTGGCGGTCAAGGGCGAGCGCGACCCGGCCTATTCGGAAGACGCGGCCACGGCCGAAGTGAAGCGCGACGACGTCGTCGTCACCGTCGAGCTCGGCATGGGCCAGGGCAGCGACACGGTGTGGACCTGCGACCTCACCAAGGACTACGTCGCCATCAACGGCGACTACCGGAGCTGAAGGCGGGCACTGCCATGTGCGACCGTTGCGAGAGCAATCCGGTGATCCTGGTCGCCGCCTGCGCGCTGATCGACGCCGACGGGCGGGTGCTGATCACCCAGCGGCCGGAGGGCAAGGAGCTCGGTGGCTATTGGGAATTCCCCGGCGGCAAGATGGAGCACGGCGAGACGCCGGAGCAGTCGCTCATCCGCGAGCTCCAGGAGGAGCTCGGCATCGACATCAAGGCCGCCTGCCTGGCGCCGCTCTCCTTCGCCAGCCACGCCTATGAGCACTTCCACCTGCTGATGCCGCTCTACGTCTGCCGCAAATGGCAGGGGACGCCGCAGGGGCGCGAGGGGCAGGCGCTGAAATGGGTGCGGGCGAAGGATCTCCGCGACTACAAGATGCCGCCCGCCGACCTGCCGTTGATCCCGGTGTTAATCGATCTTTTATAGTTGTCCTTGACAATTCCTTAACCGTGCCGCTGTCGGCGCCGGAGGAATTGTCATGTCGACCCGATATCCCGATGACGCCTTGCTGCCGCCGACCGGCGAGAGCGATACGCGCGCGGGGCGGCCGCGGCCGGCGGTCTTCGTGCCGATCGCGCTGGCGCTCCTCGGGGTGGCCGTGATCCTGCTCGGCGGGCTGCCGGCGCACGATCCCGACATGGCGATCGGCAAGGCGGCTGCGATCGATCCGATCGTCACCGGCTCGGTGCCGGCGAAAGCCTTCGCCGACATGTCGCCGGCGGAGCAGCGCCACGCGCTGGAAATGCTGGACCGGTAGCATCTGGCCTCAAATTCCCCCACGGTCATCCTCCGCGCAAGCGGAGGATCGGGTTCGACATAGGGGGCGCTGCGATTCGCGGAGAACGATCCTCCGGTCGTGGCTTCGCCTCGCCGGAGGATGACGGAGCGAGGGAGTTCTATCCCCCTGCCTTCTCGCCCGCCGGCTTCTCGATGGTGCCGAGCGCATCGGCGAGCCGCATGGCCGCGCTGCCGGGCCGGAGCGGCTTCTGCTGGCTTTCGTGCGGCGCCCAGCCGGAGAGCGAGATGACCTCGAAGGTGGCGCGCACGCGCCCGTCGCTATCGGCAAAGCGCTCGCCATAGATTTCGACCGTGCGGACGAGCACGGCGCGGCGGAGCGGCCGCCGGTCGCGCTCGATGAGCACGTTGGTGAGGCCCATGGCGCGCAGGTCGCGCATCAGATGGAGCGCCGATTGGTAGCGCACCGTGTGGCGGTCCTGGTCGGCCACCGGCAGGGCGAAGCCGGCGCGCTGCATGAGAGCGCCGGCGGTGCGGACATCGGTGAAGGGGGCGACGCGGGGCGAGGCGCCGCCGGTCAGTTCGGCTTCGGCGGAGGCAAGGGCCTGACGCAATTCGGTGAGCGTGTCGCCGCCGAGAAGCGCGGCAAGCAGCAGGCCGTCCGGCTTCAGCGCCCGGCGTATCTGGGCAAGAGCGCCGGGGAGGTCGTTGGCGGCGTGGAGGGTGAGAACCGAGACGGCGAGGTCGAGGCTCTCCGGCGCCAAGGGGAGCAACTCGGCGTCGCCGACCACGTCCGGCCGGGTCTCGCCGATGCGGTCGAGGCGCACGATGCGGTCGACCTGGGCCGTGGCGGCGAGCACGGGCAAGGGGCTGCCGATCTCGGCGGCGACGGCAAAGCGGCGCTTCACGGCCGCCAGCCGTTCGGCCATGTCCGCGGCGACGGCGCGATAGAGGAAATCGGCGCCGGCGACGGCCAGGCCAAGCGCGCGCCGGCGGCGCGCGTCGGCCAGCGCTTGGTCGAAGATCAGGGGCGGTCCGCTCATGGCGCCGGTTATGGGCGGCGGTTGGCCCGGCGTCAAAGGGCCGGCCATGGTGCGGTCCTGCGGCGAGCGGTAAGCTTGGCGGCGATGGACAGGACCGGCGACGGCATTTTCGATCAGACGGAGAAGGGACCAGCCGCGGCGCGGATCGCGTCGGCTGCGGCGGCTCTCGGCCGTCGTCTCATCGACCTGGCGCTGCCGCCGCAGTGCCTCGCCTGCCACGCGCCGGTGGCGGAGATGGGGACGCTGTGCCCGGCCTGCTGGTCGCGGCTCAAGCTGATCGAGCGGCCCTATTGCGAGCGGCTTGGCATTCCCTTCGCCTATGACCTCGGGCCGGGCGCGCTCTCCGCCGAGGCGATCGCCGATCCGCCGCCCTTCGACCGGGCGCGCGCGGTCGCGGTCTATGACGACGTCGCCCGCCGCCTGGTCCACGGCCTCAAATATCGCGACCGGCTGGAGCTTGCCCGCTGGATGGCCGGGTGGATGGCGCGGGCCGGCGGCGAGGTGGTCGTGGCGGCCGACGTGGTGGTGCCGGTGCCGCTGCACCGGCGACGGTTGTGGTGGCGGCGCTACAACCAGTCGGCGCTGCTCGCTGAGACGCTTGCGGCCAAGGCCGGCAAGCCGGTCGCCAACCTGGCGCTGGTGCGCGTGCGCGCGACGGCGCAGCAGGTCGGCCTTTCGGCAGAGGAACGCGACCGCAACGTGCGCGGCGCCTTCCGGGTGACGGCGGAGGGGAAGCGCGTCCTTGCCGGGCGGCGCGTGCTGCTGGTGGACGACGTCTTCACGACCGGGGCGACGGTGAGGGCATCGACCCGGGCGCTGCTGCGCGGCGGCGCCACCGCCGTCGATGTCCTCACCTTCGCCCGGGTTGTCAAAGGCGCGGTTTGATCGACATATAGTCATTATGGAAACAGCCTCAGCAGCAATGATGGAAACAGACTCAGCCTTCCCGTCCGCTCCGCCGGTCGTCATCTACACGCGCCAGTTCTGCGGCTTCTGCTCGGCCGCCAAGCGGCTGCTCGACAGCAAGGGCGTGATCTATGTCGAGCACGACGCCACCGGCCGGCCGGAGCTGCGCATGGAGATGATCCAGCGCGCCAACGGCCGCCACACCTTTCCGCAGATCTTCATCGGCGACATCCATGTCGGCGGCTTCAACGAGCTGTCGCAGTGGGAGCACAGCGGCACGCTGGACAAGGCCCTTGGCGCGCCTGTGGCGCCCGGGGCCCTGAAGGGAACCTCGGAGCCGGCATGACGGGCTTCCTGGCGGCAGCGGTGCAGATGCGGAGCGGCCTTTCGGTTGCCGCCAATGTCGCGGCGGCCGAAGCCTTGATCCGCGATGCGGCGCGGCAGGGCGCCGCCTATGTGCTGACGCCGGAGATGACCACCATCCTCGACCGCGAACGGTCGCGGCTGCTCGCGGCCATATCGGCGGAGGAAAGCGACCCGTCGCTTGCCCACTTCCGTGCGCTGGCACGCGAGCTTGCCATCCACCTGCACATCGGCTCGATGGCGATCAGGCTCGGCGCGGAGGGCGTCGCCAACCGCGCCTTCCTGATCGGGCCGGACGGCGGCATCCGTGCCCGCTACGACAAGATCCACATGTTCGACGTGGACCTGGCCGGTGGCGAGAGCTACCGCGAATCGCGCCTCTACCGGGCGGGCGACCAGGCGGTTGTCGCCGACCTGCCGGGAACGCGCCTGGGCCTCACCGTCTGCTACGACGTGCGCTTCCCCCAGCTCCATCGCGCGCTCGCCAAGGCGGGGGCGGAGGTGCTCGCCGTGCCGGCTGCCTTCACCCGCACCACCGGCGAAGCACACTGGCATGTGCTGCATCCGCGCGCGGGCGATCGAGACCGGCTCGTGGGTGATCGCCGCGGCGCAGGGCGGCACCCACGAGGACGGGCGCGAGACCTATGGCCATTCGATGATCGTCGACCCGTGGGGACGGATCGTCGCCGAGGCCGAGCGCGAGCCGGGCATCATCCTGGCGACGATCGACCCGGCTGAAAGCCGCAAGGCGCGGGCGGCGATCCCGGCGCTTGCCAATGAGCGTCCGTTCGCGCCGCCGGCCGCCGAGGCGGCGCTGGAGGCGGCGTCGCCATGATCCGCTACACGCTCCGCTGTTCCAAAGGCCATGAATTCGAGACCTGGTTCCGCTCGATGACCGACTACGACCGGGCGGTCGCGGCCGGCGAGGCGGCCTGCCCGGTCTGCGGCGACACCAAGGTCGACAAGACCCTGATGGCCCCGGCCGTGGCCGGCACCCACAAGGAGGCCGACGCGCCCAAGCCGGAGCGGGTCAAGCTTGCCGTTCCCGACCCGCGCCAGCAGGCCATGCGCGAGGCGATCAAGGCGCTCCGCCAGCAGGTGACCGAGCACGCCGACTATGTCGGCGACAAGTTTGCCGAGGAGGCGCGCAAGATCCACTACGACGAGGTCGAGGCGCACGGCATCTACGGCGAGGCGACGAGCGAAGAGGCGCAGGCGCTGGCCGACGAGGGCATCGACTTCCTGCCGCTGCCCTCGCTGCCCGAGGACAGGAACTGAGGTAACCCGACGGCGCCGTTCCCCGGACGCGGTGCAGCCGTCGAGATGGTGCAGCGCAGATGCCGGGGCCCCGATGCTGCGCGTAGGTCCATCGTTCTCGCGTGCCAGAGCGCACCGAGCTATGAACCTTGTCACAGACCGTCCGTCCTCGCGAGCGAAGAGCACCGAGCTATGAACCTTTCAAAGAACGTCCCCTCTCGCTGAAGCAAGGGGATGGCGGGCGCCCGGCGAATGCCGTGCGGTTACTCCGCGAAAACTGGGGGCGCTCGACCCGAGCGCCCGCCGCGGTGATTTTCTGCTCCGTTTCCCGGCGGGCTCTACGCCCAGCATTTGCGCTGGGTTCAAGCCTTTCGGCGGCCGGTCGTAGTGCCGACGGTCCCGCCGGGATCGCCCCGAGAGCCGGATAAGCGAATCCGGCCCGCGGGGGCACCGCACCCCGCTCCATCTCAAGACGCCTCCGGAGACGCCCCTCATCGAGCGAGGATGTCGACCAATGGGGGCGGTTCGGAGGAGGAGGATAAGTATTTCTTCGAGGGTTGCCACGGGTTCGCTGGATCACCTCTCCCAGCGAGAGTGGCGCGAGCGAAGGAGCGGGTAGGGGCGCCGCGCCCTCCGGATCGCTGACGCCCTCTCGACCTGCCCTCTCCCAATGGGGCGAGGTTCAACGGAGCTGCGATGAGGTCGCCAACATCTCACGCGCCTTCTGTCGTTGCGGCGGGAGCCGTCGCGCCGCGCCACCTAGGCGACGGATCACCTGCTCTCGCGCGGACTTTCTTTCGACTCCGCGCTTTCACCTTTTAGTATAAAATGATCGAGGAGCTTAATTACCACATCGCAGGAGTTATTTATTTAGCTGCAAAAAAATTTCTTAGCCCCTTCTCTACCGTGTTCCTTTTTCTTGCAACTCTCTCTTATTTAGGACGACCAAACGCAAATGTCGGTGCAGTTGCCAGACGAGAACACGCCGACCCCCACCCGGCCGGCTCTCGCCGGCCACCCTCCCCGCGCTCACGCGGGGGAGGGATTCTATTTCCACTTTAAGGAGGGAGGTTGAAAAGAGAGTGTGGGTGGCGTACTCGCTCTTCGAATATTTTTTATCGTTTTAGTTAGCAGTTTTATTCTACCAGGCCCGGCTCTCTCCGGCCACTCTCCCCGCGCTCAGCGGGGGAGGGTGGAAGCATGTCAGCAACCACAAACGCAGGCGCCGGTGATTGAGCCGCCGGCATCGGCGCATTACCTGGGTCCCGGCTTTCGCCGGGACGACAAGCAACGTCGCCACGACCCCCACCCGGCCGGCTCTCGCCGGCACCCCGCGCTCACGCGGGGGAGGGAGGGCATGCAGCAACCACAAACGCAGGCGCCGGTGATTGAGCCGCCGGCATCGGCGATTACTGGGTCCCGGCTTTCGCCGGGACGACAAGCACCGCCGCCACGACCCCCACCCGGCCGGCTATCGCCGGTAGAAGCCTGCCGCCGGCGCAATTACCCGACGAACCGCTCCAGGTCGTCCGGCTTCCGGACGGTGACGTCGAGGTCGCGCACCAGGCCGTCGGCGAGCGCATAGACCCAGCCGTGGACGCTGATCGGCTGGCCGCGCGCCCATGCCTCCTGGACGAAGACATCGGAGGCGACGTTGCGCACCTGGCGGACGACATTGAGTTCGCACAGGCGGTCGAGGCGGGCGCCCGGCTCGGCGATGCCGTCGAGTTCGTGGCGGTGGTCGTGGGCCACCTCGCGGATCGGATGCAGCCAGTGGTCGACCAGCCCGCGGCGCTGGCCGTCGACGGCCGCCGCGACGCCGCCGCAGCCGTAATGGCCGACCACCATGATGTGCCGCACCTTGAGCACGTCGACGGCGAACTGCAGCACCGACAGGTAGTTGGCGTCCTGGGGCGGGGCGAGATTGGCGACGTTGCGATGGACGAACAGCTCGCCGGGATCGAGGCCGACGATCTCGTTGGCGGGCACGCGGCTGTCGGAACAGCCGATCCACAGATATTCCGGCGCCTGCTGGCGCGCCAGGCGGCGGAAGAAATCGGCATCGGCGGAGACCTTGCGGGCCGCCCAGGCGCGGTTGTTGGCCTTGAGGTTGTCGAGCATCGGCTGTCAGCCCCTTGCCGCGGCCATCATGTAGTTGACGTCCATGTCCGCGGTCAGGCGGAAACGGTCGAGGAGCGGCACGTACATCACGCCGGTCTCAGCCGAGGGCGTCAGGCCAGCGGCGCCGTAGGCGGCGCGGAGTTCCTCCGGCTTCACCAGGCGGTCGTATTCATGGGTGCCGCGCGGCAGCCAGCGCAGCACGTATTCGGCGCCGAGGATGGCGAGCAGATAGGCCTTGCGCGTGCGGTTGATGGTCGAGGCGATGGTGAGCCCGCCCGGCTTCACCAGGCTTGCCGCGGTGGCGATGAAGGCGGCGACGTCGGTGACGTGCTCGACCACTTCCAGGGTGAGCACGACGTCGAAGCCTTCGCCGGCGGCCGCCAGGTCCTCGGCGGTGGTGGCGCGGTAGTCGACGGCAAGGCCGGCCTCGGCGGCGTGCAGCCTGGCGGCGGCGATGGTCTCCTCGGACGGGTCGATGCCGACCACCGCAGCGCCCATGCGGGCAAGCGGCTCGGTCACGATTCCCGCGCCGCAGCCGACATCGAGGACATGGAGGCCGGAAAGCGCCGTCGACGATTTCGGGTCGCGGCCGAAACGGGCGCAGATCTCGCCCTTGATCCAGGCGAGCCTGAGCGGGTTCAGCCGGTGCAGCGGGCGCATGGGCCCGTCGGCGTCCCACCAGCGGGCGGCAAGGGCGGAGAAGCGGGCGACCTCGGCCGGGTCGACGGTGGAAGCGGCGGCTGCGTTCATTGCCGCACTCTAGCCGAGCCGCTCGCCCGTTGCGACCGTGCCGCCAAGCGGCTATGAAGGCGCGCCTTCACGGGGGAGGGGCGGTAAGAGGCAGGCAGCGGATTGGCATGGCGCGTCTAGTCTTGAAGTTCGGCGGCACATCGGTCGCCGATATCCCCCGAATCAGGAATGTCGCCCGGCATGTGAAGCGCGAGGTCGACGCCGGCCATCAGGTGGCGGTGGTGGTCTCGGCCATGGCCGGCTTCACCAACCAGCTGGTGGGGTGGACGCGCGAGGCGGCGCCGCTGCATGACGCGCGCGAATACGACACGGTGGTGGCGGCCGGCGAGCAGATCACCACCGGGCTCCTGGCGATCGCCCTCCAGGAGATGGGCGTCAACGCAAGGTCTTGGCTCGGCTGGCAAATTCCGATCCGCACCGACACCGCCCACGGCGCGGCGCGGATCATCGACATCGACGCCAGGCTGCTGATCGAGCGTCTCGAGCAGGGGCAGGTGGCGGTGGTCGCCGGCTTCCAGGGGCTGGCGCCCGACAACCGGGTGGCGACGCTCGGCCGCGGCGGCTCCGATACCAGCGCGGTGGCCCTGGCGGCAGCGCTCAACGCCAATCGCTGCGATATCTACACCGACGTCGACGGGGTCTACACCACCGACCCGCGCATCGTGCCCAAGGCAACCCGGCTGCGACGGGTCGCCTATGAGGAAATGCTGGAAATGGCCTCGCTCGGGGCCAAGGTGCTCCAGGTCCGCTCGGTGGAACTGGCCATGCTGCACGGCGTGCGCACCTTCGTGCGGTCGAGTTTCGATGATCCTGCCGGACCCGAACTGGTCAATGCCGTCGATCCGCCGGGAACCCTCATCTGCGACGAGGACGAAATCGTGGAAAAGAAAGTCGTCAGCGGCATCGCCTACACCAAGGACGATGCCCAGATATCGCTCCGCCGGGTCGCCGACAAACCCGGCGTCGCGGCGGCCGTCTTCGGGCCGCTGGCCGCGGCCAACATCAACGTCGACATGATCGTCCAGAACGTTTCGGAGGACGGGACGCTGACCGACCTGACCTTCACGGTGCCGGTGGTCGACTACGACCGGGCGCGCAGCGTGCTGGAAAAGGCCCGCGGCGAGATCGGCTACCAGATCCTGCAGGGGTCGACCGACGTGGCCAAGATCTCCGTCATCGGCATCGGCATGCGCAGCCATGCCGGCGTCGCGGCCGAGTGCTTCCGGGCGCTGGCCGGCCGCAGCATCAACATTCGGGCGATCACGACGTCCGAAATCAAGATATCGGTGTTGATCGATGCCTCCTACACCGAGCTTGCGGTACGGACTTTGCATTCGCTATACGGGCTGGACAACCACTGACCGGCGCTTGTGGGCGCGGCAGGTGATGGCCGGCGGACCCTCAGAAGTGTCCGAGAACGCCCGAGGATGACGGTGATGCGGGGTACCCCCCCTCCGGGCCGCGCATTTTGCTTCGTCGGCTCCGCGAGATCATGGCGGAGCCGATCAGCGCGCAGGCCCGGCTCGACAAGATCGTGACGCAGATCGCGGCCAACATGGTGGCCGAGGTGTGCTCGGTCTATGTCCTGCACGCCGACGGGATCCTCGAACTCTACGCCACCGAAGGCCTGAAGCGCGAAGCCGTCCACCACGCCTCGCTGCGCGTCGGCCAGGGCCTGGTCGGCACCATCGCCGACGAAGCCCGCCCGCTCAACCTGCCCGACGCCCAGAGCCACCCGGCCTTCCGCTACATCCCGGAGACGGGCGAAGAGATCTACCATTCCTTCCTCGGCGTGCCGGTGCTGAGGGCCGGACGCACGCTCGGCGTCCTGGTCGTCCAGAACAGGGCGCACCGCACCTATCACGAGGAAGAGGTCGAGGCGCTGCAGACCACGGCGATGGTGCTCGCCGAGATGATCGCGGTCGGCGAGCTGTCCGGCCTCGGCCGGCCGGGCACCGCGCTCGAACTCAAGCGGCCGATCGCCATCAGCGGCATTTCCCTGTGCGAAGGCGTCGGCCTCGGCATGGCCGTGCTGCACGAGCCGCGCGTCGTGGTCACCGCGCTCATCGCCGAGGATGTCGGCGAGGAGACGCGCCGCCTCGACGAAGCGATTGCCGGCCTCAGGCTGTTCGTCGACGACATGCTGTCGCGTGACGACATCGCGGCGAGCGGCGAGCATCGCGACATCCTTGAGGCCTACCGCATGTTCGCCAACGACCGCGGCTGGGTCCGGCGCATGCAGGAGGCGATCCGCAACGGCCTGACGGCGGAAGCGGCGGTCGAGAAGGTGCAGAGCGACATGCGGGCGCGCATGTTGCGCCAGACGGCGCCGTTCCTGCGCGAACGCCTGCACGACTTCGACGACCTCACCAACCGGCTCCTGCGCGTGCTGATGAACAAGCCGCACGGCCCCGGCGGCGAGGAACTGCCCAGGGACGCCATCATCGTGGCGCGCAACATGGGCGCCGCCGAGCTGCTCGACTACGACCGCGAGCGCATCCGCGGCCTGGTGCTGGAAGAGGGCGGGCCGACCAGCCATGTCACCGTCGTCGCCCGCGCGCTCGGCATCGCCGTGGTCGGCCGCGCCGCCAACGCCGTGGCGCTGGTCGACAACGGCGACGCGGTCATCGTCGACGGCATCGCCGGCGAGGTGCACCTGCGCCCCAATGCCGACGTCGAGGCGGCCTATACCGAGAAGGTGCGTTTCCGCGCCAAGCGGCAGGAGCAGTACCAGCTTGTCCGCAACAAGCCGGCGGTGACCGTCGACGGCCAGCATGTGAAGCTGTTGATGAATGCCGGCCTGCTCGTCGACCTGCCGCACCTTTCCGAATCCGGGGCGGAGGGCATCGGCCTGTTCCGCACCGAGCTGCAGTTCATGGTCGCCCAGACCATGCCGCGCATGGAGGAGCAGAAGGCGCTCTACGGCGAGGTGATCACGGCGGTCGGCGACCAGCCGGTGACCTTCCGTACGCTCGACATCGGCGCCGACAAGGTGCTGCCCTACATGACGGCGAACGTCGAGGAGAACCCGGCCATGGGCTGGCGGGCGATCCGCATCGGCCTCGACCGGCCGGTGCTTCTGAGGATGCAGCTGCGGGCGCTGCTGCGCGCCGCCAGCGGGCGCGAACTGCGCGTCATGCTGCCGATGGTGACCGACCTCGACGAGGTCAAGCGGGCGCGGGCGATGATCGACCGGGAGCTCGCCCTGATGCGCCGCCACGGACATCGCGAGCCGGCGCGGCTGATGCTCGGCGCCATGATCGAGGTGCCGTCGCTGCTCTTCCAGCTCGATGCGCTGGTCAGCGCGGTCGATTTCGTCTCGGTCGGCTCCAACGACCTGTTGCAGTTCATGATGGCGTCCGACCGCTCCAACACGCGGCTTGCCGGGCGCTTCGACGCGCTGTCGCGCCCCTTCCTGAGGGCGCTCAGGCAGATCGTGCAGACGGCCGAGGGCAAAGTGCCGGTGACGCTGTGCGGCGAGCTTGCCGGCGACCCGCTGGGTGCCATGGCGCTGATCGGCATCGGCTACCGGTCGCTGTCGATGTCGCCGGCCTCGATCGGCCCGGTCAAGGCCATGCTGCTGGCGCTCGATGCCGGCAAGGTCGCGGCCAAGCTCGACACGCTGCTTGCCAACGACTTCGGCGAGGCCGGGGTGCGCCGCGAACTCGCCGCCTTTGCCGAGGCCGAAGGCATTCCGCATAGCTGATTTTCTCGCGAACAGTTGGGACGCGGCGCAAGGCCGCGACCGTGATACGGTCCTCAAGCCATGCCACCAGCCATCGCACTCCCCCGGGAAAAGATCGGCGCCGTCGTCGCCCGCATGGCGGAGATCGACGACCGCCTGTCGCGGCCGCTCGATCGCGAGGTGCTGGTCAAGCTCACCCGTGAGCGGTCCGAGCTGGAGCCGGTGCATGCCGCCGTGACCGAACTGGAGGCGGCGGAGAAGGAGCGTGCCGGCCTCGAGGCGCTCTTCGCCGACCCGGAGATGGCGGCCCTGGCTGAAGCCGAGAGCGCGACGCTCGACGAGCGCATCGCGAGCTTGAGCGAGAAGGTGCGGCTGCTGCTCATCCCCAAGGACGAGGCGGACGAGAAGAACGCCATCCTCGAGATCCGCGCCGGCACCGGCGGCGACGAGGCGGCGCTGTTTGCCGGCGACCTGTTCCGCATGTACCAACGCTATGCCGACCTGCACCGCTGGAAGGTCGAGGTGCTCGAGGAGAGCCCAGGCGAATACGGCGGCTACAAGGAGATCATCGCCAGCGTGACCGGCCGCGGCGTGTTCGCCCGGCTCAAGTTCGAATTGGGCGTCCACCGCGTGCAGCGCGTGCCGCAGACCGAGGCGAGCGGGCGCATCCACACCTCGGCGGCGACGGTGGCGGTGCTGCCCGAGGCCGAGGAGGTCGACGTCAAGATCAACCCGGACGAGCTCCGCGTCGACACCATGCGGGCGTCGAGCGCCGGCGGCCAGCACGCCAACACCACCGATTCGGCGATCCGCATCACCCATATCCCGAGCGGCATCGTGGTCATCTCGACCGGCCGCTCGCAGCACCAGAACCGCAGCCACGCCATGCAGATGCTGGCCACCCGCCTCTACGACATGGAGCGGCAGAAGGCGGACGCCGAGCGCTCGGCGGCGCGGCGCGGGCAGGTCGGCAGCGGCGACCGCTCCGAGCGTATCCGCACGTACAACTACCCGCAGGGGCGGGTGACCGACCACCGCATCAACCTGACCCTCTACAAGCTCGACCAGGTGCTCTCCGGCGAGGCGCTCGACGAGGTCGTCGAGGCGCTGATCACCGAGCACCAGGCGAGCCTGCTCGCCGCCGAAAACGCCGCGTGATGAAGGCGGGCCGCGAGCGACACCCAGCGGATGAAGGCGCGGATGGTCCGGTTACCTCCTCACCCGGCTCGGCCTGCGGCCTCGCCACCCTCTCCCGCAAGGGGAGAGGGAACACTGTGGCAGCGCCGGGAATCCCAACCCTCTGCCCCCGCGGGAGAGGCTGGTGCGCGGAGCGCGCCGGGTGAGGGGGCTCAGACTGAGACCATCGGAAGCCTGCGGCGGCGCATCGCGGCGCAACTGACCAAGGCCTTTGCGGCGCGGGGCTATGACGGCACACCGGCGCTCGATGCGCGGCTCATCACCGCCCATGCCGTGGGGCTCGATCCGCAGGCGCTGCCGCTCCACGACGACGCGGCGGTCGATGGCGGGCTCGCTGCGCGGCTCCGCGATCTTGCCGAGCGGCGGGCGCACGGCGAGCCGGTGGCGCGCATCCTCGGCCACAAGGAATTCCACGGTCTCGATTTCGTCCTCTCGGCCGACACGCTGGTGCCGCGGCCGGAGACCGAGACGCTGGTCGATGCGGCGCTGGCGCTGCTCAAGCCGGAGGCGCCGGCGCGGATCGTCGATGCCGGCACCGGCAGCGGCGCGATCCTGCTCTCGGTGCTCGCCGAACGGCCGAACGCCATCGGCATCGGCATCGACGTCGCGCCGGGCGCGGTTGCGACCGCGCGGCAGAATGCGCGCCTGCTGGGGCTCGACGGGCGGGCCGTGTTCGTCGTCGGCGACTGGCTCAAGGCGGTGGGACGGGCCGATGTAATCCTCGCCAACCCTCCCTACATAGAGAGTGAGACGATCGGCCGGCTCGACGCGGATGTGCGCGAGCACGATCCGCTGCGTGCCCTGGATGGCGGCAAAGATGGTTTGACGGCTATCCGGGCGATCGTGGCCGACAGCGGCCGTGTATTGGCCGCAAATGGCGTGCTTCTGATGGAAATCGGAGCGGGACAGGGCCTCGCGGTCACCGCGATTGCGAAGGCGCATGGCATGGCGGTCCGTTTCGCACGGGACCTGGCCGGAATCGACCGGGTCGCGATCCTCGGTCGGCAGATGAATGCGATAGCCGGCAACGATCGAAAAATGCGCTTGGAAAACGGTTGCGAACCGGCTAGTTTCCAGGCGCCGCAGACAGGCGGGCGCGTCCATTTGGTAACTGCATGGACGTGAGGTCGCGGCAGCGGAGGCTGGGGAAGTTGCTCCGGACCGCATAAACGCGATCTCGTCACGTCCGGGTGTCCGGACCGTACTTCTCAGTTCGGACAAGTCGGACTGACGGGAACTTCCCGTTGGGGAAACCTTAATCGGGTGAGTCAGCTTCGACAGGGGCCACAAGGCGGACCGGCGATGCCGGAATCCGCTTCCGATCAGAGTGCTGCGCATCGGCGGCGGCGGACAAACCGCACGCGACAGTTCCGATGCATGAAGAGACAAGTCGATGAGACCAGGACAGCAGAACAAGCGCATGCGCGGTCGTAACCGCAAGGGTCCCAATCCGCTGACCCGCACCTACGAGAGCAACGGCGGCGACGTAAAGATTCGCGGTACCGCGCTCCACATCGCCGAAAAATACGTTCAGCTTTCCCGCGACGCCCACTCCTCGGGCGATCGCGTAGCGGCAGAAAACTACCTGCAGCATGCCGAGCACTACTACCGCATCCTCGCCGCGGCCCAGGCACAGATGCCCCAGCCGCAACCGGTCGTGCGCAACGACGACGACGACGGCGAAGGCGACGAGGAAGGCGACAACTACGAGGCCGACAATGGCTCCGGCCAGCCGCAGCAGCCGTTCGCTCCGGTTCAGTACGGCGGCGAGCAGCCGGACTTCAATCCGGGCGATCCGCAGCCTTATGCGAACGGCAACGGCGGCGGCGACGAGCAGCCCTTCACGGGCCAGCCGATGGACAACCGTGGCGGCGACAACCGTGACCGTGGCGGCGAGAACCGCGACCGCGGCGGCTTCCGCGGCGGACGCCGGCGGCGGCCGTTCCGCGACCGCCAGGGCGGCGAGCGCGGCAGCGAGGGGGCTGCGGGCGAGGGCGCCCGGGGGCAGGGCCAGGAACCGCCGGCGGTTGCTGCGCCGGTCGTCGAGGAATAGCAGCGGGTCAGGATTTCCGGTCGGCTTGACGGGCGGTCCCGTCAGGCTGGCGCGATGGTGGTGCCGGTGGTGAGTTCGCCGCCGTGGGCAACCCGCATGTAGATGCCGCAATCCATGTGGCCGAAGGCCTTGAGCATGTCCACCGGCAGCGTCAGGTCGCGGTCCGCCGTCTCGGGATTGACGTTGGTGGCGGCACAGCGGTCGATGCGCTTGTAGGCCGCGAAGGTCACGCTGCCGGCCCGGATGGTCCTCCCCAGCCAATCGTCGAACTCCGCCCAGGCCGGCAGGCCATCGACATAGAGATTGGCGCGGAAGCGCAGGGGATGGACGGCGACGCCAAGCGTCCGCTCGATGTCGCGCACGGTCTCCAGATTGATCAGCGACAGGCACCTGGTGGCGGTGTCGGTGAAGGCGTGGCCGGGTGCCGAGACGATGCGCACCGGCCCGCGCAGCTCGTCGGCGGCAAAGGCCTCGAAGAAGGCCTCCAGCACGTCGCGACCTGCTTTGGCTTCAAGCCGCCCCTCGGCCACGACCTTGCCCTCCCGGCGCACGGTGAGCGTGCGCGAGCGATCGTCGAAGGTCGTCTGCAAGGCAGCCAGCCGCTCGTTCCGCATGAGCATGAGGAAAGCGATCTTGGGCAGGTGCTTGGGTGCGTCGGGGTTGAAGCCGGACGGGCCGTTCTCGATGGCCCATGCCCGGTCGTAGGGAAGCGTGTCGCCGGCCTGGACGTGGACGCTTGCCAGCGCCTCCGGCGACAGGCCCTTCACCGGATAGCGGTAGATCGAAACAATCTCAGGCATGGGGAGAGGGATGCCGGGCGGCGGCGCGTTCGTCAACCCGTCGAGAGCGTTTCCTGGTCAGATAGAATCGTTCCGACGGAGCGATCTTGCGACAGGATCGCTTAGGTCAGCGGGCGTGGCTGAGAAGCCGACGGTTGGTCCTCGAAACGAAATGTCCGGAACCCGAAATACCGGGCGATGTACGGGTTGGGATAGAGCTTCGGATTGTCGCGGCGGTTGGTGTGCGCAATGAAGCGCTGGTTGGGGGCGATGCGAAGCTCGTAGTCCGGCTCGACCGCGTTCCTCACCCCTTGGGCCCTCTGCTCCTCCAGCAGCGCCCGCCATGCGACGAAGTCGTTGTGATAGCTCGATATCAACAAGTGGCCCTGGCGCAGGAAGACCGCCAGAGCAATTGCCGACGCCAGGGCGGCGCCCTGTTCCAGCCGCTGCAGGCGGACTGCGGGAAGCAGCGTGGTGATGGCGAGGCACAGGCTGACATCCGAGCCGAACACCATCCGCGCGCCCAGCAGGGGCGAAACGATCAGCGGAGCGCTCATCCCGAAGGCACCGAGCAGCGCGGCGCCTCCGATCACAACGCGCGGATGCCGCGGGCCGAGGAGTCTGACGGCAGTGATGAACAGGATGATGGCGACGATCAAGAACGGCCAAGCATCTGCCAGGAAGAGATGCAGCACTACCCTGGCATGGCTCAGAAGCGCGGCAACGCCCAGGTGGAACTCCCGGTATTTCACGCCGCCATAGCGAACGCCCTCGCCGGGCGCGAAGAACAGCGCAACGTATCCAACGATCAGCGCGGCGGCCCCCGACAGGGACCAGAGCCTCGCGTCCCGCCACCGCCAGGCACAATAGGCGACCACCAGCGCAATCGCGTAGGGGACCGTCATCTCGTTGGTCATCCCGGCGGCAAATCCCAGTGGGATCATGCCAACCGCCAGCCAGCGTGATGTCAGGGGGCGCCAGAGCGATGTCGCGTAGAAGGACAAGAAGATCAGCAGGAGGCCGATGCCGAAGACATAATTGGCGTTGTAAGGCAGGTAAGCGATCATCACGCCCGAAACGGGCGATGCAAAGAATAGGCAGGCCAGGAATATCGTCAGGTACAGCGGCCAATTTCTCAGCGAGATTCTGCTGACGAATACGCTGACTGCGGCCAACGCGACGGTTGTCGTGACCGAGTAGGCCGCATCCAGGATGCTGTTCCAACCAACCAGCGGGACGAAGAATTGGCCGATCCGCGGATTGCCGTGCCCATACTGCCGGGCATACGTGCTGAGGACCTGCGCGAATGACCGAAAACCGTCGGCGGGCGACCAGAGATCGCCGACGACGGGATATTGCCAGGTGAAGTAGGCGAGGCAGACGACCGTGACCGATAGCACGCAGCACAGAACGACACCGACGACGCCGATCTTCATTCGCGATTCTCTGTGGTGAAAAAGGGGGGTGGCCCGTTGTAGGGGCGTCGCAGCTCCTGGCGATGTGGCGCCAATCACTCCGATAAGGACGGCCGGTCGTAACCAAGGCCAACTGCTGGAAGATTAGCATGGCCGGAGCGAGCGACACGTGAAGGTTTGGTAATCCGGCCCTGAACATCGCGGTCCGGAGCGCTGCGATCCCTGCCTTCCCGCCGGCCAATGGCAGGCGTCATGAGCCGTGCCGCTTGCACCAGAAAAGCGCCGTGCCCATATCTTCGGCAGGCCGCGCCTGAGGGGCGGCCGCCGCTGGTTTCCAGCGGAATCCCATATGAACGGACCGGCGGGCCAGATGGGCGCCGGGGCCGGGTCAGGAGAACGACATGGATTTCGAAACCTATACCGAACGGGCGCGCGGCTTCATCCAGTCGGCGCAGACCGGGGCGTTGGCCGCCGGTCATCAGCAGTTCACGCCGGAACACATCCTGAAAGTCCTGCTCGACGATCCCGAGGGCCTTGCCGCCGGGCTGATCGAGCGCGCCGGCGGCCGGGCGCGTGAGGCGTTGGCCGCGACCGAGCAGGCGCTCGCCAAGCTCCCCAAGGTCAGCGGTGGCTCCGGCCAGATCTATCTGGCGGCGCCTCTGGCCAAGGTGTTCGACACCGCCGACAAGATCGCCAAGAAGGCCGGCGACAGCTACGTCACGGTCGAGCGGCTGCTGCTCGCCCTCGCCATGGAGAAGGCCGCCGGGACAGCCAAGATCCTCGCCGATGCCGGCGTCACGCCGCAGAGCCTCAACGGCGCCATCGAGGCGATCCGCAAGGGGCGGACGGCCGACACGGCTTCGGCCGAGAACCAGTACGATGCGCTCAAGAAATACACCCGCGACCTGACGGCCGACGCGCGCGAGGGCAAGCTCGACCCGGTCATCGGCCGTGACGAGGAGATCCGCCGCACCATCCAGGTGCTGGCGCGGCGCACCAAGAACAATCCCGTGCTCATCGGCGAGCCCGGCGTCGGCAAGACCGCCATCGCGGAAGGTCTGGCGCTGAGGATCGTCAACGGCGACGTGCCGGAGAGCCTCAAGGGCAAGAAGCTGCTGGCGCTCGACATGGGCGCGCTGATTGCCGGGGCGAAGTATCGCGGCGAGTTCGAGGAACGGCTGAAGGGCGTCCTCAACGAAATCCAGGCGTCGGAAGGCGGCGTCATCCTGTTCATCGACGAGATGCACACGCTGGTCGGCGCCGGCAAGGCGGACGGCGCCATGGACGCCTCCAACCTCTTGAAACCCGCGCTGGCGCGCGGCGACCTCCACTGCGTCGGCGCCACCACGCTCGACGAGTACCGCAAATATGTCGAGAAGGACGCGGCGCTCGCCCGGCGCTTCCAGCCGGTCTTCGTCAGCGAGCCGACGGTCGAGGACACCGTCTCGATCCTGCGCGGGCTCAAAGAAAAGTACGAGCTGCACCACGGCGTGCGCATCACCGATTCGGCGCTGGTGGCGGCGGCCTCGCTCTCCAACCGCTACATCGCCGACCGTTTCCTGCCGGACAAGGCCATCGACCTGATGGACGAGGCGGCGTCGCGCTTGCGCATGCAGGTCGATTCCAAGCCCGAGGCGCTGGACGAACTCGACCGGCGCGTCATCCAGCTCAAGATCGAGCGCGAGGCGCTGAAGAAGGAAACCGACCAGGCCTCCAGGGACCGGCTCGGCCGGCTGGAGAAGGAGCTGGCGGACCTGGAAGAGCAGTCGGGCGCGCTGACCCGGCGCTGGGTCGCCGAGAAGGAGAAGCTGGCGTCCTCGACCAGGGTCAAGGAGCAGCTCGACCAGGCGCGCATCGACCTCGACCGGGCGCAGCGCGCCGGCGATCTCGCCAAGGCGGGGCAGCTCGCCTATGGCACGATTCCCGAGCTGGAGAAGCAGCTCAAGGCGGCCGAGGAGCGCGTGCGCGCCGCCGGCGACATGGTGGAAGAGGCGGTGACGCCCGACCACATCGCCCAGGTGGTGTCGCGCTGGACCGGCATACCGGTCGACAAGATGCTGGAGGGCGAGCGCGACAAGCTGCTCAGCGCATGGAAGACGAACTCGCCAAGCGGGTCGTCGGCCAGGCGGAAGCCGTGCACGCGGTCTCGACCGCGGTCAGGCGCGCGCGGGCCGGCCTGCAGGACCCCAACCGGCCGATCGGCTCGTTCATGTTCCTGGGGCCGACCGGCGTCGGCAAGACCGAGCTCACCAAGGCGGTGGCGGCGTTCCTCTTCGACGACGAGACCGCGCTGGTGCGCATCGACATGTCCGAATACATGGAGAAGCACTCGGTCGCCCGGCTGATCGGCGCGCCGCCCGGCTATGTCGGCTATGAGGAGGGCGGGGCGCTGACCGAGGCGGTGCGCCGGCGGCCCTATCAGGTGATCCTGTTCGACGAGATCGAGAAGGCGCACGCCGACGTGTTCAACGTGCTCTTGCAGGTGCTCGACGACGGGCGGCTGACCGACGGCCAGGGCCGCACGGTCGATTTCCGCAACACCCTCATCGTGCTGACCTCGAACCTCGGCAGCGAGTTCCTCGCCAATCTCGGTGAACATGAGGACGTCGATTCGGTGCGGGCGCCGGTGATGGATGCGGTGAGGGCGCATTTCCGCCCCGAGTTCCTCAACCGGCTGGACGACATCATCCTCTTCCACCGGCTGAAGCGCAGCGACATGGGGCAAATCGTCGACATCCAGCTCACCCGTCTGCAGAAGCTCCTCGACGAGCGCAAGATCACGCTCGACCTCGATGCTTCGGCGCGCGAATGGCTGGCGGAAAAGGGCTACGACCCGGTCTACGGCGCGCGGCCGCTGAAGCGGGTGATCCAGCGCGAGGTGCAGGACCCGCTGGCCGACAAGATGCTGGCCGGCGAGATACCGGAAGGCGCGCGGGTGAAGGTCACCGGCGGCACCGACAAGCTCTTGTTCCTGCCGCGGGTGACCGGCGGCAAGGCGGAAAAGGCGGCGTAAGCTCGCAAGCATGAAGCCGCATGAAGAGGCCCGGCGGAGATGCCGGGCCTCAGTTGCTTCGTCGTGGCCGTGCCACAGGCTCCATTCTCCCCCTTGCGGGGGAGAACAAGCGAAGCTTGCGGCTCGCGTCAGCGAGGCGTTAGCGGAGCTAAGAGGGGGGTGAGTGGACGGCCTCGCCAAGACCCCCCTCTTGGCTCCGCCAGCAATTTCCGCCTCCGGCGAAAATCGGGCTGCGCCATTCTCCCCCGCAAGGGGGGAGAAGGAGCCGCGCCGCCCGGCTACTGCGCGGCAGCGACCTTCTGGGTGGCCTGCGGGCCGGTGTTGAGCAGCGCGTCGATGCGCTCGCGCTCGCGCTCGAAGGAGGCGAGGTATTCGCCCTGCAGCACGCGACCGCGCGGCAGGCGGATGCGCAGCGGATCGACCGGCTGGTGGTTGACCCGGATCTCGAAGTGGACGTGCGGGCCGGTCGACAGGCCGGTCGAGCCGACATAGCCGATCACCTGGCCCTGGTGGACGCGCGCGCCCGGCACCATGCCGGGGGCGAAGCGGCTCTGGTGGCCGTAGGCGGTCTCGTAGCCGTTGGTGTGCTTGATGACGATGAGGTTGCCGTAGCCGGACGAGCGCCCGGCCTTCTCGATGATGCCGTTGCCGGCGGCCAGGATCGGCGTGCCGGACGGGGCGGCGTAGTCGACGCCGGCATGCAGGATCATGCGGCCGAGGATCGGGTGGCGGCGGTAGCCGAAGCCGGAGGTCAGGCGGCCGACCGGCACCGGCTTGCGGATGAGGAACTTCTTGGCGCTCTTCCCGTCCTCGTCATAGTAATCGACGATGCCGTCGTCGGGGGTGCGGAAGCGGTAGAAGCGCTTCACCGTCGAACCGAGGCTGAGCGAGGCGTAGAGAATCTCCGGGTCGCCGGCATCCTTGTCGGTGGCGTCGGCCGTGGAGTGGAGGATCTCCATGGAATCGCCCGGGGCGACGCGCTGCTGGAAATCGACGTCGAAGGCGAAGATGCGGACGAGCTGGTCGACCAGGGGCTTGGGAACCTGCTGCTCCAGGGCGGTCTCGTAGACGGCGTTGTAGAGCGTCGGCGGTCCACCCACCGGCATCTCCGGCTCGGTGTTGGCAAAGGCCTCGGGCAGCGAGGCCGGCTCGTCGCCGCGCACGAAGGCGTTGTTGTCGGCGCGCGCCACGGTCGCCTGGTGGACGCCGTCCTTGTAGATCGACACCCGCATCGGCCGGGCGACCTCGCCCTCGACGGCGGCGGCGGCAAAGGCGATGCGCACCTTCTGGCCGGACTGCAGGTGGTCGACATCCATGAGCTGGCTGAGGGCGGTGTCGATCTGGTCGGTGTCGTCGGCGGTAACGCCGTTGCCCTTGAGCAGCTTGCCGAGATCGGTATTGCCGGCGACCGGAATGACGTCTTCCTCGAGGCCGTCATTGGTGCCGCTGCTGGCATCGCTCTTGGCGATGTTGGAGACGTTCTCCGGAACGATGCGCACGCCGAGCGCCGAATCGAGGCTGTCGCCGCTGCCGCCGGAATAGTCCGAATCGGTGTAGCCGAGGGCAAGCGGGTCGGCGACCTGCGGGATCGCCGGCTGGGAGACGGTGCGCATGATCTGTTCGACCTGCGCCGTCTGGAAGGCGGCGGACGGATCGAGGTCGGGCGAATCGATGGGGAAGG
>CAWHLP010000008.1:0-18489 GCA_963830205.1 uncultured Alphaproteobacteria bacterium | reverse complement strand
GGCGCTCCCTAGGGGACTCGAACCCCTGTTTTCGCCGTGAGAGGGCGACGTCCTGGACCGCTAGACGAAGGGAGCCGCGGCGGCGCGCCACAAGGGCGCGGACGCCACGATATAGCGGGGGTACCCCGCCCTTGGCAAGGCGATCTCACTCCGCACCGAGGTCCAGCCGGCCGACCACCTTGAGCGTCGCCGCATCGATGAACACCAGCGCGTTGCCGCCGCCGGGCGCTTCGTAGGTGAGGATCAGCCGCCGCCCGTCCGAGGCGGTCGCAGTCAGCCTGGCGCCGGCCGGAAGGCCCATTTCGGCGCGGCTCAGCGCCGGCACCGCATCGCCCGGTTGCCAGGCGGCGGCAAGCGGCGCCTTGTCTCCGGCAATGGCGATCTTGTAGAGGATCGCTCCGAAGACCGCGAGGATGCCGAGCCCCAGCGTCAGCCCGCCGATCAGCATCAGCCGGCGCATCTTCGCCTGAACGCGCAGCATTGCCGGGTCGAGCGGTTTCTCGTCGTCGTCGAAGGAAGATGGCGCCATGGTGTCGAACGGGCCTGGGCCCCAAGTTGAACGGACCGTCGCCGAAGAGGCCGGCGGGACCCGCCTCGACGCCTGGCTTGCCGGCGCCATCGCGGACCTCGGCCGCAACCGCGCCAAGAAGCTCATCGTCGAAGGCCATGTGGCGATCGGCGGGCGGACGATAGTCGAGCCCAAGAGGCCGGTCAAACCGGGCGAGCTTGTGTCGATCGATTTGCCGCCGCTCGAGCCGGCCGAGCCCGCCGCCGAGGATATCCCGCTCGCCGTCGTCTACGAGGACGCCGACCTCATCGTCATCGACAAGCCGGCCGGCCTGGTCGTCCATCCGGCCGCCGGCCACCAGGGCGGCACGCTGGTCAATGCGCTGATTGCCCATTGCGGCGCAAGCCTCTCCGGCATCGGCGGCGTCGCCCGGCCGGGCATCGTCCACCGCCTCGACAAGGACACCACCGGCCTGATGGTGGTCGCCAAGACCGACCGGGCGCACCGGGGGCTCGCCGCCCAGTTCGCCGACCACGGCCGCACGGGGCCGCTGGAGCGCGCCTATCTGGCGCTCCTCTGGGGCGCGCCCGCCCGGCCGCAGGGCACCGTCGATCTGCCGCTCGCCCGCTCCACCCGCAACCGCGAGAAGATCGAGGTCAAGCGCACCGGCGGCCGCCATGCGATCACCCATTACGCGGTCGTGGAGCGCTTCGGCCCCGAGGACAGGCCGATCGCGGCGCTGGTCGAATGCGCGCTCGAGACCGGCCGCACCCACCAGATCCGCGTCCATATGGCGGCGATCGGCCATCCCGTGGTCGGCGACCGCACCTATGGCTCGGGCTTTGCCACCAAGGTGGCGCTGTTGCCGGAACCGGCGAAAAGCCTCGTCGCCGCCTTCCCCCGCCAGGCCCTGCACGCCTAGCTGCTCGGCTTCGCGCACCCGGTGACAGGCGACGAAATGCGCTTCGAATCGGACCTCCCGGCGGACATGGCGGTTTTGGTCGCCACACTTAAGTCTCTGTGAACAATATTTAATCCCGATTGATGCGGGGCGGGCGTGTTTCCGCCAAAATCCTCCCTATATGTTATCCTCCGGACGTGCCGCTCACGGACGACCGGACGGACTCGCCGGAATTGGCCGGGGGTTCAAGAAGCGAAAGGGCGCATACCTCATGGCCCGTGTCTCACTGCCTGCGATCGCCGCCGGCGAATCCGGCCTGTCGCACTACCTTTCCGAAATTCGCAAGTTTCCCATGCTCGCGCCGGACGAGGAGTACATGCTCGCCAAGCGCTACAAGGAGCATGGCGACCGTGACGCCGCCCATCGTCTGGTGACCAGCCACCTCAGGCTCGTCGCCAAGATCGCCATGGGCTATCGCGGCTACGGCCTGCCTATTGGCGAAGTGATCTCCGAGGGCAATGTCGGCCTGATGCAGGCGGTGCGCCGCTTCGAGCCCGAGAAGGGCTTCCGGCTCGCCACCTACGCCATGTGGTGGATCCGCGCCGCCATCCAGGAATACATCCTGCGCTCGTGGAGCCTGGTGAAGATGGGCACCACGGCCAACCAGAAGCGGCTGTTCTTCAACCTGCGCAAGGTCAAGGGCCAGATCCAGGCCCTCGACGATGGCGACCTCAAGCCCGATCAGGTCCAGCAGATCGCCACCAAGCTCGGCGTCACCGAGGAAGACGTGGTGTCGATGAACCGGCGGCTGGGCGGCGACGCCTCGCTCAATGCGCCGCTGCGCGCCGACGGCGAGACCGGCGGCGAATGGCAGGACTGGCTGGTCGACGATGCCCCCAGCCAGGAAGAGCGGCTGGCCGAGGACGAGGAGCTCGACAACCGCCGCCAGCTTCTCAGGAACGCCATGAGCGTGCTCAACGAGCGCGAGCGCCGCATCTTCGAAGCGCGCCGGCTGGCCGAGGACCCGGTCACGCTGGAGGATCTGTCGAGCGAGTTCGGGGTCAGCCGCGAGCGCGTCCGCCAGATCGAGGTGCGCGCCTTCGAGAAGGTGCAGAAGGCGGTGAAGAAGGGCGCCAAGGAGCTTGAGGCGCCCCACGCCGAGATCGAGGCCGCCAGGGCCTGAATACACTCCGTTCATGCCCGCGGAGGCGGGCATCCAGGACCGATCGACAACAGGCACTTCGTTCATTGGTGAGTCCTGCCTGGGCTCCCGCTTCCCGCGGGAGCGAACGGCGGGCACGGGCATCGCACCACATCATCGCGGTGCCTACCTCCGCTGTCCGATGGGTCCGCGATCCACACCGCATCACGCGCCACGCCAGTACCCCCTCCCTTCCGGCCTAAGCTTCTCGGCGGCTTGCGCCACCTGCGAAGCGCAAGGCCGTTAGCCCTCCCCCGCAAGGGCGTCAGGGGGCTGGCACTGGGTTCGCGCCTCTCGCGAGAACCCAAGCGTTTTCGTTCTCGCGTGCCGAGGGCACCGAGCTATGAACCTTGTCCCTGTCCGTCCCCTCTCTGAGCGAGGGGATGGCGGGCGCCCGGCGAATGCCGTGCGGTTACTCCGCGAAAACTGGGGGCGCTCGACCCGAACGCCCGCCGCGGCGATTTTTCTCCGTCTCCCGGCGAGCTCTACGCCCAGCATTTGCGCTGGGTTCATGCCCTGAGGGCGGCCGGTCGTAGTGCCGACGGTCCCGCCGGGAACGCCCCGAGGGCCGGATTGCGAATCCGGAGCGCGGGGGCACCGCACCCCGCTCCACTCATGACGCCTCCTGAGCGCGCCCCTTAGCGAGCGAGGATGCGAACCAATATGGGGCCGGTTCGGGAGAGGGGGATAAATATTCTTCGCGCTCGCCACGGGCGCTAAATCACCTCTCCCCAGCGGGGAGAGGTCGCGAGCGAAGCGAGCGGGTGCGGGGGAGCCGAGTTATCCGGATGGGTTCTGGCCCCCTCACCCTGTCCCTCTCCCCAATGGGGCGAGGGGACGACCAAACCAAATGTCGGTGCAGTGTGGCAGACGAGAACATGCAGGCCGCTGCCATCACAACGGACCTTGCCGTGCCCGCCTCCGAGCGGGCAACCAGTCAGGCACGAGCGTGGAGATTAGCCGGGCGCGTCGCTGATCTACCAGGTCGCGCGGCTTCCGCAGAGAAGCGGCGCCAAGCGGTTGCACTGGCATAGCCACGACTTCTTCCTGCCCCGCAGAGGGGGAGGATGGGAGGGGCGGCGCGATGCCCCACCCGTTCACGCGTCGGCGAGGATGCGCTCCTCGCGGTCGGGCGCAGCCGGTGCAGCAGGATGCGGCGCCGCCCCCTCCCCCACCTCAAGCGACGCCTGCAGGCGGTCGAGCTTGGTGTGCAGCTCGGCGATGGAAAGCTCGGCCTTGAGGTTGACCTCGTAGTCGAGCGCCGCCGCCAGACGGTCCTTCGCCACCTGCCGGTTCTGGCTCATCATGATGATCGGCGCCTGGAAGGCGGCGAGCAACGACAGCATGAGGTTCAGGAACATGAAGGGATAGGGGTCGAGGGCGTGGTTGGCCAGCAGTACCCCGTTGAGCACCGCCCAGCCGACCAGGAAGGCGGCGAAGCCGACGATGAATCCCCACGAGCCGCCGACCGCGCCGACGCGGTCCGCCAGCCTCTGGCCGAAGGTCAGGTGCTCCTCGAACTCCTGATTGAGGTTGCGCGTCTGCAGGCGGCGCGCGACGCGGGCGATGACGCGCCGGTCGCGCTCCGGCAGCGGCCCGAGGCCGCCGTGGAGGAGCTGCTGCGCAAGGAAGCGGATTTCCTGGTTCATGACGCACCGCCTTTCACCGGCCGCTCGGGGCCGGTCGCGGTGCGTCACCCGTCAATCGGTGAGACGCCTCGCGACCGCCGAAGCGGCACGCGCTGTTGAGGTCTACTGCCGTCGCTGGGCATTGGTCTCACCGGTTGCTGTTGACGGGCCAGACATAGGCGATCGGCCGGCCGGGTCAAGTCGAAAAGCTTGCGTCGCAAGACGCGGCCGATCGCGCCCGCCGCGCGATCCGCCTATTTCGGCTCTTCGGCATAGGTCTCGAGCGCCGGCACCGTCTTGATCAGCCCGCCCTTCATGAGAAAGTCGGCGTAGCGATTGTAGCGGGCGTGATCGAGCGCGCCCGGCCGCTTGGCGAAGCGCGGCAGGGTGGCGAAGAAGGCCTTGCGGTTGAGTTCGTCGTCGAGGTCGGTGTGGAACTTCAGGAACATCGCCAGCGCCTCGTCCGGATGGTTGGTGAGGAACACGGTGGCGTCCTCCACCGCCGCCAGGAAGCGCGGCAGGCGCGGGTCGTCGCGCATCGCCTGGCTGGTCACGTAGATCAGCTCGTCATAGGGCGGCACGCCGTGCTCTTCCGGATAGAAGGCGATGCCGGGCTTGCCCTCGAGGCCGAGCTGGATCAGCTCGAAATTGCGGTAGCCGTCGAGCGCCGCGTCGACCTGACCGGACATCAGCGCCGTCACCAGGTTGAAGTTGACGTTGACCAGTGTGACGTCGCTGGGGGTCAGGCCGGCCGACCCGAGGAGGGCATCGAGATAGGGATCCTCCGCCGCCCCGACCGAATAGCCGACGCGCTTGCCCTTGAGGTCGGCGAGCGTCTTCACCGGCCCGTCCTTGAGCACGATCAGGCAGTTGAGCGGCGTCGCGATCAGCGTGCCGAAACGGACGAGCGGCAGCCCTTGCTCGACATCGAGCATCAGGTCGCGCTGATAGGTGATGGCGATATCGGCCTTGCCGGCGGCGACCAGCCGCGGCGGCGCGCTGGGGTCGGCCGGCGCGATGAGATCGACGTCGAGGCCGTGGCGGGCGAAGTAGCCGCCCTCCTTGGCGATCACCAGCGGCGCATGGTCGGGGTTGACGAACCAGTCGAGCAGCACGGTGAGCTTGTCGGCGGCCTCGACTTGAAGTGGATTCAGAAGAACAAGAAGCGCGGCCAAACCCAACAGCCGACTCATCATTTTCATTTCATGGATTCCTTCATTGGCTCTCCGCCGCCCACGGCGTGAGGTTGGCGGTGAGAAGGTCGACAAGGCCGCGCAGGACCACCGACATGGCGATGAGCAGGATGAGCGCGGCGAACATCACGTCGGTCTGCGCCCGCGCATTGGCGAGCAGCATGGCGTAGCCGAGGCCGGAGGAGGCCCCCACCCATTCGCCGATGAGCGCGCCGATGGGCGCGTAGACGGCGGCGAGCCTCAAGCCCGTGATCAGCGCCGGCAGGGCGCCGGGCAGGCGCATGAGGACGACCACCTGCCAGCGGCGGGCGCCATAGAGCCGCGCCAGGTCGATGAGGTTGGCATCGGTGCGCGACAGGCCGTCGGCGAAGGCGGAGGCGACGGGGAAGAAGATGGCGATGGTCGCCATGACGATCTTGGAGGCGACGCCGAAGCCGAACCACAGTGCCAGCAGCGGCGCGATGGCGAAGACCGGGATCGCCTGGCTGACCACCATCACCGGCAGCAGCACCGGGCGGGTGAGCGGCAGGAAGCTCATGGTGAGCGCCAGGGCCGCACCGAGGACGGCGCCGGAGACGAGGCCGATCAGGGTCTCGGAGAGCGTCGTCACCGCGTGCACCTGCCACAGGTCCGGCCGTCGGCCAAGCGCCTCGAACACCCGCGCCGGGTCGGGCAGCAGGAAGGCTGGCGGCTGGAAGATCCAGACGATCGCCTGCCAGATGACGACAAGCGCCGCGGCGACGCCGAGCGCGCGCAGCGCCGTCATCGCCGAATTCCCCTGCCCAACGCCTGACCGAACGCCATCGCTCGCTCCCGGCAATCCGGTCGCGTGGCGAAGCAGTTTGGGGGAGACAAGTTCCCGTCCCTTCGCCGGCATGACCCGGATCAGGTTCGAAGGGTTCGGCCTCGCGGCCATCTCAGCTCGAAAACGAGCACCCCTCGGAACGCGGCGAACAATCGCAGGCTTGCCGCCCGGCGGCAAGCCTTTTTCGGAATGGCTGCTATCCCGCCCAGGCGGTCATCGCCTGCGCCACGGCGTTGTCGCCGGGATTGCCCTTCTCGAAGGTGAGGATGGCGCGCTGGCCGGTGTCGTAGACCAGCGGCAGGTCGATCCAGTCGCGGTCCTTGAGCAGGGACAGGTTGCTCTCCACGTCGGCGGGCAGCGCCGACAGCGCGATCCAGAACAGGCCGTCCTGGACCTTGGCCGTGGCCCCGATCAGCGGCTGGCCGCGGGCATCCTCCGACGGTTTCAGCACCAGGCGCGGGATGCTCGAGATGCCTTTGCCCGGGAACGCCGCCGTCGTACCGATGACCACCTCGATCAGGTGGCTCGCCGGCAGCGTCTTGTCGGCGTTCTTGTGGATGGTCAGCTTGATCGTGAGACCGCGGTCGGGCACGTCGAGATTGGCGACCACCGACGGGCCGTTGGTGGGGTCGTTGACCAGGGCCCATGTCACCGCGGCGTTGATCTGGGTGACGCCGTTGGCCGCCTTGGTGTTGTCGACCGGCTCCTCATAGAGGACGGCCTTCTGCGCCACCAGCGCCCCGCCGCTCGACTGAGCCGCGGGCGCTTGCGGCGGCTCGGCCGCCGGAGCGGCCGCGGTCGCGACATCGGCCGGCGCCGCACCGCTATCCGCGGTGCCGGCATCGGCCGTATCGCCGCCGGCATCGCCGACGACGCGCACGCCGGGCGTCGCGGGAATGGCATTGCCACCGGGCAGGCGGTCGTCGTTCTTGCCGGTCCCGGCATCGCTGGGCGCGGCGGGAACCGCCGGCGGCGGCGGTGCGGCGGCCACCTGTTCGGTGCCGTCGGAGGTGCCGCTGTCGGCAAACAGCTTGGTGAGCTCGCCGCGCTGCCACCAGCCAAGCGCCGCCAGACCGCCGATCAGGGCGACGATCAGGACGAGCAGGAGGATGGTCGGCAGGCGCGAGGGGCGAACCGCCGCCTCCTCGAAATCGGTGTCGACGTCGTTGTCACGGTTATCGCGGTTGTCGCGGTTATCACGGTTGCCGCGCCGCCGGCCGTCGCGGATGCGCACCGGCCGGTCGTCGCCGTCGAGCTGGGGCGTCGGAACCCGGCGGACCATCGCCGGCTCGCCCTGCGGCGCGTCCTTCTCCCAGCCGTAGTCGGGCGCCAGCCTCGGCTCCGGCTCGGACGGCGGTCGCCGCGGCAGATGGTAGTCCGACGGCACGTAGGGCGGCGGCGTATAAGGCGGCGGCTCCTGCGGCGGCGGTGCGGAACGGCGCGGGCGATCGGCGACGCGGTATTCCGCCGCCGGATTGCCGAAGGCCTCCTCGCGCACCGGCGCCCGCTCGACCGGCTGCGGCGGCACGATGTCGGCACGGTTCTCGGCTTCGCGGATCGCCCGCCGGAAGACTTCCTGGGGCGAGTTCGTATCGGCCCGCTGCGGCTCGCCCATGTCCACCGCCACCGGCTGCGCCGGCGGTGGGGGTGGCGGCGGCGCCTGCCGGGCCGCTGCCGGCTGGGGCGGCGGTGGCTGGGCAGCAGACGGTTGCGGTGGCGGCGGCGAGGACGGTTCCGGACTGAGGCGCCTCGGAGCCGCCCGCAGCGGCGCCGCGGCACCGCCACTGACGGCCTCGCGCTCGGCCCGGCGGATCGCCTCCTCCAGCTCCAGTCGCTGACGCGAAATCTCCGACGTCGGCAGCGGCGGCACGATCGCCTTCAACTGAGCGATCAGCGCGTTGCGCGCCTTGTCATAGACCGCGCGACGCGCCTCCGGCGTATTGGCCTCGAGGCTGGCAACCGCCCGGCTCAGTACAGCATAATATTCGGCCATGTCCTCGCTCTGCCGACCTCTTAACGAATCGCCTTAACCTTCAAAAGGATCATGCACAAGGATCGTATCGTCACGCTCCGGACTTGTCGAAAGTAAGGCCACAGGAACGCCAATCAGCTCTTCGACGTGGCGAACGTATTTGACCGCCTGGGCGGGCAGATCATTCCATGTCCGGGCGCCCGCCGTCGAGTTCCTGCCAGCCTTCCATCGTCTCGTAGACCGGTTCGACCGCCGCCTGTTCCTGCTGGGCCACCGGCAGATGGTCGAGCGATCGTCCATTCAGGCGATAACCAACGGATATCTTTATCGTTTCCAGACCGTCCAGAACGTCGAGCTTGGTCAGCGCGATACCGTTGATGCCGGAAATGCGGACGACCTGGCGGACCAGCGCCGCATCGAACCAGCCGCAGCGCCGCTTGCGCCCGGTGACCGTGCCGAACTCCTTGCCGACACTGCCCAGCCGCTCGCCCATCTCGCCCTTGTCCTCGGTCGGGAACGGCCCCTCGCCCACCCGCGTCGTATAGGCCTTGGTGATGCCGAGCACGTAGCTGCCGGCCAGGGCGCCGAGGCCGGAGCCGGTGGCCGCCTGGGCGGCGACGATGTTGGATGAGGTGACGAACGGGTAGGTGCCGTGGTCGACATCGAGGAGGACGCCCTGCGCCCCCTCGAACAGGATGCGTTTTCCCGCCCGCCGCGCCTCGTCGAGCCGCTGCCAGGAGGAGCCGACGAAGGGCAGAATCTTGGGCGCGATCGCGAGCAGCGCATCGACCAGCGCGGCGCCATCGATCTCCTCGGCGCCATTGCCGCGCCGGAGCGCATTGTGGTGGGCCAAGAGCCGGTCGACCTTGCGCGGCAGGCTCTTGGCATCGGCGAGATCGACCACCCGGATGGCGCGCCGGCCGACCTTGTCCTCATAGGCCGGGCCGATGCCGCGCTTGGTGGTGCCGATCGCCTGGGTGGCGTTCGATGTCTCGCGGGTGACGTCGAGCTCGCGGTGCAGCGGCAGGATGAGCGAGGCGTTGTCGGCGATGAGCAGGTTGTCCGGCGTCACCGTGACCCCCTGCCCTTTCAGCTTCTCAACCTCCGCCAGAAAGGCCCACGGATCGACCACCACGCCGTTGCCGATGACCGACAGCTTGCCCGGGCGGACCACCCCGGAGGGCAGCAGGCTCAGCTTGAAGCTGACGCCATCGATGACCAGCGTGTGCCCCGCATTGTGGCCCCCCTGGAAGCGCACCACGATATCGGCGCGCTCGGAAAGCCAGTCCACGATCTTGCCTTTGCCCTCGTCGCCCCATTGAGCTCCGACGACCACCACATTCGCCATTGCGTACTCGATATTTCCTGAGGTCCCGGCTCGCGCCGGCAAGAGGACGCTCCGGCGGAGATGCCGGGGCGGCCTCGAGCGCGCGGACTATAGCCTCTGGGATAGCCCCATGCGAGGCCAAAACCAAGGGGCCGCGGCACGCCATCCCGCCGCGGCGGTGGCGTTGTCGGCCGGCTGTGGCTCGTCTATGAAGGCAACGGCCCGCATTTGGCGCGCACGCCCGAGGCGGCCGCACGCCTTCCTTTCGCCCCAGGCACCCCCCGTGACCGTATCGCCCCCGGCCAGCCGCGCATTGTTCGACCGGCCCTACCTGCTTCTGTCGCTGACCTCGCTCTTCTGGGCGATCAACATCGTGCTCGGCCGTTTCATCGCCGGCACGGTTCCGCCGGCCGCGCTTGCCCAGATCCGCTGGATCGGCGCCGCGCTGATCGCGGTGCCGCTCGCCCGCAGGGAGCTCATGCGCGACTGGCCGGCGATCCGCAGCCACTTCGGCATCATGGTGCTGCTCTCTTTCACCGGCGTCACCATCTACAACACGCTCGCCTATCACGGGCTGGAATACACCACCGCCCTCAACGGCTCGCTGATGCAGTCCTCGGCGCCGCTGATGATCGGCCTGTGGTCGCTGATCCTCTTCGGCGACCGGCTGACCGCGGCGCAGTTCGCCGGCATCCTGATGTCGCTCGCGGGCGTGCTCGTCATCGTCGCCCACGGCGACCTCACCACGCTCGCCCATCTCCGGCTCAACCCCGGCGACATCTGGTTCCTGGTCGCCATGGTGAGCTACGCCTTCTATGCCGCGCTGCTCCGCCGGCGGCCGCCGATCCACTTCCTGTCGCTGCTCGCCTTCACCTTCGTCGCCGGCGCCATCATGCTGGCGCCGGTGACGGTGATCGAATACATGGCCGGCCGCCGCGTCGACCCGACCCCGGCGGCCTTTGCCGTGCTTGCCTATGTGATCATCTTCCCTTCGCTCATCGCCTACATCTTCTTCAACCGCGGCGTCGAGCTGATCGGCGCCAACCGCGCCGGCCCCTTCTTCCATCTCATCCCGGTCTTCGGCTCGGCCGTCGCCATCGTCTTCCTCGGCGAACGGCCGCAGCTCTTCCACGGCATCGGCTACGCCATGATCATCGCGGGCATCGTCGTGGCGCAGCGGGGGGCGCGGAAGGCGCGCCAAGTCGCGAGGCCTCGTTAATGCTCGCCATGCCGTATGTCGTCATCGGAAGATTTTGGTTGACACTCCAAATGGCGGAAAATACCAGCGGCAAATCGGGCGGGATGGGGGAGCTGGTCCATGGGGTCAATGCGTGACGCCGCGACGGCGCGTTTGGCGGCATTTTCGTCGGCAACGACCATCTACTACCTGTGCGCCGGGATTGCGGTGCATGTGCTCAATCCTGCATTCAGTCCGATCCGCAACTATATTTCTGACTATGCCGTGGGCGCCTATGGCTATGTCTATGTGACCGCCTACTGGGCGACCGTGGCAGGTTGCCTTGCCTTGGCTGTTGCCTTGTTCCGGCAATTGCGAACTGACGCGCGGGCCAAGGCGGGAGCGGTTCTGATCGCGATATTCGGGCTGACCTACGCGCTGACAGCGCTCTTTCCGACCGAGCTTCTCAAGCCCGGGGAATTCCCGCATGGCGCGGCCGGCGCTATCCACGCGATCGCTGCGCTAGTTGGATGGGTCGCCACCTTTAGTGCGGGTTTGCTGGTATCCGGGGCATTCGCGCGTGTCACAGCGCATCGCTCGCTGGCGCGACCTCTGCGCATTCTGGCCTGGTTGATGGTGGTCGCATTCATAGGTGTTTTGGCGGTCATGGCCTCCCGGCAGCCCGTCGCCGGTCTCGCCGAGAAGATATTCATTGTCTTCCGCGAAACTTGGTTACTCTTGGCAGCGGTTGGCACCTGCCGCGCGGCAGGCGGTATCGACGCAGTCCTTCATGACCACGCGTCCGGTTCCGGTTTGTCGGTGGGTGCTTGACGGCCTGCCTATGGGCGTACTGACAACCACACGCCTCGGCCGCTATGTGCTCTGGAACCGGCCAACAAATTCCGATCATCACCGATTTCCGGGCATTGCTTTGCAACCGTCGGCGACGCCGTTCGCATTCGAGCCGGCGGAGAAGCCCGCAGAGTTCGGTACGATTACGATACGGTCCAGACAGGGGTCAACGTCTGCTCCCCTAGAGGCCGTGCTGGACCAGACGGGCACGACCGGGCTCGTCATCATCGCCAGGGGCAAGCTCGTTTACGAGCACTATGCCAATGGTGGCGCTCGCGACGTGGTCAATCGTTGCTTCTCGGTGACCAAGTCCTTCGCCTCCGCTTTGGTGGGCATCGCTATCGGAGAAGGCCGGCTCTCCGGCATCGATGGCCCGATCTCCGAGCATTTGCCTGAATTCGCGGGCCGCCCCATGGGGGACCTGACCCTGCGTCATCTGCTCGAAATGCGCTCGGGCATCCGGTTCGTCCCGGGACCGCAACCCTGGTCGGACGACGCCATCTGCTACTTCTCGCCCGACTGTCGTTCTGCCACCCGCCGCGTGCCAATCACCGATCCGGTTGGGAGCTTCTTCCACTACAACGATTACCATCCATTCCTTGTCGGCATGATCCTGGAACGGGTCATGGGTGAGCCGGTTGGCCACACCTTTGAACAAAGGCTCTGGCAGCGCATTGGCGTGCGTTATCCGGCAAGCCTGACGATCGACAGCACACGTAGCGGCTTCGTTCATCTCGAGAGCGGCCTCAATGCGACCGCTGTGGATCTTGCGAAATTCGGCCTCCTCTACCTCAACCGGGGACGGTGGGAGGATCAACAAATCGTGCCGTCCGAATGGGTGCGCTCAAGCACTGGGCCTGAGGGCGCCCGGCGGGATCGCGAGTGGTTCCGATATTACGACCGCTTGCCTTGGGGCCGGGTCTTCGCGTCGGGCAAATACTTCTACAAGCATTTCTGGTGGGGACATCAGATTGGTCCGGATGAGCATGATTTCTTCGCCATGGGCGCTCTCGGTCAACACATTTACGTTTCGCCAAGGCACCAGGTGGTCATCGTGCGCCTCAGCGAACGCTTCCCGAAGGGTATGTGGTGGCCACCCGTGTTTCGACAGCTCATCGAGCGCCTTTCGTAAGCGCGAGGGCAGGTTAGCTGACAAGACGGATGAAGCTTGGCCAGGTTCAGCTGTTGGCGTTTCTCTGTCATGCTGACGCGAACCGGCGATATCTGGAACACCCACGAGGCCGGCCAGCATTGATCAAAGACGATCCGGAGACAAGGAACTCCGTGCCTGCTCTTGGAACAGGCACGGAACCGCCTCGTTCGCCTGCGTTCAACAAGCGCAGTTGGGCAAGCCAACGCCCGGGCCAGCCTCGTCCCCCGATCGGGTCGGGGGCAGGCTCTTCGGGGGCGGCTTCGCCGCCGCCTCAGGATGAGGCCGGGGGAGAATCCAGGCGCGATCACGGGGAGTGCCGGCCCTTCCCAGTGGTCCGATTCATTCGGACGGTTGCCAAAGCGGCGCGAGGCACCCATGACAAGGACGCTTGACACTCGATGCGATCGGTGACAAGTTTGCTTGTCACTCAGCCATGCGGATCGTTACGTCCATGCCTACCCGCCGACAGATCGCCTTCGCCAGTTCCATTGCAATCGCCGTCATCGGAGCCATCGTCATCTGGTTCGGCGGGGCTGCCGTCATATCGGCCATATTCGGTGGCCACACGCCGGCGGCGGCGCCATGGCTGGCGCTGGTCAAATTCGCGAGCCTGGCATGGGTGGCGGTGATCGGCTGGCTGGTGTCCTGGCGCCGGATGGACGAAATGGCCCGCGAGGCCCGCAAGATTTCCTGGCTCATCGGATCCACCGGGGCCATCCTGGTGACCGCACCGGTCATGCTGTTCTGGCTGCTGAATGGAGGCGCCTTCCTCACCCGCCTTTTTGGCCATCCCGGTACGCCCGGCGCCTATTTCGCCATGGGATGGGTTGGACTTGTCGTCGCCCAGCTCCTTGGCACGTTGATCGCGGCGGTCGTGTGGCGGGTGAGGATGCGCTAGGGGCGCGCCGGTCCGTGAAGAACTGCCTCAAGGCGCTGAGGAGCGAGCGCGGCTGGAGCCAGGCGGAGCTGGCCGAGCGGCTCGATGTCTCGCGCCAGAGCGTCAATTCCATCGAGACCGGCAAGTACGATCCCAGCCTGCCGCTCGCCTTCAAGATCGCGCGCCTCTTCGGCCGGCCGATCGAGGCCATCTTCGAAGACGGAGGATGAGCGCGCGGAACGCGGCTTTGCCCACGCCGGCGCAGCCGGCTCCACCACCGCACTGCCAATACCGCACCGGTGTCCCCCTCACCCGGATTTCCAAGGCCGGTTTGCTGACGCAAACCGGGGAAATCCGGCCTCCCCCGCGAGGCAGGCGATCGCATCTGGGCACCGCCCCCTCGCCCCATTGGGGAGAGGGCTCCGCGCCTTAGCGAGCAGAGCGAGCTTCGGCGCCGAGGGTGAGGGGGCGCCCACAGATCCGGATAGCTCGGCTCCCCCTCACCCGGATCGACCCGCTGACGCGGCCCGATCCGACCTCTCCCCGCCGGGGAGAGGTGGTGCGCCGTGCCACATGCGATTCCCCTGCCCCGCGAGGGGGGAGGTGGAGAGTGGGGCAGCTTCGTCGCTGGATACCAATCGGCCCTAGAACATCAGCCGCTTGGCCTGGACGACGCCGTCGAGAGCGCCCACCTTCGCCAGCACGTCGTCGCTCATCGCCCCGTCGATCTCGACCAGCGAGATGGCGTCGTCGCCCAGCGCCGCGCGGCCGAGGTTGAAGTTGGCGATGTTGACCTTCTCGTTGCCGAGCAGCGTGCCGAGCCGGCCGATGAAGCCGGGCTTGTCCTTGTTGGTGACGTAGAGCATGTGCGGCGCGAAGCCCGCGTCCATGTTGATGCCCTTGATCTGGATGAAGCGCGGCTTGCCGTCGGAGAACACGGTGCCGGCGACCGCGCGCTCCTGCCGTTCGCTGCGGACCGTCAGGCGGATGTAAGTCTCGTAGATGCCGCGCTGGGTCTGGCGCACCTCGTTGATCTCCATGCCGCGGTCGCGCGCCACGATCGGCGCGTTGACCATGTTGACCTCGTTGAGCATGGGCCGGAGCAGGCCGGCAAGCAGCGCCGCCGTCAGCGCCCTGGTGTTCATGTCGGCGACATCGCCGGCATATTCGATCGTGGCGCCGAGGATGGTGGTCTCGGTGAGCTGACCGGCAAAGGAACCGAGATTCTCCGCCAGCTTGACGAAGGGGATCAGCCGCGGCGCCTCTTCCGCCGTGATCGACGGCATGTTGAGGGCGTTGGAGACGGCGCCGTTGACCAGATAGTCGGCCATCTGCTCGGCAACCTGCACGGCGACGTTCTCCTGCGCTTCCGATGTGGAGGCGCCGAGATGGGGCGTGCACACCACGTTGGCGAGGCCGAAGAGCGGGCTGGAATCCGCCGGCTCCTTGACGAAGACATCGACGCCGGCGCCGGCGACCTTGCCGGTCTTGATCGCTTCGGCAAGGTCCTCCTCGACGATCAGTCCGCCGCGGGCGCAATTGATGATGCGCACGCCGTCCTTCATCTTGGCGATCGCGGCCTTGTCGATGATGTTGCGGGTCTTCTCGGTGAGCGGCGTATGCAGGGTGATGAAGTCGGCGCGCTCGAAGAGCTCGTCGAGGGTGACCTTCTCGACGCCGAGCTGCAGCGCGCGCTCGTCGGACAGATACGGGTCGTAGGCGACGACGCGCATCTTCAGCCCGATGGCACGCTCGGCGACGATCGAGCCGATATTGCCGCAGCCGATGATGCCCAGCGTCTTGGCGGTGATCTCGACGCCCATGAAGCGGTTCTTCTCCCATTTTCCCGCCTGGGTGGAGACGTCGGCGGCGGGAATTTGGCGGGCGACGGCAAACATCATGGCGATGGCGTGCTCGGCGGTGGTGATGGAATTGCCGAAGGGCGTGTTCATCACGATGATGCCGCGCTGGGTGGCGACCGGCACGTCGACATTGTCGACGCCGATGCCGGCGCGGCCGATGACGCGGAGCTTCTTGGCGGCGCCGAGCACCTTCTCGGTGACCTTGGTGGCGGAGCGGATGGCGAGCCCGTCATAGTCGCCGATGACGGCGAGCAGCTTCTCCTTGTCCTTGCCGAGATCGGGCAGGTAGTCGACCTCGACGCCGCGCACCTTGAAGACCTGGATGGCGGTCTTGGACAGCTTGTCGGAAACCAGAACACGAGCGGTCATTGCGAGTACCTTTCCTTCGCGTCGCGCCAAGACGAAATCGCGGGCGCTTACGCGAATTGATGAGATGAGCGTGTAGGGTGGATTAGCGCTGGAAAGCGCGTAACCCACCGGTTGAGTTTGCCTCCGAGTGGTGGGTTACGGCGCTCACGCGCCTAACCCACCCTACGAGGTTCCGGGATGGTTACGCCGCTTGCTTCAGCGACGCCTTTTCGACCGCATAGGCCCAGTCGAGCCATTCGGTCAGGATCTTGAGGTCCGACGCCTCGATCGTGGCGCCCGCCCAGATGCGGAAATGCGGCGGCGCGTCGCGATGGTAGTTGATGTCGTGGGCGACCTTTTCCTTGTCGAGGCGCGCCGAGATGGCCTTGAGGAAGGCCTCCTGCGCGTCCGGCTGGAGCTTGGTGACCTCGGGATCGACTATTCTGAGCGTCACCGAGGTGTTGGAGCGCGCCGCCGGGTCTTCGGCGAAGAAGTCGATCCACGGCGTCTTCGCCGCCCAGTCGGCGAGCACCTTGAAGTTCGCGTCGGCGCGGCCCATCAGGCCCTTGAGGCCGCCAACGCCTTTCGCCCAATTGAGCGTGTCGAGATAGTCCTCGACGCACAACATCGACGGCGTGTTGATGGTCTCGCCGACGAAGATGCCATCGATGAGCTTGCCGCCCTTGGTCATGCGGAAGATCTTGGGGAGCGGCCACGGCGGCGTGTAGGTCTCCAGCCTCTCGACCGCGCGCGGGGAGAGGATGAGCATGCCGTGCGCCGCCTCGCCGCCGAGCGCCTTCTGCCAGGAGAAGGTGACGACATCGAGCTTGTCGAAGGCGAGGTCCTGGGCAAAGGCGGCCGAGGTCGCATCGCAGATGGTCAGGCCGGCGCGATCGGCAGCGATCCAGTCGCCATTGGGCACGCGCACGCCGGAGGTGGTGCCGTTCCAAGTGAAGACCACGTCGTGATCGAAGTCGACCTGGGTGAGATCGGGCAGCTTGCCGTAATCGGCCTTGATGGTGCGCGCGTCTTTCAGCTTGAGCTGCTTGACCACGTCGGTGACCCAGCCGAGGCCGAAGGATTCCCACGCCAGCACGTCGACCGGGCGCGGCCCGAGCAGCGACCACAGCGCCATCTCGACGGCGCCGGTATCCGAAGCCGCAACGATGCCGATGCGGTAGTCCGCCGGCACGCCGAGCACTTCGCGGGTGAGGTCGATGGCCAGCTTGAGCTTGGCCTTGCCGATCTTGGCGCGGTGCGAGCGGCCGAGCGCGGCATCGCTGAGAGCTTCCAGCGACCAGCCGGGTCGCTTGGCGCAAGGACCAGAGGAGAAATTGGGGTTTGCCGGGCGCACGGCCGGCGCGGCAGGTGTCGTCATCAGTCTACCCTCTCAGATAGAAGCCCCTCGTTGGGGAGGGGTGTCCCGAGGCGCCAGATACGCTGGGTCGCTGAGAGAGTCAATCGGGATTGCTGGGCACCGGCGCGCGCGGGCCGTGAAGCGCTGCAGATGTGACAGGGATCAAACCAAGAGGCGTGAAGCGCGGAACGCGCGACAGGGATCAAAACAAATAGGCACCGCCCGCCAGGCCGGCGGACGGTGCCTCACGCAGCGCCCCGGAGGAGGCGATCAGTACTTGACGACGGCGGGCCCGCTGTAGTCCGGCGCACCGAACTCGTAGCGGAAGCCGACCTTGAAGTCCTGCGAAGTGAGGTGGCGGAACACCATCGGGTTGTCGACCGTGTTGGTGCCGTCATAGGCGATGAGATCGCCGGACTGGGCGCCGCCCAGGTCCATGTAGCGGTAGGCCGCCTCGATGGTCACGTTGGGCGTGACCTGGTAGGCGAGACCGGCTGAGAGCTGCCAGGCGAGGTTCCACTGGGAATGGTCGGCGCCATAGGCGACGCCATTGGTCACGGTGTTGACGTCGGTGAAGCCCTTGATGGTGTTCAGCGAGGTGCCGATGCCGGCCCCGACGAACGGCGTCACGCCATGCCACTTGCCGATGTCCCAGTAGGCGTTGGCGAGGAACGTCAGCTCGGTCTTCACCCCGGTGTATTCGTCGGTGCCCAAGGTGCCGCCATTGTCGTAGATGTCGAGACCGTGGAAGGTGGCGTTGCCGCGATATTCACCGGTCAGGTCGAAGCGCAGGTGATCGCTGTGCCGGTAGCCGATGCCGAGGCCCCACAGCGGCGACGACTTGAAGTTCTTGGAGACATTGGTCACCGAATTGGCGGTGTCGTAGAGCACGTTAAACAGGCTCCCCACCGACTGATTGGTCATGCCGATGTCGCCGCGCAGGTACCAGTTGTGGCCAACTTCCACCGGCGGCTGGTAAGGCGGGATCTCGGGAAGATCGGCCGCCCACGCGCCCGCCGACAGCGGCAGCAGGAACGCAGCGCCGACAAGCGCACGAAGACGGTAGCGACCCATGACAGTTTCCTTTCCTCTACAGGTCCCTGGCAGCCCGAATGGCAGCCTATGGAAAGGAATTGTCCACTATAAAGCTTAAGGCGCCGTAAACCACGTTGCTTAACCACGTTTGTTTACCTTAACGAAAGGTAAACAGCCGTGACTGTTGCTTAAAAGCACTGTGGCAACCGTGATTCTGAATTCAGGAATGCTGGCAACGGTGGCGCGAAAATGAAAACGGCCGCTGATCGCGGCCGTTTCCCTGAACGTCGATG
>CAWHLP010000007.1:0-80715 GCA_963830205.1 uncultured Alphaproteobacteria bacterium | reverse complement strand
GGGGATTTGAAGCACTCGCGGGTGCTTCCGCCCAGGCCTCACTCGTTGCCGAAGCCGCCGGCGGTGACGTAGGCGATGCGCAGCATGTTGGTGGCGCCGGGGGTGCCGAGCGGCACGCCGGCGGTGATGATGACGCGGTCGCCGGGCCCGGCCAGGCCCTCCCTGTGGGCCATGACGCAGGCGTGGCTGACCATGTCGTCGAGGTTGTCCGGCTCGTCGCCGAAGACGCAGTGCAGTCCCCAGACCAGCGACAGGCGGCGGGCGGTGGAGACCACCGGCGACAGGGCCAGGATCGGCGTGTTGGGGCGCTCGCGCGAGGCGCGCACCGCGGTGTTGCCGGAGGCCGTGTAGCAGCAGATGCAGGCGAGGTTGAGCGTCTCGGCGATCTGCCGTGTCGCCGCCGAGATGGCGTCGGAGGAGGTCGCCTCCGGCTCGGTGCGCTGGGCGCGCAGGATGTTGACGTAGTTGGGGTCGCGTTCGACCTCGGTGGCGACCTTGTCCATGGTGGCGACCGCCTCGACCGGGAAGGCGCCCGAGGCCGTTTCGGCCGACAGCATGACCGCGTCGCAGCCCTCGAAGACGGCGGTGGCGACGTCGGACACCTCGGCGCGGGTCGGCACCGGCGCGGCGATCATCGATTCGAGCATCTGGGTGGCGACGACCACCGGCTTGCCGGCGCGGCGGCAGGCGCGGGTGATCTGCTTCTGGATGCCGGGCACGCGCTCGAGCGGCATTTCCACGCCGAGGTCGCCGCGGGCGACCATCAGGGCGTCGGCGTGCTCGACGATCTCCTCCAGCCGCTCGACCGCCTGCGGCTTCTCGATCTTGGCGAGGATGCCGGCGCGGCCGCGGGCGAGCTTGCGCACCTCGGCGAGATCCTCGGCGCGCTGCACGAACGACAGCGCGATCCAGTCGACGCCGGTGTTGAGCGCGGCCTCGAGATCGGAGCGGTCCTTGGGCGTCAGCGCGCCGAAGGAGATGGTGGTGTCGGGAATGCTGACGCCCTTGCGGTCGGACAGGTGGTCGCCGACCTCGACCGTGGTCACCACGCGCGCCGCCGTCGCCTTGGTGACGCGCAGGCGCACGCGGCCGTCGTCGAGCAGCAGGCGGTGACCGGGTTCGAGCGCGGAGAGCACTTCCGGATGGGGCAGCTCGACGCGCGTCGCATCGCCGGGGTCGGGATTGGCGTCGAGGACGAAGGTCTGGCCGACGGTCAGATTGATGATCTTGTCGGCGAAGGTGCCGATCCTGAGCTTGGGTCCCTGCAGGTCGACGAGAATGCCGATCGGGTGGCCCTGCTCGGCCTCCACCTCGCGGATGGTCGCCACCAGCCGGCGCATGAGGTCGTGGCTGGAATGGCTCATGTTGATGCGGAAGACATCCGCACCGGCCTGGAACAGCCTCGTGATCATCGACTTGTCGGAAGAGGCAGGCCCGAGGGTGGCGAGGATCTTGGTCCGACGCGTACGCCGCATGCTAGCCGCCGGTCCCTTGACCGTTCCCCTGCTGGTCGGGCTCGGTCAGTTGGACCGTCCAGCTCTTCTGCTCGCCCGTGTCGACCTCGAAGAACCCGGCCTTCTCGAAGCCACGCGCGACGCAATCCTCAATGCCGTGGATGGTGAACATCTTGTCGCGTGTACACATCTGCGCCTTGCCGCCCCATACGCCCCCGCGGTCGTAGTCGACCGCATACACGTAATAGAAGCGTGACACCAGAGCGCCGGCGACCAGCGTTTCGCAGGTGTCGGGGGCGACGTTCCACCAGCCCTCGGTCGACCAGCGCTTGTTCTCCTTGTAGCCGATGGCGATGCCGACCCGGCTCGCCGTGCGGTTGCACAGGCGCAGGCCGCCAGCCCCGGTGTCGGCGCCGGCCCCGGACACGCCCGCCGTCACGGTGGTCTCGGTGAGCAGCCGGGCGCGGCCATCGTCGCCGCCGTTCAGGCGGAAGAACAGGAAGACGCGGCCAAGATGGCAAGCAGGCCGACGATGCTGGCGGTGACCACCGCCGGCCGATGCCAGGATGTATTGCGGGATCGTTTGGCCACGGTCAGCGAATTGGGGGGCTATGCATTTCGGGTGCGTTCTCCGGCACTTATGACGCGCGGCCTTTCGCCCTGTCAACGCGCCATCCGCCGAACCCATTGGCGACCTGCTGGGCGGACGGACGTGCCGGGCACTGGCGGAAATCGGCGCTTCTTGTCAGTCGAGAAGACGGCAGGATCGTGGCCGCAGGCGACTGGAACGGCCCCCGCCGGCCCACTATGATCGCCCCCGCATGAACATCGCCTCAGCCGCACCGGCCGCTTCCGTGGCCGATGACTTCCCGCCATTTCAGCAAGTCGACGGAGACCCCGCGGCCGGGGTGCTGGTCGTCTGCGACCACGCCGACAACCGCCTGCCGCCGGAATATGGCGACCTCGGCCTGCCGGCGAGCGAGTTCCGCCGCCACATCGCCTATGACCCGGGGCGGCCGCGGTAGCCGCGGCCTCGCCCGCCGCCTCGGCGTGCCGGCGGTGCTGTCGACCTTCTCGCGCCTCTTGATCGATGCCAATCGCGGCGAGGACGATCCCACCCTTATCATGCGCCTGTCGGATGGCGCCGTGGTCCCGGCAACGCAGCGGTGGATGGCGAGGAGCGGGCGCGGCGCATCGCCCGCTTCCACGCGCCCTATCATGCCGCGATCGATGCGGCGATCGACCGGGCGCTCGCTGCCGGCAGGCCGCCGGTCATCATCTCCATCCACAGCTTCACGCCGGTCTGGCGCGGCCATGCGCGGCCGTGGCATGCGGGCGTGCTGTGGGACAGGGACCCGCGCATCGCGGTGCCGCTGATGGCGGCGCTCAGGGAGGATGTCGCCCTGGTCGTTGGCGACAACGAGCCTTACGCCGGTGCGCTCGCCAACGATTGCATGTACCGTCACGCCTCGCGCCGCGGCCTCGCCCACGGCCTGGTCGAGATTCGCCAGGACCTGATCGGCGACAGCGACGGGGCGGAAGCGTGGGCCGAGCGGCTGGCGAGGATCGTGGCCAGGCTCAATCGCTTGGCCGGCGTTCATGCCATCCGCCACTACGGTTCGCATGCCGGCGGGCTTGCCGCCGACGACAGCGGCGATCGGGAGGGAGCCAGCGCATGACCGGCGAAGCCGACAGAGACTTGACCACGCAGCTCGAGGCAGCGGTGTTCCGTCGCCTGGTCGCGCATCTGAGGGCGCGCAGCGACGTGCAGAACATCGACCTGATGAACCTCGCCGGCTTCTGCCGCAATTGCCTGGCCAACTGGTATCGCGAGGCATCGGAGGAGGCGGGCGTGGCGATGAGCAAGGACGCATCGCGCGAGCTCGTCTACGGCATGCCCTATGGCGACTGGCAGGCGCTCTACCAGAAGGAGGCGAGCGCCGACGACCTCGCCGCCTTCGGGAAGAACCGCCCGCAGGAGTGAACAAGCGCCCATCCTTCGAGGCGCGCTTCGCTCCCCCAGGAGGCCCCGTCAGTCCGGGCTACCTCAGGATGGCGGCGGCGGCGCTCACGGGCTTGACCGGGCGCCACGACTCGGGCGAACCACGCGCGGCGCTGACAAGCGCGCGTCAATCGTAGCAGGAGCACAGACATGGCCGACCCGGCAGGCTTCGCCAAGGACCAGCTCAAATCCATCATCGAACGCATCGAGCGCCTCGAAGAGGAGAAGCAGGCGCTGGCCGACGACATCAAGGAAGTCTACGCCGAGGCCAAGGCGAACGGCTTCGACACCAAGACGCTGCGCACGGTGGTGCGCCTGCGCAAGCAGGATTCGAACGAGCGCCAGGAGCAGGAGGCCCTGCTCGAACTCTACATGCAGGCTTTGGGGATGCTGCTGCCGTCCGAGTGAGGCGGCGGCTCAGCGGGCCGAGGCGACGTAGGCGTTGTACCTGAGGTCGACGATGGCCGGCTGCTCGACCAGCGCGCCGGAGAAGTGGTCGGTCCTCAGATCGGAATAGGCGTAGTGGCCGAAGCCGGCGGCGAAGGCCACCTCAGGCTTGTCCATCAGCTCGGTGTCGGCGGTGAAGTCCGGCATGGTGAGCACGGCATATGCCTTCTGCCGCGTCGAGCCGTTGCCGATCCACATGCGCAGGCTGCGCGTGTCGAGCGCGGTCATGGTGAGCTGCGGCATCATCATCGGACGGGCTGCTGCCACGCTGGCGCGCGGTGCCGGCGCACGTGCCGCCGCGGCCGCCCTGACCGGGCTGATATGGGGCAGCGGCACGCCGTAGGCGGGCGGGCCCTCGGGCAGCGTGGCCGGTGCATAGGCGAGCAGGGTGGGAACGCGGCTGGCGCCGGCGGCATCGTTGTTGCCGCGCAGGACCGCGGTGGTGATCGCCTCGGCGCGCAGCGGCCGCGTCACGTCGATGGTCGCCACGACCGCGGTCGGCGCGATCGGCAGCGAGGCGCCGCGCCGGGTCTGGTCGCGTTCGGCCATGGCGGCGGCCAGTACGGCGGGCACCGGCGGCGCCGTCCAGTCCTGGGCATAGCCGAAGGTGTCGCTGGGCAGGGGCTGGGTGGCGAGGCTGGCAATGTCGAGTGGCGGCTGCGCCGGCGCGGTGATGTCGGGGATGGCGGGCAGGGAGGCGACGGCGAACGGCTGCTGTGGCTTTGGCGCCAGCCGCGGCATCGGCACCGCAGCGGTGGCGTAGGAGGCGACGGCGGTGCCGACGGCGCGCCGGGCCGGTGCAGCGGGCACCGCGGGCGCATCGGGCACGACAGGCGCAGGCGCAGCCGCGGCAAGCACAGGCGCCTGGACATCGGCGGGCTCGTCGTCGCCGGCTCCGCCGGCGTCAGCCGCGTTGTCGGCGACCATCACCGGTGTCGCTGTGCCCTGGGTGTCCTCGATCACCGGCGAGTTGCCGAAGGAGGCGACCTTGGTGGTCGGGGTCTCGGAGGCGATGCGCGTCTTGTAGGCGGCCAGCGCCTGGTCATAGCCGGGCAGCGGCCGGCCGTCGGACGGGACGTGCAGCGTCTGCCCGTTGGGGAACACGCGGACCAGCTGCTGGCGGGTCATGCGCGGCCAGTGGCGCACGTTGCCGGTGTCCATGTGGACGAAGGGCGAGCCGGAGGTCGGGTAGAAGCCGACGCCGCCGAGCTGCATCCTGAGCCCGATGGCACGCACCGTGGCCAGCGGCACGTCGGGGATGTAGAAATCCATCGCCTTGCCGAGCATGTGCTGGCTGTGCTGGGCGACGCCGTTGGAGCGGCGGCGGAGCATGGCGTTGGTCGGCGGCGAGCGATAGCCGCACACCACCTGGATGTAGTCGTGCGACCCGGACTGCTTGTAGACCTGCCAGATCAGGTCGAGCAGGTGCGGGTCCATGCGGGTCACCCGGTTCTCGCGCCAGTCGCGCAGGAACTGGTTGAGCTTGTTCAGGCCGTCACGGTCGTAGACGCCGTTGCGCTTGAAGACGATGACGGCGCGCTCATGGGTGTGGAGGTTGAAGAGCTTGAGGGCGCGGTCCTCGGCCAGGCTCGTGCCGTGGAGCGCGACGGTCAGCAGCAGCGCCGCGGCGCCGATCTTGAACAACGTCTGCGTTCGGCCGGCTGTCGGTCGCGGCTTATCCGCTAATTGCTGGTTGCCCCGCCAGAACAAAACTCTTCTCGCCGTTCCCTGCCCAAGAATGCAGGCCACTCCGCGGCGCATTGTCGGAGCGCATGGTTAACGCACGGTTTACCCACCAGGGAGCGCCACGCCCGATTGGCCAAGGAATCCCTCTGGACCCCGGCTAAAGGCGGATCGTGGCATTTGCGGGGCAGATCGGCAAGGGGCGCGGCCTGGGAATACCCCAGTTTCCGCGCCTTCTGGCCCTACCTGCGACGATTAGGAAACCAGCCCGAAGGCCTTTTCCATCTCGGCGTCGTGGTGATAGAGGTCCGAGCGGACCTGGAGTTTGCCGGAATCGTCCACCCAGGCGGTGAAATAGGTGATGTGCACCGGGATGTGCCGGGTCAGGTTGACCTGCGTCTCGCGGACCGCCGACCAGCTTCTTCAGGCTGGCGGCCGACACGCTCGGATCGTAGGTGAGCAGGGCCGCGGCGAAGTCCCACGGGTTCATCACCCGCATGCAGCCGTGGCTGAAGGCGCGGTAGTCCTTCTGGAACAGGCTCTTGGAAGGCGTGTCGTGCAGGTACACGGCATAGGGATTGGGGAACATGAACTTGATCGAGCCGAGAGCGTTCTTCTCGCCCGGCGGCTGCTTGATCTGGATGCGGCGCATGTCGACGTTGCGCCAGTCGACCGTCCACGGATCGACGGCGCGGAAGCGCCCGCCGATATTGGCGAAGACTTGGTAGCCGGCGAGCGCCTTGCCGGGGTCGGCTTGGATCTGCGGCAGCATCTCCTTGATCGCGATCGAAGCCGGCACGTTCCACACCGGGTTGACGATGACGTACTCGATCTCGTCGGAGAAGATCGGCGTCTGCTTGGTCGGCTGGCCGACGACGATGCGCGTCGTGAAGTAGACCTTGCCGTCCTTGTAGATGTCGAGATTGAAGTTGGGGATGTTGACGCGGACGTAGAACTTGCCGAGGTCCTCGGGCATCCAGCGCCAGCGTTCCATGTTGACCAGAATGGTGTCGACATGGTCGTCGGCAGCGGCGTTGAGGCGGCCGAGGGTGGCCGGGCCGATGACGCCGTCAGGCTTGAGGCCGGCGGATTGCTGGAACGCCTTGACGGCGGCATCGACGCTCTCGTCGAACACCTCCGGATCGAACGGCTTGGCCGGCGGCTCGGTGGAGGCGACCACGGTCTTGTCGACCGCCGGCGCGGCGGCCGGCTGGCCAGTGGTTGCCGACACCGGCGTGACCACGGCGGCGTTCGGTGACGCATCGGCCATCGGCGTCTCGGCCGACGGGGTGGGCGGTGCCGGCGGCGCGATCTTCAGGCGCTCGCGCAGGATGACGACGCGCGGGTCCCTGGCGCCGAGCTTGAGGTTGGCGCCGGCGGGGATGATCGGCGGCAGGTCGTTCTTGGCGGCGCGGGCTTCGGCAAGCTTCTCGCGCAGCGCCTGGAACTCGGGATGCTGCGGGTTGTAGGAGGCCAGCACCTTGGCCGCGTCGTCAGCCATGGAGATCTTGTTCAGCGCTTCGACCGGATCGGCGACATGCGGCGCGTAGCTGAAGTTCTCGCTGATGTCGGCGGGGTCGAGCCGGCCGGAATGGGCGTCGTGGACGTAATCGATGACCGCCTGGCTGAGTATCACCTCGGCGTGGGCGAGCGCCTCCGGCGTGGCCGCCATGGCGAGGCCGATCTGGGCGTGCGGCAGATGATAGACGGAGGGGTCGAGACCGTCGGTGTCGGCCGCCTTGATGCGGGCGATGACCGCCTGTGCCCGCTCGGTCAGCTTGCCGTCGAGGACCCACGAGGGCGCATAGCTCTGGGTGCGATAGAAGGCGTTGAGGGCTCCGACGTCCTTCTTCTCGAGGAATTCGCCCTGGCCGCCGGCATTGATGAGGATGGCGCGAATCGCCTCGCTCATCGGGTCGACGGCGCGATCGCCGGTCGTGTAGTAGCTGGCGAGAACGAGCTTGCCTTCGCTGTTCGCCGATTGAGCCCAGGCGCCGCCAGCGGAAATGAGCGCGGCAACGCCGATCAGCGTCGGGAATGCTTTGCGAAAGAGCATGGGGGACGGCCTCATTGTCATGCGATCAGGCGATCATTTGAAATGCTACAGATTAACGCCCGATTTCAATGACCGCGGTCACACCTCAAGCGAATTTTACCGCCTACTCGGCCGCAATTCCGGAGACTGTGTCCGAAATGCCTAGGTCTTTGAGCTTGCGGTAGAGCGTCGAGCGGCCGATTCCGAGCTTGCGGGCGACCAGCGTCATGCGCCCGGCATAGCGCTCCAGGGCCAGGCGAATCATCGCTTCCTCGACCTCGGCCAGGGGCCGGACGTCGCCATTCACGTCGAGCGTGGCGACCCCGTCAGTGGGTGCCGCCGCAGGCGGCAGGGCGGCAAGGGCGATCTCGACCGGTTCGGCGGGTTCCACCGGCGATTCGGCTGGCCGGCGGCGGGGCGCCGTCGAGGTGGGCGGTGATCTGGGGAAACTCGTCCGGCGTCAGCATCGGGCCGTCGGCGAGCACCACGGCGCGGAAGACGGCGTTTTCGAGCTGGCGGACGTTGCCCGGCCAGTTATGGCGGGTGAGGAGCTGAATCGCCGGTGCGGTGACGCCCCGGAGGCCGGTCTTGCCTTCCTCGGCGGCGAAGCGCGCGGTGAAATGGCGGACGAGCTCGGGGATGTCCTCACGGCGTTCCCTCAAGGGGGGCACGCGGATCGGGAACACGTTCAGCCGGTAGTAGAGGTCCTCGCGGAAAAGGCCCGCCTTGACCAGATCGATCAGGCTGCGGTTGGTGGCGGAGATCAGGCGGAAGTCGATGCGCAGCGGCCGGCGAGCGCCGACCGGGTCGATCTCGCCATCCTGGAGCGCGCGCAGCAGCTTGACCTGCACCTCCGCCGGCAGCTCGCCGACCTCGTCGAGGAACAGCGTGCCGCCATGGGCCTCGCGGAACTTGCCGACATGCTTGTCGGCGGCGCCGGTGAAGGCGCCCTTCTCGTGGCCGAAGAGGATGCTCTCGACCAGATTGTCGGGGATGGCGCCGCAATTGACGGTGACGAAAGGCTTCGAACGGCGGTCGCCGGCGCCCTGGATGGCGCGGGCGATCAGCTCCTTGCCGACGCCCGACTCGCCCTCGATGAGGATGGGGATCTGCGAGGCGGCGGCGCGCTGGCCGAGGCGGATGACGCGCTCCATGGCCGGGCTGCGGGTGATGATGTCGCGGAAGGTGAGGGTGCCGGTGGCGCTCCGCTTCATGCGGGCGATCTCGCCTTCGAGTGCGCCGAGCTTGAGCGCGTTCTCGATCGAGACCTGCAGACGCTCGGCGGAAGCGGGCTTGACCACGAAATCGACCGCGCCGGCGCGCATGGCGTTGACCACCGTGTCGATGCCGCCGTGCGCCGTCTGCACGATGACCGGCAGTTGCCGGTCGGTCTCGCGCAGCTTGGCAAGCACCCCCATGCCGTCGAGATCGGGCATGACCAGGTCGAGGATGATGAGCGTCACCGCGTCGCCGTCGGTGCTGGAAAGCAAAGCGAGGGCGGCCTCGCCGCCGTCGACGGTGATGGCGGTGTGGCCCATGCGGTCGACCGCGGCGGTGAGCAGGCGACGCTGGATGGGATCGTCGTCGACGATGAGGATGGTGGCCGACATTATGACGCGGCAGGCTCCCTGGTGTGCGTGCAACTGTCTCTTTGCGACACAATAGTGGTCGTTGCCGCTGCGATTTCCCAATGGAATCAATGGTCGTGGTGAACGTCCCGGGCCTGATGATCGGGCCGGCCAGTTAATCTGTTCTTAACCGGCGGCGCCTGAAGGGTGCGTTCCCGCGACGCTGGGGATAGCGGGCATGGGGCCGGATGGGCCCTTGCGCCCGACTGGTTCGTCAACCGGCCGCAAGCGAAAGGGCAGTTGCGCGAGGCCGCCTCCCCGCCCTATTTGGCGGTCACGCTCGATCCCGACCTCACGATCCGGAACCTTTTTGATGACCCCGACCGAAATTGCCCGTTCCGCCAGCCTTGCCGCGGAAGCGGCCGAGGACCTGGGCACGCTGCCCGAATGGAACCTCGAAGACCTCTATGCCGGCATGGACGATCCGGCGCTCAAGCGCGACCTGGCGCTGTCGGAGAGCGAATTGGTCGCCTTCGAGGAGACCTACAAGGGCAAGCTCGACGGGCTGGCGGCGGAAAGCGGCGCGGCGCTCGCCAAGGCGGTCGTCGCCTTCGAGAAGCTCGACGAGCTCATCGGCCGCATCATCTCTTATGCCGGCCTGCTCCATGCCGGCGATACCAGCGACCCCGCCCGCTCCAAGTTCTATGGCGACGTGCAGGAGAAGATTACGGCGGCGAGCGCCCACCTGCTGTTTTTCCCGCTGGAGCTGAACCGCATCGCCGACGACGTGCTGGAGGCGGCGATGGCCGACCCGGCGCTCGGCCATTACCGGCCGTGGCTGGAGGACGTGCGGGCGGAGAAGCCCTACCAGCTCGAGGATCGCGTCGAGCTTCTCTTCCACGAGAAGTCGGTGACCGGGGCGGGTGCCTGGAACCGGCTCTTCGACGAGACCATGACGACGCTCGGCTTCACCGTCGACGGCCAGGAGCTCTCGATCGAGCCGACGCTGAACCTGCTCCAGCACCCGGACGGGGCGAAGCGCAAGGCGGCGGCGGAGGCTCTCGCCGTCACCTTCGGCAAGAACATCCGCCTGTTCGCCCACATCACCAACACGCTCGCCAAGGACAAGGAAATCTCCGACCGCTGGCGCGGCTTCAAGGACGTTGCCGATGGCCGCCACCTGGCGAACCGGGTCGAGCCGGAAGTGGTGGCGGCGCTCGCGCAAGCGGTGCGTGCCGCCTATCCGCGCCTGTCGCACCGCTACTACAAGCTCAAGGCGCGCTGGTTCGGCCAGGACGTGCTCGACTACTGGGACCGCAATGCGCCGCTGCCCGACCGGCCGACCCAGGTGATCCCCTTCGCCGAGGCGCGCGCCAAGGTGCTCAGGGCCTACGGCGCCTTCCACCCGGAGATGGCCGAAATCGCCGACCGCTTCTTCGAATATGGCTGGATCGACGCGCCGGTGAGGCGGGGCAAGGCGCCGGGCGCCTTCGCCCATCCGACCGTTCCCTCGGTGCACCCCTATGTGCTGGTCAACTACCAAGGCCGGGTGCGCGACGTGATGACGCTCGCCCACGAGCTCGGCCACGGCGTCCATCAGGTACTCGCCGGCCCGCAGGGCGCGCTGATGGCGCCGACCCCGCTCACCCTTGCCGAGACGGCCAGCGTCTTCGGCGAGATGCTGACCTTCCGCGCGCTGCTCGCCGATACCGCCGACAAGCACGAGCGCAAGGCGATGATCGCCGCCAAGGTCGAGGACATGATCAATACGGTGGTGCGCCAGATCGCCTTCTATCAGTTCGAGCGCAGCCTGCATCTCGAGCGGCGGGAAGGCGAACTCACCGCGGAGCGCATCGGCGAACTGTGGATGGCGGTGCAGGGCGAGAGCCTCGGACCGGCGATCCGCCTCGGCCCCGGCTACGAGACCTTCTGGAGCTACATCCCGCACTTCATTCATTCGCCGTTCTACGTCTATGCCTATGCCTTCGGCGATTGCTTGGTGAACTCGCTCTATGCCGTCTATGAGGAGGCGGAGGCCGGCTTCCAGGAGAAGTACTTCGCCATGCTCAAGGCGGGCGGCACCAAGCACCACAAGGAACTGCTCGCGCCTTTCGGGCTGGACGCCAGCGATCCCGCCTTCTGGGGACGGGGCCTCGGCGTCATCGACCGGCTGATCGGCGAACTGGAAGCCATGGACTAGTCGGGGGAGTTTCGCTTGCCCAAGCCGCGCATCGCTGTAATCTCTGGCAGCCTTGCGCCCTCTAGGAGCGCGGCATGACCGGACGTGCGATCGGACTGATCCTGGCTCTCTTCCTCGTCGCCTTCGCTGGCGAAGCGCGGGCGTGGACACCTTTCGGCACGGTCGAGGACATCGTGCCCATCACCGATGTCGGGCTGACGACGCCGGGCGGCGACGCGCTCTATCTCGCCCACAAGACCTCGACCCTCTATTTCATCCTCGGCGTTTCCGTCAGCGACGACGGCTACGTGCTCGGCCTCCGCTCGAACCCCAAGCATTACGTCGACATGCCGCCGGCGGCGATGGTGGCCGATTTCCAGAAGCAGGGGACGCTGCCCGACCCGCTGCCGCCCTATCGTCTCGGCGTCGGCGACTACGCCATGGGTTATTCGCTGTGGCTTGTCGGCGTGCCGCTGGTCGTCATGTTCATCGCCATCAACCTCGCCATCCGTTCGCGCCGCCGCCGGAGACGCGCCCCACGCTACTAGGGCGCGGAAAGCCCCCACAGCCGCCGTTTTACATTCCGTATAACGTCCGTTATACAGAACGTATAACGTGGAGGCCGGCATGAAGCTCGAACTCAAGAAAATCGGCAATTCGACCGGCCTGATCCTGCCCAAGGAGCTGCTGGCGCAGCTCAATTTCAAGCAGGGCGATTGGGTCACGGTGAGCGAGATGGTCGACGGCAGCATTCATCTGCGCCGGCTGGATCCCGTGTTCGACCAGGGCATGGAAATCGCCGAACAGGCGATGGACACCTATCGCAACGCCCTGGAAGAGCTGGCCAAGTGAAGGAACCGATCTGGCTCCCCGTCGAGCTGGTCCTTGCCATCCACGAACGCCAACAGCGCCGTTTCGGCGGCCCGGCCGGCGTTCGCGATCCCGGCGGCCTCGAATCGGCGCTCGGCCGGCCGCGCAATCGCTGGGCCTACGAGCAGGGGGACCTTGCCTCGCTGGCGGCCGCCTATGCCTTTGGCATTGCGCGCAACCATCCCTTCGTCGACGGCAACAAGCGCACGGCGCTTCTGGCGCTGGTGACCTTCCTCGGCCTCAACGCGGTCGCGTTTGTCGCCGACGAAGCCGAGGCGACCGTCATCATTCGCGACCTTGCCGCCGGCCTGGTGGTCGAGGAGGGGCTGGCGCGCTGGGTGAGGGACAACTGGCCGGCCTGACGGCACCCAGCGGCGGCCGCTTTGCGCCGCCCGATCGACAGCCTACATAAGCGGCCATGGCCATGCCTCCTGACGACCCGGAACAGAACCGACTGAGCCAACGTCTGACGCGCTATGCGCGCGTCGGCGCCGGCGTCGGTGGCGCCGCGGCGCGCATCGCCGGCGCCAAGCTGTTCGGGCGCGACCTCTCTGATCCGCGCAACGCCGTCGACCTCGTCGCCACGCTGGGCGGCCTCAAGGGGCCGCTGATGAAGGTGGCGCAGATGATGGCCACCATCCCCGACCTGTTGCCGCCGGACTATGCGGCCGAGTTGCAGAAGCTCCAGGCCGAGGCGCCGCCCATGGGGCCGGCCTTCGTCAAGCGGCGCATGATGGTCGAGCTCGGACCGGACTGGGAGGGCCGCTTCACCCGCTTTGAGCGCACGCCGGCCGCCGCCGCCTCCCTCGGCCAGGTCCACCGGGCGGTCGCGCCCGACGGCACGCTCATCGCCTGCAAGCTGCAATACCCGGACATGAAGTCGGCGGTGGAGGCCGACCTCGGCCAGCTCGGCATCGTGCTTGGCATGCAGCGGCGCTTCGCCCCGGAGATCGACACCACCGAGATCGCCAAGGAACTCGGCGAGCGGCTGCGCGAGGAACTCGACTACGACCGCGAGGCCAAGCACGCCGCCCTCTTCCGCCTGATGCTGAAGGGCGAGGGCAACGTGCGCGTGCCCGAGATCTATCCCGATCTCTCGACCGGCCGCCTGCTCACCATGCGCTGGCTCGAGGGCACCAAGCTGCTCGCCTATCTCGGCCACGACCTTGCCGACCGCAACGCCATCGCCAAGGCGCTGTTCACCGCCTGGTGGAAGCCGTTCGCCACCTACGGCGTCATCCACGGCGACCCGCATCTCGGCAACTACACGGTATTCGAACGATCGGGTCATCCCGCCGGCATCAACCTGCTCGATTTCGGCTGCGTGCGCATCTTCCCGCCGGCCTTCGTCGCCGGCGTCATCGCGCTCTACCACGCGCTCAGGACGAACGACCGCGAGGCAATCGCCGCCGCCTACCGCAACTGGGGCTTCCGCAACATCGACGAGGAGACGGTGGACACGCTGACGCTGTGGGCGCGCTTCATCTACGGGCCGCTGATGGACGACCGGGTGCGCACCATTGCCGGCGACGTCGCGCCGCACGCCTATGGCCGGCGCGAGGCATGGGAGGTGAAGCAGCGGCTGAAGCCGAAGAAGGCGATCACCGTGCCGCGCGAGTTCGTCTTCCTGGAACGCGCCGCCATCGGCCTTGGCGCCGTCATGCTCCACCTCAAGGCGGAGTTGAACTTCCACCAGCTGTTCGAGGCGGCCATCGCCGATTTCGACGTCGACGCGCTCGCCAAGCGCCAGGCGAAGGCGCTCAAGCAGGTGGGGCTGTAGGCGAGCGGGACACCCGTGCCCCCCAGCGAACACCGGTTCGCCCCGTGCACAATTCCTGTGCAAAACGTCGTTCTGGCGACGCTGCGGTCAATCGCCCGCCCACGTTGACGGCTTCTCATCCTGCTCTACGTCAAAGACGCGCGGCGGTGGCAGTCTATCAACCGGCCCGGGAGCGGGCGGGCCGCCGAGGGGCCGATTGCCCCTGGAACAATGTTTGCTATAAAGCGCGCGGATTTTCACCGCGCGTAATAGGAGACCGCAGGCAATGGCTGAGCAGGCTACCGTCGAACTCGGCGTCGCGACCGGCACAGACTATGCTGATCATCTTCATACCTACGAGGGCTTCCTCAAGCTGGTTAAGTACGTCGCGTCGGGGATCGTCATCCTCCTCATCCTGATGGCGTTTTTCCTGCTGTGACTTCCTAGCTGGCCGGCCGCCGGGCCCTCGGGCAGGCTGCCCCGCCCGACAAGGACATCTTCCGCGTGAAGATCGCTATGCCGGCGGAAGCCATAAGGTTGAGACCCGGGTAGCGGCGACACCCGAAACCGTCAAGAAACAGGTCCGCCCCTGGGCACCATCCAACCAAAGCGATCGGGCGGCTCGAGCTAACGTTGGACGTCTCGGGACCGCCGATTGAGCCATATCTCGGCTTGCGCGATCCTCGACGCCCGACACGCTCGATCGCGCCTGGGCGGCCGAAATCCGCACAAGGGACGCGCTCGCCGACAACGACGGCCACGGCTTCTTCGGCGCCCCCGGCGATGCCGTCGTTACCGGGCCGACTTTGACGAACGTCAACGATTTCCGGGCCGCGATCATCCAATGAAGACCGTGCGCCTTCCGGGCGGCGTAGGTATTCCAGCGCATAGTACCAATGCTGGGGGCCACGGCTGTTCGGTTCTGTGTTAATCCCGGCCTTCGCGCAGGGAGTGACTGCCGTTCTCAATGCGCCAATGCCGGCGTATCGATGTGCGGCGGGAAGAATTGGAGAATCAACAGAATGCCTCAGGTTATTGGTATTCCAAAGGAAATATATCCCGGTGAGAAGCGGGTCGCGATCTCGCCGGAGGTGGTGACGAAGCTGATCAAGCTCGGATTCGCCGTCGTCGTCGAGAAGGGGGCTGGCGACGGCGCGGATTTCTACGACGATGTGTTCGTCACGGCAGGGGCCACAATCGCGCCGAAGGCCGCCGATCTCTGGTCGAAGTCGGACATAATCTTCAAAGTACGCGCCCCGACCGCGGGTGAAGTGGCGCTGATGAAGGCGGGCCAGACCCTGATTTCCTTCATCTGGCCGGCCCAGAACCCGCAACTGATGGACGATTTGAAGGCGCGCAAGGTGACTGTGCTGGCGATGGACGCGGTTCCGCGCCTGCTCTCCCGCGCGCAGAAGATGGACGCGCTCACCTCCATGGCCGGCATCACCGGCTATCGCGCCGTCATCGAGGCGGCCAACGCCTTCGGCCGGTTCTTCAATGGCCAGATCACCGCCGCGGGCAAGGTCCCGCCGGCAAAGGTGTTCGTCGCCGGAGCAGGCGTGGCCGGTCTTGCCGCCATCGGTACGGCGGCAGGTCTCGGCGCCATTGTCCGCGCCAACGACACGCGCGCGGAAGTGGCCGATCAGGTCAAGTCTCTGGGCGGCGAGTTCGTCAAGGTCGACTACGAGGAAGAAGGCTCGGGCGGCGGCGGCTACGCCAAGGTCATGAGCGAAGGCTTCCAGAAGGCCCAGCGCGAGATGTACGCCAAGCAGGCGGCGGACGTCGATGTCATCATCACCACTGCCCTGATCCCGGGCAAGCCGGCGCCCAAGCTCATCACCGCCGACATGGTGCGCTCGATGAAGCCGGGCAGCGTCATCGTCGACCTTGCGGCTGAGCAGGGCGGCAACTGCGAGCTGACCGAGCCGGGCAAGGCCGTCGTCAAGCACGGCGTCACCATCGTCGGCTACACGGACCTGCCCAGCCGCCTGGCCAAGCAGTCCTCGACGCTCTACGCCAACAACCTGCTGCGTCTGACCGAGGAACTGTGCAAGGCCAAGGACGGCCAGATCGTCGTCAACATGGAAGACGACGCGATCCGCGGCTTCACCGTGATCAAGGACGGCGACATCACGTGGCCGGCCCCGCCGCTGAAGCTTCCGGCCCCGCCGCCGGCAAAGCCTGCCGCGGCGGTCGCGGCGGCGGACAAGAAGGGCGGCCATGGCCATGGCGCCGGGGCGCCGGCGTCGCTGCGATCCACGCTCATCACCTTCGGGATCGGCGCCATCATCCTGCTGCTGGTCGGCGCTGGAGCCCCGCCGGCATTCCTCGGCCATTTCACCGTCTTCGTGCTGGCGATCTTCGTCGGCTACATGGTGGTGTGGAACGTTACGCCCGCGCTGCATACGCCGCTGATGAGCGTCACCAACGCGATTTCCTCGATCATCGCCATCGGCGCACTTCTGCAAATCTGGCCACCGGCCGCAGAGGGGCGTCCGGATCTGTGGATCCTGGTGATCGCCTTCGTTGGATTGACCCTCACCTCGATCAACATGTTCGGCGGTTTCGCAGTGACCCGCCGCATGCTGGCGATGTTCCAGAAATAAGGGGCCCGGAACTATGTCTGTAAGTCTTGTCACGGTCTCCTATATCGGGGCCACGATTCTTTTCATCCTGAGCCTCGGCGGCCTGTCGAACCCGGAAACCGCCAAGCGCGGCAACTGGTTCGGTATCGCCGGCATGGCAATTGCGGTGCTGGCCACCGTGTTCGGCTCGCGTCTGCTGGCGAACGGCGAAGAGCCGATCGTCAGCGGCGTCGTGGGCATCCTCATCATCGTCCTGGCAATGGGCATCGGCGGCAGCCTTGGGCTCTATGCGGCGCGCATCGTAAGGATGACGCAGATGCCGGAGCTGGTGGCGATCATGCACTCGCTGGTCGGCTTGGCCGCCTGCGCCATCGGCTACGCCAGCTACATCGACACCTCGACGGTGTTTCCGACCCATGCCGAGCACACGATCCATCTGATCGAGATCTATGTTGGCGTGCTCATCGGCGCTGTGACGTTCACCGGCTCGGTGATCGCCTTCGGCAAGCTCTCGGCTCGGATCAGCGGCAAGCCCGTCCTGTTGCCGGCGCGCCACTGGATCAATCTTGCCGGCCTCATCCTCGTCATCGTGTTCGGTTACTTCTTTGTGGGTGCTGAATCGACGGGCGGCGGCATGTTCCCGCTCCTCGTGATGACGGTGATCGCGCTCGCCTTCGGCGTGCACATGGTTATGGCCATCGGCGGCGCTGATATGCCGGTGGTGATCTCGATGCTGAACAGCTACTCCGGCTGGGCGGCGGCGGCGACCGGCTTCATGCTGTCGAACGATCTTCTGATCGTGGTTGGCGCTTTGGTGGGCTCCTCGGGCGCGATCCTGAGCTACATCATGTGCCGCGCCATGAACCGCAACTTCATCTCGGTGATCGCCGGCGGGTTCGGCGCGGCCGAGGGCGCGGCGGCGGCGTCTGCCGCGGTGCCGGGCGGTGAGGTCAGGTCAATCACAGCGGTCGAGACGGCGGACCTGCTCGCCGATTCCAAGAGCGTCATCATCGTGCCCGGCTACGGAATGGCGGTTGCGCAGGCCCAGCACTCGGTGTTCGAGCTGACCCAGCTGCTGCGCGCAAGGGGCATCAACGTGCGCTTCGGCATCCATCCCGTCGCCGGGCGCATGCCGGGGCACATGAACGTGCTGCTAGCGGAAGCCAAGGTGCCCTACGACATCGTGATGGAGATGGACGAGCTCAACGATGACTTCCCCGACACCGACGTCGCGATGGTGATCGGCGCCAACGACATCGTCAATCCGGCGGCTGAGGACGACCCGACCAGCCCGATCGCCGGCATGCCGGTGCTCGAGGTCTGGAAGGCCAAGACGTCCATCGTCATGAAGCGGTCGATGGCCTCGGGCTACGCCGGCATCGACAACCCGCTGTTCTACAAAGAGAACAACCAGATGCTGTTCGGCGACGCCAAGAAGGTCCTCGACGAAGTCGTCGCGGCCTTGAAGGCAAAGTAGATAAGCAACTCGCCGGCCCCGCACGGGGCCGGCGACATTAATGGCCTTGAGGAACGATGGGCCCATCCCGCCAGGGATGGGCCCATCTCGTTTCGGGGCGTTGTGCCGTGGGCGATAGGCGACCAGCCGCAGTTACCTGCCGTCATGACAAACGGCCGCGCTTGCCGTAGCCTCGCCCTGCGGACGGTGGACAAACCGTCGCGGGCGGATTGCTTGGGAACCGGGGGTATGGCCAAGATTGTCCTCTCCTATCGGCGCGACGATGCCCGGGCGATCACCAACTGGCTCTACGAGAAGCTGCTGGAGCGTTACGGCAAGGAGTCGATCTTCCGCGATATCGACTCGATCCTGCCGACTGAGAACTTCCGCAAGCGGATCGGCCGGGCGTTGCGGGACTGCGACTTCGTCGTCGCGGTCATCGGCCCGAACTGGCAGGGCAGGGATGCCGAGGGGCGCAGCCGCATCAGCGCTACCAACGACTGGGTGCGTGTCGAGATCGAGACGGCGCTGCAACTCGACATTCCCCTGCTGCCGGTGCTGGTTGAGGACGCGGACATGCCGCAGCCGGCCGAATTGCCGCCGAGCCTGCACGAGATGACCGAGATCAACGCGCTTTCGGTGTCCTCGGGCGGGGCTCGCTTCTACGAAGATCTCGAGCGGCTCTATGCGACGATCGAGAAGACGACGGGGGCGCCGCCGGTCAGCACGCCGCCAGCGGCCGCCGGCGAGGGCGTGTCATCCGATCCGGCGAAGGCGACCGCCGCTCCCCCGGCGTCGGACCCGCCCACACGAACGGAAAAGCCCGCAAACGCGGCAGGCCGTGCCTCTCAGACGGTAACGGCCGGGGCCGCAAAGCCGGCCGGCGTAGCGGAAGCGGCCGGGACGTCCGGCGCGTCGGTACCGGCGGGGAGCGCGCCCAAGGCAAGCCAGATCGCCGCGTTCCTGGCCGTCCCCGCTCTCCTCATGTTCGTCGTCTGGGTCTTCATCTTCCGCGTCGACAGCACGGGCCGGTTCGCGGCCTTCGAACTGCCGCCGTCGGCATTCTTCGTCGCCGGCATCGGCTTCGTCATGAAGGGCTGGACAAGGATCAGGGCTGTCTATGCTGCCCTTGCCGGCATGCTGTGCGGCGTCGGCCTGACGGCGGCCGCGTTCGCGGGCCTGCCTACGGCCCAGGCGATGGACGGCCTGTTGGTTGGGGCTCTGGCTCTGATGGGCGGCGGCCTGGTCGCCGCGATGATCGGGTTCGGCGTCGCCACGCTTGCCCAGGGGAGGCGTTCCACGCCGTAGGGCCCGCGGCGTCCGGCAGGCCGCGAGCGGCGCCGCTCAGCCGGTCCCGTAGCCGTTGCTGAAGGCGACGCCGCTGTTGGCGCTGCCGGCGGTGCGGCGCATGCCCTCGCGCGCCGGCGAGTAGTTGGGATTGAGCGTGCTGGCGCGGGCGAAGGCGTCGAAGGCCTTCTTGCGCTCGCCGAGCTTCTCCAGCGCGAGGCCCTCGTTGGTCCAGCCTTCGTAGGATGCGCGGTCGCGCTTGACGACCTCGTTGAAGTCGTCGAGCGCCGCCTTGTAGTCCTGGGTCGCGAGATACGAGAGGCCACGGGCGTTGAAGGGCTCGATCGCAGAGGGCGAGATCGAGATCGCCTTGGAGAAGTCGGCGATGGCCGCCGCGTGCTGGCCCTGGGCCTGCTCGACCAGACCGCGATTGTGGAAGGCGCGCGGGTCGGTGGGATCGAGCTTGATGGCGGCGTTGAAGTCGTTGAGCGCCAAGTCCGTCTGATTGTGCTGCCGGTACATGTTGCCGCGGCCGACATAGGCCGGCGCATAGTTCGAGGAGATCGCGATGGCCTGGTTGTAGTCCTGCAAGGCGAGGTCATCGTGGCCCTGCCGGCGCTCGACCAGGGCGCGGTTGGCATAGGCCTGATAGAAGGACGGGTTGAGCTTGATGGCGGTGTTGAAGTCGGCGATCGCCGACCTCAGGTCGCCGGCCTTGCCATAGGCGGTACCGCGCACATTGTAGGCGCCGGCATCGTTGGGGTTCGTCTTCACCACTTCCGTCAGCGAAGCGATGTTGACCTCGGAGCCGGCCGAGGTGTCGATGCTGGGGCCGAAGGCGCTGCGGCTCGACTGGCAGCCGGCAAGCATGAGGCCGCTGATAAGGGCAATGCCGACTGCGCCCAATGCGCGGCGGGACGCGATCGAAGCTGGAAGGAAATGTCCGGTCGGGATCAACGCCTGCACTCTCGCCCCCGGCCCTGTGCCCTCATGTCCGCACTGTATCGGCCCGCACCGCAAAGCGGGCGGGCCGCGCTTGCATTCAGCAAACCGCCGAAAGGCGGCGAATCAAGGGCGCGCGCTGACGCGTGGCTTGGGAGCCGCGATCAGCCCTTCGCGCTGGGCGCGCTTGCGGGCGAGCTTGCGTGCACGGCGGACCGCCTCGGCTGCCTCGCGCGCGCGCCGCTCGGACGGCTTCTCGTAATAGTTGCGCAGCTTCATCTCGCGGAAGAGCCCCTCGCGCTGCATCTTCTTCTTGAGGGCCTTCAGCGCCTGGTCGACATTGTTGTCGCGAACGAGTACCTGCAAGCGAAACGTCCCTTGATGGTGTCGCTGTTCAGATGGCGGAGCAGCAAAGGCAACGGCCACCGGCCGGGGCCGCATGCTCCGGATTGGGCGCTCCTTTACCAGAGAGCGCGCCGGCCTGTCAAAAGCAACGGCAGCTCCGGCGGCAGTTTTGTTCAAGTTTTCGCCGCGGGTGTAACCCGGTTGACATGGCCCATCTTGCGGCCGGGGCGGGCTTCCGCCTTGCCGTAGAGGTGCAGCCGGGCGCCGGGCTCGGCCGCCAGCTCCCGCCAGCGGGCGACGTCGTCGCCGATCAGGTTCTCCATCACCACGTCGCTGTGGCGCTCGCTGTCGCCGAGCGGCCAGCCGGCGATCGCCCGAATGTGCTGCTCGAACTGCGAGCAATAGGCGGCGTCGGCCGTCCAGTGGCCGGAATTGTGGACGCGCGGGGCGATCTCGTTGACCATCAGCGCGGCCTCGTCGCCATCGCCCAGCACGAACATCTCGACGGCGAGCACGCCGACATGGTCGAGGGCGACGGCGATCTCTTCGGCCATGGCGACGGCGCGGGCGGCAACAAGCGGCGTGACGAGAGCCGGCACCGTCGACGTGGCGAGGATGCCGGCCTTGTGGCGGTTCTCGGTCACGTCCCAGGCGCGCATGGCGCCGTCGCGGGCGCGGGCGAGGATGACCGAGATCTCGCGGCTGAAGGGGACGAAGGCCTCGAGGATCGCCGGCGCCTCGCCGATCGCCCGCCAGGCCGGCACCGGGTCGTCGCCGGCGCGGATCAGCGCCTGGCCCTTGCCGTCATAGCCGAGACGGCGGGTTTTCAACACCGCCGGACGGCCGGTGCGGGCGAGTGCCGAATAGATCTCGGAGAGCGCCGCGACCGGGGCGAAGGCGGGCACGGCGATGCCGAGCCCGGCCATGAGCTGCTTCTCCATGAGGCGGTCCTGGGAGACCGCCAGGCTGTGGGCGCCGGGGAGAACGGTCGTGCGCGCGGCGAGGAACTCCACGGTGGCGGCGGGGATGTTCTCGAATTCGTAGGTGACGATGTCGACGGTCGCGGCGAAATCGGCAAGCGCCGCCTCGTCGTCATAGGGCGCGACGGTGCGGCCGGCGGCGACGGCAAAGGCGGGGCTCTGCGGGTCGGGGCAGTAGATGCGGCAGGAGAGGCCGAGTTCGGCCGCCGCCACCGCCAGCATCCGGCCGAGCTGGCCGCCGCCGAGGATGCCGACGGTCATTCCCGGCACCAACGGCAGTTCATTCATCGGCGGGACGTTCGGCGACCGCGGCGGTCTGCTCGGCGCGCCAGCGGTCGAGCCGCTCGGCCACGTCCGAATCGGCCGTGGCGAGGATGGCGGCGGCGAGCAGCGCGGCATTGATGGCGCCGGCGCGGCCGATGGCAAGCGTCCCCACCGGCACGCCGGCCGGCATCTGGACGATCGAATAGAGGCTGTCCCGGCCGCCCAGCGCCCTGGTCTCGACGGGCACGCCGAGGACCGGGAGAGAGGTGAGCGAGGCGACCATGCCGGGCAGGTGGGCGGCGCCGCCGGCGGCGGCGATGATCACCTTGTAGCCGGCCGCCCGGGCGCCCTTGGCGAAGGCCACCATGCGCTCCGGCGTGCGGTGGGCCGAGACGATGCGGTCGTCATGGGCGATCGCCAGCGCGTCGAGCGTCTTGGCGGCCTCGGCGAGCACCGCCCAGTCGGATTGGCTGCCCATGATGATGGCAACCGGTGGGGAAGGGTCCGCCATGGGGTCCGTTGTGGTCAGGGGGCTGTTGCTGCGCGCGGCGGATTATAGGCGCGGGGCCTTGCATCGCAAGAAGCGGCGGCGGTCGCGGCTCAGGCGATGATGTCGGGCAGGCGCTTGTCCTCGAGCACCGCGATGCGGTCCTTGAGCGCCAGCTTGCGCTTCTTCATGCGCTGGATGCGGATAGTGTCGACCGGGCCCGAATTCGATCATCGCCGCGATCGCCAGGTCGAGATCGCGGTGTTCCTGGCGCAGCTCGGCAAGCTCGCGCCGGATTTCGCGTTCTTCCTCGTCGGTCAGGTCACCGCCCTGAGTGCCCATCGCCGTCCGTCTGGTTAAGATTCGGTTGACGCGCCCCGCACGCCCAACAGCCGGCGAGGCTAGCATAGATCGGCAGAGGCCGCTTCATCGACCTCGGGTGGCGATGTGGGCTTGATGTCCACCCATCCCCTTCCCAGATCACCAATAGACCGTCCGCATGTGTGAAATAGGCGCGTTTGGGCCATGCACAGGCGGCGGTTGTAGTTCACAGTCTGGCGATCCTATGTCAAACTCATGTCGTTGGATTGATAGTCAACAGGAGGCTTGCTGATGGCTATGGAATCGCACCTCGCCGAGCTCGTGCGTCGGCACGAGCTGCTCGAAAAGGAGCTTGAGGACGCGCTGGCCCATCCCGGCACGGATTCGCTCGAACTGCGCGAGCTGAAGCGCAAGAAACTGCATGTGAAGGACGAGATTGCCCGCCTCACCGGCGAGCATCTGCACTAGCCGGGGACAATTCCCGGACACAGCGGTCTCAGAGATCGCGACAGCCGGCAGCGAGGCGCTGCCATACGCTGAATCAGCTCTAGCGAGCGGCGCCTCGCGGTCGGTATGACCGCGGCGCAGACGTTTTCCTAGAATATCCCCAGCTATTTCTTCGCACGCTTCGCAGGCGCTGCGTCGTGTGCGGCCGATCGCTCTTGTGGCGCATGAGCTCAAGCTTGCGGCATTGCGCCGCGCTCAGCCGGCAGACACCAGCCCTTCCCAGACCAGATAGAGACCGACCAGGAAGATGAGGATGTAGACCGCCCGGTAGAACACGGTCGCGTCCATCACCTTGACCAGCCAGACGCCGAGGATGGTCGCGGGAATGGAAACCGGCAGCAGGATCGCCGAGGTCTCCAGGTTGGCGGCGTCGAACTGGCCGAGCAGGAAATAGGGGACCGTCTTCACCGCGTTGACGATGGCGAACAGGATCACCGAAGTGCCGGCGAAGAGGCGCGGGTCGAGACGAAGCGGCACGACGTACATCTGGAAGGGCGGGCCGCCGGCATGGCTGACGAAGCTGGTGAAGCCGGTGACGATGCCCCAGAAGCCACCGGTGGCGATGTTGTGGCCGCGCGGCCGTTGGCTCAGGCGTTGGCGGAGCCAGTAGTTGACCGCGAACAGGACCGAGATGGCGCCGACGATCAGGCGGATCTCGTGCTCGGTCACCCAGGCGGCGGTCCACCAGCCGATGCCGACGCCGATCATGGCGCCGGGCAGCATGATCTTGAGCGTCTTGGCATCATAGATGCCCCAATAGAAGTAGACGGCGACCAGGTCGCTGAGCACCAGGATGGGCAGCACGATGGCGGCCGCCTGCACCGGCGAGATGACCAGCGCCAGCAACGGCACCACCAGGATGCCGATGGCGCCGAAACCACCCTTGGACAGCCCAAGGACGACCATCGCCGGAATTGCGGCGGCGTAGAACAAGGGATCGGAAATCATGGGAGGATGCGTGTCATGGGAGGGCCGGCCGGAGGGCGCGGTGCCTGGATTCTATGCTTCAATGTGCCACCGTACAACCGTGGACACCCGCCGCCGCTTTGGCTAACGCTTGGGCCTCCTGGCCAGCCAGCGGAGGCAGAAATCCGATGCTCCTTGAGAACAAGGTCGCCATCGTCACCGGCGGCGCGCGTGGCATCGGCTACGCGGTCGCCCGGCGTTTCCTGGAAGACGGCGCGCGGGTGATCATCGCCGATGTCGACGAGGACGCCGGTTCCAAGGCGGTGCAGTCGCTGGGCGCGTTCGGCGCGGTGCGCTTCGTCGCCTGCGATGTCGGCGAGCGGCTCGACGTGCACAACCTAGTGGCCGCGGCGGTCGATGCCTACGGCGGCGTCGACGCGCTCATCAACAATGCCGGCATTCTGGTCGGTGCCGATTTCCTCGACCTCGACGAGGCCGATTTCGACCGCGTCATCCGCACCAACCTCAAGGGTGCGTTCCTGTGCGGCCAGGCGGTGGCGCGGGTCATGGTCGAACGCGTCAATGAGGGCGGGGCGCCGGGCGCCATCGTCAACATGAGCTCGGTCAACGCCGTCTTCGCCATCGCCAACCAGGTGCCCTATTCGGTGTCGAAGGGCGGCATCAACCAGCTCACCAAGGTGATGGCGCTGGGGCTGGCGCCCTACGGCATCCGCGTCAATGCCATCGGGCCGGGGTCGATCGCCACCGACATGCTGACCGCCACCATGAACGACGCCGAGGCGCGCAAGCGCATCCTGTCGCGCACGCCGCTCGGCCGCCTGGGCGAGCCCAAGGAGATCGCCGCCATCGCCGCCTTCCTCATCTCGGACGATGCCAGCTACATCACCGGCCAGACGATCTATGCCGACGGTGGCCGCCTGCCGCTGAACTACACGGTCCCGGTGAGCCCGGAAAAATCCTGACCGGCCGTGGATATCGTTCCGCTCGAGCGCATCGACTTCCGCTTCGCGCCACGGCCGTGGCCGTTCGCTGAAGCCCGGCGCAAGGAGATCGCAGACCATTTCCGCGAAGCGCAGGCGGCGCAGCCGGCGCTGTGGAACGGGCGCGTGCTGCTGCTCCATGACCATGCGATCGCCGATGGCATGATGACCGGCAGCTATTTCGAGACGGATTTCGCCAGCTTCCTCGCCTGGCGCGACTGGGGCTTCATCGACACCTCGGTGAGCAATGCCTTTCCGCAGGCGGCGCTCAAGGCGGCGGACGGCGCGTTCCTGCTCGGCGTCATGGCGGCGCATACCGCCAATCCCGGCCACATCTACTTCCCCTCCGGTACGCCGGACCCTCCGACATCGCCGGCGACCGTGTCGATATTGCCGCCAGCCTGATGCGCGAGCTCGGCGAGGAGACCGGCCTCGACGCCAGCGACGTCAGCATCGATCCCGGCTGGACGGCGGTCATGGATGGGCCGCGCATCGCGCTCTTCCGCGTGCTCAGTGTCGCCGAGCCGGCCGCCGCGCTCAGGGCGCGCATCCTCGCCAACCTTGCCGCAGTCGCCGAGCCGGAACTCGCCGATGTCCTGATCGTGCGCTCGCCGGCGGACTACGATCCGGCCATGACCGGCTACGTCACCGCCTGGCTCGACGATGTCTTTCGCCGTCAGGCTGCTGACACAGGGCTGTCAGTGGGCCCCCGTTAGTGTCGCCCCTATGCCGCGCTGCCATGCGGCTTGCAACGGGAGACACTGCCATGAGCATGATCGCGGAACACGACAACGTCGTGGTGTGGTTCGAGATACCGGCGGCCGATTTCGGCCGGGCGGTCACGTTCTACGAGACCATCTTCGACACCAAGCTCAACCGGGAAACGTTCGGCGGGCCCAAGATGGGCGTCTTCTCCTACGACCGGCCGAAGGTCTCCGGTTGCGTCATGGAAGCGCCGGAGCGGGCCGGCAAGGATGGCGGCCCCATCATCTATCTCAACTGCACCGGCCATCTCGAAACGGTCGTCGCCCGGGTCGAGGCGGCGGGCGGCAAGCTGCTCACCCCGCGCGTCGATCTGCCGCCGGGGATGGGTGCCTACTTCCATATCCGCGACAGCGAGGGTAATCGCGTAGGGCTCCACGCCGTGTCGTGAGGAACGGCTCCATGCGCCGCGCCGACCGCCTGTTCGAGATCATCCAGCAGCTGCGCGGTGACCGTCTGGTCACCGCCCAGACGCTTGCCGAGAAGCTCGAGGTTTCGGTGCGCACGGTCTATCGCGACATCCGCGACCTCCAGGCCTCGGGCGTTCCGATCGACGGCGCCGCCGGCGTCGGCTACCTGCTCAGGCCGGGCTACCAGCTGCCGCCGCTGATGTTCCTGCCGGCCGAGATCGAGGCGCTGATCGTCGGCGCCCGCATGGTCAAGGCGTGGGCGGGCAAGGGCATCGCCGACGCGGCGGCCGAGGCGCTGGTCAAGATCGGTGCGGTGGTGCCGGATGAGCGCATGCGTGCCGCGCAGCGCGTGCCGATCTTCGCACCCGGCTCCCGCCTGCAGGAAACTGAGCGCGACCATCTCGACACCTTCGGCAAGGCGATCGACGGGCGGGTGAAGGCGCGCTTCGCCTATCGCGACGTCGAAGGCAGCGCCACGCGGCGCACGGTGCGGCCGCTCGCTTTGCAATTCTGGGGGCAGGTGTGGACGCTCGCCGCCTGGTGCGAACTCAGGGAGGATTTCCGCACCTTCCGGGTCGACCGCGTCGAGCGGCTGGAAGTCACCGAGACGCGCTTCGAGCGCGAAGCCGGGCGCACGCTGGAGGACTACCTGGCGCGCATCACCCGCGCACCGTGACGGTGAGCAAGGTGCAATCGACATTCAGGAGCAATGCCAAACACTCCCCCTCTCCCTGGAGGGAGAGGGCTTCGCGCCTTAGGAGCGGAGCGAGTTAGGCGCGAAGGGTGAGGGGGACGCGGCCGAGGGAAGGCACGAAGCGCGACAAGCGCGCCAGCGTGCGCGGGAACTCGGCCTTGCGTGCGCCGGTGCGGCCGGCTCCATCACTTCCCGGTCGCGCGGAGAACGTCCTACTCCTCGTCGTCCTCGGACGATTCCGGTCCGGTCATCGACTTGAGCTTGGCGAAGACCGCATTGGCCTCGCGGTCGGCGGCGCGCTGGACATCGCCCGGCGTCGGCTCGCTCTTGGCGGCAGCGACCGCCTGCGCGGCGGCCGTGGTGGTCTCGCTTGCCGGCAGCAGGGTGGCGCCTTCCGGCTGGGCCTCCTGGGGCGGCGCGTTCTTGGCCGCCTTGTCGACCTCGAAATCGAGATCGATCTGCGAGCACAGGCCGAGCGTCACCGGGTCCAGCGGCTGCAGGTTGTTGGCGTTCCAGTGGGTGCGGCTACGGATCGATTCGATGGTCGGCTTGGTGGTGCCGACCAGGCGCATGATCGCCGCGTCCTTGAGCTCGGGATGATTGCGCAGCAGCCAGAGGACGGCGTTGGGCCGGTCCTGGCGGCGCGACACCGGCGTGTAGCGCGGCCCCTTGCGCTTGGCGACCGGGGCACGGACCTTAACCTGGGCAAGGCCGAGACGCACCGACGGGTCGGCCTCGGCACGCTGGATCGCCTCGCGGCTCAACTGGCCGGTGAGGATCGGGTCGAGCCCCTTGATCGACTGGGCCGCCTCGCCGTCGGCGATCGCCTGCACCTCGAGCGGGTGCAGCTTGCAGAAGTCGGCGATCTGCTCGAAGGACAGCGCGGTGTTCTCGACCAGCCAGACGGCGGTCGCCTTGGGCATCAGGGGGATGGCATTGGTCATGTGGTTCTCCCGGGCGTTCCGCCGGAACTTCCGCCCGGCAAAACGTTTCCTCGAACTGAAAAATGAGGGAAGTGTCGTCTATATAGGGCCTTGGCCCAGTCGACGCAAATTCATTGTGGCTTGAATATCAACACGATCCCAAAGGCAGCCAAAATGCCCCCGGACATGCCCGCCGGCACCCGCGCAGAGACCTTCGACGAGACCTTCGACTGCTACGTCATCAACCTGGCGCGGACGCCGGAGCGCATGGCCGCCTTCCTTCAGCGCAACGGCAGCACCGGCATCCGCTTCCGCCGTTTCGAGGCAGTCGACGGCAATGCGCTCACCAACGAAGAGGCGCTCGAGCGCGGCGTGATCGCGCCGAAGAGCAAGTGGGCGACCAAGGGCACCATCGGCGTGGCGCTCTCCCACCGTAACCTGTGGGACAAGGCGGTGGCCGACGGGCGGTCGCTGATCGTGCTGGAAGACGACGCCTATGCCCGTCACGACCTCAAGGCCGCCTTCATGCAGGCGATCGCCGCCGTTGGGCGCTGGGACATCGTGCTCCTCGGCTACAACACCGATTCGCTGCTCGAGTTCGCCGTCGCCGGCGACATCGCCATCAGCGGCCTGTTCACGGTGCGCTATCCGAAGCCGGCCGAGCTCGACAAGTTCCAGCAGACGCGCGGCAGCGTCGGCCTGTTCCGGCTCAAGCACGCCTTCGGCATCTGCGGCTATGCGGTCTCGCCGGAAGGGGCGGCGCGGCTCAGCCAGGCGGTCTTCCCGATGGACAACCGCATGCTCGAATTCCCCGCTACCAACATGCGCTTCCCCGCCTATTCGGTCGATGGGCTGATGGCCGTCACCTATCCCGCGATCGAGGCCTATGCCTGCATCGCGCCGCTGGTGCTGGCGCCCAACGACAAGGCCCGCTCGACGGTGATGACCAGCGTCGGTCCGGGCGTCAGGCGACGGTGAGCACGATCTTGCCGATGTGCTCGGAGCCTTCCATGCGCGCCTGGGCCTTGGCGGCCTCGACGAGCGGAAAGGTCGAATCGATCACCGGCGCCACCGTGCGGGCGGCAAACAGCGGCCAGACGTTCCGGTAGAGCGCCTCTGCCACCGCCGCCTTGAACGCCACCGGACGGTGGCGGAGGGTCGAGCCGGTGTGGGTCAGCCGCTTGACCATGAGCAGGCCGAGGGGAACCTCGGCCGTGTTGCCGTGCTGGGTGCCGATCTGCACGATGCGGCCCTCTTCCGCCGCAGCGGCATAATTGCGCGCGACATAGTCGCCGCCGATCAGATCGATGATGACGTCGGCGCCGTGGCCTGCGGTGATCTCGCCGACGCGGGCGACGAAATCCTCCTCGCGATAGTTGATGGCGGCGTCGGCGCCGAGCTTGAGGCAGGCGGCGCATTTGTCGGCGCTGCCGGCGGTGGCGATGACACGCGCGCCGAAGGCATGGCCAAGCTGGATCGCCACCGTGCCGATGCCCGACGTGCCGCCGTGGACGAGCAGGGTCTCGCCGGCGGCAAGCCGGCCGCGGTCGAAGAGGTTCGGCCAGACGGTGAAGAAGGTCTCGGGGATCGCCGCCGCCTCGACCATGGTGAAGCCGTCCGGCACCGGCAGCGCGTTGGTCTCGTGGACGGCGGCATATTCGCCGTAGCCGCCGCCGGGGAGGAGCGCGGTCACTTTGTCGCCGACCGCAAAGCGCGTGGCGTCGGGGCCGAGGGCTGCGACCTCGCCGGCGATCTCCAGGCCGGGAATGTCGGCCGGCGCACCGGCCGGCGCCGGGTGGCGCCCGAGGCGCTGGAGCACGTCCGGCCGGTTGACCCCCGCGGCGTGCACGCGGACCAGGACCTGTCCCTCCTGCGGCACCGGCAGGGGACGCTTGACGACGATGAGCTTGTCGAGGCCGCCGGGCCCGGTGATGGCGATGGCGGTCATGGTGTCGGGGAGGGTGGTCATGGCTGGTCCGCTGGCTGGCATTGGCTCGGGCTCCTGGTAGCCGGCGCGAGGCACGCTGACAATCGCTGGCGGCTCAACTAGGGTTCGGCCGCGAGGAGAGAAGCCATGCCCATCAGCGACGATGAAGATGCCCCGCGCAAGAAACTGAAGCACGAGATCGGCGAGGACCTGTCGACGCTCTCGCTCGACGAACTCGCCGAGCGGATCGCTCTCTTGAAGGACGAGATCGCGCGCATCGAGGTGGCGATCACAACCAAGCGGGCGAGTGCGGACGTGGCCGCTTCATTCTTCAAACGGTGAGCGCCGATCCCTCCCGTTTTGGCACGCCGGCGCCGCCGGCCGCGCTGTTTTGCGGACAAGTGGTGTGCCGTTGTTAACCATTCCTTAGGCTTTACGGAGCTTAACTGTGCCTCGTCCAGTCATCTGGACTGAGTGGCTCCTGTCCACTCTTGACGCCTCCCTGTCAAAGAAAACTCTCAAGAGCCGCCTCGTGCGGCTCTTTTTTCACCCCCAGCCGCTCAAGCCTTGCCCGCCGCCGCCGGGAGTGAGATGACATTGGCTGGAACGGGACTTGCTGAAACTGCTCTTTAGGGTTTCGGATCGGGACGGTGGTGTGGGAGGCGACCGCTTCTGGCGGGGCGGCAGATGATGAAAGACAGCAAATCAGCCGCACCGGGCGGCAATGAGCCGGTCGCCTTCGGGCGCCGGCTTGCCGGTTCGGAAGCCTTCAAGACCATGTTCCGTGAGGGCATGGGTCTGGTCGAGGAGACGGCGAGCTATCTCGATCGCGAGGGGCGGCGGGAATCGAAGCGGCTGTCGCGGGCGGGGTCGCTGTCCTATGCGGCCGAATCCATGCGGCTGACGACGCGGCTGATGCAGCTCGCCTCCTGGCTGCTCCTGCAACGGGCGGTGAACGAAGGCGACATCAGCGCCGAGCAGGCCCGCCACGAGCGCGCCAAGGTCAAGCTCGGCGGCGTGTCGTCATCGACCGATGGACCGGGCTGGGACGACCTGCCGGGGCGGCTCAAGGAGCTGATCGACCGCTCGCTGCGCCTTCAGGACAGGGTGATCCGCCTCGACGCGGCGCTGCGCCAGGAATCCGAGGCGCCGGCCGGCGACAACCAGGTGGCGCGCGACCTCGGCCGCATCGCCGCGGCCTTCGCCGGGCGCAAGTAGCTTTCAGCCCAACCGCATTCAGTCCTGCCTGAGCGCTTCAGTGGTCTCCACCTCCCCCTTGGTGGGGGAGGTCGGATTTCCCCGGTTTGCGTATGCAAACCGGCCTTGGAAATCCGGGTGAGGGGGACACCGGTGAGGTTTTGGCAAAGCGGTGGTGGAGCCGGCCGCGCCGGCGCATGCAAGGCCGAGTCTGCGCGGACGCTGCCCGCGCCATCAGCATCGTGCCTTCCCTCAGCGCTGTCACCCTCCCCCGGTTTGCCTAAGCTCGGCTGCGCCTCGCCAAGGCAAACCGCCCTCTCCCACGAGGGGAGAGGGGGCGAGACGATAGGCACGTCACTGAATGTCAATTGGGCCCGAAAAAGCAAAGCCCCGGCCGAAGCCGGGGCTCGAACGTCCTCCCGAAATACTTGATAGGGCTCAGCTATCGCCCATCAGGCCCTTGTAGCGCGACTTGAAGCGCGAGACGCGGCCGCCGCGGTCGACGATGTGCTGGCCGCCGCCGGTCCAGGCCGGGTGGGTCTTGGAGTCGATGTCGAGATGCAGCGTGGCGCCGGCCTCGCCGAAGGTCGAACGGGTCATGTATTCGGTCCCGTCGGTCATCACGACCTTGATCTCGTGGTAGTCGGGATGGATGTCTTTCTTCATGGCCAAAAGCCTCGGATTTCGGGGGCGCCGGCCGTGGCCGCCGCTTGCGTTGCCGGGGGTATAGCGGAGTGGCCGGAACGGGGCAAGACCGGCCGGCTGCCGTCAGACCGGTCCCGGCAGGCCCGCTTTCGCCAAGCCTTCGCGAATGCGCTCGCGATCGGCCGGATTCTGGAAAGGCAGCCGGCCGATGTGCCGCTCAAGATCGTATTCCGGGTTGATCTTCATGAGTTCGCCCCAGACCTGCCGAGCCGCCTCGATTTCGCCGAGGTGGCCGAGGGCCGAGGCCAGCATCGTGCGCGTCAGATCGGTGTTCGGCGTCTGCCGGATGCGCTCGCGGAAGTGGGCTACGGCGGTTTCGTAGTGGCCCAGGAGCAGGTGCGCCAGGCCCAGAAAATGGAGGTAGACCCGCGTGGTGGCAGGGTCGAGGCGGATGGCCAGCTCGATATGGGGAATCGCATCGGCGGGATGGCCCGAGAATATCTCCGTCGCTCCGCGCGAGTTGTGCGCGGCGGCCAGATTGGGGTTCAGCTCCAGCGCTCTGTCGATGGAGGCCCTGGCGCCTTCGGTGTCGCCGCCGAGGCCGAGCACGACGCCCCTGGTGTAGTGTCCATAGGCGGAGTCGGGATCGAGTTCGATCGCCTTGGCCGTGAGTTCCACCGCCCGGCGAAGCGCGGCGGCGGGGTCGCTGGTCAGATTGTTATTGTATGCCAGAGCACTGGCGAAGCCGAGGGCGGAATAGGCCGCGGCGAATGCCGGGTCGAGAGCGATGGCCTTTTCGAAGCACTTGCTGCTTTCGACGAAGAACGCGGAGCCGCTGCCCGGGTTGGTCAGCAGCTCCCGTCCCCGCAGGAACCAGTCGTGCGCTTCGGGATTGGCAGTGCCGCCTTCGTTCAGGCGCGCCTGTTCGCTGGGGGTCAGCGTCACCCGGAGCGCGTCGACGATCTTGCGCGTAACTTCGTCCTGCACCTCGAAAATGTCGGTGAGGTCGCGGTCGTAGCGCTCCGCCCACAGGTGGGCGCCATCGGCCGCGTCGATCAACTGTGCCGTGATGCGCACCCGGTTGCCGGCGCGGCGGATCGAACCCTCGAGCACCGAGCGGACCCCCAGTTCGCGTCCGACCTTGCGGATGTCGGTTGCCTTGCCCTTGTAGGCGAAGCTTGAATTGCGGGCGATGACGGTGAGGCCGCCGACCTTGGACAGGTCGGTGATGATGTCCTCGGTGATGCCGTCGGAGAAATACTCCTGCTCGGGATCGCGCGACATGTTGTCGAAAGGCAGCACGGCGATGGAGGGCCTTGCGGAGCCAGGCTTGCGGTTGACCGCTGGAGCCGCCGTGGCAGGCATCGCGGGGGTCGCGGCGGCCTCGGCGGTCGGCTCGCCCGGGTGCCACTTCCAGACGCGGATCGGCCGCTCGATGTTCTTGACCTCTACCTCGCCGCCGTCGGTGAAGGAGACCTCGACGCGGTTGCCCAGGCTCTCGTTGACGATCGCGGCAATGCAGATGCCGCCGGGCTCGGCCAGCGGCTCCAGCCGGGCGGCGACATTGACGCCGTCGCCATAGATGTCGTCGCCGTCGATGATGATGTCGCCGAGGTTGACGCCGATCCTGAGCGTGATGCGCGGGCCGCCGGCGGCGTCCTCCCGCATCGCCCGCTGGATGGCCATGGCGCACTCGACCGCGTCGACGACGCTGGCGAACTCGACCAGCGTACCGTCGCCGATCAGCTTGACGATGCGGCCGTTGTGGGCGGCAACCGTCGGATCGAAAACGGTCTCGCGGTGGCGCTTGAGCGCAGCGAGGGTGCCGGCTTCGTCCGCCCCCATCATCCGCGAATAGCCGACGACGTCGGCCGCGAGAATCGCGGCCAGCCGCCGTATCGTACGCTCCTCCGCCATGCAGGCCTTCCTATGGGGAATCGGGGACAAGCGCCAGCCCGACTCCGCCGCGTGCGGTTGCGGCCTAGCGTGCGGTCAGCTTCAGCTCGATGCGGCGGTTCTGGGCATAGGCGTCGGGTGTGTCGCCGTCGACCAGCGGCTGGTACTCGCCATAGCCGGCGGCAACCAGGCGGTCGGCCGGGATGCCCTGCGAGATGAAATATTCCACCACCGAGATGGCGCGGGCGGCCGACAGCTCCCAGTTCGACTTGAAGCGGCCGCCGCCGCTGATCGGCTGCACGTCGGTGTGGCCGTTGATCTGCAGCGCCCAGGGCAGGTCGGCGGGGATTTCCTTGATGAGATCGGTGATGGCGCTGGCCACCTTGTTGAGCTCGACCTTGCCCTGGTCGTTGATGTCGGCCGAACCGGTGGCGAAGAGCACCTCGGACTGGAACACGAAGCGGTCGCCGACGACGCGGATGTCCGGGCGGTCGCCGAGGATCTGGCGCAGGCGGCCGAAGAAGTCGGAGCGGTAGCGCGACAGTTCCTGGACGCGCTGGGCGAGCGCCACGTTGAGCCGGCGGCCGAGATCGGCGATCTGGACCTGGCTCTCCTTGTCCTTCTGCGCGGAGGCATCGAGCGTGCTCTCCAGCGCCGCGATCTGGTTGCGCAAAGCGGCGATCTGCTGGTTGAGCAGCTCGACCTGCGACAAAGCGCGCTGGCTGACCTGCTTCTCGTTGTCGAGGTCGGTGTTCAAGGCGGCGATGCGCGCATCGGCGGTGGACGAGGCGCTGGCCTGGGTGTCGACCAGGCCGCGCAGCCGGTCGCGCTCGCTCTCGGCCGCCGAGAGGCTCGCCTGCAACGCCGCCAGGCTGTCGCTGGTGTCGCTGCTCTTGGCCTTCTCGAGAGCCAGCATCTCGGTGAGCTGGGAGATCTGCGCGTTGAGGCGCTGGAGCACCGTGTCCTTGCCGGTGATCTCGCGCGACAGCAGGAACTGGACGAGGGCGAAGATCGACAAGAGGAAGATGAAGACCAACAGCAGGTTGGTCAGGACGTCGACGAAGCTCGGCCAATATTCGGCGCGAGCAACCATGCGGCGGGCGCGGGCAGCCACGGTCTATTCTCCCGGTGCAGGTGTCTGCAGCGCGCGGGCGATGGTCTCGAGCAGCGACTGGACTTCCTGCTGCTGCCTGGACTGGGTCTCGACCCAGCTCCTGACCACTTGCTGCTCGCTGCGCATGTGCTGGACAAGCCCCTGGATGCCCTCCGCAAGATTGGCCATGGCGGTGGTGGCGCGCGTCGTGCCGGCGGCCGCCTGGTGATCGGTGGTGTGGTCCTCGTGGATGGTGCGGGTCAGCCGCTCGATGGCGACGCGCAGGTCCTCGGCGGTGGTGGCGCCGCCGCGGTCGAGCATGTCGGGATCGAGGTCGGTGACCGTCGACAGCCAGTCCTCGAGATCGTTGTAGAACATGCTCTGCGCCTGGCCGGCCTGGAGGTCGAGGAAGCCGAGCACGAGCGAGCCGGCGAGGCCGAACAGCGAGGACGAGAAGGCGGTGCCCATGCCGCCCAGCGGCGCCGCCAGGCCGGCCTTGAGGTCCTCGAAGATGACCCCGGTGTTGGACGAGGAGATGTCGAGGCCGCGGATGGTGTCGGCGACGGCGCCGACCGTCTGCAACAGGCCCCAGAAGGTGCCGAGCAGGCCGAGGAAGATGAGCAGGCTGGTCAGGTAGCGGCTGAGGTCGCGATCCTCGTCGAGCCGCATCTGAATCGAGTCGAGGATCGAGCGCATCGTCTGGGTCGAGATCGCCATGCGGCCGATGCGGTCGCCAAGCAGGGTCGCCATCGGCGCCAGCAGCACCGGCGGCCGGTCGACCTCGATGCCGGGCTCGGCGACGCGGAAGGTGTTGACCCAGCGGATCTCCGGGAACAGGCGGAAGATCTGGCGGAAGGCCAGCCCGATGCCGATGGCCAGCACCGCGATGATGACGCTGTTAAGGCCGGGATTGGCGGTGAAGGCGGTGACGACCTGGCGATAGAGGGCAAGCGCGATGAAGGCGGCGATGATCAGAAAGATGGTCATCCGCCACAGGTAGACCTGCGGGCTGGCGAGCTTGTAGGGGTCGTATTCGCGCGTTCGGGCTCTTCGGAAGAAACGCAAGTGTCTGTGCCTCTCTCGCTTGGCACAAGTCTTAGCGTGATTTGTGACCCTAGAGAAACGGCAAAATCGGGGCGGACCGCGAAAAGCGCTGAAGCTCAGGCGGCGGTGCGGGCGGCGGCGATGGTGTCGAGCATGGCGGCGTGGATCGTGTCGTTGGCGGCGACCACCGATCCCGTGGCGAACATGTCGGCCCTGCCGGCCGTGTCGCTGACGATGCCGCCGGCCTCGCGCACCACCACGATGCCGGCCGCCATGTCCCATGGGCTGACGCCGCTTTCCCAGTAGCCGTCATAGCGGCCGGAGGCGACCCAGGCGAGGTCGGTGGCCGCCGAGCCGGTGCGGCGCAGGCCGGCAACCTTGGGCATCATCTGGGTGATCTGGGGGATGGCGACGTCGCGGATGCTGCGCCCGATGCCGGGCAGGCCGGTGGAAAGCACGCAGTCGGCGAGGTTGCGCCGCGCCGCCACGCGCAGGCGGCGGTCGTTGAGGAAGGCGCCGCTGCCCTTCTCGGCGACGTAGAGCTCGTTGAGAACCGGGTTGAAGACCACGCCGGCGACCAGCTGGCCCTCGCGCTCGAGCGCCAGCGAGATGGCGAAGAGGGGGATGCCGTGCAGGAAGTTGGTGGTGCCGTCGAGCGGGTCGATGATCCAGCGGTGGCTGTCGTCGCTGCCGGCGATGGCGCCGCTCTCCTCGGTCAGGAAGCCGTAGCCGGGACGCGCCTTGGAGAGTTCGGCGATCAGCGTCTGGTCGGCGCGGTGGTCGGCGGCGGAGACGAAATTTCCCGGCCCCTTGAGCGAGACCTGCAGGTTCTCGACCTCGCCGAAATCGCGGGTGAGGCCGCGTCCGGCCTTGAGCACGGCCTGGACCATGACGTTGAGGAGAGCGGTGCGGGCCATCGAGGATCATCCGGTTGGGGCGCGGGCGCGCCTCTCGCACCACACTTCACGGCGCGCTGCAAGCCCGCAATGTTGCAGATCAGTTGGCCGGCCAGCGCTGGGCGGCGGCGACGGCGAGCTGGCGCTGCTCGGGCGTCAGGCCGGCGACGAACTTGTCGAGGAAGTCGTCGCCGCGTCCGGCGTTGCTGGCAAGCAGGTGGTACTTGGCGGCCTGGACGGGATCGGCGGGGGCGCCTTCCCCGGTGGCGAGGATGCGCGCCAGCCGGTTCTGGGCAATCGCATTGCCGAGATCGGCGGCCCGCTTGAACCAGGTGACGGCAGCCGCCTCGTCCTTGGCCGCACCGATGCCGTTGTACAGGCGGATGGCGTATTCGACCTCGGCCGCAACGTGGTTCTGGTGGGCGGCATCGGCGAACAGCCCGGTGGCGCGTTCCGCGTCCTTGGCCACGCCGGTGCCGTCGGCATAGAGCTGGGCCAGCACGTATTCGGCATCGGCGCTGCCGGTGGCCGCGGCGCTTTGCAGCAGGCTGGCGGCCTGGGCCATGTCGTGTGGCCGCGCCTTGCCCTCGATGTAGAGCAAAGCGAGGTTGTACATGGCGTTGACCTGGCCTTGGGCTGCGGCGCTCTGGAAATAGTCGGCCGCCTTGCTGCGGTCGGCCGCGACGCCACGGCCGTCGAGATACATGTTGCCGAGAGCGAACTCGGCCTCGCGGTCGCCGCCGGAGGCGGCGCGTCCATACCAGCGTGCCGCCTCGGCGAAATCCTGCGGCACGCCATAGCCGCCCTCGTAGAGGACGCCGAGCAGCGTAGCGGCGGCGGTGTCGCCGGCTTGAGCCCGCGGCAAAGCGAGGTCGCGGGCGGAGATGTAGAGACCGCGCTGGAAGGCGCCATAAGCGAGGTCCGGCTGGCCGTTGCCGGCGCCGGCTGCCGGTGCGGCGGCGTCCGCCGAAGCGGCGGGCACGGTCGGCGCCGTCGGCACGGCGGGGAGGGTGTTGAGCGCGGGCGCAGCAGCGGCCGGCTGGTCGGTTGTCGCTGCCATCGCCGGTGCCGGGCCGCCGGCCGGCTCCGGCCGCGGCGTTGGCACCGGCGGAACCTTGTGGTCGGTGGTGGCCGCTTGCGCTGCCGGCGCCGCTGGCGCGAGGTCGACCGGCGCTGGGGCGACGACGGCCGGCTGCGCCGGAGCAAGCTGAACCGGCCCGTCGCTGGCCGGCGCGGCTGGTGCCGCGCCCGGCGGTGGCGTCAGCACCATGGGGCCGTCCTGGGCAAGCGCCGGGAGGGCCGCCAGGCAGGTCAGCAGGGCGCCGAGCACGACCTGCCTCATGCCGTCGCCTCGCCGCTCAGGGCCAGATGCTCGCAGGCTTCTGCAACCGCCGCCCTGGGGCCGCGCGGGTCGTCCCAGACGGCTTTCGCGAGCGCCACGAACTCGATCCCCTCGGCCGCGGCCTCGCGTACCGAGACGAGGCTGCGGCCGCCCATGACGATCGCCGGGATCACGGTGACCGCCGACCACCAGCCGGCCAGTTCGAGCGCCTTGGGGAAGATGCCGTCGCCGGTGTCGCCGTCGAGGCGGCCGAAGAACAGGACATCGGCCCCGGCTTCGCCGGCGGCCATGGCCTCGTCGCGGGAGGTGAGGCCGGCGGCGCCGACCATGCGCTTGGGGTGGAGGGCGGCGACAGCGGCGGCAAGGTCGGCGGGGCCCGCCTCGACAAGCACGCCGTCGGCGTGGGTGCGTCCGACGATGCGCGTGTCGCCGTGGACGATCGCGGCGGCGCCGGCATCCTGGGCGAGCGGCACGAAGAGCTCGGCTGCCCGCTGCAAGGCGGCGGGATCAGCGGGATCGGCGGTGATGATCAGGGAGGCCACGTCGCCGCCCGACAGGGCGTCGGCGACACGGGGGACCAACGTCTCGGCGTCGACCCCGGCGGGGGTGACCAGACACAGGCGGCAACGGCTTCTGATGTCGTTCGCCATGGCAGGCACCAGGTCGCCCCTGGGGGTACCCCCCGTCTATACCAAATCCCCGGCCCAGCTTGACCGGGACCGGGGATCGAATGCAACCGCATTTGGGCAATTATGCGGTTCGTGCAGGCCCTTCAGCGGCCGCGGCCGCCGGCGGCGGCCTAGTCGGCGTAGATCTTGATCATGCTGTCGAGCAGTTCCATCGCCTTGGCGTGCGGACGCTGGAAGCAGTTGCGGCCGATGATCGAGCCATAGCCGCCGCCTTCGCGGATGCCGCGCGCGTCGTCGAACACCTCGGCGTCGGTCTTCTGCGGACCGCCGGAGAAGATGACGATGCGCCGCCCGCCCAGGGCGGAATCCATGATGTGGCGCACGCGGTCGGCGACCGTGGCATAGGCGATGTTGTTCTTGTCGTAGAGCTTCTTCATCTCGGGATCGAAGAATTCCGGCGAGGGAAGCTTGAGCTTGAGGATGTGGGCGCCGATCTGCGCCGTGATCTGGGCCGAATAGGCGGCGACGTCGAGCGCGCTTTCGCCGATCTTGTTGATGTCGCCGCCGCGCGGATAGGCCCACACCACCGAGGCGAGGCCGGCATCCTTGGCTTCACGGATGAGCTCGCGAGCCTCCTCGATCATGTCGAAGGACTTCTCGGAACCGGGATAGAGGGTGAGGCCGATGGCCGAGCAGCCGAGGCGCACGGCGTCCTTGACGCTGGCGGTGACCGCCTGGTCCTTGAACTGGCTGTTGGGGTAGAGCCCGTTGGCGCTGTTGACCTTGAGGATCAGCGGGATGCGGCCGGCATAGGTCGCGGCGCCCGTCTCGAGCAGGCCCAGCGGCGCGGCAAGCGCGTTGAGGCCCGCATCGATGGCCAGCTGATAGAAATAGAGCGGGTCGAAGGCCGGCTTGTTCATGGCGAAGCTCTTCGCCGGGCCGTGCTCGACGCCCTGGTCGATCGGCAGGATGACGATGCGTCCGGTGCCGCCGAGGCGGCCGGTCAGCATGATCCGGGCAAGCTGGGCCTTAACCGCCGGGGTGTCGGACTCGTAGAACTTGAGGACTTGCTGGACGCGATCGGTGAGCATCGCGCTCGATGGGGATTTGGGTTCGGCCATTGGTCTATCCACTGTGCTTGGGGGTTCGCCCGGCCTTATAGCCGAAGAGCCCAGGATTGTTCATGATTCAGCGCAATTACCGATCTGGGGGGGCGGCGGGAGGCCCGCCGGCCCGGTCCCCAGGAAACGGCGTCAGCGCTTGCGCAGCACCTCGACACCGGGGAGGGCCTTGCCCTCCATCCATTCGAGGAACGCGCCACCGGCGGTCGACACGAACGAGAAATCGCCGCCGACGCCGGCCTTGTTGAGCGCCGACACGGTATCGCCGCCACCGGCGACCGAGAGCAGGGCGCCGGCCTTGGTGCGCTCCGCCGCATGGCGGGCGGCGGCGACCGTTGCCTTGTCGAAGGGCGGAATCTCGAAGGCGCCGAGCGGTCCGTTCCAGACCAGCGTGGCGGCCTTGTCGATCCAGGCGTTGACGGCGGCGACCGACTGCGGCCCGACGTCGAGGATCATCTCGCCGGCAGGCACCGCATTGACCGCGACGGTCCTGGTGGCAACGCCTTCCTTGAGCTCTGCCGCGACCACGACATCGACAGGCAGGACGATGTCGCACTTGGCCTTTGCCGCCGCAGCGATGATCTTCTTGGCGGTATCGGCGAGATCGGGCTCGGCCAGCGACTTGCCGATGGCGACGCCCTTGGCGAGCAGGAAGGTGTTGGCCATGCCGCCGCCGATGACCAGCGCATCGACCTTCTCGACCAGGTGGGTGAGCACGTCGATCTTGGACGAGACCTTGGCGCCGCCGACGATGGCGACCACCGGCCGCTTGGGGCTGCCGAGGGCTGCTTCCAGTGCACTGATTTCGGCCTGCATCGCCCGGCCGGCATAGGAGGGCAGGGCCTTGGCGAGGCCCTCGGTCGAGCAGTGGGCACGGTGGGCAAGCGAGAAGGCGTCGGCGACGAAGATGTCGCCGAGCTTGGCCATCTCAGCGGTCAGCGCCGGGTCGTTCTTCTCTTCGCCCTTGTGGAAGCGCGTGTTCTCAAGCACCAGCACGTCGCCGTCCTTCATGGCGGCGACGGCCTTTTCGGCCACCGGCCCGACGCAGTCCTCGGCGAAGCCGACCTTCATGCCGAGCACGTCGGCAACGGCCGGCACCACCGGCTTCAGCGTGTATTTGGGGTCCGGTCCGTCCTTGGGGCGGCCGAAATGGGCGAGCAGGATGGCCTTGCCGCCCTTGTCGACGACCTCGCGGATGGTCGGCGCGCTCGCCCGGATGCGGGTGTCGTCAGCGACCTTGCCGTCCGCCATGGGGACGTTGAGGTCGATGCGGATGAGAACGCGCTTGCCCTTGAGATCGACACCGTCGAGGGTACGAAAAGCTGACGTCATGTGTCTGTCCTGTGCTTAAGGGCCACCACCGTCTCCCCCGTGGCCGTCAATGCCCGTGATATCCGGGCACGTAGAATTGGCCGTGGTCCCTGGCGTTCCTGTCCGGCTTGACCTTGGTGCCCTGACGGAACGCGAAGACGAAGAAGGCCAACAGAAGGGCGACTCCGGCAAGGGTGAGGGCGTTGCCGAGGCTCATGACGACACCTCCGCGACGCCCGTCACCTTAGTCTCTAGATGAACTTCGCCATGGCGACGGCGGTGTCGCTCATGCGGTTGGAGAAGCCCCACTCGTTGTCGTACCAGGAGAGCACCGTGACCAGCGTGCCCGCCATGACCTTGGTCTGCGGCAGGGCGACGGTCGAGGACGCCGGATCGTGGTTGAAGTCGCTCGACACGTTGGGGGCCTTGGTGACGTTGAGGATGCCCTTCAGGCGTCCGCCGGCAGCCGCCTCGAAGGCCGCATTGACCTCTTCCTTGGTCACCGTCTTCTTGACGACGAACTTGACGTCGACCAGCGACACGTTCGGGGTCGGCACGCGGATCGAGATGCCGTCGAGCTTGCCCTTGAGTTCCGGAATCACCAGGCCGATCGCCTTGGCGGCGCCGGTCGAGGTCGGGATCTGGCTCAAGGCCGCGGCGCGGGCGCGATAGAGGTCCTTGTGCAGGGTGTCGAGCGTCGGCTGGTCACCGGTATAGGAGTGGATGGTGGTCATCATGCCGTGGTCGATGCCGAAGGTCTTGTTGACCACGTCGACGACCGGCGCCAGGCAGTTGGTGGTGCACGAGGCGTTGGAGACCACGATGTGGTCCTTGTTGAGGATCTGGTGGTTGACGCCGTAGACGATGGTCGCGTCGGCGCCGTCGGAGGCGGTCGACACCAGCACGCGCTTGGCACCCGCGCCGAGATGGACCGAGGCCTTCTCCTTGGAGGTGAAGATGCCGGTGCACTCCATGACGATGTCGATGCCCAGCTCCTTCCACGGCAGCTTGGAGGGATCGCGCTCGGCAAGGCACTTGAAGCTCTCGTCGCCCACCGAGATCACGTCGCCGTCGACCTTGACCTCATGGGGAAAGCGACCGTGCACCGAATCGTAGCGCAGCAGGTGGGCATTGGTTTCGACCGGGCCGAGATCGTTGATCGCAACGATGTCGATGTCCTTGCGGCCCGTCTCGTAGATGGCGCGCAGCACCAGTCTGCCAATGCGGCCGAAACCATTGATCGCGACCTTAACGGCCATGTTCTTTCTCCTTCAATGCAGCGGCCTTGGATATTGGGAGGGGCCGCGGTGACAAAACACCAGGCTCAGGCGATCGCCTTGACCCTGGTCAAAGCCGCTTCGGCGGCCGCCTCTGCGGTGATCCCGAACTTCCTGTACAGCTCTTCGTAGGGCGCGCTGGCGCCAAATCCATGCATGCCGACGAAGATGCCGTCGGGGCCGATGAAGCGGTCCCAGCCCAGGCGCACGGCCGCCTCGATGGCGACCTTCACCGGGGCATCGCCGATGACCTCGGCCTTGTAGTCCTCGCTCTCCGCCTCGAACAGCTCGAAGCAGGGCACCGAGACGACCCGCGCCGGGTGACCGGCGCGGTCGAGCAATGCCTTGGCGGCAAGGGCGATCTCGACCTCCGAGCCGGACGCGAACAAGGTCACCTCGGCGTTGCCCTCGGCGGCGGCGATCTCGTAGGCGCCGCGGGCGCAGGCGTTGGCAGCCTGGAACTCGGTGCGCAGCGCCGGCAGGTTCTGGCGGGTCAGCGCCAGTACGCTCGGCGCGTTGCGGCTTTCCAGAGCCAACTGCCAGCATTCGAGCGTCTCGGTGGCGTCCGCCGGGCGGAAGAGCAGGAGGTTGGGCATGGCGCGCAGCGCGGCCACGTGTTCGACCGGCTGATGGGTCGGGCCGTCTTCGCCGAGACCGATCGAATCATGGGTCATGACGAAGACCACGCGGTTGCCCATCAATGCGGCCAGCCTGATCGACGGCCGGCAATAGTCGCTGAAGGTCAGGAAGGTCCCGCCATAAGGGATGAGGCCGCCATGCAGCGCCATGCCATTCATGGCGGCTCCCATGCCGTGCTCGCGCACGCCCCAGTGCATGTAGCGGCCGCTGAAGTCGCCCGTCTTGATCTCCCCCAGCCCCTTGGTGAAGGTGTTGTTGGAGGGGGTGAGGTCGGCCGAGCCGCCGACGGTCTCCGGCACGATGGCGTTGATCACCTCGAGCGCCATGGCCGAGGCCTTGCGGGTGGCGACCTTGGGGGCTTGGGCGGTGAGCGTCTTCTTGAAGTCGATGATCGCCTGATCGAAGCCGGGCGGCAGGTCGCCGCGCATGCGCCGCTCAAACTCGCCGCGCAGGTCGTTGTCGGCGGCGGCGAGCCGCTTCTCCCATTCCTTGCGTGGCTGGCTCGAGCGCAGGCCGGCGATGCGCCAGGCGTCGCGGATGTCGGCTGGAATCTCGAAGGGCGGCGAATCCCAGTGCAGCACCTTGCGGGCGCCGGCGATCTCTTCCTCGCCGGGCGCATCGCTGTGCGCCTTCTGGGTGCCGGCCCGCGTCGGGAAGCCGAAGCCGATGATGGTCTTGCAGGCGATCATCGTCGGCTTGTCGCTCTTCTGCGCCGCCTCGATCGCTGCGGCGATCTCGTCGGGGTTGTGCCCGTCAATGCGCATGGCGTTCCAGCCGGCGGCGGTGAAACGGGCAACCTGATCGCCGGTCTCGGCCAGGCTCAGCGGCCCGTCGATGGAGATGCTGTTGTCGTCGAAGAACACGATCAGCTTGTTGAGCTTCAGATGGCCGGCGATCGAGATCGCCTCGTGGCTGATGCCTTCCATCAGGTCGCCGTCGGAGGCCATCACATAAGTGTGGTGATCGACCAGCCCGCCACCGAACTGTGCTGCCAGGATGCGCTCGGCGAGCGCGAATCCGACGGCGTTGCCGAGACCCTGGCCGAGCGGCCCGGTGGTGGTCTCGACGCCCAGCGTGTGGAAGTTCTCCGGGTGGCCGGGCGTCTTCGATCCAAGCTGGCGGAAGCGCTTGATCTCGTCGATCGTCATGTCCTCGACGCCGAGGAGATAGAGGATCGAATAGAGCAGCATCGAACCGTGGCCGGCCGACAGGATGAAGCGGTCGCGGTCGGGCCAGCGCGGGTCGGTGGGGTCGAACTTCAGATAGCGGGTGAACAGCACTGTGGCGACATCGGCCATGCCCATGGGCATGCCGGGGTGGCCGGACTTGGCTTTTTCAACGGCGTCCATGGTCAGCACGCGGATTGCGTTGGCCATGCGCTCATGCTTGGCGAGGTCGGACATGAATCTTTGATCCGGTACCGTGGCGTGATAGCGACGATTTTCGGAGCAGCTGCCTGTGCAGACACCAAACGGAAATCGGCCCGCGCGGATCGTGGCGCCCCCGAGTACCGAGGACCGGTCCGGACAAGGCGGGTGACACATATCAGGTGTTTTCGGTTAGTCAATCGCGGCAGCGGCATGCCAGCCGCTGATGCGGCGCATGACGGCGGATAACGCGCCATTGACGGGGCGGAGCGGCGCTGCCTAATCTTCGGTCACAGCTGTTGCGAGCGAAACGCCGGTGCCGAGGGGCCAGGAACCGGCGGCTTTGCGGGCGTGCCCGCACCGGGGGTGGCGCGGGCAGATGGTTCGGGCCCTGTGTGCGAGGCGGTGCAATGACGGGCTCTTCTGCGATCGACGAAGCCCTGCAACGACTATCCAGCGCCCTGGAACGGCTTGAAGGTGCGATCGACCGGCGGCTGGAAACCACCGGCGCGGTGACCTCGCTGGAGGGTGAACTGCACCGGCTGGGCACCGACCGTTCGCGGCTGGCGCAATCGCTTGATGCCGCGGAAGCGCGCTCGGCCCGGCTGGAAGAGGCCAATCGCGAGGTTTCGCGCCGCCTGGTGGCGGCGATGGAATCGATCCGCGAAGTCCTGGCACGGAACGGCTGACGAGCGGGAGAGGACCATGGCGCAGGTCAACGTCACCATCAGCGGCAAGACCTATCGCATGGCCTGCGAGGACGGCCAGGAGGAGCATCTGGCCGGCATGGCCGATGAGCTCAACCAGTCGATCGAGCAGCTGCGCCAACGCTTCGGCGAGATCGGCGACCAGCGGCTCACGGTGATGGCGGCGATCACGCTCGCCGACCAGAACGCGGAGGCCGAGCGCCGGCTGCAGCAGCTCCGGGCCGAGGTGGCGGGCCTGGAGGAAGCGCGGGCGGCGGTGGTCGAGCGCCAGGCCGGGGTCGAAGCCGAACTCGCCCGGGCGATCGACGCCATGGCGGCGCAGATCGAGGCGCTGGCGGCGCGGGTCGCCGATGCCGGCGAGCCGCCGAGCTGAAGCCGCCAATTGTGACAGGCATGGCGCGGCGCCCGGTGGCGGCCTATATGTGGGGCCGGCGAGGCTGCGGGGTGCGGCAGGAAACATGTATCCCCGGGGCCTTACGATCCTAACGGGAGCTGTCCCTGACCGGGCTCGTGGGCTCGGATATACGGCGCCCACCTACGCGAGTAGGTCTCCGGGATCGCAAACTCCACCGGCTTCTGCGGCCTCGCTCCCGTCTTCTCCTTCGCTGTTCCGATGAATCCTGCCTCCCCTGTCCATTCGGCTAAGGCCGCGCTGCGGTCTTCGGCGCTCGGCCGGCGCGACCGGCTGGGCGCGCGCCAGCGTGCCGCCGCCTCGGCCAGGATCGCCGAGCGCGTCATGGCGATCATCGGGACGGAGGTGCCCGGCGTCATGGCGGCCTACCTGCCGATCCGCAGCGAGTGCGATTGCCGGTCGGTCATCGATGCGGTGCAGGCGCGGGGGGGCGTGATCGTGCTCCCCGCCGTCAGCGATCCGCAGACCATCGTCTTCCGCCGCTACGAAGCGGGGATGCCGCTGGCGGCCGGCGGCTTCGGCACGCTGGCGCCGACGCCCGATCAGCCGATCCTCGATCCGGAGCTTGTCATCGTGCCCGTGGTCGCGTTCGATCGCTCGGGCTCGCAACTCGGTCACGGTCGCGGCTTCTATGACCGGGCGGTGGAAAGGCTGAGGGCGCGCGGCATCCGGCCGAAGCTGATCGGCGTGGCTTTTGCAACGCAGGAGGTCGCAGCCATCCCGGCGGAGCCGCATGACGCGCGGCTCGACTGGATCGTGACCGAGAAAGAGACGCTGGCGACGGCGTCACCACAAGCGAGGCGATGACAGTGCGGCTTCTGTTTCTGGGTGATCTGGTCGGGCGCGGCGGCCGTAACGCGGTGATCGAGCGCCTGCCGGCGCTGATCGTTGCCCATTCGCTCGATTTCGTCGTGGTCAACGGCGAGAACGCCGCCGGCGGCTTCGGCATCACCGAGGACATATTGCGCCAGGTGCTCGGCGCCGGTGCCGATGTGGTGACCACCGGCAACCACGTCTTCGACCAGCGCGAGGCGCTGGTCTTCGCCGAGCGGCAGGAGCGCTTCCTCAGGCCGGTCAACTATCCGGCCGGCGCGCCCGGCCGCGGCAGCGGCCTCTACATGGCGCGCAGCGGCGCCCGCGTGCTGGTGATCAACGCCATGGGACGGGTGTTCATGGACGCCATGGACGACCCCTTCGCGGCGATCGACCGCGAGCTCGCCGCCTGTCCGCTGGGCGAGCAGGCGGATGCCATCGTCATCGACTTCCATGCCGAGGCGTCGAGCGAGAAGCAGGCGCTCGGCCATCACCTCGACGGCCGCGTGTCGCTGGTGGTCGGTACCCATACCCACGTGCCGACCTCCGATTATCGCGTGCTGCCCGGCGGCACCGCCTTGCAGACCGATGTCGGCATGTGCGGCGACTACCAGTCGGTCATCGGCATGAGCGCCGAGGAGCCGGTGCGCCGCTTCCTGCACAAGGTGCCGGGGGAGCGCTTTTCGCCGGCCGACGGTCCGGCGACGATCGCCGGCCTGGCGGTCGAGATCGACGACGCCACCGGCTTGGCGCTCAACGTGGCGCCGCTGAGGCTCGGCGGGGCGCTGACGGAGACGATTCCCGCCTTCTGGAGCTAGACAAACTCGGGATCGGCAGAGCTTCCCTTCCGGCGGCTGCGGCCTTATAACGCGGCCACAATTCCGAACCGGGTTCGTGGCGGCTTGACTGCGCTAGACAAGCGCGGTCCGCTGCAATTGCATTCAGCCAGGGAAGCACATGGCCGGCCATTCGCAGTTCAAGAACATCATGCACCGCAAGGGCGCCGCCGATGCCCGGCGCTCCAAGCTGTTCTCCAAGCTGGCGCGAGAGATAACGGTTTCCGCCAAGCTCGGCGCGCCCGACCCCGGCATGAATTCGCGTCTACGCCTCGCCATCCAGAACGCGCGCGCCGAGAACATGCCCAAGGACAACATCGAGCGCGCCATCAAGAAGGCGACCGGCGGCGATGCCGAGAACTACGAGGAGATCCGCTACGAGGGCTACGGCCCCGGTGGCGTGGCGATGATCGTCGAGGCGCTGACCGACAATCGCAACCGCACGGCAAGCGCAGTGCGCGCCTACATGAGCAAGAACGGCGGGGCGCTGGGCGAGACCGGCTCGGTCGCCTTCATGTTCAATCGCGTCGGGCAGATCATCTACAAGGTCGAGGCAGGCACCGCCGACGAGGTGCTCGAGGCCGCCATCAATGCCGGCGCCGACGACGTCAAGAGCGACGATGACGGCCACGTCATCATCTGCACCTTCGAGGACCTTGGCGAGGTGGCGCGTCAACTCGAGGCGGCGCTCGGCGAGGCCGAGACGGTGAAGGTGGTGTGGCTGCCGCAGACGCAGACCGCGCTCGACGAGGAGAAGGCGGCGACCATGCTCAAGCTGCTCGACCTGCTCGAAGAGGACGACGACGTGCAGAACGTCTATTCCAACTTCGAGGTCTCCGACGAGATGCTGGAGAAGCTGACGGCGGCGTGAGCGCCGCACGGTATCGGGGGGCGCCGTGGTCAGAGTGATCCCTGACGAAACGCTGCTGGTGTTTCTTTCCGACTGCCACATCGGCGGCGATGCGGGACGTGACATCTTCGAATCGCCTGACGATCTGGCGCAGCTGTTCGACGAGCTTGCCACCCATGCCGGCCCGCTCGAACTGGTGCTTGCCGGCGACTTCTTCGACTGCCTGCGCATCGCCACGGTGCCGGCTGGGGAGAATGGCGCCGGCGTGACGCTCGCCCGGCCGGAATATGCCGCGCTGTTCGCTGCGCTGAAGCGGCTGGCGGCGGGGGCGGAGCACAAGGTCATCTACCTGCCGGGCAACCACGATGCCGAGGTGTGGTGGAACCAGGACATTCGCGACACGCTCACGCGTGCCGGCCTGGTGCATGAATTCGCGCTCTCCTATGCGGCGGCGTTCCGCACGGATCCTTCGGCCGTCGTCTATTGCGAGCATGGCAACGAATTCGACCCGGCGAACATCAAGCACGACTACGCCGACCCGTGGGACACGCCCTTCGGCGATCATGTCGTCACCGACATCATCCCGCGACTGCCGCGCGGGCGCACCGCCGAGGCGCTGCAGCTGCACGAGGTCGATCACGTCTTTCCGCTGGAAACGATCCCGGCGTGGATGGCGAGCAAGCTGTTCTACACGCTGGTGACGATTACCTTGCGCTGGCTGCTGCTGCCGCTCGCCGTCGCCTACATCGCGTTCGAGCTGGTGGCGTTCGCCGTCGGCATCGGCCGGCACGCCATCAACGGTCTCTTCGTGGCGATCGCCTACGACATCGCGGTCATCGTCGTCGTGGCGGCGGTCTTCTTCTTCATCGCCCGCCGGATTGCGGCGCGCGCCGTGAGGCCGGCAGCCAGGCCTGACGGCGGCGAGGCGGCGGCCATCCGTGCGCGGCTCGAGCGGGGCGAGCCGCCGCCACTCGGCGAGGGATTGGGCGGCAGCATCGCGGTCTTCGTCTCCGGGCACACGCACCTGGCGGCGCTGGGTCCGTTCGTGCACGACGGACGGCGGGGTGTCGTGGTCAATTCGGGCTGCTGGTTGCGCCAGCTACAGCCGGTCAGGGCCCATCTCCGCGCGCCGGCGGTGTTCGCGGGGCGCTTTGTGCAGACCCATGTCCGCGTTCAGCGGCGCGACGGCACCATCGCGGTCGAGCTGTGGGACCGTCAGCGGCCGGTGCAGCAGCGCCTGCGCCTCGCCGAGCGCGTGATGATCCTCGGGCGCCTCCCGGTTTCGCCGCCGCCGGATCTGGCGGCACGCGTGCGGGCGGCGGGCCTCGTCGGCCCGGCGGCGTGAGTGTCGTTTCAGCGCAGCAGTCCGTCGAAGGCGGGCAGGCTGGTGATCGCGGCGAGCGCCACCGCGACATAGGCGAGCGGGCGGTAGCCGGCGCCGGCGGTGCGGCCGAAGATGTGCGAGCCGGCATAGAGCGCCAGCCCATAGGCCGGGGCCACGGCGATGACCAGTTGGATGACCTCGGCGGTGAAGAAGCCGTTCACCAGATAGGCGGTGAACGAGGCGATGGTGATCAGCGTGAAGAAGACGAACATGTTGGCGCGCACGGTTGCCGCCGGCTGCGGTCCGCTGACCCACAGTGCGATCACCGGCGGCCCGCCGATCTGGGCGAAGCCGGAGAGGAAGCCGGCGACGGCGCCGACGCCGGCGGAGACCGCCACCGTCGGCTCGGCGTGGTAGCGCCAGCCCGACGCCATCAGCGCGACCAGCGCCAGGATCGCCGCCGAGATCGCCCAGCGCAGCGCCGTGGTGTCGCCGACGGCAAGCGCCCAGGCGCCGAGCGGCGAGAGCAGCATGGCCGCCAGCACTGCGGGCAGGACCGACGGCCAGCGGCAGCGGCGGACAGAGCCGACGAAGAAGGGGAAGGTCAGGACGAAATCGACCAGCAGCAGGGTGGGCGCCGCCACGGTCGGCCCGTAGGCGGCGCTGGCAATGGGCACGAAGATGAGCGCCGCGCCGAAGCCGGCGAAGCCGCGCACGGCGGCAGCCACCACCGCGGCGGCGACCGATACCAGGAAGGCGGGCGTGGTGAAGAAGGCGGGATCGAACGACACGGCGGGCTGAGTGATATCACATCCGCCCGCCGCGGCGCCTCATCCGTTCGGCTTGGCCAGGCTGAGCAGGTTCACCTTGCGTCCGCCGGGCATCATCATGTCGCCGGGCTGCATGCCGGCCTGGCAGGCGCCGACCCAGGTCGCGTCCTGGGTTATCTCGGCATGTTTGGGCAGCGCCGGATTGCCGCCTTCGCTGTCGCTGACGATGTCGATCGCGTAGTGCGACTGGAAATCGCCGCTGATGACGCTGTGCGATTTCGTCTTGCGGCCGCCGATGTCGCAGGTCGCGTCGATGACGACATTGCCGCTGGCGTCGTGCGACTGCTGCATGGTGCAGCCGGGGCTCATCGCCATGCCGCGCTCCAGAAGCGCCTTGTCGGACGCGGCATCGAGGCAGAGCTGGGTGGTCATCGTCGGGGCGGCACCGCCGGTCTTCGGCGCCATCTTGATCTCCCACTGGCCGGGCTTGCGCGCCGGCAGGTCGATGCCGGCGGCCTCGACCGCAATGGTCGTGCAGGCGATGACCGCCGCCGCAGCGGCAAGAATGGTCCATGTCGTCTTCATGTTGATGGCCTCGAAGGTGCGTCGCCCGTCCACCGCCGCACTTTGGCAGGCGCGGGGCGGCGGCGCTGTGGCCGCCGTCACAGCATCACGGGGCGAGGTGGCCAAGCGGCAGCGGGCCGTTGCTCTTGATGGTGCGGATGGCGAAGTTGGAGCGCAGGTCCTCGACCGTGTCGAGGGTCAGGATCTTGTCGGTGATCAGCCGCTCATAGGCTTCGAGATCGGGGACGACGACCTCGATCAGGAAGTCCGACGAGCCCGACACCATGTGGCAGGACACCACCTCGGGGATCGCGGCCAGCGCCCGCTGCAACATGGCGGCGTTGTCGCGGCTGTGCTTGCCGACCTTCAGCTCGATGAAGACGGTGAGGCCGAGGCCGATGGCCTTGCGGTTGAGGATGGCGCGGTAGCCGTCGATCATGCCGGCGTCTTCGAGCTGCTTCACCCGTCTCAGGCAGGGCGAGGGCGACAGGCCGACCTGCTCGGCCAGGTCGACATTGGAGAGCCGCCCGTCCGCCTGCAGCGTGGCGAGAATCCGCTGGTCGATCCGGTCAGGCGCCGTGTTGGCATTCTTCATGGGAACATCACTCATGTTTGGCAGGATATTGCGCACTATCGTATAGACACGCAATCTTCGCAAGGAAATGCCGCGCAGTGCGCCATAAATCTTTGTTCGGTTTCAACGCCGGAGGCAGGGTCATGCACACCGAGAACAGCGAGCAGAGAGACGAACCGCAACGGCAGATGGCGACGGGCGTGGTCGCGGCGGCCGCGACCGTGCTCATCTGGTCGCTGTGGCTGGTGACCACGCGCCAGGCGGCCACGGTGCATCTGCCCGTCGCCTGGCTCGCCATGATCCGTTTCGCCATTCCCGCGGTCATGTTGGCGCCCTTCTGGTGGCGGCATGGCCTGCTGCCGCGCGGCGTGTCCCTCCGCCTGATGGCGCTGATGGTGCTCGGCGCCGGCGCGCCCTATTTCGCGCTGGTCGCGGCGGGGATGCATTTCGCCGGCGCTGCCGAGAGCGGCGTGCTGCTCGGCGGCACCATGCCGCTGTTCACCGCCCTGTTCGCCGCGGTCATCTATCGCGAGCGCTTCGGCCCCGGGCGTGTCCTCGGCTTCGCCCTGGTGATCGTCGCCATGGGCGCGATCGGCGGCGTTGCCGTGATCGAGGGCCATGGCGCCGGGCGCTGGCTGCTCGTGGCCGGTGCGGCGTTGTGGGCGGTCTTCACCCACGCCTATCACCGCAGCGGCCTGGCGGCGCTTCCCGCCGCCGGCATCGTTGCCGCCTGGTCGACCATCCTGGTGGCGCCGTTCGCGTTCATGGAGGGCACCGACGCGCTGCTCGCCGCCGGGCCGGGCGTGCTTGCCGGCGAGGCGCTGTCGCAGGGCGTGCTCTCCGGCGTCGTGGCGCTCGCCTGCTACGGCACGGCGGTGCGCATCCTCGGCTCCTCGCGGGCGGCGTTGATGGCGGCCTTGCCGCCAGCCGTCGCCGCCGTCCTGGCGATCCCGATGCTGGGCGAGGTGCCCTCGCCGCTGACGCTGGGCGGCGTGGCGCTGGCCGTCGTCGGCGTGGCGCTGGCGACCGGCGCGGTCAAGCTCGGGGTGCGGCGGGCTGTGGCAGAAGCCGCGCCTGAGCGCGCTACGCCTGCGGGCAGGATGAGCGAACCGATTCGGATTGTCGGCATCGACCCGGGCCTGAGGGCGACCGGCTGGGGCGTGGTGGCGATCAAGGGCAACGAACTGTCCTTCCTCGCCGCCGGCACCATCAAGGTGCCGGCCGACGGGGAGATGGCGGCCCGCCTGGTTGCCATCCACGCCGGGCTTGCCGAGATGCTCGGCCAGTGGCAGCCGGACGAGGCGGCGGTCGAGCAGAGCTTCGTCAACCGCGACGCCCAGGCGACGCTGAAGCTCGGCCAGGCGCGCGGCATCGCCTTGCTGGCGCCGGCGCAACTCGGGCTCGCCGTCGCCGAATACGCCCCCAACGCCATCAAGAAGGCGATCGTCGGCGCCGGCCATGCCGAGAAGGGCCAGATCCGCGCCATGGTGCGCGTCCTGCTGCCGCGCGCCACCTTCGACAGCGATCATGCCGCCGACGCTCTGGCGATCGCCATCTGCCACGCCCACCACCGCCAGTCGGCGGCGCTGCGCATGGCGCTGTCGGGCTGACCGGCTTGCCAATGTTGCTGGAATGTTCTATTTCTTACCGGCTGCGGTAAGAATTCTCGGAGGGCTCCCATGCGCGTCACCTCCAAGGGTCAGGTGACCATCCCCAAGCACATTCGGCGGCGTGCCGGCATCCGTCCGGGAGCCGAGGTCGATTTCAGCGAACAGGACGGGGCGATCCTCGTCCACAAGGCGGTGCGCCAGCGCAAGGGCAGGGCGCCGGACGATGGTTTTGCGGACTATCTCGACGGCGTCACCGGGATCGTCGATCTCGGCATGACGACGGACGAGTTCATGCAGTTGCTGCGCGGCGAATGAGCGACACCCTGGTCGACGCCAACGTGCTGATCGATATCTTCGCGGCCGATCCCGACTGGCGCGAATGGTCGCGCCAGCATCTGGTCGCGGCGCGTGAAGCGGGCAACCTCGTTATCAATCCGATCATCTATGCCGAAGTCGCAGCGATGTTCCCGACCCAGCGCCGGCTGGATGAGGCGCTGGGCGCCGACCGGTTCGTCCGGGAAGACCTGCCCTGGGAGGCCGCCTTCAGTGCCGGGCGGGCCTTCCTCGCCTATCGCCGCTCCGGCGGAACCAAGCGTTCGCCCTTGCCCCATTTCTACATCGGCGCCCACGCCGACGTGAAAGGCTACGACCTCCTGACGCGCGACCTCGGTCGCTACCGCCAGGCCTTCCCCACCCTCAGGATCGTTGCGCCGGAGACGCGGCCATGATCGGCAAGCTGCGCGGCGTCATCGATTCCTACGGCGAGGACTGGGTCGTCGTCGATGTCGGCGGCGTCGGCTACCAGGTCTACTGCTCGGTGCGCACCCTGCAGGCGCTGCCCGCCGTCGGCGAGGCGGCGACGCTGTCGATCGAGACCTATGTGCGCGAGGACCTGATCCGCCTCTACGGCTTCGCCAGCGACCTCGAGCGCGAGTGGTTCCGCCTGCTGATGACCGTGCAGGGGGTCGGCGCGCGGGTGGCGCTGGCGGTGCTGGGCACGCTCAAGCCCGGCGATCTGGCGACGGCCATCGCGTTGCAGGACAAGGCGGCGCTGTCGCGGGCGCCGGGCGTCGGCAAGAAGGTCGCCGAGCGCATCGCGGCGGAACTGCGCGACAAGGCGCCGGAATATTCCAGCGCCGACCCGGCGGTGGTGCATCTCCAGGCGGACCTTGCCGAGCATCGCGCGCCGCAGCCGGTTGCCGATGCCGTCTCGGCGCTCGTCAACCTCGGCTACGCCCAGGTGCAGGCGTCGGCCGCGGTCGCCGCCGCGTCGCGCTCCGCCGGGGAAGGCGCCACTGCCGAGCAGCTCATCCGCCTCGGCCTCAAGGAGCTGGCGCGATGACGAATCACGCGCCGGATGCGCGAGACGGCCCGACTGGGGTAGAGACTGGAACTGCCGGGCGGCGGAGGCAGGGATGACCACGGTGGAGGAGAGCGCGCACATCACCGGGATGGCCAGGCGGCTGTCGGGCGCGGCGGCCACGCTCCTGGTCTTTGTCGTCGTCGGGGCGCTCATCGGCGGCGGCACGATCTTCCTGGCGCTGATCGCGCTCCACGCGGTGCCACCCGACTTTGCCCATGATCCCGGCGGCGCCTTCTTCTATTCCTGCCTCACCGTCGCCCTGCCGGTCGTCGTGGTCGGCGCCGTGATCGCCGCCCGTCAGGTGATGGCGCGTCCGGTCGCCGCCACGCTTGCCGTCGGCCTTGGCGCCAGCCTCGGCGTCATCTGGGGCCTGTTCCTGGCGAGCGAGGGAGCCACCGGCGCGCTCTCCGTGCTGACCTTCGTCGGCGCCACGGTGGCGACGTTGGTCTGCTGGTGGCTGACGCGCGCGCTGGCGGGGCCGCCATGAGCGCCGATCGCATGGTTGCCGGCGCCTTGCGCGAGGACGATGCGCCCGATGCGGCGCTCCGCCCGCAATACCTGTCGGAGTTCGTCGGTCAGGCCCAGGCCTGCGCCAACCTCAAGGTGTTCATCGAGGCGGCGCGCGGGCGCAAGGAGGCGCTCGACCATGTGCTCTTCGTCGGCCCGCCGGGCCTCGGCAAGACGACGCTGGCGCAGATCGTGGCGCGCGAGCTCGGCGTCAACTTCCGCGCCACCTCCGGCCCGGTCATCGCCAGGGCCGGCGACCTGGCGGCGCTCCTCACCAACCTGGAAGAGCGCGACGTGCTCTTCATCGACGAGATCCACCGCCTGTCGCCGGCGGTGGAGGAGATCCTCTATCCGGCGCTCGAGGATTTTCAGCTCGACCTGATCATCGGCGAGGGGCCGGCGGCGCGCTCGGTCAAGATCGGGCTGGCGCCGTTCACGCTGATCGGCGCGACCACGCGCTTGGGCCTGCTCACCACGCCGCTGCGCGATCGCTTCGGCATTCCCGTGCGGCTCAATTTCTACGAGGTCGCCGACCTCGAGCACATCGTGCGGCGCGGCGCGCGCATCCTCGGCGCCAACCTCACCGATGCCGGTGCGACCGAGATCGCCCGGCGCTCGCGCGGCACGCCGCGCATCGCCACCAGGCTGCTCCGCCGGGTGCGCGATTTCGCGTCCGTCGAGAAGGTCGAGGCGATCGACGCCGAGGCGGCCGATCGCTCCCTCCGCCGGCTCGAGGTCGACGGGCTCGGGCTCGACGCGCTCGACCGGCGCTATCTCGGTCTCATCGCCGAGAATTTCGGCGGCGGCCCGGTCGGCATCGAAACCATCGCCGCGGCGCTGTCGGAGCCGCGCGATGCCATCGAGGACATCGTCGAGCCTTTCCTCCTCCAGCAAGGGCTGGTCCAGCGCACGCCGCGCGGCCGCATGTTGTCCGCGCAAGCCTTCCGCCATCTGGGCTTGCAGGCGCCGCAAGGCACCGGGCCGCAGATGCCGCTCTTCGACGACGAGGGTTCGTGAGCCCGCCGATCGAGATCGTGGCGGCGGTGATCCGCGACAATGACGGCCGCACTCTGCTGGTGCGCAAGCAGGGCACGCAGGCCTTCATGCAGCCGGGGGGAAAGCGCGAGCCGGGCGAGGACGACCTCGCGGCGCTGGCGCGCGAGCTCGACGAGGAACTCGGCCTCACCATCATTGCCGGCTCGGTCCGACCGCTCGGCACGTTCCGCGCCCGCGCCGCCAATGAGAGCGGTCGCGAGGTGGTGGCGGCGGTCTACGAAGTGGCGGTTGATTGGCGCCGCCGCGCCGCGTGCCGAAATCGCCGAGCTTCTGTGGTTCGATCCGCGCGATCCGCCGTCCGTCCCTGTTGCGCCGCTGACGCGGGACCACATCCTGCGCTTACGCTGAACCGACCACTGCGTTGATCGCGTGTCAGCGCAACGCGCCATCCGCCTGAAACGGGCGCGGCGGTCCTGCCGCGCAGAGATTGCGCCAAATCAACGCGCGTCACCCGCGGAGACCTACCGTGCCGCGCGACAATTGGCGCGAGGACGGCCATGCTTCATTCTTGGGGCCGCTGCGGTCTTCAAGGTCGTCCAGCGGGTGCCGGTGCGTATTCGCTTGGCGAAAGTGGACCCGACGCGCCAGTGATCCCAGGCTTCAGCGACGCTGTGACGGTCGACACCAAGGTGGTGTTGCCCCACGCAGCCGCGACCTGACCTCCTATCGCTGAGTTGAAGCCGTGAGCGCCGCCGCCTCCTACGATCCCCCCGTCATGGAAGTGAAGCATCGCTTCCTCATGACCGCGTCGGTGATGATCTCTCAGATCATGGTGATGCTCGACATGACCATCGCCAACGTCGCCCTGCCGCACATGCAGGCGAGCCTTGGCGCCGATCAGCAGACCGTCACCTGGGTGCTCACCTCCTATATCGTCGCCCAGGCGATCATGACGCCGATCACCGGCTGGCTGTCGGACAATATCGGCCGCAAGAAGCTGTTCGCCATCTGCGTCGCCGGCTTCGTCGCCTCCTCGGCGCTGTGCGGCACCGCCCTCGGTTTGGAAGAGATGGTGCTGTTTCGCATCATGCAGGGCGCCTTCGGCGCGGCGCTGGCGCCGCTGTCGCAGTCGGTCATCCTCGACATCAACCCGCGCGAACGCCACGGCCAGGCCATGGCGCTGTGGGGCATGGGCATCATGGTCGCGCCGATCGCCGGTCCGGTCATCGGCGCCTATATCACCGAGAATTTCAGTTGGCGCTGGGTGTTCTACATCAACGTGCCGGTCGGGCTGGCCGCGCTCACCGGCATCGTGCTGTTCATGCCCGACACGGTGCGCCGCTTGCGCAAGTTCGATTTTCTCGGCTTCGGCTTCCTCGCCGTGGCTGTCGGCGCTTTGCAGATCATGCTCGACCGCGGCTCCGAGCTCGACTGGTTCCAGTCTCCTGAAGTGCTGCTCGAACTGGGCATCGCCATCTCCGCCGCCTGGATGTTCCTGGTCCACACCATCACCCATGACGAGCCATTCCTCGACCGGCGCCTGTTCACCGATCGCAACCTCACCTCGTCGCTGATCCTGATTTTCGCGGTCGGCATCGTGCTGCTCGCCACCATGGCCTTGCTGCCCCTGATGCTCCAGAATCTGATGGGCTATTCAGTCATCACCGTCGGTCTGGTTCTGGCGCCGCGCGGATTCGGCACGATCGCGGCGATGATGATCGTCGGCCGGCTGGTCGGCAAGATCGATCCGCGCCTGCTGGTCGGCTTCGGCCTGTCGACGACGGCCTTTTCGCTGTACCAGATGACCGGCTTCGACCTCGGCATGGATTACTGGCCGCTGATCGTATCCGGCATCACCCAGGGCTTCGGCCTCGGCTTCGTCTTCGTGCCGCTGACGACCATCGCCTTCCGCACGCTCGATCCGCGCCTGCGCACCGAGGCGTCGAGCCTGTTCAACCTCATCCGCAGTATCGGGTCCTCCATCGGTATCTCGATCATGGCGGCGCTGCTCGCCACCAACATCCAGGTCAACCACGCCGACCTCGCTGCCCAGATCAGCCTGTTCAGCCAGAACCTGCCGGCCTTGGGCGTGAACCCGGCGATGCTGGCGACGCCGGCGGGAGCCCAGACGTTGGCCCAGTTGAACGGCCTGGTCACGCAGCAGGCCGCGATGATCGCCTATCTCGACGATTTCCGGACCATGTTCGTGATCACCCTGTGCGCCCTGCCGTTGTTGTTGCTGCTGCGCCAGAAGACGGTGGGGACACCGTCGGTCGGTCCCACCCGGCAGGCACGGGAGCAGGAGGTTGAACCGGCCGCGGTGATGGTCGAGTAGAAGTCCCGCGACCCGGAAGATCCGCCGGCGGTCCCTGTCGCCCCGCTCACCCGCGATCCTATCCTCCGCCCGTGTCGATCGAACGGCCCACGGGCCGGGGCGTCGTCTATTCGTAGTGCTTGACCCGCGGCCATGAGTTTTCCAGCGGCGCCTTGATCCCGGAGAGCACATAGATCGGCTGGTTCGTCTCGTAGGGCATGGCGTAGGGCGCGTCGATCCGGCCGGCTACCCGGGACGAGCGGAACATCTCGGCATATTGGCTGGCGCTTCCGCCGATGATGATGATCACGCTGCCGTCGTGGCCGCGCGGGCCCCAGAGATAATAGTTGTTGTGGCCACTGATCGCCGGCGGCAGGCCGAGGCTGCGTCCATAGACGTCGATCGCGGCGGCCTCGCCGTAGTTGTTGCCGAAGAATACGGCGCTGGCCTGCTCCTCGGCCGGCAGGGACCGATAGACCTCCGCGACCTTCGCCGCCATTTCGCGCCAGCCGAACATGTCGGCGAAATATTGCGGCAGCGCGCCGGTCTTCAGGCGCTCGCCGGTGGCAGGCGGTGGACCACCGGCCATCTGCTGATAGCGGATGAGCGTGTCGACCGGGAGGATCGGCAAGACAAGCGGTGCCATCAGGATTCCCACCACGACGACGCCCGCTAGCGCGGCAGCGCGCCCGACCGCCTTGCCCAGCCATTGCTCGACCCACTGCGCACCGAAGGCCAGCAGCGCCGGATAGATCGGTGCCAGATAATAAGGCTTGCCGTGCTCGGTAACGAAGATCACGAACAGGACGAGCCACGCGATCGCAAGGGCGCGTGCCGTCTTGAGCCTGGGGCGGGCGACGCCGGCATAGAGGCCGCACAGCACCACGACCATGCCGAGGGGACCGACCTGGAGGAACTGCTGCGCGAAATAGTCGAGCGGCGATAGAACGGTGTTCTTGCCGTTCACGGCGGCCCGTCCGAGTTCGAGGAACGGCCAGCCATGGGCCTGCTGCCACAGCACGTTGGGCAGCACCATCACCGCGGCGACGAGCGCGCCGAGATAGACCCAGGAGCGTAGCAGCGACCTGCGTTGCGGCGTCGCGAGCAGTCCGACCGCCAGCGCCACGATGAAGAAGGCGATCGCATATTTGGTTTCGAGGCTGAAGCCGGTGATCAGGCCGAAGACGAGCCAGAAGCGCTCGTCCCCCGTCTGCTCCAGGCGCACCAGGACCCAGGCGAGCCCGAGCCAGGTCAGTGCCTGGAAGGTGTCGGTGGAGAACAGCACGCCCTCGATAAGGAAGACAGGGGCGAGCAGAGCGCACAGCCCGGCCAGCCATTGGGCGAAACGTCCGCCACCGATGACGCGCACGAACTCCGCCGTCAACGCGACCGTGGTCGCCAGCGCCAGCGCCGGCAACAGCCGGAACGTCAGGAGGACACCGCCGCCCAGCGCATATGACCCGGCGGCGAGCAGAGGCACGAGCGGCGGCTGATCGACATAACCCCAGGCCGGGTGCTGTCCACAGACGATGAAATACAGCTCGTCGCGGAAGAAGTCATAGTTGCCGTTGGCGACAAGATGCGCGCCAAGGGTCACCAGCCCGAGAATGACGGATGGTCGCGCCCAGTCCAGGGATAGTCCCGAAGCTAAGCCGTTCTCGCCCACCGCGCCTCGCGCACTCCGGCACGCGGGTGCTGCGTTCCCAGCCCCGCTCGAACGCATGTGCTGTCCTTATAGCACGTTGGCCGGTGCGCGTGGGACCATAGCGGGTCAGCGTGAACGTGGTTCGCCCCGGAAAATCCGCCGCCGGTGGTGGTCGCCCCCTGAGTCCGGACCATATCCTCGCTCGTGTGGGTCGCGAGCCGCCGTCTCGTCGGAACAGGAGGTGCTGCCGGAAATGAGCAAGCCGATCGAGGATTACGGGTTCATCGGCAACATGCTGTCCTGTGCGCTCGTCGCCCGCGACGGCGCGATCGATTGGCTGTGCCTGCCGCGCTTCGATTCCGATGCCTGCTTCGCCGCGCTCCTCGGCGATGAGAACAACGGCTTCTGGCGCATCGCGCCGGCTGGCGACTACACGGTCAGCCGGAAATATCGCGACGGCACCACCATCCTCGAGACCACCTTCGAGACCGCCGACGGTGCGGTGACGCTGATCGACTTCATGCCGCTCGGCGGCGACGAGGAGCACGTCAACCTGATGCGCCTGGTGCGCGGCGACCGGGGCAGCGTGGCGATGCGCATGACATTCGTCCTGCGCTTCGGCTACGGCACCGCCATCCCCTGGGTGCGGCGGCGCGATTTCGGCCTCTCGGCAGTGGCCGGGCCTGACGGCATCGAGCTGCACACCGACGTTCCGCTCAAGAACGAGAACATGCGCACCACGGCCGAGTTCGTCGTCTCCGCCGGGGCCACGGTGCCGTTCACGCTCTGCTATCACCCGTCCTACCGGGCGCGTGAGCGCACGCTCGATCCGCCGGCGCGACTTGCCGAGACCGAATCCTGGTGGCGCGACTGGTCGGGCCGCTGCCGCTTCAAGGGCGGCGCCGACCATCCCTGGCGCGAGGCGGTGGTGCGCTCGCTGGTGACGCTCAAGGGCCTCACCTACGAGCCCACCGGCGGCATCGTCGCGGCGGCGACCACGTCACTGCCCGAGGCGATCGGCGGGACGCGCAACTGGGACTACCGCTATTGCTGGATCCGCGACGCCACCGTGACGCTCTACGCGCTGCTCCATTCCGGCTATCGCGAGGAGGCGCAGCGCTTGGCGGCGCTGGATGCTGCGCGCCAGCGCCGGCCATCCGCAGCAGTTGCAGATCATGTACGGGCTTGCCGGCGAGCGCCGGCTGAGCGAGCAGACGCTCGATTGGCTGTCCGGATATGAGGGCTCGCGGCCGGTGCGCATCGGCAATGCCGCTTACGCCCAGCTCCAGCTCGATGTCTATGGCGAGATCCTCGATGCGCTGCATGTCGGCCGCACCTATCAGCTCGACGCCTCGCATGACGGCTGGGAATTCCAGAAGGTCCTGCTCGACGACCTCGCCGGCAAATGGCAGGCGCCGGACGAGGGCATCTGGGAGGTGCGCGGCGGCGCGCGTCCCTTCACCCATTCGCGCCTGATGGCGTGGGTCGCCTACGACCGCGCCGTCCGCGCGGTGGAGGAGTTCGGCCTCGCCGGTCCGGTCGCTACGTGGCGCGGGCTGCGCGATACCATCCGCGACGACATCCTCGCCAATGGCTGGAGCGACAAGCGCAAGAGCTTCGTGCAGAGCTATGGCAGCGATGCGCTCGACGCCTCCCTCTTGCTGATGCCGCTGGTCGGCTTCCTGCCGCCCGACGATCCGCGCGTGGTGGCGACCGTCGATGCGATCGGCCGCGAGCTGACCGAGGATGGCCTGGTCCTGCGCTACCGCAGCCGAGGAGGCCGACGACGGCTTGAGCGGCGGCGAGGGGACGTTCCTGGTGTGCAGCTTCTGGATGGCCGACGCGCTGGCGATGATCGGCCGCCGCGACGCGGCGCAAGAGCTGTTCGAGCGGCTGCTCGCCATGCGCAACGACCTTGGCCTGCTCGCCGAGGAATACGATCCCGTCGCCAAGCGCCAGCTCGGCAACTTCCCGCAGGCCTTCTCCCATGTCGGCATCGTCAACAGCGCCAACAATCTCATCGCCGACAACGGCCCGGCCAAGCAGCGCGCAGCCGGCGCGGCATCGGGCGGGGGCCTGGCGCGGACGCCTCATCGTGAGATGGCCGCCGCAGGCGGCCCTCGAAGGATGGGCGGCCTCTTGGGTATCGAGGCTCGGCTCACGCTCGCGCCTCACCATGAGGCCGCGTTGCCCCATGGTGCCAGGCAGGCGTATCAGAGGTCCCTGACGAAGCGCTTGCCGGTCTCGGCATAGCCGAGGCGCCGGTAGAAGGCGTGGGCGCCGTCGCGGCGGTTGTGGCTGTTGAGCATCATCACGTGCGCGCCGCGCGCGCGCACCCAGTCCTCCGCCGCTGCGATGAGCTGCCGGCCGATACCGAGTCCCTGAACGGTCCCGCTCACCACAACGGCGGTCAGGCGTCCGGTCGGCGCGTCGTGCTCGTAGGACGGCGTGACATAGGCGCCGGTCAGGCCGACGACGCGACCATCCGCCACGGCGACGAAGGTGGCGTGGTCGGGGTGGCGTGCGATCCTGTCGATCCGCTGCCGCATCTGGTCGAGCGTGGTCGGGTAGCCGAGTTCGCCGAGAAGCGCGGCAACCGCCGGGAGGTCCGCTTCGGCGAAGGGTCTGATAGAGATGTCTGCCATGTTGAACCCAGCGTGTGACGAGCGATGAGCGCCGACGACAGATGGCCCGACCTTGCCGGTCGACTGGTTCCGGGCGGGCATGTCCTGCCGGTGCGCGTCTATTTCGAGGACACCGATTTCTCCGGTGTTGTCTACCACGGAGCCTATATCCGCTTCATGGAGCGCGGGCGCTCGGATTTCCTGCGCTGCCTCGGCGTCGGCCACGACGCGCTCGACCGCGGCGAGCTCGGCGAGCAGGGCGAGGCGCTGGCCTTCGCCGTCCGCCGGATCACCGCCGACTTCCTCAAGGCGGCGCGAATCGACGACGTGCTCGAGGTCGAAACCCAGGCGGGGGAGCTGCGCGGCGCCCGAATCATCCTGACCCAGACGGTCAGGCGCGGCGACGACGTGCTGGTCACGGCGGAAGTGACGGTGGTGATGATCAACGGCGAGGGCCGCGCCCGGCGGCTGCCGGACGCGGTGCGCGCGGTGCTTCTCGGGCGCGCCGCGCCTTAACCCTCGCTTAACCGTGGAAGCCTAGGACTCCCTTGGTTTCGCGCGCCCCGAGGAGAGACGCACGCCCTCGTTTTGACAAGATTGCGGGTGAGACAGCCGCTCCGCAAAAGCAGCCTCGTCAATGACCGTCGCGCGCATGGTCGTGGCTGGCCGGGCGCCGCGGTCGCGGATAGTCTTGCCGCCGATGTCGGGCGGGGATGACATCCGAAAGGTCAGGGTTTCATGCCGGACGCGGTCACGCAGGCAGCTCTTGTAGTTCCCACCACCGGCGAGGTCTCGCTGATTGCCCTGTTCTTGCAGGCGCACATCATCGTCAAGATCGTCGTCATCGGCCTGCTGCTCGCCTCGATCTGGAGCTGGGCGATCATCGTCGACAAGACGCTGCTCTACGGGCGCGTGCGCCGCCAGATGGACCGCTTCGAGAAGCTGTTCTGGTCGGGGCAGTCGCTGGAGGACCTCTATCGCTCGCTCACCGGGCGGACGCCGACGGCGATGGCCTCGGTGTTCGTGGCGGCGATGCGCGAGTGGAAACGCTCGTTCGAATCGGGTGCGCGCTCGCCGATCGGCCTGCAGACGCGCATCGACAAGGTGCTCGACGTGACCATCGGGCGCGAGACCGAGCGGCTCGAACGCCGCCTCCTGTTCCTGGCAACGGTCGGTTCGTCGGCGCCATTTGTTGGCCTCTTTGGCACGGTATGGGGCATCATGACCTCGTTCCAGGCCATCGCGGCTTCCAAGAACACCGCGCTTGCGGTGGTGGCGCCCGGCATCGCCGAGGCGCTGCTGGCGACCGCGCTCGGCCTGCTTGCCGCCATTCCCGCGGTCATCGCCTACAACAAGCTGTCAAACGAGGCGGCCAAGATCGAGCAGCGCCTGGAAGGCTTCGGTGACGAGTTCTCCGCCATCCTGTCGCGCCAGGTCGACGAGAGGACCTGAGACATGGCGGGACCCGTCGGATCGCTGAGGTCGCGCTCGGGCCGCCGACGCCAGCGGGCGCGGCCGATGAGCGACATCAACGTCACGCCCTTCGTCGACGTGATGCTGGTGCTCCTGATCGTGTTCATGGTCACCGCGCCGCTGCTCTCCGCCGGCGTGCCGGTCGACCTGCCGCAGGCCAACGCCAAGCCGCTGGCGGCCGAGAAGGATCCGGTGGCCGTCACCATCGACGCCGACGGACGGGTGTTCGTCAAGGAGGCCGAGGTGCCGCTCGACGATCTCATCAGCAAGCTCAACGACGCGGTCGGCGGCAATCTCGACCAGCGCATCTATATCCGCGGCGACCGCTCGGTCAGCTACGGCACGATCATGCGGGTGATGGGCGACATCAACGGCGCCGGCTTCCGCAACATAGGGCTGGTTTCGCTCAAGGAACCGAACAGCTGATTCAATAATGCGCGATGGGCTGGCAGTCTCGCTCTTCGGCCACGCAGCCCTGCTGGTGTGGGGCCTCCTGTCGTTGCACGCGCCCACGCCGCTCGATGCCAGCCAGATCGAGGCGATCCCGGTAGACTTCGTCAAGATCGCCGACGTCACCAGCGTTCCCAAGGGCGTCGAGACGCCCAAGAAGGTCGAGCAGCCGAAGCCCGATCCGGTCGCCAAGGCGATCGCCGAAGTGACCCCGCCGCTGCCCCAGCCGCCGCCACCGCCACCGCCGCCGCCGCCGAAGCCGCCCGAGCCGGCGCCGGTCGCCCCGCCGCCGCCGGCCCCGCCTGAGCCGACGCCGCCTGAGCCGACGCCGGAACCGACGCCGCAGCCAGAGCCAACGCCGGAACCGCCGCCCGAGCCGGCGCCGCCGCCGGAGACGCCGCCACCGGAGACGCCGCCACCGGAGACGCCGCCGCCGCAGGACAAGACCGTCATCCAGCCCAAGCCGGACAATGTGCCGGAGCCGAAGCCGCGGCCGAAGATGGTGGCCGAGGCGCCCAAGAAGCAGGCCGACACGTTCAATGCCGACAAGATCGCGGCGCTGCTCGACAAGGACAAGGCGCCGCCGGCCCAGCCCGACAAGCCGCAGCCGTCGCTGGGCGGAACCACATCGGCGATCGACGCGCAGATGACGGCGACCGAGCTCGATGCGCTGCGTTCGCGGCTCGCCCAGTGCTGGTCGCCGCCGATCGGCTGGACCGACCCGGCGGAGATCCGCGTCGTGGTGATGATCTCGCTCAATCCGGACGGTTCGGTCGCCGACGAGCAGGTGGAGGAGCGGCCGAACGGGCGTTACGAGCAGGCCGCGCCGGAGAGCGCCTTGCGCGCGGTGCGCAGGTGTGCCCCTTACTCTCTGCCGCCGGAGAAGTATGAATCGTGGAAACAGGTCCGGATCACGTTCGATCCGACGGAAATGGGCGGCGGCTGAGCTGAAGAGCCGCCAGGAAGCCATGAGGAGTGCCAGAATGCCAGCGATGCCAGCGACCGCCGTCATTCATCACCGTGTCCGCCAGGCGGTCGCCCTGATTGCCGTGGCGCTCATGGCCGCGGCCTTCGCCGCGCCGGCCAACGCGCTCATCTCGATCGACGTGACGCGCGGCAACGTCCAGCCGCTGCCGATCGCGCTCCCCGATTTCATCGGCGGCGGCCAGGATGCCCAGCTCGGCGCCGACATCTCGAGCGTCATCTCCGCCGATCTCAAGCGCTCCGGCCTGTTCCTGCCGATCGATCCGGCGACCTTCGTGCAGCAGGGCATCGGCCCGAACGAGACGCCGCGCTTCGCCGACTGGCGGGTGATCAATGCCCAGGCGCTGGTCACCGGCGGCATCGCGCGCCAGCCGGACGGCCGCCTGCGCGCCGAGTTCCGCCTGTGGGACGTCTTCGCCACCCAGCAGATCGCCGGCCAGCAGTTCTTCACCTCGCCCGACAACTGGCGGCGCATCGCCCACATCATCGCCGACGCGGTCTATGAGCGGCTCACCGGCGAGAAGGGCTATTTCGACACGCGCGTCGTGTTCGTTTCCGAGAGCGGCCCCAAGGACAACCGGGTGAAGCGCCTGGCGATCATGGACCAGGACGGCGCCAACGTGCGCTACCTGACCGACGGCAAGGACCTGGTGCTCACCCCGCGGTTCAATCCGAACGCGCAGGAAATCACCTACATGTCCTATCACGGCACGGAGCAGCCGCACGTCTACCTGCTCAACATCGAGACCGGCCAGCGCGAACTGGTCGGCGATTTCCCCGGCATGACGTTTGCGCCGCGCTTCTCGCCCGACGGGCAGAAGGTGGTGATGAGCCTGCAGCCGGGCAGCAACGCCAACATCTACACGATGGACCTGAGCACCAAGCGCACGACGCGGCTGACCGATGACGCCGCCATCGACACCAGCCCGTCCTATTCGCCCGACGGCTCGAAGATCGTGTTCACCTCCGACCGCGGCGGTACGCCGCAGATCTACGTCATGGGCGCCGACGGCACCAATCCCAAGCGCCTCACCTTCGGCGAGGGCAGCTTCGAGACACCGGTATGGTCGCCGCGCGGCGACCTCATCGCCTTCACCCGGCGCGACAAGGGCCAGTTCGCCATCGGCGTCATCCGGCCGGACGGCTCGGGCCAGCGCATCCTCACCGAGGGCTTCCACAACGAGGGGCCGACCTGGGCGCCCAACGGCCGGGTGATCATGTTCTTCCGCGACACGCCGGGCGCCAATGGCGGCCCGCAGCTGTGGACCATCGATCTGACCGGCTACAACGAATACCGCATCCCGCTCGATGGCTTCGCCTCCGACCCGGCCTGGTCGCCGCTGATCAACTGAGGCGCGATCCGGCGAGAGGCAGCAGAAACCGGTTCCCCCGCGTCCCGGCATAGGCTAGCCTTGCGGCCGGGTAGAGGGGCGTCACCGGCCGGTCGGCCGGGCGAAACAGGCTGCTATCTGAGCTGCGGACGACCCGAATAACCCAAACTTAACCACCTTCCTGCACCGGCGCTTAACCACGCATTGCTACACCGGCAGCATGGTGGACGAGGAGTTACCGAAATGCTGAGAATGCCGCGCATTGCCCGCATGGCCGCGCCGATTGCGGTCCTTGGCCTGGCGTTGCTGGTCACCGCTTGCGCGAGGAATCCGGGCGATCTTGGGGGCCTCGGTGGAGTCGGCGGCGTCGGCGGGGTGACGTCGGCCACGCCCGGCAGTCCGCAGGACTTCGTCGTCAATGTCGGCGACCGGGTGTTCTTCGACACCGATTCGAGCCAACTCTCCAGCGCCGCGCGCGCCACGCTCGACAAGCAGGTCGCGTGGCTGAACCAGAACCGGCGCTACACCTTCATCATCGAGGGCCACGCCGACGAGCGCGGCACGCGCGAATACAACATCGCGCTGGGCGCCCGCCGCGCCTCTACCGTGCGCGACTACATGACCTCGCACGGCGTCGCCGCCAACCGCATGCGGACGATCTCCTATGGCAAGGAGCGCCCGGTGGCGACCTGCAACGACATCTCCTGCTGGTCGCAGAACCGGCGCGCGGTGACGGTGCTCAGCAACGCCGGCATGTAGCGGCGCGACCCTGTCGCCGTCATCCAGCCAGCGGCGGGCGGCTGCGGCAGCGCGGCCGCCCGCCCGGCTTTCGGGTGCCCCATTTTGGCCGAACTGCCCTGTTCCATGCTAGGAGGGATGTGACGGTCCGGCGCGTCTTTCGCGACGGACGCAAGGGACACTGGGAAGATCATGGTGTGGACGCAACGCTGGCTGACCGGCGCGGCAGTGGTCGCCGTCGGGTTGATGATTGCCCCCGGCGCGGATGCCGGCTGGTTCGGCCTGGGCAACAACAATGCGCAGCAGGGGCAGGGGATCACGCTCGTCCAGTCCGGCAATGACAGCGCGCGGCTGGACCAGCTCGAGAACACGATCCGCGACCTGACCGGACAGGTCGAGACGCTCCAGCATCAGCTCGACGAGCTGACCAAGCAGATCCAGTCGATGCAGGCGGACAACGAGTACCGCTTCGGCCAACTCGAGCAGGGCAAGGGCGGCGCCAGGCAGGATGCCGCTGCTGCGCCTCAACCGCGGAGCGCACCGCTACCTGCCGATACCGCGGTGGCCGCGGCCCCAGCGGCCCCAGCAGCGACGGCCGGCGACGGCGGCCAGCAGCTCGGCGCGCCGCCCAAGGATCTCGGCACGCTGATCGAGCAGGCGCCACCGGCGGCGGGCGGCCAGCAGCCGCTCGACCTGTCGGCCCTTGCCCGCGGCGATGCCGGCGCAGCCGCTGCCGCCCCGGCGGCGCCTGCCGACCAGCCGCAGCTGGTGGCGGCGCCGAGCGGCGATCCGGCGACCGACTACAAGGCCGCCTACGAGCTCTTTGTCGCCGGCCAGTACGGGCCGGCCGAGACGGCCTTCCGCCAGTTCCTCGACGCCTATCCGGGCGACCAGCACGCGCCCGATGCGACCTACTGGCTCGGCCAGAGCCTGTTCTCGCGCGGCATGTACCGCGAGGCGGCGCTCGAATTCGTCAACGGCCACAAGCTCTATCCGAAGAGCGCGCGGGCCGCCGACACCATGCTGCTGCTCGGCAAGTCGCTGGCCGGCATCCCCGAGCGCCAGGCGGCGTGCGAGACCTTCGCGGCGGCGCTCAAGCAATATCCGAGCATGTCGAACGCGCTGCGCCAGCGCGTCATCACCGAACAAGCCAATGCGGGATGCTGAGGCGGCGGACGAACCCTTAGGCGACGCCGAGCTCGACGGTCTTTTTGCTGCCTTCGCCGACGCGCCCCTGATCGCGCTCGCCGTTTCGGGCGGCGCCGATTCGCTCGCTTTGATGGTTGCGGCGGCGCGCTGGCGCGAGCGCCGCGGCGGCCCTCCCGACATCGTCGTGCTTACCGTCGACCATCGCCTGCGCAATGGTTCGCGGCGCGAGGCCGCGAACGTGGTGGCGGCGGCCAAGGCGCGCGGACTGCCAGCGCGCATCCTGGTGCGCGAAGGGCCGCCGCCCACCGCCAACATCGAGGCGGCGGCGCGCGCGGCGCGCTATCGCCTGCTCATCGACACGGCGCGGTCGCAGGGCGCCAGCCATCTCCTCACCGCCCACCATCGCGACGACGTTGCCGAGGCCCTTATCCTCCGCCTCGCGCGCGGCGCCGGCGTCTTCGGCCTCGCCGCCATGCGGCCACATGGTCGATGCCGGCGGGGTCGTGCTTGCCCGGCCGCTGCTCGACGTGCCGCGTGCCCGCCTTGCCGCAACCTGCGCCGCCGCCGGCCTCGCGCCGGTTGCCGACGCCATGAACAGCGACCCGCGCTTCGCCCGGGCGCGGGTGCGCGCTTTGCTGCCGCTGCTGGCCGGCGAGGGGCTCGACCCGGCCCATCTGGCTGCGACCGCGCGTCGGCTGGCCGACGCTGCCGATGCCATCGACGCCGCGGCGAGCGCGCTCATCGCCGCCGCGGTGACGGTCGACGATCTCGCCGTCGCGCGCCTCGATGCCGCCCGCTTCGCGGTGGCGCCGACGGCGGTGCGCGCCCGCGTGGTGACGCGCCTGCTGATGGCGGTCGGCGGCGGCGACTACCCGCCGCGCTTCGAGCGCCTGTCGGCCCTGACCGAGGCAATGGCGGCGGGCACTGCCGGCCGCTTCAAGCGGACATTGGCCGGCTGCGTCATCGAGCAGCACGCGGCTGGTTTTGTCTTCTATCGCGAGCTCGGCCGCGAGGCGCCGCCGGCGATCGCCCTCAAGCGAGGCGCGACCATCGTCTGGGACTCCCGCTTTGAACTCAGTGCCGGCCGCGCGCTGCCGGCAGGGCTCGCCGTGGTCGCCCTCGGCGAAGACGGGCGCCGCGCCATCGGCGCCGGCCGCGGCCTTCAGCCGCGCGGCGCCCTTGCCGCCCTTCCGGCCATCAGGCGCCGTGGGCGCATCGTCGCAGTGCCGACCCTTGGCTATTTTGCCAATTCGGCCAAGGGTTTGGACGTCACGATCTGCCCAATCCTTGGGCAGCGGCTGGCGGCGCCGCCGCTTTTCCCGGACTTCTCCGCTGGATTGTGATCTCGGGGCTTTCACGTTGCCGCAATTCCAGCACGATACTAATGAAAGTCTTATTGGCTTCGTAACGGCCAGTACCTATCTTATGAAGCAATCCGGACGCTTTAGCGGGTGAGCGGCCTCCTCCTGCCGTTGACCCAAAGGGACGCGAATGAACGCCAACTTCCGCAATTTTGCCCTGTGGGTCATCATCGGGCTTGTCCTGATCGCCCTGTTCAACCTGTTCCAGAACACCGGCCAGCGGTCGGCGGGCGTCGACGTCGCCTATTCGCAGTTCCTCAGCGAGGTCGACCAGGGCCACGTGCGCAGCGTCGTCATCGCCGGCCAGCAGATCGCCGGCAGCTATAGCGACGGCACCACCTTCCAGACCTATGCGCCCGAGGACCCCACTCTGGTGCAGAAGCTGGAAGACAAGGGCGTGGCGATCACCGCCAAGGCGCCGAGCGAAGGCGGCCAGTCGCTGATCGGCATGCTGGTGTCATGGTTCCCGATGTTCCTCATCCTGGCGGTGTGGATATTCTTCATGCGCCAGATGCAGGGCACCGGCGGCAAGGCGCTGGGCTTCGGCAAGTCGAAGGCCAAGCTCCTCACCGAGGCGCATGGCCGCGTCACCTTCGAGGACGTTGCCGGCGTCGACGAGGCCAAGGAAGACCTGGAAGAGATCGTCGAGTTCCTGCGTGACCCGCAGAAGTTCCAGCGGCTCGGCGGGCGCATCCCGCGCGGCGTGCTGCTGGTCGGCCCGCCCGGCACCGGCAAGACGCTGCTGGCGCGCGCCATCGCCGGCGAGGCCAACGTGCCGTTCTTCACCATCTCCGGCTCCGACTTCGTCGAGATGTTCGTCGGCGTCGGCGCGAGCCGTGTGCGCGACATGTTCGAGCAGGCCAAGAAGAACGCGCCGTGCATCATCTTCATCGACGAGATCGACGCGGTCGGCCGCCATCGCGGCGCCGGCCTCGGCGGCGGCAACGACGAGCGCGAGCAGACGCTGAACCAGTTGCTGGTCGAGATGGATGGCTTCGAGGCCAATGAAGGCATCATCCTGATTGCCGCCACCAACCGGCCCGACGTGCTCGACCCGGCGCTGCTTCGCCCCGGCCGCTTCGACCGCCAGATCGTGGTGCCCAACCCGGACGTGGTCGGCCGCGAGAAGATCCTCAAGGTGCATGTGCGCAAGGTGCCGCTGGCGCCCGACGTCGATCTCAAGGTGATCGCGCGGGGCACGCCCGGCTTCTCCGGCGCCGACCTGATGAACCTGGTCAACGAGGCGGCGCTGCTCGCCGCCCGCCGCGGCAAGCGGCTGGTCACCATGGCGGAGTTCGAAGACGCCAAGGACAAGGTGATGATGGGCGCCGAGCGCCGCACCCTGGTGATGACCGAGGACGAGAAGCGGCTGACCGCTTATCACGAGGCAGGCCACGCCATCTGCGCGCTGCATGTGACGGCGACCGATCCGGTGCACAAGGCAACGATCATTCCGCGCGGCCGCGCGCTCGGCATGGTCATGCAGCTGCCCGAGCGCGACAAGCTGTCGATGAGCCTGGAGCAGATGACCTCGCGTCTGGCCATCATGATGGGCGGCCGGGTTGCCGAGGAGATGATCTTCGGCAAGGAGAAGGTGACCTCGGGTGCGGCCTCGGACATCGAGCAGGCGACCCGTCTGGCGCGCATGATGGTGACCCGCTGGGGCCTGTCGGACGAACTCGGCACGGTGTCCTACGGCGAGAACCAGGAAGAGGTGTTCCTCGGCCATTCGGTGTCGCGCCAGCAGAACGTCTCCGAACAGACCGCCCAGAAGATCGACAGCGAGATCCGGCGCTATGTCGAGACCGGCCTCGCCGAGGCGCGGCAAATCCTGGGCGAGCACGCCGACGAACTGGAGATGCTGGCCCAGGGGCTGCTCGAATACGAGACGCTCTCCGGCGACGAGATCCGCAACCTGCTCGCCGGCAAGCCGCCGGTGCGCGAGACGCAGGAAGAGGCGGCTGCGACCAAGGGGTCGGCGGTGCCGGTCACCAAGAGCAAGCCGAAGGGTTCGCCCGGCGGCGAGCCGGAAGGCGGCATGGCGCCCCAGCCGCAGGGCTGACGCTTCCGACCATCGACGTTCAGGGAAACGGCCGCGATCAGCGGCCGTTTTCATTTTCGCGTCACCGTTGCCAGCATTCCTGAATTCAGAATCACAGTTGCCACAGTGCTTTGAAGCAACAGTCGCGGCTGTTTACCTTTCGTTAAGGTAAACAAACGTGGTTAAGCAACGTGGTTTACGGCGCCTTAAGCTTTATAGTGGACAATTCCTTTCCATAGGCTGCCATTCGGGCTGCCAGGGACCTGTAGAGGAAAGGAAACTGTCATGGGTCGCTACCGTCTTCGTGCGCTTGTCGGCGCTGCGTTCCTGCTGCCGCTGTCGGCGGGCGCGTGGGCGGCCGATCTTCCCGAGATCCCGCCTTACCAGCCGCCGGTGGAAGTTGGCCACAACTGGTACCTGCGCGGCGACATCGGCATGACCAATCAGTCGGTGGGGAGCCTGTTTAACGTGCTCTACGACACCGCCGATTCGGTGACCAATGTCTCCAAGAACTTCGAGTCGTCGCCGCTGTGGGGCCTCGGCATCGGCTACCGGCACAGCGATCACCTGCGCTTCGACCTGACCGGTGAATATCGCGGCAACGCCACCTTCCACGGTCTCGACATTTACGACAATGGCGGCACCTTGGGCACCGACGAATACACCGGGGTGAAGACCGAGCTGACGTTCCTCGCCAACGCCTATTGGGACATCGGCAAGTGGCATGGCGTGACGCCGTTCGTCGGGGCCGGCATCGGCACCTCGCTGAACACCATCAAGGGCTTCACCGACGTCAACACGGTGACCAATGGCGTCGCCTATGGCGCCGACCATTCCCAGTGGAACCTCGCCTGGCAGCTCTCAGCCGGTCTCGCCTACCAGGTCACGCCCAACGTGACCATCGAGGCGGCCTACCGCTACATGGACCTGGGCGGCGCCCAGTCCGGCGATCTCATCGCCTATGACGGCACCAACACGGTCGACAACCCGATGGTGTTCCGCCACCTCACTTCGCAGGACTTCAAGGTCGGCTTCCGCTACGAGTTCGGTGCGCCGGACTACAGCGGGCCCGCCGTCGTCAAGTACTGATCGCCTCCTCCGGGGCGCTGCGTGAGGCACCGTCCGCCGGCCTGGCGGGCGGTGCCTATTTGTTTTGCATTCCCTGTCGCGCGCTCCGGCGCTCCTCGCCTCTTGGTTTGATCCCTGTCACATCTGCGGCGCTTCACGGCCCGCGCGCGCCAGTGCCCAGCAATCCCGATTGACTCTCTCAGCGACCCAGCGTATCTGGCGCCTCGGGACACCCCTCCCCAACGAGGGGCTTCTATCTGAGAGGGTAGACTGATGACGACACCTGCCGCGCCGGCCGTGCGCCCGGCAAACCCCAATTTCTCCTCTGGTCCTTGCGCCAAGCGACCCGGCTGGTCGCTGGAAGCTCTCAGCGATGCCGCGCTCGGCCGCTCGCACCGCGCCAAGATCGGCAAGGCCAAGCTCAAGCTCGCCATCGATCTCACCCGCGAAGTGCTCGGCGTGCCGGCGGACTACCGCATCGGCATCGTTGCGGCTTCGGATACCGGCGCCGTCGAGATGGCGCTGTGGTCGCTGCTCGGGCCGCGCCCGGTCGATGTGCTGGCGTGGGAATCCTTCGGCCTCGGCTGGGTGACCGACGTGGTCAAGCAGCTCAAGCTGAAAGACGCGCGCACCATCAAGGCCGACTACGGCAAGCTGCCCGATCTCACCCAGGTCGACTTCGATCACGACGTGGTCTTCACCTGGAACGGCACCACCTCCGGCGTGCGCGTGCCCAATGGCGACTGGATCGCTGCCGACCGCGAGGGCCTGACCATCTGCGATGCGACCTCGGCCGCCTTTCGCCCAGGACCTCGCCTTCGACAAGCTCGATGTCGTCACCTTCTCCTGGCAGAAGGCGCTCGGCGGCGAGGCGGCGCACGGCATGCTCATCCTCTCCCCGCGCGCGGTCGAGAGGCTGGAGACCTACACGCCGCCGTGGCCGCTCCCCAAGATCTTCCGCATGACCAAGGGCGGCAAGCTCATCGATGGCATCTTCGTCGGCGAGACCATCAACACGCCGTCGATGTTGTGCGTCGAGGACTATCTCGACACGCTCAATTGGGCGAAAGGCGTTGGCGGCCTCAAGGGCCTGATGGGCCGCGCCGACGCGAACTTCAAGGTGCTCGCCGACTGGGCGGCGAAGACGCCGTGGATCGACTTCTTCGCCGAAGACCCGGCGGCGCGCTCCAACACCTCGGTGACGCTCAGAATAGTCGATCCCGAGGTCACCAAGCTCCAGCCGGACGCGCAGGAGGCCTTCCTCAAGGCCATCTCGGCGCGCCTCGACAAGGAAAAGGTCGCCCACGACATCAATTACCATCGCGACGCGCCGCCGCATTTCCGCATCTGGGCGGGCGCCACGATCGAGGCGTCGGACCTCAAGATCCTGACCCAATGGCTCGACTGGGCCTTTGCGGTCGAAAAGGCGTCGCTGAAGCAAGCGGCGTAACCATCCCGGAACCTCGTAGGGTGGGTTAGGCGCGTGAGCGCCGTAACCCACCACTCGGAGGCAAACTCAACCGGTGGGTTACGCGCTTTCCAGCGCTAACCCACCCTACACGCTCATCTCATCAATTCGCGTAAGCGCCCGCGATTTCGTCTTGGCGCGACGCGAAGGAAAGGTACTCGCAATGACCGCTCGTGTTCTGGTTTCCGACAAGCTGTCCAAGACCGCCATCCAGGTATTCAAGGTGCGCGGCGTCGAGGTCGACTACCTGCCCGATCTCGGCAAGGACAAGGAGAAGCTGCTCGCCGTCATCGGCGACTATGACGGGCTCGCCATCCGCTCCGCCACCAAGGTCACCGAGAAGGTGCTCGGCGCCGCCAAGAAGCTCCGCGTCATCGGCCGCGCCGGCATCGGCGTCGACAATGTCGACGTGCCGGTCGCCACCCAGCGCGGCATCATCGTGATGAACACGCCCTTCGGCAATTCCATCACCACCGCCGAGCACGCCATCGCCATGATGTTCGCGGTCGCCCGCCAGATTCCCGCCGCCGACGTCTCCACCCAGGCGGGAAAATGGGAGAAGAACCGCTTCATGGGCGTCGAGATCACCGCCAAGACGCTGGGCATCATCGGCTGCGGCAATATCGGCTCGATCGTCGCCGAGCGCGCCATCGGGCTGAAGATGCGCGTCGTCGCCTACGACCCGTATCTGTCCGACGAGCGCGCGCTGCAGCTCGGCGTCGAGAAGGTCACCCTCGACGAGCTCTTCGAGCGCGCCGACTTCATCACCCTGCACACGCCGCTCACCGAGAAGACCCGCAACATCATCGACAAGGCCGCGATCGCCAAGATGAAGGACGGCGTGCGCATCATCAATTGCGCCCGCGGCGGACTGATCGTCGAGGAGGACCTTGCCGAAGCGATCAAGACCGGCAAGGTCGCCGGCGCCGGCGTCGATGTCTTCGTCAAGGAGCCGGCGGATTCCAGCCCGCTCTTCGGCCTCGCCAACGTGGTGTGCACGCCCCATCTCGGCGCCTCCACCAGCGAGGCGCAGGAGAACGTCGCCGTGCAGGTGGCCGAGCAGATGGCCGACTATCTGGTCAACGGCGCCGTCTCCAACGCCCTCAACATGCCGTCGATCACGGCGGAAGAGGCGCCGCGGCTGATCCCCTTCGTCAAGCTGGCGGAGAATCTCGGCTCCTTCGCCGGTCAGCTCACCGAGACCACCATCCTCGGCGCTACGATCGAATATGCCGGCGATGTCGCCGACATGAACACCAGGGCGTTGACGGCGGCGCTGCTTGCCGGCCTGCTCCGGCCCATGCTCAACGAGGTCAACATGGTCAACGCGCCGATCGTGGCGCGCGACCGCGGCATGGAGATCAACGAGGTGCGCCAGACCCAGCGCGGCATCTACGAGACTTACATCCGCCTGACGGTGCGCAGCGAACGGCAGGAGCGCGCGGTCGCCGGCACCGTGTTCTCCGACGGCAAGCCGCGCTTCATCCAGATCAAGGGCATCAACATGGACGCGGGCTTCGCGCCGCACATGCTCTACGTCACCAACAAGGACAAGCCCGGCTTCATCGGCCGGCTGGGCACGCTCTTGGGCAACGAGAAGGTCAACATCGCCAACTTCAATCTCGGCCGCGCGGCCTTGGGCGACGACGCCATCTCGCTGGTCGAGATCGACGGGGCGATGAGCGACGACGTGCTGGCGAAGGTGGGCGCTCTCGACGGCGTCGTCCAGGCCAAGCGGCTGACGTTCTAGGGCCGATTGGTATCCAGCGACGAAGCTGCCCCACTCTCCACCTCCCCCCTCGCGGGGCAGGGGAATCGCATGTGGCACGGCGCACCACCTCTCCCCGGCGGGGAGAGGTCGGATCGGGCCGCGTCAGCGGGTCGATCCGGGTGAGGGGGAGCCGAGCTATCCGGATCTGTGGGCGCCCCCTCACCCTCCGCGCCTAAGCTCGCTCTGCTCGCTAAGGCGCGGAGCCCTCTCCCCAATGGGGCGAGGGGGCGGTGCCCAGATGCGATCGCCCTGCCTCGCGGGGGAGGCCGGATTTCCCCGGTTTGCGTCAGCAAACCGGCCTTGGAAATCCGGGTGAGGGGGACACCGGTGCGGTATTGACAGTGCGGTGGTGGAGCCGGCCGCGCCGGCGCGGGCAAAGCCGCGTTCCGCGCGCTCATCCTCCGTCTTCGAAGATGGCCTCGATCGGCCGGCCGAAGAGGCGCGCGATCTTGAAGGCGAGCGGCAGGCTGGGATCGTACTTGCCGGTCTCGATGGAATTGACGCTCTGGCGCGAGACATCGAGCCGCTCGGCCAGCTCCGCCTGGCTCCAGCCGCGCTCGCTCCTCAGCGCTTTGAGGCAGTTCTTCACGGACGGGCGCGCCCCTAACGCATCCTCGCTCGCCAGACGACCGCCGCGATCAACGTGCCAAGGAGCTGGGCGACGACAAGCCCGGCCCATCCCATGGCGAAGTAGGTGCCGGGCGTACCGGGATGGCCAAGAAGGCGGGTGAGGAACGCGCCCCCATTCAGCAGCCAGAACAGCATGACCGGTGCGGTCACCAGGATGGCCCCGGTCGATCCGACCAGCCAGGAAATCTTGCGGGCCTCGCGGGCCATCTCGTCCATCCGGCGCCAGGACACCAGCCAGCCGATCACCGCCACCCATGCCAGGCTCGCGAATTTGACCAGCGCCAGCCATGGCGCCGCCGCCGGTGTGTGGCCACCGAATATGGCCGATATGACGGCAGCCCCGCCGAACCAGATGACGATGGCTCCGATGACGGCGATTGCAATGGAACTGGCGAAGGCGACCTGTCGGCGGGTAGGCATGGACGTAACGATCTGCATAGCTGAGTGACAAGCAAACTTGTCACCATCGCATCGTAGTGTCAAGCGTCCTTGTCATTGGCGTCTCGGCCGCTTTGGCAACCGTCCGAATGAATCGGACCACTGGGAAGGGCCGGCACTCCCCGTGATCGCGCCTGGACTCTCCCCCGGCCTCATCCTGAGGCGGCGGCGAAGCCGCCCCCGAAGAGCCTGCCCCCGACCCGATCGGGGGACGAGGCTGGCCCGGGCGTTGGCTTGCCTAACTGCGCTTGTTGACCGCAGGCGAACGAGGCGGTTCCGTGCCTGTTCCAAGAGCAGGCACGGAGTTCCTTGTCTCCGGATCGTCTTCGATCAATGCTGGCCGGCCTCGTGGGTGTTCCAGATATCGCCGGTTCGCGTCAGCATGACAGAGAAACGCCAACAGCTGAACCTGGCCAAGCTTCATCCGTCTTGTCAGCTAACCTGCCCTCGCGCTTACGAAAGTCGCTCGATGAGCTGTCGAAACACGGGTGGCCACCACATACCCTTCGGGAAGCGTTCGCTGAGGCGCACGATGACCACCTGGTGCCTTGGCGAAACGTAAATGTGTTGACCGAGAGCGCCCATGGCGAAGAAATCATGCTCATCCGGACCAATCTGATGTCCCCACCAGAAATGCTTGTAGAAGTATTTGCCCGACGCGAAGACCCGGCCCCAAGGCAAGCGGTCGTAATATCGGAACCACTCGCGATCCCGCCGGGCGCCCTCAGGCCCAGTGCTTGAGCGCACCCATTCGGACGGCACGATTTGTTGATCCTCCCACCGTCCCCGGTTGAGGTAGAGGAGGCCGAATTTCGCAAGATCCACAGCGGTCGCATTGAGGCCGCTCTCGAGATGAACGAAGCCGCTACGTGTGCTGTCGATCGTCAGGCTTGCCGGATAACGCACGCCAATGCGCTGCCAGAGCCTTTGTTCAAAGGTGTGGCCAACCGGCTCACCCATGACCCGTTCCAGGATCATGCCGACAAGGAATGGATGGTAATCGTTGTAGTGGAAGAAGCTCCCAACCGGATCGGTGATTGGCACGCGGCGGGTGGCAGAACGACAGTCGGGCGAGAAGTAGCAGATGGCGTCGTCCGACCAGGGTTGCGGTCCCGGGACGAACCGGATGCCCGAGCGCATTTCGAGCAGATGACGCAGGGTCAGGTCCCCCATGGGGCGGCCCGCGAATTCAGGCAAATGCTCGGAGATCGGGCCATCGATGCCGGAGAGCCGGCCTTCTCCGATAGCGATGCCCACCAAAGCGGAGGCGAAGGACTTGGTCACCGAGAAGCAACGATTGACCACGTCGCGAGCGCCACCATTGGCATAGTGCTCGTAAACGAGCTTGCCCCTGGCGATGATGACGAGCCCGGTCGTGCCCGTCTGGTCCAGCACGGCCTCTAGGGGAGCAGACGTTGACCCCTGTCTGGACCGTATCGTAATCGTACCGAACTCTGCGGGCTTCTCCGCCGGCTCGAATGCGAACGGCGTCGCCGACGGTTGCAAAGCAATGCCCGGAAATCGGTGATGATCGGAATTTGTTGGCCGGTTCCAGAGCACATAGCGGCCGAGGCGTGTGGTTGTCAGTACGCCCATAGGCAGGCCGTCAAGCACCCACCGACAAACCGGAACCGGACGCGTGGTCATGAAGGACTGCGTCGATACCGCCTGCCGCGCGGCAGGTGCCAACCGCTGCCAAGAGTAACCAAGTTTCGCGGAAGACAATGAATATCTTCTCGGCGAGACCGGCGACGGGCTGCCGGGAGGCCATGACCGCCAAAACACCTATGAATGCGACCACCATCAACCAGGCCAGAATGCGCAGAGGTCGCGCCAGCGAGCGATGCGCTGTGGCACGCGCGAATGCCCCGGATACCAGCAAACCCGCACTGAAGGTGGCGACCCATCCAACTAGCGCAGCGATCGCGTGGATAGCGCCGGCCGCGCCATGCGGGAATTCCCCGGGCTTGAGAAGCTCGGTCGGAAAGAGCGCTGTCAGCGCGTAGGTCAGCCCGAATATCGCGATCAGAACCGCTCCCGCCTTGGCCCGCGCGTCAGTTCGCAATTGCCGGAACAGGGCAACAGCCAAGGCAAGGCAACCTGCCACGGTCGCCCAGTAGGCGGTCACATAGACATAGCCATAGGCGCCCACGGCATAGTCAGAAATATAGTTGCGGATCGGACTGAATGCAGGATTGAGCACATGCACCGCAATCCCGGCGCACAGGTAGTAGATGGTCGTTGCCGACGAAAATGCCGCCAAACGCGCCGTCGCGGCGTCACGCATTGACCCCATGGACCAGCTCCCCCATCCCGCCCGATTTGCCGCTGGTATTTTCCGCCATTTGGAGTGTCAACCAAAATCTTCCGATGACGACATACGGCATGGCGAGCATTAACGAGGCCTCGCGACTTGGCGCGCCTTCCGCGCACCCCGCTGCGCCACGACGATGCCCGCAATGATCATGGCGTAGCCGATGCCGTGGAAGAGCTGCGGCCGTTCGCCGAGGAAGACGATGGCGACGGCCGAGCCGAAGACCGGGATGAGATGGAAGAAGGGGCCGGCGCGGTTGGCGCCGATCAACTCGACGCCGCGGTTGAAGAAGATGTAGGCGATGAGCGAAGGGAAGATGATCACATAGGCAAGCACGGCGAAGGCAGCCGGGGTCGGGTCGACGCGGCGGCCGGCCATGTATTCGACCACCGTCACCGGCGCCAGCATGATGGCGCCGGCGACGAAGGTGAAGGCGAGCAGCGACAGGAAGTGGATCGGCGGCCGCCGGCGGAGCAGCGCGGCATAGAAGGCGTAGCTCACCATGGCGACCAGGAACCAGATGTCGCCGGGGTTGAGCCGGAGATGGGCGAGCGTGGTGAGGTCGCCGTGGGCGACGATGACGAGCACCCCCGCGAGCGACATCAGGATGCCGGCGAACTGCGCCGCGGTCAGCCGGTCGCCGAAGAGGATCAGCGACCACAGGCCGATCATCAGCGGCGCCGAGGACTGCATCAGCGAGCCGTTGAGGGCGGTGGTGTATTCGAGCCCGTGATAGGCGAGCGTGTTGTAGATGGTGACGCCGGTGAAAGAGAGCAGCACCATGATGCCGAAGTGGCTGCGGATCGCCGGCCAGTCGCGCATGAGCTCCCTGCGGGCGAGCGGCACCGCGATCAGCGCGGCGCCGATCCAGCGGATCTGGGCAAGCGCGGCCGGCGGAACCGTGCCGGCGATGAAACGGCCGAGCACGATGTTGATCGCCCAGAAGAGCGAGGTCAGCGACAGAAGCAGGTAGGGCCGGTCGAACAATGCGCGGCTGGCCGGGGGCGATACGGTCACGGGGGGTGCCTGGGGCGAGAGGAAGGCGTGCGGCCGCCTCGGGCGTGCGCGCCAAATGCGGGCCGTTGCCTTCATAGACGAGCCACAGCCGGCCGACAACGCCACCGCCGCGGCGGGATGGCGTGCCGCGGACCCTTGGTTTTGGCCTTGCATGGGGCTATCCCAGAGGCTATAGTCCGCGCGCTCGAGGCCGCCCCGGCATCTCCGCCGGAGCGTCCTCTTGCCGGCGCGAGCCGGGACCTCAGGAAATATCGATTACGCAATGGCGATGTGGTGGTCGTCGGAGCTCAATGGGGCGACGAGGGCAAAGGCAAGATCGTGG
>CAWHLP010000006.1:0-35803 GCA_963830205.1 uncultured Alphaproteobacteria bacterium | reverse complement strand
GCCGTCCTCTTGTTGCCGTCGACGAAGGGGTGATTGCGCGCAATGCCGAAGGCATAGCACAGCAGGAAGCAAGGTCCCCCTGCTCATAGGCCCAGCGATTGCGCGGGCGGCCGAGCGCCGATTCGAGGCCGCCGGGATCGCGAACGCCGGCGGGGCCGCCAAAACGGCGCTGTTGGCGTTCGTGGATGGCAAGGACGAGCTCGACGGGGAGCCAGATCGGCTCCTTCACTTGGCCAGCTCTTCCAGGGCGTTGCGATAGGTGTCCATCGCCTGTTCGGCGATTTCCAGGCCTTTGTCGAACACCGGATCGGACCGGCGCAGTTGAATGCTGCCGTCGACCATCTTGTTCACCGTGACCCAATCGCCCTGTTTGAAGTTGAGCTGCGCCAGCAGCTCCTTGGGCAGGATCAGGCCGGTCGAATTGCCGATTTTCTTGAGTTCGAGCTTCATGCCGGCCTCCACGTTATACGTTCTGTATAACGGACGTTATACGGAATGTAAAACGGCAGCCGTGGGGGCTTTCCGCGCCCTAGTAGCGTGGGGCGCGTCTCCGGCGGCGGCGCGAACGGATGGCGAGATTGATGGCGATGAACATGACGACCAGCGGCACGCCGACCAGCCACAGCGAATAACCCATGGCGTAGTCGCCGACGCCGAGACGATAGGGCGGCAGCGGGTTGGGCAGCGTCCCCTGCTTCTGGAAATCGGCCACCATCTCCGGCGGCGGCATGTCGACGTAATGCTTGGGGTTCGACCGGAGGCCGAGCACGTAGCCGTCGTCGCTGACGGAAACGCCGAGAATGAAATAGAGGGTCGAGGTCTTGTGGGCGAGATAGAGCGCGTCGCCGCCCGGCGTCGTCAGCCCGACATCCGTGATGGGCACGATGTCCTCGACCGTGCCGAAAGGTGTCCACGCCCGCGCTTCGCCAGCGAAGGCGACGAGGAAGAGAGCCAGGATCAGTCCGATCGCACGTCCGGTCATGCCGCGCTCCTAGAGGGCGCAAGGCCGCCAGAGATTACAGCGATGCGCGGCTTGGGCAAGGGAAACTCCCCTGACTAGTCCATGGCTTCCAGTTCGCCGATCAGCCGGTCGATGACGCCGAGGCCCCGTCCCCAGAAGGCGGGATCGCTGGCGTCCAGCCCGAAAGGCGCGAGCAGCTCCTTGTGGTGCTTGGTGCCGCCCGCCTTGAGCATGGCGAAGTACTTCTCCTGGAAGCCGGCCTCCGCCTCCTCATAGACGGCATAGAGCGAGTTCACCAAGCAATCGCCGAAGGCATAGGCATAGACGTAGAACGGCGAATGAATGAAGTGCGGGATGTAGCTCCAGAACGTCTCGTAGCCGGGGCCAAGGCGGATCGCCGGTCCGAGGCTCTCGCCCTGCACCGCCATCCACAGTTCGCCGATGCGCTCCGCGGTGAGTTCGCCTTCCCGCCGCTCGAGATGCAGGCTGCGCTCGAACTGATAGAAGGCGATCTGGCGCACCACCGTATTGATCATGTCCTCGACCTTGGCGGCGATCATCGCCTTGCGCTCGTGCTTATCGGCGGTATCGGCGAGCAGCGCGCGGAAGGTCAGCATCTCGCCGAAGACGCTGGCCGTCTCGGCAAGGGTGAGTGGGGTCGGCGCCATCAGCGCGCCCTGCGGGCCGGCGAGTACCTGATGGACGCCGTGGCCGAGCTCGTGGGCGAGCGTCATCACGTCGCGCACCCGGCCCTGGTAGTTGACCAGCACATAGGGGTGCACCGAGGGAACGGTCGGATGGGCGAAGGCGCCCGGCGCCTTGCCCCGCCTCACCGGCGCATCGATCCAGCCATATTCGAAGAAGCGGTTGGCGATCTCCGCCATCTCCGGGTGGAAGGCGCCGTAGGCCCTGAGCACCTTGGCGCGCGCCTCGGCGAAGGGGATCACCTGGGTCGGCCGGTCGGGCAGCGGCGCATTGCGGTCCCAGTGGTCGAGCACGTCGCTTGCCGAACCAGCGCGCCTTGAGTTTGTAGTAGCGGTGCGACAGGCGCGGATAGGCGGCGCGCACCGCCTCCGCCAGCGCCGCCACCACTTCCGGCTCGACCCGGTTCGCCAGGTGGCGGCCATCGGCAACGTCCTTGAAGCCGCGCCAGCGGTCGGAGATTTCCTTGTCCTTGGCGAGCGTGTTGGTGATGTGGGCGAACAGGCGGATGTTCTTGCCGAAGGTGACGGCGAGAGCCTCCGCCGCCGCCTTGCGCTTCGCCCCGTCCGGGTGCTGGAGCAGGTTCAGCGTCGGCTCGATCGAGAGCTCCTGGCCGTCGACGGTGAAGCCGAGCGTCGTCATGGTCTCGTCGAAGAGCCGGTTCCAGGCACCCGCCCCGGTCACCGACTTCTCATGGAAGAGAAGCTCGACGCGATCCTCGAGCTGGTAGGGCTTCTCCGCCCGCACGTCCTCCAGCCACGGCCGGTAATGGCCGAGCGCCGGGTCGGCCATCGCCGCCTCCAGCACGTCGTCGGCGATGCGGTTCAGTTCCAGCGGGAAAAACAGCAGGTGGGCGCTCGCCGCCGTAATCTTCTCCTGCACGTCGCCATAGAACTTGGAGCGGGCGGGGTCGCTGGTATCGCCGGCATGGAGCAGGCCGGCATAAGAGATGATGCGGCCGATGAGCTCGTCGAGCTTCTCGAAGGCGACGACCGCCTTTGCGAGCGCCGCGCCGCTTTCCGCCGCCAGCCCGTCGAGCTTGCCCTTGTAGGTCTCCTCGAAGGCGACCGATTCGCTCTCCGACAGCGCCAGGTCGCGCTTCAGCTCGGGATCGTCCATGCCGGCATAGAGGTCTTCGAGGTTCCATTCGGGCAGCGTGCCCAGGTCCTCGGCCGCTTCCGCGGCAAGGCTGGCGGAACGGGCGATTTCGGTCGGGGTCATCAAAAAGGTTCCGGGATCGTGAGGTCGGGATCGAGCGTGACCGCCAAATAGGGCGGGGAGGCGGCCTCGCGCAACTGCCCTTTCGCTTGCGGCCGGTTTGACCAACCAGTCGGGCGCAAGGGCCCATCCGGCCCCATGCCCGCTATCCCCAGCGTCGCGGGAACGCACCCGCCAGGCGCCGCCGGTTAAGAACAGATTAACTGGCCGGCCCGATCATCAGGCCCGGGACGTTCACCACGACCATTGATTCCATTGGGAAATCGCAGCGGCAGCGACCACTATTGTGCCGCAAAGAGACAGTTGCACGCACACCAGGGAGCCTGCCGCGCCATAATGTCGGCCACCATCCTCATCGTCGACGACGATCCCATCCAGCGTCGCCTGCTCACCGCCGCGGTCGACCGCATGGGCCACACCGCCATCACCGTCGACGGCGGCGAGGCCGCCCTCGCTTTGCTTTCCAGCACCGACGGCGACGCGGTGACGCTCATCATCCTCGACCTGGTCATGCCCGATCTCGACGGCATGGGGGTGCTTGCCAAGCTGCGCGAGACCGACCGGCAACTGCCGGTCATCGTGCAGACCGCGCACGGCGGCATCGACACGGTGGTCAACGCCATGCGCGCCGGCGCGGTCGATTTCGTGGTCAAGCCCGCTTCCGCCGAGCGTCTGCAGGTCTCCATCGAGAACGCGCTCAAGCTCGGCGCACTCGAAGGCGAGATCGCCCGCATGAAGCGGAGCGCCACCGGCACCCTCACCTTCCGCGACATCATCACCCGCAGCCCGGCCATGGAGCGCGTCATCCGCCTCGGCCAGCGCGCCGCCGCCTCGCAGATCCCCATCCTCATCGAGGGCGAGTCGGGCGTCGGCAAGGAGCTGATCGCCCGCGCCATCCAGGGCGCTGGCGACCGCCGTTCGAAGCCCTTCGTCACCGTCAATTGCGGCGCCATCCCCGACAATCTGGTCGAGAGCATCCTCTTCGGCCACGAGAAGGGCGCCTTCACCGGCGCCGCCGACAAGCATGTCGGCAAGTTCCGCGAGGCCCATGGCGGCACGCTGTTCCTCGACGAGGTCGGCGAGCTGCCGGCAGAGGTGCAGGTCAAGCTGCTGCGCGCGCTCCAGGATGGCGAGATCGACCCGGTCGGCGCCCGCCGGCCGCTGCGCATCGACTTCCGCCTGATCTCGGCCACCAACCGCAGCCTGATCGACCTGGTCAAGGCGGGCCTCTTCCGCGAGGACCTCTACTACCGGCTGAACGTGTTCCCGATCCGCGTGCCCCCCTTGAGGGAACGCCGTGAGGACATCCCCGAGCTCGTCCGCCACTTCACCGCCCGCTTCGCCGCCGAGGAAGGCAAGACCGGCCTCAGGGGCGTCACCGCGCCGGCGATCCACCTCCTCACCCGCCACAATTGGCCGGGCAACGTCCGCCAGCTCGAAAACGCCGTCTTCCGCGCCGTGGTGCTCGCCGACGGGCCGATGCTGACGCCGGACGAGTTTCCGCAGATCACCGCCCACCTCGACGGCGCCCCGCCGCCGGCGATCGAATCGCCGGTGGAACCCGCCCAGCCGGTCGAGATCGCCCTTGCCGCCCTGCCGCCTGCGGCGGCACCCACTGACGGGGTCGCCACGCTCGACGCCAATGGCGACGTCCGCCCCCTGGCCGAGGTCGAGGAAGCGATGATTCGCCTGGCCCTGGAGCGCTATGCCGGGCGCATGACGCTGGTCGCCCGCAAGCTCGGAATCGGCCGTTCGACGCTCTACCGCAAGCTCAAAGACCTAGGCATTTCGGACACAGTCTCCGGAATTGCGGCCGAGTAGGCGGTAAAATTCGCTTGAGGTGTGACCGCGGTCATTGAAATCGGGCGTTAATCTGTAGCATTTCAAATGATCGCCTGATCGCATGACAATGAGGCCGTCCCCCATGCTCTTTCGCAAAGCATTCCCGACGCTGATCGGCGTTGCCGCGCTCATTTCCGCTGGCGGCGCCTGGGCTCAATCGGCGAACAGCGAAGGCAAGCTCGTTCTCGCCAGCTACTACACGACCGGCGATCGCGCCGTCGACCCGATGAGCGAGGCGATTCGCGCCATCCTCATCAACGCCGGCGGCCAGGGCGAATTCCTCGAGAAGAAGGACGTCGGAGCCCTCAACGCCTTCTATCGCACCCAGAGCTATGCGCCCTCGTGGGTCCTCGACGGCAAGCTGACCGAGCGGGCACAGGCGGTCATCGCCCGCATCAAGGCGGCCGACACCGACGGTCTCGACCCCTCCGTCTATCATCTGCCGCACGCCCAGATCGGCCTCGCCATGGCGGCCACGCCGGAGGCGCTCGCCCACGCCGAGGTGATACTCAGCCAGGCGGTCATCGATTACGTCCACGACGCCCATTCCGGCCGGCTCGACCCCGCCGACATCAGCGAGAACTTCAGCTACGCGCCGCATGTCGCCGATCCGGTCGAGGCGCTGAACAAGATCTCCATGGCCGACGACGCGGCCAAGGTGCTGGCCTCCTACAACCCGCAGCATCCCGAGTTCCAGGCGCTGCGCGAGAAGCTTGCCGAAGCCCGCGCCGCCAAGAACGACCTGCCGCCGATCATCCCCGCCGGCGCCAACCTCAAGCTCGGCGCCAGGGACCCGCGCGTCGTCATCCTGCGCGAGCGTCTGAAGATCGCGCCGCCGGCACCGCCCACCCCGCCGGCCGAGACGCCGATGGCCGATGCGTCACCGAACGCCGCCGTGGTCACGCCGGTGTCGGCAACCACTGGCCAGCCGGCCGCCGCGCCGGCGGTCGACAAGACCGTGGTCGCCTCCACCGAGCCGCCGGCCAAGCCGTTCGATCCGGAGGTGTTCGACGAGAGCGTCGATGCCGCCGTCAAGGCGTTCCAGCAATCCGCCGGCCTCAAGCCTGACGGCGTCATCGGCCCGGCCACCCTCGGCCGCCTCAACGCCGCTGCCGACGACCATGTCGATACCATTCTGGTCAACATGGAACGCTGGCGCTGGATGCCCGAGGACCTCGGCAAGTTCTACGTCCGCGTCAACATCCCCAACTTCAATCTCGACATCTACAAGGACGGCAAGGTCTACTTCACGACGCGCATCGTCGTCGGCCAGCCGACCAAGCAGACGCCGATCTTCTCCGACGAGATCGAGTACGTCATCGTCAACCCGGTGTGGAACGTGCCGGCATCGATCGCGGTCAAGGAGATGCTGCCGCAGATCCAGGCCGACCCCGGCAAGGCGCTCGCCGGCTACCAGGTCTTCGCCAATATTGGCGGGCGCTTCCGCGCCGTCGATCCGTGGACGGTCGACTGGCGCAACGTCGACATGCGCCGCATCCAGATCAAGCAGCCGCCGGGCGAGAAGAACGCGCTCGGCTCGATCAAGTTCATGTTCCCCAATCCCTATGCCGTGTACCTGCACGACACGCCTTCCAAGAGCCTGTTCCAGAAGGACTACCGCGCCTTCAGCCACGGCTGCATGCGGGTGATGAACCCGTGGGACTTCGCCGCGGCCCTGCTCACCTACGATCCGAGCGTGTCGGCCGCCAGCCTGAAGAAGCTGGTCGGCGGTCCGCAGACGCAGATCAACCTGACCCGGCACATCCCGGTGCACATCACCTATTTCACCGCCTGGGTGGACGATTCCGGCAAGCTCCAGGTCCGCTCGGACCTCTATCACCACGACGCCGAGATGGAAAAGGCCTTCGGGCTGGTTTCCTAATCGTCGCAGGTAGGGCCAGAAGGCGCGGAAACTGGGGTATTCCCAGGCCGCGCCCCTTGCCGATCTGCCCCGCAAATGCCACGATCCGCCTTTAGCCGGGGTCCAGAGGGATTCCTTGGCCAATCGGGCGTGGCGCTCCCTGGTGGGTAAACCGTGCGTTAACCATGCGCTCCGACAATGCGCCGCGGAGTGGCCTGCATTCTTGGGCAGGGAACGGCGAGAAGAGTTTTGTTCTGGCGGGGCAACCAGCAATCAGCGGATAAGCCGCGACCGACAGCCGGCCGAACGCAGACGTTGTTCAAGATCGGCGCCGCGGCGCTGCTGCTGACCGTCGCGCTCCACGGCACGAGCTTGGCCGAGGACCGCGCCCTCAAGCTCTTCAACCTCCACACCCATGAGCGCGCCGTCATCGTCTTCAAGCGCAACGGCGTCTACGACCGTGACGGCCTGAACAAGCTCAACCAGTTCCTGCGCGACTGGCGCGAGAACCGGGTGACGCGCATGGACCCGCACCTGCTCGACCTGATCTGGCAGGTCTACAAGCAGTCCGGGTCGCACGACTACATCCAGGTGGTGTGCGGCTATCGCTCGCCGCCGACCAACGCCATGCTCCGCCGCCGCTCCAACGGCGTCGCCCAGCACAGCCAGCACATGCTCGGCAAGGCGATGGATTTCTACATCCCCGACGTGCCGCTGGCCACGGTGCGTGCCATCGGGCTCAGGATGCAGCTCGGCGGCGTCGGCTTCTACCCGACTTCCGGCTCGCCCTTCGTCCACATGGACACCGGCAACGTGCGCCACTGGCCGCGCATGACCCGCCAGCAGCTGGTCCGCGTGTTCCCCAACGGGCAGACCCTGCACGTCCCGTCCGACGGCCGGCCGCTGCCCGGCTATGACCAGGCGCTGGCCGCCTACAAGACGCGCATCGCCTCCGAGACCCCGACCACCAAGGTCGCCTCCTTCGGCAACTCGCCGGTGATCGAGGACACCCAGGGCACAGCGACACCGGTGATGGTCGCCAACAACGCGGCTGACGCCGGCGGAGCCGGCGACGACGAGCCCGCCGATGTCCAGGCGCCTGTGCTTGCCGCGGCTGCGCCTGCGCCTGTCGTGCCCGATGCGCCCGCGGTGCCCGCTGCACCGGCCCGGCGCGCCGTCGGCACCGCCGTCGCCTCCTACGCCACCGCTGCGGTGCCGATGCCGCGGCTGGCGCCAAAACCACAGCAGCCGTTCGCCGTCGCCTCCCTGCCCGCCATCCCCGACATCACCGCGCCGGCGCAGCCGCCACTCGACATTGCCAGCCTCGCCACCCAGCCCCTGCCCAGCGACACCTTCGGCTATGCCCAGGACTGGACGGCGCCGCCGGTGCCCGCCGTACTGGCCGCCGCCATGGCCGAACGCGACCAGAGCCGGCGCGGCGCCTCGCTGCCGATCGCGCCGACCGCGGTCGTGGCGACCATCGACGTGACGCGGCCGCTGCGCGCCGAGGCAATCACCACCGCGGTCCTGCGCGGCAACAACGACGCCGCCGGCACCAGCCGCGTTCCCACCCTGCTCGCCTATGCACCGGCCACGCTGCCCGAGGGCCCGCCCGCCTACGGCGTGCCGCTGCCCCATATCAGCCCGGTCAGGGCGGCCGCGGCGGCACGTGCGCCGGCACCGCGCGCCAGCGTGGCAGCAGCCCGTCCGATGATGATGCCGCAGCTCACCATGACCGCGCTCGACACGCGCAGCCTGCGCATGTGGATCGGCAACGGCTCGACGCGGCAGAAGGCATATGCCGTGCTCACCATGCCGGACTTCACCGCCGACACCGAGCTGATGGACAAGCCTGAGGTGGCCTTCGCCGCCGGCTTCGGCCACTACGCCTATTCCGATCTGAGGACCGACCACTTCTCCGGCGCGCTGGTCGAGCAGCCGGCCATCGTCGACCTCAGGTACAACGCCTACGTCGCCTCGGCCCGCTGAGCCGCCGCCTCACTCGGACGGCAGCAGCATCCCCAAAGCCTGCATGTAGAGTTCGAGCAGGGCCTCCTGCTCCTGGCGCTCGTTCGAATCCTGCTTGCGCAGGCGCACCACCGTACGCAGCGTCTTGGTGTCGAAGCCGTTCGCCTTGGCCTCGGCGTAGACTTCCTTGATGTCGTCGGCCAGCGCCTGCTTCTCCTCTTCGAGGCGCTCGATGCGTTCGATGATGGATTTGAGCTGGTCCTTGGCGAAGCCTGCCGGGTCGGCCATGTCTGTGCTCCTGCTACGATTGACGCGCGCTTGTCAGCGCCGCGCGTGGTTCGCCCGAGTCGTGGCGCCCGGTCAAGCCCGTGAGCGGCGCCGTCCGTCATCCTGAGGCGCAGCCCGGACTTGAACCGCGGGCCTCATCCTGAGCGCGAGCGGAGCGCGCCTCGAAGGATGGCCGCCGGCTCACTCCTGCGGGCGGTTCTTGTCGAAGGCGGCGAGGTCGTCGGCGCTCGCCTCCTTCTGGTAGAGCGCCTGCCAGTCGCCATAGGGCATGCCGTAGACGAGCTCGCGCGATGCGTCCTTGCTCATCGCCACGCCCGCCTCCTCCGATGCCTCGCGATACCAGTTGGCCAGGCAGTTGCGGCAGAAGCCGGCGAGGTTCATCAGGTCGATGTTCTGCACGTCGCTGCGCGCTCGCAAATGCGCGACCAGGCGGCGGAACACCGCTGCCTCGAGCTGCGTGGTCAAGTCTCTGTCGGCTGCGCTGGTCATGCGCTGGCTCCCTCCCGATCGCCGCTGTCGTCGGCGGCAAGCCCGCCGGCATGCGAACCATAGTGGCGGATGGCATGAACGCCGGCCAGGCGGTTGAGCCTGGCCACGATCCTCGCCAACCGCTCGGCCCACGCTTCCGCCCCGTCGCTATCGCCGATCAGATCCTGGCGGATCTCGACCAGGCCGTGGGCGAGGCCGCGGCGCGAGGCGTGACGGTACATGCAATCGTTGGCGAGCGCACCGGCGTAAGGTTCGTTGTCGCCGACGACCAGGGCGACATCCTCCCTCAGCGCCGCCATCAGCGGCAGCGCGATGCGCGGGTCCTTGTCCCACAGCACGCCCGCGTGCCACGGCCGCGCAGTGCCGCGCCAGACCGGCGTGAAGCTGTGGACGGAGATGATGACCGGCGGCCTGCCGGCAGCGAGCGCCCGGTCGATCGCCGCGTCGATCGCCGCATGGTAGGGCGCGTGGAAGCGGGCGATGCGCCGCGCCCGCTCCTCGCCATCCACCGCCGCGTTGCCGGGGACCACGGCGCCATCCGACAGGCGCATGATGAGGGTGGGATCGTCCTCGCCGCGATTGGCGTCGATCAAGAGGCGCGAGAAGGTCGACAGCACCGCCGGCACGCCGAGACGGCGGGCGAGGCCGCGGCTGACCGCGGCCGCCCCCGGGTCATAGGCGATGTGGCGGCGGAACTCGCTCGCCGGCAGGCCGAGGTCGCCGTATTCGGGCGGCAGGCGGTTGTCGGCGTGGTCGCAGACGACCAGCACGCCGGCCGCGGGGTCTCCGTCGACATGCTGAAATGGCGGGAAATCATCGGCCAGGGCAGCGGCCGGTACGGCTGAGGCGATGTTCATGCGGGGGCGATCATAGTGGGCCGGCGGGGGCCGTTCCAGTCGCCAGCGGCCACGATGCTGCCGTCTTCTCGCCTGACAAGAAGCGCCGATTTCCGCCAGTGCCCGGCACGTCCACCCGCCCGGCGGGCCGCCAACGGGTTCGGCGGATGGCGCGTTGACAGGGCGAAAGGCCGCGCGTCATAAGTGCCGGAGAACGCACCCGAAATGCATAGACCCCCAATTCGCTGACCGTGGCCAAACGATCCCGCAATACATCCTGGCATCGGCCGGCGGTGGTCACCGCCAGCATCGTCAGCCTGCTCGTCATTGGCCTGGCCGCCTACTTCCTGCTGCACCAGAACGGTGGTGACGATGGCGGCGCCCGGCTGCTCACCGAGACCACCACGACGGCGGGCGTTTCCGGCGCCGGCGCCGATAACGGAGCCGGCGGCCTGCGCCTGTGCAACCGCACGGCGAGCCGGGTCGGCATTGCCATCGGCTACAAGGAGAACAAGCGCTGGTCCACCGAGGGCTGGTGGAATGTTGCCCCCGACACCTGCGAAACGCTGGTCGCCGGCGCTCTGGTGTCACGCTTCTATTACGTGTATGCGGTCGACTACGACCGCGGGGGCGTATGGGGCGGCAAGGCGCAGATGTGTACACGCGACAAGATGTTCACGATCCACGGCATTGAGGATTGCGTGGCGCGTGGCTTCGAGAAGGCCGGATTCTTCGAGGTCGACACGGGCGAGCAGAAGAGCTGGACGGTCCAACTGACCGAGCCCGACCAACAGGGGAACGGTCAAGGGACCGGCGGCTAGCATGCGGCGTACGCGTCGGACCAAGATCCTCGCCACCCTCGGGCCTGCCTCTTCCGACAAGACGGTGATCACGAGGCTGTTCCAGGCCGGTGCGGATGTCTTCCGCATCAACATGAGCCATTCCAGCCACGACCTCATGCGCCGGCTGGTGGCGACCATCCGCGAGGTGGAGGCCGAGCAGGGCCACCCGATCGGCATTCTCGTCGACCTGCAGGGTCCCAAGCTCAGGATCGGCACCTTCGCCGGCACGACCATCAACCTGACCGTCGGCCAGACCTTCGTCCTCGACGCCAATCCCGACCCCGGCGATGCGACGCGCGTCGAGCTGCCCCATCCGGAAGTGCTCTCGGCGCTCGAACCCGGCCACCGCCTGCTGCTCGACGACGGCCGCGTGCGCCTGCGCGTCACCAAGGCGACGGCGTCGCGCGTGGTGACCACGGTCGAGGTCGGCGACCACCTGTCCGACCGCAAGGGCGTCAGCATTCCCGACACCACCATCTCCTTCGGCGCGCTCACCCCCAAGGACCGCTCCGATCTCGAGGCCGCGCTCAACACCGGCGTCGACTGGATCGCGCTGTCGTTCGTCCAGCGTGCCGAGGATCTCGCCGAGGTGCGCAAGCTCGCCCGCGGCCGCGCCGGCATCCTCGCCAAGATCGAGAAGCCGCAGGCGGTCGAGCGTCTGGCGGCGATCGTCGAGCACGCCGACGCCCTCATGGTCGCCCGCGGCGACCTCGGCGTGGAAGTGCCGCTCGAGCGCGTGCCCGGCATCCAGAAGCAGATCACCCGCGCCTGCCGCCGCGCCGGCAAGCCGGTGGTCGTCGCCACCCAGATGCTCGAATCGATGATCGCCGCGCCGGTGCCGACCCGCGCCGAGGTGTCCGATGTCGCCACCGCCGTCTTCGAGGGCTGCGACGCGGTCATGCTGTCGGCCGAATCGGCCTCTGGCGCCTTCCCGGTCGAGGCCGTCGCCACCATGGACAAGGTCGCCACCGAGGTCGAACGCGACCCCAACTACGTCAACATCCTGCGCGCCCAGCGCACCGAGCCGGAGGCGACCTCCTCCGACGCCATCTCGGCGGCGACCCGGCAGATCGCCGAGACGCTGAACCTCGCCTGCATCTGCTGCTACACGGCCTCCGGCAACACCGCGGTGCGCGCCTCGCGCGAGCGCCCCAATACGCCGATCCTGGCCCTGTCGCCGGTGGTCTCCACCGCCCGCCGCCTGTCGCTGGTCTGGGGACTGCACTGCGTCTTCGGCGACGAGCCGGACAACCTCGACGACATGGTCAGCCACGCCTGCGTCATGGCCCACAGGGAGGGCCTGGCCGGGCCCGGCGACCGCGTCATCATCACCGCCGGCGTGCCGCTCGGCACTCCCGGCGCCACCAATATGCTGCGCATCGCCTACGTCACCGCCGGCGGCTTCGGCAACGAATAAGGTCTGGGCGGTAGCACTCGCGAGTGCTTCAAATCCCCTTGCCGAGCTTGTCCTCGAGCAACCGCAGGCTGACCAGCACGTCCTCGCGCCAGGGATCGATCGCCAGCGACTGGCGATAGGCGGTGAGCGCTTCCTGGTCCTTGCCGAGATCTTGCATGATCCAGCCGCGACCGGCGAGCGCCCCCCAGTGGCGCGGCTCGAGCGCCAGCGTGCGGTCGATATCGGCCAGCGACTTTTCGTAGAACGAATGGTCGTCCGCCCCCATCAGCCAGTAGACCGTCGCCCGCTTGTTCCAGCCCTCGGCATAGTCCGGCTTCCTCAGGACGATGGAATCGAGATAGCCGATCGCCAGCGTGTAGGCGCCGGCATCGACCGCGGCGATGGCGGTGCCCATCAGCCGGTTGACCTCGGCGTCGCCGGAATCGAGCCACAGTTCCTGGATGCGCGTCTCGACGATGCGCGCGTCGCCCTCGTCGGTGACGCTCTTCAACGCGGCGAACAGGCTGTCGAGTTCGGCCGCCTTGGCCGGCCGCGAGGGGGCCGCCGCCGCCGGCTGGTCCGCCGCCGGGCCGGCCGCCGACACCGGGACCGGGGCAGCGAGCAAAGCTGCCGCAAGGGCAAGGGCGATCCGCATGGCAGGAGCCTATGGAGGGACCGGAGCCCGGTCAAAACACACGGCCGTGACCCGGGACGCCGGTGAAGCCCGCCTCAGATGTCCTTGCCGGTCTTCTTGCGCAGCTCGTCGAGGACCTTGCGGGCGCTGTCGAGATGGGGATCGAGCGCCAGCGCCTGGCTGTAGGCGGCCATCGCGCGGGTGTCGTCGCCGAGATCGCGGAAGATCGAGCCGAGACCGACCAGCGCCCCGAAATGGCGCGGCTCGAGCACCAGCACGTGCTCGATGTCGGCAATCGACTGGCTGTACTGGTCGGTGAGGTAATAGACCGTCGCCCGCTTGTTCCAGCCCTCGACATAGTCGGGCTTGAGGGTGACGACGCGGTCGAGGATGTCGAGCGCCTCGGGATATTCCTTTTTGGCGATCGCCTGCACGCTCCACGACATCAGGAGGTCGACGGTGGCGCTGCCCGACTGCAGCCAGAGCGCGATGATGGCGTCCTCGGCCTGCCGGGCGGCGGCATCGTCGGTGGCGGACTTGAGCTGGGTGAACAGCGCATCGAGCTGATCGGCGCGGCTCAACGTCGCGGCCGGCGCCTGGGCGGCGTCGGGCGCGTCCCCGGCGGCAGAGGCGCCCGGCGGGACGGCGAGCGCCAATGCGGCGGCAAGCGCTGCGACAGCGATCTTCATGAGAAAAATGATAGGGCGGACCGCACGGCCCGTCAAAGCCGCCTTTCCGGCGGCACCGTCACGGCCCAGGCACGGGCGTTCAGCCCTGGCGCGCCTTGAAGCGGCGGTTGGTCTTGTTGATGATGTAGACGCGCCCCTTGCGCCGCACCAGGCGGTTGCCGCGGTGGCGCGTGCGAAGCGATCTCAAGGAGTTACGGATTTTCATCGGGGGCGGCCCGCGCATCTATGGAACGAAATGAGCGCGGAAATCCGCGCCCTGTCGATTGGGGCGGCAAAATATGGAGGCGCGGCCGGCAAGTCAAGCAAGGCTTGCCGGGCCGATGTGCTCTGCCAGAGCCTCCGCCATGGCCGCAAAAACCGCTCTCCAGTCGCCCGGTTTGCGCTGCCGGAACAGCCGCGCGGTCGGATACCACGGGCTGTCGTCACGCCGGCGCAGCCAGCGCCAGTCGGGATCGGCCATCAATGCCAGCCAGATCGGCCGGCCAAGCGCACCGGCAAGGTGCGCAATCGCGGAATCGGGCGTCACGACCAGATCGAGACTGGCCATCACCGCAGCGACCTCGGCCATCCCTTCGGGATTGTCACCAATCGCGGGGCCGAGATCCTCGACGCTCATGCCGGGCGGCAGGCTCCCGAGCTGGTGGAGGCCGTTCCGGGCCTGCAGGCTGATCAGGCGGACGCCGGGAACCGCCGCCAGCGGCGCGAATTCGGCAAGCGCGATCGAGCGCAGATGGTCGCTCGGATGGTCCGGATTGCCCTGCCAAGCGATGCCCACCTTGAAACCTGCTGAGCCGAGCCGCCCACGCCAACCCGCGACCTTTGCCGCATCGGCGGCGAGATAGGGCACATCGGCCGGGATGGTTTCCAGCCGCGTGGCGAAGCGGTGCGGCAAGCTCAGCAGCGGCACATGATAGTCGAAGCGTCCCCCCTCCCCGGCCTCCTCCGGCTTCTCGATCCACGCCATCGGCACGGCAAGTGAGCGGAGCAGGCCGATAAGCACCGGGCTGGCTATGCCAGTCAGCCTCGCGCCGCGCTCGTGCAGCAGGCGCAGGTAGCGAACAAACTGCAAGGTGTCGCCGTGCCCCTGCTCGGTCAGCACCAGCACATGCCTGCCGGCGACATCCTCACCCCGCCAGAGCGGCATCTCCAATCCCAGCATCGGCAGCCGACGCTGCGGCCGCTCCAGCCGATATTCGTACTCCGCCCAGCCGCGCTCGAGGTCGCCGAGCTTGAGGCAGTAATAGGCAAACTCCTCGTGCAGCACGGCATTGCCAGGATCAAGCTTGAGCGCCGCATTGCCGGCACCGAGCGCTTCACTGACGCGCCCGAGGTTCCACAACGCCGCGGCTTTGGCCATCAGCGCCTGCGCACCGACCGGCCCTTGCCGCGGCACCTGATTGGCGAGCGCCAGCGCCTCCTCGTTGCGCTGCAGCTCGACCAGGACGCGGCTGCGCGCGACAGCGGCCTCAGCGCCGCGCGGCGGCTGGGCCGTGGCACGCACGCCCGCATGCGGCTGCGTCACCGACTGTCCCAATGCCTGAAGCGCTGCGGTCCGCACCTGCATGATATCGGCGTTGCCGGGGGCGAGTGCCAGCGCCCGGTCCAAGCTCGCCAGCGCGTCGCGCGGACGGCCGCGCCGGAGGCATAGCAGGCCGCGATTGACATGCGCCTCGACCATCTTCGGATTAAGCGCAATCGCACGGTCGAGCGCCGCCTCTGCCTCGTCGAAGCGGTCGGCGAGACGGAGCACGACACCACAGTTGAAATGGGCAGTGACGTTGGCCGGCTGCAGACGAATGGCCTCCTCATAGGCTGCCAGCGCCTCGTCGAGCCGACCGAGCTGCTGCAACGCGACGCCCAGATTGCAGCGCGCCTCGCCACTTTCCGGCGCGAGCACCACCGCCGCGCTGAAGGCGTCAAGCGCCTCTTGCAGGCGATGGCTTTCGAGGTAGAGCGTGCCGAGTGTCGTGCGCCCGAAGGGATGGGCCAGGACCGCCTGGTCGGTGGAGAGCATGGCGATCGCCTCGCCGGCCCGGCCGGTCCACGCCCGCTCCAGCGCCTGCATCACCGCCACACGGACGGCACCGTCTTCCGCTGGTGTGCGTCGCCGGTTGCCGTCCATCGTTCCCTTCGTCTTGAGCCACCGCTCGTGCCACCTCGGCGCATTCAAGCGACCTTAAAGGAAAACGCTGGCATCAGCACAATCGGCGGCAGTGCCTTCGACAAGAAATCGCGGAAACGGGGGAATCGCTGAACCGGTGCGCTGAGCGGTCGCGGGGCTGCTCGACAACCTCGCCGCCGTCATCCCTGGCAGCATGGCGCAGCCGGACCTCGGGCAGCCGGTTCAGCAGGCCGGGGGCCGACGAACCGTCAGGCCCCCAGCGCCACGCGCCTCTGCGCCGGGCTCGTGTCCGCCATCAGCGGCAGGAACTTGGCAAAGCCGTCGGCAGAAAGCGCCGGTGAGAACAGGAAGCCCTGTCCGCGGCTGCATCCCATCGCCAGCAGCATGGCCCGCTGCTCTTCCGTCTCCACACCTTCGGCGACGACCCCGATGCCCAGCGACTCGGTCAGCGAGGTGATGTTGCGCACGATCGCTTCGTCGCGCGCATCGGTCGTGATGTTGGCGGTGAAGCTGCGGTCGATCTTCAGCTCGTCGACCGGCAGCCGCTTGATGTAGGACAGGCTCGAATAGCCGGTGCCGAAATCGTCGATGGCGATCCGGAAGCCATGCTCGCGCAGCTGCTCGGTCATGACGATCACCATGTCGGGATCGCCGATGAGCGCGTTCTCGGTGATCTCCAGCGAGATGGCACGGGGATCGACGCCGTGACGCCTGGCCGTGTCGATCAGCTCGTCGGCGAAATCCTCGCAGGAGAGCTGGCGTGGTGACAGGTTGATGTGCAGCGGCAGCGACTGGCCATTGACCACACGCCATTGCTCAAGGCGCGCGAAGGCCATTTCGATGCCCCGCCGCCCGACATCGATGATCAGTCCGGTCGCCTCGGCAACCGGGATGAATTCCACCGGTGCGACCAACCCGCGCGTCGGGTGGTGCCAGCGCATCAGCGCCTCGGCCCCGAGCAGACGGCCATCGGCCAGCGAGACGATCGGCTGATAGAAGACGTCGAGCTCGTTGCGTGCCAGCGCTCCGCGGAGATCCGTCTCTGCTTCCAGGCGCTGCACTGCGGCAACTTCCAGGGTTTCGTCGAACAGAGCACAGGCATTCTTGCCGCTGGTTTTGGCGTGGTACATCGCGACATCGGCCTTGCGCAGCAGGTCGTCGGCGCTGGCAAGTCCGGTTTCGCCGATGGCGATGCCGAAGCTGCCGCCGACCACGACGTCGCGTCCGCCGATCGGGATCGGCGCACGGATGGCGGCGAGAAGACGGTAGGCCACGTGGCGCGCTTCCTGCTCGCCGACCTCGGCGCCGAGCAGGATGGTGAACTCGTCGCCGCCGAACCGCGCACCGATGTCGCCGGCCCGCAGGACACCGCGCATCCTGTCGGCCACGGCTCTCAGGATCAGGTCCCCGGCCTCGTGCCCGAGGCTGTCGTTGACGACCTTGAAGTTATCGAGATCGAAGAAGATCACCGCCACCGACCGCGCGCACGACGTCTCCGGCGACAGGGCCAGCCGCAGCTGGTCCTGGAAGAAGGCGCGGTTGGCCAGCCCGGTCAGCGGATCGCGGAACGCCAGATCCTCCAGGCGCAGCTCATAGGACTTGCGGTCGGTGACGTCGTGGAAGGTCAGCACGATGCCGGCCACCGCCGGGTCGCGCAGCTGGTTGATGAGGACCACGTCGTATTCGTGGCGGCTCCTGTCGGCCCACACCAGCCCGACGGAACAGGTCCGCGTCACGCCGGGGGTGTTCTCGAGATCGAAGACGATCCTGCGCAGCCGCTCGACATCCCTGGGGCAGACGCGCCCCCAGAAGGCATCCCACGATCCTGTCGGTTCATTGGCGCCCCACACCAAGGCAGCGGCCGGATTGCCGAAGCGGATCTCGCCGGTCGGACCGAGCACCACGATCAGGTCGCGAACGCTGCGGATGAGCGCGCCGAGGCGCTCCTCGCTCGCCTTGAGCGCCCGTTCGGCCCGGCGGCGGTCGGTCAGCTCGCTGTGGACGGCGCGATAGAGCCGGCCATTCTCCAGGGCGGCCGAGCACTGGCCGGCATAGAGCATGGCGATGGTGTGCAGGTCGGGATCGAACGGCGTCGGCAGCGCCCGGAAGGCAAACAGCAGCCCATCCAGGCGGTCACGGCCGATCGGAAGGGCAAGCAGCGCCCTCTGCGGCGTCGACACGCCGGCCTCGGCCGCGGCGCCCGTCACCTCGATCATCTCCGCATGCGATTCGAAACGGATAAGCCCGGTGGTCGCCAGCAGGCGCTGCACGAGGGTCGCCAACGCGGCGGCGTCGAGGACCGGTTCGCCGTGATCGGCGTGGTACTGGATGGCACCTGCACCGTCGAGCAGGACCAGGGTGGCGCTGTCGGCGCCGACCAGGCTCGGGAATTCCTCGGCGGTGCGCTGCGCGACGCTGTTGCGTTCGAGGTCGATGCCGATGGTCCGCTCGGAGCGGACGATTCGTTCGAGCTGCTCCCGGCGTTGCGCCTGCTCGACCGCCAGGCCGATGCGATAGGCCATCGCCGTCAGCAGGCCGACGTCGGAGAACGTGAAGGGTTCGGAGCGGCAGCGCGCCAGGACCAGGACGCCCCGGGCGGCGTGGCTGGCCGACACCGGCAGATAGAGAACACTGCCGATGTCGAGGTCGCGCAGCTGCATCTCGACGGTCGCGTCGGCGGCTGCGTCCTTGACCAGGAGCGGACTGCCCTCCCGCATGGTGCGCGCGACATTGCCGTCCACGGCACCGCAGAAGGGCAGATGAACCAGGTCCTCCGGCAGGCCGATGGACGCCAGCGGCATGAACGACCCGGTGCCCGCCGGATCGAGCAGCACGACCACCTCGGCGGCGAACAGCTCCGATAGCGTCAGCAGAACCCGTTCGAGCAGGGCATCGAGCTGGCCGGAATCGTTGATTGCCGTCAGCAGCCGCGTCAGGCGCGTGGCATCGCGCACGGCGAGGTTGGCGGCATGCATCGCCGCATCCCTCGACAGCCGCAGTCTGTTGAGGTTCTCCGCCTCGGCGCCGGGGATGGGCGCCGAGGTGGCATTCCTATCGGAGGAGAACATGATGCCCTCAGAGTGCGACGGCCGTCAGCGTGCAGTTGTGGGTGCCCAGAACGCCCGAGGTGCGGGCGAACTCGCCGCAGCAATACATGCCGAAGCTCGGCACCTCGCCGGCCGCCTGCTGCAGGCGTACCGACTCCTCCGGGGTGCGCTCGCCGAGCAGCATGGCGCGTGCCGCGCAACTGAAGGCAAGCAGCGCACCGGTGCCCTCGCGCCGGCGGGCGATGGCGCCGACCTCTTCGGTGACGGCAAGCAGCTTGTCGCGCGAACTCGCCATCACCTGCACGGCGCTGCCCGCCTGTGGCACGCAGCCCTGGATGCGCAGCCAGCCGTTCGACGATTTGGCGCGGGCGGCGCGGATGATGAAGGTGCCATCGCTCTGCATCAGGCCGAGCGGATGGTTGACCGAGGTGTCCCAGAACTTGTCGGCCGCCAGTTCGCCGGGGGCGAGGCCGAGCTGCTCTTCGTAGACGATCGCCGCCGGCCGGCCATCGAGCTCCATGATGTCGACGCCCTCCGCGCGGGTGACCAGCAGCGGCACGCCGATCGGCTCCCAGCCATGCCGCGTGATCACCTCGAAAGGCTCGTCCGACGCGATCCACAGCGCCACCGCGCCCTGCTCGACCACCTTGTCGTCGTGGAAGACGTAGGTCGCCACGAACTTCATCTCGTCGCCCGCCGCGCCGCCGACGATCGGGACGCGCGGACCGGTGACCCGATAGATGCCGTTGAAGAGCTGCTGGAGGTTGCCGGACAGGCAGTCGGCCATCAGCACCACCGCACCGTGTTTGCTGGGTCCGGCCTGGTCGCGCGCCTGACGCGCGATCTGCTGCCCGACGTCGGTCAGGCGACCGCGGATGTGGTCGGCCGAGGCGATGCCATAGCGGTAGGAGCCCTCGGACAGGACCATCACGCCGACGCCGTAGCCGAACCCCAGATAGGTCTCGCGCAGGATCTCGCCCGAGCCGGTCGCGCCGAGCAGGTGCGCCTCACCGGTGACGCTGCGGACGCCCTCCAGGAGCTTCGGCAGGTCGTAGCGGGGCGAGGTGAAGACAAAGACCATGGCCGGCTTTTCGCCACCCAGGTGTTTGACCGCATCCACAGCCGCCGCCCGTCCTGCCGCAAATGCATCAGGCAGTGAACTGGCCGCCGTCCCCGCATGCACGCTCATCACTTTTCTCCCGGTCTGGAGCGCTGTCCCCCGCAGCGCTCATGGCGGGAGACCATAACGAGGAGTTGTGAAAATTTGGCGCATGTACTTGGAATCTAAAGGATTACTCTTGGAGAGATTCCAATCAGCGTGCTGGCTACATGGTCAGTCCGGCAGCACGCCCTTCTGGTAGATCGGCATACCGGCGGGCGCGCCGGTGGCACCGCCGTCAACCACGATCTCAGCCGCCTGTATGCCCGACGCGGCGTCGGAGGCGAGAAACAGCACTGCCTCCGCGACTTCCTCGGGCTTGACCATGCGGTGGAGCGGTACGCGCGCGGCCAACCGCGCATGAAGCCGGGCGAGCGCCTCCGGGATCCGGCGCGATCACTTCCCAGATCGGAGTTGCCACTGTGCCCGGCACCACGACGTTGACGCGGAAGCCGCGCGGCGAGAGTTCTGACGCAAGACTCTTGGCCATGGCGTGGACCGCGCCTTTGCTCGCGGCATAGGCTGTCCGCCCGCTCGGCCCCATGCCGGCCGAAACCGAACCGTTGATGATGATCGAACCGCCGCCAGGCATATGCCGTAGCGCTGCCTGTATGGTCATGAACACGCTGGTGACGTTGACCGAGAGCGTTTCGGCAAACTCGGCCCGCGTTGCCTTACCAATCTCGGTGAGGATGCCCAGGCCGGCATTGGCGAACACTGCATGAATGGTCCCAAAAGCCGCGTGTGTCTCGGTCAACGCCTCTTCCATCGCCGCGTCGTCGGCAACGTCGGCCTCAAAGGCCAGGCCGCCGCCTATTTGGGCGACCGCCTCGTCCAAGCGCTCACGGTTCCGGCCGGTGATGGCTACTTGCGCGCCTTCGCGAGCGCAAAGCATCGCGGTGGCGAGCCCGATGCCGCTGCTGCCGCCCGTAATGAAGATCGATTTGCCCGCAAGGCGCATAGCCTTGACCCTCCCCCCGGAAAGCATCGACGACCGTAGCGCGCACCGGGGGTTGTGGGAAGAGCGCCATGCGCGGCGGACGAAACCGCAGTTTCGTACAAGCTCGAATCTGGGAAACCAGCCGGTCCGCGCAGTCGGTGCCATGCTCCGTCCCGCCAAGATTGCCGGCAGACGCACACCAACGCACCGGCGGGAATGACGCAAACGACCGCTAGGTCATTGAAGGGATGGTGGGCGGTACTGGGATCGAACCAGTGACCCCTACGATGTCAACGTAGTGCTCTCCCGCTGAGCTAACCGCCCATCCTGGCCGCCCGGACGGGAACCCGGGCGGCAATGAAGGCACGCTATATCAGGCCGGCCGGGGCGGCTTCAAGCCTTGCGAGAGCCCCGGCGTCAGGCCGCCAGCAGCTTCTCGACCTCGTTGACCAGATCCTTGAGGTGGAAAGGCTTGGACAGCACCTTGGCGTCCTTGGGAGCGTTCGAATCCGGGTTCAAGGCGACGGCGGCGAAGCCGGTGATGAACATCACCTTGAGGTCGGGATCGAGCTCGGTCGCCCGCCGCGCCAGCTCGATGCCGTCCATCTCCGGCATGACGATGTCGGTGAGGAGCAGCGTGAACGGCTCTTCGCGGATGCGCTCATAGGCGGAGCGGCCGTTGTCGAACGAGACCACGTCATGGCCAGCGTTCTGCAGCGCCTTGGCGAGGAATCGGCGCATGTCGTTGTCGTCTTCGGCAAGCAGGATTCGGGACATTGTCGGAATTTGCAGCCCTCGCGATTCGTCCGCCCGAAACGGACACACCGATTATCCTTATCCGAGTAAAGATCGCGTGAATAGCGGCAGAAACATGGGGCTCGAGGGCTGTGGACAGGCCCGGCCGATCTTGGCAACATCACCGGCGGAGCGGCCTTATCGCTGACGTGCGTGTTGTTCTGGCGCCAGATGGAAACACCTCCGGATTTTTTCGGCCGCCCGGCCTTCGACGTCGTCGCGCCGTTGCGCCGCGATCTCCCGGTTGTGCTGAGCTCGCCGCACAGCGGCAGCTACTACCCGCTGGAGTTCCTGGCCGCTTCCCGCCTCGACGCCCAGGCGATCCGCCGCTCCGAGGACACCCATGTCGACGCCCTGATGCGCGAGGCCGCGGCGCTGGGCGCGCCGCTGCTCCACGCCAACTTCCCGCGCGCCTGGCTGGACGTGAACCGCGAGCCCTACGAGCTCGACCCCAAGATGTTCGCCGGGGCGCTCCCGACCTACGCCAATGTCCGCTCGGTGCGGGTTGCCGGCGGGCTGGGCACCATCGCCCGCATCGTCGCCGAGCGCGAGGAGATCTACGCCCGGCCGCTGCCCGTCGACACGGCGCTCGCCCGCATCGACCTGGTCTACAAGCCCTATCACCGCGTGCTCCGCCAGCTCATCCTCGACACCCGCGCCGCCTTCGGCCTGGCGGTGCTGATCGACTGCCATTCCATGCCCTCGACCGTGCGCGGCGGCCACGGCCGGCAGCGCCCCGACATCGTGCTCGGCGACCGCTACGGCACCAGCTGCGCCGGCGAGCTGATCGACCTGTCGGCCCAGATCCTCACCCAGCGCGGCTATTCGGTCAGCCGCAACAAACCCTATGCCGGCGGCTTCATCACCGAGCATTACGGCCAGCCGCGGCACGGCGTGCATGCCTTGCAGATCGAGGTCAACCGCGGCCTCTACATGGACGAGCGCACGCTGGACAGGCACGACGGCTTCGCCCAGCTCTCCACCGACCTCGCTCGCTTCGTGCGCGAACTGGGCAGGGCCTTCGAGGCGGGGTTCCTGGCGCGGCCGGAGGCGGCCGAGTAGTTGGTGCGTACAGCACAACCGGGCATGGCACGCGCCCCAAGAAAAAGGGCCGCTCGTTTGCACGAGGCGGCCCAAGTCTAGGGAGGAAACGCCCAAGGAGGGCAGTGCGATATCGCTATCGCACCGCAATATTTTGGCCCCGCGGTGCAAAAGTGCAAGTCCCACCGGCCAGAATATGTAATCGGTTACCAACTGCTGGAATTATGTCACACTGGCAAAAAATAGACTTATGTTTCAATATGTTCCGGCGGGCGCCCAGCCTCCGGCCAGCGCCTTCGGGCTATGAGAAAACAGCATGCCTGCCATGAATCCTGACCTTCCGGGCCTCGCCCAATTCGTCGACGAATTGGCCGATGCTGCCGCCGATTCGATCATGCCGCATTTCCGGGCACCTCTCTCGATCGAGAGCAAGGGCACCGCCGGCTTCGATCCGGTGACCGTTGCCGACCGCAATGCCGAGGCCGCCATGCGCCGGCTGATCGGCAAGACCTATCCGGACCACGGCATCGTCGGCGAAGAGCACGGCATCGAGAACCCCGACGCGGACTTCGTCTGGGTGCTCGACCCGATCGACGGCACCCGCTCCTTCATCACCGGCCTGCCGGTGTGGGGCACGCTGATCGGCCTCCTCCACCAAGGCGAGCCGGTCTTCGGCATGATGGCCCAGGCCTTTACCCGCGAACGCTACTGGGGCGACGGCGCAAACGCCTGGTACCGCGGACCCGACGGGCGCACGGCGCCGCTCAAAACCCGCGCCTGCGCCACCCTCGCCGAGGCGGCGCTGTTCACCACCACGCCCGCTTTGTTCAAGAGCGCCGACGACCGCGCCGCCTATGACCGGGTCGAGGGCGCCGTCAAGCTCCCCCGCTACGGCACCGACTGCTACGCCTATTGCATGGTCGCCGCCGGCCATGCCGACGTGGTCATCGAGGCGGGGCTCAAGCCCTACGACATCGTGGCGCTGATCCCGGTCATCACCGGCGCCGGCGGCCAGGTCACCACCTGGGAGGGCGGCTCCGCCGCCTCAGGCGGCCGCATCGTCGCCAGCGGCGACAGGCGGCTGCACGCGGCGGTGCTGGAAATGCTCGCGGGCGCTTCCGCGTAGCGCCGTCAAGGCGAGCCCGGAACGAAGGCCTCGAAGGCCGCCCAGAACTGCGCCCGGACGGGATCGCGCTCCATCATGATCTCGTGGTTGGCGCCGGGGATGACCACCTGCCCCCCGGCCCTCAGCGCCGCCGCCAGCCCTTCCGCCGCCGTCAGCGACACCAGCCGGTCGAGCGCGCCGCTGACGATCAGCGCCGGCACGCGCACGGCCGGGCCGAAATCCGGTTCGGTGGCTTCGTTCATCGCCCGGCAGGCGGCGTAGAGCCAGCCGAAGGTCGGCGTGCCGACCGCAACCTGGGGCAGCTTGGCAAAGAGGTCGACCGTGCGTTGGTAGCGCGCCGGGTCGCTGGTGAGCACGTTGCCCTCGAACGGCACCTTGTCGATCGGCCGGGAGTGCTCGCCGGGGACGGTCATTTCGCCCAGCCCGATGGCGGTCATGAAGGCGGCGATGCGGAAGGCGTTGGGCTGGCTCGGTCGGGTGGCCCCGAGCCCGATCAGCGGCGAGACCAGCACCAGCCGCGAGAAGCGCGTCAGTCCGCCGCGGGTCGTCCTCAGGCAGACCAGCGCGCCGGTCGAGTGGGCGAGCGCGAAATAGGGCGGCGGGCAGTCGGGCAGCGCCACGTGCTGCATGAAGGCTTCGAGGTCGCGGTCGTATTCTTCGAAGCTGTCGACGTGGCCCTTCATGCGGTTGCGCAGCCGCCGTTCCGACCCGCCCTGCCCGCGCCAATCGAAGGTGGCGACCGCGAAACCGCGGCTCCTGAGGTCGCCGATCGATTCGAAATACTTCTCGATCTGCTCGCCGCGCCCTTGCAGCAGGCAGACGGTGCCGAGCGTCTTGCGCGTCGTCGCCCGCCAGCGGGCATAGCGCAAAGTGACGCCGTCGCTGGTCAGGGTGTTGCCGACGATAGCGCCGGATGGGACCGGGTTGCCGTCGATTTCGTAGAGTTCCATGCCCACCGACCGTGCCGCGCCGCCTTCACCCGCCGACGATCCTGATTAGTGCAGCCGATGGGCGGGCTCAAGCAGGCGGCCTGAAAATGCGTCGGCGGCGCCCCTTTTTCAGGGAACGCCGCCGACATTCACAGGATCCGACATCGGAGGGGGGCGGGGTACGACGCCGGCCTGTTGCCGCGATCGGGAGCGGTACGCGTGTCGGGGAAGCCGCCCGCCGATCGAACTTGCCACCAGTATGCCGGTCCGGCCTGAACGTGGTCCGAAGGGGTCGTTCATGTGGCGTTCAGCTTCGCTTGAGGTTTCCGGCCGCCATCCAACCTGTCGCAGGCCTTGATTCAGGTTTTTCCAGTTCCCACCTATTGGCTGCGGACGCCAAACGGGTCCGTGGGGAACGGCATCTTGCCCGGCCAGAACGGCGGGCCTGCCACAGGTTCCTCAACTCTTGTCGCTCATCTGGAGGACCAGACCATGCGTACTTTCGATCTCAGCCCACTCTATCGCTCCACCGTCGGCTTCGACCGGATGTTCAATCTGTTCGATTCGCTTGCCGGCACCGACGGCACCGTCGCGACCTATCCCCCCTACAACATCGAGCGCACCGGCGAGAACGCCTACCGCGTGACCATGGCGGTCGCCGGCTTCGGCGAGGCCGACCTCTCCATCGAATCGAAGGAGAACGTGCTCACCGTGAAGGGCGAGAAGAAGGTCGACGAGGGCGAGAAGGAGACGGAGTTCCTCTATCGCGGCATCGCCTCGCGCGCCTTCGAGCGCCGCTTCCAGCTCGCCGACCACGTCGAAGTGAAGGGCGCGTTGCTGGAGAACGGCCTGCTTCATGTCGACCTCGTGCGCAACATTCCCGAGGCCATGAAGCCGCGCACCATCGCCATCAACGCGACCGGCAAGCCGGCGCAGATTGACAAGGTCGCCGCCTAACCCCGCGGCCTGTTCCAGTCAGGAGAGCGCCCCGCCCCGCGGGGCGCTCTTTTCGTTTGTGGGAGATTCGCGGACAGTGAAGTCTTCCGTTCGTCCCCGCGGAGGCGGGGACCCAGGCGAGACTTTCCATCAAGCGCCGCGCTTGCGGTGATTCTCGCCTGGATGCCCGGTCGGGGCCGGGCATGAACGGAGTGTGTGGAACACGCGGCTGAACCGACTAGACTAGAGTCTGGCAAGTGGACCTACAGGTCAGCTCCCAGGAAGCGGATGGCCCAGGGCTGGTCGCCGCGCGCATAGGGATTGTCGTAGTAGGGCGCGACATCGCGGAAGCCGAGGGACTCGTAGAGCCGCACGGCCGAAGCCATGAACGAGGCGGTATCCAGGATGGCGCGAGCGTAGCCGAGATCCCTGGCCGCCTGCATGATCGCCTGGCCGAGCGCCCGCCCGACCCCTTTGCCGCGTCCGGCCGGGCGGACATAGAGTCGCTTGATCTCGCAGGTGTCGCCACGGAACGGGCGCACCGCGATACAGCCGAGCGCCTCGCCTGAGGCACCCCACGCGATGAGAAGCTCGCCCTGCGGCGGCGCATATTTGCCCGGCAGTCCCGCCACCTCCTCGGCAAAGCCCTGGAAGCAAAGATCGATTCCCTCGACGGCATACCAGTCGGCCAGTTCCTGAAAGAGCGCGCCCGCGGTCGCCAGGTCGTCCGGCGCCCTGGCTGGTTTCAGCATGAAGTCCGACACGGCGGGCAACTCCGACAGGCATGGGAGAGGTCGTCTGAACGCGGCAGGGTATCGCGCCGAAGCACAGCCGCAAATGCCTTCCGCTTCGGCCCTGGTGGACCCGAAGCAACGTTGCGATTTTCCTCCCCCTGAAAGGGGTCAGGGCAATCGTATATGGCACGGCGCACCACCTCTCCCCGGCGGGGAGAGGTCGGATCGGGCGCGTCAGCGGGTCGATCCGGGTGAGGGGGAGCCGAGCTATCCGGATATGTGGGCGCCCCCTCACCCTCCGCGCCTAAGCTCGCTCTGCTCGCTAAGGCGCGGAGCCCTCTCCCCAATGGGGCGAGGGGGCGGTGCCCATATGCGATCGCCCTGCTGAAAGGGGGAGGTGGCCCGGCGAAGCCGGGTCGGTGGGGGTCAGGATCGTCGATGGCGACCCCTCCCCGCCCCTCCCCTTTCAGGGGAGGGAGAATCCACCTACCGCTCGGTCTAGTTTCCCGCCAGGATCTCGGCGACGCCGTCGATCTCCCCGGGCGTGGTCTGCCAACTGCAGATAAGCCGCACCAGTATTTCGTCCGGGCCCGGCCGCGCATCCTCCGACAAGGTCTCGACCGACCAGGGATAATGGACGACGCCCGCGGCGGTGAGCCGCGCGTCGGCCGCCTTCGACAGGATGGCGAAGATCTCGTTGCCGCCGGGGGCGAGCGCCGGGCGCCCCGCACCCGATGCCGCGATGACCGCTGCCAGCCGTGCCGCCATGGCATTGGCGTGGCCGGCCAGATCGAGCCAGTGATCGTCCTTGAGATAGGCGTCGAGCTGGGCGGCGATGAACCAGTTCTTGGAGTAGCCCTGCCCTGCCCGCTGGCGCTGGAAGACGGCGTCACGCACTGGCGCCTGATCGAAGAAGACCACCGCCTCGGCCGCGAGGCAGCCGTTCTTGGTGCCACCGAAGGAGAGCACGTCGACGCCTGCCCGCCAGGTGATGTCGGCCGGCGAACAGCCGAGCGCCGCCACCGCATTGGCGAAGCGCGCGCCATCCATGTGGACGGCTGCGCCATGGGCATGGGCGACATCGGCAATCGCGCGCACTTCGTCCGGCCGATAGAGCGCCCCCAGCTCGGTGAGCTGGGAGAGGCTCACGGCGATCGCCTGGCCGCTGTGGGGGACGTGGATCTGCATGCGGTCCAGCGCCGCTGCCAGCGCCGCCGGCTCGAGCTTGCCGTGGAGCCCACCGAGCGTCGTCATCGTGATGCCACCGCCGAAGAACGACACGGCGCCCGCCTCGTCGACCGCGATATGCGCGTCCGGATGGCAGAAGACGACGCCGCCCGGCCGGGCATAGACGCTGAGCGCCAGCGCATTGGCGACCGTGCCGCTGCCGACCAGCAGCGCCGTCACCTCGCGCTCGAACAATTCGGAAAAACGGCGCTCGACGGCCTTGGTGAGGTCGTCGGCGCCATAGGCGGGATGGCCGCTGCGGGCGGCTTCGGCGAGCGCGTCGACGATGGGTCGCGAAGCGCCCGCCCAATTGTCGCTGGCAAAGATCATGCGCTCCCTTTTAGGGGACGCGCGCGGCCGTGCAAGCGGCCGTCGTGTCTCAGTGTGAAATTCTGCCTGTGACCGCAGGCGACCTTGGCGAGGTTTGAGCCCTATGGCGGCCCGGCGCCCTTTCGCCGCGACATTCGGTTAGCTTAGGCCGGTCGATCGAGGCGTGTGACCGCAAATGCGCTTGAAAGCATGACTGAAGGCGCTTTGGGAGGTGTAGCCGACCGCGGCGGCGACGTTCGCCACGTCTGCACCTTCGCTGAGTTTGCGCTGCGCCAGCACCATGCGCCAGCGCGTAAGGTAATCCAGCGGCGGACGGCCGACGCGCGCCGAAAAGCGTTGCGTGAAAGCCGAGCGCGACATGCCGACCTCGGCTGCAAGCATCGGCGCGGTCCAGCGGCGAGCGACGTCGCCGTGCATCAGCCAAAGAGCCGCACCGATCCGACGATCCGCCAGCGCGCCGATCCAGCCGATGCGATCCGACGCACCGGTTGCGACAAAGGCGCGGATCGCCTCGACGACGAGGATTTCGGCCAACCGTTCGGTGACGAGCGAGCCTCCCACCTGCTCGTCGCCAAACTCCGCCCGCAAGAATTCCAGCGTCCGCGCGACGGCCTCGGCGGTCGGTGACGTTCGGTCGATGCGCAGGAACGCCGGCAGCGCTTCGAAAACGAACGACGCACTGCCGTCCGCAAAGGCGCTGCCGCCGCCTATCATGATGGTTTCACGGCCCGTGCCGAGGCGCACGATATCCCGGCCGGGAGGATCATAGAGCGGCATGCCATCCACCGGCTCCACCGATGGATCGCTGGCCACCGTGTAGCGCGTATCGCTGAGCAGGAAGACATCGCCTTCCGTCAGCACCTCCGGCGGATGAGCCGGCAGGACGAGCCAGCATCGTCCCCGGGTGACCGCGACGAATTTCAGCCGCGCCCGCCCATCGAAGGCCAAGGCCCAGTCACCGGACGCCTCCAGTGATGTGCCCCGGACGCTATGGGCACCGAGCGCCGCAAGGACCTCGGACAACGGATCAATGGCTGATTTGGCGGATCGCGACAAAAACATGGCTCAACTAGCATAGATCATCCAATCGCTGATGCATAGCTTTGGACTCCGTTCCAAGGACAGAGCCATTCTCATGACCATTCAGAACAAGATCGTCGCAATTACCGGAGCAGGCCGAGGGATCGGCAGGGCGACCGCTATCCATTTGGCAAGACGCGGGGCAAAACTCGTGCTCGGAGCGCGAAGCGAACCGGAAATCATGGCGGTCGCGGGCGAGATCGAAGCCACAGGCGGCGAAGCGGCCTGCAGAATGACGGACGTCACACGGCGGGAAGACGTCCAGGCTCTGGTGGATCTCGCTAGCGCGCGGTTCGGCCGGCTCGACGTGCTCGTCAACAACGCCGGCATCGGCCCGATCTCGCGCTTCGACGCGCTGCGCGTCGAGGATTGGGACGCGATCATCGATGTGAACCTGAAAGGCACGCTCTACGGCATAGCCGCGGTGTTGCCCTTGTTCGGGCGCCAGAAAAGCGGCCACATCGTCAACGTTCTCTCGACGGCCGGCATCAAGATCGTTCCGACAATGGGTGTCTATGCCGCCACCAAGAACGCACTGCGCACCGCCACGGAGGCTCTGCGCCAGGAGTCGGGACCGCATCTGCGGGTGACGGAAGTGTCGCCCGGCTTCATTGATACCAACTTCGCGGATGCATCCATCAATGATCCGGACGTGAAGGCAGCGATCCAGAAGCGCAAGGACGAGATCGCCATCTCGCCGGATGCGATCGCACGTGCGATCGCCTTCGCAATCGACCAGCCCGACGACGTCGAGATCGGCAGCATCGTCGTACGTCCCACTGCCCAGGACTGAAGCCGGAGTGAGTCCGCAAACGGCCCAAAGCCGCAACTCAAACCGAGACGTTCCTCAAGCGGTCAGTGGCGGACGAGGCGTGCGACCAAAGCGTCAAGCGCGATGCGGCCCGGACCGAAGGAGAGGATGGTGAGCGACATCGCCGCCCACGGCAGGCCCTCGCTCGGCCAGTGCTCGGGATAGGTCAGGAAGATGATCGCCGTCATGCCCAGCGTGCCGAGCGCGGCAAAGCGCGTCGCCAGGCCGAAGACCAGGAGGATCGGGAACAGGATCTCGCCCACCCCCGAGAACATCGCCATCACGTCCGGATAGGGAAAGGGATAGGCGTTGCCGAAGATGTGGAGCTGGAACTGGTTCTCGAACAGGAAGTTGGTCTTCGGCGACAGCGACAGGAAGCCGTCCCACTTGGTCAGGCCGGAGCGGTAGAACGGCACGGCGAGCGCGAAGCGGAGCGCCAGCATTGCGCCGCGACTGGAGCCAAGCCCAGGCGCTGCGCCAGCCGGCATAGGTGATCGGGGCCGCCATCGACGGCGGCGCGTCGCTCATGTGCATGGTCATGGGTGTTGCCCCTCATTCGGTTCGGTTGATGGCGGTGAAGGCGCCGGCGGCGATGAGCCCGGAGATGTTGCCGGCAAGGTCGAAGCGCGCGTCGTCGGCGAGCGCCGCCGCGGCCGCTTCACCCAGCGTCGCGCCGGTCTGGAGCGCCATGACGAAGGCGGCGCCGCCGGGCGGCACCCGGCGCACCGTGACCTCGGCGTCGGGCCGCACGATCAGCGTGTCCTCGGCCTGGCCGAGATCGACCGGCCGCACCTCGCCGTCCGAGGCGTTCATCGTCCAGATGGTCTCGGCCGGGAAGCGCGAGCGCAGCACCCTCAGCGAGGGATGGAGCGCGAGCCGGAGGCCGGCGATCTCGTCCGGCCTGACGGCGGCGAAATCCTCGGCGGCCAGCGGCTCGGCGTCGGCGGCATGATAGGCCTCGCGCCATGCCCGCTCGATGCGGGCGATGTCGGGCAGGTAGGCAAGCGAGGCCGCCGGCGCAAAGCCGGCAATGAAATCGGCAAAGCTGGCGCCATAGTCCATCAGCACCGGCGAGCCTGGCGGCTCGGCCAGCGCATAGGCACGCGCCAGCGCCTGGAAGAAATCGTCGCCGACGATGCGCTTGACCACCGGAAAGGACGAGGAGAGCGCATTGACGAAGCCGACGATGACGTTGTTGCGATAGACGGCGAAACGGCGCGGCGCCGGCTCGCGGTCGGGGCCGACCAGGCCGGCCGGCGCGGCGATCATCGGGTCGCGCAGCGCCGCGGCGAATTCCGCCTGAACCTCAGCCAGCGAGCGCAAGCGCCTTCTCCTTCTTGACGGCTGCGGCAAGAACCGCATCGGCGCGCTTGGCCTCGGCGAAAAGCACCGGCCATTCCGGCACGTCGTTGTCCCATTCGATGAGGGTCGGCACCGGGCCTGTGCGTGCGATCGTGTGCTCGTAGAGCCCCCAGACATAGGGGTCGATCGGCCGGTCATGGGCGTCGATGAGGAGCGGTCGTCCCTTGCCGTCGTCCTCCGGCGCATAGCCGGCAAGATGGATCTCGCCGACATGTTCCACCGGGAAGGCGTCGAGATAGGCGATCGCGTCGGTGCCGAGATTGACCGCTGAGACCTGCACATTGTTGACGTCGAGCAGCAGGCCGCAGCCGGTGCGCCGGGCGACTTCGTCGAGGAAGTCGATCTCGCTCATGGTGCTCTCGACGAAGACGAGATAGGCGGACGGGTTTTCCAGCAGCATCCGCCGGCCGACCGTCTCCTGCACCGCGTCGATATGGTCGGCGACACGCCGCACCGAGGCCGGGTTGTAGGGCAGCGGCAGAAGATCGTTGAAGAAGACCGTCTCGTGGGTCGACCAGGCGAGATGTTCCGAAAACATGCCAGGCCGATAGCGCTGGTTGAGCGCCTTCAGGCGCTCAAGGTGCGCGCGGTCGAGCGGCCGCTCGGCGCCGATCGAGAGGCCGACGCCATGCAGCGACAGGGGATAGCGGTCGCGGATCGCCGACAGATAGCGGTGGGGCGGGCCGCCGGCGCCCATGTAGTTCTCGGCGTGGATCTCGAACCAGCCGACGTCCGGCTCGTCCGCCAGGATCGTCGCATAGTGCTCCGGCTTGAGGCCGACGCCGGCCCGTGGCGGCAACGGCCGCTCGCTCCAGCGGCTTGTCTCTTGTGAGGCCATGTTCGCCTCCCCCGTCTCTGTTCTCTTCAAATATCGCGGGCGGGCGACCCGTGAGCCGCCCGCCCGTCGCGCGGCTGGCGCCGCTTACATCGGCTGCAGGGTGCCGTGGCCGCCGTTCGGGGTCATCATCGTGGTGCAGGTGCCCTTCGGCACCAGGCTGAACGACGCCGGGTCGTAATCGACGGTCGAGGTGCCCGCGCAGGAATGGGCGCCGGCGGCGCAATCGTTCTGGCCGGCCAAGGCCACGCCGTAGCACTCCTCGAACTTGCCGGTCGCCATCTGCACCTTGGTGTTGTCGGGCGTGTGCATCATCTCGGCGGCGCTGGCGACCGACACGGGCGCGAACGAGCTGAGGGCGGCGGCGAAGGCGCTCGCGAGAACGGCGCTGGAAACGGATTTGGCAATCGCAGTCATTGGAATTTCTCCTCCAGGCAGGCCGGGACGGCCGTTGCTGACGGAGCGCAGTCTTTCGATCCTCTGCTTCAATGGAAAATCAAGACGGTGTGCGCGGTTCGCACAGCCGCCTCACACCTGCGTCACCGCGACGTGACCACGGGCGCGCCGGTGCCTCTCCAGAGCGAGTCCAAAACGGCGTGTTTGCCCAAACAGGGTTTGCGCTCGGGCGTCCGTCACAACATAATTGCGGGCGCGGTGCCACATCTTGCCGATGCGGGCGAAATCTGTCATGTTGTGTCGAATAGGACAGGACTACTGTCCAATTGGCAGCCGCAGCGGGACGGCCTGCCGGCGCGGCCGACGAAAATCGGCTTCAGCCGGTGCCGCGGTTGACCCGGGGTAAGGTAGACAAGGCTCACGCCGCCGAGGCGGGCGGCTTATGTTCACATGCGACGGGCACGGCTGCGGATGTCGGTCTTCATCGACCGACCGGGAAAGGCGGCGCCCGGCGAAAGAAATAAGAGGGCGGGTATGTCCAGGTTCGTGGAAGGCGATGGTGTGGTGAAGACCGGCGGTGCGAGCCTTAGCGCCCCGGCCAAAACCACCACCCTGCCGGCCGCGGCAACCCCGCAGGGCCTCTACGACCCGCTCAACGAGCGCGATTCCTGTGGCGTCGGCTTCATCGTCGACCTGCACAACAGGAAGTCGCACCGCATCGTCGAGGACGGCCTCAGGATCCTCGAAAACCTCACCCATCGCGGCGCCGTCGGCGCCGACCCCAAGATGGGCGACGGGGCCGGCATGCTGGTGCAGATCCCGCACAGGTTCTTCCTCGCCGAAGCCAAGCGGCTGGGCTTCGCCCTGCCCGCGCCCGGCGAATATGCGGTCGGCTACATCTTCATGCCGCAGGACGCGGCGCAGCGCGCCGACATGGAGAGGATCGTCGCCGAGGGCATCGCCGACGAAGGCCAGGTGCTGCTCGGCTGGCGCGACGTGCCGGTCGACAACACCGAGCTGTCGCACGCCCCCGAGATCGCCATCACCGAGCCGTTCCACCGCCAGGTGTTCATCGGCCGCGGCGCCAACGTCATCGACGAGGACGATTTCGAGCGCAGGCTCTATATCGTGCGCAAGGTCATCTCGGCGCGCATCTACGAGAAGTATTCCGGCCTCAAGAACGACTTCTACGTCGTCTCGATGTCGTGCCGGACGCTGGTCTACAAGGGCATGTTCCTCGCCTACCAGCTCGGCGCCTATTACCGCGATCTCAAGCACCCCGACTTCGAGTCGGCGCTGGCGCTCGTCCACCAGCGCTTCTCGACCAACACCTTCCCGTCCTGGCGGCTGGCGCACCCCTATCGCTTCGTCTGCCACAACGGCGAGATCAACACCGTGCGCGGCAACGTCAACTGGATGGCGGCGCGCCAGGCGACCGCCTCCTCGCCGCTGTTCGGCAACGACATCTCCAAGCTGTGGCCGATCTCCTACGAGGGCCAGTCGGACACCGCCTGCTTCGACAACGCGCTCGAGTTCCTCGTGCGCGGCGGCTTTTCGCTGTCGCACGCGGCGATGACGCTGATCCCCGAAGCCTGGGCGGGCAACCCGCTCATGGACGAGGGCCGCCGCGCCTTCTACGAGTACCACGCCGCGCTGATGGAGCCGTGGGACGGCCCCGCCGCCGTCGCCTTCACCGACGGCAAGCAGATCGGCGCCACCCTCGACCGCAACGGCCTCAGGCCCGCCCGCTACATGGTGACCGCCGACGACGAGGTGATCATGGCCTCCGAGGCCGGCGTGCTGCCGGTCGCGGAAAGCCGCATCGTCCAGAAGTGGCGCCTGCAGCCGGGCAAGATGCTGCTCATCGACCTGGAACAGCAGCGCATCATCGGCGACGCCGAGATCAAGTCCGAGCTGGCCAAGGCCAAGCCCTACAAGCAGTGGCTGGCGCGCACTCAGATCGTGCTCGAGGAGCTGCCGCCGGTGCCGGCCACCGAGGCCCGTTCCGACGTGTCGCTGCTCGATCGCCAGCAGGCCTTCGGCTACACCCAGGAAGACCTCAAGCTGCTGATGACCCCGATGGCGGTCACCGGCCAGGAGGCCATCGGCTCGATGGGCAACGACGTGCCGATCTCGGCGATGTCGGACAAGTCGAAGCTGCTCTACACCTATTTCAAGCAGAACTTCGCCCAGGTCACCAACCCGCCGATCGATTCGATCCGCGAGGAGCTGGTGATGAGCCTGGTGTCGTTCATCGGCCCGCGCCCCAACCTGTTCGACACCGAGGGCCAGGGCCGCCGCAAGCGGCTCGAGGTGCGCCAGCCGATCCTCACCAACGAGGACCTCGAGAAGATCCGCGCCATCGGCGACATGGACGGCAACCCGTTCCGGTCCGAGACGCTCGACATCACCTATCCGGCGGATGCCGGCGCCGCAGGCATGGGCGCCGCGCTTGACGCGCTCTACGCCGAGGCCGACGAGGCGGTGCGCAACGGCATCAACATCATCATCCTGTCCGACCGCATGGTCGGGCCCGACCGCGTGCCGATCCCGGCGCTGCTGGCCACCGCCGGCGTGCACCATCACCTCATCCGCCATGGCCTGCGCACCTCGGTCGGCCTGGTGGTCGAGACCGGCGACGCCCGCGAGGTGCATCACTTCTCCGTCCTGGCCGGCTACGGCGCCGAGGCGATCAACCCCTACCTCGCCTTCGACACGCTCGCCGCCATGGCCCGCGACCTGCCCAAGGACGTCGACGCCGAGGAGGCCATCCACCGCTACATCAAGGCGATCGACAAGGGCCTGCTCAAGGTCATGGCCAAGATGGGCATCTCGACCTACCAGTCCTATTGCGGCGCCCAGATCTTCGACGCGATCGGCCTGAAGAGCGACATCGTCGCCCGCTATTTCACCGGCACCGCCACCACCATCGAGGGCGCCGGCCTGGCCGAGATCGCCGCCGAGACGGTCAGGCGCCATTCCGACGCCTTCGGCGATTCGCCGGTGCTGGCCGAATCGCTCGAGGTCGGCGGCGACTACGCCTTCCGCTTCCGCGGCGAATCCCATGTCTGGCGCTCCGAGACCATCTCGGCGTTGCAGCACGCCGTGCGCGGCAATGCGGAGGACAAGTACCGCGAGTTCGCGCGCCTGGTGAACGAGAGCGAGAACAAGCACCTCACCATCCGTTCCCTCTTCCGCATCCGCACC
>CAWHLP010000005.1:0-22721 GCA_963830205.1 uncultured Alphaproteobacteria bacterium | reverse complement strand
CCCCTCCGGGTCGGCCCAGAATTCCCGCATGAGGCGGAAGTGGTCGGTGTCCTCGACCGAGACCGGCGCCAGGCCGCCGCGCGTGAGCTGGAGCAGCTGCGCCTGCGGATAGGCCATCAGCATCGGCGCGTGCGTCGCCATGATGACCTGGACGATGCCCGACTGCTCGATCCGTCTCAGCAGCTTCAGGAATGCGACCTGCCGCGAGGGCGAGAGCGCCGCTTCGGGCTCGTCAAAGATGAACAGGCCCTGCCGGTGGCAGCGCTCCGCGAAGAAGCGGAGGAACCCTTCCCCGTGCGAATGCGAGAGGAAGTCCGGCGGCGGTCCGCCGAAGGGCTCCTGCGCCGCCTCGTCGAGATAGCGGGCGACCGAGAAGAAGCTTTCCGCGCGGAAGAACCAGCCGTTGGTGAGCTTGGGCAGCCAGGCGGCGCGGAGCGCCTTGCCCAGCGACGCGCCGGTCGTCTCCAGCGCGTTGGCGTGATCCACCGGCCGATAGCCCTTGCCGCCGCCCGCCTGGTCGAATCCGGCGAGGTCGGCGATCGCTTCCAGCAGCGTCGATTTGCCGGTGCCGTTCTCGCCAACGATGATCGTGATCGACCGGTCGAAGGCGAGCGCGAAATCCTCGCCGAGGAACGGCAGCGAGAAGGGATAGGGCCTCGCCTCCGGCACCTTGTCCACGTCGAGCCATACCCGCTTCAGATAGGGTGCGCGGAGATTGATCGGTCGCTTGCGTCCATAGGCCATACGGCGAGTCAGCCCGCGCCGTCGGTCGTGTCAAGGCGCGCCGCGCCCGCCGCATACTCCCCTCCCTCCCCCGCGAAGCGCGGGGAAAGGTGGCGAGGCCGAAGGCCGAGCCGGGTGGGGGCGACACCAACGATCCCCGTCGATGGAGTCAGCAACCCGCACCCCGCATGAAGCGAAGCCCGTAGGGCGGAAGTGCGAAGCGTATTCCGCCACTCTTCGGACCGGGCCGACGCCACGGCAGGTTGAGCCTTCGGCCAACCCGCCCCACGATCGCTCTTGCCGCCGCTCCCCGAAATCACCTCCTTGGCCAAAGCCTTGAGGTGCTATCCGCATGCCGCGCGAGGCCGCCCGCTTCGTCGCGGCGTGCAAGCGGTGGGCCCCGCTCCGCATGCCAGGACGCCGAGCCTAGTTCCGGCGCGGCGGCGGATTGCCGGGCCGCTTCGGCGGGGCGCTCGCCTGCCTCCCTCCACCGCTCGGCCGCGGTCCGCTGATCACGCTGACGGCCGATTGCGACCAGGAACCCCGCAGGCAGCCGATGCTGTAGGGGAAGTCGAGGGTGGCGACGTAGTGGTACATCTTCACCTTCTTCCCCGTCCCATTCCACTTCGCTGGTGCGCCCGTGGCAGGCGTTGAGATCGGCCGAGGAAAGCGCGTGCCCGTTCTCGTCGCGCGGCCCGTAAATTCCGAAACCGTCGATGGCGTAGCCGATGAGCTTCGACGGGCCGGAGGCCGAATCGAGCTCCTTCAGGGCGCAATTGCTGACGTTGTGATTATGGTAGACGCCGCCCGCCTGCGGGTGGCCTTGGCAGGCGTCCTGGGTCTCGTGAGCGACCGCGTCGCGGCCGGGCTCATCAGCGAATCGAACAGCGCCACACCGGTGAGCAGCACGCCGACCGCGTTCGGCACACAGCTTGGCTGGGCCGCAAGCTTCGGCTCAAGCGGCAGGGAAATCTGCATGGGCTGCTTCTTGATCGAATTCGGGTTGTGGTCGTAGCGGTAGGCATCGTCCGCGCGTGAGATGGAAACGTGCCGGTCGGATAGTCGGCAAGTAGTCCCACGTGATGATGCGCTGGTCGCCCTTGATGGCGATCTTGAAGCTGTGCTGCTTCCAGCTGACCGAGCCATCGACCACCGCCTTGGCGGTGAGGTTGTAGGTGCCGTTGGCCTTGTCGATCCACGGCCCCTCGACCTGCGCACCGGCGCGGCTGTTCGGGTTGGTATGGCAGGCCCAAAGGTAACCGACCTTCGGGTAGCTCGAGAGCTTGCCGTCACCGAGCGGCAGCTTTGTTGGGTCGAGTTCGTGAGCAAACACGGCACTGGTAGCCAGCGCCGCGACCGCAAAGATTGCGATGCGCATGTTTTCCTTCCCCTTTTTGCGGGCCGCGGCCAGCGACCTTCAATAGCGTAACGGGAGCGGGGGAGATGAACTACGCATTGCCTTCGCCAGACACGAAAGAATGCAAATTTTTTCCTGTGAATACGCGCATTGCGCGACGAATTACCACAATTCAGCGGTCCAGCAACATCTGCGTTCCAGGACCGCGGGGGCCCGTCCTGCCGATGAAGTCCCCGCGCGGGTTGAACAAGCCTGTACCCGTCGGGCGGAATGGCGAAGCGTATTCCGCCGACTTCGGACCGAGCCAATGCGCGGCGCGTCACGCCTGCGGCCAGCCCGCCACCGGATAACCTGCCCTCACCCCAACCACTTCTTCTCCACCCGGCAGGCCACCGAGTAGGCCGGGTTGAAGACGTTGGCGATGTCGTAGCGCACGACCTGCCCGAGCAGGTGGCTGGCGGCGGCGGCGTCGAGACCGAAGTCGCTGGCGAGCCAGGCGAGCATCTCCGTCGTCGCGTGCTGGAGCGCCTGGTCGAGCGGCCGGGCGTTGCCGACGGCGAAGATCGCGTCCGCCGTCTCGCCGCGCGGCCAGCCGATCGTCCGGCCCTTCGCGATCCGCACGGTGAATTCCACCGCGCAGGAAGTCTCGATCCCCGTCCCAACGATCTCGCCGTCGCCCTGGCAGGCGTGGCAATCGCCGAGGAAGAACAGCGCGCCCGGCGCCGCCACCGGAAAGTGCACCACAGTGCCGGGCCCGAACAGCCGGTAGTCCATGTTGCCGCCATGCGGCCCGCTGGTCGCGGTCGAGATCGCCTCGCCCCCCGCCGGCGCCACGCCAAAGCAGCCGATCATGGGCGCGAGCGGCACCGACCATTCGCGCAACGCTTCCGGCGGTTCGGCAAGCCGCGCCCGCCCGCGCGTCGCCGTCGATGGTCCAGATGTGCCGTGTACGCTCCGGCATCGCCGCCACCGCGCCGGGATCGATCACGTTCGGCGCCACCGGCGTGAACGTCCAGCCGGTGTCGCGGGTCATCGTCATGCGGTCGATACTGACCGTCAACGTGTCGCCGGGCTCCGCCCCGGTCACGAAGAACGGCCCGGTCATCGGGTTCGGCCGTGACGCCACCGTCTTGCCGTGCCGATCGATTCCCCACGCATCGACGGTGTGCGCGACCACCGTATCGCCGTCGGCGATGGTCAGCGCCGGCTCGGCCGTGCCCAGGGTGTTGTGGAAGCGGATCGGGTCGAATTCATGCCGCGCCATCGCGAAATGCTCCTTCTTGTGCGAGCCGCCATCATGCCCGCTTCCGCGATACCGCAAAAGCGAGCGCGCCCGCCAGTGGCCTTCCCGCCCCGTCTGCCCCAACCTGCTCTGGCCCGATGGCGCCCGAATCGCGGCCGCCCTCGCAAGGGCGCGCGAATTTCGATCCCCGATCGGGTCGGGGACAGGCTCTCCCCTCGGGTGGCGAGGCCGATTGGCCGAGCCGGGTGGGGGATAGGAAAATACTTATCCCCCTCTCCCGAACCGCCCCCATATTGGTTCGCATCCTCGCTCAATGAGGGGGCGCCGTCCGGAGGCGTTCGTTCGGTGGAGCGGGGTGCGGTGTCCGTCCTGCTGTTTCGCAAGCAGAAGGGCGGAGCTCGGAACCCCGTCAGCGGAGGGCACAAGCCTCCGTGCGCTGAAGCCCTGAAATGGTGCAGCGCTAAAGGCGGGCAGAGGTCAGCCGCGGTGAGACCGGCCCGGGAAATCGAGGCCCCGGCACCGCGGTGGTTTCGGGCGGCCGACGTGCCAGCCCTGCCTCTGCCGGCCCAGACGGACCGGAACGCGTAAATCCCGCGGCGGGCGCTCGGTGAGCGCCACCACTGGACTACCCGACGCGGCACTCATCGAGCGCCCGCCACCCCCTCGTCACAAGCGGCGAGGAGCGCCGCAAGGCGCGACAGGGACGCGAGAAATGTTCATGGCCCGGTGTTGATGGCGCGCGGGAACGAAGATTTGTGTCCCGGGCGTGACGGCGGCACGCCGACGGCGCGGAGCGGCCGCTGCGCCGCGTCCCGCGAAACGGAACACCCAAGCCCCTGCCCGCGATCACCCATTGCGCTTGGTCCTTGCGCCACCCATGTGTGGAGGGTTCCAGATTTGCTCTGCCTTGCTGCAGCTAGCCTTTATCGGCCCTTCCTCAAGTCAACGCGAAACTCGGATACGACGGCCGGCGAATGATCGCCGGCCGCACTGACGCGTTGCTGCGTTACACCAGAAGGAAGTAAGCCAAATGGCTAATGGTACCGTGAAATTCTTCAATACCCAGAAGGGCTTCGGCTTCATCGAGCCGACCGATGGTTCGAAGGACGTGTTCGTCCATATCTCCGCCGTCGAGAGCGCCGGCATGACCACGCTCAACGAAGGCCAGAAGCTCAGCTACGACGTGGTCAACGAGCGCGGCAAGAACGCCGCCGCCAACCTGCAGAACCTCTGACCCGAGCGTTCTGGTCGCATAGCCTGAAGAGCCCGGCGCCAACGCGCCGGGCTCTTTTGATTCGGCGATGCCGCATCCTCCCTGAATGCCTCTCCCGAGCCGGGGGTTGGCAAGGTTGAGCGCCGCCGCCGGTTCGTGCACCTCCCTCATTGCATTTTGGGCCGCCGGCGCCTATATGCACCGCGTTCCAGATTTGCTCTGCCTTGCTGCAGCTACCCCCGGTGGGGGCTTCCTCAGGTCAACGCGAAGCTCGGATACGACGGTGGGCGTGGTCGCCTGCCACATCGACGCGTTATTGCGTTTCAACACAAGGAAGTGTGCCACATGGCTACTGGTACCGTGAAATTCTTCAATACCCAGAAGGGCTTCGGCTTCATCGAGCCGTCCGACGGCGGCAAGGACGTGTTCGTCCACATCTCCGCGGTCGAGCGTGCCGGCATGAGCACCCTGCGCGAGGGTCAGAAGCTCAGCTACGACGTGGTGACCGAGCGCGGCAAGACCAACGCCGCCAATCTCCAGGAAGCCTGATCGTCTATTCAGTCCGAACGGACTGATGAGCCCGGCGCCCCTCGCGCCGGGCTTTTTTGTGGCGCCGTCCGGCGCATGAAGGCCGGCCGCAGTCCTGCCACTTAATGGAACGTTAGGCGCTCGGGGACAAACTCCCGGGCATGGCACAGCTTCTCAATCTCGGCGGCATGGTCGTCGGCGCTGTTGGCATATTCATCGGCTTCTACGTCCTTTCGACCGCCCCTCTCACCGCACTGGCAATCGTCACCGGCACCTGCGTCGGGGTCGTCGGCGTGCTCGCCTTCCTTCGCCACGTCGTCTTCCATCGCGCCGATGCCGCCCGCATGGGCTGGCAGACCGACCGGCCCGACTGGCAGTTCGAGGTCGGCTTCGCCAACCTGGCCTTCGGCCTGCCCGGCCTTGTCGTCGCGCTCTGGCTTCCGAGCTACCCGGCCTTCTTCGTCCTGCTGCTGGGCTACGCCCTCTACCTTGCCCAGGCCGCGGTGCTTCACCTCTACCGCTACCTGACCGACGAGAATCGCTCTCCGGCGCGCCTGTGGCGCAGCGTCATCGGCACGTCCCTGTTCGCGGTCCTGATGCTGGTCTTCGCCACCCGCGCCTTCCTCGGCTGACCGCCAGCGACCGGCGCGCACGAGGCGGCGGGCTCCCAGCCTCCCCTTTCAGGGGAGGCCGAAGTCGCGCCGACGATCCGGAAGGAGGAGGTTCACCGGGCGAGCGGCGAACACCTTGGAAAATACTTATCCCCGCCTCCTGACCTCATGAGATGATGCGTTCTTCCCAGGAGGCGTGCCCCATGGACATCGGCTTTGTCGTCTTCCCGCGCGTCCAGCAACTCGATCTCACCGGCCCCTACGAGGTGCTCGCCTCGTGGCGCGAGGCGCGGGTACGGCTGGTGGCCAAGAGTCTCGATCCGGTCGCCTCGGCGACGGGGTTAAAGCTCACGCCGGATGTGACCTTCGCCGCCTGCCCGCAGCTCGACGTCATCTGCGTTCCGGGCGGCGACGGCATCAATCCGCTGCTCTCCGACGCGGAGACGCTCGCCTTCCTGCGCCGCCAGGCGGCGGGCGCGCGCTACGTCACCTCGGTGTGCACCGGCGCCCTCGTCCTCGGTGCCGCCGGTCTTCTCAAGGGCAAGCGCGCCACCACCTACTGGGCCTCGCACCACTTCCTCGCCGCCTTCGGCGCCATCCCCGTCGAGGCGCGCTTCGTGCGCGACGGCAATCTGATGACCGGCGGCGGCGTGACCGCAGGCATCGACTTTGCCCTGGCGCTGGTGGCTGAGCTTGCCGGTCCGGCGGTGGCTGAGGCGATCCAGCTCGGCCTCGAATATGCGCCGGCCCCGCCCTTCGATGCGGGCCGGCCCGACACCGCACCGCCGGACGTGCTCGCCAAGGTGCGCGAGCGCACCGCAGCCGGCCTCGCAGAACGCGCGCGCCTGGTCGCCGAGGCGGCCGCGCGGCTCGGGGCCGAGTCCTGAGCCGTGTCCCGGGCGCACCGCAGCACGTCAGTGGTGCGGTGCTGAACCGGGACCCACGCGGCCCCGGATCTGCGGTGCACCGTTTCACGCTGCACCGCGTCCGGGGAACGGCCCTCAGAACTGGCGGAAGCGATCGGAGACGTTGAAGCGCAGGATGTCGGTGATGAGGTCGAGGCGCGGGTCCGGCGGCCACGGCCCCAGCCCGCGCATGATGTCGGCCATGGCCCGCCGGCTCGCCGCGATGTCCGCCTCGATGAAGAAGCTGTTGCGCAGCAGGATCGACACCGCCTCCGATGCGCTCTGCCGGGCGATGGTCGAGCGCGCGTCGATGGCGACGCTGGAAAGGAAGGGAAAGAGCACGCCCGCCTTGAGGCGGCCGGCCCGGACTTCCTCGCGGAGTTGCAGATCCACCGGGCGGGGCGGCCCGGCAGCCAATGCCTGGCCGAGGTATTCCACCACGCGGCCGAGCGAACGTGGGTTGACGAAGTAGGAGGCCATCACCGCGAAATCGACCTCCGCAAGGTCGACCAGCGACAGCGATGGCGGCCGCCCCGGTCCGGTGTTGCGATCGAAGAGCCCTTTCAACGTGCGGATGAGCCCCAGGTCGCCCGGCACCATGATGTCCGTGAAGACGATGTCGAACGGCTCCATCAGCCCGCCCGCGATGACCGACTGCATGGCCGGACCGAACGGTTGCGCGAGGATCGCGTCGTCCTCCAGCACGTGGACGAAGCTGCCGTCCGGAGTCAGACCGGCGAGGAGGTCGTGATGCGAGCGGAAGCAGCCGTATTCGCCCGGATTAAGGTGGCAAGTGGCCGGCCTCCCCTCCCCGGTCCGGGCGGAAAAGCGCTGGTAGAGCCCGGTCAGTCCGGCGCGCGCCAGCGTCGTTTCGATCGCTGCCCGGCGCTCGGGCGAGGTGTCGAGATTGATGTAGTAGCCGCGCCAGGGTGCCGGCATGGAGTGTCTCCCGCCGGCCCCCGTGCGACCGGCCTCCTAGAGAAGTGGCTCCTCATAGCGCGGGGCGCCGTCGACCAGCAACCGCTTGAGCGCGGCGCGGCCATCGGCGCCGAGGGCCACGTCGACGGCGAGGTGCTGGCCATTGCGCAGCTTCTCCAGATCCCGGCCGGTGCCCTCGGGCACGAAGAACTGCTCGATGTTGTAATTGACGACGTAAGTCTGGCAGGTGTCCGCGCAACTCGCCTCACCCCTCAGGATGGTCTCGACGGAGCCCCTGATCCAGGTGCCGCTCGCCGGTGGTGCGTGGGTGATCGCCGTCGCCTTCCAGGCCCCGTCGACCTCAGCCAAGGTCACATAGATCGCGTCGCCGGCAGCGAAGGCGTTGTCGCCGTCGAGCTGGACGTTGTCGAGGCGGGAGATGTCGTAGGAGAGCACGATATAGTCGCCGCGCAACAGGTCGCGTGGGTCGACTGGCACCACGGCGAGGCGCACCTCGTGGCCGTTCTTGAGGAGCAGTGCGCGGTCGGCGATCAGCCAACCGACCAGCCCCGCCTGCAGCAGGAAGGCGATGGCGAGCGCCACGCCATAGGGAACCCACCGTTTCATGGTGCGACCTCCGGCGCGGGCGCGGGCGTGCTCGCGCCTTGTTTGGCGAGATGGCGATCGAGGCGAAAGAGGCCCCAGGCGAGCACGATGAAGAGGATGCCGCCGAGCAGGAAGGCGACGGCGGTGTTCATCAGCGAGCCGAAGGTGACGGCGTAGAGGTAGACCACCTCGATGCCCAGCGCGACGAGGCCGGTCGACTTGGTGGCGCCACCGAGGCCAGCCTGGCCGGTCTGGCCGAGATTGACCACCCACAGGGCCGCGACGATCACCAAGGCGCCAGCCGCGGCACGGCCCCACAGCTCTGCGCTCGGCACGTTGAGGGCATAGAGGATCGCCGCAATGCCGATCAGCGCCACCGCCCCGGCATCGAGCGCGGTGAGGCTCTTGCGCACCGCCGCCAAGGCCGCCAGGGCAACCGCAACCGCGGTGAGGACGATGGAAAGCGTGGTCAGCGTCGTTTCTCCGACCGAGGGCTGGCCAAGGGCCTGCTCCCCGCTGAGCGTAATGAGGATGGCGACCAGTGCCGGCCACAGCATGTCGCGGCCGAGCCCGGCGATGCGCTCATTGCCGAGGCTCGCCAGCGCTGCACCCAGCGCGAACAACAGCAGCGCGGCAGTGACGGCCAGCGTGATGCCGCCGACGAATGACCAGTCGTAGTGGTCGCCGGCAGCGGCGATGGCTATGGCCAGCCAGTAGAGGAAGGCCAGCACCGACAGCAGCCGGTCGTTGCGGGACTCGATCATGGTGGCTATGGCGGCGCCGACCACGATCGGCACGAGGCCCAGCCAATGCGGAGGCACTGTGATGCCGACGTCGACGGTGACGATGTAGGTCCACAAGCCGCCGCCGACGATGCCCAGCGCGGTCAAGGTCGGCGAGCCGGTGAGTGCTGCGGCGGCGAAGGTGCCGATCAGCCACAGAACGACGGCGTCGGCAAACTCGCCGCTGAGATGATAGCTCTGGCCGACCAGCGCGATGGTGGCGGCAAAGACAAGGCCGGCGATGAGCAGCGCGACCTCGGAGAAGACGCGGAGGTTGCGCCGGTTGAGCATGCCGGCGGCGCCATAGGCCAGCGCCAGGGCGGCGGCCAGCAGGCCGAGCCGTCCCAGACGCGGGATCTCCTGCCAGTTGGCGCTGACGAAGGCGATGACGCCAAGGCCGACGAGCAAGCCGCCCAACATGCCGACCACGGTGGCGAGCCCGAAGGCCGCCCGCCCGGTTGGCAGAGCGGCCAGGATCGCGGTTGCGCCGTCGGGCGTCACCCAGCCGGCGTCCCGCCATTTCGGCAGGTCGACGGCAAGGCGCTTGCGGTAGGCACGGTCGAGCATGCTGGTCTCCGGAATGGGGCAGCGTCCTTATCCGCGCCGCCGGCCCGCCGGGAAGTGTCCAAGATCACAGCGCCTGCGTCGGCCGGCGGTGGGAGCTTTCCCCGGCGAGCATGGCATTTTTGCGGTGCAGCGGCGGATCGCTGGTGTTCCGACCGCCACACTGGCAGCATGCGCGCCAGGGAGTCGTTCCGATGTTCGACTATCTCTTGAATGCCCTGGTCACGCTGCTGGTCACCGTCGATCCGGTTGGCCTCGCGCCGGTCTTCGTCGTGCTCACCACCGGCATGGCCGGCAGCGCCCGGCGGCAGACCGCCTATCGCGCTTCGATGGTGGCGGCCGGGGTGCTCATCGGCTTCGCGCTGGTCGGCGAACCGCTCATCGGCTTCCTCGGCATCTCGTTGCCGGCCTTCCGCATTTCCGGTGGCCTGCTGCTGTTCGCCATCGCCTACGAGATGATCTTCGGCCTGCGCATGGAACGCAAGACCAACGCTGCCCATGACGCCGCCAACCGCGAAGATGCCGGCCACATCGCGGTGTTTCCACTGGCGATCCCGTTGATCTCCGGGCCGGGTGCCATCTCGGCGACCATCCTGCTGGCGACGCGCTCGCCATCGGCATGGGCAACGATCCTGCTGCTCGTGACCATCGTGCTGGTCGTCGGTTCGTGCCTTGCCATCTTCCTGGTGGCCAACCGCGCCGAACGGCTTCTCGGCGAGACCGGACGGATCGTGGTCAGCCGGCTGCTCGGGCTGCTGCTTGCCGCCCTTTCCGTTCAGTTCGTCGCCGACGGCATCCTGGCCTTCATCCGCAGCAGCCAGGGCCTGTGAGCCGGCTAGAGCCTTTTTCGACCAGACAGAGCCAATTCCGTTTATCGCTCCGTCGGAATGGTTCCATCTGGTCGAAAAGGGCTCTCGGCCAGCGGCTCACACAGGTTGAGGAAGGCCGAGTACCCTAGAAGGGGATGTCGTCGTCGAGTTCCTCGGCGAGCGAGCCGCCGCCGGAGCGAGCGGCAGGGCGGCCTTGGCCGCGCTCCGCTTCCATCGGGCTCGACCGGCCGAAGTCGCCACCGGAATCGGCGCTGGCGCCGCCACCCTCGCCGCGGCCGTCGAGCATGGTCAGCTGGGAATTGAAGCCCTGCAGCACGACCTCGGTGGAATAGCGGTCCTGGCCGGACTGGTCCTGCCACTTGCGCGTCTGCAACTGGCCCTCGAGATAGACCTTGGAGCCCTTGTGCAGGTACTGCTCGGCGATCCGGCAGAGGCCTTCGTTGAAGATCACCACGCGGTGCCACTCGGTCTTCTCGCGCCGCTCTCCGGTCGCCTTGTCGCGCCAGTTCTCCGAAGTCGCCACCCTGAGATTGGCGATCGGCCGCCCGTCATTGGTGCGGCGGATTTCCGGGTCGGCGCCCAGATTGCCGATGAGGATGACCTTGTTGACGCTCCCGGCCATGGCTCTCAACTCCTGTCTCGCGTGTTCGTCTGCCTCGCCGGACCCTAAACTCAGCGCCGGCACGGCGCAGAGCAAAGCCGACCTTATCCACAATGTTCTTCTTATGTTCTCACCGGACAGGCAGACTGTCCAGCGTTTTCCGCCGTCTCAGTCGGCAGATTGGAATTGATCCAGATCAAATACACAAGCCCGTCTCCCATGCGCTTATGTGCCGGGGCGCAAGGAGCACAGGCGGGGGAATGACCAGCAGCAATGACGCGAAGGAGCGGCGTTATCCGCTTCCGTGTCCCGTATGCAAGACGGCGATGATCGGCCACAAGACCGATCCAAGCCTGCCGGACTTCGACCGGCTGGAATGCCCCCGCTGCGGAGCAGTCGTGGTACGCGAGAATTCAACGCCCTCGGACAGCACCGCCTGAACCCGTCGCGGCCGGCGCCGGGTTCCCCTTAGGTCGAGGTCTCGGTCAGACCATCCAATCGGGATTCGAGCCTGGCACGGCGGGCTCGATCGCGACTCAGCAGCACACGCGCCTCGGACCGCGTCTGCGCCTGCTGCGTCGAGATGCCGTCCTTGGTGAACGTCACCACCAGAAACGGCAGGCCGTCTCGCGGTGGCGTGTAGATGGTGCCGTGGAAATCGTCCATGCGAACCCCCTCGGTGGATGGTCAGGCAGAACAAGTATATCGCCGCCGCAATCGAAACGACACAAATTCGACGCAGGCAAATCGCCGTTCTGGGGATAATACTTCGTCACCTAACTATTTGCCGGTTGGGTCAGTTATTTTGCCGTCAAACGTTCCAGCGGCAAGACCTGGTCGACATCGAAATAGCCCGACCACGGATCCTTCTTCTTCTGGCGCGTCAGCAGGCGCGCCGCATTCTCCACGGTTGCCTCGTGGGGGCTCGCCAGCCGCGCTAGCGCCGACCAGGCCACCGGCCAAGCGATCGGCGCGCCCTTGCGCGCGCGCGTCGAGAACGGCGCAATCGCGGTCGAGCCGCGGGCGTTGCGCAGATAGTCGATGAAGATGCGGCCCTTGCGCTTGGTCTTCGACATCTCGGCCAGATAGCGGTCCGGGTTCTCGGCAGCAAGCGTACGCGCCATCGCCTCGGCAAAGGCGCGGATGTCCTCCCAGCCGTGGTGCGGCGTCAGCGGCACGACGACGTGGATGCCCTTGCCGCCTGTCGCCATGGCGAAGGATTCGAGACCCAGGTGACCGAGCCGCGCCCGCATCTCGCGGGCGGCATCGCGCACCACCGCGAATTCGACTGCCTCGTCCGGGTCAAGGTCGAAGACCAGCCGGTCGGGCTGTTCGAGGGTGCGGTTGTGGGCGCCCCAGATGTGCAGTTCGAGCACGCCCATCTGCACGGCGGCCACCAGGCCACGCTCGTCCTCGATAGTGAGGTATCGGCCCTTGCCTTCCTTCTCCTTGATGGTGATGGACTTGAAGGCGTCGGGAAAGCCGGGCGAGGCATGCTTCTGGAAGAAGCCGTCGCCGTCGGCGCCGGAAGGAAAGCGCACCAGGCTCAGCGGCCGGTTGGCGACGTGCGGCAGGATCAGGTCCTTCACCGACAGGTAATAGTCGACGAGCCGCCGCTTGGTGATGGCCTGGCCGGCGAAAACCACCCGGTCGGGATGGGTCACCCGCACGCCGGCGATCTCGATGGCGCCGTCATCGCCCTTGGTGTCGACCGTGACAACGGCTGATGGCTTCTGTGGTCGTTGTTTGGCCATGGGGGGATCGTCGGGCATTTCGCGTTTCACCGTCGCGGCCGGCTTGTCGGCACGCAGGCCCTTGAAGGCAGCCTGACGGACATAGCCTTCGTCCGTCCAGCCGGCAAAGGCAACTTCGATCACCAGCTCGGGCTTCACGAAGCGTGCCTTGCGGCGGATGTCTGGCGGCACGTCGTCGGCCGGCGGTGCCTTGACCTGCCGCTTCTCCAGTTCGCTCCACAGCTGCTTCAACTCGCGCTCGCCGAAGCCGCTGCCGACCCGGCCGCGATAGGTCAGCCGGTCCTCGTCGCGGGTGGCGACCAGGAGCGAGGAGAACGGACGGCCGCGCACGGTCGACGGCTGCCAGCCGACGACGATCAGCTCCTGTCCGCGGGCGCACTTGACCTTGACCCAACTCTTGCTGCGGCCGGAGCGATAGGACGCATCGGCGCGCTTCGAAACGATGCCTTCGAGGTCCATCTCGCAGGCGTGGGCGAAGGTTTCGGCGCCGTGGCCGACGACGTGGTCGGAATAGAAAAGCGGGCCGGCGGGCGGCTGGCCGTCGAGAAGCTTTGCCAGGCGCGCCTTGCGCTCGCTGAGCGGCTTGCGGCGCAGGTCCTCGCCGTCGAGGGAAAGCAGGTCGAAGGCATAGTAGACGATGTCGTCCCTGCCCTCGGCGATCGAACTCCTGGAGGCGGCCGAAACGCGTTCGTCCTTCTCCGTCGCGCACCACCGCCTCGCCGTCGACGAGGGCCGAGCGGCAGGGCAGGTCGGCCAGCGGCCAGGCGATGGACTTGAACCTGTCGGTCCAGTCGAGGCCGGTGCGGGTAAAGATGCGCGCCTTGCCGCCACCAATGGCGGCGATGGCGCGGTAGCCGTCGAGCTTGATCTCGTGCAGCCAGGCACCACCGGCAGGCGGCGCCTCGGCCAGGGTGGCAAGCTGCGGCGCCACGAAGGCGGGCGGATCGCCGGGTCGCGCTTTGCCCGGCTTGGCCTTCTGCGACGGCCGCGCCTCCTTGAAGCGGACGCCCTCGACCCATTCGACATTGCCGGCCGCGATCTCTTCCATGGTCCGGCCGCTGCGGACGCTTGTCAGCCCGCGTTCGACGATCGGCACCGTCTCGGGGCCGGCGTAGGCGTCCTTCTCCTTGATGAGCAGCCAGTTTTCATGGCTGCCGCGCTCGCCCTTCTTGGCCTTCATGCGCACCAGAACCCATTGGCCGCGCAGGCGCTTGCCGTGGAGGACGAATTTGAGGTCGCCCTTGGCGAGCCCGGCATCGGCATCGCCGACCGGCTGCCAAGTGCCCTCGTCCCACAGCATGACGGTGCCGCCGCCGTAGTTGCCCTTGGGGATGGTCCCCTCGAAGTCGCCATAGTCGAGCGGGTGGTCCTCGACATGGACGGCCAGCCGCTTCTCGGCCGGGTCGCTACTCGGGCCGTTGGGCACCGCCCACGACAGCAGCACGCCGTCGTGCTCGAGGCGGAAATCGAAATGCATCCGCGTGGCGTCGTGCTTCTGGATCAGATAGCGGTTGCCGCCCGGCGAACGGTCGGCGGCGCTGCCGCCGGGCTCGGCGGTCCTGGAGAAATCGCGCTTGGCGCGGTAGCTGGCGAGGCGGTCGGCGGCCATGCCCCTACCCTAGCGCACGACCGCGCTCCGGCAATGCCGGGGTGCGCACCTAGCGCGCCGCACCCCGCCTCAGGCGGCGCGCCGGCCCTTGGCCGGAGTCTTGGTGGTCTTCTTGGCTGTCTTCGCGGACTTGGCCGACTTGGCCGGGGCCTTGCCTTTCTTGGTCGGCGTCGTGGCGCTGGCTGCCGCGGCCTTCTGCGCCGCGTTGGCATTGGCCGGTGCCTTGCTGCCGGCGGCCGCCTGGCGCTCGCTGACGCTGCGCTTCAGCGCCTCCATGAGATCGATGACCTTGCCGCCGAGCTGCGGCTCGTCGATCTCGTGTGGCGGGCGGTTTTCCAGCTTGGCATCGATCAGCTCGCGCAGCGCGATCTCGTACTGGTTCTTGAAGGCCTTGGGGTCGAACGGCTTGACCTTGCGCTCGATCAGCTCGGTGGCGAGCGAGAGCAGTTCCTTCTCCGGCTTGGCGCCGGGGACGGTGGTGAAGAACTGCTCGGGGTTCTGCAATTCGTCGGCGTAGCGCAGCGTCTCGATGACCAGACCCTTGCCCGAGGCCCGGAGCGCAACGATGCTCGCCGAACCGCGCGCGACGAGCTGGCCGAGGCCGATCTTTTTGGTCGCCTTCAGCGCGTCGCGCAGCACGACATAGGCCTCGCCGGCGACCTCGTCCTCGTCCGGCGAAACGAAATAGGGCTTCTCGAAATAGACGCCGTCGATCTCGCCTTCGTCGACGAACTGGACAAGGTCGATGGTGTGCTTGGCTTCCAGCTTGACGTCGGCGATCTCGTCGTCGGTGATGAGGACATACTTGCCCTTCTCCACCTCGTAGCCCTTGACGATGTCTTCGGCGTCGACGGCCCCAAGGCCGGGCACCACCTTCTCGTAGCGGACGCGCTTGCCGCTCGGCTTGTGGATCTGGTTGAAGGCGATGCGCGCCGCGCTCTTGGTCGCCGGGAACACCTGGACCGGGATCGACACCAGCGCCAGCCGGATCTGGCCCTGCCAATACGCACGCGCGGCCATGCTCATTCTCCTTTGACACGAACACTGCGGAGATCAGCCGGCGGCAGCCCTGGCGGGGCCGTCCGCCGCAAACCGTGGAGACTACGCTTTGGCGGGTTAACGCTCAAACCGCATACGGAAAATTGATGGCTGTTCCGCGTCTGTTCATGGAGAGGCCGGCAGGGAGCGGGCGATCAGCCGGCGGTGCCGCTGTCTGCGGGCAGCGCATCGCCCGCCTGCCCGTCGCCGGTCACGTCATAGACCTTGCCGTCGATCAGCGTGATGACGCGGTCCATGCGCCGGGCAAGGTCGTGGTTGTGGGTGGCGATCAGGGCCGCCAACCTGGAGGCCCGCACCAGACGGGTAAGGCCGTCGAAGACGAAGTCCGCCGTGGTCGGATCGAGGTTGCCGGTGGGTTCGTCGGCAAGGAGCAACCGTGGGCCGTTGGCCACCGCACGCGCTATAGCGACCCGCTGCTGCTCGCCCCCGGAAAGTTCGCCTGGCCGATGGGCGGCCCGTTCCTTCACCCGCATGTAGGCGAGAAGCTGCATGGAGCGCCGCCGCGCCTCCTTGCGGTCGATACCGCGGATGAGCTGCGGCATCATCACGTTCTCCAGCGCCGAGAACTCGGGCAGCAGGTGGTGGAACTGATAGATGAAGCCGACGTGCAGGCGACGAAACATGGTGCGGTCGGCGTCGCCGAGCCCGCCGGTCGGGCGGCCGCCGATGACCACCTCGCCGCCGTCCGGCCGTTCCAGCAGGCCGGCGATGTGCAGCAGGGTCGATTTGCCGGCACCCGACGGCGCCACCAATGCCACCATCTCGCCGGGAAAGATGGTGAGGTCGGCGCCGTTGAGCACGGTGAGCTGGCCGACACCCTCGCGGTAGTGGCGCTCGACCCCCTCGAGCCGCAGCACGGGCCGTGGCCCGGCGGTCTTCCCGACGCCGCTTGCAGCCGAACGCGGGGCGGGTGCGTTCATTCGTAGCGAAGCGCGTCGACCGGATCGAGGCGCGCCGCCCGCCAGGCCGGATAGAGCGTCGCCAGGAAGGACAGGGCAAGCGCCATGATGACGACGGTGACGGTCTCGCGCATGTCCATTTCGGCTGGCAGCTTGGACAGGAAATAGAGCTCCGGCGAGAACAGCTCGGTCTGCGTCAGTTGCGACAGGAACTGGCGGATCGATTCGATGTTCAAGTTGACCATGACGCCGAGCACGACGCCGGCAAGGGTGCCGACCGTGCCGATCGACGCCCCGGTGATGAAGAATACCCGCATGATGGCGCCGCGGGTGGCGCCCATGGTGCGCAGGATGGCGATATCGTGGCCCTTGTCCTTCACCAGCATGGTGAGGCCGGAAATGATGTTCAGCGCCGCCACCAGCACGATCAGCGTGAGGATCAGGAACATCACGTTGCGCTCGACCTCGAGCGCCGAGAAGAAGGTGGCGTTGCGCTCTTGCCAGGAGGTGAGCAGCACCTGGCGATCGGCGGCGCGCTCGATGGCCGGGCGCATGGCGTCGACCATGTCGGCATTGTTGAGGTAGATCTCGACGGCGCTGGCCTCGTTATCGAGGTTGAAATAGAGCTGCGCGTCAGGGAACGGCAGGATGACCACGGTCGAATCGTATTCCGACATGCCGATCTCGAAGATCGCCACCACCGGATAGGCGATGATGCGCGGCGCCACCCCCATGGGCGTGACGCTGCCGCGCGGGCTTACCAGTGTCAGCTTGTCGCCGATCGCCAGGCCGAGCTGGGTGGCCAGCCGCGTACCGATGGCGACACCGTGCGAAGTGTCGAAATCCTTGAGCGTGCCGAGGCGGACATTGTTGTAGATGCCCGACACCTTGGGCAGATCCTGCTGGCGGATGCCGCGCACCAGGACGCCGCTCGAGGTGTTGACGCCGCTGGCCAGTGCCTGGCCCTCGACGATGGGAATCGCCGACTTGACGCCGGGCACCGCCGCGATGCGCTCAGCGACGGCAGCATAGTCGGTCAGCTTGGTGTCCATCGCCTGGACGATGATGTGGCCGTTGAGGCCGAGGATCTTGCTGATCAGCTCCTGGCGGAAGCCGTTCATCACCGCCATGACGATGATCAGCGTGGCAACGCCGAGCATGATGCCGATGAAGGAGAAGCCGGCGATGACGGAGATGAACGCCTCGCGCCGCCGCGAGCGAAGATAGCGCCCGGCAAGTGCCCATTCGAACCGGGCGAAAGGCGGGGTCCCGGTCGGAAGCGCCGCCCTCGCCTTCGCCTGCTTGGCCATGCCGTTCTCTCCTCAGGCCGCGGTCATCCGGTTCACCGCCGCTTCCAGACTCATCGCCTCGCGTTCACCGGTCGCCCGGCGCTTCAGTTCCACCTCGCCCCTCTCCAGGCCCTTTGGCCCGACGATCACCTGCCAGGGCAGGCCGATCAGGTCCATGGTGGCGAACTTGGCGCCGGCACGCTGGTCGAGATCATCGTAGAGCACCGAGACCCCGGCATTCGTAAGGCGCTCGTGCAGGGTTTCGCAGGCGGCATCGACGCCGGCGTCGCCGGCCTTGAGGTTGATGAGGCCGATGTGGAAGGGCGCGACGCTTTCCGGCCAGATGATGCCGGCATCGTCGTGGCTGGCCTCGATGATCGCCGCCACCAGGCGCGACACCCCGATGCCGTAGGAGCCACCATGGATGGGGCGTTCGCTGCCATCGGGGCCGAGGACCACCGCCTTCATCGGCACGGAATACTTGGTGCCGAAATAGAAGATCTGGCCGACCTCGATGCCGCGCGTGTTGAGCCGCCGCTCCTCCGGCACTTCGCGCTCGAAACGGGCCGCATCGTGAACGTCTTCCGTCGCCGCGTAGAACGAGGTCCACGGCGCGATCAGGGGGACCAAGTCCGCATCATAGTTCACGTCCTCACCGGGAACCGGCAGGTCGAGGATGTTCCTGTCGCAATAGACGCCCGATTCGCCGGTATCCGCCAAGACCAGGAATTCATGGCTGAGATCGCCGCCGATCGGGCCGGTCTCGGCGCGCATGGGAATCGCCGTCAGCCCCATGCGCTTGAAAGTCCTCAGATAGGCGACGAACATCCTGTTGTAGGAGAGGCGCGCCGCCGCCTCGTCGATGTCGAAAGAATAGGCATCCTTCATCAGGAACTCACGCCCGCGCAGCACGCCGAATCGCGGCCGCACCTCGTCCCGGAACTTCCACTGGATGTGATAGAGGTTGAGCGGCAGCGCCCGGTAGCTGGAGACATAGGCACGGAAGATCTCCGTGACCATCTCCTCGTTGGTCGGCCCGTAGAGCATGTCGCGCTCGTGCCGGTCGGTGATTCGCAGCATCTCCTTGCCGTAATCGTCATAGCGGCCGCTCTCGCGCCACAGGTCGGCAGACTGCATGGTCGGCATCAGAATCTCGATGGCGCCCGAGCGATCCTGCTCTTCGCGCACGATTTGGCCGATCTTGGCGAGCACACGCGCCCCCAACGGCAACCAGGAGTAGATGCCGGCCGCCTGTTGGCGGATCAGACCGGCGCGCAGCATCAGGCGATGGGAAATGATCTCTGCCTCGCGGGGCGCCTCACGCAGGATGGGCAGGAAAAAGCGGGACAGACGCATCAGACAATCTCCGGAGCGGTAACGGCGGCGCAGTCAAACGACATGGCCATGAAAACACAAGCCCTTTTGCCGTCGCGGAGCTGCCAGCCGGCACCCCTTGCCACCGTCCGCCGGCATATGGCGCCCATCGTTTGATTCGTGCAAAAAGATTAGGCGCCGACGCACAAAATGATGACAAGCGGTCCGAGTTTGGTTAGGGTCAGTCAATAAGAAAGGACGGGGTCCGGTGGGAGCCGGTCATCGTCGAAAAAGAACGGCATCGCGGTCTAAGTCTTGGGAGGAAGATCCCTTCAGGCGCGCCGGAACGGCTGCCGCCGCAGCGGCCCACAAAACAGGTCCAATAAGCCAATTGGACCGGGGTCGCGGCACGAAGGGTGGAGACGCGGAACTCTGTGAAGCAAGGCCGCAAGGCCTTGCTTTTTTGTTAGGGCCCGGCCGCTGCTATTGGCGAAGGTCGATCCAGTCGGCCACGCTCCACACGGTGATCCCATAGTAGTCGACGACGAAGACGAGCGTCCCCACGACGATGGTGGTGACGATGGTCGTGGCGATCACCTTCCTCACAAGGCGCGGCCGCACCGGCGCGCTGCGCGGCGTGCCGAGCACCACACCGCCCTCTTCGTCCTCGTCCTGCGTGCGCGTGCCGAAGGGCAGCACGGCGAACAGCAGGAGCCACCAGAGGACGAAGTAGACACCGGCTATGGCAATCGGATTCATGACGCGGTCACGCTTGTTCGAGCTCGATCAGCGTGCCGAGAAAGTCCTTGGGATGGACGAAGATGACGGGCTTGCCGTGGGCGCCGATCTTGGGTTCACCGTCGCCGAGCACGCGCGCACCGCGTGCGCTGAGCGCCGCGCTGGCGGCACGCACATCGGCGACCTCGTAGCAGATGTGATGGATGCCGCCGAACGGGTTGCGCTCAAGGAAGCCGGCTAAGGGTGATTCGGGCCCAAGCGGTGCGATCAGCTCGACCTTGGTGTTGGGCAGCTCGACGAAGACCGTGCTGACCCCGTGCTCCGGCATGTCGATCGGCTGGGAGACGTTGGCACCGAGCATGTTGCGGTAAAGCGCCGCGGCGGCGTCGAGGTCAGCGACGGCGATGGCCACATGGTTGAGACGGCCGATCATCGGGCTGCTCATACGACCGAGACGAAGACGGTGCAAACGGCCTTTTTGCCCCAGGCCTGGGCGATGGCCGCGCGCACCGCCCGCCGCACCGCCTCGCCGAGCGCATCGGGGTCGCGGCGCACCGGCCGCGGCAGCGAATCGAGCGTGGCGAGCACGGCATCCATGGCCGTCTCCTCCATCGGCCGGCCGGCGGCGTCGGCCCGGGCGATGCCGATGAGATTGACGTGCGGCTCGTCCAGAACCTCGCCCTTCTGGTTGGTCACGATCGCTATCGTCACGTGGCCGGCGAAGGAGAGGCGCCGTCGTTCGACAACGCCGATACCTTCGAGATCGGCGATCAGCCGGCCGTCCTTGTAGAGACGCTTGAGCTCGATCTCGTCGATCTGGGCGACCGGGTCCGGCGCCAGCCGGGTCATGATGCCGTCCTCGACCTCGACCACGGTCTCGACGCCGAGATCGCGGGCAAGGTCGGCGTGGGCGGCCAGGTGCATGGGCTCGCCGTGGACGGGAATGGCGATGCGCGGCTTCAGCCATCCGTACAGCTCACGCATCTCGCCACGGCGCGGATGACCGGAGGTATGCACCAGCCGGTGGTCGCTGGTGATGACGTGGATGCCACGCTCGGTGAGCGCGTTCATGATGCGGATGATGTCGTATTCGTTGCCGGGGATGGCGCGCGCCGAGAAGACGACGATGTCGCCCTCGGCAAGCTCGATGCGCGGATGGTCGTCGAAGGCGACGCGCGCCAGCGCGGCGCGCGGCTCGCCCTGGCTGCCGGTCAAAAGCACGACGACCTTGTCGCGCGGTAGATAGGCGTAGGCCTCCTCGGTCAGGAAGGGCGGCATGTCGTCCATCATGCCGAGTTCGGTGGCGACGTCGATGACCCGGCGCATGGCGCGGCCGACGACGACCACGTCGCGGCCGGCCTCGCGCGCGGCCTTGGCGACCGAGCGCAGCCGCCCGACATTGGAGGCGAAGGTGGTGAAGGCGACCCGCCGCCCCTTGGCCCTGCGGACGATCTCGGCAAGCTCGCGCTCGACCTCGCTCTCGCTCGGCGAGCGGCCCTCGCGCAGCGCATTGGTCGAATCGGAAATGAGCGCCAGCACCCCCTCTTCGCCGATCGCCTTGAGCCGCGCCACGTCCGTCGGCTCGCCCACCGTCGGGTGGTCGTCGAGCTTCCAGTCGCCGCTATGGAGCACGGTGCCCAGCGGGGTGCGGATGGCCAGCGCATGGGATTCGGGAATGGAATGGGCGACGTTGATGTATTCCACCGCGAACGGCCCGAGCGTGATGTGGTCGCCCGGCTTGACCACGTTGACCGGCACCGGCGCCGCATCAGGCTCGGCGGCGATCTTGGCGGCCAGCAGGTTGGCGGTGAACGCCGTGGCATAGACCGGCACGCGCAAGCGCGGCCACAGGTCGACCAGGGCGCCGAAATGGTCCTCGTGGGCGTGGGTGACCACGATGCCGAGGAGGTTGGTGCGTTCCTCCTCGAGATAGCCGATGTCGGGGAAGACGAGATCGACGCCGGGCAGGTCGCCATGGGCGAAGGAGACGCCGAAATCGACCGCCAGCCAGCTACGGTTATGGCGCGGGCCGTAACCGTAGAGCGCGAGGTTCATGCCGATCTCGCCGACCCCGCCGAGCGGCAGGAAGACCAGTTCGTCGTGCGGGGCGTGCGGCATCCGGCCTATCCTGCGCCGACCAGGAAGATGTCGCCGGCATCGATCGACTGGCGCTCGCCGCCGGCGCGGAGCAGCACTAGCCGTCCGGCCTCGTCGATCGCCTCGAAGCGGCCGTCGACCGGGCCGGCCGCGAGGTTGACCCGGATCGGCTCGCCGATGCCGACGGCGCGGGCGAGCCATGCTTGCCGTATGTCGGCGAAGCCGCCGCCGCGATCCCAGACACGCAGTTCCTCGTCCATGCGGATCGCCAGCCGCCCGAACAGCGCCTCGGCGTCGACCGGCAGGCCGCGGGCGGCAAGATCGCCGGCCGCCTGCCCCTCGGTCATCGCCGGGTGGGAGACGCAATTGACGCCGATGCCGATGACCACCGCGAAGGCGCCGGTGGGAAGCCCCTGCCCTTCGACCAGGATGCCGGCGACCTTCAGGCGATCGAGGAGCAGGTCGTTGGGCCATTTCAGCGCCAGACGCTCGGCCGCAGCCGGGCCTGCCACGTCAACGACGGCCTGATGCAGTGCCACCGCCGCCACAAAGGAGATGGTTGCTGCAACGCTGCGGGGCGCCGGGTCGATGAGGAGCAGCGAGCTGGCAAGGTTGCCGACGCCGGTCATCCAGTTGCGGCCACGGCGGCCGCGACCGGCGGTCTGCTCTCCCGCCGTCACCCACAGGCCGCCGGCCGCGCCGGAACGGGCGGCAGCGAGCGCATGGGCATTGGTGGAGGCGAGGCTGTCGTGGTGATCGTGGCGATAGCCGGTGGGCAGCGTGATTGCCATCACCGCGGAGCTAGAAGAACGTCTTGGCGGCCAGCTCTGCGGCGGTGCCGATCTGCCCAGCGACGAAGATGAAGAGAAGGATGAATGCACCACTGACACCGAGGACGGCCTTGAGTTCCGTCGCCATCGGCGCGAAGCCTCCAACTGGCTCGTCAAAATACATGATCTTGACGATGCGCAGATAGTAGTAGGCGCCCACGACGCTGGCCAGAACACCAATCACCGACAACACATAGAGGCCGGATTCGATGGCCGCGAGGAACACGTAGAACTTGGCGAAGAAGCCGGCA
>CAWHLP010000004.1:0-30891 GCA_963830205.1 uncultured Alphaproteobacteria bacterium | reverse complement strand
CAAAAACGGCGGGGCCGTTGCCGGTCCCGCCGCTGACTGAGCCCGCATTTCTGCGGGGCTAAAGGTCGATCTGATCGGCCCGGCGCGAGGGGCGCTCGCGGGTGAAGCGATCGAACTCCTCCTGGTCGCGGGCGCGACGCAGGTTCTGCACGAATTCCTCGAACTCGCGCCGCTCGTCATCGAGCTTGCGGCGCTCCTCGTCGAGCCGCCGGAGCTCGCGCTCGCGGTAGTCGTCGAAGGCGGCGTTGCCGCTGCGATAGCCGCTGGAGCGGCCGCGGGGACCACAACTGCCGTGGAACTCGCGCCTCATCTCTCCGAAGTGCCGTCGGACCTCGGGAATACGGTCGCCCCAGATGATGTAGGCGAGCATCGCCAGACCGAGCGGCCAGAAGGTCATGAAGCCGATGACCATCAGCAGGATCGTCAGGGGCGTCCATGCCGGACGCAGGGCATTCTGATTGACCATGTCCCGTCCTCTATATCGTACGTCAGTCGTACGTCTATCTTACGTAACGATTTGGAAGGTGGGAAGAGGCGTCGCTCGATTCAAGAAAAATCGGACAAGGCCCGTCCGATTTTCGCGCCATCGTTGCAGGGCGGACGCGCCGGTGGCACCCATCGGCCTTGCCCTTCACCCGTTTGGCGCGCAGCGCGTTGCTGCCCGATTCATGAGCAGGCAGCGGAATTCACCCGCCGGAGTGGTTCCGGGGCACCTATTTGTCGACAGGAGGGACGCGCGAGGCCAGCGAACCAGGGCTCAACCCCTGATTCCATCATCAAATCACGTTAACGAATTCGGAAACCTTTTGTTTTCGCGGTTTCCGGGAACCGGATGCAACTTTGCCGAGTCTCTCGGAGGGGCGGAATCCGGCTTTTGCAGCCCGCTCCGAATCGTCGGCGGATTTGGCGGCCGAGCCATTCACCCATCCGGGCCGGGCGGCGCCATCGTGGGTGACGATAAAATCGGCAATGCGTGGGGCGATCTCGCCGCGGAAGCGGGAGCCGTTGAAGACGCCGTAATGGCCAACGCCCAGTTGCAGGTGATGGGCGCGCTTGCCGGGGGGGAGATTGACCACGAGGTCGTGCGCCGCCCGCGTCTGGCCGACGCCCGATATGTCGTCGTGCTCGCCCTCGACGGTGAGCATGGCGACATGGGTGATCGCCGCCGGCTCGACGGGATCGCCGCGGTGGGTCATGCGGCCCTCGGGCAGGGCGTGGCGGAGGAAGACGGTGTCGACGGTCTGCAGATAGAACTCGGCGGTCAGGTCCATCACCGCCAGATACTCGTCATAGAACGCGCGGTGCTTCTCCGCCGAATCGCCGTCCCCCCTGATCAGATGCTGATAGAAATCACGATGGGCGTCGACATGGCGGTCGAAGTTCATCGTCAGGAAGCCCGAGATCTGGAGGAAGCCCGGATAGACGTCGCGCATGAAACCCGGATGCGGGAAAGGCACCTTCATGATGACGTTGTGTTGGAACCAGTCGAGGTCGTGGGTGTTGGCAAGCGTGTTGACCGCGGTCGGGTTGACGCGGGTGTCGATCGGCCCGCCCATCAGGGTCATCGACGCCGGCAAGGCGCTGTCGCCGGCCGCCTCCATCAAGGCGACGGCGGCCAGCACCGGCACCGAGGGCTGGCACACGGCCATGACGTGCACGCCCGGCCCCAGGAGATGATGGATGGCGATCAGATAGTCGATGTAGTCGTCGAGGTCGAAGCGCCCATCGGCGAGCGGCACCATGCGCGCATCGGTCCAGTCGGTGATGTAGACGTCGTGGGCGGGGAGCATGGTGGCCACCGTGCCGCGCAGCAGCGTGGCGTAATGGCCGGAAACCGGCGCGACGATGAGGAGCTTCGGCTGGACGACGCCCCGCGGCAGCGGCTTGGCGAAATGGATGAGGCGGCAGAAGGGCCGTTCCCAGACCACCTCCTCGCTGACCGGCACCTTGGCGCCGCCGACCCTGGTGTGGCTGATGCCGAATTCCGGTTTGCCGTAGCGGCGCGTGGTGCGCTCGAACAGCTCGGCGGCGGCGGCGACGCTGCGCCCGAAGGGCGTGTGGGTCAGCGGATTCAACGGATTCTGGAAATAGAGCCGGGTCGCATCGGCGGCGGCCCGGAACGGGCCCAGGGCGGCATGGTTCAGTTCATAGAGCTGATAATAGGACAAGCCCCGAACCCCTTTTCTCCGCCCGCCGTCCCGTTGGCACGGTTGCTGCGGCGCAGCAAGACTAGGGTGCCGGGCACCCGCCGGCAACCCCAGAGTGGATTGCCGGCGCACTCCACCCAAGTAACTGAAATCTCAAATGGATTTTTGCCACGCCAAGTGGCGCGGGGGCTGCCGGCGGCCTAAGCGCGGCCAACCGGCGGCAAACCTCTTCGGCAGCGCAGCGAAACCGGAGCGGGCCATGCGCCCACCGGTCGCAGGCATTCGTTAACCGTGTCCTCATCAAAACGCTGAAAAGCTGTGGCTCGCAACCACCGGAAAACAACCATGGGGCGATAATCACCGGCACAGTTGGCCGGAGCGTGACTCGCCCCAGCTGCAAACAGAGACGGGAATGGCAAGCGCTTCCTGGCAGGGACTGCTTCAGAATCTGGCGATCTTCGTGGTCCTCGTCTCGGTGTGGACCCACGGGCTGGACTGGATCGAAGGCAAGCCGCGGTGGCTGCGCGAGGCTTTCGGCGCGATCCTCGCCAGCGGCGGCGTCATGCTGCTGATGCTGTTTCCGTTCGAGATCCAGCCGGGCATCACCACCGACCTGCGCCTGCCGCTGATCGGGCTGGCGGGATTCTTCGGCGGTCCGCTGATCGGCATCGTGGCCGGGCTGGCGGCGGCCGGCTTCCGCATCATCCATGTCGGCGGCGTCGGCGCCACCGCCGGCGTCCTGTCGATCATCATCGCGACGATCCTTGGGGTTGCCGGTCGCCTTCTGCTCAGCGGCCGGCGGGTGACGGTGGGGCACCTCCTGGTCTTTGCGGTCGCCGCCGCGATCCTGCCGACGGCCGGTACGCTGGTCCTGCCGCTGGCAATCCTGCTGCCGATGCTCGCCAAGAGCGGCCTGGAGCTCGTCAGCACCTCGTTCGTGGCGACCATGCTTGCCGGATTGGCCATCATCGAGGCCGACCGGCGCCGCCAAACGATCCATGCCAACGTCTTCTACCGCAGCATCATCGACGCCCTGCCGGAGCCCGTGAACGCCAAGGACCTCGCCGGACGCTTCCTCGCCGCCAATCCGGCGACGGCGCACCAGGTTGGCGCGCCGAACGTGGCGGCGCTGATCGGCAGGACCGATTTCGACTTCTTTCCGCAGGACGTCGCCAACGGCTTCCGTGCCGACGAGGAACGGGTGCTGGCGGCAGGCGAACCCGACACGGTCGAGCAGATGATCACCCGCGACGACGGGTCGCGCCAGTGGCTGTCGACGCTCAAGGTGCCCTTGCGCGACCAGGGCGGCGCCGTCGTCGGGCTCTTGACCCACAATCACGACATCACCGAACGCAAGCGCATGGAGGACGAGATCGCCGAAAGCCGGCGGCGCCTAAACGACGCGTTGGAACATATGGTGGACGGCCTGGTGATGTTCGACAAGGACGCGCACATCGTGCTGTGCAACGACCAATACCGCGCGATGTTTCCCGCGTCTGCCGAGCTGCGCGTTCCCGGCGCATGGCTGGGGGATATCCTGCGCGCGTCGATCACGAGCGGGGACCAGACGGGCATCGGTCAAAACGAAGTCGAGGCATGGATTCGACGCACGCTCGACGCGTTCAGGCAGCCGGGCGAAACCGACCTTCAGATGAAGGATGGACGCTGGCTCAGGGCGCGCGTGCGGCCGACCGCCGATGGCGGTTCCCTGACGGTAATGACCGATGTCACCCAGGCTAAGCATGCTGAGACCATCCTGACCGACCTCAACCGGCGACTGGCCAATCTTGCCAGCGAAGACGGGCTCACCGGACTGACCAACCGCCGCGGCTTTGACGAGGCGCTGACCCGCGCCTTCGCCTTGAGCCGTCGCAACGGCGCGCCGCTGAGCCTGCTGCTCATCGATGTCGACCGTTTCAAGCACTACAACGATACCTGCGGACATCCGGCCGGCGACATTTGCCTGCGCACGGTCGGAAGCCTGCTCAAACGTACCCTGCAACGGCCGGGTGACGTTGCGGTGCGCCATGGCGGCGACGAATTCGCCGCGATCCTCCCCGACACCCCGGAAGAGGGCGCCGTGCTCCTCGCCGAGACAGTGCGCAAGAAGGTTCACGACCTCGGCCTGCAGCACAGCGGCAATCCGCTGGGCATCGTCACGATCAGCGTCGGCGTGGTGACAATGACGGCCGACGACGCGATTACCCGAGCCGAAGAGCTGACGGCACGGGCAGATGCCGCGCTCTATGCCGCCAAGGCGGCGGGGCGCGACCGCGTGATGACCGCGGCGCCGGAGCAGCGGCTGGCGGCGAACGGCTGACCCGCTCAACAAAACGGCCGGTGCGAGGCACCGGCCGCTTGATGATGCGGACTTGGAAAGGACGGAGCGCTTACGAAGCGGCTTCGGCCTTTTCGCCTTCCTTGTCTTCCTGCTTGATCTCCTGGCCGGTCGCCTGGTCGACGACCTTCATCGACAGGCGGACCTTGCCGCGCTCGTCGAAGCCGAGCAGCTTGACCCAGACCTTGTCGCCTTCCTTGATCACGTCGGTGGTCTTGGCGACGCGGTTGGCGGCGAGCTGAGAGATGTGGACGAGGCCGTCCTTGGCGCCGAAGAAATTGACGAAGGCGCCGAAATCGACGGTCTTCACCACGGTGCCCTGATAGATCATGCCGACCTCCGGCTCGGAGACGATCGACTTGATCCAGTTGAGCGCGGCGGTGATCGCCTTGCCGTCGGCGGAGGACACCTTGACCGTGCCGTCATCCTCGACGTTGATCTTGGCGCCGGTCTTTTCGACGATCTCGCGGATGACCTTGCCGCCCGTGCCGATGACTTCGCGGATCTTGTCGGTCGGGATGTTGATGACCTCGATGCGCGGGGCGTACTCGCCGAGCTCTGCACGGGCCTGCGTGAGCGCCTTGGCCATCTCGCCGAGGATGTGCAGGCGGCCGTCCTTGGCCTGGCCGAGGGCGACCTTCATGATCTCCTCGGTGATGCCCTGGATCTTGATGTCCATCTGCAGCGAGGTGACACCCTCGGCGGTGCCGGCGACCTTGAAGTCCATGTCGCCGAGATGGTCCTCGTCACCAAGGATGTCGGAGAGCACGGCGAAGCGCTCGTCCTCCTTGATCAGGCCCATGGCGATGCCCGCCACCGGACGCTGGAGCGGCACGCCGGCATCCATCAGCGCCAGCGAGGAGCCGCAGACGGTCGCCATCGACGAGGAACCGTTCGATTCGGTGATCTCCGAGACCAGCCGGATCGTATAGGGGAACTCGTGATGGGCGGGCAGGATCGGCCGGATCGCCCGCCAGGCGAGCTTGCCGTGGCCGATCTCGCGGCGGCCGGGCGAGCCCATGCGGCCGGTCTCGCCGACCGAGTAGGGCGGGAAATTGTAGTGCAGCATGAACGTCTCTTTGTACGTTCCCTGGAGCGCGTCGACGAACTGCTCGTCGTCGCCGGTGCCGAGCGTGGCAACGACCAGCGCCTGGGTCTCGCCGCGGGTGAACAGCGCCGAGCCGTGGGTGCGCGGCAGGATGCCGACCTCGGCCACGATCGGACGCACGGTCTTGAGGTCGCGGCCGTCGATGCGCGTGCCCTTGTCGAGGATGTCGTTGCGGACGATCGCCTTCTCGAGCTTCTTGAACATGTCGCCGAGAAGCTGCGCCGACGGCGCATTTTCCGCCCCTTCCGGGGCCAGCTCGGCCACAGCCTTGGCCTTGGCCGCCTCGATGGCGTCGTGGCGCTCGGTCTTGGCGGTGAGCGCGTAAGCCTGGCGCAGGCCCGCCTCGGCGGCGCCCTGCACCTTGCCATAAAGCTCTGAATGGTCCGGCAGGTTGACCGCGCGCGGCTCCTTGGCGGCACGCTCGGCAAGCTGGATGATGAGGTCGATGACCGGCTGGAAGCCCTTGTGCCCGAACATGACGGCACCGAGCATGTCGTCCTCGGACAACTCGCGGGCCTCGGACTCGACCATGAGCACCGCGTCGGCGGTGCCGGCAACGACGAGATCGAGCTTCGATTCGGCCATCTCGTCGATCTGCGGATTGAGCACGAAGGCGCCGTTGATGAGGCCGACGCGGGCGCCGCCGATCGGGCCCATGAAGGGGGCGCCGGAAAGGGTGAGCGCCGCGGAGGCGGCGACCATGGCGACGATGTCCGGGTCGTTCTCCAGATCGTGCGAGAGCACCGTGGCGATGACCTGGGTCTCGCAGCGGAAGCCCGGCGCGAAGAGCGGACGGATGGGACGGTCGATCAGGCGGGAGGTGAGCGTCTCCTTCTCGGTCGGACGGCCCTCACGCTTGAAGAAGCCGCCGGGAATCTTGCCGGCGGCGAAGGTCTTCTCCTGGTAGTTGACGGTGAGCGGGAAGAAGTCGATGCCGGGCCGCTCTTCCCGGGCGGCAACGACCGTGGCGAGCACCGCGGTGTCGCCGTAGGTGGCCAGCACCGCACCATCAGCCTGACGGGCGATCTTGCCGGTTTCGAGAACGAGTTTGCGCCCAGCCCACTCGGTCTCGACACGATGCATGTCGAACATGGCAGTTCCTTTCCTCGCGGCGGACACGCAAGGCGAGCCATGAGCAAGACGGCGAGGCGCTCTCTCTCGAATTACGAAGAGAAAGCGGCTGGCGATCCTGCCATGGCCCTGTTTGCCTGTCCGTTTCGGTCCCGCGGCGACCCCATGCCGCCGCGCGGTCAGCCGGCCTGTTTCTTCGGCGAATTGCTGGAGCGGGGCCAAAGCGCCCCGCCGCCGCATCTCGCGTCAGCGCCTCAGGCCGAGGCGTTCGATGAGCGCCTGGTAGCGCTTCGCGTCGATCTTCTGCAGGTAGTCGAGAAGACTGCGACGGGTGCTCACCATCTTGAGCAGACCACGCCGGGAATGGTTATCCTTGACGTGACCCTTGAAGTGCTCGGTGAGATTGGCGATCCGTTCGGAGAGGATCGCCACCTGGACCTCCGGTGAGCCGGTATCGTTGGCGACCGTGGCGTATTCCTTGATGAGCTCTTGCTTGCGCTCGGGCGTAATCGACATCGGGGTCCTTTTTTGTTCGGGTTTGCGTACACCGATTGCCTGCGGCCAGGGCCGGGATGTCGTCCAGCGCGGTCGGGAATCGGAACTCGCTGCCGGCAGGGCTAGCCCGCCAGCGACGCGGGCGGACTATGGCGGAAAGGGCGGCGGATTTCCAGCGAAAAGGCGAAACTCACAAAGCTTTGATTTATCACCGGTTTACGGCTCAGCCCGGGCGGAAGACGCGGGTCGGGTGGAACTGGCCCTCGGAAATTTCGCCAAGGGCAATGGCCCGGCCGGCATGGCTGGCATAGGCCGCCGGCGCCTTGAGCGGCGCCCGGTTGCCGCGCAGCAGAACCGACTGGCCGCGGCCGATGCGGGCGGCATCGTTGGCGCCAAGCGCGATTTCCGGCACCTCGGCAAGCGCCACGGTGATGGGCATGAGGAAGCGGTCGAGGGCGGCGGCATCGCCGGCCTCGCGGGCGGAGATGAGCCCGTCGAGGGTGACGGCGTGGTCGGCATCGAAGGGGCCGACGACCATGCGGCGGAGCGCCACCACATGGCCGAGACAGCCGAGCACCCGGCCGAGATCGCGGGCAAGGGCGCGCACATAGGTGCCCTTGCCGCATTCGGTGTCGAAGACCGCATGGTCAGCGTCCGGGGTCTCGACCAAAGCGAGGCGGTGGATGACCACCGGCCGCTCGTCGAGCACGACCGCCTCGCCCTCGCGGGCGAGGTCATAGGCGCGCTGGCCCTCGACCTTGATGGCCGAATAGGCCGGCGGGCGCTGCATGATCTCGCCGGTGAAGGCGGGGAGAGCCTCGCGGATCGCCTCGGCCGTAGGGCGCCTGTCACTCGTCTCCACGACGGTGCCATCGGCATCGTCGGTGTCGGTCTCGGCGCCCCAGCGCACGGTGAAGCGATAGACCTTATGGCCATCCTGGACAAAGGGGACGGTGCGGGTGGCATCGCCCAGCGCGATCGGCAGCACGCCGGAGGCGAGCGGGTCGAGCGTGCCGGCATGGCCGACCTTGGCGGCGCCGAACAGGCGCTTGATCGAGCCGACGGCGCCGGTGGAGGTGAGGCCGATGGCCTTGTCGAGGCAGAGCCAGCCGGAGACCTCGCGGCCCTTGTGTTTACGCGACATGGTGAACTCGCATTGGGGCACCCATCCCTCCCCGATCACGGGGAGGGGGGACCATGCGAAGCCGCAGGCGGAGCATGGTGGGCGGGGTCTGGTGTGACCGTGCATCACGGCCGGCGGACAAGAGGCTATGTCCCCCACCCGGCCGGCTACGCCGGCCACCCTCCCCCGACGGGGGGAGGGTGGGGAGCGAGCGGCAAACCAGCGGCGTCACTGGCCTTCCTCCCCGTCGAGGTCGCGCTTGACCTCTGGGGTGCGCAGCAGGGAATCGATCCGCTCGCCGGCTTCGAAGGATTCGTCGAGGCGGAAGCGGAGGTCGGGCGCAAAGCGCAGGTCGACGCGATGGGCGACCTCGCCGCGCAGGAACTTGCGATGGCGGTCGAGCGTGGCGAGAAGCGTGTCGGCGCCCTTGCCGCCGAGCGGCAGGACGAAGGCGGTGGCGAGCCGCAAGTCCGGCGTCATGCGCACCTCGGGCACGGTGATGACCATGCCTTCCAGCGCCGGATCGTGGATGGTGCCCTGCTGGAAGACGTCGGCAAGGGCGTGGCGGACAAGCTCGCCGACGCGAAGCTGGCGCTGGGAGGGGGCGCGACCGGCGGAATGAGCGGAGCGGCCGTGGCTCATCGCGCGGTCTCCGGCTCGGCATCCGCCACGATGCCATCCTCGCGGTCGCTCTCGATCAGCACGCGCGTCTCGGCGGCGTCGGCGAAGGCGAACATGGCCGCATCGTCGGCAAAGGCGCGCCGCGGCAAGGCCAGCACCCGGCCGGCGGCGAGCGCCAGGAAGACGCGGCCGTCGCCAAGGCGGGCCGAAAGCACGGAGCTCCAGGGACAGACGTCGGTGCGGCCGGCCTCGCTGACCGTGATGCCATCGCTGTCGGCGGCAAAGGCGATGGGCCGGGCCGCGGCGGCAGCCCGGGCGGCGCGCACCTCGCGCGACAGGCGGCGGAGCACCATCAGCACGCCGAACATGACCACGACCATGACGACGACGGTGAGGACCTCGCCCCAAGGCGGCGACCAGGCGGTGAGGGCGGCAAAGAGGGCGACGTTGTCGCCGAGCCAGCCGAGGCCGGCCGACATCGCCACGACGGAGCCGATGAAGGCGACGCGGAGGACAGCCGGCGTCGGCTCGCCGGCGTAGAGCGCGACGAAATCCGCCCGGTCCGGCGTGTAGGTAAGGTGGATGGGCTGCATCGGACCGTCCAACGGCCGCCGCTTTCGCTCACGTCTCGGCCCCAAAGCGTCCGCGGGCAGGCCGCGGACGCTTGAGGAGAGACTAGAGCGTGCGCGCGATCTCCTCGACGCGGTAGCACTCGATGACGTCGCCGACGCGCATGTCCTCGTATTTCTCGAAGGCCATGCCGCACTCCTGGCCGGCCGGCACCTCGCGCACCTCGTCCTTGAAGCGCTTGAGCGTGGCGAGCTTGCCCTCGTGGATGACGACGTTGTCGCGGATGAGGCGGACGCAGGCGCCACGTTCCACCGTGCCGTCGGTGACCCGGCAGCCGGCGATCTTGCCGACCTTGGAGATGTCGAAGATCTCCAGGATCTCGGCATTGCCGAGCATGGTCTCGCGCCGCTCGGGCGAGAGCAGGCCGGACATCGCCGCCTTCACGTCATCCACCAGGTTGTAGATGATGTTGTAGTAGCGAATCTCGATGCCGTCCTGCTCGGCCGCCTCGCGCGCCTGCTTGTTGGCGCGCACGTTGAAGCCGATGATCGCGGCCCCGGACGAAGCGGCGAGCGTCACGTCCGATTCGGTGATGCCGCCGACGCCGGAATGCAGAATGCGCACGGCGACCTCGGCGGTGCCCATCGCCTCCAGCGCCTGGGCGATGGCCTCGACCGAGCCCTGCACGTCGCCCTTGATGACCAGTGGGAAGATCTTCTGGCCGGCGGCCTGAAGCTGGCTCATCATCTGCTCGAGCGAGCCGCGCGCCGCGGTCGAGCGGGCGAGCGCCTTCTCGCGCTTCTGGCGGGCACGGTAGTCGGCAACCTCGCGGGCACGCGCCTCCGATTCGACCACCGCCAGGCGGTCACCGGCCTCGGGCGCATCCTGGAAACCGAGCACCTCGACCGGGGTCGACGGGCCGGCGTCCTTGATCTGCGATCCGCGCTCGTTGACCAGGGCGCGCACGCGGCCCCAGGCGGCGCCGGCAACCACGATGTCGCCGATGTTGAGCGTGCCGCTCTGCACCAGGATGGTGGCCACCGGGCCACGACCCTTGTCGAGCTTGGCCTCGATGACGGTGCCCTCGGCAGCGCGGTTGGGGCTGGCCTTGAGCTCAAGCACCTCGGCCTGCAGCAGGATGGTCTCGATCAGCTTGTCGAGGTTGGTGCCCTTGACCGCCGAGACCTCGACATCGAGGACGTCGCCGCCCATCGATTCGACGAAGACCTCGTATTGCAGGAGCTCGGTGCGCACGCGCTGCGGGTCGGCGTCCGGCTTGTCGATCTTGTTGATGGCAACGATGATCGGAACCTTGGCCGCCTTGGCGTGATTGATCGCCTCGATGGTCTGCGGCATGACGCCGTCGTCGGCCGCCACCACCAGAACGACGATATCGGTGACCGAGGCGCCACGCGAGCGCATGGCGGTGAAGGCAGCGTGGCCGGGCGTATCGATGAAGGTGATCTTGTGGCCGTCGCGGTCGATCTGATAGGCGCCGATGTGCTGGGTGATGCCGCCCGCCTCGCCGGCAACGACGTTGGCATGGCGGATGGCGTCGAGCAGCGAGGTCTTGCCGTGGTCGACGTGGCCCATGATGGTGACCACCGGCGAACGCGGCTCCAGCTCGGAGGCTTCGGCCGGCGCGGCGAACAGGCCCTCGATGACATCGGCCTCGGCGACACGGTGCACGGTGTGGCCCATCTCCTCGGCGATGATTTCGGCGGTGTCGCCGTCGATGACGTCGGTGACCTTGAACAGCTGGCCCTGCTTCATCAGCAGCTTGATGACATCCACGGCGCGCTCGGCCATGCGGTTGGCGAGTTCCTGGATGGTGATCGTTTCCGGAATTGTCACGTCGCGTGAAATCTTCTCGCGCGGACCGTTCTCGTGGATGCGGGCGCGCTCGCGCTCGCGGCGGCGGCGGATGGAGGCGAGCGAACGGGCGCGCTCGGTATCGTCGAGCGCGTTGGAAACGGTGAGCTTGCCGCGGCGGCGATCGTCGCCGACCTTGCGGGTGGGCTTGGGCTCGGGTGCGCGCGGGGCCTTGACGCGGCCGCGCAGCGCCGGACGGTCGTCTTCCTCGGTCTCGGCGGCCTCGCGCGCGCCCTTGGCCGGGGCAGGACGGGACGGCGGCGCGTCCGCGGCCTTGGCGGCGGCGCCCGCCTTCTGCTCCTCCTCGCCGAAGCGGCGGCGGGCGGTCTCCTCGGCGCGGGTCCGGGCGGTCTCTTCCGCCTTGTGACGGGCGTCTTCCTCCGCCTGGCGGCGGGCGGCCTCGGCCTGCTCCTTGGCAACGCGCTCGGCCTCGGCGGCGCGGCGGGTAGCCGCATCGATGGCGGCCTGGCGCTCCTCGGCCTCATGCACCTTGGCATCGGCCAGAGCGCGGGCGCGGGCGTCGATCTCCTCCGACGACAACTGGCGCAGAACCAGGCCGCCGCGGTCATCGGTGCGATCGCGCTCACGATCCGGCGCCGGGGCGGGCCGGGACGGGCCACGCCGCTCGGGCTTCTGCCGCGATGGAGCCGGCGGCGGCGGCGCAACCTCCGCCTTCTGCTCGCCTGGCATGACGATCCGGCGCTTCTTGCGCTCGACCGTCACCGTGTTGGTGCGGCCGTGCGAGAAGCTCTGGCGGACGGTATCCCGTTCGACGCCACGCTTCAGGCCGAGCGTGCGCTTGGGCGCGCTGATCGTCTTGTCGTCTGTCGTTTCGCTCATACGTTCCTATGGTCCTGCACGCAGGGTACTGGTGTCTTCAAGGGCGTCGAATTGTCGGCTGCCGGCGCCGTGCGCGGCCCGGTTACCACGAAACCGGTCTAGATCGCGAATCCGTGCCAGCAGATTGGTGCTCGCCGGTCCGGCAAGCAGCGCAGCATGTATCACATTTGTTCGGCCAAAAGCCAAATCCAAATCCTCACCGGTCAGTGACCAGATGATGGGCAGGCCGGCCTCGCCGAAGCGCCGGCGGGCGGCAGAATCAAGCTTTGCCGCGCCATCGGCGCTGGCTTCGGCGGCGTGGACCAGCCCGACGACGGCATCGCGGCCCAGCGCCGCCTCGACCTTGGAGAAGCCGCTGACGACGGTCCCGGCCTTGCGGGCGAGCGACAGGGCGCCGACGGCGGCGGCCTTGAGCAGGCCGTCGAGGCGCTCCGCCAGGCCCGGCTCGACCCGGGCGGGGCCGTCGAAAGCGCGGGTCAACAGGCCCTTGCGCTCGGCGGTGGCGACGTGGACCGCTTCGGCGGTGACCCAGACGCCGCGGCCAGGAAGGCGGCGGCGGAGATCGGGAACGACCGTGCCGTCGGGCGCGACGACAAAACGGATGAGCGCGTCAACCGGCAGGGTCTGCCGGGTGACGACGCAGGTCCGTTCGGTTGGCGTGTTGCGACCGGGCACCGGGTTCCCTCACCCCTCGCAAGCTCAAACGACCGGCGCGCCGGGCTCGGCCGCCGCCTCCGCTTCGTCTGGCTCGCCGGCTTCGGCCTCCTCGGCCGGGTGCAGGTCGGCCTCGCTGATCCAGCCGGCCTGGACGCGGGCGGCCATGATCATCGCCTCGGCATCGGCGCGCGACAGGCCGAAGCCTTCCAGCGCACCGGGGATGCGCTTGGACTCGCCGTCCTTGCGCTCGACATAGCCGGTGAGATCGTCGGGCACCGAGCCGGCGAAATCCTCGACTGTCTTGATGTCGGCCTTGCCGAGCGCCACCAGCATGGCGGTGGTGATGCCGGGGACCTCCTTGAGGGCGTCCTCGACGCCGAGCGCCTGACGCTCGGCATCCTGCTCGGCTTCGAGCTTCTCGATATATTCGCGCGCCCGCTCCTGGAGTTCGACGGCGGTGTCCTCGTCGAAGCCCTCGATCGAGGCGAGCTCGCCCTGATCGACGAAGGCGATCTCCTCGACGTCGGCGAAGCCCTCGGAGGCGAGAAGCTGGCCGACGACCTCGTCGAGATCGAGCGCGTTGATGAAGAGCTGCGAACGCTCCTGGAACTCCTTCTGGCGGCGCTCCGACTCCTCCTGCTCGGTGAGGATGTCGATGTCCCAGCCGGTGAGCTGGGAGGCGAGGCGCACGTTCTGGCCGCGGCGGCCGATGGCCAGCGACAGCTGCTCGTCGGGCACCACCACCTCGATGCGCTCGGCTTCCTCGTCGAGCACCACCTTGGCGACCTCGGCCGGCTGCAAGGCATTGACGATGAAGGTGGCGGCATCGGCCGACCACGGGATGATGTCGATCTTCTCGCCCTGCAACTCGTTGACCACCGCCTGGACGCGGCTGCCGCGCATGCCGACGCAGGCGCCGACCGGATCGATGGAGGAATCGCGCGAGATGACGGCGATCTTGGCGCGGCTGCCGGGATCGCGGGCGACCGAGCGCACCTCGATGATGCCGTCGTAGATCTCGGGCACTTCCTGGGCGAAGAGCTTGGACATGAACTGCGGATGGGTGCGCGACAGGAAGATCTGGGGGCCGCGCTGCTCGCGGCGGACGTCGTAGATATAGGCGCGGATGCGGTCGCCGTAGCGGAAGGTCTCGCGCGGGATCAGCTCGTCGCGGCGCACGATGCCCTCGCCGCGGCCGAGATCGACGATGACGTTGCCGTATTCGACGCGCTTGACCTGGCCGGAGACGATCTCGCCGATACGGTTGCGGAATTCATCGTACTGGCGGTCGCGCTCGGCCTCGCGCACCTTCTGGACGATGACCTGCTTGGCCGACTGGGCGGCGATGCGGCCGAAATCCATGGGCGGCAGCTGCTCGGCGATGAAATCGCCGACCTGGGCGGCCGGGTTGCGGGCGCGGGCGTTCTCGATGGTGATATCGGTGGCCGGGTTCTCGACCGCCTCGACCACCTTCAACAGGCGCTGCAGCTTGATCTCGCCGGTCTTCGGGTTGATCTCGGCACGGATATCGGTCTCCGAGCCGTAGCGCGAGCGCGCCGCCTTCTGGATGGCGTCCTCCATCGCGTTGACCACGATCATGCGATCGATCGCCTTTTCGCGGGCGACCGCATCGGCGATCTGCAACAGCTCGAGCCGGTTCGCACTGACGGCCATGGTCGGGTTCTCCGTTCCTCTAGATCGGGGGTGTCTGAGCCGCCGCCGTTTCCTCCCCGGCGGGGCTCTGGTCGGGATGCTTCTGGCGCGTCAGCGACGCGCGGATGAGATCGTCGGTGAGGACGAGGCGGGCCTCGCCAAGATCGGCGATGGGCAGGCCGACGCGCTCGGGCGCGCCGCCATCGCGGGAGAGGACGAGGACGACATCGTCGCCGTCGACGCCAGCCAGCTGGCCGCGGAAGCGCTTGCGGCCGTTCAACAGGCGGGTGAGTTCGACCTTGGCCTCCTGGCCCGCCCAGCGCTCGAAATCGGAGCGGCGGACCAGCGGCCGGTCGATGCCCGGCGACGACACTTCGAGATGGTAGGCGCCGTCGATGGGGTCGTCGACATCGAGCGCCGGCGACAGGTCGCGCGACAGGATCTCGCAATCCTCGACCGTCATCGACCCGTCCGGCTTCTCGGCCATGATCTGCAGCGTGGCGCCGTTCATGGCCGACAGCTTGATGCGGACGAGACGGTAGCCGAGCCCTTCGATGACCGGCTCGACGATATGGGCGATACGGGCCTCGATGCCCGTCTCGACGATGATCCGCGGTTCGCTGTCGGTATCCGACACGTCAATCCCTCCGCCGGCCGGCTTCGGGTATTAAAAAAGAGCGGGTCCGGCAGGGCCCACTCTCCAACGAAAGCCGATCGTTTGAGATTAGATGGTGCCGATATAGGCACAAAGGCCCGCCAATGCAAGACAATTCCAGATCAACCGCGGCGGCCTACTTCGAACAGCCACCAGCGCTGCGGCAGGACGCCCATGCGCTCGCCGCGTTCGACGCGCGGCTGGTCGGCGGCGAGATCGACCTCGATGTGCTGACCGTCGTCGAGCGCGATCTCGGCGCGGCGGAAGGCGCCGTGGCGGCGCTCGGAAAGAAGCGCGCCGGCAAAGGCACCGCGCCGGTCGGGCGAGACGACGGCGACATGGTGCGGGCGGAAGACCAGCGTGCGCGGGCCGTCGCCGCCCGATGCCGCGAGATCGACAGGGGCGCCATCGAAGAGGACGCAGCCGCCGGCGAGCGTGACGGCAAGCGCGTTGCTCTCGCCGATGAAGCTCGCGACGAAGGGCGAGGCCGGCGCATCGTAGACCGCATCGGGCGTGCCGATCTGTTCGATGCGGCCCTGGTTGAGGACGACGATGCGGTCGGCGAGCTCGACCGCCTCCTCCTGGTCGTGGGTGACGAAGACGGTGGTGTGGCCGGTCTCGTCGTGGATCTCGCGGAGCCAGCGGCGGAGCTCGCGGCGGACCTTGGCATCGAGCGCGCCGAAGGGCTCGTCGAGGAGCAGCAGGCGCGGCTCGATGGCGAGCGCCCGGGCAAGCGCGACACGCTGGCGCTGGCCGCCGGAAAGCTCCGCCGGGAAGCGCCGCTCCAGCCCGTCGAGCCTGACCAGACGCAGCAGTTCCAGGACGCGATCGCGGATCTCGGCCTTGCCCGGCCGGCGGGCGCGCGGCCGCGCGGCGAGGCCGAAGGCGACGTTGTCGAAGACGCGCATGTGGCGGAAGAGGGCGTAATTCTGGAAGACGAAGCCGACATGGCGCTCGCGGACGCTGAGCCCAAGAGCGTCCTCGCCGGCGAACAGCACGCGGCCGGCGGTGGGGAAATCGAGGCCGGCGAGGATGCGCAAGAGCGTCGTCTTGCCGGAGCCCGAGGGCCCGAGCAGGGCGACCAGCTCGCCGGCGTTGATATCGAGCGAAACGCCGTGGAGCGCCGGCGTCAGCCCGAACAGGCGTTCGACGGCCTCGATCGACACATCCACGGGAACGCCGCTGAGCGCGGCGTTGCCGGTTTGACAGGAGGGGCTTCGGCTCATGGTCTCACCTCCCCGTCGTCAGCGGCGCCCGAGCGCGGCGATCTCGCCGGCAAAGCGCCATTCGAGGACCGTCTTCACCGCCAGCGTGATGAGCGCCAGCAGAGCGAGCAGCGAGGCGACGGCGAAGGCCGCGCCATAGGCGTATTCGTTGTAGAGAACCTCGACCTGCAGCGGCATGGTGTTGGTCTGGCCACGGACATGGCCGGAGACCACCGAGACGGCGCCGAACTCGCCCATGGCGCGAGCGTTGCAGAGGAGCACGCCGTAAAGCAGCGCCCACTTCACGTTGGGCAGCGTCACCCGCCAGAAGGTGGCAAAGCCCGATGCGCCGAGCGAGACGGCGGCCTCCTCCTCGCCGCTGCCCTGCTCCTGCATGAGAGGGATCAGCTCGCGGGCGACGAAGGGGAAGGTGACGAAGACGGTGGCAAGCACGATGCCGGGCAGCGCGAAGATGATGCGGATGCCATGCGCGGCGAGGAAGGGGCCGAACCAGCCCGGTGCCCCGAAGAGGAGCACGTAGATCAGGCCGGAGGTCACCGGCGACACCGAAAAGGGCAGGTCGATAAGGGTGATCAGCAGGCTCTTGCCGGGAAAGGAGAACTTGGCGATGGCCCAGGCGGCGGCGACGCCGAAGAGGAGGTTGGCGGGGACCGAGACGGCGGCGACGATGAGGGTGAGGCGGATGGCGGCAAGCGCATCCTTCTCGGTGAGTGCCGCGACATAAGCGGGGAGGCCGGCGCGCAGCGCCTCGACGAAGACGGCGGCGAGCGGCAGCAGGAGGAAGAGCGCGAGGAACAGGCAGGCGACCGCGATGAGGGCGACGCGCACGGCGGCGGGCTCGCTGGTGGCCGGGGCGGCGGCAAACCGTCTCGGGCGTGCCTCAGCCACGGCCGAGCCTCCGCCCTGTCCAGGCCTGGAGCAGGTTGATCGCCAAGAGCAGCAGGAAGGCGATCGCCAGCATGACGGTGGCGATCGCAGTCGCCCCGGCATAATCGTATTCCTGCAGGCGGATGACGATGAGCAGCGGCGCGATCTCCGACACGTAGGGGATGTTGCCGGCGATGAAGATAACCGAGCCGTACTCGCCGATGGCGCGCGCCAGCGCCAAAGCGAAGCCGATGAGGAGCGAGGGCAGGAGCATCGGCATGACGACGGCCCAGACCGTGCGGGGCCGCCCGGCGCCGAGCGTCGCCGCCGCCTCCTCGGCATCGCGATCGAGATCCTCAAGCACCGGCTGGACGGTGCGCACGATGAAGGGCAGACCGACAAAGACCAGCGCCACCAGGATGCCGAGCGGCGTGTAGGCGATGGTGAGCCCGAACGGCGCGACCAGCCGGCCGACCCAGCCGTTGGGCACGTAGAGCGCGGTGAGCGCAATGCCGGCGACGGCGGTGGGGAGCGCGAAGGGCAGGTCGATGAAGGCGTCGAGCAGGCGGCGCCCGGGAAAGCGATAGCGCACCAGAACCCAGGCGATGACGAGGCCGAAGACCGCGTTGATGGTGGCGGCGGCGAGCGCCAGCCCGAAGGATATGCGGAGCGCCGCGAGCGTGCGGCTGCCGGTAGCGATGGCGACGAAATCCGTCCCGCCGAGGCTCGCCGTCTTGAGCACCAGCCCGGCCAGCGGCAGGAGCACGACGAGGCTGAGATAGGTGACGGCGAAACCGAAGGCCAGGCGGAAGCCGGGGATGACGCTGGGCTTCCTGAGCGACAGGGCAGCCGTGGCGGTCATGGCGCGCCTCACTTCCGCTGGAAGACCTGGTCGAAGGTGCCGCCGTCGCCGAAGTGCCGGCCCTGAGCCTTCGCCCAGCCGCCGAACAGCGGATCGTCGATGTCGACCAGCTTCAGCGCCGGAAAGCGCGCGAGGTCTTGCGGATCGGCAGCGGCGGGATTCGTCGGCCGATAGAAATTGGCGGCGATCAGCCGCTGGGCCTCGTCGCTGTAGAGATAGCGGAGATACTCCTCCGCCACGTCGCGGGTGCCGCGCGCGTCGACCGTGGCATCGACCACGGCGACCGGCGGAACCGCCCGGATCGACAGCGACGGCACGACGATGTCGAACTTGTCGGCGCCAAGCTCGCGCAAGGCGAGATAGGCCTCGTTCTCCCAGGACAGCAGCACGTCGCCGATGCCGCGCTGGGCGAAGGTGGTGGTGGAGCCGCGGGCACCGGAATCGAGCACCGGCACGTTGCGGAAAAGGGCGGCGACGAACGCCTTGTCCTTCTCCTCGTCGTGGCCGAACGTCTCGTCGGCATAGGCCCAGGCGGCGAGATAGTTCCAGCGGGCGCCGCCGGAGGTCTTCGGGTTGGGCGTGATCACCTGGACGCCGGGCTTCACGAGATCGTCCCAGTCCCTGATGCCCTTCGGGTTGCCCTTGCGGACCATGAAGATGATGGTCGAGGTGTAGGGCGCCGAGGCGTTCGGCAATCGCGCCTGCCAATCGGGCGCGATCCTGCCGGTGCGGGCGATGGCGTCGATGTCGGCGGCAAGCGCCAGCGTGACGACGTCGGCCGGCTGGCCTTCGATGACGGCGCGGGCCTGAGCCCCGGAGCCGCCATGCGACTGCTCGACGGTGACGACTTCGCCGCCGTGGCCTTCAGCCCAGTGCCTGGCGAAGAGCGCGTCGTAGGCGCGGTAGAGCTCGCGCGTCGGATCGTAGGAGACGTTGAGGATGGTCCTGTCGGCCGAGGCCGCCGTGGCGCCGGAAACGGCGAGGAGCACGGCGAGGCCGAAGCACCGCAGACGGGCAAAGGCTTTCATGAAAAACCTCCACTGTCGTGCCGAACCTGACTATCTCTACCGACTTAGTCGTCTTTGGCAACAGCACGGTGAGCGGCCGATTGTCTCACCTGGCGGTGAGCTATTTCAGGAGGTCGGCGATTTCCGGGGCTTTCCTGCTGCGCCCGGCGGCTTTCGGCTGGAGGGCCTCGGCCAGGGTGGTGCCATCCCAGAGCAGGAGCATGGCGGAATAGCTGTCGGCAAAGAGGCGGCGGACGGCGCAGGTCTTTTCGTCCTGGCAGTCGGGGCAGCGGCGATAGGCGGTGCGCGAGATGCAGGGCAGCGGCGCGATGGGGCCGTCGATCGCCCTGAGCACGTTGCCGATGGTCAGTTCGTGCGGCTGCTTGATGAGCATGTAGCCGCCGGCGCGGCCGCGGCGGCTGGCGACCAGCCCCTTGCGCTTGAGATCGAGCAGGATGTGCTCGAGGAACTTCTGGGGGATGGCATCGGCCTTGGCGATCTCCTCGATCGACAGGGCTTCGCCGGGCGGCACATCGGCGAGGCGAAACAGCGCCTTGAACGCATATTTGGCCTTCTGCGAGATCATCGGCGGGCTGCCATAGTCGACTCTATGAGTCGGGTATAAGCACAAGCCGGTTGGCTGTGAAGGCTATTTGCGCGCAAGGGTGAGGTAGGTGGGCCGGCGACCCTGGCTGAGCGCCTTCGCCTCATAGCGCGTGCCCGGCCAACCGGGAAAGGGCAGGCGCCAGTCGTCGGCACGCTCGGCGGTCCACACGAAGGCCGGGTGGCGGAGCGTGTGGGCAAGCGTCCACTGCGCATAGGAAGCGATGTCGCTGGCGAAGCGGAAGAGGCCGCCCGGCTTCAGCGCGCGGGCGAGGCGATCGAGGTTCTCGTCGCTGACGAAGCGCCGCTTCCAGTGGCGCTTCTTCGGCCAGGGGTCGGGGTAGAGCAGATCGACGGCATCGAGCGACGCCGGCGGCAGCCAGTCAAGCAGGCGCGCGGCATCGCCGTCGAACAGGCGGATGTTGGCAAGACCGAGATCATGGATGGCGGCAACGGCGCTGGCCATGCCGTTGAGATAGGGCTCGACGCCGATGAAACCGGCCGAGGCGTCGGCGGTGGCCGCGGCAATCAGGTGCTCGCCGGCGCCGAAGCCGATCTCGAGAAAGACCCGTGCCGGCGCATGGGGGAACAGCGCGGCGAGGCCCTCAGGCGGCGGCGCTTCGATGTCGATGGCGCGTTCGGGGAAAAACGTCGCCATGAGGCCGGTCCGGCGCGGCGACAGGGGCTTGCCCTTGCGCCTGCCATAGAGGTGGTCGCGGCTCTCCGGACCGTCGCTGTGCTCGCTCATGGCCTGCCCGGCCTCGTCATCGTCCCGGCCGGACTTCACTTAACTCTTCGCAGACTCAGCGCACTTCGTCGCGGATGGCGTCGCCGAGGTCGGTGCGCTCCCACGAAAAGCCGCCATCGGCCTCGGGCGCGCGGCCAAAATGACCATAGGCGGACGTGCGCGCATAGATCGGCCGGTTGAGGCCGAGATGCTGGCGGATGCCGCGCGGCGACAGGTCCATCACCCGGGCGAGGGCCTTCTCCAGCCGGTCCTCGTCGACGCGGCCGGTGTCGTGCAGGTCGACATAGATCGACAGGGGCTGCGAGATGCCGATGGCATAGGAGAGCTGGATGGTGCAGCGGTCGGCGAAATCGGCGGCAACGACGTTCTTGGCGAGATAGCGCGCGGCATAGGCGGCAGAGCGGTCGACCTTGGTGGGATCCTTGCCGGAGAAGGCGCCGCCGCCATGGGGCGCCGCACCGCCATAGGTGTCGACGATGATCTTGCGGCCGGTCAGCCCGGCGTCGCCGTCGGGCCCGCCGATGACGAACTTGCCAGTCGGATTGATGTGCCAGACGGTCCTGTCGTCGATCCAGCCCTCGGGCAGCGCCTCGTGCACATAGGGCTCGACGATCGAGCGCACGTCGTGGGAGGACAGACCGACGTCGAGGTGCTGGGTGGAGACGACGATCGAGGAGACGCCGACCGGCTTGCCGCCGACATAGCGCACGGTGACCTGGCTCTTGGCGTCCGGCCCGAGCATGTGGGTCTCGCCCGAGTGGCGTGCCTCGGCCATGCGCTTGAGGATACGGTGGGCATAGTAGATCGGCGCCGGCATGAGCTCCGGCGTCTCATGGCAGGCATAGCCGAACATGATGCCCTGGTCGCCGGCGCCTTCGTCCTTGTTGCCGGCGGCATCGACACCCTGAGCGATGTCGGCCGACTGGGCGTGGAGCAGCACCTCGATGTTGCAGTTCTGCCAGTGGAAGCCGTCCTGCTCGTAGCCGATGTCGCGGATGGCGGAGCGGGTGAGATCCTCGATCTTGCCGCGGATGGCATCCGGCCCGCGCACTTCGCCGGCGATCACCACGCGATTGGTCGTGGCCAGCGTTTCGCAGGCGACCCGCGCCTCCGGCATGGCCGCGAGATAGGCATCGACGATGGTGTCGGAGATGCGGTCGCAGACCTTGTCGGGATGGCCCTCGGAAACCGACTCGCTGGTGAAAAGATGATTGCTGCGCGACACTGAAGCTGCTCCCCGCGGCTGGCTGGCGCGCCGGGCAGTTCATCCGCCCGGCTTAATCGGCGGTGTTGTGACAGTGAACGCAGCAAGGGTCAATCGCTGCCCGCGGGAGACGGGCAGCGTCAGGTGACCCTGCCACGCCCGGGCGCGGGCGTGGCTCATTATGCCCGTGAACCGGCGCTCAGGCGGTGTCGTCTTCGCCCGCCATGGAGCGGACGAGATCGATGACCCGACGGCGCTGCTGCGCATCCTTGATGCGCACGAACGCCTTGTTGAGCTGAATGCCCTCGGAGGAGGAGAGGAAATCGACGACATAGTTCGTCGACGAAGGCTCCTCGAGGCCGGTCGCCCCCATGTTTGGCGTGGGCGGCGCATCCTCGAAGAAGAAGGAGACCGGCACGGACAAGACACGGGCAATATGCTGGAGCCGGCTAGCGCCGATCCGGTTGGTGCCCTTCTCGTACTTCTGGATCTGCTGGAAGGTGATGCCGAGCTGTTCGCCCAGCTTTTCCTGGCTCATGCCCAGCATCATGCGCCGCAGTCGGACCCGACTTCCAACATGGATGTCGATCGGGTTAGGCTGTTTTTTGTTGGCCATTTCGGCTTTCGTCCTTATCGCCGCTCACTTTAGCGGTCCGTCCTTTGTTGTTTCGGTGCGTGCAATGCCGTGTTTCATATTACGTGAACTTGGCTCAAGGCACAGCACCAGTCGCACGGCTGCCACCTTAGGCTGCCGCACCTCGGTGCGCCCCGCGCAACGGTGGATATTGGTCAGCAATTGCAATTTGTGTCAATTGTCCGTCAAATCACTAGTTTAACCTTCGTTAACATGGCGCCGGTGGCAGTGGCCGCCAGCAGGATGGCGAATATGAGGTCGCCGAAACGGGCATAGGGGGTCTCCGGCAGAGCGGCCGGTAAATCCCCGTTAACCACCCCCATCTGGCCGAGCCCCAGGCTGGCGATCACCCGCCCATGGCCATCGACGATGGCCGAAATGCCGGAATTGGCCGAGCGGACCAGGGGCAGACCCTCCTCGACGGCGCGCAAGCGGGCCTCAAGAAAATGCTGGTGCGGCCCGGGCGTGTCGCCAAACCAGGCGTCGTCGGTGACGTTGAGCAGCCAGCCGGGGCGGGGGCCGGGGGCAAGCACCTCACCGGGGAAGATAGCCTCATAGCAGATGAGCGGCGCTGCCGCCGGCGCGCCGGGAACGACCAGCGTCCGCCGCTGCGTGCCGGCGGTGAAGCCGCCGGGAAGGGTGATGATCTGCCGCAGCCCCAGCCGGCCAAGCAGCCCGGCAAAGGGGATGTATTCGCCGAAGGGGACCAGGTGGACCTTGTCGTAGGCATCGACGATCTCGCCGCTGTCGTCGATGACGTAGATCGCGTTGAAGATCGGCGGCGGCCCGCCGTCGGGCAGGCGCTCGGCGCGGGCGGCGCCGGTGACGAGCGTCACCCCCGGCGGCAGCAGGTCGGCGATGGCCGCGAGCGCACTCGGCCGCTCGGTGAGCAGGAAGGGAAAGGCCGATTCGGGCCAGACGACATGGGTGACGCCGGCAAGCCCGGCGGCGCCCTTGCCATCGCCGGAGAGATCGACGAAGCGCTGCATGATCTCATCGGCCGCGCCGATCCCCCAGCGTTTGCCGAGCGGAATGTTGGGCTGCACGATGCGCAGGTGGACGTCGGGGACCAGCGCATCGGCCCCGCCGGCAAGGCGCACGGCGCCGAAGCCGAGATGGGCGAGGAACAGCACGGCGGCTGCGCCGAAGGCAATCCGCCCTGCCCGCCGGCTGGCCGCATCCTCGGCGACCAGCATGACCGGCGCGGCGAAGATGAGGCAGGCGGCCAGCGTCAGGCCCCACAGGCCGACCAGGGATGCCGACTGCATCATCAGCGGCATCGGGGTGAGCGCGTAGCCGATGGCATTCCACGGAAAGCCGGTGAAGAGGTGGCCGCGCAGCCATTCGGCGATCGACAGCGCGACGGCGAAGATGAGGACGCGCGACCAGCGCTCCGACCAGAAGAGGCGGGCAAGGACAGCGCCGAAGGCCCAGAAGAGCGCCAGCCCCGCCGGCAGGATGACAACGGCAAAGGGCATCAGCCAGCCGAAGACATCCGCTTCGACCAGGAAGGCGGCGCCGATCCACCACAGGCCGGCGAGGAAGAAGCCGAAGCCGAAGCTCCAGCCGACGATTGCCGCCGGCCGGAGCCGGCCGAGGATGCCGGCGCCCTCGGCAGCGGTGGCGCCGTCGATCAGCCAGACGAAGACCGGGAAGGTCAGCCACAGGATCGGGAAGAAACCGAAGGGCGGAAAGGCCAGCGCCGAAAGCGCGCCGGCGGCGAGCGCGACGGCAAAGCGGCGCCAGCCCCACAGAACGATGATCGCGTTGGCGAAGGGACGCACCCTGGTCGTGCTCCGCTCGGCCCCCAAGCCGCCCGAATCAGGCAGGAAGGGTCGGGGCGGCGGGGCCCGTGGTCAAGCGCGGGCGTGACGATTTGTGTCCGGCGGACGCTTCACTCTGCCGCGGGGGATCCCGATTCGGGCGGCGGGCGATAACGGCGGCGCGGCTCGCGCGAACCGGGCGGGCGCTTGCTGATCCTCAGCCGCTTGATGCGGCGGGGATCGGCATCGAGCACCTCGAACTCGTAGCCGCCCGGCGCCGAAACCAGCTCGCCACGCACCGGGATGCGGCCAACCAGGGCGAACACCAGGCCGCCGATGGTGTCGATATCCTCGCCGTGCTGGCCGGCGGCAAGGTCGGTGCCCAGCACCTTGGCGACCTCGTCGAGATCGGCGCGGGCATCGGCGAGGAAGCCGCCGTCCTTGTCGGGCACGATCATCGGGCCCTCGTCGTCGTCGTGCTCGTCCTCGATGTCGCCGACGACCATCTCGAGCGCGTCCTCAAGCGAGACGAGGCCGTCGGTGCCGCCATATTCGTCGATGACCAGCGCCATCTGCATGTGCGCGGCCTGCATGTTGGCGAGCAGCGCCGCCACCGGCATGGACGGCGGCACGAAGAGGATGTTGCGCACCAGGCCGGCCTTGGCGAGCGTCCTGTCGAGATCGACGCTGGCGAGGTCGAGCTTGATCTCGGCCGCGCTGTCGCCGGTCCTGGCGGTGGTGCCGTCGGCCTTATCAACCGGGCCGCCGGCGGCCGCGGCGATGTGGGCCATCAGATCCTTGATGTGGATGAGGCCGACCGGGTCATCGAGGGTCTCGCGGAAGACCGGCATGCGCGAGTGACCGGACTTCAGGAAGGTCACCAGCACTTCGCCGAGGCTGGCGTCGATCTCGACCGCCACGATATCGGCGCGGGGCACCATGACGTCGTCGACGCGCGTATCGCGCAGGCGCAGGATGTTAGCGAGCATGGCCCGCTCTTCCGGCGTGAAATCGGCGGCGTCATCCTGCGGCGCGGCGAGGGCGGCGGCGAGATCCTGGCGCAGCGTGCCGGCGCCCTTGAGGCCGACGGCAGCGCGCAGGCGGTCAAGCCAGCTTTCGTGGCTGCGCGTACTTTCGCCCGGCTCGCCGTCCTGGGGCTGGCCGGCGCCGGGATCGCTCAGGGTCTGTTTGGCGGCGTCGTTCATCTTCCGGAAGCGTGGCTCAGGCTGTCAGGCGCCCGAATCAGCATAGGGATCGGCGATCCCCAGCCGGGCCAGTATAGTCGTTTCGAGCCGTTCCATCACGGACGCCTCGTCGTCGGTCTCGTGGTCGTGGCCGATGAGATGCAGGAACCCATGGACAATCAGATGGGTAAGGTGGTCGGCAAAGTCCAACCCCTCCGCCGCGGATTCGGCGGCGATGGTTTCCCGGGCAAGAACGATGTCGCCGAGCGGCGGCCCCAGCCGGCCGGGGACAAGCGGCGCGGCGGGGAAGGACAGGACGTTGGTGGGCTTGTCCTGGCCGCGATACTGGCGGTTGAGGACGCGGATGCGGTCGTCGTCGGTGAAGACCAGGGAGACCTCGGCATCCGCGGCAATCGCCGGCAGCCCCGCCGCCTGGCAGGCGGCCAAAGCGCGGTCGGCGAGGGCCTGGAGATCGGCCTCGCCCGACCAGCCATCGGCCTGGACCAGGATATCGGCGGTGATGGACGGGCTGCCGGTCGGCATGGCCAGGGTCAGATGCCCTCCCCGGGCGTCCGCTCGGGCTTGTCATAGGCCTCGACGATGCGCGCCACCAGCGGATGGCGGACGACATCGGCGGAGGTGAAGCGCACCTGGGCGACGCCGGCGACGTCCTTCAGGAGACCGACCGCCTCGATCAGGCCGGAGACGGTGCCGCGCGGCAGGTCGATCTGGGTCGGGTCGCCGGTGACGACCATGCGCGAATTCTCACCGAGGCGGGTCAGGAACATCTTCATCTGCATGGACGAGGTGTTCTGCGCCTCGTCGAGGATGATGACCGAGTTGGCGAGCGTGCGGCCGCGCATGAAGGCCAGCGGCGCCACCTCGATGGAGCCCGACTGGAAGCCGCGCTCGACCTTGTCGAAGGGCATCATGTCGTAGAGCGCGTCGTAGAGCGGGCGGAGATAGGGATCGACCTTCTCGCGCATGTCGCCGGGCAGGAAGCCCAGGCGCTCGCCGGCCTCGACCGCCGGGCGCGACAGGATGATGCGATCGACGGCGCCGCGCTCGAGCATGGCGGCGGCATAGGCGACGGCGAGATAGGTCTTGCCAGTGCCGGCGGGACCGATGCCGAAGGTCAGCTCGGCACGGTCGAAGGCGCGCATATAGGCGTCCTGGGTGGGCGTGCGCGCCATGACGGTGCGCCGGCGCGTGGCGATCTGCGCCATGGTGAGGCGACCCTTGGGGCTCTCCAGCGTCGGCAGGCTGAGCTGGGCTTCGGCCGCGGTCGCCATGCGGACGGCGCCGTCGACGTCGCCCTGGGTCAGGGTGTGGCCCTCCTGGAGGCGGCCATAGAGCATGTCGAGGGCAAGGCGGGCGCGGGTGAGCGCCTCGGTGTTACCCCGCAGGGTAACCTGATTGCCGCGCGCCACCGCATCGATGCCGAGGCGCTGCTCGATGAGAGCGAGGTTCTGGTCGAACTCGCCGAAGAGTTCCGAGATCAGGCGGTTGTCGTCGAAGGAAACGACGATATGGCCGTGATCGGGCGGCGCCGGAACGGGCGCGGTCGGCGGGATGGTGGGCCGCGCGGTCACTGCGCTGCCTCCAGGGCCGGCTCGTCCACCAGCGTGCCGAACAAGCTGTTGGCCGAACTCCCCTCGATGAGGACGCGGCCGATGGTGCCGATGAGGTCCGCTCCGCCGGCGACATGGATCGGTTGCAGCCAGGGCGAGCGGCCGACGATCTGGCCGGGATGGCGGCCGGGATGCTCGAAGAGGATGTCGGCGGTGAGCCCGACGCGGGAGGCAAGGAAGGCGGCCTGGCGGGCGACGATGCGGCTTTGCAGGCGCTGGAGGCGCTCGCTCTTCACATCCTCCGGCACCTGGTTGGCGGCAGTGGCCGCCGGCGTGCCGGGGCGCGGGCTGTACTTGAAGGAATAGGCGGCGATGTGGTCGGCCTCCTCGAGGATGGCAAGCGTGGCGGCGAAATCCTCTTCCGTCTCGCCGGGGAAGCCGACGATGTAGTCACTGGCGAGCGCGATATCGGGCCGCGCGGCACGGATGCGCTCGACCAGCCTGAGATAATCGGCGGCGGTGTGGCGGCGGTTCATGGCGGCCAGGATACGGTCCGAGCCGGCCTGAACCGGCAGGTGCAGGTAGGGCATCAGCGCGCCCAGATCGCGGTGGGCGGCGATGAGATCGTCGGCCATGTCGCGCGGATGGCTGGTGGTGTAGCGCAGGCGGTCGATGCCGGGGATCTCGGCGAGGCGGAAGAGCAGCCGGCCGAGGCCCCAGGAGCGGCCGTCGGGGCCTTCGCCGTGCCAGGCGTTGACGTTCTGGCCGAGGAGGGTGATTTCGCGCAAGCCGGATTCGGCGAGCCGCATGGCCTCGGCCACGATCGTCTCCACCGGGCGCGAGACCTCGGCACCGCGGGTATAGGGCACGACGCAGAAGGTGCAGAACTTGTCGCAGCCTTCCTGCACGGTGAGGAAGGCGGTGACGGGCGCGGGCCTTACCCCCTCACCCGGTGCGCTTCGCGCACCACCCTCTCCCGCGAGGGGAGAGGGTTGGGATTCGCGGCGCTGCCACAGCGTACCCTCTCCCCCTGTGGGAGAGGGTGGCGAGGCCGCAGGCCGAGCCGGGTGAGGGGTGGCCCCAATCCCATCCAGCGTGGCGAACTTGTCGGCGACGTCGAACTCGGTCTCGACCACGCGGCGGCCGGCACGGGCCGCGGCGATGAGCGCGGGCAGGCGCTGATAGGACTGCGGGCCGACGACGAGATCGACGACGGGGGCGCGGGCGATGATCTCCGCTCCCTCGGCCTGGGCGACGCAGCCGGCGACGCCGACCAGCACCTCGCGGCCGGCGGCACGGCCGGCCTGCTTGAGGGCGCGGAAGCGGCCAAGCTCGGAATAGACCTTCTCGGCCGCCTTCTCGCGGATATGGCAGGTGTTGAGCAGGATGAGATCGGCCGCTTCGGGGGCGTCCACCGGGGCGTAGCCGGAGGCCGCCAGAACGTCCGTCATCCTCTCGGAATCGTAGACGTTCATCTGGCAGCCGTAGGTCTTGATGAAAACGGTCTTCAGGGCCGCGTCCGATCTCTTCATTAAATCCGATGGTTAACCGATATGCCCGACCCCGCGCCGGCCCGGACCCGCTCCCGTTCCTTTAGCGTTTTTCGCTTCGCAAGAGAATAGGCGCGGTCGATGGCCGGGAAATGACGGTCAGTCGGCAATCGCCTTCAGGTAGCGCGCCACCGAGCGGGCGACCGCCGCCTTCCCGTCCGAGATGCAGATCTGGCGCCACCAGGCGCCGAAGATGGCGTCATAGGCAAACGGTTCGAGCGCGGCGGCGATGCGCTCGACCGCGGCTGCGATTGAGCGGGATGTAGTTGGGGAAGGAATACATGAAGGAGACCCAGCGCCGGTCGAGGGCCACCATGAGAATGTCGCCGGTGAAGAGCGCGCCCCTGCCGCCCATGGCCGCGCCCCAGTGGAGCACCTGGCCGCCGGGGAAGTGGCCGCCACAGCGCACCAGCGTCATGGCGTCGTTGAGCGGCAAGGTCTCGCCCGACCAGAAGCGGATGGCGGGCGCCGGACGCTGGACCCATTTGCGATCGGCTTCGTGGAGATGGATGGGCACGCCGCCGAAGGCATCGCTCCATTCGACCATCGCGGTGTAGTAGTGCGGGTGCGAGATGGCGATGGCCGAGAGGCCGCCCAGCGCCTTGACCGCGGCAATCGCCTCGTCGGTGACCAGGCTGATGCAGTCCCACAGCACATTGCCGGCGGCAGACTGGAGGAGCAGAGCGCGCTGGTTGATGGCAAAGGCCGGGGTGATGCCGAAGCCGGTGACGCCGTCCGCCTCGTCGGCGACCTTGACGCTGTGGTCCTGCTGGAGCGCATCGCGGGTGAGCCAATCCTGGCCGTCCCAGCGCACATATTGCCGGTCGTCCGCGCAGATCGGGCAGGCGGCAGGCGGCGCATCGCTGTCGGGATACTGAGTGCCGCACTGGCGGCAGATGAAGCGCATGGCCGGAGTTCAGCCCTTGCTCTCATTCTTGTCCGCCTTATCGAGCGGCACGCCGTAGAGCTCCAGCCGGTGATCGACCAGCCTGAAACCGAGGCGCTCGGCGATCACCTTCTGCAGCTTCTCGATCTCGTCGTCGCGGAACTCGACCACCTTGCCGGTGCGCAGGTCGATGAGGTGGTCGTGGTGCTCCTCGGGCAGGGTCTCGTAGCGCGCCCGCCCCGCACCGAAATCGTGGCGGGCAATGACGCCGGCATCATCGAACAGCTTGACCGTGCGATAGACGGTGGCGATCGAGATCTTGGGGTCCATGAGCGAGGCCCGGCGGTAGAGCTCCTCGACGTCGGGATGGTCGGTGGCGGCATCGAGCACGCGCGCGACCGTGCGGCGCTGCTCGGTCATGCGCATGCCCTTGGCGACGCAGAGTTCCTCGAGGTTCTTGACTGTTTCGGTCACGTTTCGCTGTTTCCGGACGTTTCCGCTGTCTTGGCGTTAGCGAAGTTGCACCCGCATGACAAGCGCGGTGCCGTCGCCGGGCGCGCCCGACCCATAGTAGTTGCGGCGCTCGCCGGCGACCACGTAGCCGAGCGAGCGGTAGAGTGCGACGGCGGCCGCGTTATCGCGGTCGACCTCGAGGAAGCAGGCGGCGGCGCCGGCGCGATGGAGGCGGCGCAGGGCCTCGTCCATCAGCATGCGGCCAACGCCGCGGCCGCGGTTCTTGGGACGGACGGCGATGGTGAGGATCTCCGCCTCGTCGGCAACCACGCGCACGAGGACGAAGCCGAGCAGACGGTGGCCGCGGCGGACGCCGACGGCAAACACGCCGCGGTCGCCGAGCAGCGCCGCGAATTCCTCGCCGCTCCAGGCATGGCCGAAGGCGGCCCCGTGAATCTCGGCGAGCGTTTCCGCCTCGCTACGCGCCACCGTGACGACGTGGCTCTTCACCGACCACGGCCAGATGCTCATTGGCGGGCAATCCGCGCGGCTGCCTGGGGCTTGGCGTCCGGGGGCCGGAGATAGAGCGGGCGCGGCGCCTGGCCGGAGAGCGGCGCCGTCAGCGCCAGGCGGCAGAGGGAGGCGATATCGGGGGCGGACCGGGTGTGGACGGTGCGGGCAATTGCCTCCGCGCCGAGGATCTCGGCAAGCGCCGCGGCACCGGAGCCGGCGATCAGCGTGTTGGCGCCGATACGCTGGGCAAAATGCTCAGCCGGGGCGGCCTCTGGCGGGCCGTCGGGCGCGCCATCGGCAGCAAACCCCTGGCCGTAGAGTTCGCCACGGCCGGCGGCGAGCACCGCCAGAACCGGCGCGTCGCCGATCTCGTGACGGGCGGTCTCGGCATGGATGGCGAGCGTGCCGATGCCGACGGCGGGCGCGCCGGTGACCAGCGCCAGTCCGCGGGCGGCGGCGATGCCGATCCTCAGGCCGGTGAAGGAGCCGGGGCCGACGGTGACGGCGATGCGGTCGAGATCGCCATAGGCCAGCCCGGCTTCGGCCATGGCGTCGGCGATCATGCCCATCAGGTGCTCGGCATGGCCACGGCCGATCACCTCGCTCTTCAGCACCTGCCGGTCGCCGGCGAGCACGCCGACGGCGCAGGCTTCCAAGGCGGTGTCGATGG
>CAWHLP010000003.1:0-10897 GCA_963830205.1 uncultured Alphaproteobacteria bacterium | reverse complement strand
CCTTTGCAGCGACACTTTTGGCCGCGTCAGTCCCGCATCGCGTGATGCGGCACGCGAGGGCAAACGACCGTGACAACCGCGCTGCGCCTGGCGGCCATCATCGTCTGCACCAGCCTGGCCGCCGCCACCGCCGCGGCCCCTGTGCTGGCGGCGGCCCCCGAGGCGGCCGGCGGATCGACGGCTCCGACACCGGAGCCGGCGCCGGCGCCGGCGGAAAAAGGCCCCCCGGCCGAACCCGGCGTCGTCGCCGTCACCGACGGGGTCGCCACCATCACCAAGGCCGATCTCGTCTGGGACCCGCTGGTCCAGATGGATCGCATCGAGCTTCGCTTCCCCACCGGGCCGAAGCCGGCTGGGCCCGTGATGGCGGGCGACAGCCAAGCTGCGGCACGCCTCAACGCGCTCTATGGAAGCGGCCAGGCGGCAGGCAATTTCGGCGACATCTACGACAATCGCGACCGTGGCCACTCCTCTTTGCCGGGCAACCTGTTCCCGCAGCTTGCCCGCACGCATTACGACGAAAGTGCGGGCGGCTTCGACCGTGGCCTGAACGCCAACCTGCTCTTCAGCACGCCGACAATCGGCAACGCCTCGCTGGCGGTAACCGGAGGCCCGTTCTGGCGCAGCCTCCCGCGCGCGGCCCTGGTCGAACCGAGGCAGGTCGCGGCGCTCTTTCAGGAATACGTGTCCAACCAGATCTACGTCTACCCGACGCATCACGACCACGATCCCGGCAACGGCGACGTCTATCCGGCGAACACGCCGTACTATCTCGTCTCGCAGGGCTCGTCGGGTTCGGACCAGCCCATCCTGCAGGCGGTCGCCGCGATCCTGGCTGCCTTCCGTCCCGACGTGAAGGCGTTCCTGATCAGCCACGGCCTGCTGGCGCCGACCGTCCAGTGGATCTTCCGCATCAGCCAGGATGGGGTGAAGACCAACAACTCGTACCTCTCCGGCAAGGCCCATCCGACCGTCTTCTACGGCACGTCCCTGAACGTGCTCGAAATGGTCAATCGCGCCAACCAGCTCGCAATAGCCGACATCCCGCCGATGGTGCGCCTCAAGGTCACCGAGGAAAGCGAAGCCTCAGCGGCGGCCGATGCGTCGCTGCCCCCCAACCCGGACCGGCTGTTCGATACGCCGTCCGCCATCGCCCGCCTCATCCGCTCGACCGCCTATAACAAGCGTCTGGTGGTCGATGCCGGCGGCACCGTCGATCCCGCCGGCCAGCCTCTCACGTTCCGTTGGGTGGTGCTCAACGGCAAGGCGGACATCCATCTCCTCGACGACAGCGGCTCGAAGGCGGAAATCATCGTCCCGTGGTATGAGCGCCAGCCGATGATCTGGCAGCGCGCCATGACCAGCGACCGTGTCGACATCGGCGTCTTCGCGAGCCACGGCACCTACTGGTCGGCGCCCGCGTTCATCAGCCTGGAATTCCCCGGAAACGAGAAGCGATCCTATCGCCCGGACGGGCAGATCGCCGAAATCGACTACGGCGATCCCGACTTCAGCCGGCGCTACGTCGACCCCCTGCTGTTTCCGGCACGCCAGTGGCGGGACGCGTTCCTCTACGACAAGTCCGGCAATCTCATCGGCTGGAACCGGGTCCGCAACGACCACTCCCTCACCCGCTTCACCAGGGATGGCGCTGAGGTCACCGAGGTCGACGATCTGGGCCGTCCCGTGCGCGCCGAGCAGATCAAGTACAGCCTTATCCGCAGCCCGAGCGGCCTGCCGGTCATCGTCGAAGCGCCGACCGGCCACTTCGTTGCCTATCGGTATGTGGGCGCCGCCGACATGATCGGCGAGCGCATAGGGAACTGACGCGGCGCCCACTCCTCCCCGCTGTCGCCAACCAGCCACCCAGCGCGCGCGGGCGGCGACCTCACGGGCAACCACACGCGCGCGGCCTTTGGGTCGAAACGGCTTCGCAGCTAAGGCAGCAGCCGGATGATCTCCAGGAACTTCCAGGCGGCCAGCACCCACACGATGATGCCGACGGCTGCGGCCCAGATCACGATGGCGGGCACAGTCTCGGCGTTCTGGCTATCCAGTTCTTCGGTCCTCGGGAGCCCCGCGTCCGGAATTCGCATGTCGCCGCATCTCAAGTGTCCGACAAGAAGCGATTGAATCTTCTGGCGGACGATTCGGCAATCCCCTCAAAAAGGGGAAGGCCCACCGGCGCTGCACCCGTGGTGACGTGACTGCGTCACGGCCGACATTGGCGGCGATCGCGCAAGCAATCGACGCCCCGGATTCACTGCGTGGGCTGGCCGTCGGGTCCGAACTGCTTCAGGTAGGCGATGACGTCCGCCACGTCCTCGTCCTTCTTCAGGCCGACGAAGGTCATCTTGGTGCCCGGCACGACGCCGCGCGGGTCATGCAGGTAGAGGGTCAGCTCCTCCTCGGACCAGACGATCCCCGACCCCTTGTTCGCCTGCGAATAGTTGTAGTCGGGGACGCTGCCGGCCGGGCGGCCGACGACACCGTTCAGCTCGGGGCCGACCTTGTTGGTCGCGCCCGGCCCGATCGCGTGACAGATCTTGCATTTGGCAAAGACCTTCTCGCCGGCAACCGGATCGCCCGCATGGGCGGTGGCGTTGAGGGCGACGGCAAACGCGGCCGTCGCGATCAGCCGAGCAACAATCGATCTCATGGTGCAAACGAGGCCCGGAAGGGGTGGAAGGTGATGGCTGCGCCGGCCTCGAGTTCTGCCGCCTCGGCCGGAATCTCAGCAAATCCGTCCGCCAGGACCAGCGGACGCAGGCGCGCCGAACCGCCGCGGCCGAGCTTTTCCAGCAGCGCACGGCCGCTCGCGTCGAAGCCCTGGATGCGGGCGGGCACGAACTCGGTGCGCCCCTTGGCATGGGCGAAGGGCGTGGCGGTCAGCGCGATCTGGCCGCGCGGCCGGCTGACGCGCAATCCGGCGGTCGCCTCGACCAGGGCACGGCCGAACATCAGGAAGTTGACCATGGCCGCAAGCGGATTGCCGGGCAGCCCCAGAACGGCCGTCCGGCCGATGCATCCGGCCAGGATCGGCTTTCCCGGCTTCAGCGCCAGCCGGAAGCGCTGCATGGAGCCGCCAGCGACCGCGACAGCGCGGGCGATGTGGTCGGCCTCGCTGCCGGCGACCCCGCCGGAGCTGATGATGACATCGACCCGGCCGGCCGCATTGGCGAAGACGCCCGCCAGGACCGCCGCATCGTCGCGATGGCATCCGAGGTCGACCACCTCGACCCGCGGGCTGGCGAGCATGGCGCTGAGCATGGGCCGGTTGGCGTCGTGGATCTGGCCGGGATCGAGCGGCGTGCCGGCTTCGCAGAGCTCGTTGCCGTTGGAGAGCACGCCGACACGGACCGGCCGGCGCACCTCGACCGCGCTGACACCGGAGGCCATCAGGATCGCCACATGACGCGCATCGAGCAGCGTGCCGACGTCGACGATGGTCGAACCCCGGGCAACGTCCTCGCCGCGGCGGCGGATATTGGCGCCGTCGGGAACCGGCACCGTCACGGTCACCCGGTTGCCGACGCGCCGGCAGCGCTCCTCGAGCACGACAGCCGCGACGCCATGGGGCACCGGCGCGCCGGTGAAGAGACGCAGGGCCTCGCCCGGCTGCAGGACCGGAGCGATGCGGGCGCCGGCAGCGACCTCGGCAACCACGGCAAGCTGGAAGGGTGGCGCCCGGCCGACGTCGCCGGCGGCCATGCCGTAGCCATCGACCGCCGAGTTGTCGAAGGGCGGCAGCGGCGTCTGGGTGGCGACATCGTTGGCGAGCACGCGCCCGCTGGCGCAGGCGACGGGAAGCACCTGGCGCTCCGTCACCGGCGTGGCGAAGGTGACGATCTCGCCGAAGGCGGCGGACGCCGGGTGAAGGATTTCGCCGGCGGTGCAGTCGACCGCCAGGCCGGGACTGGTCATGGGGGCACCTCCCGATCGACGCTTGCGTCAGGCGGCCTGACGGCCGCCTGACGCAACGTTGCGTTCAAGCCGGCGCGGGCTAGACGCTGTATTCCTGCGACTTGAACGACAGGTGGGCGACGTTCCCCGGCATGGCCGAGAGCTTGCGGATCGCCCCCCAGGTCTGCTTGTAGTTGGGGATGATCAGCTCGTTGACGCCCTTGGAGACGACGTTGCCCTGAACGCCCGTCGGGTAGGCGAAGAGCATGAAGGTCTCCTTCCGCCGTGCCGTCGCCGTCGGATAGACGATCGCCTGGGTCGAGCCGTTCTCGTTGTAGACCTCGACCAGGTCGCCCTCCTTCACGCTCAGATCGGCCATGTCGTCGGGGTTCATCTGGATGAAGGGATAGGGATAAGCGATCGACGATGAGCTCCTCCTGCTGGTCGAGATAGGCGTTCTGCCAGACATGGTTGGTGCGGCCGTTGTTGATCAGGAACGGCCACTTGTCCTTCTCGGCCTGCTTGCCGGGCGCTTCGAGGCCGCGCCACTTGGTCTCGAAGAAGGTCGCCTTGCCGTCCTTGCCGCCGAACTTGCCGTCGGCATAGAGCCGCTTGGTGCCGACGATCTTGCCGTCCTTGAAGTCGACCGCCGGCTCCTGGAAGCCGTTGGTGCCCATGGCCCGCAACGCGTCGTAGGTGACGAACTGGCCGCCGCCGGCATGGGCGTGATAGCCGTCCATGAAGGCGTCTTCTTCCGTCTGCCAGTCGAAGCCCTTGAACTTGTCGGCCTCGTCCGCCTTGCCCATTTCGCGGAACACCCGCTCCATGGCGTTGGCAAGCCGCGCGGCAATCAGGCAGTCGGGCATCGCCTGGCCGGGCGGGTCCATATAGCGCTCGGTCAGCCGGTGGCGCCGCTCGCCGTTCATCGAGGTCAGGTTCATCTCGCCCGAGGTCGCGGCAGGCAGCCACACATGGCAGGCCTGACCGATCTTGGTCGGCACGATGTCGGTATCGACGGCGAACAGGCCGCCCTTCCTGATGGCGCCGACGATGGCGTCGACCATCGCCTTGCGGTCACCATAGGCCACGCTCGACATGGCGTCCTTCACCTTGTCGGTGCGCTCCTTGTAGACGCGCTTGAACTCCATCGCATTGAGCGTCGTCTTGTAGTGATCGCAAGCCCAGACGTGATGGACGCCGCCCTTGCCGGCGATGAGCAGCTGGTCGATGTAGGGCGCCGGGCGCGGGCCGGGATAATCCGGCCGGACGTAGCCTTCCTGGTGGCCGCCCATGCGCACGCAGCCGCCGCCCGGCCGTCCGATATTGCCGGTGGCCAGCGCGACGTTCACCAGCGCCGCATTGGTGCGGTAGTTGTCGTTGCCCCAGATCAGGCCCTTCTCGTAGGCGAACATCGTCCGCCGGCGCTTGCCGCCGTCCTTGGGCATGGCGATCCACTCGGCTGCCTTGACGATGTCGGCCGGGTCGAGGCCGGTGATCTTGGCGGCCTCGTCGACGGTCGTCTTGTTGGCGGCCACCACCTTGTCGAAGTCGTTGGTCGAGGCGGCGATGAAGTCCTTGTCGACCCATCCCTTGTCGGCGATGTAGGTCAGGATGGCGTTGAACAGGACGAGGTCGGTCCCCGAATTGACCGCCAGGTGCAGGACGTTGTCCTTGCCGGCCTCCACCTCGCAGGCATTGACCGTCACTGTGCGGCGAGGGTCGACGATGACGATGCGGCCCGCAGCATGCGGCTCGTCGGGCATCTCCGCCTTCTTCTTGTCGAGCGAAGCGCCGCGCAGGTTGGGGATCCAGTGGTTGAGGAAGTAGTTGGTCTGGGTCTCCAGCGAGTTGGTGCCGACGGCGAAGATGGTATCGGCCAGTTCGGCATCCTCGTAGCAGTTGTTGAGCTCGCCCACCCCCATGTCGCGGGTGGCGTGGACCTCGGAATTGTAGGCGGGGCGGTTGTGGATGCGGACGTTCTTGATCTTCATCGCACCGAAATAGAGCTTGCCGGTGCCCCAGGTGTTCTCGTAGCCGCCGCCGGCGCCGCCGTGGTCGAACATGGAGACAAACAGCCCGTCCTCGCCCTGCTCGGCGATGACGGCGGCGGTGACGCGGGCGACGAGATCGAGCGCGTCGTCCCAGCTCGTCGGCTGCATCTGGCCGTAGCGCCACACCATCGGATCGGTCAGGCGCTGGAGCTGGGTGTTGCGCGCCCGGCTGTAGCTCATCTCGGCGATGCGCGCGCCGCGGATGGAGCCGAGGCCGGAGTTCACCACGCAGTCCGGGTCGGGCTTGATCACCACATGCACGTCGCGCCCGTTCTGCTTGACGATGTTGTACATCGAGGGCGCGTACCAGGCGGCGGTCTCCGCCTCCTGCTGCTTGGACAGGTCGACGCCGAAGGCGTTGTCGCCGGGCGCGGTTCCGCCCTGCGTGTTCACGTCCCAGCTATAGGCGTGATAGCCGCAGCCGACGATGCAGTAGTGGCAGGTGACGTTGTGCTTGGTGGCGTTCGCCGGAACGATCGGGAGCTGACCGGTATGTCGCTTGTAAGCCATGGTTTTCCTCCCTAGAGCACGTTCGCCAGGCGACCGTAGAGGAGCTCATCGAGCCCCTCGGCGTAGATGTCGCCCTTGTCATCGATGCGCAGCGCGTATTGCGGCAGGTTCTGCGTCGCCTGCCCCCAGATCTCGAGGCCGCCGCGCTCGACGTCGAAGCGCGAATAATGGCCGGGGCAATTGAGGGTCCTGTCGCCGGCGTTGTAGCCGAGCGGGAAACCCTTGTGCGGGCACACGGTGCTGAAGCCGACGATGTCGCCGTCGGGGCCGGCGCCGCCCTCGACCTTGGTGCCGAGCTTGATCAGCACGCCGGGCGCGTCTTCGTCAGGATAGGTGACATCGACCGGCTCGTTGAGCTTGAGGTCGCTGACATTGGCCAGCCGGTTCGACGGATAGGCGACCAGCGCCTGTCCGGCCGCCTTCGCCTCCGGCGCGACCACGGTCGCTGCCGCAGCTCCGGCCGCGGCGATGCCGGCTCCCCTCAGGAATTGACGCCGACCAACGTCGACGAGCTTCTCGCACCTGCGCATCGGTTCCTCCCATCCAAATGCAGTTCGATGGGGCGAAGCGATGGCAAGTCGCATGCCATGGGGCGCGGCCGGCCGGCAGCCTTGTGTTGCGGCGGCTCAGCGGCTCGGGACGTTCAGATTACCAAACGCGAAAGAGTCCCCATGTTCGGAAATCCGAACACGGTCAGTCGGCACCGCCCGACAAGCCGAGGCGGCGCATCTTCTCCCACAGCGTCGTCCGCGAAATGCCGAGCAGCTTCGCCGCCTGGCCGACCTCGTGGCCGGTCAGGCCGAGCGCCCGCTGGATGTGGCGGCGCTCGGCCGCCATGCGCGCCTCTTCGAGCGAATGCATCGGCGCGGCGGCATCAAGATTGTGGGCGGTTTCGGGGAAGAGGTCGCCGGGCATCAGCCATGGCCCCAGCGCCAGCGTCACGCCGCGCTCGACCCGGTTGCGCAGTTCGCGGATGTTGCCGGGCCAACGATGCGCCAGCGCTGCGTCCTCCGCCAGGGCACTGACGCCGGAGAGCTCGGTCGCCAGCTCCGCGTTGAATGCATCGAAGAACCACTCGACCAGCCAAGCGATGTCCTCCGGCCTCTCCCGCAGCGGCGGAATGGTCACCGAGACGACGTTGACGCGATAGAACAGGTCTTCGCGGAAGGTGCCGGCGCGGACCTGGCTTTCCAGGTCCCTGTTGGTGGCGCAGACGATGCGGGCCGCGAACTTGAGCGGCGTCTCGCCACCGACGCGGAAGAACTGCCGCTCCTCGAGCAGGCGCAGGAGCTTGGCCTGCAAGGGCAACGCCATCTCGCTGATCTCGTCGAGGAACAGCGTGCCCTCGCCGGCGCGTTCGGCATAGCCGAGATGGCGCCCCTGCGCCCCGGTGAAGGCCCCCTTCTCGTGGCCGAAGAGCTCGGCCTCGAGCAGGTCGGCGGGAATCGCGGCGCAGTTCACGGCCATGAACGGGCCGGTGGCGCCGCTCGCCTGGTGGAGGAAGCGGGCCGACACCTCCTTGCCGACGCCGGTCTCACCGGTGAGCAGCACGTTCGAGCGGCCGCGCGCCACCCGCACCAGCAGCCGCTCGACCGCGCGCATCGCTTCCGACACGCCAAGCGTCGAGCCGGCTTCCACCGCATTGGGCAGCAGGCCGATCAGCCGGTCGAGGAACGCCGGCATGTCGAAGGGCTTGGTGATGTAGTCGGCCGCGCCCGACCGCATCAGGCGCACCGCCTGATCGAGATCGCCATAGCCGGTGATGAAGAGGAATGGCGGCGCGCTTCCCAGGCCGGCGATCTCGCGGAAGACGTCTTCGCCCGACATGTCGGGCAGGCGCAGGTCGCAGACCACGGCCTCCGGCTTCTCGCGCAACATTTCGGCCACGGCCTCGCGGCCCTTCGTCCACCAGCGCACGACGGTGCCTTCAAGCGCCAGCCGCTGGACCAGCGATTCACCCATGATCGGGTCGTCTTCGAGGAGGCCGATCACGCGTTGGTCAAGCGACATGCGAGAGCTCCATATCCTCGATGGTCAGCGGGACTGTCAGACGGACGCGGGCGCCGCCGAATGGCGAGCGATCCGCCAGCAGCTTGCCCCCCATTTCGGCCGCCATGCGGCGCGCCACCCACAGGCCGAGGCCCGTGCTGCTGGCGATCGGCGCGGGCGATCCAGGCTCGTTCAGGAACGCCACCACGTCCGCAGGCATCCCCGCGCCGGAATCGTGAATGTCGATGGCGAGCCCCTCGCCTTCCAGGCGTGCGGTGACACGGATGACGCCGTCGTCCGGCGCTGCCCGGCAGGCGTTGAGCAGCAGGTTCAGCACCATCTGGCGGACCGGGAACGCCTTCACCGCCATCTCCGCCGGCAGATGCACCTGCCATTGCAGATCGAGCCGCTTGCGGCGGATCTCCGGGCGGACCAGCAGGCGCAGATCCTCGATGTCTTCGGCCAGAAGGTTGCGCGCCTCGCGGTCGGGACGATAGGCGGCAAGCGCCGAGCGGACGACATCGCGGATGCCGCGCAGCCCGCGATCGAGCAGGGCGATGGCGCTCTCGCGGACCTGCGCCTTGGCGCCGTGGACCCTGAGCGTATCGAGGGCATTGAACAGGCCGCCGAGCGGGTTATTGATCTCGTGGGCGACGCCGGAGGCAAGCCGGCCGAGGCTCGCCAGCCGCTCCTCGTCGGCCAGCCGCGCCACCAGCGCCTCGCGCTCGCCGACCGCATGGGCCATGCGGTTGAAGCTGCGGAAGAGCCGCCCCGTCTCCGTATCGGCCGCCGGCAGCTGCGCCTCGGGAATCGGCGCAACAAAGCCGTCGCGGGCGGTCTCCAGGTGCTCGGTCAGGGTCTTCATCGGCGCCACCATCCGCCAGACGGCGAACCAGCCGAGCGCCGCCAGCAGCAGGGTCAGCGCGGCGTTGGACCCAATCAGCGTCCACAGGACCTCGCTGCGCTCGGCCAGCAGCGGCGAGATGTCCAACTCCGCGTGCAGCGTGCCGATCTGCCGGTCCTTGACCATCAGCCGGCGATCGATGAAGGCGCGCGCATCGGACGTGCGGATGAGCACCTTGGAGGTATGGTCGGCCAGCACCGGAAAGTCGGCCGGCAGTTCCGATCCAATGCCCGCATCACGCGGATTGGAGCTGGCAAGGACCTTCCCCGTCAGCATCCGTGACGATGGTCTCGACCGGCTTGACGGCGGCGAATGAGCTCTTGGCCTGGTCGAGAATATCGAAGATCTCCCAGGGGTCGCCGCGCAGTACCGGCTCGATGAGCGGCGAGGCCAGCCCATCGAGATAGGCGTTGGCGAGATCGCCGAGCTGGCGCTCCTGCGAGGTGATCAGCCGGGAAAGCACGCCTTCCGAAACCGCCGCACCGATCGCCACCATCAGCACGACGACGACGATCGGCGCCTTGACCGTGATCGGGAGTCGCGCCGCGAGGCTGCCGAGCCTGGTCACGCGATCTTCCGTATGAGGGCCATGTTGGCGGCCACCGAATCGAAGAGCGCGGGAGGCTCGTCGGCCAGGCGATCGAGGCGCAGGGCCTTGAGCAGCTTCTGCCCCTCGTTGTCCTGGTGCATGGTGAGCAGCGCGTTGCGCAGGCGGTCGCGCTTGTCGGTGCCCACCGCTGCCAGCGGCCCCGCGATCGGCGGGAACCCGAACCACGGCGAGGCGCGCACGACGCGCGTGGCGCTGGTCAGAGCCGGCTCGACTTCCTTCAGCACCTCATAGACATAGCCATCGACGCTGCCGCTCTGGGCGAGGCCGGAGGCCACCGCGCGCACGACGTTCTCATGCCCATAGGTGAAGAACATCTGGCGGAAGAACCGCTCCGGCTTGATCCCCTTGGCCGCCAGCTCCGCCGCCGTCGCGACGTATCCCGAGTTCGAATCCGGGTCGGAGAAGGCGTGGATGTCGCCCGCCAGATCGTCGATGCTCGATGCCTCGCGATGGGCGTCGGCGATGAGATAGGAGCGATAGAGCGGCTTGCCGTTCCACACCGGAACCGCCAGCAGCTCGAGCTCGGCCTGATAGGTCAGGAAAGGCGGGCTACAGATCCAGGCGCCGTCGAGCTGGCTCGAGATCAATAGCGCCGAGATCTCCTGATAGGTCCGCCGCGTGACCAGCTCCACCGAAAGGCCCGTCGCGCTTTCGAGATAGGCCTGCAGCAGATCAAGCAGATTGAGGTCCGACGTCACCAGGACCGGCGTCAGACCGAAATGGATGGTCCCCGCTTCCGCGGCAGACGCAACATGGTTCGCCGTGACCGAGACGGCAGCCACGGCGGCGGACATGCGCAGAAAATCGCGCCGCCCAAACAATGGACTTCGCACGGTCTTCCTCCCCTGGCGCCGCTTGGTTCAAGGTCTGGCGCCACTCCCTGACGGCTATTCTAGACCTTTGGCCAGCCAAACCACAATCGTTCCAAAG
>CAWHLP010000002.1:0-172429 GCA_963830205.1 uncultured Alphaproteobacteria bacterium | reverse complement strand
CACTTTCCAGCGCGCCAGTGGCGATGATGAAGTCCCTGACCGCGCGAGCTGGATCGCTACGCTTGGCAGTCTCCCTTCACGGGCATCGGTGTCTATCGTGCTGGATAGCCGCTGATCATCATCGCGGCCTCAACGTGGGTAATAACCCTCTGAAAGCATGAAAGCCGCTGATCTGAGAGCAAATCCGTACCGCAGAAGATGACGGTGGTCCAATCATCGTGTGCGTTGAGTGTCCGGCGAGCATGATGCGTGTTGGCGAAACAAGCCGCGCGCAATGGGTACGCTTCGGGCTGCCCAAACAAGAGCGGTTCGTTTGGGCGCTTGAATTCAACGTGGACAGCGAGGATACGGCTCGAGCTATTACGCAGAAAGAAGATAGCGTCCGTTTCTAGTGCTTTGCTACCGTTGGTCCGGCAAGTGCAACGGCTGTCGCGCCCGCAGTAGTAGTTCGCCCAGAATGGCTGCTTTGTCGGCTTTGAGCGCCATCGCACCGCACGTTGCTCATCTATCAGAATACTGGAGCCGGTGTAGTTCACTTCAGCGGGCGTGCCACGGATCACCCAATCCCTGACGTCCTGTGATGTGAAGACACCCTCTGCGATTGCGTCGAGGTACGGCTGTGCCTTCGCGGAATAGGCGGGCATTTCAGGAGCCTCCGTGCTTCATCCAATCCAAGCGCGCTTCCGTAAGGGGGCACCGCGCCATGACCCAGGTGGAGAGAGTACCTCGATCTACGCCGCAGCCTACCGCAGTCGAGCGCACCTCAGGATCATGTCTTCCGATCAGTAGCCGCGACGCCTGCAAGTTCGCCGAGGCCAGGCAACGACCGGATAGGGGATTGCGACGGTCGCGGGGTTCTTGTTCCGGTTCTTGGGAAGGCTGACGAGCATGGCCCACTTGAATGGCCCACCGGCAGACATCCAGTACTAAGGCTCTGAGATTGCAGGTCTGGTGGAGCCGAGGGGGATCGAACCCCTGACCTCCGCATTGCGAACGCGGCGCTCTCCCAGCTGAGCTACGGCCCCACATCACTGCCCGGCGGCTGGAAAACAGGGCGCCGGGCCGGCGCCATTTAGGGTTTCGTGCTTCCGCCTGTCAAGAATGCCGCCGCGGTCGCGCGGCCGGCGCGGAATGCCGGGGTTGCGGCGCACCCGGCGGCGCCTTAAATCAAGGCATCTTTTGCGCCGGGGCCGAGGTCAGCCCGCGGCCGCCACAGGATGCGGGTCCGCCGATGATGTCACTTCTCAACCTGCTTGCGACGGTCATCCAGCTCTACATCTACGTGCTGATCGCCGCGGCCGTGCTGTCGTGGCTGATCGCCTTCAACGTGGTCAACACCCGCAACCAGTTCGTCGCCATGATCGCCGACGCGCTGTGGCGGCTGACCGAGCCGGTGCTTCGCCCGATCCGCAACATCCTGCCCAATCTCGGTGGGCTCGACCTGTCGCCGGTCGTGCTCATCCTGCTCCTGATCTTCCTGCGCAACCTGCTGTTCGAGATCTTCTACCGCATCGCGGCCTAGAGCCTTTCATAGTCAGATGGAACCATTCCGACGGAGCAATCTTGCGACAGGATCAAGCCGGCGGGCGAAGGTCGTACCCGGGGTACGGCCGAGACCGACGGCGAAGATGATGGCGCAAGAGCGCCCGTCCGTTCCCATCTGACCGCGAAAGGCTCTAGCCTCATGGCGTGCTACCGCGTCGAGCCGGGGGCGATCGTCCTCACCGTCCGGCTGACGCCGCGGGCCGATCGCGATTCGGTCGAGGGCGTCAGCACGCTTGCCGACGGTCAGGTGGTAGCGCTTGCCCGGGTGCGCGCCGTGCCCGAGGACGGCGCCGCCAACAAAGCGCTGATCGCGCTCATCGCCAAGATCTTCCATCGGCCAAAATCCGCGATCGCGCTGGTCGGCGGAGCCACCGCGCGGGTCAAGCAGGTGCGCATCGACGGCGCCCCCGCCGACCTCGCGGCCGTCATCGAATCATGGTCAACGAAAAAGTAACCTAGGCCGTACCGCTGGCGCCGCGGCCCCAGGCGAAGGCGATCTTGGTCAGCGCCAGTTCGCCGAAGCGCTCGTTGGCGCGCGCCACCTTGCGTCCGCCGGCATTGCGGTAGAAGCGGCAGGCATTGTCGTTGTCGGCCAGCGCCCACACCACCACCGAATCGAAGCCGAAGCGGGTGAGCTCGCGCCGCGCCGCCAGGAACAAGCGTGTGCCCAGCCCGATGCCCTGATATTCCGGCTTGATGTAGAGCTCGTAGATCTCGCCCTTCTGGACGAGATTGCGCGCCCGGTTCGGCCCGAACGTAGCGTAGCCGCAGACCGCGCCGCCGACCTCCAGCACCAGGATCGCCGTTCCCCGGCGGATCGCCCTGTCCCACCAGCGCGGGCCCCGGCGGGCGACGATGCGGCTCAATTCCTTGGCCGGGATCATGCCCTCATAGGCGTTGCGCCAGGCGGCGTCATGCACCTCCGTGATGCCTTCCGCATCCCGGACTTCGGCGCGTCTGACCCCTATGACGAGCGTGCTCATGGCCAGAAGCTTATCACCGCGGATCAGTCTGCAAAGACCATTCGCGCGTCAGCGGCGAGGATTTTTCGAGCGGTGTTGCAGCACTGCTGCTTGACTGGACCGCGAAGGCTGGTGCAGCTTTCGGATTGCCCTCAGGCCGCCCCGGCGCGGACTGTCCTGCCTGCTGTCGGCGGTGGCCGGCCTTGGCTGGCGACTGTCACTGCGCCGCCGCTCTTCCCTTGGACTCGGCCTGGATGCGGTCGATGATCAAGCGGGCGAAGTGCACGCCAAGTTGCTGCGCGGCGCGTTCGTCGTACCATTCGTTCATCTCGATGCCGACCAGGTACGGCCCCACCGCGAAATCGAGAGCGCCTTTGCCGACCGTGCGCCCATCGTAGAGCCAGGCCGCGTGTTTACCGACGCGCTCATGGCCTTCCTTGCCGATGAGCTGCTCGATGTACTCGGGGGCCACGGCGGCACGTTGTGCTTCCAGACCAATGGTTATGGTGAACGACACCATCGGCAACGAGTTGCTCGCACAAACGTCCGGCTTGGCGCCTGGCCTGCACCATTCATTACGCTTCGGGAAGTAGCGGAAATTCGTGGCGCGGCTGGTCGCGAATCTCTGGAGCCACGAGTCCATGCCACGCCAACTGCCCTGTTTGGTGGGCGGCCGGTTGTCATATCCCTTGTCGAGCCACCACCAGCCGGGCGGCATGTCCCTGCCGGGGTCGACAAAGAGGCCCGCGTGCAGAGACAGCGGCGTCGATGCAGTCGCATCCGAAGGCGCCTTGAACTGGTCGATGATGTCCTGGACGCTGGCCCAGATGGCGGCGAGGATCGCCTGCCGTTGCGGTTTGACCAACTCCTGCTGCCAGGTCGCTTCCATGCGCTCCCGCCAGAAGCGGTCGACGTCGGCCTCCGCCTCCCGGCGCAGCTTCTCGCCCATCACCTCGGCATTCCAGCCTCGCGCCTTGATCAACTCCTCCACCATCTTGGGCTTCACCACGTAGTAGCCGCTGAAGGCGAGGTTCGTCGCATAGTCGAAGGCGAAGATCGGGTCGGCGTTCTGCTCCCGCTGGCTCCGGTATTCGGCATAAAGGCGGTTGTCGAGCGCCGGGATGACGACGCTGTCGCGCAACTCCTCGAGCATGCTCTTGTAGACGCGCGCCGCCTTGATCGCGACCATTAGCGGTGGCGGCAGCAGTTTGTCGGCTGCCGTATCGGCAGCGCTCCAGAACACGTCGGCGGCGATCTCGGCGTTGCGAGCATCGAGAAAGCGCTGGGCGATCTGGGCGGCGAGCACGGCGTCGGTCAGCCGGCCGAGAGCGGCGGCATTGTCCGCGAGTGCAAGGCTGACGGCGTCGTTGGTGAGGCCGGTATAGTGAGCCACCCGGTCGATCACCTCGCCCGGCTCAGGGCGCTCAACCGGCGCGGCAAGCGCCGAGGCCAACGAGGCGGCAAGAACGGCTAGGGCAAAGAGAGCACGCAGCATTGGCAAACCCGCAATCTGCAAGGCCGATGCGTACTATTTGCCCGTTCGTCGCGGCTGGCGTTGCGTTGAATCACCGCAGGGAACTGCGGCCGCCGCCCAGTCTGCGGCGCCCTCGTTCAGGCCGCCCCGGCGCGCAGCGCGCGCTTGCGGTCGTTGGGGTCGAGCAGGCGCTTGCGCAGGCGGATCGCCTTCGGCGTCACCTCGACCAGCTCGTCGTCGTCGATATAGGCGAGCGCCTTCTCCAGCGTCATCTTGATCGGCGGCGTCAGCCTTACCGCCTCGTCCTTGCCGGCAGCACGAACGTTGGTGAGTTGCTTGCCCTTGAGCACGTTGATCGCCAGGTCGTTGTCGCGCGTGTGCTCGCCGACGATCATGCCGCGATAGACCTTGGCGCCGGGCTCGATCATCATCGGCCCGCGATCCTCCAGCTTCCACATGGCATAGGCCACCGCCTCGCCCGCGTCGTTGGCGATCAGCACGCCGTTGCGCCGGCCGGGGATATCGCCCTTGTAGTCGGCATAGGCATGGAAGACGCGGTTCATCACCGCCGTGCCGCGCGTATCGGTCAAGAGCTCGCCCTGATAGCCGATGAGCCCGCGTGTCGGCGCGTAGAAGACCAGGCGCAGGCGCCCGCCGCCGGACGGCCGCATCTCGGCCAGCTCGGCCTTGCGCTGGCTCATCTTGTCGATGACGATGCCGGAATGCTCCTCGTCGACGTCGATCACCACCTCCTCGATCGGCTCCTTGAGCTTGCCGGTCGCCGGGTCGGTCTGGAAGACCACCTTGGGCCGCGACACGCCGACCTCGAAGCCCTCGCGCCGCATGGTCTCGATGAGGATAGCGAGCTGCAGCTCGCCGCGGCCGGAAACCACATAGGCGTCGGAATTGGGCGCCGCCTCGACCTTGATCGCCACGTTGCCCTCCGCCTCGCGGAACAGCCGCTCGCGGATGACGCGGCTCTGCACCTTCTCGCCTTCCGTGCCGGCCAGCGGCGAATCGTTGACCAGGAAGGTCATCGACAGCGTCGGCGGATCGATCGGCTGTGCGTGCAGCGGATCGGTCACTTCCGGCGCGCACAGCGTATCGGCGACGTTGAAAGTCGGCAGGCCAGCGATGGCGACGATGTCGCCCGCCTCGGCCACGTCGATCGGCGTCCGCTCGATGCCGCGGAAGGCGAGGATCTTGGACACGCGTCCGGTCTCGACCAGCTTGCCCGTGTGATCGAGCACCTTGACCGCCTGATTGGGGGAGATGGAGCCGGCGAAGACGCGGCCGGTGATGACGCGGCCGAGATAGGGATTGGCCTCGATCAGCGTGCCCAACATGCGGAAGGCGCCGGCTTCGATCTTCGGCTCCGGCACATGCTTGAGGATCAGCTCGAACAGCACCGTCATGCCGCCGTCGACCGGGCCGACCGGCGAGTTCGCCATCCAGCCCTGCTTGGCCGAACCGTAGATGATCGGGAAGTCGAGCTGCTCCTCGCTGGCATCGAGCGCCGCGAACAGGTCGAAGACTTCGTTAACCACCTGCTCAGCGCGCGCGTCCGGCCGGTCCACCTTGTTGATGCACACGATCGGCCTGAGGCCGATCTTGAGCGCCTTGCCGACCACGAACTTGGTCTGCGGCAGCGGCCCCTCGGCCGCGTCGACCAGGACGATGACGCCGTCGACCATCGACAGGATGCGCTCCACTTCGCCGCCGAAATCGGCGTGGCCGGGCGTGTCGACGATGTTGATGCGGGTGCCGTGCCACAACACCGAGGTCGCCTTGGCGAGAATGGTGATGCCGCGCTCGCGCTCCAGGTCGTTGGAATCCATCACCCGTTCGGCCACCCGCTGGTTCTCGCGGAAGGCGCCGGCCTGCTGCAGCAGGCGGTCGACAAGCGTGGTCTTGCCGTGGTCAACGTGGGCGATGATGGCGATGTTGCGGAGTGACATGATTCACCAAAAAAGGGCGCCGGCCAGCCGCCGCGCCCGACAAACAGACCGTCGGCCGCGCCGCGCCTGTTGCGGCGCAATATAGTCACGCCGCCGTCAAACGCAAATCAGCCGCCGGAAGACCCCGAAAAGCTGGTGCTTTGTCGGCCGCAGTAGCCTAGAAGATCGGGAATTCTGCTGAATCCTGGATTGGCCGAATGCGTCCGCCGCCGCGAAAACTGACGGTCCTCGCATCGCTTGACGTGGCTGGTTACACCCGCCTGGTCGAGCAGGACGAGCGTGGCACGCTGACCGAGCTCGCCACCATCCGCCGGCGCATCATCCGGCCGACGCTGGCCGCCCACGGCGGCAACCTGTTCAAGACCATGGGCGACGGCGGCCTGGTCGAATTCCCCAGTGTCGAGGACAGCGTGCGCTGGGCGATCGCCTTCCAGGCGGCCATGGCCGACCGCAATGCCGGCCGCGGCGAGGCCGCCATCCAGGTCCGCCTCGGGGTGGCGCTCGCCGACGTCTTCGTCCAGGGCAACGACCGCTTCGGCGCCGCCGTCGGCTTCGTCGTGCGCCTGCAGCAGGCGGCGCCGCCGGGCGGCATCGCCATCACCCATTCGGTGCGCTGGCAGCTCGCCAAGGACCTGGCGCAGACTTTCGCCCACATCGAGCGCGTGACGCTGAAGGGCATCGAGGAGCCGGTGGAGATCTGGGTGTGGATGCCGGCCGGGCTCGGCCCCGGCGCCTCCACCGGCCGCTATGGCTACCAGATCCCCGACTACGAGAAGCCGGCCCCGCCGCCCGCCCCGGCGCCCGCTGCCGCGTCGCCGACGCCGCCGGGCCATCCCTCGGTGGCGGTCCTGCCCTTCGACAACATGTCCGGCGATCCCGCCGCCACCACCATTGCCGACGGCCTGGTCGAGGAGATCACCGCGACGCTGTCGCGCATCCGCGACTTCACCGTCATCGCGCGCAATTCCGCCTACGCTGCCTTTCGCGACCGCAACCGCGACATCCGCGAGGTGTCACGCGACCTCGGCGTGCGCTACGTGCTGGAGGGCAGCCTGCGCAAGGCCGGCGACCGCGTGCGCGTCACCGCCCAGCTCATCGACGCCGACAACGGCGCGCACATCTGGGCCGATTCCTATGACGGCGTCGTCGACAACCTCTTCGACTTCGAGGATGAGATCGCCGAGCGCGTCGCCGGTGCCCTGCACCCCTCGATCCGCGCCGCCGAGATCGAGCAGGCGCGGCGCAAGCGGCCGGACAGCCTGGCCGCCTATGACCTCATGCTGCGCGCCTTGCCCAACCTGTGGAGCCACCGCGCCGAGGGCAACGCCGAGGCGATCCATCTGCTCGACGAGGCCCACCGCATCGACCCCGGCTACGGCCGCGCCACCGCCTTTGCCGCCTGGGCGCGCGCCCAGCAGGTCGTCTACAACTGGGCCGACGACATCCCGGCCCTGCGCGCCGAAGGCAACCGCCTGATCGCGCTTGCCGCCGACAGCGTCAACGACGACCCGACGGCCCTGTGTGCGCTGGCGACCGCGACCATGCTGCTCTTCGGCGACCTCGACCGCGCCCAGAGCTTCGTCGACCGCGCCTTGCTGCTCGACCCGAACCTCGCCTGGGGCTGGGCCCGCCGCGGCTTCCTCAACGTCTATCGCGGCGAGGCCGACGCCGGCACCACCTGCTTCGAACGCGCCATCCGTCTGAGCCCGCTCGATCCGTTCAGCTTCAATTGCTATATCGGCCTCGGTCTCTGCCGCTTTGCCGCCGGCCAGCCGGCCGAGGCGATCGAATGGACCCGCCGCGCCATGCGCGAGAAGGTCGGCCTCACCTGGGCCTATCGCGACCTCGCCACCTTCCTCGCCGCCGCCGGCAGGATCGACGAGGCCAGGCAAGCGGCGGCCAAGCTGCGTGAAACCCACCCGCACGTCACCGTGGCGCAGGTGGCCGACGCGCTCCGCGTCATGGAGCCGAAGCTGCTCGCCCACTATCTCGACGGCCTGCGCCAGGCCGGTCTGCCGGAAAGCTAGGACGAGGCTAGGACGCCGCGCGGCCCTGCCAGGGGCCGGCGGGACCCGCCTTGCCGCCATGCGGCTCGGCATCCTCGACCATCATGAACTCGGCCAGGTTCTCGCGGCTGACATAGCCAACCAGCTTGTCGTTCTCGTCGGTGACCGCGACCTCTGCCGCCTGCTTCTCCTGCATCAGGCGGATGGCCATTTCGAGCGGCTGGCCGGCCTTCACCACCGGCACGTCGCGGGTCATCACGTCGATCACCGGCGTCTCCGGGCCGCTCGCCTTGAGCGCGGCGATCATGGCGTTGCGGGAGAGGAAGCCGCGCAGGTGCCCGCCGCCATCGACCACGGGAAACTCGTGCTGGGTGGTCCTCAACAGCGCCTCGACCGCCGCGTCGACGGTGGCGTTGGGGCCGAGCGATTCGAACAGACGCACCATGGCGCGGTCGACCTTCACGCTGCGCGTCGCCTCGCGCATGCCGACGTCGCCCGCCTCCCCGGCCGCCGCCAGGTAGACGAAGATGGCGATAAACACCAGGAAGACATTGGCGCTCATCAGGCCCCAGAAGCCGAAGACGAAGGCCAGGCCCTGGCCGATGCGCGCCGCCACGTCGGTCGCCCGCCGGCGGCCCATGCGGAAGGCAAGCAGCGCCCTCAGCACCCGCCCGCCGTCCATCGGGAAGGCGGGGATCAGATTGAACAGCACCAGCCAGACGTTGACCGCCGCCAGCCGGGTCAGGAAGCCCGGCGCCGACTTTTCGATATCGGCCACCGTCGCCAGGTCGAGATGGGCGCCGAGCAGGATGAGGATCGCGGCGATGACCACGTTGACCAGCGGCCCGGCGATGGCGATGACGATCTCCTCGGCCGGCTTCTCGGGGATGCGCGACAGGCGCGCCAGCCCGCCGATGGGGAGCAGCGTGATGTCCGGCGTCGAAATGCCGTAGCGGCGCGCGGCAATGGCGTGGCCGAGCTCGTGCAGCACCACGCAGGCGAAGATGGCGATGATGAAGACGACCGCATCCACCGCGGCGGCGGCGCCGCCGCTGAAATATTCGGCCAGGCCGATCCACGCCAGAAGGATGAGGAAGGTGACGTGGATGCGGATTTCGCTGCCCGCGACCCGCGCGATGGTGATCGACCACGACATGGCTGTTCCGGTGCACGTCCCTCGGACAAGTCCTGGCAAGGATATAGGTCGGATGAAAGCCGGTACCAGCACGCGCAGGAGATGTCGTAACCGGCTAACACCCCTCCCCCCGCCACCTCGCCTAGGCTCTCCGCCTCAGCATTCTTCAGGGGAGGAGACGACAATGACCGGCAAGCGCATCCTGATGATCGTCGGCGATTTCGGCGAGGACTACGAGACCATGGTGCCGTTCCAGACGCTGCTCGCCGTCGGCCACAGCGTCGACGCCGTGTGTCCCGATAAGGCCAAGGGCGACAAGATCGCCACCTCGATCCACGATTTCGAGGGCGACCAGACCTATTCGGAGAAGCGCGGCCACAATTTCGTGCTCAACGCCTCCTTCGCCGATGTCGACCCGGCGAGCTACGACGCGCTGGTCATCCCGGGCGGGCGGGCGCCGGAATATCTGCGCCTCAACCCGGCCGTGATCGCGACGGTCAAGCACTTCTTCGACGCCGGCAAGCCGGTCGCCGCCATCTGCCACGGGCCGCAGATCCTCGCCGCCGCCGGCGTGCTGTCCGGGCGCACCTGCTCGGCCTATCCCGCCTGCCGCTACGACGTCGAGCTGGCCGGCGGCACCTATGCCGATATCCCGGTTGATGGCGCCGTCACCGATGGTAACCTCGTGAGCGCGCCTGCCTGGCCCGCCCATCCGGCCTGGCTCGCACAATTCCTGACGGTCATGGGCACCGAGATCAGCCACTGATCGACGGGTGACACGCCGGCGCTTCGCCGTTATCGCCGCAGCGCCGGCACGCCATGCCAATGCTTGGGAGGGACACAGCATGTGCGAGATCTTCATCAACACGGACCCGCAGCGCTACGAGAGCCGCACCCGCGCCGTGCGCCTGCATGGCGTCTCGACCAGCATCCGGCTGGAGAACCTGTTCTGGGACATCCTCGACGAGATCGCCGAACGCGACGGCATGTCGGTAGGCCAGCTGATGTCGCGGCTGCACGACGAGTTGACCGAGGCCGACCGGCACACCGGCAACTTCGCCTCGTTCCTGAGGGTGTGCGCGGCGCGCTATCTGTCGCTGCAACTCTGCGGCCAGATCCCGGCCGACCGCAGCGTGCCGATCCGCTCGCTCAACGCCAAGCGCGTGCTCAGCGCCGAGCGCGACTGGCTCGCCAGCCGCGCCCAGCGCGTCGCCGAAACCGCCTGAGCGTCTATCGCTTCCGGTCGCGCGCGGCGAGCGTCCTCAGCCTGAGCGCGTTCAGGCGGATGAAGCCGGCCGCGTCCTTCTGGTCGTAGGCGCCGCGGTCGTCCTCGAAGGTGACCAGCGCGTCGGAGTAGAGCGACTTCGGGCTCTTGCGCCCGGTGACGATGACGTTGCCCTTGTAGAGCTTGAGCCGCACGACGCCCTCGACGTGGGTCTGGCTCTCGTCGCAGAGCTTCTGCAGCATCAGCCGCTCGGGCGCGAACCAGAAGCCGTAATAGACCAGCTCCGCATAGCGCGGCATCAGCGAGTCCTTGAGGTGCGCCGCCTCGCGGTCGAGCGTCAGCAACTCCATGGCCCGGTGCGCCACCGACAGGATGGTGCCGCCGGGCGTCTCGTAGATGCCGCGCGACTTCATGCCGACGAAGCGGTTCTCGACCAGATCGACGCGGCCGATGCCGTTGTCGCGGCCGAGCGCGTTGAGGGCGGTGAGCAGGCTCGCCGGGCTCATCGCCTTGCCGTCGAGCCCGATGGCGTCGCCGGCCTTGAACTCGATCTCGATCTCGGTCGCCTTGTCGGGGGCATCCTCCGGCGCCACCGTGCGCTGGAAGACGTAAGGCGGCGGCTCGTTCCACGGGTCCTCCAGCACCTTGCCCTCGGAGGATGAGTGCAGCAGGTTGGCATCGACCGAGAACGGCGCCTCGCCGCGCTTGTCCTTGGGCACCGGGATCTGGTTCTTCTCGGCGAAGTCGATGAGGTCGGTGCGCGACTTGAAGTCCCACTCGCGCCAGGGCGCGATCACCCTGACGTTGGGGTCGAGCGCATAGGCGGTGAGCTCGAAGCGCACCTGGTCGTTGCCCTTGCCGGTGGCACCATGGGCGATGGCGTCGGCGCCGGTCTCGTGGGCGATCTCGACCAGCCGCTTGCCGATCAAGGGCCGCGCGATCGAGGTGCCGAGCAGGTAGACGCCCTCGTAGAGCGCGTTCATGCGCATCATCGGGAAGACGAAGTCGCGCACGAACTCCTCGCGCAGGTCCTCGATGTAGATTTCCTTGATGCCGAGCATCTCGGCCTTCTTGCGCGCCGGCTCCAGTTCCTCGCCCTGGCCGAGGTCGGCGGTGAAGGTCACCACCTCGGCGCCATAGGTCGTCTGCAGCCACTTGAGGATGATCGAGGTGTCGAGGCCGCCGGAATAGGCCAGCACCACCTTCTTGATATCGGACATTGCGAGGGCCCTACCACGGTCGAAAGACAAGGGTTCGCGGGGCTTATAGGCGGCGGCCGGCAAGGCGGCAAGGCGGCGCCTTTTTCCCCGTTGATCCAGCGCAAGGCACGGCGGGGTCAGCTCGGCAGACTTTACAATGGCTGGCTTGAGGAGAGGTCCGCGGATGGCGGAGCTGGTCGTTTTCTATTCTTTGACGGGCAAGTCGCGTCGGGTCGCCGAGTGGCTGGCCGCGGGCCTGCGCGCCGAGATGGAAGAGATCGTCGAGCTGCGCCCGCGCGATTTCGCCCTGCGCGGCATCGTCCGCTCCGGCCTCGATTCGCTCCTCTTCCGCCGGCCGCCGATCCGGCCGATGAACCACCGCGAGGAGATCTTCGACCGCATCATCCTGTCCTGTCCGGTGTGGGGCGGGCGCATCGCCGGGCCGGCACGCACCTGGCTCCACCGCTACGGCCGGCGCGCCAGGTCGCTCGGCCTCGCCCTCCTGTCCGGCGACGGTGTCGCCGATCCCGGCGTGCTCGACGAGTTCGAGACCCTCGTCGGCCGCGGTCCGCGGCCGCTGCTGACCGTGAGCGAATACGATTTCGGCAACCGCGTGGTCGAGGGCAAGATCGCCGCCTTCGTCCGCTCGATCACCACCGAGCCGGCGAAATTCCCGGAGAGCTGGAACCTCTAGGGCCCCGGAACCTCCAGGGCCCTGGAACCCTACGGCTTGCCGTCGTCCGGCGTCGGCCGCTCGGCGACCCTTTGCCACAGCGCCGCCACGCCCTGCCTCATCCCGTGGCCGGCTTCCGTCAGCCACGCCTCCATGCGGCTATTGGTGAGCGCCGCCGGCGGATGGACGTAGAGCACCCGGTATTCGATCGCGATGACCAGAGCCGTGATCCACCACGCGAGCAGCACGTCGGACAGGAAGTGCCCGCCGAAGGCGACGCGGTTCAGCGAAAAGGCGACGGCGAAGCCGGCGAGCACCTTGATGCCGGTCATGCGCCAGCGCTGCGGCAGCAGCACCGCCAGCGTCAGCAGCCAGATCGCCGACGACCCTTCGCCGGAGACGAAGGAGCAGTTGGAGGCGCAGTAGTGGGTGATCTTCCAGGCGCCGACGAAGGGGTCTTGCCCGCCGAAATCGACCACCTGATAGGGGCGCGGCCGCCCCCAATGATCCTTGAAGATGAGGTTGGTGATGATGCCCGGGCCGATGGCCAGCGTCGACAGGATGAAGACCACGTCGCGCGGCCTGAGCAGCGTGCGCCGGTACGGCCAGGCGAGCTTGATGATCAGCACCACCACCAGCACGATGACGATCACCGTGGTGGCGTTGCGCAGGAGATCGCGCAGCGCGACGAACGCCGTCAGCTGCGCCACCAGGAAGCCGTTGGCATAGAACAGGCCCGAGAACCACAGATCGATGCCGGGAAAGGCGAGGAAGACGGCGCTCGTCAGGATGATGAGCAGCAGGCACTGGACGATGGGGTCGCCGATCAGCGCCGGCGCACCCAATGGTTGCCAGATGGCGTGGGGGGCCTTGCCGTGGTCTTCGGACACGTTTTCCTCAGCGCTGCGCTCGCCCGCCAGACCTTAGAGCGGTTTCCCTGCCGGCTCGTCAACCCGCCAGTTGGAGCCGCCGTGCCGCCGCAATTGTGTTGTCGAAACTCCGCTTTGCCGTAAGCTTGCCGCGAGAACGCCCCATTCGCCGCATGACCAGCCCCTAAATGCAGCCTGTCCCCATGCCTCCCGCCGCCAAGCACGAGCCGCTCAGCGCCGGCGCCGCGGCGGCCATCATCGTCGCCATGGTGGCGGCCCGGCTGCTTGCCGCGGCCATCATCCCGCTCGGCCCCGACGAGACCTACTATTTCGACTGGTCGCGCTTCCCGAGCTGGAGCTACTACGATCACCCGGCCATGGGGGCTTGGTGGATCGCGCTCGGCACCCACCTGTTCGGTCCCAACGCCTTCGGCATCCGCTCGGTGGCGATCCTCTCCGGGTTGCTGATTTCGCTCACCGTCTACCTGACCGGGCGCGTGCTGTTCGATCGCGCCACCGCCATCCGCGGCGCCCTGTGGATCAACGCCACCTTCCTCTTGGCGGTTGGCGGCGTGCTCGCCACGCCCGATTCGCCGAGCGTGCTGTTCTGGGCCGTCGCGGTCCTCGGTCTGGCGCTGCTGGCGAAGACCGGCCAGGGCGCCTGGTGGCTGCTGGTCGGCCTCGGCGTCGGCCTCGGCTTCGTCTCCAAGCTCACCAGCCTGTTCCTCGGCCCTGCGATCCTGCTTCTCGTCATCGTCCGCCCTGACTTCCGGCGCTGGCTGCTGAATCTCTGGCTGTGGGCCGGCGCCGCCCTGGCGCTGGCGGTCGCCGCGCCCATGCTGCTGTGGAACGCCGACCATCATTGGGTGACGCTGGCCAAGCAGTTCGGCCGCTTGACCCGCGACGGCTTCCAGCCGCTGGGGCCGGTCTATTTCATCGTCACCCAGTTCGGCATCCTCAACCCGCTGATCGCCGTCTTCGCCGGCCTCGGCTTTGTCATCGCGCTCCGCGACCGCACGGCGCCGCGCACCGGACGGCATCGCGCTGCTCCTGTGGACGACCCTGCCGCTGCTCGCTTATCTCACCGTCCATGCCGTCCAGGAGCCGGTCCAGGGCAATTGGCTGGCGCCCATATTCCCGACGCTGGCGCTGGCCGCCGCAGCGGCGGCCGGGAGAGCCGGCCCGCGCTGGGCGCCGCTCGCTTCCCTCGTCCTGCCGCTCGGCATCGCCAGCATGGCCGTCGGCTTCGTGGCGATGCTCAATCCGGGCAGCGTGATCCCGCCGCAGCTCGATGCCGGGCAGGTCATCCGCGGGTGGGACGGCTTCAGCGCCGAGGTCGATCAACTGCGCAAGCGGTCCGCCGCCGACTGGGTCGCCACGACCTATTACGGCATCTACGGCGAGCTTTCCTATCACCTCACGCCACTGGGCGTGCCGGTCGTCGCCGTGTACGAGCGCGTGCGCTACGCCTATGCGCCGCCACCCGATCCCGCGCTTCTCGGCAAGCCGCTGCTGATCGTGACGCGGCAAGGCGCGAACCTGACGCAGTGTTTCACCAATCTCACGTCGCTCGGCACCATCCATCGCCAGGTCGGCACGACCATCTACCAGGCCTACGACGTCTACCGCGCCGACGGCGCCGAGCCGCGCGCCATCACCATCGGTTGCGACCGCGGCTAGCCCGAGGCAAAGTCGTAGCGACCATCGCCGCGCTCCACGCCAATGCTTGCCACGCTCGCCACCTTCGTTCCCGATCCGCCGGTTCTGGCCGCCTTCGTGGCTGCCGCGATCGTTCTCGGCATCACGCCCGGACCGGACATGACCTTCTTCCTGTCGAGGACGGTCGCCCAGTCGCGGCCGGCCGGCTTCGTGGCGCTGGCGGGCGTAGCAACCGGCCTGCTGGTTCATTCGCTGCTGGTCGCCGCCGGCCTTTCGGTCCTGCTCGCCGCCTCGGTCACCGCCTTCACCATCCTCAAGGTCGCCGGCGCCGTGTTTCTTGCCTGGCTCGCGGTCGACGCCATCCGCCACGGCTCGTCGCTCTCGCTCGTGCCGGGCGGGCGGGCGGAAGCCATGCGCGCGATCTACCTCAAGGGCCTGCTCATCAACCTGCTCAACCCGAAGATCATCATCTTCTTCGTGACCTTCCTGCCGCAGTTCGTCTCCGCCGGCGATGCGCATGTGGCGCAGAAGCTGCTCTTCCTCGGCGTCACCTTCATCCTGGTGAACCTGCCGGTATGCGCGAGCCTCATCCTCGCCGCCGGCGGCATCGCGCGCCTCATCAAGCGGTCGCGCCGCGCCACGCGCATCATCGACTGGCTGTTTGCCGGCGTGCTCGGCGCCTTCGCCGTGCGGCTGATCCTCACCCAGGCGAAGTAGGCGGCGCCGGGGGCGAAGCCGGCGGCGGTTCGCCGGCGCGCTGGAACCCCGCCAGCCGCCCGGCGATCAGCCAATAGGCGAAGCCGCCGACGAAGCCCGCGGCGGGGAGCAGCAGCGCGTCGCCATTGGCCTGCCATCCGAGCACGGGAAGCTGGCTGGCGCCGAAGCCGAGCGCCCCGCCCACCGCCAGATAGAGGAAGATGGAACGCCAGCCGAACACCTCGGCGAGCGCAACCACGATCACGGTCGGGACGAAGGCAAGCGCGCCCACGCGCAAGGTCACGAACACGCCGACGCCGATGACATAGCCGGTCGCCGCCACGTCGGTGAGGACGCCGGGCTCGTGGCCGTACCAGCCGGCGAGGATGGTGAATGCAGCCGCCAGGACCGCGGCGATGAAGCCGATCGGCACCAGGAAGAGGAGGCGGAGAAGGTCGGCCACCGGACCTGCGGCCTACTCTGCGATCATCGCTTCCAGCGCCATGCGCTCGCGGATGCGCAGGCGCTCGCTCTCGCTCTTGAGCTGGCCGCAGGCGGCCAGGATGTCGCGGCCGCGCGGCGTGCGCACCGGCGAAGCGTAGCCGGCCCGGTTGACGATATCGGCGAAGCGCTCGATCGCCTCCCAGTCGGAGCACTCATAGCCCGACCCCGGCCACGGATTGAACGGGATCAGGTTGATCTTGGCCGGGATGCCGGCGAGCAGCTTGACCAGCGCCCGCGCCTCCGCCGGGGAATCGTTGATGCCCTTGAGCATCACGTATTCGAAGGTGATGCGGCGTGCATTGGAGAGGCCGGGATAGGCACGGGCTGCGGCCATCAGCTCGGCGATCGGGTATTTCTTGTTGAGCGGCACCAGAACGTCGCGCTTGTCGTCGGTGACCGCGTGCAGCGAGATGGCGAGCAGCACGCCGATCTCCTCGCCGGCGCGCGCGATCATCGGCACGACGCCGGAGGTGGAGAGCGTGATCCGCCGCTTGGACAGCGCAATGCCGTCGCCGTCGGCGGCAATGGCGAGCGCCTGCTTGACGTTGTCGAAATTGTAGAGCGGCTCGCCCATGCCCATCATCACGATGTTGGAGACCAGCCGGCCGGTGGAGGGCGCGGCGATGGGCCCTTCCCCTCCCCCTGAAAGGGGGAGGTGGCCCGGCGAAGCCTGGTCGGTGGGGGTCAAGGGCTGATCCGACGGCGACCCCTCCCCGGACCTTCGGTCCGACCCTCCCCTTTCAGGGGAGGGAGAAGTCCTCGGGGCTGCCACCGCCGGGTAGTCGCCCAGCCGGTCGCGCGCCAGGAGAATCTGGCCGACGATCTCCTCGGCCGTCAGGTTGCGCACCAGCTTCTGCGTGCCGGTATGGCAGAACGAGCAGGAGAGCGTGCAGCCGACCTGGCTGGACAGGCAGAGCGTGCCGCGCCCCTCCTCCGGGATGTAGACCGTCTCTACCTCGACCGGCCGCCCGGCGCCGCGCGGCGGAAAGCGCAACAGCCACTTGCGCGTTCCGTCCTCGGAAATCTGCTCGGTGACGATCTCCGGCCGGCTCACCGCATAGGCACCGGCAAGCGCCGCGCGCAGGTCCTTCGAGACGTTGGTCATCTCAGCGAAGTCCGTCGCCCCGCGCACATAGAGCCAGTGCCAGAGCTGGGCGGTGCGCATCCTGACCTGCCCCGCCGGCACGCCGATGGCGGCGAGCGCGGCGCCGAGCTCCGCGCGGCTCATGCCGACCAGCGACGGCCGCGCTTGCGCACGGCCGGGCGTCGTTTCGTCCGGAGAAAGGGGAGCGGCGATCGTCATGGCCTCAGCAGCGGAAACTCACACCCACGGCCGCGTTTCAGCGACCTTCTGCTCATAGGTGGCGATCTCGCCGGCTTTTTCCATGGTCAGGCCGACTTCGTCGAGGCCGTTCAGCAGGCAGTGCTTCTTGAAGGCGTCGACCTCGAAATGGACGGTGCCACCGTCCGGTCCCCTGATCTCCTGCGCCGTCAGGTCGACGGTCAGCGTGGCGTTGGAACCACGCTCGGCATCGTCCATCAGCTTGGCAAGGTCTTCCTTGGAGACCTTGATCGGCAGGATGCCGTTCTTGAAGGCGTTGCTGTAGAAGATGTCGCCGAACTCGGTGGAGATGACGCAGCGGATACCGTAGTCGATGAGCGCCCAGGGCGCGTGCTCGCGGCTCGAGCCGCAGCCGAAATTGTCACCGGCAACCAGGATCTGGGCCTTTTTGTAGGCCGGCTTGTTGAGCACGAAGTCCGGGTTGTCCGAGCCGTCGTCGAGATAGCGCAGCTCGGCGAACAGGCCCTTGCCGAGGCCGGTGCGCTTGATCGTCTTCAGGTAGTCCTTGGGAATGATCATGTCGGTATCGACGTTGATCATGTCGAGGGGCGCCGCCACGGCGGTCAGGGTCGTGAACTTGTCCATGCGCGCAGGTCCTTGCTTAGGGCGCCTGTCATGCGACGGGGAGCCGGAGAGGTCAAGTTGCTCCCATATGGGCCGTTTTGGGCTGAAGACCAACATCCCGGCCCCACCGACCGTTGCCGCCGCACCGCTTCGATGGCAAGAGGGTGGAAACCGGAGGAACACCACCCGTGACCCCGCACAACGAAGCCCAGAAGGGCGACTACGCCGAAGCGGTGCTGCTGCCCGGCGACCCGCTCAGGGCGAAATGGATCGCCGAGACCTTTTTCGAGGCGCCACGCCTGGTCAATTCCGTGCGCAACTGCCTCGGCTTCACCGGCACCTGGAAGGGCAAGCCGGTGAGCGTCCAGGCGACCGGCATGGGCCAGCCCTCGCTCGGCATCTACGTCACCGAGCTCTTGGCCGAATACGGCGTCAGGACCGCCATCCGCGTCGGCACCGCCGGCGGGCTCTCCGCCAAGCTCAACGTGCGCGACATCGTCATCGCCGCGGCCGCCTCGACCGACAGCGCCATGAACCGCGACGTCTTCGGCCTGTACAACTTCGCCCCGGTCGCCGACTTCGGCCTGCTCCGTTCAGCGGCGGAGATCGCGGCCAAGCGCGGCCTCACCTGGCATGTCGGCGGCATCGTCTCGTCGGACGTCTTCTACCATCCTGACGGCCCCAAGGTTTACGAGGTGCTGAGCGCCCATGGCGTGCTCGCCGTCGAGATGGAATCGGCGACGCTCTACACGCTCGCCGCCCGCTACGGCGCCCGCGCCGTTTCCATCTGTTCGATCAGCGACAACATCGTCACCGGCGACAAGCTCAAGCCCGCGGAGCGCCAGTCGTCGCTCTCCGAAATGGTCGAGCTGTCGCTCGACGTGGCGGTTGGCGCCTAGTCTAGATTGCGAAGCCGGCGGCCGGCGGGCGGGCGCGCACGACGCGCGCCCGCGGCAATTTCACTGGAGCGGTACGGCGCTCTCCAGGAACGTCGCGACCTGATCGAAATCACGCACGCCGGCATCCGAGCCCAGCCCGGTTGCAACCAGCGCCGAGACCGCCGACCCCAGCCGGCAGGCCTGCTCGACATCGAGGCCCTTGGCCAGACCCGCGATGAAGCCGCCGCAATAGCTGTCGCCGCAGCCGGTCGTGTCGGACACCTTCACCTTGAACGCCGGCGTCCGGAATGCCCCGTCGGCGGTGCGCGTGTACGAGCCCTGCGCCCCCATCTTGAAGACGCAGGCCTTGGTGCCGAGGTCGAGGAAGAACCGCGCCACATCGTCCGGATCGCTCAGTCCCGACATGAACACGGCGTCTTCGAACGAGGGCATGAAGTAATCGACGTGAGGCAGCACGTCCGTGAGCAGGGCGACCGTCCCATCGTTCGGCGCCAGCAGGTCGAACGTCGTCGTCAGCCCGCGCTTCTTGGCGTGCGCCAGCAGACGGGCGCTCGGCCCCTTGTCCATGGCCGCCAACAGGCCGGTGCCGCCATGGTGCAGGAAGCGCGCATCGCAGACCGCGTCGAAGTCCGCCTCCTCGACCAGCAGATGGTCGGACGCGCCCCGGCAATGCAGCGCCGGCCGCTCGCCGTTGGGGCGGATCGTCAGAATGGTTGCCGAGGTCGGCGCCGCCTCGGTGAACTGGACCATCGAACAGTCGATGCCCAGGCGCTCGTAGGCCGCAAGGATGAAGTCCGCCTTCTCGTCGCGGCCGAGGCAGGCGACGGTGGCGCACGAGATGCCCAGCTTCGCCGCGTTCATCACGGCGCCGGATGCGGTGCCCGCAGGATTGAGCCGGATCTCATCTATGAACTCGACGGCGCCACCTTCCGGGATCGCCGTCACCGGCCGGCCGGCAACATCGAGAATCGTCAGGCCGACAAAGACAGCATCGAATTTAGGCACTTTGCGTGCTCCAGTTGATCGCCACTCACGACCAACTGACGCATTGGCTTCCCCGCTATCATTCTGGCCGCAGTTCTGGCGGAATCCTTTGTAGCAGCGCGCATTTTTCGCATCCAGCAATTCGTCCGCCGGCGTGCGCGACACGATGACGTGCGCGGTCTCGTCCGCCTGCTGTGGACGAACCGTGATTCGGATCAGCTCGGCCGCCCGCCCGCCGCATCGCAACGGGCCGATCGCGCGGCTACGCCGCCCGCCCGCCGGGCAGCATCGCCCTGAGCACGCCGTCCTTGACGAAGAAGTGGTGGAACAGGGCAGCCAGGGCATGCAGGCCGGCCACCACGACGATGGCGTTGGCAAGCAGCTGGTGCACTTCCATGATCTGGTGGCCGAGATAGCGGGATTGGGCCAGGTACGGGCCGATGGTGCCAAGGCCGTAGACGATGACCGAATGACCTTCCAGCCAGGTTCCGGCGATCGCGCTTGCCGGAATGGCGATGAGCATCGCGTAGAGCAGCCAATGCACCAGCCTTGAGCCCAGCGCCACCACCGGCGACAGGTCGTCATGGGCCGGCCGCCGGTCGAACAGGCGCCACAAGAGCCGCGCAGCAACGATCACGAAGACCGCAAAGCCCAGCGTTTCGTGGAGAGGACGGGAGCCGCCGTGCGCCACCAACCAGGCGGTCGCCAGCAGGACGACGGTGACCCAGTGGAAGGCCTGGGCAACCGCGCCGTAGCGGAGTTTGGTTCCGAAGAGCGTCATTTTCATGCAGTCCGTTGGGGAGGAGGATAATTGGGCAGTCACGTGGGAGCGCGTCCTGCCCTACGCAAGCAGCGGGCGATTTAGCCGCGCCTGGCTTACAGCGTGCTGTCGGCGGCCATGCGGCGCCGGGTCCTGCCCAATACCGTTAACAAATCCTCAATCGCCGGCTTCGGCTTCCGCCTCGAGCGCTTCCATGTCGTCGTCAGACAGGCCGAAATGATGGCCGATCTCGTGCACCAGAACGTGGCTGACCACCGCCCCCAGCGTCTCCTCGTGCTCCGCCCAGTAGTCGAGGATCGGCCGCCGGTAGAGCCACACCCGGTTGGGCAGCGTGCCGGTGTGCCCGACGGCGCTGTCATGGGCGAGGCCGACGCCCTGGAACAGGCCGAGGATGTCGAAGTCCGATTCGGCGCCGAGTTCGTCGAGCACGTCGGGTTCCGGGAACTCGCTGACGCGGAACTCGATCTCGCCGCAGAGCTTGCGGAAAGTGTCGGGCAGCGCTGCGAAGCCGGCGCGCGCCATCGCCTCGATATCGTCGAGCGAGGGCGCCTCGGCCGCTGCCCAGTCAACTGTTGCCTTGCTCATTTTCGCGGCCAGAGCGTCGCGACCAGGTAGGCGGCCAGGCTCAGCATGAAGATGTAGCCGAGCGTGCGGCCGACGCGCCGCGCCCACACCTCGATCGCGTCCGGCTTGTTGTCGTCCGCCATGCCTCCCATTTCCCCGTTCCCGTCGCCGCGGTCAAGCGCCACCCGCCCCGCCGGGCGGTCCACCTGAACGGCCGATGAACCGCCGCCTCAGCTTCGGTTCAAGGCGGGTCGCGTAGAAACCGCCTCACACGATCGCCGAGCCGATCGGAACAGTTCGAAGAGACGGAGACTGAGCCATGTTGAAGAAGACCTTGATCGCCACCGCCACCGCCGGATTGATCGCCGCCGGCGCCATGGCCGCCACCACCACCACGGCCGCTGCCGACGGCTTCTATTTCGGCGGCCCTGGCTGGAGCTTCGGCATCGGCAACCCCGGCTGGCGCGGCTACCAGCCGCACCCGGTCTGCAAGCCGATCATCAAGACCGTGCGCGCGTGGGACCGCTGGGGCCGTCCGTACGTCCAGCAGGTGGTCGTCGGCCGAGATTGCGGCCGGGATCACGGCCCGCGCGACGGTTGGAAGCAGGGCCCGAACCCGGGCTGGGGCTACGGCCAGAACCCCGGCTGGGGCTATCGGGCGAACCCGGGCTGGGGCTGGCGCCATTAGGCCGGAGGACCAGCCACTGAGCAAGGAAAAGCCCCGCGGGAGAGCGCCGCGGGGCTTTTCGCATGGGCGGCCTCAGCGGCTCAGATCGCCGCCCCGACCGGCAGGCCCTGATAGGGCTTGATCTCCTTGAGGACGAACATGGTCTGCATCTCCTTGATGTGCGGCAGCGCCCTCAGCACCTCCATGGAGAACTGGGCATAGGCGTCGAGGTCGGAGGCGACCACCTGGAGCAGGAAGTCGGCATCGCCGGCAATCGCATAGCAGGCGACGACCGCGTCTAGGCGGGCGACGCTGTCGGCGAACTCCTGCGCCTCCCGTGTCGCTGTGGCCGCCGACCCGCACCCGGGCGAAGGCGAGCACCCCCAGCCCGACCTTGCGCCGCTCCAGCACCGCCCGGTAGCCGCGGATGACGCCTGTCTCTTCCAGTTGGCGCACCCGGCGCCAGCAGGGCGAGGCGGACATGCCCACCCGCTCGGCCAGTGCCTGATTGGTCAGGCGTCCGTCGGCCTGCAGCGCGCGCAGGATGCGGAGGTCGGCTGGCTCAGGGGCATCGGGCATGTTTCACCTCAATCGAGATAATTGCCGGCAGGATTTACCCATAATCGCCGATGTTTGGGTTAAGACGCAAGGATTCACCGGCAATCTGGAACTAGAGTACCGCCACGAATCCCGGGAGTTTCCACAAGACCCGGGAATTTCCGCAAGAGGTGTCGATGACGAGCAGTCTCAGCGTGGCGGTGATCGTGGCGCCCGACATGCCCCTCGGCCTTGTCGCCAATTCAGTGGGCGTCATTGCTGTGGGCCTGGGTGCGCAATGGCCTGAGCTGGCCGACAGCGCACTGGCCGATGCCGGCGGCCGCCAGTTCGGCAGCGTCTGCAACCAGCCGCTGCCCGTCCTCCAGGCCGACCGCGCCACCATCCGCGACGTCATGCTGAAGGCTTTCGCCCGCCGCCAGGACGGCGCCGCGATCGTCCCCTTCCCCGCCTTTGCCCGCTCGATCCACGTCTTCGCCGACTATGAAAAGGCGCTGGGCACCCGCTCGCTGGACGACGGAGGAGATCGACGGCCTCGGCCTCGCCGGTCCCTCGTCCTGGGTCAAGTCGCTGACCGGTTCGCTCAAGCTGCTGCGCTGAGCACCAACCCAAGGGAATGGGAAAAGCCCCGCGGCGAACCACGGGGCTTTTCGCATTTCTCGATGTCGGTGAGGTCCGTCAGCCCCAGTTGCGGATGTCGACGAACCGGCCGGCGATCGCGGCTGCCGCCGCCATCGACGGCGACACCAGATGCGTGCGGCCCTTGAAGCCCTGGCGACCCTCGAAATTGCGGTTCGAGGTCGAGGCGCAACGCTCGCCGGGCTTCAGCCGGTCGTCGTTCATCGCCAGGCACATGGAGCAGCCGGGCTCGCGCCACTCGAAGCCGGCGGCGAGGAAGATCTTGTCGAGCCCCTCGGCCTCCGCCTGCTCCTTGACCAGGCCGGAGCCCGGCACCACCAGCGCGTTGACGCCTTCATGCACCGTTTTGCCGGCGACGATCTTGGCCGCGGCGCGCAGGTCCTCGATGCGCCCGTTGGTGCACGAGCCCAGGAAGACGCGCTCGATGGCGATGTCGGTGATCTTCGTGTTGGGCTCGAGCCCCATATAAGCGAGCGCCCGCTCGACCGCGCGGCGGCGGTCGGGATTCTCGATGGTCGCGGGGTCGGGCACGCGCCCGTCGATGGTGGTGACGTTCTCAGGGCTCGTGCCCCAGGTGACCAGCGGCGGCAGGTCGGCAGCGTTGAGCCTGATCTCCTCGTCGAAGGCGGCGCCCTCGTCCGAATAGAGCGTCTGCCAATAGTCCATTGCGCTGTCCCAGGCGGCGCCCTTGGGCGCCTTGGGGCGGCCCTTGACGTAGGCGTAGGTCGTTTCGTCGGGCGCGATCAGGCCCGCCCGAGCCCCGCCTTCGATGCTCATGTTGCACACCGTCATGCGGCCTTCCATGGACAGGCCGCGGATCGCCTCGCCGGCATATTCGAGCACATGGCCGGTGCCGCCGGCGGTGCCGATATGGCCGATGATGGCCAGGATGATGTCCTTGGCGCCGACGCCCTTGGGCGGCGTGCCGTCGACCGTCACCCGCATGTTCTTCGCCTTCCTCTGGATCAGCGTCTGGGTGGCGAGCACGTGCTCCACCTCCGAGGTGCCGATGCCGTGGGCGAGCGCGCCGAAGGCGCCGTGGGTCGAGGTATGGCTGTCGCCGCAGACGATCGTCATGCCGGGCAGCGTGAAGCCCTGCTCCGGCCCGATGATGTGGACGATGCCCTGGCGGTGGTCGAGCTCGTTGTAATACTCGATGCCGAAGTCCTTGGCGTTCTCGGCCAGCGTCTGCACCTGCAGGGCGGATTCGGCGTTCTTGATGCCGCCACGGCGGTCGGTGGTCGGCACGTTATGGTCGACCACGGCGAGCGTCTTGTCCGGTGCATGCACCTTGCGGTGGGCGAGACGCAGGGCCTCGAAGGCCTGCGGGCTGGTCACCTCGTGGACCAGATGGCGGTCGATATAGATGAGCGAGGTGCCGTCCGGCGCGGTCTCCACCAGATGGTCGTCCCAGATCTTGTCATAGAGCGTCTTTGCGGCGGTCATGACGTGCGGTTCCTGCTTGAAGCGAAAATGATGATGCCCGAAAGCGAGCCCGATGCCGGCAGGGCCGGCGCGGTCAGGCCGCGCTGAGGCCGTCCACGGCCATATGACGCGCCAGGAACCGCCACGGCATGCGCACCCGGTCGGCGATCGCGGCAAAATCGAAGCTGCCGCGCAGGCGCCGGCCGCCCGCGACCTTCCGTCCAGTCTTGTGCACAATGGCGGATGTCATGCAGGCTAGATAGCAATCGGCGCCGGCGGAGACAATTGCCGGCCGTCTCCGGCCTCAGACGCTGGCCGCCGCTCCGCCCAGCTCGATCAGCACGATTTCCGGCGGCACGCCGAAGCGGATGGGCAGAACCGAGCAGCCGAGCCCGCCCGAAACGATGAGCTGGCGGCCGTCCTCGATCACGTGTCCGTAGGCGTAGCGCTGGCCGTATTCGGAGGGCACGATCAGCCGGCCGAGCAGCGGCAGGTCCACCTGTCCGCCATGGGTATGCCCGGACAGCGTCAGGCTGACCCGCTCGGGCACGCGCGGAAAGATGTCCGGCTCGTGCGCCATCAGCACGATCGGCGCGCCGTCCTCCGGGATGCGCGCGAGCACCCCCGGCAGGTCGTCCTCGCCGCGGAAATTGCCATCGCCCAGGGGATGGGCGAGCTGGTCGCCGAGGCCGATCAGCCAGACGGCGGGCCCGTCCTTCGGCTCCAGGCGCACCACGTCGTTTTCCATCAGCGGCAGATGGTTTGCGGCAAAGGCGCTGCGCACGCCGTCGATGTCGTGCCACCAGTCGTGATTGCCGATGATGCCGTAGACGCCGAGCGGCGCCGTGAGGTCGGCGAGCGCCCGTCCCCATTCGGCGGGCGGCACCACCGCCGTGCGGAAGCGGCGGAGGCTCGGCACGTAGTCGCCGAGCAGCAGCGTCACGTCCGGCTCGAGGCCGTTGGCGACCGCAGACGATCTCGGCGATGCGCGACAGCGGCATCCACGGATCGCAGGCATGGATGTCGGCGATCACCGCCATGCGCAGCGGCCGCTGGCCCGCCGGCCAGCTCGGGAGCGCCACGCGGTAGCGCGTCACCTCCAGGCGGAAGCGCGGCTCGATGGCGAGGGCATAGGACGACAAGCCGAAGAAGCCGATGGCGCCCAGGCCCAACGTTTTCAGGAATGTCCGACGCGACAGCACTTCTTTGTCCGGCCTCACCAGGAATGCCGCCAGAACTGATCCGGCATTGTGGTGAAGATAGGGTTTCGGGCGGGGAGGCCACCCTCCAACCGGCTGACTTCCTGGAAAGTTGGTAAACGCCGGCAGCGCCGACAAACGAAGCGGGCGGCCCCTGGCCGCCCGTCCATGAAACGCGCCCGTGAGGCTGCGCCTATTCGGAAGCCGCCTCGGCCTCGGCGACGCGGGTGCCGTGGTCCTGCTTCTCGGCGATGCGCGCCGACTTGCCGCGGCGGCCACGCAGATAATAGAGCTTGGCCCGGCGCACCTTGCCGCGCCGCACCACCTCGATGGAGTCGATCGACGGCGAATAGACCGGGAAGACGCGCTCGACGCCCTCGCCGTAGGAGATCTTGCGCACCGTGAAGTTCTCGTTGAGGCCGCCGCCGGCGCGCGCGATGCACACGCCCTCATAGGCCTGGATGCGGGTGCGGGTTCCCTCGGTCACCTTGACGTTGACCTTGACGGTGTCGCCGGGAGCAAACGGGGGGATGGTGCGATCGCCCAAGATCGCCGCCGCCTGCGCCTTCTCGAGCTCCTGGATAATCGACATCTTACGAGAACCTTCTTCTTCACTGGCGGCGCCGGAACGCATAACCTGGGGCTCGCGCCGCCTGGCCGGCCCGGTTCGGCGCCGATCCCAAAGGACCGGGCGCCCCCGCATTCGGGCCGTCCGTCCGCCTGTTCGGTAAACCGGGGCGGTCAATACCCCAATCAACCTTGATTGTCGATAGGTCTGGCCGCAGCCGGAAACGCCGCTAATCTTGCCGCCACCCAAGATTTTGCCGCCGGACCCGCAACCATGAAACGAGCCTCCGCAGCCTTTACGCTCATTGCCGGGGCGTGTCTGCTGTCGGCGCCCGCCGATGCCGGGATGACGCTCTGCAACAAGACCATCAAGGGCGCCAACGTCGCCGTCGGCTTTCGCGACCCCGACAAGGGCTGGATGGCCGAGGGCTGGTGGAACGTGGCTGGCGGCGACTGCCGGACGCTGATCGCGGCACCGCTCAGCGGCGCGGCCGTCTACCTGCTGGTCGATGGCCACCGCCTGCCGCCCACCGCCGGGCAGTCCGGCGGCTGGTTCTGCACCGCCAACGACGGCTTCACCACCCGCAACGCCGACTATTCCAACGACCAGCGCGAATTGGTCTGCGACGCAGCCGGGCTGAAGACCGAGCAGTTCCGCGAAATCCCGATCAGCGGCAGCGACCTCACCTACAACCTGTCCAAGTAGCCGGCCCCGTCGCGGCAACGATCCCGACGCGTGAGCGGCCGCTATCGCGGGCGCCGGCGTCCCCGAAGGGCCAGCGGGAGAGCCGAAATTCACCTTCAGCGAAGACAGCGCCGACCGCCCATAGCCCCACGTCGATTTGTCAGTTCGTTGCCGTCGGGCCATCTGTCGCGGCGAAGCGGGCAAGCATAACATCGCGCCTCGATTCGGCTTGTCGGGAGGGAGCGCCATGAAGCGGGCCGTTCTTCTGTCTGCCATCGGAATGATGATCGCCGTCGGCCATGCCAACGCGGCAGGTACCGGTGTGACGATCTGCAACCAGTTCGAGGAAACCGTCTATTTCGCCATCGGCTATGCCGACGCCGGCGACCCGACCTCGACCGGGTGGTTCCAGCTCGACAAAGGCAAATGCGGCACCTACCTCGCCGACGCCACCAACGTGCCGTTCTTCTACGTCTACGGCGAGAGCGAATCCTCGGAGAACGGCTGGGACGCGGCCGACAACGAGCCCGGCCAGGAGTTCTGCCTGTCGGATAGCGACCAGTTCACCATCCACAACAGCCAGAACATGAAGGATGGGGCGCTCGCCTGCCCCAACGACGACTACGACCGGTTCATGTCGATCACCGAGAAGCAGGACGGCGTGCCGAAGTTCACCTTCACCAGCGACAACGCCAAATAGGCAGCGCCCACAGCCTGATCAGGGCTTCCTGGGCCGCCCGGCTGCGAGGTCCGGCCGGCGCGCGGCCGTCAGCCGCTCGGCCTCGGCCCGCCGCCAGGCGGCGACCTTGCCGTGGTCGCCGGAGACGAGCACCTCGGGGATCGGCCGGCCTTCCCAGAGCTGTGGCCGCGTATATTGCGGGTATTCGAGAAGCCCCTCGGCGAAGCTTTCGGCCAACCCCGACTGGGCATTGCCCATGATGCCGGGGAGGAGCCGCACCACCGCGTCGACAAGCGCCATCGCCGCGATCTCGCCGCCCGACAGAACGTAGTCGCCGACCGAGACCTCGGTGAGGCCGCGCCCTTCGATCACCCGCTCGTCGACCCCCTCGAAGCGGCCGGCGACGATGAGCACGCCCTCCCCTGCGGCAAGGTCGCTGACCATCGCCTGGTCGAGCGGACGCCCGCGCGGGCTCATCAGCAGGCGCGGGCGCGTGTCGCCTTCGGCCACGGCCGCATCGATCGCGGCCGCCAGGACGTCGGCGCGCATCACCATGCCCGGCCCGCCGCCGGCCGGCGTGTCGTCCACGTTGCGGTGCTTGCTGGTCGCCGAGGCGCGGATGTCGCGCGCCTCCAGCGCCCACAGGCCGTCGCTCAAGCCCTTGCCGGCGAGGCTGACGCCGAGCGGCCCCGGAAACATCTCCGGAAACAGGGTGAGCACCGTGGCGCGGAAGGTCATGGCCGCCGGCCACAATCGTCCCCTCCCCCTTGTGGGGGAGGGAGGGAGAGGGGTACGGGCACAGCCGTGGCTTGACCATGAAGCGCCACGAGCACCCCTCCCTCCCCGGAACGGGGAGGGTGGCTCCGAGCGCAGCGAGGAGACGGGTGGGGAATGCCAGCCGCCGCCCCACCCACCACGCTTCGCGTGGTCCCCCCTCCCCTTGCGGGGAGGGATGGGAGCAAGGAGCTAGGCATCGTCTTCCGCCTCGCCCACTTCCACCGGCGGGACGACCGTGACCCGCCCGGCGGCAAGGTCGATCTCCGGCACGGCAGCCCGGGTGAACGGCACCAGCAGGCTCAGCCCGCGGGGGGGCGCGATCTCGAGGAGGTCGCCGGCGCCGTAATTCGGCACCGCGATGACCGTGCCCAGCGGCGCCCCCTCCGGCGTCACCGCTTCGAGCCCGATCAGGTCGGCATGGTAGAACTCGTCCGCCTCCGGCGCGGGCAGGCGCTCGCGCGGCACGGACAGGTCGAGGCCGTTGAGCGCCTCGGCCGCATTGCGGTCGTCGACGCCCTGGAAGCGCACCACCAGCATGTCCGGCGAGGCACCCGCCGGCCGCGCCGCCTTGACGATGAAGCGGCGGCCGTCGGCGGCCTCGAGCGGGCTATAGCCGGCCAGATCAAGAGGTGCGGCGGTGAAGGATTTCACCCGCACCTCGCCCTTGATGCCGTGGGCCGCACCGATGTGCGCGACCAGAACCCACCGGGCCTCGTCGGTCACAACCGGACGCCTTGCGGCTCAGGCCGGCCCGCCGGCAAGGGCTCAGCCCGCCGCGGCCGGCGCCTCTGCACCACCCTCGGCCTTGGCCGCGGCCTCGGCGGCGGCAGCGGCACGCTCCTGCGCCTTCTTGCCGGGCTGCGCCTTTTCGGGGTTGTTGCGCGGGGCGCGCTTGGCCAAGCCCGCCGCATCGAGGAAGCGCAGCACCCGGTCGGTCGGCTGCGCCCCGCGGCCGAGCCAGAACTGGATGCGCTCGCTGTTGAGCACCGTGCGCTTCTCGTGGTCCTTGGGCAGGATCGGCTCGTAGGTGCCGACGATCTCGATGAAGCGGCCGTCGCGCGGATAGCGCGAGTCGGCAATGACGATGCGATAGAACGGCCGCTTCTTGGCGCCGGCACGGGACAGGCGGATCTTCAGGGACATTGGGTTTCACTCACTCCGTTATCGTGTTGCTTGTGAGCCCTCACGAGCGCAGTGCCTCGTGGTGGCGGATGACTTCCTTGACGATGAATGCGTAGAACTTCTCGGCGAAGGCGGGATCGAGATCGGCCTCCTTGGCGAGCCTGTGCAGGCGGACGAGCTGCTCCTTCTCGCGCTCCGGGTCGGCCGGCGGCAGGTCGTGCGCCGCCTTGTAGACGCCGACCTGCTTGGTCAGCCTGAAGCGCTCGGCGAGCAGATAGACCAGCGCCGCGTCGATGTTGTCGATGCTGGCACGCAGCTCCGCGAGGCCGCATCAGCTTTGCCCCCGGTCGTCATCTTCCCCGCCGTCGGGTTTGCCCCCGCTCATAGAGAACGTTTCCCTCTCACTTCTTCTTGCCGGCCGGGAAGGCCCGGCAGGCCGCCGCCGAGACCCGGCAGTTTCGGCCCGCCCAGACCGCCCAGGCCGGGCAGACCGCCCGGCAGGTTGCCCAGTCCTCCGGGCAGGCCGCCGGCAGCCTTGGCCAGCTTCTCGAGCTGTCCCGGGTCGACCGACGGCATCCCGCCACCGGGCATCCCGCCGCCCGGCAGTCCGCCGGCGCCGGGCATGCCCATCATGTTGCCCATGCGCGCGAACATGCCCTTGCCACGGCCCATCTGCTTCATCATGTCGGCCATCTGCCGGTGCATCTTGAGCAGCCGGTTGATCTCTTCGACCTTGGTGCCGGAGCCGGCGGCGACGCGCTTCTTGCGGCTCGCCTTGAGGAGGTCCGGATTGCGCCGTTCCTTGGCCGTCATCGACGAGATGATCGCCTCCTGGCGGCGGAACATCGAATCGTCGAAGCCCATGGCGTCGATCTGCTTCTTGGCCTTGCCGATGCCCGGCAGCATGCCCATGACGCCGGACATGCCGCCGATCTTCTGCATCTGCTGGAGCTGCTCGGCGAGGTCGTTCAGATCGAAGACGCCCTTGCGCATGCGCTCGGCGGCCTTGGCCGCCTTCTCGGCGTCGATCGTCTGCGCCGCCTTCTCGACCAGGCCGACGATGTCGCCCATGCCGAGGATGCGCCCGGCGATGCGGCCGGGATCGAAATCCTCCAGCGCGTCGAGCTTCTCGCCGACGCCGATCAGCTTGATCGGCTTGCCGGTGACCGCGCGCATGGAGAGCGCCGCGCCGCCGCGGCCGTCGCCGTCGACGCGGGTCAAGACGATGCCGGTGATGCCGACGCGCTCGTCGAAGGACTTGGCCAGCGTCACCGCGTCCTGGCCGGTGAGCGAGTCGGCGACCAGCAGGATCTCGTGCGGGTTGGTCACCCGCTTGATCTCCGCCATCTCGGCCATCAGCGGCTCGTCGATATGGGTGCGGCCGGCAGTATCGAGGATGACCAGGTCGTAGCCGCCGAAGCGCGCCGCGTTGAGCGCTCTGGCTGCGATCTCCACCGGCATCTGGCCGGCGACGATGGGGAGCGTTGCGACCTCCGCCTGCTCGCCCAGAATCTTCAACTGCTCCTGTGCCGCCGGCCGGCGCGTATCGAGCGAGGCCATCAGCACCTTGAGCTTGCTGCGCTCGCTGAGCCGCCGGGCGATCTTGGCCGCGGTCGTCGTCTTGCCCGAGCCCTGCAGGCCGACCAGCATCAACGCCACCGGCGGCGGCGCGTTGAGGTCGATCGCCTGCGCTTCCGCGCCCAGCATCTGGACGAGTTGGTCGTGGACGATCTTGACGACCATCTGCCCCGGCGTGACCGAGCGGATCACCTCCTGGCCGACGGCGCGGGCGCGCACCTTGTCGGTGAACGAGCGCACCACGTCGAGCGCCACGTCGGCCTCGATCAGCGCCCGGCGCACTTCGCGCATCGCCTCGCCGACATCGGCCTCGGAGAGCGCGCCGCGCTTGGTCAGCCGGTCGAGGATGCCGCCGAGGCGTTCGGAGAGGGATTCAAACATCAGTCACTGGTCTTTGGCCGTGGTCGGTCGGGATGAGGTCCCCGGGTTCGGCCGTGGCGGAACCCGGGGACATGCGTGATTTCTCGTCAGCCCCGCCGGTCGGCGGTGGCCGTATCGAGGAGGTGGTGCATGGCCGCCAGGAGCCATTCCCCCCGGGAGGCGGGGGAGGGCTTTGCCCGGTGCGGCGCACGGCTGCGCGAGGGGCCGTGGTTCTGATCCATTTCTCTCATCCTTCCAAGCAGTTACGCGCCCGCGGGCGCACTGCGCTGGCGGACGCTGGCCTCCGGGATCTGGCCCCGGTGGGCTTTGCTGCACTTCCGGCTCTTATCAGAGTCGGCCGGGTTTAGTTGGCGCGCGACCCCAAGTCAATCAAGGCCCGGTCAGGCCCGGCCGCGCCAGCGGGCGATCGCGCCACCGATCACCGCCGGGACGGCGAAGATCAGGCCGAGCACGGCGAGCAGGACGAGGGTCAGTGGAAACAGACCCAGATCCGTTCCAGCCGGCCGCAATACGATCATGGCGAGGAGCTGCCCACCGATGATCGCCACCGCCCAGCGCCATGGCCGTCGCGGCACGAGGTAGCCCAGTATCGCCGCGGCCAGCGCCAGCAGTGGCAGCACAACCATCCACCAAATGCTGGAATCCCAAGCCTCCCGCCGCGCACCACCGAGCGAGAAGACCGCCCAGCCGACAAAGCCTGCGGCAGCGGCAAGGGCTGCGGCAGCAGTCGGCGACAGGGCCGGTGCCTCACCGCCCTGCGCCACGGCCCGGCGTCCTAGCTCCGCGCGTTGCTGGCAAAGACCAGCACCGGCTTCTCGCGGTAGAGCTCCGGGAAGGTCGCCTTCAGCGCCGCGATCTTGGGCACGTCATAGAACATGATGTAGCCCGGGTTGATGTCGATCGTGGTGGCGGCGTCCTGGTGATAGTCCTCGGCGCGGAAGAAGTTGGTGTAGGGCGTCACCTCGGTGACGATCTTCTCCGGGAACGCCTTGGCGGCGTCGAGCTGGGCGACATAGGCCTTGGCCACCTTCATCTGTTCGTCGCCCATGGTGAACAGCGCCGAGCGGTAGCTCGTCCCCATGTCCGGCCCCTGATGGTTGAGTTCGGTGGGGTCGTGCGCCACCGAGAAGAATATCTGCAGCAGCTTGCCGTAGGTGACCTTGGACGGGTCGAAGGTCACCTCGACCGATTCCGCGTGTCCCGTCGTCTCGGTGCCGACTTGGCCGTAGCTCGGATTGTCGACCGTGCCGCCGGCATAGCCGGCGATGGCGCTGTCGACGCCCTCGACGTGCTGGAACACGCCCTGGATGCCCCAGAAGCAGCCGCCGGCGAAGACCGCCGTTTCGCTGCCCGCCGTCGCCGGCTCGTCCACGGCCGGCGGCGGGATGACGACCACCGGGCCGATCTTCTCGGCATTGGCGTTTCCGCCGCTGACGAGCACGCCGGCCGCGACCAGCGCGACGGCGCCGGCGACAATCAGCGCCGGGGTCTTTCCGTATCTGGCGAAGAATGACGGCATGAGAAGCTCCATCGGCAGAAAGGTGAATGGGAACGCGCCCGCCCTATGCGGTGGCGCGCGGCACGAATTTCAAGGCGACCGAATTCATGCAATAGCGCAGCCCGGTCGGCTGCGGCCCGTCGTCGAAGACATGGCCGAGATGGGCTTCGCAGCGCGCGCAGGAGACCGCCGTGCGCGCCATGCCGAAGGTGCGATCGGTCGTCTCGATCACGTTCTGTCGGGCGATCGGCTGCCAGAAGCTCGGCCAGCCGGTGCCCGACTCGAACTTGGTGGCGGAATCGAACAGCGCCGTGTCGCAGCCGATGCAGCGATAGAGGCCGCTGTCGTGGTTGTCGACGTATTCGCCGGTGCCGGGGTACTCGGTGCCCTCCTGCCGGGTGACGGTGAAGGCGAGATCGGAGAGCTGGGCGCGCCATTCCGCCTCGCTCTTGACCACCTTGGCCACCGTCTCCTCGCCGAGGCTCGCCCCAGTGTCGGCGAAGCGCATGATCGTCACGTTGCCCGGCTTGGTCACGATGGTGCTCGCGCCGGCCTGGCCGACCCAGCGCACCGCAGCACCCAGGCCGACGACGCCGGCAAGCGCCGCCGTGGAAAGCAGGAACCGCCGGCGGGTCGGCATCGTGCTGTTGCGCATGGCTTCTCCCCCATGGGTGTGGCGTCTCTCATGGCCGGACTATATGGGCCGTCCGGCCACACGCCCCACTCAATTCGTCTTGAGGCCACCGTGACGCCGTGCCGCCAAAATCGGCCTCAACGGGAGAGCAGGTAGGCGATGATGTCCGCGCGCAGGGTGGCGTCGCGCGCAAAATGAGTGGCGAGGAACGCGTCGACCCTCTCCGGCGCTGCCTGGCTGACGACCGGGGCGATCACATCGGGATTGCGGTGGCAGCGCGTGCAGGCCTGAGCAAACGCGGTCGCGCCCTTCGCCGGGTCACCAGTGCCGTCTTCGGCGACGGCCGGCTGCGTCGCCAAGGTCATCGCGCCGGCAGCAAGCAGGATGCCCAGCCCCAGGCTTGCGCAGTGTCGCATCGTGGCCGGTCCTCCGTTCGCCGTCACACCAGGGAGAAGACCACGATCGCGGCGGTGACCGCCGCGCCGATGGCGGCGAAGCTGGTGAGCAGCCGGCGGTCCTTGGCCGAGCGTGTTTCATCGGCATAGTCGAAGCGCTCGTAGCGGATGGCCGAGAGCGGCACCCCGGCCGTGCCGAGCAGGTCGCACGCCGCACACATCATCGCGCCGGGCCCGCACATCATCGCCTCGACCCGCGCCGGGTCGAGCCCGTCGAGCGCATCGGCGACGACCTTGGGCGTCACCCGCCCCAGCCCGTGCGGCCAGTCGCCGCCCGCCTCCTCCGCCAGGAAGATCGCCTTGAGGTCGATGCTGCCCGCCGCGCGGATGATCTCGTCCGGCGCCATCATCGCCTGCGGCCGGGCGCCGGCATAGATCAGCCGCACCGGCCGCCGGTCGTTGGTCGCCTTGAGTTGGCGCAGGATGCCGAGGATGGGTGCGATGCCGACGCCGCCGGCGACCAGCAGCAGCGGATCGTCGGAGCCCTCGGCGAGGACGAAGCTGCCGTGCGGTGCGTCGAGGCCGACCTTGGTGCCGACCGGCAGGGTGCCGATGCTGCGGGTGAAGTCACCCGATTCCTTGATGATGAAGGAGAGATCGTTGCCGGCGGCCGGCGCCGAGGCGATCGAGAAGGGGTGGTCGAACAGGGGAAAGCGCCGGCCGCCGAAGGACGCCCATGCGAACTGCCCGGCGCGATAGCGGAGGCCCTTGCCCGCATCGTGACGCACCGTCACCTCCCACAGCCCCTCGGCGACCTTGCGATTGCCCACCACCCGCCACTTGCTCGCCACCATCTGCAGGGCGCGGTCGCCATAGACGACCAGCGCACTCACCACCACGATGATCGCCAGCAGCGGCCACAGCGCATCGAGCGGGAAGGTGCGGGCATAGTGGCCGGCGCGCAGCACATGCAGCACCAGGAACACCACTGCCGCCAGCGCCAGCAGGCCATGGCTCGCCCGCCACAAGGCATAGCGCCCGAGCCCCTCGCGATGGAGGGCCATGAGCACCAGCAGGATGGTCGCCACGCCGGAAATCGTGCCGGTCAGGAAGCGCCGGTCGAAGAACAGGTAGATCAGCCAGTCGAGGGTACGCGCGGGATCGGCCAGCACGTTCGGCACGATGAAGGTCAGTGGGTGGATGATGACCATCAGCAGCAGCGCCCGCGCCGACCATTTGTGGAAGGCCATGGTGACGTCGATGCCGATGCGCCCGGAGAGGAACTCGAAGCGGCCCGAGGTGACGAATTGCAGCACCAGCGCGACGCCGGCGACGATGCCGGTCGCCGCCGTGGCCTCGCGCCAGGCGAACGCATGGGAGCGTCCGTAGAGCCAGGCAAGCAGCAGCGGTACCGTCAGTGCCGCCACGTAGGCGACAGCGAGCCAGAAGCCGGAAATACCGCGCAGGCGCGGCGAAGCGTGCGTGCTCATGGGTTGCGATCTGGTCCGGGAGACCGGACCATCCCGGTTGTTCATCCCGTTCACGCGGGGGTGCAACCGCCTCCGACGCGACGAATCGCGCAGTGCCGACGCCATATCGCCGCACCCATCGGCGAACCGATCAGGCCGGGCTTGCCTGCAAGGGGCTGCGCAGGGCCCCAAAAAAATAGGGCCGGCGTAAAAAGACGCCGGCCGATGACAGGGGCCCTGTCAAATTGGTTAAGCAATCGTTAACGCCCTATCTTATGCACGTTATCGATTGTTACCGCCATTGCTAGAAGTACGCGGTGACAGCGGTATGACCGTTGCGGGATGCCGCGTTGCGGCTGGCAATTTGCCCTCGCTTCCGCCATATAGGGGCGGAAAAATCTGTGGATTTCCCTCTGGTTCCGGACCCGCTGCCATGACGGCGAGCGCGATTCCCTTCCGCAAGATGAACGGCCTCGGCAACGAGTTCATCGTCTTCGACGGCCGCCGCAACCCGGTGCATCTGGCGCCGGAGGCCATCCGCGCGCTCGGCGCCCCGGAAGTGCTGGGCTTCGACCAGATGATCACCATCGAGAAGGCGCTGAGATCGGGCGACGACGCCTTCATGCGCATCCACAACCGCGACGGCGGCGAGGTCGATGCCTGCGGCAACGCGACGCGCTGCGTCGGCTGGCTGATCATGGGCGAGACCGGCCGCTCGACCGCGGCGATCGAGACCAATGCCGGGCTGCTCAGGGCCTATGACAGCGGCCAGCCGGAGCTGATCACCGTCGACATGGGAAGCCCACGCTTCCGCTGGGACGAGATCCCGCTCGCCGAGGAATTCCGCGACACCCGCGCCATCGAGTTGCAGATCGGGCCGATCGACGCCCCGATCCTGCATTCGCCTTCGGTGGTCAACGTCGGCAATCCGCACGCCATCTTCTGGGTGGACGATGTCGACGCCTACGACCTCGGCCGCTTCGGCCCGCTCTTGGAGAACCACCCGATCTTCCCCGAGCGCGCCAACATCTCGCTGGCCCACGTCACGTCGCCCACCGCGATCACGGTCAAGACCTGGGAGCGCGGCGTCGGCCTCACCCGCGCCTGCGGCACTGCCGCCTGTGCCGCCGCCGTCGCCGCCGTGCGCAAGAACCTGACCGAGCGGCGGATGACGGTCACGCTTCCCGGCGGGCCGCTGGTCGTCGAATGGCGCGACGACGGCCATATCTGGATGACCGGGCCGGTGGAGACCGAGTTCGAAGGCACCCTCGATCCCCTGACGCTTCGTTGGCAGGTCTCCGCCAAGGGCGCCGCGTGATGGCTCCATGCTTCGCGGTCCGATGGCCTTTCCCCTCCCCTGAAAGGGGACGCAGTGACACTTCTCCTCCCCCTGAAAGGGGGAGAGCCTGCCCCCGACCTGATCGGGGGTCGGTCGGCGCAGCCGACCGGGTGGGGGTCAAATCCTCGGCGGGACTGGTGTCATGACCACCCCCCGCACCATCACCTTCGGCTGCCGGCTGAATACGCTGGAATTGGAGGTCATGCGCCGCCGCGCGGCCGAAGCCGGCATGGGCGACGCCATCCTGGTCAACACCTGCGCGGTCACCGCCGAGGCGGTGCGCCAGGCCCGCCAGGCGATCCGCAAGGCGCGCCGCGACTATCCCGACGCCCGCATCGTCGTCTCCGGCTGCGCCGCCCAGATCGACGCGCAACCCTTCGCCGCCATGCCCGAGGTCGACCTCGTTCTCGGCAATGCCGAGAAGCTCCAGGCGCGGAGCTACGATTTCGGCTTGCGCGAGACGCCGCGCGTCATCGTCAACGACATCATGTCGGTCAAGGAGACCGCCGGCCACCTGGTCGACGGGATCGACGGTCGCGCCCGCGCCTTCGTCGAGGTGCAGAACGGCTGCGACCACCGCTGCACCTTCTGCATCATCCCCTACGGCCGCGGCAATTCGCGCTCGGTTCCCACCGGCGCCGTGGTCGAGCAAGTGCGGAAGCTCGCTCGCAACGGCTATGCCGAGGTGGTGCTGACCGGCGTCGACATCACCTCATGGGGCGCCGACCTGCCCGGCAGCCCGAAGCTCGGCAAGCTCACCAGGGCCATCCTGCGCCACGTGCCGGAGCTGAAGCGCCTGCGCCTCTCCTCGATCGATTCGATCGAGGTCGACGACGCGCTGATGCGCGCTCTCGCAGAGGAGGAGCGGCTGATGCCGCATCTCCATCTGTCGCTCCAGCATGGCGACGACATGATCCTCAAGCGCATGAAGCGGCGGCACCTGCGCGCCGACGCCGTGCGCTTCGCTGACACCGTCCGCCGGCTCCGCCCCGACGTGGTCTTCGGCGCCGACATCATCGCCGGCTTCCCTACCGAGACCGCGGCGATGTTCGAAAACAGCCTGTCGATCGTCGACGATTGCGGCCTCACCCATCTCCACGTCTTCCCGTTCTCGCCGCGTGCCGGCACGCCGGCCGCCCGCATGCCCCAGCTCGACCGGCGGCTCATCAAGGAGCGCGCCCAGCGCCTGCGCGACAAGGGCGACCAGGCGCTCGCCGCCCATCTCGCGGCCGAGCAGGGCGCCACCCGGCGCGTTCTGGTCGAACGCCACGGGCGCGGCCACACCGAGCACTTCACCGAGGCCGCCATCGATGCCGGCGAACCCGGATCGATCGTGGCGGCGCGGATCACCGGCCGCACCGCCAGCACGCTGGTCGCCACCGCCCTCCCCGAGGCGGCCTGATGGCGGAGGGCAAGGGCTTCTTCAGCCGCCTGCGCGGCGGCCGCACGACGGCCGACGAGGCGCCGCCGCCTGCCAGCGCCCCGGAGGCCGAGGCGCCCGCGCCGGCGCCTGCCCCGCCCCCGCGCCAGGGCTGGTTCCAGAAGCTGAAGAGCGGGCTTGCCCGCTCCTCCGGCGCGCTCTCCCAATCGATCGCCGCGGTCTTCACCAAGCGCAAGCTCGACGCGGAGGCGCTGGAAGAGCTGGAGGACATGCTGATCCGCGCCGACCTCGGCGCCGACACCGCCGCCCGCATCACCGCTGCGCTCCGCACCGGCCGCTACGACAAGGAGATCACCGACGCCGAGGTGAAGGCGGTGCTGGCCGAGGAGATCACCAAGACGCTCAAGCCGGTCGCGCGGCCGCTCGTCCTCGATCCGGCGCTCAAGCCCCACGTCGTCCTGGTCGTCGGCGTCAACGGCACCGGCAAGACCACCACCATCGGCAAGCTTGCCGCCAAGCTCCGCGCCGAGGGCAAGTCCGTGGTGCTCGCTGCCGGCGACACCTTCCGCGCCGCGGCCATCGAGCAGCTCAAGATCTGGGGCGAGCGCACCGGCGCCGCCGTCGTCGCGGCAGCGCCCGGCTCGGATTCCGCCAGCCTTGCCTACGACGCGCTGGAAACGGCGCGCGCGCGGCAGGCCGACGTCCTCCTGATCGACACCGCCGGCCGCCTGCACAACAAGGACGCGCTGATGGCGGAGCTGGAGAAGGTCATCCGCGTCATCCGCAAGGTCGATCCGAGCGCGCCCCATTCGGTGCTGCTTACGCTCGACGCCACCACCGGCCAGAACGCCGTCACCCAGGTCGAGATCTTCCTGAAGCGCGCCGGCGTCACCGGCCTGGTGATGACCAAGCTCGACGGCACCGCGCGCGGCGGCATCCTGGTCGCCATTGCCGACCGGTTTGGCCTGCCGGTGCATTTCATCGGGGTCGGCGAGGGCGTCGACGATCTCGAACCCTTCGCGGCGGAGGATTTCGCCCGCGCATTGGCCGGCCTCTAGAGGAGAAGACGATGGGCAAGGACGCCATCAACCTCGCCGACAAGCTGTCCACCTTCACCGAGGTCTTCGCCCCGCGAACGCTGGCCGTCTACAACGGCCACGACATCATGGTCGCCAAGCTCAAGGGGCCCTATGTCTGGCACAAGCATGACGACACCGACGACTTCTTCCTGGTGCTCAAGGGGACGCTCGCCATCGAGCTCCGCGACCGCACGGTGACGCTCGGTCCCGGCGAGATGTTCATCGTGCCCAAGGGCGTCGAGCACCGGCCCGTCGCCGAGGAAGAGGTGCATATCCTCCTGATCGAACCGACCGGCACGCCCAATTCCGGCGACCCGGCCACCGCCGCCCCGCGGCGGCTTGCCTAGAGGCAAGAGTGAGCAACGATGGCCTTCGAACACGCCCCCAACGAACCGCAGACGGCGGAAGAGAAGAAGCTCAATCCCTGGCTCAAGCTGGTGCTCGAGCTGGGGCCGCTGCTGGTCTTCTTCTTCGCCAATGCCCGCGGCGAGAAGCTCGCCGACACCTGGCCGGTCATCAACGCGCTGGGCGGGCCGATCTTCTTCGCCACCGCCTCCTTCATCGTCACCACGGTGCTGGCGCTCGCCATCTCCTTCGCGCTCACCCGCCGCCTGCCGCTGATGCCCTTCGTCACGGCCATCGTCGTGGTCGTCTTCGGCGGGCTGACGCTCTGGCTGCACGACGCCACCTTCATCAAGATGAAGCCGACGATCATCTACCTGCTCTTCGGCGGGGTGCTGCTCGGCGGCCTCGTCTTCGGCCGCTCGCTGCTTGGGCTACGTCTTCGACGCCATGTTCAAGCTGTCGGACGAGGGCTGGCGCAAGCTCACCTTCCGCTGGGGCGTGTTCTTCCTGGTGCTGGCGGTGCTCAACGAGATCCTGTGGCGCAACGTCTCCACCGACACCTGGGTCGCCTTCAAGGTCTTCGGCTTCCTGCCGCTCACCTTCGTCTTCGCGCTCGCCCAGATGCCGCTCATCAACAAGCACGCCATCGCTGAGGAGACGGAGGGGTCGTAGGCGCCTCATCGTCGCCACCTATCGACGGCATCTTCCGTAGTCGTCCCCTCTCCCCGGCGGGGAGAGGGACAGGGTGAGGGGGTGCCGAGGTCTCCGGATGGGGCGGAGCCCCCTCACCCGGCGCTCCGCGCCGACCTCTCCCCCAAGGGGAGAGGTGATAGTGCCGCCGGTCAGGTGCCCGCAGCCTTGCCCAGCGCCTTGGCGATTTCCGGCATGAGGTCCTCGGCCACTGCCTTGTCGGTCAGCGGGCCGATGTACTTCTTGCGGATGATGCCGTCGGCGCCGACGAGATAGGTCTCCGGCACGCCATAGGCGCCCCAGTCGATGAAGGTGCGCCCGCTCTCGTCGGTGCCGATGGCCGCGTAGGGATTGCCCTGGTCGCTGAGGAGCGCCAGCGCATTCTCCGGCTTGTCCTTGTAGTCGATGCCGACCAGGCGGATGCGGCTGTCCTTGGCGATCCGCTCCAGCACCGGGTGCTCCTCGCGGCAGGGCACGCACCACGATGCGAAGATGTTGACCAGCGTCAGGTGTCCGTCGAGGTCGGCACGCGACAGGCCGGGCACACCGGCGCCGGCCAGCGCCGGCAGGGCGAAGTCGGGCGCCGGCTTGCCGATCAGGACCGAGGGCACCACGTCCGGCCCGGTGTTCGATTCGAGCCGCAGCAGGAAGAGCGCCGCCAGCCCGGCAAAGATCACCAGCGGCAGCAGCATGACCGGGCGGAAGCCCGACCGCGGCTTCGCCTCGCCCGCTTCGCTCATCGCGCCCCTCCGGCCGAGCGCCGGCGGATGCCGCGGGCTTCCAGTTCCGCCAGCCGGCGCCTTTGCAGCCGGCCGTCGAGCACGATCCAGCCAACCAGGCCGATGAGCACGGCCGCCGTCACCAGATAGGACGCGATGATGAAGCCGGCATGGGGCCACATGGCGCTCAGCCTCCCGCCCCGGAGGCCGCCGCGATCTCCAGCGTGCGCACCCGCCGGCGCAGGATCTCGTTGCGGATCGCCATGGCGAGCAGCGCCGCGAACATCAGCGTCATCGCCCCCATCATCACGAACAGCGGGATGAGCATGGTGATGTCGATGGTCGGCCCGCCCATGCGGAAGATGCTGTCGCCCTGGTGCAGCGTGTTCCACCAGTCGACCGAGAACTTGATGATCGGCAGGTTGATGGTGCCGACCAGGGTGAGCACCGCGGCGGCGCGGGCTGCGCGGCCGGGGTCGGCCACCGCCTGCCACAGCGCGATCAGGCCGAGATACATCAGGAGCAGCACCAGCTCCGAGGTCAGCCGCGCATCCCACACCCAGTAGGTGCCCCACATCGGCTTGCCCCACAGCGAGCCGGTGACCAGCGCCACGAAGGTGAAGGCGGCGCCGAGCGGCGCGGCACTCTTCGCCGCCACGTCGGCGAGCGGATGGCGCCAGACCAGCGTCCCCAGCGCGGCGACCGCCATGATGCCGTAGGCCAGCATCGACAGCCACGCCGCCGGGACGTGGATGAACATGATGCGCACCGTCTCGCCCTGCTGGTAGTCCGGCGGCGCCTCGAAGAAGGAGAGGTAGAGGCCGACGGCCAGCAGAGCCAGCGCCGCCCCCCACAGGATCGGCAGCGCCCGGCCGGAATAGCCGAGGAATCGGGTCGGATTGGCGAGATCGACGATGGCCATGGCGTGGTTCTAGAGCTTTTCCGGGTCAGATAGAACCATTCCGACAAAGCGATTTTGCGGCAGGATCGAGCCGGCGGGTGCCGGTGCGACCGGAGAATGCCCCGGTCGACGTCTGCCATACGAGCGCCATGCTAGATTACGACACATCCGGCCGGACGCCCCCGGGCTATGGAGCCCCGCGCCCACCGAAGGAGTGTCCCCATGCGCCCTGTGCGCGCCGCCTTGATCGTTCTTGCCCTCGCCGCAACCGTCTCCGCCGCTTTCGCCGCGCCGCCATCCGACGATGTCATCCGCCAGAAGATCGTCGGCAGCTGGGGCCAGTCGGTCACCTGCGAGGAAGGCCGCCTGACCTTCAACGCCGACGGCACGTTCCTGTCGGGCGGCAGCAATCCCGACAACAGCGTCAACGGCACCTATGCCATCGACAAGGGGCGGCTCACCGGCCAGAACGGCGACAGCGACATGCCTCAAATGCTGGTCGATTTCGACGGCGACACGCTGCTTCTCGACAACGGCAGCGGAACCCCGGAGCGGCTCAATCGCTGCCCACCGGCGCAATAGCATCCACCCTCATCGGGGGGCCTCGAACCGCGGGGCCCTCATTCCATCCCGATTCTGAGCGCCGCCGCACCGGCAATCGGCGCCACCACGGCGCTGACCAGCGACAGGGCCACGAGGATGAGCAGCGGGGCGCCGAGCGGCATCGGCCCGACCAGCGCATAGGTGGCGCTCACCCCGAAGATCAGGACGGGCACGGTGAAGGGCAGCACCAGCACGGCGACCAGCAGGCCGCCGCGGCCGAGCGCCGTCATCAGCGCCGCACCGATGGCGCCGATGAGGGTAAGCGCCGGCGACCCGAGGAGGAGGGTGAGCGTCGTCACGCCCAGCGCCGCCGGCTCCATGCCGAGCAGCAGGCCCAGTACCGGGCTCACCACCACCAGCGGCAGTGCGGTCGCGAGCCACGCGCCCAGGCATTTGGCCAGCACCGTCACCTCCAGCGGCAGGCCGGAAAGCGCCAGCAGGTCGAGCGTACCGTCCTCCTTGTCCTCGCCGAACAGGCGGTCGAGGCCGAGCAGCGTGGCGAGCAGCGCCCCGATCCACAGCATTGCCGGTCCGATCCGCGCCAGGAGCTTGAGGTCCGGCCCCACCCCGAAGGGCACCACCGTCACCACCGCCAGGAAGAACACCAGGCCGATGAAGGCGCCGCCGCCGCTCTTCAGCGACAGGCGCGCGGTCTGCCCGGCGATGGCTGAGAAGCCGGCGATCATGCCGCCCCCAGAGCCAGCGTCGCCGTCGGCTTGACCGGCAGGTCGCGATGGGTGGCGGCGATCGCCATGCCGCCGCCCTTGAGGTGGTCGGCGATCAGCCGGCCGAGCCCGGCCTCCGCGGCGGCATCGAGCGCCGTCGCCGGCTCGTCCAGCAGCCACAGCGGCCGGCGCGCGACCAGGAGCCGCGCCAGCGCCACCCGCCGCCTCTGCCCGGCGGAGAGCACCGAAGCGTGCAGGTCGCCGAGCGGTTCCAGGCCGACGGCTTCGAGCGCCGTATCGATGTCGCCGCCGCCCCACAGCTTCCGCCAGAAATCCAGGTTCTGCCGCACCGTCAGGCCGGGCTTCAGGGCATCGAGATGGCCGAGATAGTGGGCATTTTCACCAATGGGCAAAGATCCTTGTTCCTCCCTCCCCTGCAAGGGGAGGGTCGGTCGCGCAGCGACCGGGGAGGGGTCCTTGGCATTGACCCCCTCCGGTCGGTCTTCGCCCGACCACCTCCCCCTTTCAGGGGGAGGATCGGAGGAGATGTCCAGCACCACCGTCCCGGCGGTCGGCTTGAGCAGGCCGGCGATCAGCCTCAAGAGCGTCGACTTGCCGGCACCGTTCGGCCCGGTGACGGCGAGGAGCTCGCCGGCGCCGAGCGTGAAGGCGAGGTCGGCAAAGACCGGGCGTCCGCCGCGGGACGCCGCCAGGCCGGTCGCGGTCAGGCGCATGGCCATATGCGCCCCACTCCACGACCGCCGGCGCGGTTTCGGCAGCCTTGCCCGGCAGATTTCAGCAGCAAATCGGCGCCGCCCGCCCCATGATCGTCTGGCATCACCATCTAAGATTCACTATAAGGCCCGCGATCCGCGCCGTCGCCTCCGGAACACCCGGTGTGCCGCCTTCTCCTTCTCGTCGCGGGCGCTTCACTGAGCCAAGGAGTATCGGACGTGGCCACGTCGCTCGACAGCTTCAAATCGCGGCGCACCCTGACCGTCGGGAGCGCGACCTACGAATACTACAGCCTGCCGGATGCCGAGAAGAACGGGCTTGCCGGCATCTCACGGCTGCCCTTCTCGCTCAAGGTGCTGCTGGAAAACCTGCTGCGCCACGAGGACGGGCGCACGGTGACCGCCGACGACATCCGCGCCATGGCCGCATGGCTCGCCACCCGCCGGAGCGACCGCGAGATCGCCTTCCGCCCGGCCCGCGTTCTGATGCAGGATTTCACCGGCGTGCCGGCGGTGGTCGATCTCGCCGCCATGCGCGACGCCATGGTGGCGCTCGGCGGCGACCCGGCGCGCATCAACCCGCTGGTCCCGGTCGACCTGGTCATCGACCACTCGGTCATGGTCGACGAGTTCGGCAATGCGCTCGCCTTCCACAGGAACGTCGCGCGCGAATACGAGCGCAACGGCGAACGCTATTCCTTCCTGCGCTGGGGCCAGTCCGCCTTCGAGAATTTCCGCGTGGTGCCGCCGGGCACCGGCATCTGCCACCAGGTCAACCTCGAATACCTCGCCCAGACCGTGTGGACGGGCACCGACGGCGGCCGCACCGTCGCCTATCCCGACACGCTGGTCGGCACCGACAGCCACACCACCATGGTCAACGGCCTCGCCGTTCTCGGCTGGGGCGTCGGCGGCATCGAGGCCGAGGCCGCCATGCTCGGCCAGCCGATCTCCATGCTCATCCCCGAGGTCATCGGCTTCCGCCTCTCCGGCCGCCTCCCCGAGGGCGTCACCGCCACCGACCTGGTGCTCACCGTCACCCAGATGCTGCGCAAGAAGGGCGTCGTCGGCAAGTTCGTCGAGTATTACGGCGACGGCCTCTCCCATCTGTCGCTCGAGGACCAGGCGACCATCGCCAACATGGCGCCGGAATATGGCGCCACCTGCGGCTTCTTCCCCGTCGACAAGGACACGCTCGCCTACCTCAAGGCGAGCGGCCGCGACCCCGACCGCATCGCTCTGGTCGAGGCCTACGCCAAGGCGCAGGGCATGTACCGCGAAGACGGCACCCCCGATCCGCTGTTCACCGACACGCTGTCGCTCGACCTTGCCACCGTCGTCCCCTCGCTGGCCGGCCCCAAGCGTCCGCAGGACCGCGTCGAGCTCGCCCATGCCGACACCGCCTTCGAGGCGGCGCTTGCCGATTTCCGCGACGTCAACAAGGGCGACGCGGCCTCCGACATGGAGGAGGAGGGCGGCGGCTCGGTGCCCGAGCTCTATCGCTCGGCCAAGGTCGAAGACCAGGACTACAAGCTCACCGACGGCGACGTGGTCATCGCCGCCATCACCTCGTGCACCAACACCTCCAATCCGAGCGTGCTGATCGCCGCGGGCCTGGTGGCCCGGAACGCCAACGAGAGGGGCCTGACCAGCAAGCCCTGGGTGAAAACGTCGCTCGCCCCCGGCTCGCAGGTGGTCACCGAATACCTCGCCAAGGCGGGGCTGCAGGAGCACCTCGACGCGCTCGGCTTCAACCTCGTCGGCTACGGCTGCACCACCTGCATCGGCAATTCCGGCCCGCTGCCGGAGGAGATCTCCGAGGCGATCGGCGCCAAGGAGCTGGTCGTCGCCTCGGTGCTCTCGGGCAATCGCAACTTCGAGGGCCGCGTCAATCCCGATACCCGCGCCAACTACCTCGCCTCGCCGCCGCTGGTCGTCACCTATGCGCTGACCGGCTCGATGCGCGTCAACGTCACCAGCGACCCCATCGGCACCGGCAAGGACGGTGAACCGGTCTACCTCAAGGACATCTGGCCGACCGCGAAGGAGGTGGCCGAGATCATCCGCGCCACCATCAGCGAGGACATGTTCCGTGAGCGCTATGCCGACGTCTTCAAGGGCGACGCCGAGTGGCGCAAGATCGCGGTCACCGGCGGGCAGACCTACACCTGGTCGGACTCGTCGACCTATGTGCAGAACCCGCCCTATTTCGCCGGCATCACCATGACGCCGGAGCCGGTCGAGGACATCGTCGACGCGCGCATCCTCGGCCTCTTCCTCGATTCGATCACCACCGACCACATCTCGCCCGCCGGCTCGATCAAGCGCGACGGCCCGGCCGGCGAATACCTGATCTCGCACCAGGTGCGGCCGGTGGAGTTCAACTCCTACGGCTCGCGCCGCGGCAACCACCAGGTGATGATGCGCGGCACCTTCGCCAACATCCGCATCAAGAACCAGATGGTGCCGGGCGTCGAAGGCGGCGTCACCATCCACCAGCCGTCCGGCGATGAGCTTTCCATCTACGACGCGGCCATGCGCTACGCCGAGGACAAGGTGCCGCTGGTCATCTTCGCCGGCAAGGAATACGGCACCGGCTCGTCGCGCGACTGGGCGGCCAAGGGCACGCGCCTGCTCGGCGTGCGCGCCGTCATCGCCGAGAGCTTCGAGCGCATCCATCGCTCCAACCTGGTCGGCATGGGCATCCTGCCGCTTGTCTTCGCCGAGGGCATGACGTGGAAGGCGTTGGGCCTAAAGGGCGACGAGACCGTGACCATCCGCGGTCTGGCCGCGGGGCTCGAGCCGCGCCAGGCGCTCTCCGCCGAGATCACCTATGGCGATGGCCGCACGGCCGAAGTGCCGCTCACCTGCCGCATCGATACGCTCGACGAGCTGGAGTATTTCCGCAACGGCGGCATCCTGCACTACGTGCTGCGCCAGCTCGCCGCCTGAGCCTCGATCACGGGCGCGCGCGTGAAGCGTGCGCCCGCTCTCAAGCGAACGTGACTCGAACTTGACCCTCCCAGGCCATAGGTTGACCCTGGGCGGCTTGGGAAAGGCCGGAGGTTCCGGCACCCGCTGGGATCACACGTGCAGGCCACATGAAAACGACGATTTCCGCGATTGCTTTCGGCGGCCTCATCGCCGGCATGGTGCTCGCCGCCGTCCCGGCTCAGGCCGAGATCAAGGGCGTCGTCGAGATGTTCACCAGCCAGGGTTGTTCGTCCTGCCCGCCGGCCGACAAGCTGCTCGGCCAGTATGCCGATCGCAAGGACCTGCTGGCGCTCTCCTACAACGTCGACTACTGGGATTATCTCGGCTGGAAGGACACGCTCGCCAGTCCCGACAACACCGACCGCCAGCGCAACTACGCCCAGGCGCGCGGCGACGGCCAGGTCTACACGCCGCAGGCGGTGATCGACGGCCGCACCCATGTCGTCGGCTCGAACCAGGCGCTCATCGACGCGGCGCTCGCCAAATATCCCGACGGCCTGCCGGTGCATCTGTCGCTGTCCTCGACCGGTGACGCCATCACCGTCGCCATCGATGCGGCCGACCCCGCCGCCAAGGCCGCCATGCCCCATGCCACCCTGTGGCTGGTGATGTACGACCGCTCGGTCAGCGTGCCGATCCGGGCCGGCGAAAACAGCGGCGCCACCATCACCTACAGCAACGTGGTCAGGAAGCTTCGCCCGATCGCCATGTGGAAGGGCGAATCGATGTCGGTCGACCTGCCCAAGAGCGAGATCAAGCACGCCGACGTCGGCCGCTGCGCCGTGCTGCTCCAGGCCGAGACCAAGGACGGCCTGCCCGGCCCGATCCTCGGCGCCGCCACCATCGACATGACCGGGACGTGAGGCGCCGCAGTGATGTGGTGAATGGTGAATAGTGAATGGGCGCAGACGCTCGTCCGCCTGCCATTCGCCATTCACCATTCACGTGCCCTACCCCAGGCTCTTCTCGATCAGCCGGGCGATGCGCGCCGCGTGGTCGGCCGGATCGTCGGGCGGTTCGCCGTCGAGGATCTTGGCCTCGCCGTAGAGGATCACCGCCGCATCGTCGAGGATCGTCGCCTCGCCGCCGCCCGTCGCCTTGCCGGCGAGCGCCTTGACCAGCCCATGGGTCGGGTTGAGCTCGAGCACCGGCGCCAGGTGCTTCTTGAGTTCGCCGGCGCGCGAGAGAATCTTCTCGAGCTGCCGGTCCGGCCCCATCTCCGGCGCCACCAGGCAGACCGCGCTTGTCGCCAGCCGCTTCGACACGCGCACCTCGCTGACCCTGTCGCCGAGCGTCTGCTTGAAGCGCGCCGCAAGCGTCGCCACGGCGCTGTCCGGCGCCGCCTCTTCCGCGCTCTCGCCTTCGGCGAGCGGAATGGCGTCGAGGTCGGCGCCGCCCTGGGTCACCGACTGGAACGGCTTGCCGTCGAAGCCCAGCGCCGTGCGCACCCAGAAGGCATCGACCGGATCGGAGAGGATGAGCACCTCGATCCCGTGGCGGGCGAAGCCTTCCAGATGCGGGCTCGCCAGGATCGCCGCCTCGTCGTCGCCGAGCGCGTAATAGATCGCCGTCTGGTTGAGCCGCATGGCCGCGACGTAGTCGCTGAGGCTGCGCCACGTCTTGCCGCCGGTGGTCGTCCTGAAGCGCGCGATCTTGTACAGCGCGTCGCGCCGCTCGGCGTCCTCGTAGAGCCCCTCCTTGAGCACCGGGCCGAAGGCGTCCCACACCTTCTCGAAGGTCTCCTTGTCGTCGCTGGCGAGCTTGTCGAGCTCGCTCAGGATGCGCGTCGTCACCGCCTTGCCGATCGACGCCAGCACCGGATTGGTCTGCAGCATCTCGCGCGACAGGTTGAGCGGCAGGTCCTCCGAATCGATCACGCCGCGCACGAAGCGCAGCCAGGCCGGCAGGATGTCGGCCTCGTCGGTGATGAACACCCGGCGCACATAGAGCTTGATGCGTCCCTTGCGCTCCGGGTTGAACAGGTCGAACGGCTTCATCGACGGCACGAAGAGGAGCACCGAATATTCGTTGCGCCCCTCGGCGCGGTAATGGACGGTGAGCGCCGGCTCGTCGTACTGGCCGCTGACGTGGCCGTAGAACTCGGCGTACTCCTCCTTGCTCACGGACGATTTCGGCTTGCGCCACACGGCGCTGCCGTCGGCCAGCATCTTCTCCCCCGCCCCGTCGCCGACGGTGAGGGCGATCGGCACCGGCACATGGGCCGAATAGGCCTTGACCACCCGCTCGATGGTCGCCGCCTCGGCAAAGTCCTTGGCGTCGTCGAGAAGCTTCAACACCACCCGGGTGCCGCGCGCCGGGGCCTGGCTGAGGTCGGCCGGCGCGACGCTGTAGCTGCCCTTGCCGTCCGAGCGCCAGCGCCAGGCTTGCCGCCGCGCCGGCCCGGCGCGAAATGACCTCGACCTCCGCCGCCACCATGAAGGCCGAGTAGAAGCCGACGCCGAACTGGCCGATGAGCCCGCTCTTGTCGGCGTTCTCCGGCAGGCTTTCCAGGAACGCGCGCGTCCCCGACCGGGCGATCGTGCCGAGATGGTCGATCAGCTCCTCGCGGCTCATGCCGATGCCATTGTCCGCCACGGTGAGCGTGCCGGCGTGCTTGTCCGCCGACAGCACGATGCGGAAGGGTGATTCGTCCGCCACCAGGTCGGGCTCGGACAAAGCGAGCGTGCGCAGCCGCTCGCAGGCATCGGCGGCATTGGAGATCAGCTCGCGCAGGAAGACGTCGCGGTTGGAATAGACGGAATGCACCATCAGGTGCAGCAGGCGGGAGACCTCCGCCTCAAAGGCGCGGGTCGTCGACCCTTCGCCGCCGGTCGCTGTTTCGCCCTCGGCCATGTGGTTTCCTCAAGGAATTCAAAGGCTGCTTTGGGCGAGATATCGCCGCTGGCGGTGCAGCTTTCAAGCCTTGGCGGGCGGTGAGGCGACCCCCAAACGCAAATTGGCCGGCACGAGGCCGGCCAATGTTGCCGCTGAAACGGGAACGCTAGGTCAGGGATTCGGCCCGACGAGAAACCTCGGGGGGCTGGGGGGCTGAGAAACTACCGTGGTCTCCGTCGAGCCGAACCGTCTGAGGCAACGATGAAATGATTGCTCGTCAACGTGTTCGGTCAACGGCGGAAAAACGGCAAAATCGTGAAATTGTGGCAGGCCCCCCGGCCGCCTGCCGCCGCCGACCGTACCGCGCCAAACCGGCTGCATTGCGCGCCCTTGCCTTGCCTCCAAAACGGGGCAATCATGACGGCGGGATGACACGGGAAACACCATGAGCGAGACGGAAGAAAAAGAGCCGTCCGGCGGCCGGGCGAACCTGATCGCCCTCGCCGCCAGGCCAACAGCCCAAGCCTCCGGGCCAGTCGGTTTCAATCGTCAGGAACTCAACCAGATTCTGGATGTCTACGGCCGCATGGTCGCCGATGGCGAATGGCGCGACTACGCCATCGACTTGGGCAAGGACCAGGCGGTCTTTTCGATCTTCCGGCGCACCACGGAGATCCCGCTCTACCGGGTCATCAAGCAGCCGCGCCTGGCGCGCCGCCAGGGCATCTGGTCGCTGGTCACCGCCACCGGCCTGATCCTCAGGCGCGGCCACGACCTTGCCGATGTGCTCAGGGTCATCGACCGGCGGCTGAAGATCGTCGCCTGAGGGCGGAGAGCCAGCCTACAGCGTCGGCTGGAGGATAGTAATATCGAATAATTGGTCCCCGCGAAGATGTGGCTCACCTTTTTCGGCGATAAAATTGTGGGTGAGCCCCTAGTTATTTCAGATTGACCCGCACGCTCCCGTCTGGTCACCGAACCACGCCTCCCGCTTGCTTCTCAACGCAATCCTTTTCACCTGCGGACGTATTCTTTCCGCACTGAAACACTGCGCCTTGGTTCACCGTAGGACTCATGCACGCCTGGGTCGCGTCATTCGCCGCTACCAAAGTAAATTGAATTGTTGCGGCCACTCCATCGTCCTGAGAATGGGCATAATACGCCAAGTGATCCGATGGACCTTGCAACGTTGCTGTAAGAGTCCCCTGAGATCCAATGAAAGCGGTTTTCCACAAGAGTTGAGCCAAGCAAATCTTAAACCCATCCGGAGCGAATAACGCTCCATCATAGTCATGAGGGCCCTTCCGTATTTCGTACGGAGCCTTGATCGCGTAGGGCGTCCCGACGCCACTGATGTTGAACGAATGACTGAATGGATACATAGATAATTCTACCGTCTCTACGATCGTATCAGCAAACGCCCCAGGTGGATAGATGAAGATATTTGCCAATATCAGCACGACAGCGAGCCCGGTTTTCTTGCCCAAACCCATTCCAAATTGCGGCAGCATCGATCGTCTCCCATCCGTGGTTTCGATCCGGAGCATCATTTTCCTTCGATGCATTACAAATGACATCACCCTTTTGGGTGACCCGCGGAAGAATCAGCGCTGGCCGTTCTTCTGCTCGTGCACAGGGATGGCAACGCCCCTTAGCAGCCCCACCAGCGCGGCCTGCCGGTCGAGGCCTGTCTTGCCCAGCACAGCCTTGAGGTGGCTGCGGATTGTCTCAGGCGATTTGCCGAGGGTGATGGCAATCTCGGCCAGGGTTTGGCCATTGCCGATCGCGCCCGCCACCTTGGCTTCAGCCGGCGTCAGGTCGAACAGGCCTTGAATGACCGCTGCCGTCGGCACCTCGCGGGGAACGACCGGCGTCAAGACAACGATGGCTTCGGCGCCGGAAAACACGTCATACGCTGCCCCGCGCACTGGCAGCACATGGACGATCGCAGGTGGCCGATCCTCCTCCGCCGGAATCGGAATTGAGGCAATGGTTGTCGCCTCAAGCCGGGCAATCGCTTCAGAAAAGAGACGATCCGCCGCGGCATTGGTCAAAGCCAGGCGCGACGGCCGATCCTGAACCACCTCCGGCATCAGCTGCACAAGGACGTCATTTGCGGCCATGGTCCGGCCCGAACGCCCCAGCACGGCGGCGGGCAAGCCAATCTGTTCGAGAGCAGCCACGATACTTCTGGCCCGCTCCAGATTGAGCCGTGCCGAAAGCAAAGCGGAGCGGGCGAAATGCGGTCGCAAGCTATCAAGCATGTCCACGACGGGGCGCTCGAAGGGACCTTCGTCAAAGCTTCGCTCGGCATGGATGACGAGCGTGTCACCGCTCGGAACCGAGACCACGGTCGCCGCGCCCCAGCCGCCACCGCGCGGCTTCAGGAAGTCGCGATACATTGGCTCGGCTGCAAGTTCTTCGGGGGAAAAGATGTCGAGGTCGGCGATGAAGCCGGGCCGGGGTTCGGCGAGGAGACGATTGGTCCGCGGATTGTCGGCAACAAGCCCCGAGGTCACAAAGTCGGAGACCATTGCCTCCAGTCCGCGCGATGCAATCCACCGGCCGGCGGTCGGCACCAGAAGCACGGTTCCTATGCCACGCACCAAGCGGCCGACGTCGTCGAGAACCGCAGGCCATAGCTCAGGCAGGACACCCGCTTCGTAGATACGATCGACAAGGCCTTGGTGCATGCTTGGCTCCCCCCGGGAAAGCTGCAGCCAATCCAATACCCTAGCACGGGGTTGCTACCCGCAGTACGCATTTCTGACCAGGCAATGCTTGCGCCCTGCCGAACATGCTGACGATCAACTGCGCGGTTCCGACGGCGCCGGCGAGCGGAAGACATATCGGTCTTGCGAGCAGAATCCTGCGCGGAAACGAACAGAGGGAAGGGCCGCGCCTCGCGCCGTCGCCGCAGGCTTCCTCACGCGCCGCTGAACTTGAGCCAGGCGAGCCCCAGCGCCGCCAGGACGAGAAGGATCTGGACGATCCTTCGCAGCGCCTGCTTCCAGGCCGGTGGCTGGCCGTGCTTTTCCTCATAGGCCAGCCGTTGCCGCTGGCGCTCCGCCCGTCCGTCGAGGAAGATGCTCATCTGCCCGCCGAAGCTCCAGAAGCGATAGGCGACATAGGCGAAGAAGCCACCGACGACGACGACGACCGCAAGCGCGATCAGGATGGCCGATAGGTCGAGTGTCGCAGTCATTCCCGGGTTGCTCTTGGCCTGTCCACATGCTGGCAGGATGAGGCCAGAGATGTAGCCGGCGAATGCGGGCGAAGATAGGCCGAAGCGCGTTTCCGGAAATGGCCAGTCGACCGTGCAAAGACGACTACAGCGGCACCAGTGTGGGGTGCGGCCGTTGGCTTGTCGCAGTCACGGTCCGCCCGTCCATGCCCGCGGAAGTGGGCATCCGGACCGGACTGGCCATTCCAGTGGATTTGCTCTCCGGTCTCTCACGCCCGTGTCCAAACCGGACAGACGCACACCGCTTCAGCGCGTCGGCTCGGTGTCGGCGCCGCGCCCGAGCGGCCGCTGCATGATCACCGTGTCGAGCCAGCGGCCGTGCTTGAAGCCGACATCCTTGAGCGTACCGGTGAGCACGAAGCCGGCCGCCTTGTGCAGGCGCACCGAGGCCTCGTTGGCCGAATCGCCGATCACCGCCACCATCTGGCGGAAGCCCAGCACCATGGCCTCGTCGATCAGCTGGCGTAAGCAGCGCCCCGCCGATGCCCTGGCTGCGGGCATCCGCCGCCAGGTAGATCGAATCCTCCACCGTGTGGCGATAGGCCGGGCGATCGCGATAGGGACCGGCATAGCCGTAGCCGAGCACCTTTCCGCCGCGCTCGGCGGCCAGGTAGGGATAGCCTTCGGCGGTCAGGCGCGTGAAGCGCGCCGTCATCTCCGCCAGCTCCGGCGGCACCACCTCGAAGCTTGCCGTGCCGGTGGCGACCGCCTCGGCATAAATTTCGGTGATCGCCGGAAGATCGGCCGTTGTTGCCGGCCGGATGACGATATCGGTCATTTTTGCCGCCCTTCAAACAAGAAGGGCGCGGCTGAACCGCGCCCTTCTTCATTTTCAGTGCCTGGTCATCTCCCGCCTAGTTGCGGCCCTGGCCGAACAGGCGGAGCAGCATCAGGAACAGGTTGACGAAATCGAGGTAGAGGCTGAGCGCGCCCATGATCGCCTTGCGGCCAGCCACGGCGGCGTCGTCACCGACATAGTAGATTTCCTTGATCTTCTGGGTGTCGTAGGCGGTGAGCCCGGTGAAGATCAGCACGCCGAGCACCGAGATGGCGAACTGCAGCGCCGAGGAATGCCAGAAGATGCCGACCACCATGGCCAGGATGATGCCGAACAGGCCCATCATCAGGAACGAGCCCATGCCGGTCAGGTCGCGCTTGGTGGTGTAGCCCCACAGGCTCATGGCGCCGAAGGTGCCGGCGGTAATGACGAAGACCTGGGTGATGCTGGTCGCGGTGTAGATCACGAAGATCGAGGACAGCGTCACGCCGAGCAGCGCCGCATAGCCCCAGAAAGTCGCCTGCGCCGCACCGACGCTCATCTTGCTGATGCGGAAGGAGAGGAAGAACACCAGGCCGAGCGTGGCCAGCATCAGCACCCACATCAGGCCGCCAAAGAGGGTCGCGCCGAAGCTGGTCAGCATGACGCCGTTGCCCAGCGTCGCCGCGGCGGAGGCCGGGTCGGTGGTGGTGGCAAGCGCGTAGGCGACGTAGGCGGCGATGCCGGTGATCACCAGGCCGCTGGCCATGTAATTGTAGACGCGGACCATGTGGGCCCGGAGGCCGGCATCGATCGCACTGTCAGCGCCGCGCGCAACCGTTGCGCCGAAGCGGGGCTGATTATCGTAATTGGCCATCGAAAGGTCCCTTCTTTCGTTGCAAGTCGGCGCGGCCCGGCGGGCCCTGGCGCACGTGCGGGTCAATATGGGCTGCGGCCCCAGCCTAAACAAGTACCATGACAGCAGCTTAATGATCGGTGAATGGCGCAAATCAGGGCAAAAAAGACCCTCCGACCCTCTTTACAGACCGGCCGCGAAGCAGCGAGTCTGGTGACAGACGACAGCCTGCCGGGAGACTCGCCGATGCCGCGCCTCTTCACCGGAGTGGAAATCCCTCTCGGGATCGCTGAGCGCCTGTCCTTTCTCCGCGGCGGTCTGCCCGGCGCCCGCTGGATCAGCGCCGAGAACTACCATCTGACGCTGCGCTTCATGGGCGACATCGACATGATCGCCGCCGAGGCCATCGCCGAGGCGCTGGTGCGGGTGCGCCGCCTCGCCTTCCAGATGCGCATCACCGGGGTGGGGACGCTGGGCACGCGCAAGCCGCACGCCATCGTCGCCCGCGTCGAGCCGTCGCCGCCGCTGACCGAGCTTCAGGCCGAGCACGAGCGCCTGATGCAGCGCATCGGCCTGCCGCCGGAGGGGCGCAAATACACCCCGCACATCACCCTTGCCCGCCTGCGCCATGCCAACGCGCGCGACATCGCCGATTATCTCAGCCTGCGCGGTGGCTTCTCCACCGGCCCGGTCGAGGTCGACCGCTTCGTCCTCTTCTCCTCGCGTGATTCGGTCGGCGGCGGACCCTATGTGGTCGAGGAGGCCTATCCGCTGATCCCCCAGGCGGTGTTGCAGCGCGGCTGAGCCCGGCGCTTGCACCCGTCGGCCCGCGGCCCCATCTTTTTCCGGTCTCAGGTTGAGAGGACGCGATGACCAAGGTGCTCTACGGCGAGATTCTGGGGCCCGAGGACGACGCCAAGCGCGAGAAGCGCGTGCGCGCCACGTTCTGGGCGACCTTCCGCAAGGCCGCTCGCTACATCCCCTTCGCCGAGGATCTGGTTGCCGCCTATTACTGCGCCTTCGACCCCGCGACGCCGACCCGCGTGCGCGCTATCCTGCTGGCGGCGCTCGCTTATTTCGTCATGCCTTTCGACGTGATCCCCGATTTCATCGCCGGCCTCGGCTTCACCGACGACGTCACCGTGCTGATCGCGGCCATCGCCACCGTCGGCGCCCACATCACCCCGGCCCATCGCGCCGCCGCCAAGGCGGCGCTCGACGAAAAGCGGCCGTGACCGCCGCCTCACAGCGCCGGATCACATTGTCGTCCGATTTTGCCGGTCTAGCTGGGGCTTGGCATTTCCGCAGGGAAAAGCCGGTTTGCCGATTGCCTGAGGCTTCACGAAATAGTAACTCCCGTGGGCGAAGTTTAATGAAATGTTTATCGAAACGAGGAAACCGGTGACGAGGGCGGCCCGCCCGGCGTCCCCGTGAGAGGACGATGAACTCACGCATTCTGCTCCTGATCGGCGTGCTGGCTGCGTCGACAAGCTACGCCGCGGCGCAGGCGGCGCCGACCTCCATCGGCGCGTTCAAGGCCTGGAACGCTTATGTCTCCGCCGACGGCGACAGCAAGACCTGCTTCGCGGCCTCGCAGCCGACCGCCTCCAAATACACGCGGACGGTCTCCAACCGCGGCGACACCTTCTTCATGATCACCACGATCCCGTCGAAGAGCATCAACAACGAGGCAAGCACGATCATCGGCTTCCCGTTCAAGGCGGGCAGCGACGTGACCGCCAATGTCGACGGCACCGATTTCAAGATGTTCTTCAACGATGCCGCCGGCGAGACGGCGTGGGCGGTGCCCGACCAGGAACCGACGCTGATCGAAGCCATGAAGAAGGGCACGAAGCTGACGGTGACCAGCACCTCCGGCCGCGGCACCGGCGTCACCGACTCCTATTCGCTGTCGGGTGTCACCGCCGCGCTCGACGCCGTCACCAAGGAATGCCAGTAGCCGGCCCGCGCCTTGGCGAGCGGAGCTAGGCGTTTTCGGTTTCCGTTCCCATTGCCCCGATCGCATCGGCAAGCGCCAGCGTGCGCCGCGCCATGCGTTCGTGCAGGCGCTCCACCATCCGCCCGTCGACCGTGATCACGCCCTTGGCGGCGTTGTCCGGCGCGGCGAAGGCCTCGATCACCTTGAGCGCCCAGGCGATTTCCTCCGGCGCCGGCCCGAAGGCGGCGTTGGCGACCGCCACCTGGCTCGGATGGATGACGGTCTTGCCGTCCATGCCGAGATCGCGTCCCTGCACGCATTCCCCGGCCAGCCCGCGTTCGTCGTTGAGGTCGTTGAAGGTGCCGTCGAGCACGGCCAGCCCGTGCGCCCGCGCCGCCACGACCACCTGGGCGAGGTGGGGCACGAGCGCGGCCCGGCCCGGCCGGATTCTGGCGCCGAGCTCGGCTGCCAGGTCGTTGGTGCCGACCACGTAGCAGGTCACCGCCGGCGCCGGCATGGCGGCGATCGCCGCCATGGCGCTGGCGTTGAGCACCGCCGCCGGCGTCTCGATCATCGCCCACAGGTTGACCGACTTGGGCGCGTGGGCGGCAGCCAGCGCCGCTCGCGCCCGGCGGATGTCGTCGGTGCGCGACAGCTTGGGCACCAGAATGGCGTCCGGGCGCGCTTGCGCCAGGGCGGCGATGTCGCGCGCGATCCACGGCGTGTCGAGACCGTTGATGCGCACCACGATCTCGCGCCGCCCGGTGGTCAGTTCGCTGACCAGCGCGACGACGGCATCACGTGCCCTGTCCTTGCGGTCCGGCGCCACCGAATCCTCGAGGTCGAGGATCAGCACGTCGGCAGCGATGCTCTTGCCCTTTGCGAGCGCCCGTTCGTTCGCTCCGGGAATGAACAGCGCGCTGCGCCGCGGACGCAGTTCTGCCGGCATCCCGTTTCCCTTCCAGCCTCTGCCCGGACATTAGTCCGCCCGTCGCCTTTGCTCCACTGCCAATATCTCGGCTAAATGACAGGGATCCCTCGGAGCGAGCCGCCGAACCGTGTTGAGACCGTCCGTCATCGTCATCAGCAGCCTGGTCGCCCGCGGCAGCGTCGGCGGCCGCGCCAGCGTCTTTGCCCTGGAACGCCTGGGTTTCCCGGTGATCTTCGTGCCCACCGTGGTGCTCCCCTGGCACCCCGGCCACGGCCGCGCCAGCCGCCTGGTGCCGGACACCGCAACCTTCGCCGCGCTCCTCGCCGACATCGCCGGGGCGCCCTGGCTGGCGACGGTCGGCGCCGTGCTCACCGGCTATTTCGGCCATGCCGACCAGGTGGCGCCGGCCGCCCGCCTTGTCACTCGCCTGAAGGCGGCCAACCCGCAGGCGCTCCACCTGTGCGACCCGATCATCGGCGACACCGGCGGCCGCTTCCAGCCGGAAGCGGTGGCGGTGGCCATCCGCGACCGCCTGCTGCCGTTTGCCGACATCGCCACCCCCAACTGCTTCGAGGTTGGCTGGCTGACCGGCGCCGGCGACCATGGCGCCGCCGCCGCCCGCCGCCTGGGGCCGCCCGAGGTGGTCGTCACCTCGGCGGCGGCCGACCCGGCGAGCCGCACCCTGGACACGCTCGTCGCCGCGCCGGCGGGCAGCTTCCGCCTCACCCATCGCTGGCTTGCGGACAATGCCGTCCACGGCACCGGCGACCTCTTCGCCGCGCTTTATCTCGGCCACCGCCTCGCCGGCGCTGCGCCCGGCGAGGCCGCTGCCCGTGCCGCCGGCACCGTGCTGACCATGGTCGAGACGGCGCAGCGCGACGGCCTCGACGAACTGCCCCTGGCAGCGGCCCAGGACGCCATCCTGGCGCCGGCCGCGTTCGTCAGCATCACGAAAATCGTAGACGGCTAACTATCCTCGCGGCGGAACACGCCGAAGCGGAAGCCGAGATAGGACGCCGCCATGGCGATGGCGGTGCTGACGACCTGCGCCGCCAGCGGCGGCACCGCCGGCCAGGCGAGCAGGATCGCCGCATAGATGGCGTAGTTGAGCGCATTGGCGCTGCCCGCCACCACCGCGAAGCGGGCGAACTCGCCGAGGCTCGCCGGCGCCGTCACCGCGAACGTCACCCGCCGGTGCATCTGCCAGGCCCACACCATGGCGCAGCCGATGGAAATAAGCCGGCTAATGAATGGGTTGAGCCCGGCGAAATGGATCAGGGCGAGGTTGATCCCGGCGTCGACCAGGAAGGCGCTGCCGCCCGAAAACAGGAACCCGCCCCAGTGGCGCAACGAGCGGTAGTCGAGCGGCCGGCGATCGCTTGCCATCTCAGCCGGCCGCCGCGCCCCAGGGAAAGCCGGCCGCGTCGCGGGCCGTGACGTGCCAGATCAGCTCTGGCAGGCCGGCGCGCCCCGACAGGTAGGCGTGCTCCTCCGGCCGCCGGGCGGCGATCTCGTCGGCCACCCCCGGTTCGTCGCCGGCAAGGCCCGGATGGCACATGATCATCGGCCGGGCGCCCGGCGCGACCAGGAAAACCTCGAATTCCTTGGCATAGGGCAGCGCGCCGAAGGTCGAATAGCCGGAAAAGCCGCGATTGGTGGCAAATCCCGCCGCCGCGACCGCCTGGCGGAAGCCGAAGGCGAGCATCGCCGCCGTCAGCGCCTTGCCGGCCGCAACCCGGCGCCTGAGGATCGCGGAGACAGCGTCGGCGGGATCGCGGATGAGCGGGCCTCCGGCCGGAAAGCGGCGCTTCAGCACCGTGACCAGCGCCCCACGGATGACGGGCAAGGCGTGGACGTGGTGATGGCCGTCGATGAAGTCGGGCGGCACGCCGGCAACCGTCTCGAAGCGGTCGATCTGGCGCTCGATCTCGCCCACCACCTCCTCGACGTCGATCGCCCGGCCGACCGCCCGGCTGACCACCTTTTCGGGCGGCGGCAGGACGCCGGCGGGCGCCAGCTTCGGCATCGCCCCCAACGGCGCGCCGAAGGTCAGGTTGAGGTGGAGGCCGAGCGCAAAGCGGTCGCGCAGCGCCACCGCCGGCGCGGCAACCGCCGGCCAGTGCGGCATGGCGACCATGGCGCTGGTCGCCGACAGTCGCCCGGCTTCGGCGAGTTCGAGGATGCCCTCCGAGATCCCCCGGGTCATGGCGAAATCGTCAGCGCAGAGGATCGGCGCAGCGGCCGTCATGGCCGCCCCTTGGCCGGGGCGGCCCCCGCCGCGGCCTTGTCGCCGCCGGTGCCGATCTCCTCGGCGACCACGTAGAGCGGCCGCGCCTTCACCTCGTCATAGATGCGCGCCAGGTACTCGCCGATGACCCCGAGCGAGACGAGCTGCACGCCGGCGAAGAACATGATCGACACGATCAGCGAGGGGAAGCCCGGCACATCGGGCCCGTGGATCAGGCTGCGCACGGCGAAATAGAGGCCGTAGGCGATCGCCGCCAGCGAAATCAGCGCGCCGACATAGGACCAGATCTTGAGCGGCAGGCTGGAGAAGGAGACGAAGCCGTCGAGCGCGAAGCTCACCAGCTTGACGAAGTTCCAGCGCGACTTGCCGACGTAGCGGTCCTGCGATTCGAAGGGCACCACCACCGAGGGGAAGCCGATCCAGGCATAGAGGCCCTTGGAGAAGCGCGTGCGTTCGCCGAGCCGGTTGATGACATCGACCGCCTGTCGGTCCATGAGCAGGAAATCGACCACGCCCAGCGGCAGCCGCGTCTGGGCGATGTGGCGGAAGATGAAATGGAACAAGCGTGAATAGAGCCGCCGCGGCCAGCTGTCCGAATTCGCGGCTCTGGCGCTGGCCGAAGACGATCTTGGCGCCCTTGCGCCATTCCGCCACGAAGGCCGGCACCATCTTCGGCGGATGCTGCAGGTCGGCGTCCATGACCACCACCGCATCGCCTTTGGCGTGGGCGAGGCCGGCGGCGATGGCGATCTCCTTGCCGAAGTTGCGGCTGAAGGAGATGGCGGTGAAGCGCGGGTCGGCGGCGTTCTGCGCGCGAATGCGGGCAAGCGTGCCGTCGCTCGAGCCGTCGTCGACGAAGAGCACCGACCAGGCGAAGTCCTGCCCATCGAGGCTCTTGGCGAGCGCCGCCACCAGCGCGTCGAGGCCAGCCGCCTCGTTGAGGACGGGGATGACCAGCGTGATCTCGGGGCGTTCGGCGACCATGGCGGCTAGAGCCATAGCGCGGTTCACGCCGTTCCCCAAGCCGGCCGCCGCGTCATCGTGAAAAACGGGCCGAGCCGGCGCCCGGCGGCCTTGTGAGATCGCTAACAACGGCCGGCGACGGCAGGCTCTATCTCACAGTCACAAGGACGGCGCGAGCCGCCCGGAGGTGAAGGAGGAGAACAACAGAGTTTCTTGAAAAGGCTGCGACTGCTGCTTCGTCGCCCACGACGGACAGGGTTACGTCCTCCCTCCCCGCAACCCCTTGCAGTCGCAAGCCCGCCGCCGCCGGTCGCCCCCCGGCGGCGGCATTCTTTTCGGCCGCTTGACAGAAGCGCCCAATAATCATAACCAATACGTTATACAACCGATTGGTTATGGTCATGACGCCAGCCGAACTCGACAATACTTTCAATGCCTTGGCCGACTCCACCCGGCGGGCGATCCTCGCCCGTCTGATGCAGGGCGAAGCCACCGTCATGCAGCTGGCGAAGCCCTTTGCCATGAGCCAGCCGGCGATCTCCAAGCACCTCAAGGTGCTGGAGCGCGCCGGGCTGATCTCGCGCGGCCGCGACGCGCAGAAGCGCCCCTGCCGGCTCGAGGTCGCGCGCTTTGCCGAGGCGACCGGCTGGCTCGAGCCGTTTCAGAAACGCCTTGAGGGCAATTACCGGCGCCTCGATACCCTGGTCGACCTGTTGAAAGCCGGCAGCCGCTGATTGGAGGGACCCGCCAGATGACCGGAATCACGCCATTCCTGTGGTTCGACAGCCAGGCCGAAGAGGCGGCGAACTTCTACGTCTCGATCTTCGAGGATGCGGCTGTCACCTCGGTCAGCCGCTACGGCGAGGCGGGCAAGGAGATCCACGGCCGGCCGCCCGGCTCGGCCATGGTGGTCAACTTCCGCCTGCGCGGGCAAGCCTTCATGGCGCTGAACGGCGGGCCGCACTTCACCTTCAGCGAGGCGGTCTCCTTCATGGTCCACTGCGCCACTCAGGCTGAGGTCGATCATTTCTGGGCGCGCCTCGGCGAGGGCGGCGCGCCCGGCCGGTGCGGCTGGCTCAAGGACAGATACGGCATCTCCTGGCAGATCGTGCCCGACAGGCTCGGCGCCCTGCTCCAGGACGAGGATCGTGCCGCGGCCGGCCGTGCCATGAATGCCATGCTCGCCATGGGCAAGATCGATATCGCCGCGCTCGAGCGCGCCTTCGCCGGCTGAGGAAGAGCGCGACAGCCTGGGCCCTTCTTCTCCTCCCCCTGAAAGGGGGAGGTCGGTTGGCGAAGCCAACCGGGTGGGGGTCAGATTGCTCGACCCCTCCCCGGACCTTCGGTCCGACCCTCCCCTTTCAGGGGAGGGAGGAGCCGGTCATCACGCGCGTCAGAGAGGAACCGCCCGATGCCCCACGACCTGCACGTCACCACGCCGAACGATTTCGACGTGGTCTGCACCCGCATCTTCGAAGCGCCTGCCGCGCCTCGTCTTCGATTGCCACACCAGGCCGGCTCTGGTGAAGCGCTGGCTGCTCGGGCCGCCCGGCTGGTCGATGCCGCTCTGCGAGATCGACCTCCGGGTCGGCGGCCGCTTCCGCTACCTATGGCGCAACGACGAGAACGGCAGGGAGTTCGCCCTCGGCGGCATCTATCGCGAGATCGCGGCGCCGACCCGCATCGTCTGCACCGAGACCTTCGAGGATGCCGACATGCCCGAGGCGCTGACCACGACCGTGTTCGCCGAAGAGAATGGCCGCACCACCATGACGCTGACGATCAGCTATCCCTCGCGCGCGCTCCGCGATGCGGCGCTCGCCACCGGCATGACCGGCGGCATGGGCCAGAGCTATGCCAGGCTCGACGACGTGCTGGCGTCCGAGCCGGCCGCTTGAGCTGGCAAATCAGTTCGCTTCCGGCTCCGCCTGGAAGACGGCGAGCACGACGCCGGTTCCACCGATGAGTTCCAGCCGGTCGTCCTTGACCTGCCAGCGCGCCACCTTGGGCAGCGCGTCGAGGATCGCCCGCTCCTGTTCCCACACTGCCTCGCAGAACATGCGCGTGGTGGCGACCTGGCCGAAGGTCAGATAGTCGCCATCGATCACATAGCCGCCGCCGAAGCTGTTGCAGCCGGTTCCGCCGATCAGCCGTCCGTGGTCGTCGAGCTCGATGAACGGCTCGCGCCGGCTGGCATCGGCCGCCGTTGCGCCGATCGAGACCAGCCGCCAATGGGTGCCGGCGAGGCTTGCGTCGGCGGCGCTCGCCGAAACGGCGCTGACGCCCGTGGCGACGACCACGAGCGCGATCGCCTTCGACAGGCTGCGAAGCGGGGAACGGGAACCCATGTGCCTGAAGTCTCCGGTTGCCCCCGGGGACCCTCCGGCCCTGAGAACAACGCGAAGATTGCGGCGACACGCGGGCCGCCGCTTCTGGGCCATTTCTTCGATATTTCAGGAGCGATACCAAACCCTCCCCCGTTGCGGGGGAGGGCAGTCGCATATGGCACGACGCACCACCTCTCCCCGGCGGGGAGAGGTCGGATCGGGCCGCGTCAGCGGGTCGATCCGGGTGAGGGGGAGCCGAGCTATCCGGGTGGGCGACCCCTCACCCTCCGTGCCATATGCGATCGCCCTGCCCCTTGGTAGGGCACCAAGGGGGGAGGTAGCGATCTCACAGCCGCCCAGGACGAATTGAATGCCGGTTCAGTTCAGGCGGCCTGGCGCTTCGGCTGGATGAGCTTGCGGTTGACCAGCACCTCGGCGATCTGCACGGCGTTGAGCGCCGCGCCCTTGCGCAGGTTGTCGGAGACCACCCACATCACCAGGCCGTATTCGACCGTCGGGTCCTCGCGGATGCGGCTGATATAGGTGGCGTCCTCGCCGGCCGCCTCGTGCGGCGTCACGTAGCCGCCCGGCTCGCGCTTGTCGACCACCAGGCAGCCCGGCGCCTCGCGCAGGATCTCGCGCGCCTCGTCGGCCGTGATCTCGCTCTCGAATTCGATATTGACCGCCTCGGAATGGCTGATGAACACCGGCACGCGCACGCAGGTCGCCACCAGCTTGATCTTCGGGTCGAGGATCTTCTTGGTCTCGGCCACCATCTTCCATTCTTCCTTGGTGAAGCCGTCGTCGAGGAAGACGTCGATATGCGGGATGACGTTGAAGGCGATGCGCTTGGGAAACTTCTTCGCCTCGACCGGATCGTTGACGAAGATGGCGCGGGTCTGGGTGAACAGCTCGTCCATCGCTTCCTTGCCGGCGCCGGAGACCGACTGATAGGTCGACACCACCACCCGCTTGATCTTCGCCCGGTCGTGCAGCGGCTTCAGCGCCACGACCAGCTGCGCCGTCGAGCAGTTCGGATTGGCGATGATGTTCTTCTTGGCGAAGCCCACGATCGCGTCGGCGTTCACCTCCGGCACGATCAGCGGCACGTCGGCGTCGTAGCGCCAGGCCGAGGAGTTGTCGATGACGACGCAGCCCTGCGCCCCGATCTTCGGCGACCATTCCTTCGACACCGCCCCGCCCGCCGACATCAGGCAGATGTCGGTGTCGGAGAAGTCGTAGGTGTCGAGCGCCTTCACCTTCAGCGTATGCTCGCCGTAGGACACCTCGGTGCCCTGGCTGCGTCGTGACGCAAGCGCCACCACCTCGTCCGCGGGGAAGCCGCGCTCGGCGAGGATGTTCAGCATTTCGCGGCCGACATTGCCGGTGGCCCCGGCGACCGCAACCTTGTAGCCCATGATCTGGTACTCCGCTCCTCTCCCCCTGGCGCCGCGGTGCTCATCTCGGGCACCCGGTCTGCTCGTCCCGCGGCCTGGCCGGGGAGAGCGTTCGAGCCAGGTGCGAGCGTCAGGCGGTTTTGGTGGTTTTCCCGGTCGTCTTGGGCGTAGATAGCCGCGCGCCGGCGAAGGATGCCGGTTCGGCCAAGGACGCGACAGTCGTGCGGCGCGTGATCATCAGGATCGCCCAGAGAAAAATCGCGTCCCTTCTACGCGAAAGGCCCATGAAGTCAACGGATAAGCGCGCCGCGCTGGCCGCCGCCGGCCTCGTTCTGGCGCTCATCGCGGCGCCCGCGGCCGCCAGCCAGACCATGACCGAAAGCGAGATCGAGACCGCCCTCGACGGCGCCACCCTCGATGGCGTCTATTTCGACGGCACCTACTTCACCGAGACCTATCACGACGACGGCACCATCCGGTACTGGGACGCGGTTTCCGCCGACAGCGGCGAATGGTCGGTCGACCACGGCCAGTTCTGCACCTTCTACGAGGGCCAGGAGGGCGCCTGCTTCACCGTCGAGCGCGACGGCGCCAACTGCTTCACCTTCCTCGAGAAGGACCCCGACACCGGCGCCATCGACCCGAAGAAATGGACCTCGCGCGGCTGGATCCGCGGCCACGACAACACCTGTCCCGACGCGCCGGCGGCGGCGCTCTGAGCCGGCGGCGGCACGCCGGGCGCGGTCACACGCCGCTCGGGGCGATACGGGTGGGCAGCAGCTCGCCGCCGCGCTCCAGCACCGGATAGGCGGCGCCGGCGACCAGGTGCGAGTTGATGCGCTTGAGGTCGCGGATCACGTCGAGATGCAGCGCGCTGGTCTCGGCCGTATCGCTACGGCCGGCGCGCAGGCGATCGAAATGCGATTGCGTGGCGGCGGCCTCGATGTCGCGGAAGGCTTCCTTCTCGGCGGCAAGCAGGCGGGCGGCGCGCGGGTCGTCGGTCATGAACAGCGCCGCGGCGGTGCGCAGATTGGCAAGCACCCGGTCGAACATCACCGCCAGCTCGCCGATCCCCTCTTCCGAGAAGGCCAGCCCGCGCTTCAGCCGCTTGGCGGCAAGCGGCAGCAGGTTGCGGTCGATGGTGTCGCCGGCATGCTCCATGTTGGTCGCAAAGGTGAGGATCTCGTTCAGCCGGCGCCGGTCCGCCGCGCTGAGGTCGCTTTCCGGCAGGGCCGTGACATAGCCTTTGATCGCCGTATTGAGCTGGTCGAGCACGTCGTCGAGGCGCTTCGCCTCCTCGATCTTCAGCCGGTCGCCCTTCTCCAGCCCGTCGCGGGCGCCGCGCAGCATGATTTCGAGCACGTCGACCAGACGCAGCGCCTCGCGCGCCGCCGCGCCGAGCGCAATCGCCGGGACCGTCCTCCCGCGCGCGTCGAGATAGAGCGGGCGCGACGGATCGGCCGGGTCGCCGCGCGCCGGCAGCACCCGCTTCAAGAGCGCCGCATAGGGCGTCAGCAACGGCAGGAAGACCAGGGCCAGCGCCAGGTTGAAGAGCGTGTGGAAGTCGGCGACGGCGCGGGCCGGGTTGGGATCGATCGCCGTCATCAGCCGCGTCAATGGCGTCACCAGCGCCAGCGCAACCACGACGCCGAAGACCCGGTTGGCGAGATTGCCGAGCGGCAGGCGCCGGTTGCCGGGGTCGTCGCCGGTCCTGGCTTCCAGCACCGGATTGACCGCCGTGCCGAGATTGGCACCGAGCACAAGCGCGAAGGCCGCTTCCGGCGGCACGATGCCGCGGGCGGCCAGCGACATGACGAGCAGCACCACCGCGACGCTGGAATGCGCCAGCCAGGTCAGCCCCGCGGCGACGAGCACGTAGATCAGTGGCGCCACCGACACGGTCGCGATCACCCGCGCCAGCGTCCCGCCATCCTCGATCGGCGAGACGATGACGAGGAGCTGGTGCAGGGCGAGCAGCATCAGGCCGAGCCCGATGAAGACCCGGCCGAGATCGTGCGCCAGGGCCGCGCCGCCGCGGCGGAAGAGGATCAGGCCGATCAGGATCAGCACCGGCGAGAAGACGGCCACGTCGAAGGAAAAAAGCTGTACGATCAGCGTCGTGCCGACATTGGCTCCGAGCATGACGGCAAGCCCTGGAACCAGGTCGACCACACCGCCGGCGGCGAAGCCGGCGACCATCAGCCCGGTTGCCGTGCTCGATTGCATGAGCGCCGTCACCCCGATGCCGGCGAGGAAGGCCGCCAGACGCCTGCGCAACGCACTGCTCAGCACCGAGCGCAAGCGCGGCCCGAAACTGCGCTGCACACCGGTCTGCACCATGTGCGTGCCCCACAGCAGCAGCGCGACGGTGCCCGCAAGGTTCAGTACGATGAAGACGGCAGTGCTTTCCATCGTCTCGTTCCGCCGGGAAAGGGCCGGCTGGACCCGCCTGTCGGCCGCCAACGGGCAGCTGGAGAGCTGGGTCGAATCTCCCTGTATTCAATGGAGTATCAATTAGCCGCCTTACTTGACAAGATCATGGCGAAAGTCGTCGGCACGTCGCGACTGCCGGCCGCGCACCCGGTCATTGACTTCCCGGCTCGCTCGCCTTAAATTGCGACTAGTTCGCATTCTCAAAAATCATTCCAATTGCAAGAAAGAAGCCTCCTTGTTCCTCCGCCCGATCGTCCCCGAGGCCGCCGTCCCGATGCCCGCGGAGCCATAGACGGTGGCCAACGCAGCCCGCAGGGGGATGACCGAGCGCACGGTCGAAGGCATCCGTTCGGTGCTGATCGGCGACCGCAGGGGGGTGATGGCCGCGCGGCTCTTCGCCGGCCCGGCCGTGATCGCGTCGATCGCCTATATGGACCCCGGCAATTTTGCCACCAACATCCAGGGCGGCGCCAAATACGGCTACAGCCTGCTCTGGGTGGTGCTCACCGCCAACCTGATCGCCATGCTGTTCCAGGCGCTGTCGGCCAAGCTCGGCATCGTCACCGGCACCAATCTGGCCGAGATGTGCCGCCAGGAGTTCCCCAGGCCGATCGTCTGGGCGATGTGGGCGGTCAGCGAAGTGGCGGCGATGGCCACCGATCTCGCCGAGTTCCTCGGCGGCGCCATTGGCCTGGCCTTGCTCTTCAACATGCCGCTCATCTACGGCATGGCCGTCACGGCGGTCGTCACCTACGGCATCCTCATGTTCGAGCGCGGCGGCTTCCGCCCGATGGAGCTGGTCATCGGCGCGCTCGTGCTCATCATCGGCGCCTGCTACCTGATTGAACTCTTCATCGCCCCGGTAGACTGGGGTGCGGCGGCGTACCACACGATCGTGCCGGAGATCCCCGACGCACAAGCGCTGATGATCTCGGTCGGCATCATCGGCGCCACGGTCATGCCACACGCGATCTACCTGCATTCCGGGCTCACCCAGGCGCGCGCGCCGGTCAAGAATGCCGCCGAGCGCCGCAAGGTGCTGCGCTTCTCCAATATCGAGGTGGTCGTCGCGCTGGCCATCGCCGGCATGGTCAACATGGCGATGGTGATGATGGCGTCGGGCGCCTTCCATGCCGGCCACAGCGAGGTCGCCGAAATCGAGACCGCCTACCACACCCTGACGCCGCTCTTGGGCGGCGCCGCCGCCGCCGTCTTCCTCATCTCGCTCATCGCTTCCGGCACGTCGAGCTCGGTGGTCGGCACCATGGCCGGTCAGATGATCATGCAGGGCTTCGTCAACTTCCGCATTCCGGTGCTGGTGCGCCGCCTGGTGACCATGATCCCTGCCTTCATCGTCGTCGGCCTCGGCGTCAACGCCACCCAGGCCCTTGTCGTCAGTCAGGTGATCCTGTCGATCGCTTTGCCCGTGCCGATGATCGCGCTCATCCTGTTCACCGCCCGCACCGACATCATGGGCGAGTTCGCCAACCGGCGCCTGACCACCTTCGCCGCCTATGTCGGCGCGGCAATCGTCCTGACGCTCAATGTCATCCTGATCCTGCTGACCTTCGGCGTACCGATCCCGGGACTGGCCGGCTGAACCTCACTTGCCCGCTTGGGCGCGCCGGTTTCCGCCGGTGTTCATCTCGAAGTCGGCGATCGCCTCCGGCGCCAGCCGGCGCAGCCCGTCGAGATCGGTCCTGCCGGGCATCAGCTCGATCTGCAGCGGGCGCCGGTTGGCCGGGTGGCCGACGCGCAGCAGGTAGCTGCGCTGGTTGCGCGTCCGCATCGAGATGTACATGCGCCATCCGGAGAGCTGGTCGAGCGGCGCCGTCAGGCGTTGCAGGCCCCACGGCCGCCACAGGGTCACCACCGATTGTCCGCTGGCGAAGTCGGCCTCGAGGCGGGCGATGGTGTCGCGCGTATCGCTCCACATGCGGTAGCCGCCGTAGGCCGCCGCGGCCATGAACCCGGCACCGAACAGATAGCCGGTCTGATCCCCCGCCCCGACGTAGGCGCGGACCATCTCCACCACGCCCCATATCACCGCCATCACCAGGATCGCCATGGATCCCCAGCTGCGCGCCAGGAAACCGCGATCGTTGTAGACGCGGGTCATCGCGGCGGCGCTCACGCCGCGCGTCCAAGTTCTTCGACGACCGCCTTGCCCATCGCCTCGGTGCCCACCTTCTCGGTGCCCGGCGTCCAGATGTCGGCGGTCCTCAGGCCCCGGTCGAGCACGGCGGCGACCGCCGCTTCCAGTCGGTCGGCCGCTTCCGTCAGGCCGAACGAATAGCGCAGCGCCATGGCGAAGCTGGCGATCATGGCGATCGGGTTGGCCAGCCCCTTGCCGGCGATGTCCGGCGCCGAGCCGTGCACCGGCTCGTAGAGCGCCCGCCGCTTGCCCGTCGCCGGGTCGGGCGCGCCCAGCGATGCCGAGGGCAGCATGCCGAGCGAGCCGGTGAGCATGGCGGCAACGTCGGAGAGGATGTCGCCGAACAGATTGTCGGTGACGATGACGTCGAACTGCTTGGGTGTGCGCACCAGCTGCATGCCGCCGGCATCGGCGAGCATGTGCTCCAGCGTCACGTCGCCATAGCCGGCCTTGTGGGTGGCGGTGACCACCTCCTTCCACAGGACGCCCGACTTCATGACGTTGTGCTTCTCCATCGAGGTCACCTTGTTCCGGCGCGTGCGCGCCAGGTCGAAGGCGACGCGCGCGATGCGCTCGATCTCGTGGGTGTCGTAGACCTGGGTATCGACGGCGCGCTTCTCGCCGTTGGCGAGCTCGCGGATCTCCTTGGGCTCGCCGAAATAGACGCCGCCGGTCAGCTCGCGCACGATCAGGATGTCGAGGCCCTCGACCAGTTCGCGCTTGAGCGAGGAGGCATCGGCCAGCGCCGGATAGACGATCGCCGGCCTCAGATTGGCGAACAAGGCGAGGTCCTTGCGCAGGCGCAAGAGCCCCGCCTCGGGCCTGACCTCATAGGGCACGCCAGCCCATTGCGGACCGCCCACCGCGCCGAAGATCACCGCATCGGCGTTGAGCGCCTTCTCCATCGCGCCTTCTGAAACGGCCTTGCCGTGGGCGTCATAGGCGGCGCCGCCGACCAGGTCCTCCTCGGTGTCGAAGCTGTCGCCGCCAGCCTGGTTGAACCAGGCGATGACGCGGCGGACCTCGGCCATGACTTCGGGGCCGATGCCGTCGCCGGGCAGGAGAAGGAGGTGGTGGGTGGTCACGAGGGGGCTCCGCAGCGGGGATTATTGACGAAAGGCGCCATGCTGGTTAGCCGCGCCAGCCCGCGCCCGCAAGGCCGGTCGCCGTCGCATGGCGCTGGCGCCCGTCAGCCGGGGATCGCCAGGCCGCGGCTTTCCGCCGACAAGCGCCAGCCGGCGACGTCGCCCAGCATCGCGTCTGCCGCCGCGCGCACGTGCGCTCTCAGATGGTGCAGGTCCGGCTCCTTCCCCTCGATCCGCCTGACGATCCGCTCGAGGCCGTGACGGGTACGCTCGGAGCGCCGGCTGATGCCGGCGAAATCGCCGATGACGCGGATGCCGTAGGTGGCGGTGGCGAGCGCCGGCAGGCCGGCGGTCAGCGCCGCGACGATGATGCCGATGCTGTCGGCGAAGCTTTCGCCGTGGCCCTCGCCGCCGCCGGTCAGGTCCGGCAGCTTGACCGCCAGATAGGCGAGCGCCACCAGGATGGTGAGGACGAAGCAGGTGAGCCCCGCCCGTTCCAGCCGGTGCTCCAGCCGGTGCATGCGCCCGGTTGTCGCCGCGTGGTAGCCGCACTGGTCGTTGAGGAGCCCGCTCACCGCCGCCTGCGCCGCTTTCAGGCCGTCGCCGTCGAGCCGCCCATGGCGCAGCCCTTCGGCCCGCACCACGGCGCGCGCATACCAGCCCGTCCAGGTCGGCTCGGCACCGGCCGGCGCCACCGGCCTCAGCCCGACCACCCAGAGGAGCAGCGCCACGCGCAACCGCTCGGCCAGTTCGCGGCCCTCGAACCAGCGCCGGTGCCACTGGCGCTTCAGCCCGAGCCAGGTGTTCAGCACCACCGCCACGATCAGCAGGATCTCGATCACCACCAGCACCGGCTTCCAGTCGTGGCGGACGATGGAGATCGCCGCGCAGGCCACGGCGAGCGCGCCGAAGACGAAGTTGAGGATGAAGGCGCCGCGGAAGATCTGGGCCATCAGCGAGCCGACGAAATCGGCCCAGCCGAAGGCACCGACGGTGGTGAGCGGCCGTGCCGCCGGCGGCTCTTCACCGGCGGCGGCCGGCATCAGCGCCAGTTCCCGCGCGCCAAGCGCTGCCGGCGTGTCGGGCCTGATGTGCCGGCGCGCCAGCGGCTGGACGCCGAACAGCGCCATCATCAGCGGAAAGCCGACGAAGGGCGTCCGCGCCGGCGCCACCTCGGCGAAATAGCCGGCAAGCCCCGCCGCCTCGTCGTCGCGGTGCCCATGGTGGCCGCCGCCTGAGGCCGCAGCGCCGGGTGGACGCAGCAGCGCATCGACCAGCAGCGGCAGGCCCTTGGCGAGATCGTCGGCCGGCATGTCGCCGACGCGCCCGGTCGGCACGATCGCCTCGTTCAGCCCGTGCCAGCGCAGATGCGGCGGCGCCGCGCCCTTGGCGTCGATGATGATCAGCGGCCGCCCCGCGCGCGCCACCGCTTCCACCGTGTCGGTGGTGCCGCCGCGCCCGCCGGATGGCCCGCCGTCCCAGATCGCCATCACCACGTCCGACTGGTCGATCACCGTATAGGCCGCCGCCTCATAGGCATTGGCCTCCGCCGCGCGGCTGCCCGGCAGTTCGAGCAAGGCCCGCGCCTGGCCGGTGAGCGCGTTGAACTCATCGCGCGATGCCTGGTCGGCAAAGTCCTTCTCGAACTCTTGGCCCACGAAGGGCAGGACCACATCGAGGGCGAAGGACAGCGATCCCGTATCCCCGGCGGCCCGCGCCACCAGCGCCCGCGCCGCGATGCGGTCGGCGCCTTCGGCCAGCGAATCGACCAGCGACAGCACCGCCTTGCCCGCAAAGACCGCGCCATAGGTGGCAAGCGCCTGCCGCATCGCCGCCGCGAAGCCGTCGAGCACCGCGTCGACATCGGTCGCCACCTTGGCCCGCGCCGCTTCGGGCAGCCGGTTCGGCCGGTGGCCGATGATCCCGACGGACAGGGCCAGCGGCGGCTTGGGTGGATGTTGGGTCACGGGCGCGCTCTCCGTCATCGGCGGGGGCTGACACGCAAAATCAGAACGTCAGGTCAGAATACCTTGTAGCGCTCGTCTTCGTCCTCGCGCCGTGGCGGGCCGGGATCGTCCGGGGCCCGCGGCATCAGGTCCTGGTGCACCACCATCGCCTCCGCCGGTTTCGCCTCCACCGGCTTGGCCTCCGGCGCCTTGGCCTCTGCCGGCTTCGCTGCCGCGGGTTCGGCCGGCTTGGCCGCCGGCGCGGGTGGTGCCGGCGGCACGGCAGGCGCCGCCACGGCGGGCGCCACCGTCACCGCCTTGACCTCGACGGTCGGCGGCGGCTCGCTTGCCGTCGCCCACGCCTCGATCTCCATCTGGCGCGGTCCCGGCAGGCGCTCGGGCGGCACCTTCCATTCGAAGGCATCGATGCGGCCGGAGACCGGCGACACCGGCGCCCATTCGGCGAAGATGCGCCCGTCGGCGATCCATGCCGGGTCGCGCGGCGCCGAGAGCGCCCGCGCCAGCCAGCCGCGCACCCGCCCCTGGTCGCCGTGCTCGCCTTCCTCGATCTCCGCCATCAGCAGGCAGACGCCTTCGCTGGGCTGCAGGCGGACCATGCCGCCGAGCGCCTCGCGCGCCGCCGCCCAGTCGTGCGCGTCGATGGCCGCGCGGGCGACCGCCATGGCGCCTTCCGCATGGTTGGCGCGCATTTCCGCCAGCTTGCGCACGCGCTTCAGCCGGTCGCGCACCGAATCGCCGGGCCTCACCGCCCCGTAGGCCGCCGCGATGTCGGGATGGGGCGTCGCCTTCCAGGCCGTCTCCAGGATGCGCGAGGCGCGGCGGGGATCGTTGGCGCGGGTCAGGAGCCGCGCCGCAACCACCGACGCCGGCACCAGGTCCGGCGCCAGGCGCTGCGCCTCGATGGCCATGCCGCGCGCCTCGTCCGGCGCCCCGGCCTCCAGCTCCATGGCCTGGCCGGTCAGAAGCACGGCGCGCAGGCGCTGCGCCTTGGTGCGGTCGATGCTGCCGGCATCGGCATTGGCGGCAAGCGTCTTCAGCGCCCCCTGCCAATCGCCCGCCTGGCACTGATAGTCGAAGAGCGCCGTTCCCGCCCAGGAGACCTTGGGCGAGATGTGCACCGCCTCTTCCGCGAAATGCCGCGCCGCCGCGTGCTCGCCGGTCCGCCGCGCCTCGACGAAGAGGCCGTGCAGGCCGAGCAGCCGCGTCTCGGCGGTCTCGGTGAGCGCGGTGAAGGCGGACCGCGCCGAGCCGCTGTCGCCGGCGATCTGCGCCGCCTGCGCCGAGAGCAGCAGCACCAGCGGCTCGCTCTTGCCGAGCAGCGATTGCGATTCGCGCGCGGCCCGCTGGGCCGCCCGCATGTCGCCGGCACCGACCGCGATCATGCCGCGCGACAGCGCCCGGTAGCCGCGGTCGCGCCGGCGCGAACCGAAGAAGTTGCCGACCGCCTGCGGGCTGCGCAGCACCGCCCTGATGAGCGCCCCGACGATGGCGATGAGCGCGATCGCGATCGCCGCGCCAACCACCGCCACCATCACCGAGGTGCGGATCTCGTAGCCCTGCCAGTCGATCAGGAGTTCGCCCGGCCGCTCCGCCAGCCAGACGAAGCCGGCGGCAAGCAGGAAGACGACAACGACGAAGAACAGCACGCGGATCATGTCGGAGCGTTCCCTGCGGCCGGCTTGACGCTGTCGGCGATCTTGGCGATCAGCCCGTCGATGGTGACGCGGCTTGTCGCCGCCGCCGCCCAGTCGGCGGATGCGGCCTTGCCGGCGTCGGGGAGGCTGTCGCGCTCGCTGAGCGCGGTGGCGAGATCGCCGGCATCGACCGCGGCGCGCATGCGCGAGACGATCGCCGGCGGGTCGTTCCCGGCGACCGGCCCGGCCGGCCGCACCGTCACCAGCGAGCCGACGCCGGCCAGAAGCCGGTCGAAGAAGCCGGCATTGGGGTTGGCCTTGGCTGCCGCCGCGATGATGGCATCGCCGACGCCGCCGAATTCGGCCGCCAGCGCCGCCTTGGTCGCCACGCCCTTCTCGGCGAAGGGCTTGAGCGCCGCGACATCGGCGGCCGGCAGGCCCAGTGCCGCGGCAAGGTCGAGGTCGGTCGCGAACGGCACCCCCTCGTCAACCGCACGGCGGAGCGCCACCACCGCGATGGCGCGGGCGGCGAGCGTGCTGTCCGCCGGCCCGGCCGTGAGCTTGCCTTCGAGCGCCGCCACCCGCTCGCCGAGCGCCTTGAGGCTGGCCTGTGCCTGATCGATGCGGCTGTTGAGCGCCGCCACCGCGGTGGCGTCCGCATTGCCGCCGCCACCGGTGGCGCCACCGGCCTCCAGGCGCGCCACGCGATCGGTGAGCGCCGCCAGGTCGTCCTGGGTCACGCCCTGCGGCAGCCCGTCGACCTTGCCGGCAAGCGCCGTGAGCTTGTTTTCCAGGACCGTGAGATCGCCCTGCGTCGCCAGGGCGCCCACCTCCTTCTGCAACTGGGCGACCTGGCCCTGGAGCCCTTCGACCGTGGTCTTGCTCGGCAGGTTCTGGGTGATCATCTCAACCGCCGAGACGCGCCGGTCGAGCGCCGCCACCGCTTCGCTTGCCGTCTTGGCCTGGTCGGCTGCCTGCACCGCCGCCGACCGCCCGGGCGATGGCACCAGGCCGATCACCTGCAGCACGATGATGAGGATGAGCGCGACGATGCCGCCGGCAACGCCGGTGAACGCCGCCCGCGCCCAGCCGTCGTCGCTGCCGATGATGCTGGCGCCCGGCGGCCGCTTGGTGCGCGGCGGCTCCGCTTCCGCCGGCTTCGCCGGTTCCGGCTCGGCCTGAGATTCGGCTGTCGCCTCCGGCGGCTCCGGGGCGGACGGCGCCTCGGCCGCGCCGCTTTCGGTTTCGGCAGGTGCTGCGGCCTCCACCGGCGCCGCGTCCGCGCGCTCGCCCTTGTCGGCAACGCGCTCGGCGGTCAGGTCAATGGTGACCGGCGGCCGCTTGGTGCGCCCGCGGCCCTTGCGCTCGGCATCAGCCGGCTTGTCGTCCCGTGCTCCGTCGTCTTCGGCGGCCATGCTCGTCCTCGTCGGGTCGTCTAACCCCTGGCCCCATACAATACAGGCTTATGGCGGCGCGGCCACACCGCCCGGCATCACTTCACTTCGGCTGGATCAGCGCAAACAGGCTGGCTTCGTCCGGCTTTGCGGCAATGTGCAGCGCCGCGGCGAGGCCCCTGAGCGGCCCGGCGACCTGGTCCGACAGGGCGAAGACATGCGCCAGCCGCAGCGGCCGGCCGGCAACGAGGTCGCGGAAGGTTTCGGCCGTGCGCCGCGAATAGAACAGCGCTCCGTCGATGCTGCCGGCGGCAAGTTCGCCCATGAGTGCCGGGCTCAGGCGCGCCGCCCGTTCCGCCCGGTAGGCTTCCACCATCTGCAGGTCGGTGCCGGCCTCTTCCAGGTGCTCCGACAGATTGCCGCTGAGGTCGCGCGCCGCCGCATAGATGACCGGGCCACGGCCGGGCGGCAGCGCCGCGACGATGACCGCAAGCAACGCTTTCCCCTCGCCCTCGCCCGCCGTCACATGGTGGAATCCGGCGGCACGGGCCGCTTCTGCCGTCGCCGCGCCGACCGCGAACAGCGGCACCTCGCGCCAGCGTGCCGCCTGCGGCCAGGTCTTGAGCGCCCTGACGCCGTTGCGGCTGGTGACGATCAGGCCGGCCGGGTCGGGCAGCTCGCCCGGCGGGGCGTTGAGCACGATCCTGAGCAGCGGCTCGACCACCACGCTGTGGCCGAGTGCCGTCAGCCGTCCAGCCGTCGCGGTGGCATCGGGTTCCTGTCGCGTGACCAGAAGCCGCATGGGATTAGCCGGCTAAGAAACCCGGCCCGCCGCGCCGGGCAAGCTCCGCCCCGGCATCGGCGCCGAGCGCTTCCGCCTCGTCCGCGCTGCCCCGCCGGTCGATCGTGTGCGCGATGCTGCCGTCCGGCTTGACGATGATGCCGCGCAGGCGGAGCACCGCACCGTCGATCTCGGCGAGGCCGCCGATCGGCGTGCGGCACGAGCCGTCGAGCACGGCGAGGAAGGCGCGCTCGGCCTTGAGCGCCAGCGAGGTGGCGCGGTGGTCGATCAGCGCCAGCCGCGCCAGCATCGCCGGGTCATCCTGGCGGGCGGTGATGGCGATGGTGCCCTGCCCCGGCGCCGGCAGCCATTCGTCGGTCGCCGAGGATTCCGGCGGCGCGCTTGGCGAGGCCGAGCCGCTCGAGCCCGGCCAGCGCCAGCAGGGTGGCGTCGGCCTCGCCGGAGTCGAGCTTCCTCAGCCTTGTCTCCACATTGCCGCGCATGGGGATGATCCTGAGGTCGGGCCGCAGCCGCAGCGCCAGCGCCGCGCGCCTCAGCGATGCCGTGCCGATCACGGCGCCCTCGGGCAGGTCGCGCAGATGTTTCGCCCTGAGCGACAGGAAGGCGTCGCGCGCGTCGGCACGCTTGAGGCAGGCGGCGACGACGATGCCGGCGGGCAGCGCCGTCGGCAGGTCCTTGGCCGAATGGACGGCAAGGTCGATGCGCCCGGCGATCAGCGCCTCGTCGATCTCCTTGGTAAACAGGCCCTTGCCGCCGACCTCGTCGAGCGGCCGGTCGGTGATGCGGTCGCCGGTGGTGCGGATCGGCGCAATCCCGGCCGCAATGCCGATGCCGGCCAGCGCCACGCGCACGGCCTCCGCCTGCCACAGCGCCAACGGACTGGCGCGGGTGCCGATGGCGAGGGTAGCGCTACGTGTTCGAGCCGATTGCAAGGCTGGCATCCGGGGTGTTAGGGGGCTTTCGGGCGGTTCACTCTATGGCCGATCTTGCCGGCTGAGGCGAGGGGCAGAATAGCCAAATCCATGCGCAATCGGCGATCGATCGTTCTCGGCATCGAGACCAGCTGCGATGAAACCGCTGCCGCGGTGGTGGCCCGCGGCGAGGACGGCAGCGGCAGCATCCTCTCCGACATCGTGCTCTCCCAGATCGACGACCACGCCGCCTTCGGCGGTGTCGTGCCGGAGATCGCCGCCCGCGCCCATGTCGAGGTGCTCGACGACGTGGTCTATGCAGCGCTCGCCCAGTCCGGCCACACCTTCGCCGAGATCGACGCGGTCGCCGCCACCGCCGGTCCCGGCCTCATCGGCGGCGTCCTCGTCGGCCTCACCACCGCCAAGGCGATCGCGCTTGCCGCCGGCAAGCCGCTCATCGCCGTCAATCACCTGGAAGGCCATGCCTTGACCGCCCGTCTCACCGACGGCATCGCCTTCCCCTATCTTCTGCTGCTGGTCTCCGGCGGCCACAGCCAGTTCCTCGCCGTCGAGGATGTCGGCCGCTATCGCCGTCTCGGCACCACCATCGACGATGCGCTGGGCGAGGCCTTCGACAAGGCGGCCAAGCTCTTGGGCCTGCCCTATCCCGGCGGTCCGGCGGTGGAGCAGGCCGCCCAGACCGGTGATCCGGCACGTTTTCCCCTGCCGCGCCCGCTCATCGGCCGGCCGGGCGCCGATTTCTCCTTCTCCGGCCTCAAGACCGCCGTGCGCCTTGCCGCCGAAGCGGCCGCGCCGCTGTCGGACCAGGACGTCGCCGACCTCTGCGCCTCGTTCCAGGCGGCGGTCACCGACATCGTCGCCGATCGTGCGGAACATGCCATGCAGGCTTTCCGCGCCGCCCACGACGGAGCGCACGTCCTGGTCGCCGCCGGCGGCGTCGCCGCCAACCAGGCGCTGCGCGGCGCGCTCCGCAACGCGGCTTCGCGCCACGCCTTCGGCGTCGTGGTACCGCCGGTGCGCCTCTGCTCCGACAATGGGGTTATGATCGCCTGGGCGGGTGCCGAGCGCCTTGCCCGCGGCCTTGTCGATCCGCTCTCCGTCGCGGCACGTCCGCGCTGGCCGCTGGACGAACTGGCCGCCCCCAAGCTCGGCGCCGGAGCCAAGGGAGCCCGCGCATGATCGAATCCATCGGCATCATCGGCGGCGGCGCCTGGGGCACCGCGCTGGCCTTGACCGCCGCCCGTGCCGGCCGCACGGTCAAGCTGTGGGCGCGCGATCACGACACCGTCGCTGCCATCGACGAGCGCCACGAGAACCCGCGCTACCTGCCCGGCATCGACCTCGACCACGTGCCGGCGACCGACTCGCTGGCGGTGGCGCTGAGGGCCGACGCCGTCATCCTCGCCGTTCCCGCCCAGGCGACCCGCGCCGTCGCCACCGCCGCCGCGCCCTATATCCCGGCCGGCACGCCGCTCCTCATCGCCGCCAAGGGCCTCGAGCACGACACCGACAAGCGCCTCTCCGAGGTGATCGCCGAGGTGGCGCCGGAGACCCGACCGGCTGTGTTGTCCGGGCCTGGCTTCGCCGCCGATGTCGCCCGCGGCCTGCCCACCGCCGTCACCATCGCCGCCGACGACGAGGCCCTGGCGCTCGCCCTCTGCCATGCGCTCGCCGGCCCCGGCCTGCGCCCCTATGCCGAGACCGACATGATCGGCGTCGAGATCGGCGGCGCGGTCAAGAACGTGCTTGCCATCGCTGCCGGCATCGTCGCCGGGCGCGATCTCGGCGCCAGCGCGCAGGCGGCATTGACCGCGCGCGCCTTCGCCGAGCTCCGCCGTCTCGGCGAGGCAATGGGCGCCCGGCCCGAGACGTTGATGGGCCTCTCCGGCCTCGGCGACCTGGTGCTCACCTGCACCAGCCCGCAGTCGCGCAACTTCTCCTATGGCCACCATCTTGGCCGCGGCGGCGACGCCAATGCGCCCCATGCGCTGGCCGAAGGCATCGCCACCGCGACGGTGGCTCGCGACCTCGCCCGCCGCAACCGCGTCTCGACGCCGATCATCGATGCCGTCGCGGCAATCGTCGAGCGGGCGCTGACCATCAGCGAAGCCATCGAGGGGCTGATGTCGCGCCCGCTGAAGCGCGAATCGGACTAGGCGTTCTCGCAAGCGACTCCGCGGCCGCCGGTCGCTACCGGCCCTGAGGCGCGAAGCCTTCGCGCGAAGGCAGCGGAGCACGCTCCGCCGAACTGCGCTCTACTCGCCGTCGCTCCATCTCAAGGAGGGACGGATGACGGCTTCGGAACAGACCGCAGAGCGCGATGCGGAAGAGGACGGCGCCGACCTCGGCACGCTCGTGGACGGCCTCGCGCCGATCGAGATCGGCAGCTACGTGCGCGATCTGGTCCAGGGCATGCGCCGGCTTACCCAGCGCATCGACCAGAGGGACGTCCGCTTCCTGGATTATCTGCTGGCGATCGTGGAGGAAGAGGCGCGCAAGGTCGCCGAGAACTCCTACCACTAGGGCCCTTGTCCGGCGCCCCGCTTCACGAGACGGCGACGAGCCGTAGCGCACCCGGATCGGGTCGTGCCGTCTTGGCCGCAAGCCGCTCCACCTGTTCCTCCAGCGCCTCCAGCACCAGCGGATCGAGCTGAGGGTCATCCCACGAATAGGCGTGGGCCGCGCGCATCGCTGCCCTCAGCGACAGGTCCGTGGAACTGACCACGACCGGAAGCGGCGCCGGCCCGTCGATGGAATTGACCGAGGCATAACCGCCCAGCCTCGGCCGCGCACCGGGAAGCCATCTCAGCACCAGCATGCTCGGCTCCAACACGCCGCATGCGTTGAGCCCGACGAAATAGAGCCAGTGGGCGCGCTCGATGACGATCCCGCGGTGGTCGCCGCGGAACTGGCCCCACCACGCCCCCGGCCGCTCGGTCAAGCCGGTCAGGCGCCGGAAGGTCACCAGATTGTCGTCGTTGCGCACGACGATCGTCGAGCGGACCACGCTGGCGCGGTCCTGTAGTGGGCAGAAGTACGCCGCATAGATGCCTGGCGCGATCGATGGGCGCGAATTGGAGTAGAGCAGCCGCAGGATCGCTCCGGCGTCGGCGTGCGACCACGGCGGTTTGCGCGGGCCTGCGGCGGGAGTCTCACGCGTCGCCGGCCCGTGCGGAACGTTCGGCGGGCGGAAGAGCTCGGCCTTGGAGATGTTGAAGTAGCGGCAGATCTTCTCGAGGTTCGCCGGGCTCGGAATCGATTGTCCGGCCAGGTAGCGGTTGAACTGCTGCCGATTGATCTGGGTCGCGCGGCAAACGGCTGCGATGCTCACCTCGCGCTTGCACAGACGCACAAGATTGTGCGCCAGATTCGATGCCGACCCGTCAACACGCAACGTCATAATCACCCCGCTCCCGGTTACTATCTTAGCAGCCTCCAGGTATTTGAAGTCAAACACCGTTTCCGCAAGTTAGCGTTGTAGGCCCGACCGGTATTTGATCCGGGTCAACACAATCCTCGCGTGTATTATTGTTGTAGTCGCCGTCGCGGCAATCGACTAAAAACTTCGGAGCAACAACGACCTTCGAGAATTGACGACCAAGAGTTGTATTGCAACCGCCTGCCCGCAGGTTGTGTCCGACCCTGCGGTCGGCCGTGGACGCTGGCGACCCAGTTCACTAGGCTGGCCGCATCATCAAGGAGGCAGCGGCCATGGCCCACTGGTTGTTCAAGTCCGAGCCCGAGACCTGGTCGTGGGCAATGCAGGTGAAGAAGGGCAAGGCCGGCCAGGAATGGGACGGCGTGCGCAACTTCACCGCCCGCAACAACATGCGCGCCATGAAGAAAGGCGATCGCGGCTTCTTCTACCACTCCGGCGACGAGAAGGCGGTGGTCGGCATCGTCGAAGTGGTCAGGGAGGCCCATCCGGACTCGACCGCCACGGAAGGCGCCTGGGAGTGTGTCGACATCGCCGCCGTCGAGCCGCTGCCGAAGCCGGTGACGCTTTCCGCCGTCAAGGCCGACGCGGCGCTTGCCGGCATGGCGCTGGTCAAGCTCTCCCGTCTCTCGGTCCAGCCGGTCACCGAGGCCGAATGGAAGCGGGTGTGCAAGATGGGCGGCCTCTGAGCGCGCCCGCCGGCCAGACAAACTCCATTTACAATAAACCGCGATGATCCCGCGCGTATCAGGCGGAAATGCTAGATTTCCGTCCCTGTTCTGGTTGCGTGGGAGTCTCTGTCCGTGCGTTCGTCGTCCCTCGGCGTGCTCGCCGCCCTTGCCGTTCTCACCACCTCTCTCCCCGCCCTTGCCGCCTGCGATGATCCCGACGCCATCGGCGTCGCGCGGACGCTCGCCATCGATACCAGCCAGGCGCTCGCCGTCGGCACCATCACCTACCGCGCCGACCTGCCGCTGGCCGAGAACGAGGTCGTCCTCACCTTCGACGACGGTCCGCTTCCCGGCACGACCGACCGCGTCCTCGACGCCTTGAGCGAGGCCTGCACCCGCGCCACCTTCTTCGCCGTCGGGCGCATGGCCAAGGCCGCACCCGACCTGCTCCGCCGCGAAGCGGCGCAGGGCAACACCATCGGCACCCACACCTGGCGCCATCCCGTCTCACTCGCCAAGCTCTCCACCGACGCCGCCACCCGCGAGATCGACCGCGGCATCGCGGCGGTGGGCGCCATCCTCGGCGGGCCGCCGGCGCCTTTCTTCCGCTTCCCCGGCCTCAGCCAGACCCGGACGCTGCGCACCTGGCTCACCGCCAAAGGCATCGCCGTCTTCAGCGCCGACGTGGTCGGCGATGACTGGACCGGCATTTCCGCCGATGCCATCCGCCGCAAGGTGCTCATGCGCCTGAAGCTCCATCACGGCGGCATCGTGCTCCTCCACGACACCAAGCGCGCCACCGCCCGCATGCTGCCCGAGCTGCTCAAGGACATGAAGGCCGCCGGCTATCGCATCGTCGCCCTCGCGCCGGCCGAGCCCGGAACCTCGGTGGCCCTCACCCCGGCCCCGGTCGTGCCCACCGTGGCGGCCGGTCCCCAAACCGCAGCGCTGCACCCTCCGGCGCTTTAGCCCGCCGCCGTGCCCGGGTTCGTCTTTACAGCCTGTAAATTCGTCACTGTCCGGCGAAGGTATTGTCACAGCTTGACAATTCTGCCGGACAACGGCGCTGAGCACCCCTTGGCGGAAATCCTAAGGCTTGCATCCCCCCTTCCCCCCGCGCTTATAAGTGATCAAATCCGGCTGAAGCCGGATACGGACGTTTCGGGAGGGAAGGGCATGTCCGAGGTTAGGGTCTATCCGGTTCCGGCGGAATGGAAGAGCCGCGCCTACGTCGATAACGACAAGTATCTGGCCATGTACAAGCGCTCGGTCGACGACCCCGAGGGCTTCTGGCGCGAGCAGGCCCAACGCATCGACTGGATCAGGCCCTTCACCAAGGTGAAGAACACCTCCTACGCCGCGCCCAACGTCTCCATCAAATGGTTCGAGGACGGCAGCCTCAACATCTCGGCCAACTGCCTCGACCGGCATCTCGCCACCCGCGGCGACCAGGTCGCCATCCTGTGGGAGCCGGACGACCCCAAGGCGGCGGTGCGCACCCTCACCTACCGGGAGCTCCATCGCGAGGTCTCCATCTTCGCCAACGTGCTCAAGAAGATGGGCGTCAAGAAGGGCGACCGCGTCACCATCTACCTGCCGATGATCCCCGAGACGGCGGTGGCGATGCTCGCCTGCGCCCGCATCGGCGCCATTCATTCCGTCGTCTTCGCCGGCTTCTCGCCCGACAGCCTCGCCGGCCGCATCGACGACTGCCGCTCGACCCTGGTCATCACCGCCGACTGGGGCCTGCGCGGCGGCCGCAAGGTGCCGCTCAAGCACAATACCGACGAGGCGCTGATGAAGTCGCTCGGCGACGCGCGGGTGATTGTCGTCCGCCACACCGGCGACGAATGCGCCATGCATGCCGGACGCGACTTCTGGTACCACGAGCTGGTCGAAGGCGTCTCCGCCGATTGCCCGCCCGAGGAAATGAACGCCGAGGATCCGCTGTTCATCCTCTACACCTCCGGCTCGACCGGCAAGCCGAAGGGCGTCCTGCACACCACCGGCGGCTACATCGTGTGGACGTCGCTCACCCACCAGCTCGTCTTCGACTACCACGATGGCGACATCTACTGGTGCGCCGCCGACGTCGGCTGGGTCACCGGCCACAGCTACATCGTCTATGGCCCGCTCGCCAACGGCGCCACCACCCTCATGTTCGAGGGCGTGCCCAACTGGCCGACCCCCTCGCGCGTCTGGGAGGTGGTCGACAAGCACAAGGTCAACATCATCTACACCGCCCCGACCGCGCTGCGCGCGCTGATGGGCGCCGGCAACGACCACGTCACCAGGACCTCGCGCGCCTCGCTGAGATTGCTCGGCACGGTCGGCGAGCCGATCAACCCGGAAGCCTGGGAATGGTACTGGAAGGTCGTCGGCGAGGGCCGCTGCCCGATCGTCGATACCTGGTGGCAGACCGAGACCGGCGGCATGATGATCACGCCGCTGCCCGGTGCCACCGACTTGAAGGCCGGCTCGGCGACGCGCCCCTTCTTCGGCGTCCAGCCGGCGCTGGTCGATCCCGAGGGCCGGGTGCTCGAGGGGGCGGCGGCCGGCAACCTGGTCATCACCGATTCATGGCCGGGCCAGATGCGCACCGTCTATGGCGACCACAAGCGCTTCGTCGACACCTACTTCATGGCCTATCCCGGCACCTACTTCACCGGCGACGGCTGCCGGCGCGACGAGGACGGCTACTACTGGATCACCGGCCGCGTCGACGACGTGATCAACGTCTCCGGCCACCGCCTGGGCACGGCGGAAATCGAATCGGCGCTGGTCGCCCATGCCAAGGTGTCGGAGGCGGCGGTGGTCGGCTATCCCCATTCCGGTCAAGGGCCAGGGCATCTACGCCTACATCACGCTGATGCACGGCGAGACGTCGTCGGAGGAATTGCGCAAGGAGTTGATCCAGTGGGTGCGCCACGAGATCGGGCCCTTCGCCCAGCCCGACCTCATCCAGTTCTCGCCCGGCCTGCCCAAGACGCGCTCGGGCAAGATCATGCGCCGCATCCTCAGGAAGATCGCCGAGGACGATTTCTCCAATCTCGGCGACACCACGACCCTGGCCGACCCTGGCGTCATCGACGACCTGGTCGCCAACCGCCAGAACAAGCACGTTCAGACATGATCTGACGGACGCTTCAATGTGGGTGGTCGCTGCCGGCGGCCACCGCAGGGCGGCCTTGATATGTCGAAATTTGTCGATTCTTTCGACATGTCGTGACAACATGTTGATCCTTTCGACACGTTCTTCGGATATGTCGAAGAACAGCGAAAAGATCGACACATGCTATTTGACCCGGTCCGCCCCTACAACACGCTCCCGCTCTTGCCTCCCCGCGCCGACCTCGAAAGCCGCGCGGTGCTGAAGTCGTGCATTGCCGCGCGGGCGGCACTGGCAGAGACGCGGATGGCCGGTGAACTGTTCCCCAACCAGGCGGTCCTCATCAACTCGATCCCGCTGTTTGAGGCACAGGCCAGTTCTGAGATCGAAAATATCGTTACGACGACGGATCGCCTGTTCCGTTTCGCCAACCAGGCCGAAGGCCAGGCCGATCCGGCGACGAAGGAGGCCTTGCGCTATCGGACCGCGCTCGCCGACGCGGCGCAGACGCTCGAGCTGCAGACCCCTTTCGACGGCAACCGCCGTAGAGGTCTGCCGAACGATCCGGGCCGTCGAAGTCGATATCCGTTCGACGCCGGGCACCGCACTCCTCAACGAAACGACCAACACGGTTGTCTACACGCCGCCTGAAGGCAGCGCCCTCATCCGGGACATGCTGGCGAACTGGGAGCAGTACATCCACGCGGACGACGACATCGACCCGCTCATAAAGATGGCGGTCATGCACTACCAGTTCGAGGCGATCCACCCGTTCACCGACGGCAACGGTCGAACAGGCCGCATCCTGAACCTGCTCTACCTGATCGAACGCGGTCTCATCGACATTCCTGTCCTCTACCTCAGCCGCTCCATCATCCACCGCAAGAACGAATACTACGAGCTGTTGCACAGAGTTACGGCGGAGGAAGCGTGGGAAGCGTGGATTCTCTTCATGGTGTCGACCGTTCGCGAGACAGCCCAGTGGACCACGTCGAAGATACGAGGCATCCGCGAGCTTCTCGACCAGACGGTCAAGGCAATGCACGCACGCGTTCCCAAGATCTATTCCCGCGAACTCGCAGAGATCATCTTCGTCCAGCCCTACTGCCGCATCGGCGACTTGGTCGAGGCCGGAATCGCGAAACGGCAGACCGCCTCGGAATACTTGCGAGCTCTCGCTGATATCGGCCTGCTCGAGGAGCGAGCCTTCGGGCGCGAGAAGGTCTTCATCAACCCGGCGTTCCTGCGGCTGCTTTCCGACCCTCCGTCATAGAGCTCCAGCCCTCACTCTCCGAGGCTGGCCAGCCCGCACCAGTCGCCGCGCTTGCCGCCGTCATAGGCGCGCGCCAGGCCGCTGGCGAGCATCGCCTCGGAGAGGCTGAGGCCATCGGGCACCGTGGTCACGTCCGCCTCGACCCGGCCGTAATACTTGTCGCCTTCGATGTTGGTGAGCCTCACCTGCGCCGTCGTCTCCGCGCTGAGGTAGCGCTTGGCTTCCGCCGCGCGGTCCTTCTCCTGCTGGCAGCGCCCGTGCAGCTCGGGCGCGTCGATGCCCCTGAGGCGGACCTTGGTGCTGAGCTCGACGCCCAGCCACACCGGCACCTCGACCGAGAGCGTGTCGCCGTCGATCACCTTGAGCACATTGGCGACGAACGGCCCGGGCATGCGCTCAGCGCCCTCAGCTCCGCCTGCGCCCAAGGCAACCGCCAGAGGCAATATCAGCCAGAAAGCCCTTGCGATACCCGACATGCGGTCGCCTCGTGCGAATCAACAGGAATATATTCCTGTATTGCTTCATATCGCTTCAAAGCTCGAATCGGTCAACTGGACTAATACTCATACGTTGTAATATTTCGATGAATACCCGTCTTAACGAGCATGCCGCCTCGCTCTGCCCTCCCTTGCAGGACGCCGCCGGCCTCCCGACATGGAGAGGACTTGGTGGGCGACAGACGGAGCAGTGACGACAGTCCCATGAATACGCTTCGCACCGGCATGCTTCTGGCGGCATTGACCGCCATCTTCGTCGGCGTCGGTTTCCTCATCGGCGGCTCGGGCGGCGCGGTGATCGCCTTTTTCGTCGCCGCCGGCATGAACTTCTTTTCCTACTGGAACGCCGACAAGATCGCGCTGTCCATGAACCGCGCCCGCGAGGTCGATGAGCGCTCGGCGCCCGAGTTCTATGGGCTCGTCCGCGACCTCGCCCAGCGCGCCGGCCTGCCCATGCCGCGCGTCTATGTCGCCGACACCCCGCAGCCCAACGCCTTCGCCACCGGCCGCGACCCCGATCATGCCGCCGTCTGCGCCACCACCGGCCTCTTGCAGATGCTCTCCCGCGACGAGATCGCCGGCGTCATGGCCCATGAGCTCGGCCATGTCAGGAACCGCGACACGCTGACCATGACGATCACGGCGACCCTCGCCGGCGCCGTCTCCATGCTCGCCAATTTCGCCTTCTTCTTCGGCGGCCTCGGCGGCAACCGCAGCAACAATCCGCTCGGCTTCGTCGGCGTGCTCATCGCCGCGCTGGTCGCGCCGATCGCCGCCATGATCGTGCAGATGGCGATCAGCCGTACCCGCGAATATTCCGCCGATCGCGCCGGCGCCGAGATCAGCGGACGCCCGAGGCGCTCGCCTCGGCGCTTGCCAAGATCTCCAATGCCGCCCAGCGCATCCCCAACCCAGCCGCCGAGCGCAACCCGGCGGCGGCGCACCTGTTCATCGTCAATCCGCTCTCCGGCGAGCGCATGGACAACCTGTTCTCCACCCATCCGGCGACCGAGAACCGCATCGCCGCGCTGATGGAGATGGCGCGCCGATCGGGCACCCGCCCCGCTGACGGCCCTGCCAGGCCGACCCAAGGTTGCAGTTCCCCGGGTGGGCACCACCGGCCGCCCCAAGGGACCGTGGGGCTAGGAGCCCGGGGGCTTGTTACCCGCCGGTCGGTGGCTTAACCCACGGACCCGATGAAACCATCCACCCGCCCCGAGGAACCGGCCGGTCTTGCCGCCCGCGCCGCCGCCGCCAGCCTGCTTGCCGGCGTGCTCGACCGCCGGCAGCCGCTCGACGCGCTGCTCGACCATGACCGTGCCTTCGCCGCGCTCGCGGATCGCGACCGGCGGCTTGCCCGCGCCATCGCCTCCACCGCGCTTCGTCGCCACGGCGAGGTCCACGCTCTTCTCGACCGGCTCATCGAAAAGAAGCCGCCGCGCTCGCGCGATTTCTTCCATGTTCTCGAAATCGCCGTGACCCAGGTGCTGTTCATGGAGGTCGCCGACCATGCGTCGGTGTCGATCGCCATCGACCAGATCTCGGCCGATCCCAAGGCGCGCCACCTCAAGGGCCTCGCCAACGCTGTGCTCCGGCGCATCGCGCGCGAGCGCGACGCACTGCTGGCCTATATCGATTCCGCCAGGCTCGATGCCCCCGAATGGCTGTGGGATCGCTGGTGCGCCACCTATGGCGAGGAAACGGCGCGCGCCATCGCCGAAGCGCATCTCGCCGAGCCGCCGCTCGATATCTCGGTGAAGGGCGACCCCGCCGGCTGGGCCGAAAAGCTCGGCGGTAGCGTCACCGCCACCGGCTCGGTCCGACTTGCCGATACCCATGGCGTCGAGGCGCTCCCCGGCTACGGCGACGGCGCCTGGTGGGTGCAGGACATGGCCGCGGCGCTCCCCGCCCGCCTGCTTGGCGATGTGGCGGGCATGCGGGTCGCCGATCTCTGCGCCGCACCGGGTGGCAAGACCGCCCAGCTTGCCACCGCCGGCGCCCGGGTGACCGCCCTCGACATCTCCGCCAATCGCCTGAAGCGGCTCACCGCCAACCTCACCCGCCTCTCGCTCGCGGCCGAGACGGTCACCGCCAACCTGCTCGACTGGCAGCCGGCCGAGCCCTTCGACGCCGTCCTCCTCGACGCCCCCTGCTCGGCGACCGGCACCATCCGCCGCCATCCGGACGTCGCCTGGTTGAAGACGCAAGAGGACATCGCCACCCTGGCGGCGGTCCAGGCGCGCATGATCGAGCGCGCTGCCGCCATGCTGAAACCCGGCGGCACGCTGGTCTATTGCACCTGCTCGCTGGAGCCGGAGGAGGGCGAGGCTGAGCTTGCCGGCGCGGCGACACGCGCCGGCCTGACGCTGAAGCCCGTCACGGCGGACGAGATCGGTGGGCTCGCCCAGGCGGTGACCCCCGCCGGCACGGTCAGGACACTCCCCTGCCACGATGCCGGCACAGGCGTTCCGCCCGGCATGGATGGTTTCTTCATCATGCGTCTCGTAAAGGGCGTGGAGCCTTGATCCGTTTGCCCGAACGGGCGGAAAAGCGCGATAGTCCGGCGGCAGCGAATCGGTCCGCAAGGCGGCCGGTTGCGAATGGGAGAAGCTGAACGATGGCGATCGGATCGACGTCCGGTCAAGGTCGGCAGATGCGTTTTGCCGCCGGCGCCGTCATCCGCACCGTCGCGCACCGCTTCCATTCCAGCATCCTCTATCGCTGGCGTTATGCCGGCACGATGCCGGAGCGCCTGCTCATCGCGCCCATCGACCTGCGAACCGCCGACCCGACCGCCGCCCTCGACATCTATGCCGGCCGCTGGGTGTTCTTCGGCGACGGCGTCGATGTCGAAGGCTTCTCGGTGTTCGACGCCGAGCCGCCCAACGAGGAATGGTCGCGCCAGCTGCATGCCTTCGGCTGGCTGAGGCATCTCCGCGCCACCGACATGAACCTGTCGCGCTCCAATGCGCGCAGCCTGATCGACGAGTGGATCCGCTACGGCGGCCGTCACGACCCGGTGGCCTGGCAGCCCGACATCATGGCGCAGCGCATCAGCGCCTGGCTGTCGCAGACGCCGCTCATCCTCGACGGCTGCGACCACGCCTTCTATCGCCGCTTCCTGCGCTCGCTCACCCGCCAGGTGCGCCACCTGCGCCGCGTCGCCTATGACGGCGCCCCCGGCCTGCCGCGCCTCAGGGTGATGATCGCGCTCGCCGCCGCGGCGCTGTCGATGTCCGACCAGCCGCGTTTCCTGCGCCAGGCGGCGCGCCGTCTCGACCTCGAGCTGGTCAACCAGATCCTGCCCGACGGCGGCCATGTCAGCCGCAACCCCGGCGCCATCCTCGCCGCCATGATCGACCTCCTGCCGCTGCGCCAGGCCTTCGCCGCGCGCGGCACCCACCCCTCGCGCATCCTGGTCTCGGCCATCGACCGCATGATGCCGATGCTGCGCTTCTTCCGACAGGGCGACGGCAGCTTCGCCCACTTCAACGGCATCGGCGACACCGCCACCGATCAGCTCGCCACCGTGCTTGCCTATGACGACGCGCGCGCCGCCCTGCCGGCGAGCGCCCCGCGCAGCGGCTATCAGCGCATCGACGCCGGCGGCACCATGCTGGTCGTCGATGCCGGCCGGCCGCCGCCGATCGAGTTCTCGACCGTCGCCCATGCCGGCTGCCTGTCCTTCGAGATGAGCGTCGGCCACCAGCGCCTGATCGTGAACTGCGGCGTGCCGGCGCCCAATTCCACCTCGCTCAAGCGCCTGGCGCGCACCACCGCGGCCCATTCCACCGCCACCGTCAACGACACCTCCTCCTGCCGCTTCCTCACCCGCACCACCATCGGCGACTGGCTGGGCGAGGCCGTCGTCGCCGGGCCGACGCGCGTTGATGTGGAGCGCCGCGACATCTCCGGCGCGACGATGCTGGCCATGCGCCACAACGGCTATGTCGAGCGCTACCGCATCGTCCACGAGCGCCAGCTCGCTTTGTCCGACCAGGGCGACCGGCTGGAAGGGACCGATTCCTTCGTCTCGCCCTCCGGCAAGCCGATCGGCCGCGGCGGCAAGGACACCTACGCCATCCGCTTCCACCTGCATGCCAATGTGCGCGCCACGCCCATCGCCCACGCCGTCCTGCTCGAGCTCCCCGACGGCGAGAGCTGGGAGTTCGAGACCGATGCCGGCGAACTGGTCATCGAGGAGAGCATCCAGATGTCCGACACCCGCGGCAATCGGCAGACCGACCAGCTGGTCATCTATGGCCGCATCCAGCGCGACCCGACGGTAAACTGGCGGCTGCACCGCACCAAGCTCGGCAGCCGGCGCCAGCGGCTGCTCGCTCCGCCGCGCGACCGCGGTGCCCGCAAGAGCTGAGCGGCACCGGCCTGTCGCAGCGGCCCGCGACCTCGCGGCGATTTGCCCTGTCGGCAAACCGTGATATGCGGCCCCCGCAAGATCCTCCCGCCGCAAACCGACGATTCCGCTATGGCCATCAAACCGGCGTCCTCGCCCCTCCCCGACCGCGTCGCCCTCAGGCGCGCCCTCCTCTCCGTCTACGACAAGACCGACCTCGTCGAGCTGGCGCACATGCTCACCCGCCGCGGCGTCGAGCTCATTTCCACCGGCGGCACCCGCGCCGCGCTGACCGCCGCCGGCATCGCCTCGCGCGACGTCAGCGACGTCACCGGCTTTCCCGAGATCATGGACGGGCGGGTGAAGACGCTGCATCCGGCGATCCACGGCGGCCTGCTCGGCGTGCGCGACGACGCCGGCCATGCCGCCGCCATGGACGCGCACAAGATCGGCGGCATCGACCTGCTGGTCTCCAACCTCTATCCCTTCGAGGACACCGTCGCTTCCGGCGCCGACGACCGCACGGTGGTCGAGAACATCGACATCGGCGGTCCGGCCATGATCCGCGCCGCCGCCAAGAACCACGGTTATGTCGCCGTGGTGGTCGACCCGGCCGATTACGCCGCCCTCACCGCGGCGCTCGACGCCAATGACGGCACCACGACGCTGGAGCTGCGCCGGCGGCTGGCGGCCAAGGCCTTCGCCCGCACCGCCGCCTACGATGCCGCCATCTCCGGCTGGTTCGCCGCCAGCCTCGCCGACCCGCTGCCGCAGTGGCGGAGCTTCGCCGGCCGGCTCAGCGAGGCGCTGCGCTATGGCGAGAACCCGCACCAGACGGCCGCGCTCTACCGCACCGGCGACACCCGTCCGGGCGTCGCCACCGCCCGCCAGCTCCAGGGCAAGCAGCTCTCCTTCAACAACATCAACGACACCGACGCGGCTTTCGAGCTGGTCGCCGAGTTCGCTCCCGATGCGTCCGCCGCCGTCGCCATCATCAAGCACGCCAATCCCTGCGGCGTGGCGACCGGTGCCTCGCTCGCCGAGGCCTACCGCAAGGCGCTCGTCACCGACCCGGTCTCGGCCTATGGCGGCATCGTCGCCTTGAACCGGCCGCTCGACGCCGAAGCGGCGACCGAGATCATCAAGGTCTTCGCCGAGGTCATCATCGCGCCCGGCATCTCGGAGGAAGCGGCGGCCATCGTCGCCGCCAAGAAGAACCTCCGCCTGCTTGTCGCCGACGGCCTGCCCGACCCGCGGGCGCGGTCGATGACCGTGCGCTCGGTCGCCGGCGGCCTGCTGGTGCAGGACCGCGACTGGGGCATGGTGAGCGAGGACGACCTCAAGGTGGTCTCCAGGCGCGCCCCGACGGCGGCCGAGATCGCCGACCTGCTGTTCGCCTGGAAGGTCGCCAAGTACGTCAAGTCGAACGCCATCGTCTATGCGCTGGGCGGCGCCACCGCCGGCGTCGGCGCCGGCCAGATGAGCCGCGTCGATTCGGCCATGATCGCCGCCCGCAAGGCCGAGGAGGCCGGCAGGATGGCCGGCCTTGACCATTCCCTCGCCAAGGGCGCGGTCTGCGCCTCCGACGCCTTCTTCCCCTTCGCCGACGGGCTCATCGCCGCGGCCGAGGCCGGCTGCACCGCCGTCATCCAGCCCGGCGGCTCCATGCGCGACCCGGAGGTGATCGCCGAGGCCGACGCGCGCGGCCTGGCCATGGTCGTCACCGGCATGCGCCACTTCCGCCACTGAGCAATCGCAGGAAAAGTGTGAAGCACTTTTCCGTCCGTGATTGCGATCAATAGAGAACCGCCAGATCGTCGGCGCCGTTCCGCTACGAAGGACCGCCGCGCTCCCTGAGCGCTTCGGCCATTTCGGCGAAGACGCCGGCCCAGTCGCCCCGCGCCGTCTGGCGGAAGAGCCGCATGGTCGGGTACCAGGGCGAATCGGTGCGCTCGAACAGCCAGCGCCAGTCGGGATCGTCGTTGAGCGCCAGCCACACGGGCACCCCGAGCGCACCGGCGAGATGCGCCATCGCCGTGTCGGATGAGACCACGAGGTCGAGCGCCATCATCGCTGCCGCGATCTCCGACACGCCTTGCGGGTTGGCGGTGATCTTGTCGCCGAGCGATTCGACCGCCATCCCCTCCGGCAGCGTGGCGAGCTGGTCGAGCCCATGCACCGCCTGCAGGCTGATCAGGCGCACGCCCGGCACACGCGCCAGCGGCGCGAAGAATTTGAGCGGCACCGAGCGGCGATGGTCGGCGCCGTAGCGCGGGTTGCCCTGCCAGACCACGCCGATGCGAAAGCCGGCATCGCCGATCTCGGTGCGCCAGGCGGCGGCCGCTGTCGCGTCGGCGCTGAGATAGGGCACCGTGGCCGGGATGCTGTCGATGCGCGTGCGTAGAACCCGCGGCAGGCTGAGCATGGGGATCTGGTAGTCGAAGCTCCCCACCGCGCCGACCCGGTCGAACCATGCGACCGGAGCGGGAAGCGACCGGGCGAGCGTAAGCAGGGTCGGCTGCACCAGCGCCTTCACCTTGGCCCCGCGGTCATGCAGGGTCACCAGGAAGCGGGCGAACTGGATGGTGTCGCCGATGCCCTGTTCGGCGAAGACCAGGATGGTCTTGCCCGCAAGCTCCTCGCCGGTCCAGCGCGGCGCCCGCGTCTCGACCGCCTGCTGCTTGTTGTCGAACGTGCCGGCGCGCATTTCGTAGGCCACCCAGCCACGGGCGAAGTCGCCGGTGCCGAGATAATACTGCGACAGCGCCTGCGGGATCTGGACGTCCTCGGGATGGTTGCGGGCCGCTTCCTCCGCCGCGGCGATGGCTTGCTCGTGCCGGCCGAGCCGCCACAGCGCCGCCGCCCTGACGATCTCCGCCTTGCTGCCGCCGAGCCTCTTCGCAATGAGGCCTTCGGCAAGCGCGAGGGCCTCGTCCGGGCGGTCGAGCTCGACCAGGACCTGGCCGCGCGAGACCAATGCGTCGGTGTCGGCCGGCCGCACCGCCAGGATGCGGTCGATGGCGGCCAGCGCCTCGTCGAACCGCTTGAGCGAGTTCAGCGCCGACACCCGCCCGAGCGCCGCCTCGCCTGAACCCGGTTGCAGGCTGAGCACGCGCTCGAAGTCCTTGAGCGACGCCCCGTGGTCGTCGCGCGCCATGTGCACGTAGGCGCGTTTCAGCACCACGTCGGCGAGGTTTGGCCTGAGCGTCAGGGCGCGGTCGAAGGCCGCCAGCGCTTCGTCGTTGCGGCCGAGGAGCTTGAGCACGTTGCCGCTGTTGACCAGCGCATTGAGATGGCCGGGCGCGGCGCTGTGCGCCATGCGGAAGGCGGCCAGTGCCTCCTCCAGCCGGCCGAGCGCCTGGAGCACGACGCCGCGATTGCTGTGCGCATCGGCGAAGGCCGGGGCGAGCGCCACCGCCCGGTCGAAGCAGGTGAGCGCCGGCTCGACGGCGCCGGTCCCCATCAGCAGCGTGCCGAGCACGTTGCAGCCGGCCGGATGGTCCATGACGGCGCGGTCGCGCCTGAGGAGATCGATGGCCTCGCGCGTCCGCCCCGCCTGGGCAAGTCGCCCCGCTCTGTCGATCGCCGCCTTGACCGCGGCCCGGCCGTCGTTCGCCGTGCCGGGCGTCACGGCTGCACCGTGCGCCGGACTTCCACCGCGAGTGCCGCGGCCATCCGGTCGAAGACGCCGGCCCAGTCGCCCGCATCGCTCTGGCGGAACAGCCGCATGGTCGGATACCAGGGCGAATCGGCGCGTCCTTCCTGCCAGCGCCAGTCGGGATGATCGCGGAGCGCCACCCAGACCGGTCGCCCAAGGGCACCGGCCAGGTGCGCCGGCGCCGAATCCGAAACGATCATCAGGTCGAGGCCGGCGATCACCGCGGCCATCTCCCGGAAGCCGTCGGGATTGTTGACCAGCTCCTCGCCCAGCGTCTCCACCCTCATGCCGTCCGGCAGGCTGTCGAGCTGGTCGACGCCCCACAGCGCCTGCACGCTGATCAGCCTGACGCCCGGCAGGCGCGCCAGCGGCGCAAAGCATGTCAGCGGCACCGAGCGGAACTGGTCGCTCGGATACTGGGCATTGCCTTGCCAGCTGATGCCGACCTTGAAGCCGTCATCGCCGAGGCGCGCGCGCCACTTGGCGACACGCTCGGGGTCGGCGGTGAGGTAGGGCACATCGCCGGGGATCGCCGCCTCGCTGTCCGTTCGCAGAATATGGGCGAGGCTCATCAACGGCGCCTGATAATCGAAGCCGCCGCGCAGGCCGATGTCGCTGCTGACGTCCATGTCGGGGAAGTTCGCCGCGAACAGCCGGCGCAGCGATTCGTGCACCACCATCGACACGCGCCCGCCGAGCGCCGCCACCCTGGGCACATAGCGCGCGAACTGGATGGTGTCGCCGGCGCCCTGTTCCGAATGGAGCAGCACCTTCTTGCCGCGGATATCTTCGCCCTTCCACAGCGGTGCCAGCTTGAGCAGCTCCGGCCGCGGGAAGGTGGCGAGCTTGAGCCGCGCCTCGTGCTCGGCCCAACCCTTCTCGTATTCGCCCCGCGCCAGGTAGACGAAGGAGCGGTAGTAGCGGGCCGTCATGTCGTCCGGATCGGCGGCGAGCACCCGGTCGTAGGCGGCGACGCGCCTCGTCCAGCCGGCCGATATCGGCGAGGGCGACCGCCCGCGTCTGGTCGAGAGACGCACGCGGCGCGCCGAGGCGTTCGGCCAGGTCGAGCGCCGTCCATGCCGCGTCGAAGCGGCCGAGCTGGCAGAGCACCATGCCGCGCACCATGTGCGCCCCGGCATGCTTCGGCGCGATGCCGCCGGCCGCCTCCGCCGCCGCCAGCGCATCGGCGAAACGCATCAGCTTGACCAGCGCATGGGCCCGGCTGACCAGCATCCCCGCATCCGCCGGCGCGCCGGCGAGATACCCATCGACGACCGCCAGCGCTTCCCCGGCCCGTCCGGCCTCGCGCAGGATGCTGCCCTTGGCGAGCACCGCGTCGCGGTTGTCCGGGTCTGCCGCCAGCACCGCGTCGATTTCCGCCAGCGCCTCGGGAACCTGGCTGAGCTGGCCGAGCGCGCTGGCCGCGCCGATATGGGCGGCCGCGTAGCCCGGACGCAAAGCGAGCGCCCGGCGGAAGTCGGAGAGCGCCTCCGCCGCCTTGTGCCGGTCCATGAGCACCATGCCGCGATTGACCAGCGCCTCCGGATAGGCCGGCTGCACCGTCAGCGCCCGGCCGTAGGCGGTGAGCGCATCGTCCGTGCGGCCGAGGTCCCTGAGGATGTTGCCGCGGTTGAAATGCGCCGTCGCGTAGCCGGGCCTGAGCGCCAGCGCCTTGTCCTCGGCGGCCAGCGCATCGGCGAGCCGGCCGAGCTCCTGCAACGCCACGCCGCGGTTGCTGTGCGCCTCGGGGAAGCTGCGCACCAGGGCGATCGCCGCATCGAACTCGCGCAGCGCGTCGCGCGGCCGCCCCTGGCGCAGGCGGATGTCGCCCATGATGTTGCGGCCGACCGGGTTCTTGAGCGCACCGCCGCCCGATTGCAGCACGGCGGCGGCCTCATCCAGGCGCCCGGCCTGGATGTGCGCCACCGCGGCGCCGAGCAGGCTTTGCAGGCCGCCCGCGGCCGCCTGTCGCGGATTGTGCTGGTCCCTGTTCATGCGGCCGGCAAACTAGCCGAGGGCGGCCGGATGGAACAGCATCAAAGCAGGCAGTCGTTGGGGAGCTCGTTGCGGTCGCCGGGCACGGCCGGGAAGTGGCGGGCCAGCACCACACCGACGCCGGCGACGGCACCGGCAAGCCCATCGGCAAGGCGGCCGAAGCGGATTTCGCCGACAAGCGCCGCGATCACGCCGTCCCATTCCGCCTGATCGACATGGGCGGCAATGCCGGCATCGGCGATCACCTCGGCATGGCGTTCGGCCAGCGACACGAAGATCAGGACGCCGGTGCGCGCCTCGGTCATTTGCAGGCCATGCGCCAGGAACTGCTGCACGGCCAGAGCATGGGCCCGCCCGTGCCTGACCCGCCCCGGCACCACCTGCGGCCGCACCGCCGGCCATGACAGCGCCAGCGCCAGGACGATGAACAGCGGCAAGCTGCACGGCGAAGACCGTCGACGCGGGAAGTGAAGTGAGGAAGACCAGCGGCAGCGGCACCGCCAGGGCCGCCAGCGTCGCCCACAGCAGCGGGATGAAGCGGTAATCGTCGCTCATTTCCGCCACCACGACGAAGATCTCGCCGGTGGTGCCGGCCTCGGCCGCCCGGACCGCATCGCGCATGCGGGCGCGCTCGGCTTCGCTCAAGGCGTGTTTGGCTGCCATCGCTACCAGCTCCCCGAGGAACCGCCGCCGCCGAACGACCCGCCCCCGCCGGAAAAGCCGCCACCCGAGGAGCCGCCGCCCCACGAGCCGCCCGACGAGCCCGACGACCAGCCGCCGCCCGATGTCCCCGACCCGCCGCCACCGCCGGCATGGCGCACCATGTTGATGAAGATGATGAAGAAGACGCCGACCATCAGGAACGGCAACAGCCCCGACAGCACGTGCTCGAACGCGGTCGGCTGCTGGTCGACGAGCTTCTGGATCTCCGCCGCGTCGCCGGTCAGGACCTGGATGGCGTCATCGACGCCGCGCACGATGCCGCCAGCCATGTCGTTGGCGCGGAAGCGCGGCAGGATGGCGTTGTTGATGATGACGTTCGACGTAGCGTCGGTCATCGTGCCTTCCAGGCCATAGCCGACCTCGAAGCGCACCTTGCGCTCGTTGGGCGCAACGATCAGCAGGAGCCCGTTGTTCTTGCCTTCTGGCCGATCCCCCAGGCGCGGCCGAGCTGGTAGCCGTAATCGGCGATGTCGTAGCCCTCGAGCGAGGTGAGCGTGACCACGACGAACTGGTCCGTGGTCTTCGCCTCCAGCGCCGCGAGCTTGCCCTCGATGTCGCTCTTGGTCTGCGCCGGAATGATGCCCGCCTGATCGACCACGCGGCCGGAGAGCGCCGAAGGTCGTCCGCCACGCCGAGCGAGGTGAAGGCGGCCAGCACCAGCGCCAGCGTCAGCCCGACCAGGACCGGGATCCAGACGGCGATCGACAGGCCATGCCGGCGGCGCGGGGCGGTTCAGTGTCGCTCAATTGAACTTCACCACGGGCGGTTCGCGTGTTCTTGTCCTCGATGGTAAGGTCTCCATCGGCGTGGCGTGATAGAGCGCCGCGTTCCACAAGTTGCCGGGCACGGTCTTGAGCTCGGTGTTGTAGAGCCTGACCGCCTCGATGTAGTCGCGCCGCGCCACCGCGATGCGGTTCTCGGTGCCTTCCAGCTGCGATTGCAGCGCCAGGAAATTCTGGTTGGACTTGAGGTCCGGATAGGCCTCGGTGATCGAAATCAGCCGCGACAGCGCCGCGCCCAGCTCGCCCTGCGCCGCCTGGAACTTGGCGAAGGCCTCAGGGTCGGTGAGGATGTCGGCCGGGATCTGGAGCTGCGTCGCCTTGGCGCGCGCGTCGGTGACCTCGGTCAGCACCTTCTCCTCCTGCTGGGCATAGCCCTTGACCGTCGCCACCAGGTTGGGGATCAGGTCGGCGCGGCGCTGATACTGGTTGAGCACCTCGCTCCAGGCCGCCTTCGCCTGCTCCTCATAGGTCGGGATGTTGTTGACGCCGCAGGCCGAGAGCGTGAGCGCCGTGGCGATCACGAAGAAGGCGGCGAACGAACGGCGAAGGGCAATGGCCATGTCACAGCTCCGGCTGTTCATAAATCCCGGCCAAGGTAAGCATTGGCCCAGCCGGCACAAGCCGGCCGATCGCCTCATTTGGTCACCGGCGTCGCGTTGGGGATGCCCTCGGCGCCGATGTAGACGGCGAGGATGCGCACCGGCACGTCGCCCTTGTTGGTGCCGTTATGCGGCCAGTTCATCGCCTCCATCAGGCTGTCGCCGGTCTTGTAGATGCGCGTGCCCTTGTCGCCGTAGTCGACGCTGAGCGCGCCGTCGAGCACATAGGCGAAGAGCGGCACCGCATGTTCGTGCCAACCGGTCTCGCCGCCTGGCGGGACGGTGACGATCAGCGCCGTCACCTTGGCCTTTCCGGCGGGATAGGCGAAGGGCTGGCCGATGATCGTCTCGCCGGTCGCGATGAGCGGCGTAATCTCGGTCTTGGCGGAATATCCCTGCTCGGCCGACGCCGAGGCGAGCGGCAGCAGGGCGAAGAGGGCGAAAAGCGTGGCGCGCAGCATGGGTTTGGGCCTCCCGGACAGACACGATGGCTGGCTTGGCACCTTTGCAGATAGCCCGCGCGGTCCTGCCGCCTTGTTAAGATTTCCACAAAAAGGCCGCACAGTCGCCGAAATGCGCCGATTCCGGCAGGCGTAGGAATTTCGCCGCGGCGACGTATATATTCAAGAAGATGAATTTATACGGCCAGATGGAGCCCCGAACATGACCTTTGCCCGCCTGTTGAGCGCTGCCGCGCTCACCCTCACCCTTGCTGGCAGCGCCAGCGCCGGCCCGGTTGCCGATTTCGAGACCGCGATGCGCAGCGCCTATGCCGATTATCGCGGCGCCCTCTTCCAGACCAATGCCAACCAGCCGGAGGCTGCCGCCAAGACGGTCGGCGCCTTCCAGCAGAAATGGGCGGCGCTGACGGCGGCCAACGGCGCCGCCCCGCCGCAATATGCCGACGACCCGGCTTATGCCGCGACGCTCGCCAAGGTCGCCGAAATCGCCAAGACCGCGGCGGACGAGGTTGCCGCCGGCAAGCTCACCGAGGCGCACGCGACGCTGGAAGCGATCCGCTTCGAGGTCGGCGGCCTGCATGAGCGCAACGGCATCATCGGCTTCTCCGACCGCATGAACGCCTATCACGCCAAGATGGAAGACGTGCTGGCCAAGGATTACAGCGGCTTCGATGCGGCGGGCCTGACCGCACTCGGTGAGGACGCTGCGGTGCTCGCCTACCTCGCCGCCGACATCAAGGCGCACCCGCCGGTCGAGGCATCCGACCCCGCTTATGCCACCCTGCTCGACGGCATGACCGACAGCGTCACCAAGCTCGCCGCAGCGGCCAGGAGCGGCGACGCGGCCGCCGCCAAGGGCGCGCTCGGCAACCTCAAGGTGCCCTATTCCAAGCTCTTCCTGAAGTTCGGCTGATCTCCAATCGTAGGGTGGGTTAGGCGCGCGAGCGCCGTAACCCACCGTGCGGACTCGCAGCGGCCATGGCGGTGGGTTACGCACCTCCGGCGCTAACCCACCCTACGGAGCTCTGAGAGGCCAAGAGCGCGCGGGCCTCGCCCCGCTCGCTGCGGGTGGACCAAGGGCCTCATCCTGAGGTGGCCGCGGAGCGGCCCTCGAAGGACGAGGCCCTTTCATCTTCACCAAGTGGCAAGCTCAGCGAAGGGTCGAGCTACCGCCTCCCCCGCGCATAACTCCCCCACTTATTCCCCCTTCCCAAACCTGCCGTAGAATCACGTCCGCCTCTCCTGCCGAGGGACTCGTGCCCGGTACCGGCACCGGTTCGACGTGGAGAGGTCGGCGCCTGCGATGGCGGTTCCGGCTGCCGTTCCGGGGTGCCGTCCGGAAAGTCCGGCCCCACTACGAGGGCCTGTGCGACATGACGCACCTTAAGGCCCGGCGGGCATCCCTTCGCCGGGCCGGAGTATGGACCGGATGGCGACAAGTCGCCGGGCGGGCGGCGGAAGCCGCCAGCTTCATACCTTGGACGGCGGTTTCCGTCGCCCGCCACCCTCGGCGCATCGCGCCGGGAAGCGAAAGTTGCCAGGATCCGGGCCGTCGCCGGTCGCGGAAACGATGAGGCTTGCGCTAAATGCCGATGGTCACGATCAAGGGGACGGAGATCGACTTCCGCCCGATGTCGCAGGAGGTTACCGCGGTCCTGCGGCAGATTTGCACGGAGCTCGGCCTCGCCACTTACTGCCCCTTCCGCGCCTGCCGGCGCGCCCATCGCTGCGCGACGCGGCAGGTCATCTGCTATCAGGCCCTGCGCCAGGAGATCAACGCCATCATCAAGCCGGCCTTGCAGGAGCGACTGGCGAAGACGTCCGAGGCTGCCGGCGACGACGAGGCACACCGGTGACCCCGGTCACAGGCCCGTGTGGCCCCTGCGACCGCCCGCTGCTAGAGTGGCGCCAGGACAACCGACCACGGAGGCTACCATGACCGGCTGGATCGTCCTTGCCGTCATCGTCGTGATCGCGATCTACGCGGTCATCCTCTACAACCGCATGGTGAGCCTGCGCCAGACGGTCAACCAGGCCTGGGCCGACATCTCCGTCCAGCTCAAGCAGCGCCACGACCTCGTGCCCAACCTGGTCGAGACGGTGAAGGGCTACGCCGCCCACGAGCGCGGCACCTTCGAGGCGGTCACCAATGCGCGCAACGCCGCCGTCGCCGCATCGAGCCCCGATGCCCAGGCCAAGGCCGAGAACGTGCTCACCGGCGCGCTCCGCCAGCTCTTCGCCGTTGCCGAGGCCTATCCCGATCTCAAGGCCAACCAGAACTTCCTGCAGCTCCAGTCGGACCTCTCGGACCTGGAGAACAAGATCGCCGCCGCCCGCCGCTTCTTCAACAACGCCGTGCAGGAGTTCAATACCGCCATCCAGTCCTTCCCGATGGTGCTGATCGCCGGCTCGATGGGCTTCACCCAGCGCACCTTCTTCGACGTCGACGAGAGCGAGCGCGCCGCGGTCAACACCGCGCCGCAGGTGAAGTTCTAGGACAAGACAGGCCCGGCGGCAGCGCCGGGCCGCTTGAGCGGAGTCCGCCCCCTTGCTCGGCGCCTACGGCCTCAAGACCTACATCTGGAACAACCGGCTGAAGTCGCTCGCCCTGCTCGCCGGCTTCCCATTCCTGCTGCTCCTCATCTGCTTCGGCTTCGCCATCATCATCGCGGCGATGAACGAGCCGACCGTCGGCCAGGGCATCCAAGACGCGATCTACCTGACCCCGGCGCTCATCCCGGTCGCCTTCGTCGCCGCGCTCATCTGGTTCGTCATCGCCTGGTTCGCCAATCAGCGCATCATCGACGCCGTCACCGGCGCCAGGGCCGTCGAGCGCCTGTACGAGCCGCGCCTCTACAACCTGCTCGAAACGCTCTGTGTCAGCCGCGGCATCACCATGCCGCAGCTCCGCATCATCGAGACCGACGCGCGCAACGCCTTCGCTTCCGGCGTGCGCAAGGGCCAATACTCGATCACCGTCACCCGCGGCCTGATGGACGCGCTCACCGACGCCGAGCTCGAGGCGGTGCTCGGCCACGAGCTCACCCACATCGAGAACCGCGACGTCCAGCTTCTGGTCATCGCCGCCGTCTTCGTCGGCATCATCTCGCTGGCCGGCGACCTCATCATCCGCGTGCCGCGCGCCTTGCTGTGGTCGACCTCGAGCAGAAGCAGCGGCAGGACCAGCAGCAGCGGATGGAGCTGGGGGAGCGGCGGAGGCGGTGGCGGCGGACGCAGCGGTGGGTCGTCCTCGCGCGGCCGCGATGGCGGCGGCGGCGCCGGTGCGGTCATCATCCTCATTCTCATCGCGGTTGCGATCTTCCTCATCGCGCGCCTGCTTGCCATCGCCCTCTCCTTCGCGGTGTCGCGCAAGCGCGAATTCCTCGCCGATGCCGGCTCGGTTGAACTCACCAAGGATCCCGACGCCATGATCTCGGCGCTCCGCAAGATCGCCGGGCATTCGGAGCTCCACGCGCCGGCGCAGGTGCAGGAGATGTTCCTCGACCATCCCCGCCAATCCGGCCTCGGCGGCCTCTTCGCCACTCACCCGCCGATCGACGCGCGCATCGCCAACCTGGTGAAATTTGCCGGCGGCCACGACCCCGGCCCGATCGTCGAGGCGGTCGAGCCACCGGCGGCGCCCGCACCGGCCGAGATTCCGCCGGCCGCAACCGGCGCGCCCCATCCCTGGGGTGACCTGCCGCCGCCCGTGCCTGGGCCGTGGAGCGGACCCGGACGCTGACGCCGCCTGTCCCGTGACCCGACTCGCTGATAACCTTGCCGCAGACCGCCCTCGCCACAGATGGCGACGGGCGAGGGGAGGAATACCAACGTGCTGATCGGCAAGCCGGGAGAGGCGAAGAGCGCCATCGCCACCGCTGATGCGACCCGCATCGAGGTGCGCGGCCGCGATCTCGTCGATGACCTCATGGGGCGCCTGAACTTCACCGAGTATTTCCATCTCCTGGTCACCGGCCGCGAGCCGACCGCCGACCAGCGCTTCTTCCTCGATCTGCTGCTCGTTGCCATCGCCGAGCATGGCCTGACGCCGACGGCGATCGCGGCGCGCATGACCTACGACGCCGCGCCCGATTCACTCCAGGCCGCCGTTGCTGCCGGCATCCTCGGCTGCGGGCCGGTCATCCTCGGCACCTCCCAGGCCTGCGCCGCGGTGCTGGTCGAAGCCCAAGACCGCGTCGCCACCGGCGAGGATGCCGATGCGGTCGTGCTCGCCATCGCCCACGCCATCCACGAGCGTCGCCAGCCCATGCCGGGCTTCGGCCACCCGCTGCACAAGCCGGTCGATCCGCGCGCCAGCCGCATCCTGGCGCTGGCCGAGGGGCGCGGCGTCGCCGGCCCTGCCATCGACCTTGCCCGCCGTTTCGTGCCGGCCGTCGCGACCGTCTGGGGCCGCGCTCTGCCGATGAACGTGTCGATGCCGATTGCCGCCTGCCTGCTCGATCTCGGTTTCCCCGCCGCGATGGTGAAGGCGATCCCGCTGCTCGCCCGCACCGCCGGCCTGCTCGCCCATCTTGCCGAGGAGCATGAGCGGCCGATCGGCTTCCTCATGGCCGCCCATGGCGAGGAGGCCATCGCCTATGATGGCGGCAAGGACGACAGCCAGTAGCCGCCATGCTCGAACCCGCCATCGAAGCCCTCCCCTGGGATGAGCAGGCCGGCGCCGACGATGCGCCCTATCGCGCGCAAATCGCCCGTCTCTTCGCCCATTCGCGCTTCTACCGGCAGAAGCTCACCGCGGCCGGCTTCGCCGATGCTGCCGCCGTCGGCGGCCTCGACGCCATCGCCGCGCTGCCCTTCACCGAGAAGGACGAGCTCCGCGCCAGCCGCAGCGACGCCGAGCCGATCGGCACCCACCTTGCCGTCCCCATGGACACGCTGGCCCGCATCTATTCGACCAGCGGCACCACCGGCACCCCAAGCTACGTGCCGCTCACCGCCGACGACCTCGCCGACTGGGCGACGATCTCGGCGCGCTCCTATGCCGCCTCGGGCGTCCGCCGCGGCGACAAGCTGATCGCCACCTACAACATCGGCCCCTTCGTCGCTGGCGCGACCATCGACGCCTTCACCAGGCTCGGCCTCACCGTCATCCCGGTCGGCAGCGGCAATACCGACCGCCTGATGGCGGCCGTGCGCCTGCTCAAGGCGGACGCCATCGCCCTCACCCCGTCCTACGCCCTGCACCTTGCCGAATGGGCTCAGGAGCACGGCATCAACCCGGCCGAGACCAGTGTCCGCCGGCTGCTTGTCGCCGGAGAGCCGGGCGGCGGCGAGCCGGCCATGCGCGCCCGCCTGGAGGCCGCCTGGGACGCCGAGGTGACCGAGGCCATGGGCATCGGCGACATCGCCGTGTCGCTATGGGGCGAGTGCCATCACCGCCAGGGCATGCACTTCTCCGGCCGCGGCCTCGTCCATTTCGAGCTGATCGACCCGGAGAGCGGCGCGCCGGTGCCGCTCGCCGATGGGGCCGAGGGCGAGCTGGTCTACACCCACCTCCGCCACCGGGCGGCGCCGCTTCTGCGCTTCCGCAGCCGCGACCATGTTCGCGTCTGGGTGAGCCCCTGCCCGTGCGGGCGCACGGCGCCGCGGGTGCGCTGCATTGGCCGCACCGACGACATGCTGATCGTGCGCGGCGTCAACGTCTTCCCGACCGCCGTGCGCGAGGTGGTCAACCAGTTCGTGCCCGCCGTCAGCGGGGTTCTGTCGATCCGCCCACGCATGAAAGGCTTCCGCCAGGACCCGCCGCTCAAGGTGGTCGTCGAACTGGCCGAGGGCGAGGCCGCCGGCGACCTCGCCGAGCGCATGCGCGCACGCATCCGCGAAACGCTGATCTTCACCGCCGAGGTGGTGCTGGTGCCGTTCGGCAGCCTGCCGCGGTCGAGCTACAAGTCGCATCTCACCGACTGGAGCGAGGCGGAAGCGCAAGAGCAATGAGGCGCCGGGTGGCGCCTCATTCTCTCCCCGGCCAAGTGTCGGCCGATCACACGTTCACGAACTTCTGGTCCTTCACATAGTCGCGGAAGCCGGCGAGCGCCGCATTGATCTTCTCCCAGCTCGGCAGCTTCTCGACCTCCTTCACCCAGCGTTCGATGTTCGGGTAGTCCTTGAACTCGTCGCGGGTGACCATGCCGCAGGAGAGCAGCGCATAGCCGAAGATGTCGGCGATGGTCATCTCCTCGCCGGTCAGGAACTTGTTGCCCTTGCCCAGCCAGTGGTCGTTGAGCACCTTGAGCCACTTCTTGGTATTGGCCTTGCCCCACTCGATCGTGCCGGCGTGGGTGGTGTCGTCCGGCCGCTTGTGGTGCGGATAGATCTGCGGATAGACGACGTTGTAGCCGTAGTCGCGATAGAAGCCGGTGTTGAACCAGTCCATCAGCTCGTTGACCTTCGCCCGCTCCTTCAGGCCCTTCGGATAGAGCGGCAGGTCGTACTTGTCGGCGAGGTACTTCATGATCGCCGAGCTTTCGGTGAGCACGAAGCCGTCGTCGTCGAGGGTGGGCACCAGCCCATTCGGATTGAGCAAGGTGTAGGGTTCGCTGGCGTGCTCGCCCTTGTAGAAGTCGAGCGCGACCTCCTCGATCGGCAGCTTGTATTCCGCGATCAGCGCGCGGATCGGCCGGCTCGTATTCGACACTTCCAGAATATAGAGCTTGGCGGTCATTGGTTTCCTCCCCTTCCTACGCCATCGAGACGTGGGCTCCACTCGTCGCCGCTACCGAGACTACAGCGAATACGGGTTCTTCGGCGAGCGGTCCTCCGACAGGCTGCCGCGCGTGCGTTTGGTCAGGTTTTCGATCGCGTCGGCGAGATGCACTTCGGCGATATTGTAGTCGCCACGCGCCACCCTCAACTTGTGCGCCTCGAGCATCACCTCGCCCCACGACACCCCTTCCGGCGGGAAGAAGCGGTAGGAGGCAAGCTCGATCAGCAGCCCCAGCGGGTCGCGGAAATAGATCGAGTCCATGAAGCCGCGGTCCTTGACGCCGCTGTGCTCGATGCCGCGCTCGTCGAGGCGCTGAACCGCCTGGGCGAAGGTCGCCCGCGACACCGAGAAGGCGATGTGGTGGACGACGCCGACGTCGCGCGACGTGGGCGTCGGGTCGGGCTTGCGGCTCTCCTTGGTGAAGACCGTGATCAGCCGTCCGTCGCCGGGATCGAAATAGAGATGGCTTTCCTCGGGAACGTCGAGGTTCGGCTGCTCGAAGACGAAGGGCATGCCGAGCACGCCTTCCCAGAAATCGATCGAGGTCTGCCGGTCGGCCCCGACCAGGGTGATGTGGTGTACGGCCTGACTTTGCAGTTTCTGCATGGGCGACCTCCCTTGTCCCGTGGATGGCGAGGATATAGAGCGCCATGTGGCACCAATCGACAAGCCTGCCCGCGAGGACGGGGAGACCATGCCGGATAGAGCACAGGCAATCGCAGACGTGGTCCCGATCATCGTGATGGGCGTGGCGGGCTGCGGCAAGACGTCCGTCGGCAAGGCAATCGCCGGGCATCTGGCGATGCCCTTCCGCGACGCCGACGAGTTCCATCCCAAGGCCAATATCGACAAGATGTCGGCCGGCATCCCGCTCACCGATACCGACCGCTGGCCCTGGCTCGACGCCATCGGCAAGGCCCTGGCCGATTCAAACGGCCGCCTGATCGTCGCCTGTTCGGCGCTCAAGCGCAGCTACCGCGACCGCCTGACCCGTGCCGCCGGACGGCCGGTCATCTTCCTCTGGCTCGACGGCTCCTATGCGACCATCTTGCAGCGCATGGACCGGCGCAAGCACCACTTCATGCCGGCAAGCCTGCTCAAGAGCCAGTTTGCCACCCTGGAGCCGCCCGCTCCGGACGAGCTGGCGGTGCGTGTGTCGGCCGAGCCGCCACGCGACCAGGTTGTCGCCACGGCGCTCGCTGCCCTGCCGGCCGCCCGCGAGCGCGCCGCCAGCCTTTCCGCCCGGTAAACTTCTGGGCAACCTTTCGCTGTCGGAATGGTCATACCGGCACCTGAGTGATTCGCCGGCAGGACATCGGTACATGGCAGAGATTATCCAGTTTCCGTTGCGGCCGGCCAACTCAGCCGACCCGGACGATGAGGAGGCGCTCGACATCGACCTCATCACCGCCGTCGACGTCGCCATCCGCGACCTGCGCGACATCGCCCGGGCGCTCGGCGAGGACACCGTGCGCGAGCAGGCCGAGGCCTGCCGGCGCATGCTCGAACGCGCCTTCTCCACGGCCCATTGACGATGGCACGACGCCCCCCCGATCCGCGCAAGGCGGCCGAAGCCGTCTTCCAGGCCAAGCCGCCGCCCTTGCCCGAGCCGGCGGCCAGGCCGTCGGCCTTGCCCGGCGCCAAGGAGCAAGTGACGCTGCGGCTGGACCGCGACGTTCTCGACCATTTCCAGGAAGACGGTCCCGGCTGGCAGGACCGCATCAACGCCGCCTTGCGCAAGGCCGCCGGGCTCTGAACGCTCTTTCCGCCTCTACTTCAGGCGCAACACGGAAACCCTCATCCTGAGGAGCCCCGCGAAGCGGGGCCTCGAAGGATGGGCAGCAGCCTCATGGTTTCGAGGCTCGCTCCGCGCGCACCTCACCATGAGGCGCTCATCTCAGATGCACCGGCCGCCGTCGACCAGCAGCGCGACGCCGGTCACCATGCTGGCCTCGTCCGAGCACAAGAAGCAGGCGGCATTGCCGATATCTTCCGGCGTCGAGAAGCGGCCGATCGGTATCGTCGCCAGGAATTTCGCCCTGATCTCCGGTGTGTCCTCGCCCATGAAGGTCTTCAAGAGCGGCGTCTCGCCGGCCACCGGGTTGATGGCGTTGACCCTGATCTTCGCCGGCGCCAGCTCGACCGCCATCGATTGCGTCGCCGTGATCATCCAGCCCTTGGTCGCGTTGTACCAGGTGAGCCGCGGCCGCGGGCTGACCCCGGCGGTCGAGGCGATGTTGAGGAGGACGCCGCCGCCCGCCGCCTTCATCAGCGGCACCACATGGCGGGCGGTGAGATAGACCGACTTGGCGTTGACCGCGAACAGCCGGTCGAACGCCTCCTCGGCCAGCCCCTCCAGCGGCTGCGGCTTGTGACCGATGCCGGCATTGTTGACCAGGATGTCGATGCGGCCGAAGCGATCCATCGCCCCGGCGATCATCGCCCCGACCGAGCCGTCGTCCGAGACGTCGACGGTCGCCGCCGACACCATCCGCCCGATCTCGGCGGCCAGCGCCTCGGCCCCGTCGCCATTCAGGTCGGCGATGAGCACGCGCGCCCCTTCGTCGACGAACTTGCGGACGATGCCGGCGCCGAAGCCCGACGCTCCGCCGGTGACGATGGCGGTCTTGCCTTCAAGACGCATGGGCTGGCCCTTTCCGGTTGGTGGACATCATGGTGCGGCGCCCCGCGCCTGGCGCGCGGCGAGCGCCCGCTCGAGATCCGGCGTCGCCGCGATCAGCTCAGCCGTATAGGGATGGCGCGGACTGGCGAAGACGCGCTCCGTCTCGCCGTGCTCGACGATCTTGCCGTCGCGCATGATGACGACGCGGTCGGTGATGGCGCGCACCACCGTCAGGTCGTGCGAGATGAATAGGTAGGACACCGCGAAGCGGTCGCCGAGATCGGCGAGCAGGTCGAGGATCTGTGCCCGGATCGACACGTCGAGCGCCGACACCGCCTCGTCGAGGATGATCAGCGACGGCCGCGTGATCAGCGCCCGGGCGATGGCCAGCCGCTGGCGCTGTCCGCCGGAGAATTCGTGCGGGTACTTGTCGCCGTCCGACGGCGTCAGCCCGACGGCGGTGAGCGCCTCGTCCACCCGCCGGCGGCGCTCGGCCGCCGAGGGCTTCGACCGGTCGAGATGGAACGGCTCGGCAATCAGCCGCGCCACCGAATAGCGCGGATCGAGGCTGCCATAGGGGTCCTGGAAGACCGCCTGGATGTGGCGGCGGAGGTCGCGCCGCGCCGGCCCGCGGCTCGCCAGGAAATCACTGCCGTCGAGGGTGACGGCGCCGGCGCGCGGCTTGGCGAGGGCCAGGATCACCCGCGCCAGCGTCGACTTGCCGCTGCCCGATTCGCCCACCAGCCCGAGGTTCTCGCCGCGGCGGATGGTGAAGCCGACATCGTCCACGGCGCGGAAATGGAGCGGCCCCTCGAACAGCCGCCGTCGCGGCAGCCGGTACTCCTGGACGATGCTCCTGACGTCGAGGATCGGCGCCTGATGCCCTTCGTCCGGGTGGAGCCGCCTGACCCGCCGCGAGCTGTAGGTCGAGGCCGCGAACAGCATGCGCGAATAGGGGTTCTTGAGGCCGCGGAAGAGGCCGACCGTCTCGCCTTCTTCGACCACCACGCCGTCCTTCATGATGGCGATGCGGTCGGCCATCTCGGCGACCACGGCGAGGTCGTGGCTGATGAGGACGAGGCCGACGTCGTCCTCGGCCACCAGCCGGCGCAACAGGTCGAGGATGCGCGCCTGCGTGGTGACGTCGACGGCGGTGGTCGGCTCGTCGGCGATCAATAATTTGGGCTTGAGCACCGTCGCCATGGCGATCACCACCCGCTGGCGCTGGCCGCCGGAAAGCTCGTGCGGATAGGTGTCGAGGGGAAAGCGAGTCGCCGGCAGGCCGACCCGGTCGAGCGCCTCGCGCGCCCGTTCGGCGGCTTCCGCCGGCGAGGCACGGGCATGCACGCGCACGGTTTCGGCCACCTGCGCGCCGATGGTCTTGACCGGGTTGAGCGCGCTCAGCGGCTCCTGGAACACCATGCCGAGCGTGCGGCCGCGATGGCCGCACATGGCGGCCTCGTCGAGGGCCATGAGGTCGGCGCCGTCGAGGGCGATACGCCCGCTGACCACGGCCCGATGCGGCAGCAGGCGCATGACGGCGAGCGCCGTCATCGTCTTGCCCGAGCCGGACTCGCCGACAATGCCCAGCACCTTGCCGCGTTCGACCGCAAGCGACACGCCCTTGAGGATCGGCGTGGAGCCGATCGAGACGGTCAGGCTGTCGATGGAGAGCAGGCTCATCTGAGGCGCCGCCATCGGGGGTCGAGAAGGTCGCGCAGGCCGTCGCCCAGCAGGTTGAGGCCGAGCACCGCGACGACGATCGCCAGGCCCGGCAAGATCGCCAGACGCGGCGCCAGCGCGATCATGGTCTGCGCCTCGGCGAGCATGCGGCCCCAGCTCGTCGCCGGCGGCTGCGTGCCCAGCCCGACATAGGAGAGCGCCGCCTCCGCCAAGAGGCCGAGCGAAAGCTGGATGGTTGCTTGCACCACCAGCGTGTTGAGGAGGTTGGGCAGGATGTGCTCGATCGAGATCAGCCACGGCCCCTTGCCGGCGACGCGGGCGGCGAGCACGTAGTCGCGCGTCCACAGCGACAGCGCCGCCCCGCGCGTCAGCCGGGCGAAGACCGGCACGTTGAAGATGCCGATGGCGAGGATCGCATTGACCACGCCCGGCCCAAGCAGCGCCGTGATCATGATGGCGAGCAGCAGCGCCGGAAAGGCGAAGACCAGGTCGTTGACCCGCATCACCACCTCGTCGAGCCAGCCGCGCCGGGCCGCCGCGAAAAGGCCGAGCGGCACGCCGGCGCCGACGCCGACGCCGACCGCGATCAACGCCACCGCCATCGAATTCCGCGCCCCCTCCATCAGCATGGAGAGCACGTCGCGGCCGAAATGATCGGTCCCCAGCCAGTGCAGCGCCGAGGGCGGCTGCAGCTTGTCGGGAATCGAGATGGCCGCCGGGTCGTAGGGCGTCCACACGAGCGAGACCAGGGCGACCGCGACCATGAAGAGCGTGATCGCGCCGCCGACCACCATGCTGCCGTGCAGCCCGCGCCCCCTCGCGGCGGCCGGTGCCGGTGCGCTCTCCAGCGGCTCGACGCTCATGGGCGGTGCCTTCTGAGCCGGGGGTCGATCGCCGCATAAGCGAGATCGACGGCGAAGGTGACGACGACCACCGCGGCGACGAGCAAGAGCACGACGCTCTTCACCACGATCAGGTCGCGCTGGGTGATCGCCTGGAAGACGAGGCGGCCGAGGCCGGGCAGGTAGAACACGTTCTCGATGATGATGGCGCCGGCGAGCAGGAAGGAGAATTGCAGGCCGATGATGGTCATCACCGGGATGAGCGCGTTGCGCACCGCATGGCGGCGCACCGCCTGTCCGGCGGTGAGGCCCTTGGCGCGGGCGGTGCGCATGAAGTCCTCGTGCAGCGTGTCGAGCAGCGAGGAGCGCATGACCCGCGCCAGGATCGAGGCCTGCGGCAGAGCGAGCGCGATCGCCGGCAAAGTGAGCGCCTTGAGGCCGGCGAACAGCCCGGCGTTCCAGCCGGGAAAGCCGCCGGCCGAAAACCAGTGCAGGCCGAGGGAAAAGGCCAGAACCAGCAGCATGGCGAACCAGAAGTTCGGCACCGCAATGCCGAGCTGGGTCGCCCCCATGATGACCAGGTCGGCCGGCTGGTTGCGCCGTGTCGCCGCGATGACGCCGACGGGGAAGGCGATGACCACGGCCAGCGCCAGCGCCATCAGCGCCAGCGGCAGGCTCACCCACAGGCGCTGGGTGACCAGCTCCGCCACCGGCACCCGATAGGTGTAGCTGATGCCGAAATCGCCGTGGACGAAGCCGGTGATCCACATCAGGTAGCGTTGCGCCAGCGGCTGGTCGAGGCCGAGCTGGTGGCTGAGCGCCGCCACCGTGGCGGCATCGGCGTTCAGCCCCAGCATGAACGAGGCCGGGTCGCCGGGCAGCACTTCCATCACCAGGAAGATGACGATGCTGGCGGCAACGAGGGTTGCTAGGAGCGAAGCTGCCCGCGTTGCGACGTAGGATGCCATCTAGTCTCTAGCTTGCGCTGTCACGGGTCCGCGGCCGGCGGCGTCACGCCGCGCGGCCCCGGAGGTCCATGATCCTCAGTCCTCCCAAGAGACCTTGCTCAGGTCGTTGGCCTGGATGGGCGAGTTCGCCCACAGGCCCTTGATCTTGGCGTTCCACACGCCAAGCTTGGGCAATTCAAAGAGAAACACGTTGACCGCGTCGTCGGCGATCTTCTTCTGGATGTCGCCGATGATGGCGTTGCGTGCCGCCGGGTCGGTCGCCAGATTGAGCTTGTCCATCAGCGCCTTCACCGCGTCCGAATGGTAGTCGAAATAGTAGTCGTCGCGGGCGTAGATGCCGTAGTCGGCGGGCTCGGTGTGCGACACGATCGTGAGGTCGTAGTCCTTGTTCTTGAACACGTCTGACAGCCACTGCGCCCATTCCACCGGAATGATCGTGGCCTCGACGCCGACCGCCTTGAGCTGCTGGGCGATGATCTCGCCACCACGGCGGGCATAGGAGGGCGGCGGCAGCTTGAGCGTCACCTTGAAGCCGTCCGGGTAGCCAGCCTCCTTGAGCAGCTCCTTCGCCTTGTCCGGGTTGTAGGCATAGAGGCCGGTGAGATCGACATAGCCGGGATCGGCCGGCGAATAGTGGCTGCCGATCGGCGTGCCGTAGCCGAACATGGCGCCGTCGATGATCGCCTTGCGGTCGATGGCATAGGACATCGCCTGGCGCACCTTGAGGTCGTCGAACGGCTTCTTGCCGTTGTTCATGGCCAGGATCGTCTCGCCCTCGGTGGTGCCGATGACGACGGAAAAGCGCGGATCGGCCTTGAACTGGGCGAGCGTCTCCGGCGCCGGAAAATTGGGGAAGGCATCGACGTCGCCGGCCATCATCGCCGCGAAGGCGGCGGTCGGGTCAGCGATGAACTTGAACGTCGCCTTGTCGAGCTTGGCCGGCGTGCCCCAGTAGTCCGGGTTCTTCGCCAGGTCGACGTGGTCGCCCTTGACCCAGTCGACGAACTTGAACGGGCCGGTGCCGACCGGATGGGTGGCGTTGTCGGCGGCGCTGTTCGGGGCCACGATCTCGGCGTCGCCCCAGGAAAGATTGTAGAGGAAGTTGCCTTGCGGGTGCTTGAGCGTCACCTTGACGGTGAGCGGGTCGACCGCCTCGACCTTGTCTATTGCCGCAAAGAGCTGCTTCTGCCCGTTGGTGCTGCCCTCGGCCGTCGTGCGGTCGAGCGAGAACTTGACCACTTGCGCCGTGAGCGGCGTGCCGTCGTGGAACTTCACCCCGTCATGCAGGTGGAAGGTGTAGCTCAGCCCGTCGGCCGAGATGTCCCACGACTGGGCGAGATCGGGCTGGACGGCGCCGGTCTCGTCGATGCGGGTCAGTCCCTCGAAGATGTTGGCGTAGGTCACCTCGTCGGTGGCCGCGGCATTGCCGGAGGTCGGGTCGAGCCCCGGCGGCTCGAGCACCATGCCGATGGTGATGTCGGTGCGCGCGGCCATGGCCGCACCGGGTAGCAGACCTGCCGCGACGACAGCGGCCAGCGCCGCCAGCCTGAGTGCCTTCATGGATGGTTCTCCCTCTCCCCCCAACCGGGATCGCGCCGGCGGGCCCTATGGGTGTCCGTAAAGCAGGTGATGCGTAGCCAGTGCCATGATCTTAGCCGAATCCACCATGTCGTCGATGACGACATATTCGTCCGGCTGGTGGGCGAGATCGAGGATGCCGGGCCCGTAGGCGATGCAATCCTTGATCCGGCCGATGCGGTCGATGTGCTTCTGGTCGTAGGTGCCCGGTGAAACGACGTATTGGGCGGCCTGGCCGAGCACGGCGGCAATCGCCGATGACACCGAGCGCACCACCGGCGCCTCGCGGTCGGTCATGCTCGGCACCACGTCCCACAGGTCGCGCAGCTCGTAGCGGAACTTGTCGCGCGTCCCGGCCAAGTGGTCGAGGATGCCGCGCACCTCGCCCTTCACGTCCGCGAGGTCCTCCTCGATCAGGAAGCGCCGGTCGATGACCATGCGGCAGGAATCGGCGACGCAGGCCGAGGGGAAGCCGGAATAATCCTCGCCGATGCCGCCGTGGATCGAGTTGATGTTGATGGTCGACTGGCGCGCCCCGTCGGGCACCACCGGCATGGCGGTCCGCCGCGCGGCGAGCGCCGGGTAGAGCTCCGCCTCGAAGGCATCGAGCACGGCGCCCATGTGGCGGATGGCGCTGTCGCCGAGGAACGGCATCGAACCGTGGGCGATGCGGCCTTTGGTCTCGATCTCGGCCCACCACACGCCGCGATGGCCGAGACAGACGCGATCCTTGTTGAGCGGTTCCGGGATGATCACGTGGTCGATGCGCGGCCGCGCCATCAGGCCTCTGTCGGCGAGATAGGCGACGCCGCCATAACCGCCCGATTCCTCGTCCGCCGTGCCGGAGATCTCGATGGCACCGGGATGGTCCGGACAGAGGGCAAGGAAGGCTTCCACCGCCACGATCGCTGTCGCCAGCCCGCCCTTCATGTCGCAGGCGCCGCGGCCGTAGACCCGCCCGTCGCGCACCGCCCCGCCGAAGGGATCGAAGCTCCAGCCGGCGCCCGCCTCGACCACGTCGATGTGCCCGTTGAAATGGACGCAGGCGCCTGGACTGCGGCCTTGGCGCCGGGCGATCACGTTCCAACGCGGATAGCGGTCGCTATCGCCGGGCGTTCCCTCGGCGCGCACGAACGTCGCTTCAAAGCCGAGCGGCTGCAGCCGCCGCGCGATCATCTCGCAGCAGTCGCGATAGGCCTCGCCCGGCGGATTGACCGACGGGATGCGGATCAGATCAGAGGTGAGCGCCACCAGATCGTCGCGACGATCCTCGACCTGACGCCCGATGGCCTCCAGCACTTGGCCGCCCTCCGCGAGCGGGGCCTCAAGCCCCTCGGGGGAGAGCCTCGACACTGCCGTGGCCGCTGTCAATCGCCTTCACCGCACCGGCGGCCGCCCACGGCTCAGGCCGGCCGCGAGCGCGTGCGCATGACCGCCTCCTGCCAGCCGGCATATTTGGCCGCGCGCACGGTTTCGCGCATCTTCGGCGTGAAGCGTTTTCCCCGCTTCCAGCTGCGCGCAAAAGCCGCCGGCGCCGGATAGAGACCGGCACGGTAGCCGGCGAGATAGGCGGCACCCAGCGCCGTCATCTCCGCCACCTCAGGCCGGTCGACCGGCGCGTGCAGGATGTCGGCGAGGAACTGCATGGTCCAGTCGGAGGCCACCATGCCGCCGTCGACCCGGATCACCGTGCGCGCCCCGCGGCCGTCCGGCCAGTCGCGCCGCATCGCCTCCATGAGGTCGCGCGTCTGGTAGCAGACCGCCTCCAGCGCGGCGCGGGCAAGCTCGGCGCCGGTGGTGCCGCGGGTGATGCCGTAGATCGCTCCGCGCGCCTCGGCGTCCCAATAGGGCGCCCCCAGCCCGGCGAAGGCCGGCACCAGATAGACCGCCTGCTCCGGGTCCGCCTTGGCAGCGAGCTTCGATGACTCGGCCGCCCCCCCGATGATCTTCAGCCCATCGCGCAGCCACTGCACGGCCGCGCCGGCGATGAAGATCGACCCCTCCAGCGCATAGGTCGCCTTGCCGTCGAGCTGATAGGCGATGGTGGTCAGCAGCCGGTGGTCGGAACGCACCGCTTCATCGCCGGTGTTGAGCAAGGCGAAGCAGCCGGTGCCGTAGGTCGATTTCAGCATGCCCGGCTTGAAGCAGGCGTGGCCCACGGTCGCCGCCTGCTGGTCGCCGGCAACGCCGAGGATGGGGATTTCGGCGCCCAGCACCGCCTTGTCGGTGACGCCGAAATCGGCGGCGCAGTCCTTGACCTCCGGCAGGATGGCGCCGGGCACGTCGAGGAGCGTCAGAAGCTGGTCGCTCCACGCCTGCTTGTGGATGTCGAACATCAGCGTGCGCGAGGCGTTGGTGGCGTCGGTGGCGTGGCTGCGCCCGCCGGTCAGCCGCCAGATGAGGAAGCTGTCGATGGTGCCGAAGCAGAGGTCGCCTTTCTCAGCCTTGGCCCGCGCTCCCTTCACATGGTCGAGCAGCCAGGCGACCTTGGTGCCGGAGAAATAGGGGTCGATGATGAGCCCGCTGGCGGCGGTCGCCATCGGCTCGGCGCCGGCCCCGCGCAGCGCCGCGCAACGCTCGGCGGTGCGCCGGTCCTGCCACACGATGGCACGGTGGATCGGCCGGCCGGTCTTGCGGTCCCAGACGAGCGTCGTCTCGCGCTGGTTGGTGATGCCGATCGCCGCCACGTCGCGCGCCTTGATGCCGGCCTTCCTGAGCGCCGCGCGACAGGTGGCGACCACCGAGCCCCAGATGTCCTCCGGGTCATGCTCGACCCAGCCGGGCTTCGGATAGAACTGGCGGAATTCCTGCTGCGCCATGCCGACGGCTTTGAGAGCGCGGTCGAAGACGATGGCGCGCGTCGATGTGGTGCCCTGATCGATCGCAAGAATATGGTCGGCCATGGCGGTCCCTCCCCTGCCGGTCGCCCGAGCCGTCGTTCACTTGCGGCCCGATGAATCGCTAACGAATTCGAGCGGTCGCGCCTGCCCTTGGCAAGCGAAAAACGCGGCGGCCGGCAGCCACCGGCCACCGTCAGAGCTGCGTGCTACGGGAGCAGGTCTCAGAGCTTGCAGAAGGCGCGGTAGAGCGAGCCGATGATCTCGGCCACCTCCGGCCGGGCAATCGTGTAATAGACGTTCTTGCCGTCGCGGTGCGCCTCGACCAGCTCGTCGGCGCGCAGGCGGGCGAGCTGTTGCGACACGAAGGGCTGGCGCAGCCGCAGCCTCTGCTCAAGCTCGCCCACGCTTTTGCGGCCGTCGAGCAGCAGGCACAGAATGATCAGCCGCGTCTCGTGCGACATCGCCTTGAGGAACTCGCTGGCCTGCTGCGCGCTGCCCAGCATCTGTTCCAGGCCTTCCCTCGGCATCGCCCCGTCGTCTTCTGCCATCACGGCCGTCGCTGTCATCTGCACGTCTGCACTCTCTGGCGGGCTGCGGATCGGTTCATAGGCACCGTTGGAAACAATGTCTACCAAGCGGCAGCAATGTGGCGGCGCCCGCCGGGCGCCACTGCCTGCGACGCCGTGTCCCCGAATGGGAAGAATCGCGCCGCGCCTGCCGACAGGCACATCAAGAGCCGAAAACCGGCCGGGAATACACATTCACGATTCTGAAAATAAAACGGCTTGGAGAATAGTCTACCCTCCAAGCCACATTTCATAGCAATTCATTTCGCCTGGCCCATGATGCGGGCAACACCAGGCTCAGTTCGCCTGTCGTCGCTCTTCGGCGCAGCCGGCCGGCTCAGGCGGCCTCGGCCCTCTCCAGCTCGCGCTCTCGGGCGAAACGGTCGTCTTCCTCTGTCGGCGCATCCGGGCCGTGGTGCCCGTCGAAGCCGACGAACTGGTACCCGAGGTAGCGCTTGGCATCGATCACATCGTAGCCGAGCTGCAGTCTCAGCTTCTTGCGCAGCTTGCTGACGTGCCCCTCGACGACGACCTCGTCGACGCTGTCTTCGAAGACGCCATAGACGGCGTTGAAGATCTGCGTCTTGGTCACCCGGCGGTGGGCGTTCTTGGCGAGGAATTCGAGGATGTGGCGCTCGCGCCGCGGCAGCGGCAGCGGCTGGCCGTTGATCTCGATGTCGCGGCCATCGAAGAAGATCTTCAGGCGCTCGCAGCTCACCTGCCGGTATTTGTGGTTCACCCGCCGCCAGATCGCTTCCGAGCGCGCGATCAGCTCCTTCACATGGACCGGCTTGCGCACCACGTCGTCGATGCCGGCGGTGAACAATTCGAGCGTCGAGTCGAGGCAGCGGACCTCGGACAGGGCGATGATCGGAGCGTCGGTGCGGCCCCTGATCAGCCGCGGCAGCTGCGGCCGGTCATCGCACTCGCCGAGCAGGATCGACTGTACCGAGTGGATGTCGTCCGGCGATGCCGAGGATAGCCATTCACGGAATTCGCGTGGTTGCAGGCCGAGACTGGCCACACCTTCCCCGCGGAAGGAAGCGGCGTAGGCTTCGGCCACCTCGTCCCGCTCGTCGACGACGATATGCATTCATGCCCCCAGGCAGTACCGAATGTATCTGCCGATCTATCCCCCGCCCAAGACCATCGGCATCAGCACAGACGGCTGCCCGAAGACGACACGACTCTTGGAGAAGTCCGGGAAACAACGGCTACGCGACGCAACGCTGAACGCCGCGAGTCTGGGGCAAATATGGTAAACCAATCCCTAACGCGGCGCCGATTGGGCTGGGCGCCGCGCGCGGCCTCAGGCCGCAGCCAGAACGGTTTCGATCTTGGCCTTGAGGGTTTCGGAATCGAACGGCTTGAGCACGTAGCCGGACGCACCGGCATCGTTCGCCGTCTTGAGGTTCTCCGGCGAGCCTTCGCCGCTCACCAGGATGATCGGCGTCGCCTTCAGGCCATCGTCGGCCCGCGCCTGCCTGACCAGCTCCAGTCCGTCGACCGGCGCCATGTACCAGTCGCTGATGACCAGGCCGTACTTGCGCTCGCGCATCTTGGCGAGCGCCTCTTCGCCGTCGCCGGCCACATCGATTTCAACAAAGCCGGCGCGGTGCAGAAGGCTGCGCATGATGCGCAGCACCGTCTGATAGTCGTCCACGACCAATATTGGCATGGAATAGTCGATTGACATGACTGTCGCCCGCCCCTCTGGCATCCACTGCCGAAGAGACTAGCGCAGGCGGATAAAGGAACCGCGAGATTTGCTTTTCAAAACATGCGCTTGCGATCAACCAGCCGGTAACCATCCGGGCATTTTGGGTCAGTGGCAGAAGTCGCGGGCCTCGTCGGTCCAGGTACCGAATCCCGTTGCCACCATGTTGGTGATGACCGTGCAGACATATTGCTTCTGCGCCGGGTTGTTGTTCGGCCCGGCGTGGTAGCGCGCCACGGCAAGCGTCCAGCTTCCCTCCTGGCGGCGCAGCGCCTTCAGGAAGCGCGCGGCGTAGTCGACATTGGCGTGCGGGTCGAACATGCGCCTGAGCGAGGCGAACTCGCCGCCGTGGAAATAGTGGTTGATCTGCATGCAGCCGATGTCGATCAGCTTGATCCCAGCCGCATCGGCCACGTCGAAGCGGCGGATGGCATCGTCGAGGCTGGTGGCGAAATAGGCCTCCCCGGCGATGTTCATGGCCAGCGGCTGCAGCGAGTCCTTGTGCCCCGATTCGGTGAGGCCGACCGCGTAGAGCACCCCGATCGGCACCTCGTACTTGGCCGCGGCGGTCCGCATCTCGCCTTCGCACGGGTTGGCCGAAGCGGCCAGCGCCGGCGCGCTAGACGTAGAGGCGATCAGGGCCGCGATAGCGATCCTGGCGAGGCGCATCGTGCGTATCCTGGTCCTGGAGGGCGAAGGCAGCGTCGGCGCGCTCGGCCCCGGTCCGCTGACCTGGCGTGGCGGCACGCTGGTCGCCGGCGGCGTGGCCGGAGAAGCCGCCGGTGCCGGTCCCGCCGGCCTGCTGCTGCTGTTGGCCCGATGCCGATGCATCACCGAGGCGCGTCTGAGTGGCATCCCGCCGGTCGACCTGGATCTGCTGCGCCTCATAGCCGGCGCGATGCAGGAGGTCGCGCAGCGATGCGTCCCCGCGCGTCAGCGCCTCGGCCGTCTCCGCGCGCTCGGCCTTGATCTGGATGCTGACCGCGTTGCCCTTCAGGCTGATGCGCAGGTCGACCATGCCGTATTCGCGCATGTCGAGATTGAGGGCGATGGTGCGCACCGGGTCGGTCGCAGCCATGGCGGCGGCAGGATCGATGCGCTGAGACGCCGACGGCGCGGTTGCGGCATCACGCGGCGCGCCGAGCGCACCGGTAATGCCCGACGCAACGCCCGCCACCAGCGGCGAAGCCGTTGCCGCCGGAGCCGGCGTCGCCGGCATGGATACATTGGCAGGAGCACGAGCAGCACTACCGATGCCCTGCTTCTTCTCCGTGGCCTGCTCGGGTGTTGTGGACACAACCGGATCGGTCGCACCGCTGTCCTGTCCCTCGGACGAATCGCGTGCGACGCCCCCCGCCGCATCAAGCATCGCAGTCTGATCCGGGTGCTGGGCAGCCCGCTGGTCGGACGGCGCCTGCGGAGTGGCCGACGATCCACCGCGGTCAGCCGAAACCGGAGGCTGCCACGACTGGTTCCTCCGCGCGGCGCGGGGCGCTTCGCCCGGTCCGGTCCCTGCCGGCAGCGCGCTTGCCACTTCCGCGGCAGGCACGGAAGCGCCCGCTTTGGTCGACGGCACCATCGGCCGCGACGGCGGCCTTCGCCCCACCGGAGCGCATCAGCGGGGCAAGGTGCCGCTCATAGGCGGTGACGCGCACATCAGCCCGCCGCACGTCTGACGACGCATCGCGGTGGCCCTGGCGAACCACGCCGGATTCGGCTTGCGGGTTCGCCGGTGACGCAGCCGCCGCACTCTGTCGGGCGCCGCCCTGCGGACGGTTGTTCCTGTCGGCATCCTTCGCCGGCTCACCATCTGAGCGCGAAGCAGCAGCCGTGCCCGTGTCTCGGCGCTGAGATTTGGAACCACCGGCCTCGGTCTGCGACGCGGCGATGGCGCTGCCATCATCCGCACGATTGGCCTTCCCGGCATCCCCGTGAGCCCCGCGGCCAGTGCCGGCAGGCGGATCGGCGGAGCGGGCCGCACCCGGCGGCAGGGTTGCGGCCGCCGTCACATCGGCCGTACCGGCATCGGCAGGCGCATCCTTGCTGCCGTCTTCCTTATCTCTCCGCCCATGGTCCCGCCGCTTCACGGGATCGGCGGCCGCGTCCTTCTCCTGGCGAGACGGACGGGCGGCCTCGCTTTCGTCCTGAGGCGTGGCGGCCGTCGCCGGGCCGCTCCCGTCGGCGTCCGGCGCCTCCGCCGTCATCTCCTGCGCCGCACCCGGCACGCCCCAATCGCCGGCGCGGCGCTCGCCAGCGCGGCGCAGAGCGCCCTCGGTGTCGGCCTCGTCCGACACGCCTGCGGTCTCGGCAAGCGGTCCGGGCTGCGGCTGGCGATCAGTGGCCGGCGCCTGCGCGACGGCGTCGTAGAGCGCGCGGAAATCGCCGGCCTGGGCATCGCCGTCGCCGGTGCGGCGCGCTTGCGCCCCGGTCCGCCCGGTGCCGGTCTCAGCCGGAATGGCGAGCGTGACGTTCATTTGCTGCTGGCTATCAGTTTCGCCGTGTCATCAAGCGCGGCCTGCGCCTTCTTGATGATGTCCGGCTCTTCCACCTTGGCGCCATCGCCGAGTGGCTCGGCCGCGGCGACGTTGATCTTGCTGAGGTCGGTGCCCGACTCGACGCCGTCGAGCGTCGCGCGGACGACGTCGTAGATGGCCTGGTCGGATTCCGACAGGAGGCTGCGATCGAGCCCCTTCATTTCGGCATCCGCCTTGTCGCTGAGTTCCGCCATCGCCGCCAGCGCGGCGGCATGGTAGAGCTTCGCCCGCGCCTCCTGCACCGAGCCCGCCAGTGCCAGTCCGCTCGCCCGTTCGGCCGCGAGCCTGGCGGCAGTGATGCGGCCGTTGATAGCGGAGGCCAGCGCCACCGTCAGGTAGAGGTCGCAGCGCGACTCTGGCTCGACCATCGCCAGCATGTCGTCGAGCTCGGCGAAATGCTCTTCGCTGTCGAGCGAGTTCATGTGGCTGAGCGCGGCGGCGAAGCGGACGCGGAAATTGCCCGCATAGACCGAGTGGCGGAAGCGATCGAGATACTGGCGCGCCAGCGAGCGCACCACGTCCTGCTTGTGCTGGCGGTCGGCGACCAGCAACTGCCGGCGGATGGCGGCTTCCTCGACCAGGGTGCCGGGCGCCAGCAGCCGGGCGATCGCCAGGAGCTGCATCGCCTTGTCGGGATCGCTGCGCACGGCCAGCGCCGACTGGGCTATGGCGACCTGTCCGGCCATGCTCGCCGGCAGTGTGGTGGGATCGATGTCGGCGAGCAGTGGCGTGGCGGCATCGGCCTGGCCGTTGGCATAGTCGAGGACCCCTTCGACCAGCCGGTGATCGATCGCCGGCGACGGGTCGAGCCCGGCAAGCTTGGTGAGGACCTCCGGCTGCCCGCCGGAGAGGACGTAGGTCACCGCCGCCGCCGCATTGCGATTGTCCTGCCACACGTCGGCATCGGCAGCCATGAAGGCCTTGTCGATCTGGATCATCAGGGCGCGCTGCGCCGCGATCGCCTGCACGTCGCCCTGGGCCATGCGGTCCTGTAGGGATTGCAGCGTGCGGACGAGCTCGAAGGGCGCCGTACCGAGCAGCGGCACCGCGGCCAGCGCCGCCTCATCCTTGGCCGCGCCGCGCCCCCCGTCGTCCTTCGGCCATGTCACCGTGTCGGGCGCCGGCATCTTCGGCGAGGGTGCCGCCGGCTCGTCGGTGAGATATTCGGAAGGATCGCCGAGCAGCCCGTCGGAGCGCTGGATGGTGGTGATCTCGCGTTTGCCCGCCGGCACCTGCGCCGCGCCTTCGCCGTCGGCGCGCCGGCCGGCTGCTGCGGTTGGGCGGCATCGGCTGGCAGGCTGGAAACCTGGGGCGTCTCGGCCGTTGCCCCATCGTCGATGGAGCCGGTGACGGTCCGGTCGACGGCAGGGGAAGCGGGCGCCGCCGACCGCGGCGCGTTGGAGCCGGGGCCGGCCGCAGCCACGGCCAGCGTAGGCACATAGGCCGGGCGCAGGCGGGGGAGTGGCGGCACCCGAGGCGCGGCAATCTGCAGATGGATCAGGAGCCCCTCGCCGCCGGCCGGCGCGATTGCCGGAGGCAGGACGCTGATCGGTGCCGCCACGGGCACCGGCGGTGCCGCCGGCTGGACCGGCTTGCTGGTGCCGAAGAGGGTGGACAGGAATGCGGCCGCGCCGCCCCCCGACGATTGCGGCGCGGGGGCAGCCGGCAGCGGATCGGCCACCGCCGGGGCCGACCAGACCAGCGCCGCCAGGGCGCAGCCCATCATCAGCCGCCGCGCCGTCATGGCGAGTCCTTCACCAGGATTTCGATGCGGCGGTTCTCCGCCGCATAGGGATCGGCCGGGTTCTTCAGGGCACGGTCGGCATGGCCCTCGATTGCCGTGACCCGCGACTGGTCGAGACCGCCGCGCAGAAGCGTGTAGTAGGCCATCTGCGCCCGCGCCGACGACAGCCGCCAATTGTCGTAATCGGCCGAATGGAACGGCCGGCCGTCGGTGTGGCCGCGAACGACGATCTGGCCGGGCTTGCTCGCCAGCACCTTGGCGATGCGCTCGAGCAGCACGACGGTCTTGGGATCAGGCACCGCCGAGCCGACCGCAAACATGGCGTAGTCGGCATCGTCGGTGAGGTTGATGGTCACGCCTTCCTTGGTTGCAGTGACGGCGAGGTCCGGCGATGCCTTGCCCGCCATCATGGGCGCGATCGACGTCTTGATGTCCTGGGCGATCTCCGTCGACTTGGCCACGGTGGCCGCGGCAACCGCGTTGGCCTCGTCTGCCTTTGCTTCGGCCGCAACCGGTGCCGCCGCCGCATCCTTGGCAACGGCCGGCGCCGGCGCCTTGTCCGGCTGGTCGGCCGGTTGCGTCACGGCGGGCTTGGCAGCCGCATCCTGTGCCCCGGCTTCCACCGGCGACAGGGCCGCCGCATCCGGCTTGCCGCTATCCGGCGCCTGCGCGCCGGTGCCCGGCTTGCCCGCCTGGCCTGCCTTGGCGGTCGGCAGTGGCACCATCTGCCAATAGGACGGATCGAACGGGTCGCGGTCGACCTCGCCGCCCGGAGCGCCAGTGGCGCGCGCGTCGCCGGTGATGGCGTCGACGCTGGTCGGCTGGGTGGCGACGTATTCCTTCTCCAGCTTCGCCAGCACGGCGTAGGGATCCTGGAACGCCTCGCGATCGTACCCGCCATTGGGCGGCTTGAGCGCGGCGGCGACCTCGCCGATCTTCTTGAGGGCGTCGGCGGCCGACTCGCTCTTGGCGTCCTGCTTGGCCTTGTCGCCGACGCTCGTGCCTGCCGCCAGCTTGGCCGCCAGCTCGGCCGCCGCGTTGAGCGCCGAGGCGGCCGCCTCGGGGTTCATCGGCTTGCCGTTCGCCTTGCCGTCTCCCTGCCCGGCACTGAGATCGATCGGGTTGATGTTCGCCTGCGGCAGCGGCATTTCGCCGTGGCCCTTCTGTGCGGCCTTGTCCTGGCCCTTGGTGGTCGACAGCCCTTTCAGCTCGCTCGAGCCCTGCGACATGTGGATCGGGTTGAAGTATTGGGCGATGCCCTTGCGCACGTTCTCGTCAGTGACGTTGATCAGCCACATGATCAGGAAGAAGGCCATCATCGCCGTCATGAAGTCGGCATGGGCGACCTTCCACGCCGAGCTGTGCGCGACATGGTCTTCGTCTTGGTGCCGGCGGATGATGATCAGCTCGTGCGGTGCGCTGTCAGCCATCGTCTGCCGCCCCCGCCTGCGCCATCAGCCGGTCCATCCACGCCCTGATGCTGGTCTCCACTACGGTATCGTCGATGGCCACCGAGATATCCGCCGCATCGCTTTCGACGCGCTCGACCGCCACCCCCGTCGGGGCGATGGCGGCTTCTACGCGCCCGGTCAATGCCACCGGCCCGGTGATCCTGACCCGCGTGGTGCCGCCGCTGGCGACCAGCGCGGACACGGCTTCGGCCAGCTCGCCGATGGCGCGCTCGCGCACCGCATGGTCGAGAAAGCGCAGCAGCGCCGTGCCGACATGGCGGCCCACCTGTTCCTCTATTGCTGCCAGCCCCTCGGCCATCTGCCCGGCGAGCGCATCGCCGATGGTGGTGAGGATCTCCGCCTCGCGTTCTGCCAGGCGCTGCTCGAAGGCGGCGCAGGTCGGCGGCGCGGGTGGCATCGAACGTGGCCTCGGCCGCGGCCAGGGCCTGAGCCACCGCGGCGGTCTGGGCCGCCATGCGGTCCTCCGCGGGCAGCGGCGCCGGCTTCTCGTTGAGCGGCCGGAATTCAGCGCTGGTGGTCGCCGCAACCCGGCCGCTGGCGAAGCGCGGCAGACGGATCGCGGCGGCCGTTACAGTCATGCCGCCTCGTCCTGGTGCAGCCATTGCCGCAGGATGGCGGCTGCCTGCGCCTCGTCATATTCGACGATCTGCTCGAGCCGCTTCTGCGGCGAGCGGTTCATGCGCTTGGTGACGTCCTCGATCAGGTTGACGGTGTCCTCGCCGCCGACTGCCTGCAGCGGCGTGCCCAATGCCGGCGCCTGCTGGGCCTCGATGGCGCCGACCTCGCCCGCTGCCTCCACCGCCCGCGGCGACTGCGCCACGATCATGCGGATCGCCGGCCGGAAGCCGAACAGGATGACGACCGCGCCGAGCACGACCAGGGCGAACGAGTTGAACAGGCTTCCCGCCTGCCCCATGATCACGCTCATCATGCCGGGCGCCGGCGCTGCCTCGCCGAAATCGCTGACGAAGTCGACGGAGGCCACCTTGAGCTGGTCGCCGCGGTCCTTGCTGTAGCCGGAGGCAGCCGAGACCAGCTGCTCGATGTCCATCATCTGGTGTTCGACCGGCAGGGCATCCGGGCCCTGCTTGGCGGCATCGTCCAGCCGCTTCTGGTTGACCAGGACGGCGATCGACAGGCGCTCGACGGTATAGCCGTCATGCGCGGTCTCGGTCGTGCGTGTCGAGATCTCGTAGTTGGTCGTCTCTTCGCGGCGGTCGTTGGTCTCGTTCGAGTTCTTGCCGTTGCCGCTGGCATTGTTGCCCTGGTCGGGCAGGTTCTGCTGCACCGTGGCGGCGGCCGCCTCGCTCGACGTGTTCTGCGCCAGCGCGTTCTCCTTGACCGTGCGCACCGAGCGCTCCACCCGCGACGATGGATCGTAGGTCACCTCGTTGGTGGTCGAGCGGTCGAGGTTCAGCCGCGCCACCACGCTCACCTGGAAATTGCCGATGCCGAGATAGGGCGTCAGCGTGCGCCGCACCTTGTCCTCGATCTCGCGGTTCACCGTCTGCTCGACGATCGCCATCTTGCCGGCCGAGGCGCTCTCGATGTCGTCGCCCGAGGCCAGCAGCGCCCCTTCGGTATTGAGCACGGTGACGTTGTCGACCTTGAGCCCGGGCACCGCGGCGGCCACCAGATGGCGGATCGCCTGGGCCGGGCTGGCATCGCTCGGCATGTCGGTGCGGATGACCACCGAGGCCGAGGCGGCCTGCTGCTGGCTGCGCAGCGAGCTCGTGTCGGGCAGCACCAGGTGCACGCGCGCCGACTTGATGCCGTCCATGCCCTCTATGGTGCGCGCCAGTTCGCCTTCCAGCGCCCGTGTCTTGGTGACGTTCTGCATGAACGAGGTGAGGCCGAACGATCCCACCTTGTCGAACAGCTCGTAGCCCGAATTGGCGCTTTGCGGCAGGCCCTTTTCGGCCAGCAGCATGCGTGCCCGCGCCGTTTCGCCGTAGTTCACCATGACCGTCTCACCGTCGGCGGCGACGTCGAATTCGATGCCGGCGTCCTTGAGCGCCGCGCCGATGCGCGAAACGTCGTCGCGGGTCAGGCCGGAATAGAGGATGTCCTGCGGCGGGCGGCCGAGATAGTAGGTCCCCACGCCCAGCACCGCCATGACCGCCACGGCGACCAAGGCCAGCGCCACCAGTCGGCGCGCGCCGAGGCCGGCAATGCTGGTCCACAAGCGTTCGATAGTGTCCCGCCCCATCGGCCGCCGCGCTCCTTCTCTTCGCGCCTCGATCCACCGGTCGAAATCGAGCCGCTGGCGAACGCGCCCGGGGGCGAGAGTGACGACACCGGCTCCCGCCCAATGTCGAAGGTCAACCTTGCGCGAAGGTTGCGCGCTGAAACGAAAAGGGCCGCGTCCCGAAGGACGCGGCCCCTGACAGTGGCTAGCGGACGGACGTTTCGCGCTTAGCGGAACAGCGTCAGGATGTTCGAGGTGCTGGCGTTGGCGATCGACAGCGACTGGACGGCCAGTTGCTGCTGGGTCTGCAACGCCTTCAGCTTGGTCGATTCCTCTTCCATGTTGGCATCGACCAGGGCGCCGACGGCGGTCGTGTTGGCGTCCTGCAGGGCCTTGACGAAGTTCTGCTGCGAAGAGACGCGGTTCTGATAGGCGCCCACCGACGAGGCCGCATCGGTCACTTCCGACAGGGCCTGGTCGACAACCTTGAGATAGCCCTGGATGGTGGCGCTGTCGGCGCTGCTGATGTCGATATCGGCGACGCTGGTCGCGCCGGCGCTGGCGGCAGAGGTCGCCGGCGCCGTGGCCTTCAGGCCGAGGTCGGTGACGTCGAGGCTGGAGGTGCCGTACCGCCGTCGCGCCGCTGATGTCGAAGTCATCGAGCGACGAGAAGATCACGTGGCCGGAGGCATCGACCGCGGCGGAAATGCCGACGATGCTGGAGTCCGAAAGGGCCTGGTTGAGGACCGCCGCGAGGTCGGCGTTGCTGCGGACTTTGGTGTCGCTCAGGCCGGCTTCGGTGAGCGTCGTCTCGTTGATGTTGACCGTCACCGCCGCGCCGCCGTTCTGCGACACGGTGAACGAGACGTTGTCGTTGGCGTTGGCGAAATCGACCGCAGCCGCCTCGACCGTCGCCGCGGTGCCGCTGTCCGAGGTGTAGGTGTTGAGGTCGATCGTCTTGTCGAGGATGCCGAACTGGCGTGGTGCCGTTGCCGTAGAGGCGGATGTTGGTGATGTCGACGCCGATGGAGCCGATCGAAAGCTGGTTGTTGGAATCGCGCGACACCGACGACACGATGGTCTTGCTGAAATTCGTGCCTGTCGCTGCCGGTGCTCAGCCAGTTCTGGCCCGAGAACGATGCCTCGTCGGCAACCGACTTGAGCTGGGCCTGGATCGAGGCGATCGTCTGCTGGATCTTGGCCTTGTCGACGTTTTCGCCGGTGGCGGTAACGAGCTGGTTCTTCAGGTCGTTGAGCGAGGTCTTGGCGGTGTCGAGACCGGTATAGGTCGTGGACAGGGACGACGCGCCGAGGCTGAGCGAGTCGGTGACCGCGCCGAGCGCGCCGTTGTCCGACTTGATGGTGGTGGCGATCGACCAGTAGGCGGCGTTGTCGGCGGCGGTGTTGACGCGCAGGCCGGTCGAAACGCGGTTGTTGGTCTGTTCGAGGTTGGTATTGATGCTCCGCAGGGTCTGCAGAGCGACCATGGCGGAGGAATTGGTCAACAAGGATGACATAGCGAACCCTTTTGATGTGCCGTTGTCTAGGACATACCGGGCTCGCACCGGTATGGCGGGGCGGCATCATGCCTTTGGGTTCTCTTGGAGCGCGGACACACCTGCCCGCTCAGCCCCGGCCCCAACTCGCCATGGCGCCTATATTGGCAGGCGAATATTACCGGTTGGTTTCCATACCCCTGGTCAGAAATACGATTGCACGAGCCCGCCGACGAGCAGGTTCCATCCGTCGATCAGGATGAAGAACAATATCTTGAACGGCAAAGCCAACACCGACGGCGGCATCATCATCATGCCCATGGACATCACCAGGGTGGCGACGACGATGTCGATGATCAGAAACGGCAGCACGATGAGGAAGCCGATTTCGAAGGCCCGGCGCAGCTCCGAGACCATGAAGGCGGGGATCAGCACCCTGAGGTCGACCTTGTCGGCGGGAACCTCGGCGCCCTCGGCCGCCACGGCCGCGCCCGGCGGGGCGGCGGCAGCGGCGCTTGCCGGAGCGCCGGGCGTCTGCGAGGCCGCCGCGTGGATCCGGGTCGCATCCAGATCCTCGAACAACTTCAAGTCCTTGGGCCGAACTTGACCGGCCATGAAGGTGCGGAACGGATCGGTGATCTTGGTGTAGGCGTCCTGCTCGCTGATCTGGTTGTTGAGCAGCGGCTGCACGCCGTCCTGCCAGGCCCGGTCGAAGGTCGGCGCCATGACGTAGAAGGTCATGAACAGGGACAGGCTGATCAGCACCAGGTTGGCGGGCGTGCTCTGCATGCCCAGGCCCGAGCGCAGGAACGACAGCGCGATGACGAAGCGGGTGAAGCTGGTCACCATGATGAGCAGCCCCGGCGCCACCGACAGGATGGTGAGCACCAGGACGAGCTGAACGATGCGCCCGGAGACGCTGGCGCCATCGGGCGGAACCAGCGTGTCGAGCAGCGACCCCTGGGTCTGCGCCTGGGCGCTGGCCGCCATGAGGACGAGCGGGGCCGTCAGCAGCACCAGCCGTCCGAGCCGTGACCGAGCCGCAGAGATCCGCATCCCGCAGCCCCTATTGGATGACCAGCGTCTGGATCACCAGCTCGCTGACGCGCCCGTTGGTGCGCACCGCCGCCCGCTCCTCGAGGTCCTCGAGCAGGTGCTGCAGCGCGCTCGGCCCCTCGAGCTGGGCGATGTTGACCGTGCGCAGGTAGGCCAGCACGTCCTGGCGGACCTCGGCGCCGGTCACCTCCGGGTTCGGCAGGGCGCCGTTCTTGAAGATCATCGACGCCTCCAGCCGCACCCAGGTATCCGACGGCGAGGCGAGGTTGGTCACCACCGCCTCCAGCGGTTTGACCACGGTGTCGCCGCTGTACTTCATCGCGATCAGATGCTCGCCGGCATCCGGCTTGGCGGCGGCGTCGCGCTCGGCGATGGTGGTTTCGATCGTCGCGGCGGTCTTCAGCCCGAACAAGATGCCGCCGCCTGCCGCCACCGCGGTGATGGCCAGCGCGCTCACCGCGATCCCCATCCACGCCGGGAACTTGGATATCTTGGCGGCAAGCTCCGCCTTCTTGAGCTCGACCGCGGAATCCTCGTTGACGTCGGCGAGGTCCGAATCGTCGACGTCGTCCTGTCCGGTACGGCCGAGCGAGCTCGAGCTCGTCTTTCTTCTTCTTTCCGAACAGCCCGGCCATCTACTGCATCTCGCTGATCTTGCCGCGGCCGCCATACGAGATGCGCGCCTCGGCGATCTTGTCGTAGGCGATCATGTTGTTGTCGGCGATGTCGTACGGGCGCACGATGCCGGCGATGGTCAGCACGCGCACTTCGTGATTGACGCGCACCTCCTGCGACCCGCTGATCAGCAGGTTGCCCTCGGGCAGCACCTCGGTGACCACCGCCGCGATCGACAGGTGCAGCTTTTCCGAGCGGTCGATCGAGCCGGTGCCCTTGGCGTCCACCGAGCCGCTGGCCGAGAGATCGGCCGAGGCGCTGCCCGACTTGTTGGCCATGCCGAAGCCGCCCCAGCCGAGGTCGAAGCCGAAGGCTCCCTTGGCGTTGCCCTCCTTCGAGCGCCCGCTGGTATTGTCGAACTGCGCCTTGTCGTTGATGTCGATGGTGACGGTGATGATGTCGCCGATCGCGCGCGCCCGCATGTCCTGGAACAGGCCCTGGTTCTTCTGGCTCCACAGCGAGTGCGGGGCATGGATGTTGGGCTCGGCGAAGGCCTGCGGCAGCGGCGCCCGCTTGACGGTCAGGCCCTGGCCGACGACCGACAGCGGCGGGTTGCCGCCGGTGGTCGCGGTCGGCGCGCCGGCGCAGCTCGCCAGGAAGAACGGGACTGCCAGGACGGGCAGGATGGGCAGGACGGGCAGGAAGCGCGTCACGAGTTTCCGGCCTTCTTGGTGTCGGCGCTGGCGGCCGCGGCGGGAAGCCCGGTCATCACGTTGGTGAGGCGCGCGGCGGTCACCGGATCCATCTCGTTCAAGATGGCGCTGGCGGTGCGCGGCTGGAGTTTGGAGAGGATGGCGGCGGCCGCCTCCTCGTCCATGACGGCAAACTGCTGCGAGGCGGCGTCGGGCCGCATCTGCGAATAGATGGCGACCACGCTGTCGTCGGCCTGGCTGAGGAATTCCTGGCGCCGGCTGACCCATTTCTCGTAGTCCGCCCGCTTGGCTTCCAGCGCCGCGATGCGCTCGTCGAGCGCCTTGGTCATGTCGGCCAACGACTGGGCCTGGCGCGCATAGCGTGCATCGGCCGCCTGGTTGGCGATGTTCCGGCAATAGGCAGCCGCATTGTCGCCGCCGCCATCGCCGGCATTGGCGACATCGGCCGCCGCCGGCTGCGCCGGGGCGGCCGGGGCCTGCTCCGCGGCAAGGGCCGGCAACGCCGCACCGAGGCCGGCGAAGGCCGCCGTGATCAGCACTGCCGCCAGGGTCGTCTTCATTGCACCACCAGTTCCGCCTGCAGGGCGCCGGCCGACTTGATCGCCTGGAGGATGGCGATGACGTCTGTCGGCTTCATGCCGATCCGGTTGAGGCCGGAGACGAGCTGTTCGAGGCTGGCGCCGCCGACCACCGCGATGTGCGCGTCCGGTTCGTTCGTGGTCACGCTGGTGCGCGGCAGCACGGTCGTGGTGCCCTTGGAGAAGGCCGGCGGCTGCGAGGCGAAGGCCGCCTCCGAGACGCGCACGGTGAGCGTTCCGTGGGTCACCGCCACGGTCGAGATCTGCACGTCCTGGCCGATGACCACGGTTCCGGTGCGCTCGTTGATGACCACCCGCGCCGGCGCGTCGGGCGACACCAGCAGTTCGCCGATCTCCGCCATGAAGCGGGTGGCGCTGATTTCCTTGGGTCGGGTGAGCACGATCGAGCGCATGTCGCGCTCATGCGCGACCGTATGGCCGAAGCGGCTCTGGGCGTAGGCGTTGATGACGTCGGCGACCTGCGTCGCGGTGGCGAAATCGGCATTGAACAGCTCGACGACGATCTGCCCCGAATCCTCGAAAGTGCCGGGGATCGACCGCTCGACCAGGCCGCCATTGGGGATGCGTCCGCCGGTCGCCACGCCTTCGGTGACGCTCGCCGCATAGCCGGCGGCGACGAAGCCCGAGCCGGAGATCGGCCCCTGGGCGACGGCGTAGACCGCGCCGTCGGCACCCATCAGCGGCGTCATCAGCAGGGTGCCGCCCTTGAGCGACACCGCATCGCCGATCGACGACACGTCGATGTCGATGCGCGTGCCCGACGAGGCATAGGGCGGCAGGCTGGCGGTGATCATGACGCCGGCGACGTTGCGCACGCGCATCTGGTCGTTGAGCACGTTGATGCCGATGCGGTCGAGCATCGATTGCAGGGCGTGCTGGGTGAACGGCGAATTGCGCATGGAATCGCCGGTCCCCTGCAGGCCGACCACCAGGCCGTAGCCGATGAGCTGGTTCTCGCGCGCCGCCTGGATGGTGGAGACGTCCTTGATGCGCGTCGCCTGCGCCCCCGAGGCGATCAGGATTGCGGCGGCAGCGATGATGAGGAGGCGTTTCATCTGGCGTCGACGCGCACGCTGCCGTCGGCCGCGACGGTGGCGACCACTACCTTGCCGCTGTCCATGTTGCGCACCTGGATCATGTCGTTGAGCGCGCCCGATTGCAGGGCCAGCACCGAGGCGGTGATGGTCAGCGGGCCCTCGTCGTAGTGGATCGGGATGATCTTGCCCTTCTGCACCAGGTCCGGCTCGCCGACCGTGTTGCGCGCGATCAGGCGACCGGCAAGCAGCGTACGCCGGGCAACCTTGCCGACCAGCTCGCTGCGCGCGACGATCACCGGGTAGGTCTCGGCGGTGCCGGGCGCGAAGGTGCCGCTGGTCAGCATGTCGCCGCTGATCGTGTCGCCTGGATAGATCGTCACCGACGGCACCGGCAATTGCTCGGGCGGCGCCGCGACGGCCGCTCCGCCGGCGAGACAGCCGATGGCGACGACCAGCCCTGCCAGGCTGGCGGCGGCGCGCGAAAGGATACGGGTGATGATCATCTCCTCTCCTCGGTCACTTGATGCCCTGCGTGATCTGCTGCTGCATCTCATCGGCCGCCTGGATGACCTTGGAGTTCATTTCGTAGGCGCGCTGCGCCGATATCAGCTCGGTGATCTCGCTCACCGGATCGACGTTTGATTGCTCCAGATAGCCCTGGCGGATCGAGCCGAAACCGGGATCGCCGGCAACCCCCTCGGTGGCCGCGCCCGACGCCGTCGTCTCGCGATAGAGGTTGTTGCCGAGCGGCTCGAGGCCGGCATCGTTGGCAAAGTCGACCAGCGCAATCTGGCCGAGGAGCTGCGGCGCCGAGGTGCCCGCTACCGTGGCATAGACCTCGCCGGTCTCGTTGATGGTGACTTCGGTGGTGTTGGTCGGGATCGTAATCGAAGGATTGACCACGTAGCCGTCGCCGGTCACCAGCTGGCCGGTGCCGTTCTTGTTGAACGAGCCGGCGCGGCTATAGAGCGTCTCGCCGCCGGGCCCGGTGATCTGGAACCAGCCGCGCCCGTCGATGGCGACGTCGAGCGGGTTCGAGGTCTGCGCCAGCGACCCCTGGATGTGCAGGTTGCGCACGCCCACCGTGCGCACGCCGAGGCCGATCTGGGCGCCTTCCGGCACCACGTCCTCGCCACCGGCATTGGGCACGCCCTGCGCCCGGTCGGTCTGGTAGATGAGGTCGGAGAATTCCGCCCGCGCGCGCTTGAACGCCGTGGTGTTGATGTTGGCGATGTTGTTGGCGATCACCTCAACATTGGTCTGTTGAGCCGACATGCCGGTTGCCGCTATGGCCAAGGCGCGCATACGCTTGCTCCTACGCTAGATGTTCATTCGGCTGATTTCCTGATAGGCGGAAACCAGTTTGTCGCGGACCGCGATCGCGGTCTGCAGGGCCTGTTCGGCATTGAGCATGGCGTCGACCACCTGCTGCACCGAGCGGCTGCCGTTGATGCCGCCGATGGCCGCCGATTCGCCGGCCTTGATGGCATCGACGGTGTTGTTGGCGACGTCGGCGAGCACCTTGCCGAAGTCGCTTCCCGTCGCCGCCGGGGTTGCCGTCGGCCGGGTCACCTCGGCCGGCGTGCCGACCGACCCCAGTCCGGAGAGCGCAGTGATCATCTTCAGCTGTTCCTCAACAGGTCGAGAATCTGGGTGGTCATCGAGCGCGCCTCCTTGACCATCTGCAGGTTGGCCTCGTAGGAGCGGCTCGCCTCGCGCATGTCGGCCATTTCGACCAGCATGTTGACATTGGGCAGCTTGACGTTGCCGTCCTTGTCGGCGACCGGGTTGGACGGGTCGTGCTCGACGCGGAACGCCGACTGGTCGGTGCCGATCGATTTGACCTCGACGGTCGCGGCGCCGAGCAGGCGGTCGAACTCGCTGGAGAAGACGACGGTCTTGCGCCGATAGGGATCGGCCCCGGCCGTCTTGCCGGTCGCCTGCGCGTTGGCAAGGTTCTCCGACACGACGCGCAGACGCACCGACTGGGCTTCGAGCCCGGCGCCGGCGATGCTGGTTGCGGCCCTCAGCGGATCGATCATCAGCCCGACCTCACGGCGGTCGTCAGCATGCGGTGGAACACCTTGGTGATGGCGGTATCGAGCGAGAAGGCGCGGTTGGTTTCGTCGGACTGCATGAGCTGCTGGTCGATGGCGACGGGCGCACCGGTGTCCTTCGCCTGCCAGTCGCGCACCGTCGGATCGCCCGCGTCGCCCGAGTCGCTGAGGTGGCCGGGATCGGTGCGCGCCAGCGTCACCTGCGCCGTATCGTCGAGGACGGCGGAGAACGGCTGGATGTCGACCGCGGTGTAGCCCTGGGTGTTGGCGTTGGCGATGTTGCTGGTCAGCGCCGCCTGGCGCACCGTAGCCCAGCGCTCATGCTGAGAGGCGAGCGTGAACAAGTAGATCGGTTGCACCGACTCCTCCTCGTGCTGTGCACGCTCGAGAGTCGGTCAGCAACCTTGCCTGAAGCTGGTGGAGGAGCCGCCGCGCCCCTCATTCGACGCGTGCATCGGCCACCGCCGCCGCAAACAGCCGGAGATTATCGCGGGCGCTGCCCGCGCCGTTGGCGAAATGGATGGCATTGAGGTCGATGGCGACGTGGTTGCCGCCGAAGATGACGTTGAAGAAGGCGGTCAGCCGGTCGTCGCGCAGCTCCATGGCGAGCGACACCGACGGCGCCTCGCCCCAGTCGAAGTCGACCTGCGAATCGCTGGCATAGAACAACCGCCCGGGCTTGATGCGGCGCTCGGTCGACGAGCCGATGATGTCGTCGAGGTTGGCGTGGTGGTGGTTGCAGACATAGGACACCATCACCCCGCCATTGACCATGGCGAGCTCCGACAGGAAATCCCTGAGGCCGTCGGCAAGCATGGCTTCGCAGGCGAGCATTTCGGCACGGCTCATCTGCTGCGGTAGATATGCGCTTCGCTCATGTGCGTGCATCGGCCAGCCTCGTGTAGATGTGGTGCAGGATCTTCGCGACCGCGCGGTAGAATTCCGGTGGAATCCACTGCCCGACCTCGACTGCGTCGTACATTGCCCGCGCCAGCGGCTTGTCCTCGACGATGGGGACCGAATGCTTGCTGGCAATCTCGCGGATCTTGAGGGCGATCAGATCGGCGCCCTTGGCCACCACCAGCGGCGCGCCGCCTTTGGCGCGGTCGTATCGCAGGGCGATGGCGTAGTGCGTCGGATTGGCGATGACCACGGTGGCCTTGGGCACCGAGGCGATCATGCGGCGGCGGGCGCGGTCGCGCGCCAGCGACCGCCGCTTCGACTTGACCAGCGGATCGCCTTCGCTGTCCTTGAACTCGTCCTTGAGTTCCTGGCGCGTCATGCGCAGTTCGGAACGCCAGCGGAAGCGCGACCACACGATATCGCCGGCAACCATGATGGCGATGGCCACGCACACCACCGAGACCAGCCGCACCACCAGCGACAGCACCAGGTTGGGCAGCTCCGACGGGTCGATGAATATCGCCCCGGTGACGGCGCTCTCCTCGCCGGAAAGCATCATGGCGCAGACCACGCCGATGGCGCCGAACTTGAACAGCGACTTGGCGAACTCCATCAGGCCCGGCCCGCTGAAGATGCGCTGCCAGCCCCCCGCCAGCGACACCCGCGACCATTTCGGCCTGATCTGCTCCAGCGCCATCGTCGGCGCGTGCTGGAAGAAGGCCGCGGCCAGTCCCGCCAGCATCAGCATGACCACGATCGGGGCGAGGAACTTGGTCAGTTCCCCCATCACCGCCCATAGCAGACGGTTGGCGTCGGGGCCGTTGTCGAGGACGAAGCCGCTGGAATTGTCGATGAGCACGGCCATCGTCTGGGTGAGGTTGACCGAGCCGGTGGCGACCAGGAAGCCGGCGGCGACGAGGATGCCGAGCAGCGAGGCGAAAGTCGCCATCTCGCGCGAGCGCGGGACGTTGCCCTTCTCGATCGCGTCGGCGATCTTCTTCTCTGTCGGTTCCTCGGTTTTCGAGTCTTTGTCGCTACGCTCAGCCATCGCCGTACCGATCCGCCTGGACTAACTGACCAGCTCTTCTTCCTGGCTGCGGATCTCGATCTCGCCCCGCGCCGCGTGCTCGAGTGCCAGGTCGACGATGCTGCGCCGCGCCTCGGCGACGTCGCGGGCAGGCACGGCCTGGCCGTTGTTGAGTTCGGTCTCGATCATCTTGCGCACGCGCGAGGACAGCGCCGACAGGATGACCTCGCGGTATTCGGCGCTGGTTCCCTTGAGCGCCAGCACCACCTTGTCGGCGGGGACCATGTCGAACAGCGTGCCGCGCGCCCGCTGCGACAGCTTGGCGAGGTCGTCGAAGGTGAACAGCTGGCTCTTCAGCGCCGCTGCGGTCTTCGGCCGCGTCGTCGCCAGGCTCTCCAGGATCGAATCGACCTGGTCGCTGTCCAGCTTGTTGATGATGTCGGCGATGTGGGCATTGCCCTCGCCGCCGGCCAGCCGCGCCAGCTTGCCTGAGAATTCGTTCTGCATGATGCGCTCGAACAGGCGCGTCGCCTCGTCGCTGACCGGCTTGACCGACAGCATGCGGCGGATGAGCCCGTCGCGCTCGTTGGCCGGCAGCAGGGTGAGCACCTTGGCCGCGGTCGCCGACTTGATCTTCGACAGGATGAGCGCCGCGGTCTGCGGGTGTTCGCTGAGGATATAGGCGGCGAGCGCACTCTCGGTGACCGCCGATATGCGGTCCCAGGTCGAGTGGTCGGGCTTGCCCGCCACCTCGCCCATGATCTCCTCGATCTGCTCCTTGGGCAGGACGCCGTCGAGCATGCGCTGCACCTCGGCCGGCGAGCTCACCAGGCTGGCGCCGAGCGCGAACTGGGTAGCGAATTCCTCGATCAGCGAGCCGAGCTGCGGCGCCGACACCGGCCTCAGCTCCGAGGCCGAGCGCGTGATCTGGCGGATTTCGCCCGCCTCGAAGTGCTTCATCAGCCGGGCCGACAGCGACTTGCCCATGGTCAGCAGGATCGCCGCCACGCGGTCCGACCCGGGCATGCCCTTGGCCGCCGACGGCCGGTTCTGGATCTGGATGGCCATCGCCCGCGCCGCCGCTCTAGTTGGAGGAATTCGGCCTTGGCATGCCGGCGATCTCGGTCAGCGAAATGCCGAAGCGCGAATTGTCTTCCTCCAGCACCACCACCTCGCCGCGCGCCACCACGCGCCCGTTGACCACCACGTCGACGACCTCGCCGATGCGGTGGTCGAGCGGCACGATGGCGCCGCGATTGAGCTTCATCAGGTTGGCGACCGGCATGACCGCGGTGCCGAGGATCGCCTGGACAACGACCGGGATCCTCAGGATCGCATCCATGTTGCCGCCGCCACGCTCTTCGCCGTCACCGATCGGCGGCGCGCTGGTGCTGGCGCTGCCTGCGAACATCGCCTCTTCCGCGGCGGACGCCTTCACCGAGTTCCCATCCATCTCTCAGCTTCCTTTCGCCATCAAAAGCGTTCTCACCTCTAGCCGGCCAATCTTGCCGCAGGCAGGATTCGCCGGTCCCGCGCCGCGCGCCGCGCGGCCGTCAGCCGCCCAGCACATCGTTGATGAATTCCCGCTGCTGGTCGAAGGCCTCGTCGATGCACAGCGTGTAGTAGCCCTCGTTCTGGCCGAGATAGGCCCAGAACAGCGACTGCTCGGCGCTTTCCACCTTGATGCGGCTGTTGGCGGTCGCCTGCAGCTTGACGATCTGCCCGACCTTGAGGTCGGCGACGTCGCCGAGCGTCAGCTCGTTGGTCTCGGCCACCGCGCTGATGGTCACCGACGCCCGCCGGACCTCCTCGCCCATGTGGCGCGTCCACGCCGAATCGGGCGGGGTGAGGTCTGCCGGCGCCACCCGCGCCAGCACCCTTCTCAGCGGCACCAGCGCGCTCTGCGGGATGATGACGAACATCTCGCCGCCGCGGTTGATCGCTTGCAGGATGAACTTGGCCACCACCGCCTGGTGGTTGCGCCGGCCGGCGCCGGCAAAATCCATGCGCGTCTCGGTGCGCTCCAGGCGGAAGCGCGGGTTGGAGATGCCGGAGAAGGCCGTCTGCAACGCCGTGCCGACTTCCTCGAAGATGAACTGCGCGATCTGCACTTCGACGCTGGAGAAGTTGCGCTCGTCCTCGAGCGGCGGCTCCGAGCCGTCGCCGCCGAGCAGCATCTCGACGGCCGAGAAGACGAAGTCGCGGTCGAAGCCGACGATCACCGGCGCATCCCAGCCGGCGGCATAGAACAGGCCGGTGATGGCGCGCATCTCGTAGTCGTCGAGGGTTTCGCCAATCTGCGCCGTCAGCAGGTCGTTGACGGTGACGTGGGGCAGCGCCGAGGACAGGTAGCGCAGCCGCTCGGCGAGCTGCGCGCCGACGCGGTCGAGGATGACCGGCAACAGCGGCAACTGGTCGATCGCCAGGCTCGAGGCCTTGACAAGGAGGTCGCGGAACGCGGCCGGCGGTTTTTCAGCGGTTGCGACGGTCATCCGTTAGGCTGCCTGCTTCTGAGGTGTCGATGGCGGGGTGGTGGCGATCGCTTCGTTCTCGACATCGTCGATGGTCGGCCGCTCGCCCGACGAGATCGTCTTGCGCCCGTGTTCGAGCGCGATCTGCGGCAGCGCCCCGTTCATGAAGGCGATGAGCGCCTGCTTGACGATGATGTAGCTCTCCATCTGCTTTTCCCGGGTCATCTTGATCAGCTGCGCCAGCGGCGAGACCACGGCGTAGGACCAGAAGATGCCGGTGAGGGTGCCGATGAGCGCCGCGCCGATGTGTTCGCCGAGGACTTCCGGCGATTCGCTCAGGCTGCCCATGGCGATGACGATGCCCAGCACCGCCGCGACGATGCCCAGCGCCGGCAGTGTGTCGGAGATCGTCGTCATCGACGCGTGCGGCTTCACCTTGTGCTTGCGGATGGTGCTGATCTCCTGCTCCATCAGCGCCTCGATCTCGTGCGAGCGGGCGTTGCCGATGATGGTCAGCCGCACGTAGTCGCAGATGAACTGGGTCAGCTCCTTGTCCTTGAGAATGCCCGGGAAATGCTGGAACAGCGGCGATTCCTGGGGATTGTCGATATGCGCCTCGACCTCGGCCCGCGGCCGCGTCCTCAGGTCCCTGAGCAGCGCGAAGAGCAGGCTGAGCAGCGCCAGGAAGTCCTTGCGCTTGGGCACCTTGTTGGTGATCGCCTCGACGGTGCCGGCCATCGTGTCCTTGATCGTCGAGAACGGGTTGCCCATGACGAAGACGCCAAGCGCGATGCCGCCGATGATGAGAAACTCGAAGGGCTGCCACAGCACGAAGAGGTGGCCGCCTTCGCCGATGAAGCCGCCTGCCATCGCACCGACGGCGACTACGAGACCGATGATGAGGTTCACGCCACACGACTCCCCGGGGCTGAATCAGCGAACCGCCTGTCTCCGGGATCACGCACAAAGCTTGCGTGGGGCTGAAGTCGCCGTCGGTCAGGCTCGCGCAAGCCTCACCGGCTAGTCAGAAGTCTCCGGCGGGGACCTACCATGAGCACCACGCAGACGACGTTGTCGACCTATCGTACGATCGCCAACAACCTCGATCGCTCGCTGGCGACGACGGCCTCCGAGGCCTCCGTTGCGACGGCGACCAAGTATTACCAGAGCCACATCGGCGAGGTGAAATCGATCGACGATTTCATCAAGGACACGCGCCTGTTCAATTACGCCATGAAGGCCTACGGCCTGGAGGACATGGCCTACGCCAAGGCCTTCATGCGCAAGGTGCTGACCGAAGGCGTCGCCGATTCCACCGCCTTCGCCAACAAGCTGTCGGACGACCGCTTCGTCAAGTTCGCCACCGCCTTCAACTTCGCCCAGAACGGCGAGGCAACCACCCAGTCGACGACCGTGCAGCAGACCGTCGTCGACCTCTATACGCGCCAGACCCTGGAGACCAACGCCGGCCAGGACAACGACGCCGTCCGGCTCGCGCTCTACTTCCAGCGCGAGGCCCCCAACGTCAAATCGGTCTACGGCCTGCTCGCCGACACCGCCCTGTGGACGGTAGTGCAGACCGCCTTCGGCTTTCCCGACACCATGTCCAATGCCGACATCGAGCTCCAGGCCAAGGCCGTTTCCCAGCAGCTCGACGTCGCCGACCTCTCCGACCCGGCCAAGCTCGAAAAGCTGATCACGCGCTTCGCCGCCGCCTGGGACGCCGAGAACGTGACCACCTCCGATCCGATCCTGGCCCTGTTCAACAACACCGGCTCGAGCGCGACCGTCGATTACGACCTGCTCTACGCGCTGACCTCGCTGAAGCACGGAGGATCGTGAGCCGTGGCCACCGGAACCTATGTGGCGATCTCCGCCCAGATCGCCATGGAGCGCCGCCTCGACGCGATCGCCAGCAACATCGCCAACGTCAACACCGCCGGCTACCGGGCGGTGGGCGTGCGCTTCACCACCGAATTGCAGCAGGCCGGCCAGGACCAGGTCAATTTCGCCTCGTCCGGCGAGACCTACGTCGTGCGCAACCAGGGCCCGATCACGCGCACCGGCGACAGCCTCGATGTCGCCATCGAGGGCGACGGCTGGTTCGGCCTGGAGACGCCGCAGGGCACGGTCTACACCCGCGACGGCCGCTTCCACATGACCGCCAACGGCGACCTGCAGTCGGTCAACGGCTACAGCGTGGTCGATTCCGGCGGCTCGCCGATCACGCTGGATGCCTCGGGCGGCCCGATCAATATCTCCGAGGACGGCGGCATCAACCAGGGCGGCAAGAAGCTCGGCGCCATCGGCCTCTTCCTCATCCCGGCCGACGCCACCCTCACCCGCCACGACAATTCCGGCGTCATCTCCGACAAGCCCGCCGACCCGGTCGAGGACATGACCGCCAACAGCGTCCGCCAGGGCTACATCGAGGGCTCAAACGTCAATCCGATCATGGAGATGACCCGCCTGATCGAAGCCTCGCGCGCCTTCGACCAGGCGTCCACCGCGATCGACCAGAACGACCAGGTGAGCCAGGAGGCGATCAAGACCCTGGCGCCTGCATAGCCCGTGGTGACCAGCCTCGCCCATCTTGCCGACAGCATAGCGGCGGCGGAGGCCGAACTGCCCTTCGTGCATGTCGGCGGCCGCGTCTCCGAAGTGGCGCCCGGCCACTTTCGCATCAGGGGGATTTCCGCCGTCGCCAAGCTCGGCGATCGTGTCCGCCTCGATGACGGTGGCCGCTCGACCATCTGCGAGGTCGTCCGCGTCGGCGAATCCGATGCCATCGTCAAGCCCTTCGTGAGCCACTTCCCGGTCGGCACCGGCATGGTTGCGCGGCTGATCGGCACCATGCACCTCAATCCGGCGCCCGACTGGAAGGGCCGCGCGGTCAACGCGCTCGGCGAGCCGATCGACGACCGCGGCCGCCTGTCGCGCGGTGACAGGCCGATCCCCATCGACCGCTCGCCGCCGGCCGCCATGACCCGCGCCCGCGTCCGCCAGCCGCTGAAGACCGGCGTGCGCATCATCGACCTGTTCACGCCGCTCTGCCGCGGCCAGCGCGTCGGCATCTTTGCCGGCTCCGGCGTCGGCAAGTCGACCATCCTGTCCATGATCGCCCAGGCCGCCGCCTTCGACACCGTCGTGCTGGCGCTGGTCGGCGAGCGCGGCCGCGAGGTGCGCGAGTTCCTCGAAGGGCCGCTCGCCAAGAACCGCGCCCGCGCCATCGCCGTCGTCTCCACCGGCGACGAGAGCCCGATGATGCGCCGGCTGGCGCTGCCCTCGGCGATGGCGATTGCCGAGTATTTCCGCGACCGCGGCGAATCGGTTCTGCTCATCGTCGATTCGGTCACCCGCTACGCCCATGCCGCTCGCGACGTCGCCATGGCGGCCGGCGAGCCGGCCGTGGCCCGTGGCTATACGCCCAGTGTTTTCAGTGACTTGCCGAGGATTCTCGAGCGTGCCGGGCCGGGCGCCGAGGGCGCCGGCACGATCACCGGCATCTTCGCCGTGCTGGTCGACGGCGACGACCACAACGATCCCGTCGCCGACGCCATCCGCGGCACCCTCGACGGCCACGTCGTCCTCGAGCGCGCCATTGCCGACCAGGGCCGCTACCCTGCCGTCAACGTCCTGGCGTCGATCTCGCGCCTCGCCCAGCTCTGCTGGACGACCGAGCAGCGCAACCTGGTCAGCGCCCTCAAGACAATGATCGCCCGCTTCGAGGACACCCGCGACCTGCGCCTGATGGGCGGCTACCACGCTGGCAACGATGCCGAGCTCGACCGTGCCGTCGTCATGGTGCCGCGCATCTACGACGCCCTCAGGCAGGATCCGTCGGCCCAGCCCAGCCTCGACGTTTTTGCCGAGCTTGCCCAGGTGCTCCGCCCCTAGACGATGGGGCACCAGCCTCGCGCAAGCCAATCTTTGTAGGCTGCGGCCTGCTCGAATCCGTCTGGCGAGGAACCAACGATGAGTCTCTACAGCGCCCTGCGCACTGGCGTTTCCGGCATGAACGCGCAATCGACCAAGCTGTCCGCGATCGCCGACAACATCGCCAACACGGGCACCACCGGCTACAAGGCGGCCACCACCCTGTTCTCCGCCCTCGTCCTCGACAGCAACGCCGGCTCGTACAACTCCGGCGCGGTTGCCGCCGACGTGCGCCATTCGGTCTCCACCCAGGGATCGCTGGCCTACACCACCTCGTCCACCGACCTTGCCATCCAGGGCAACGGCTTCCTGGTGGTGGCCAACGCCAACGGCGAGCCCTACCTGACCCGCGCCGGCTCCTTCACCACCGACGCCTCCACCGGCAACCTGGTCAACAGCGGCGGCTACACGCTGCTCGGCTACCCGCTCGACACCGGCAACCCCGAGGCGGTGCTCAACGGCATCGGCAACCTCGAGGCGGTCAACATGACCGACAAGAACCTCAAGGCGGTGCCTTCCACCTCGGGCATGTTCACGGTCAACCTGCCCGCCAACAACGACTTGGTGACCGGCGATACCCCCGCCGACAACCTCGTCACCTCCACCTATTCGGTCAAATCGTCGCTGGTCGCCTACGACAAGATCGGCAACGAGGTGACCCTCGACGTCTACATGACCAAGATCGCCAGCGGCCCCGATCAATGGGAGGTCAGCGTCTTCAATGCGGCCGACGCCGGCATCGGGCGGCGGCTTCCCCTACACCTCCGCCGCGCTCGCCACCGACACGCTTCGACTTCGACGCCAACGGCCAGCTCTCCGGCACCACGTCGCTCGACATCCCGGTCCCCAACGGCGACACCCTCAGCCTCGACCTCACCGGCTCCACCTCGCTTGCCACCGACTTCACGCCCATGAACGTGAAGGTCAACGGCAACGCGCCGAGCAGCATTTCCGGCGTCGACATCGATGCCGACGGCACGGTCTACGCCGCCTATGACAACGGCTCGCGGGTCGCGGTCTATCGCATTCCGCTGGCCACCGTCCCCAGCCCCGACAATCTCCGGTCGGTTGCCGGCGACGCCTACTCGATCACCACCGAATCCGGCGACCTGCAGATCGGCTTCCCCACCGAAGGCGGGCGCGGCAACCTGGTTTCCGGCGCGCTCGAGCAGTCGAACGTCGACATGGCCTCGGAGCTGACCGACATGATCGTCGCCCAGCGCGACTACACGGCCAATTCGAAGGTCATCCAGACCAGCTCGGACCTGCTCGACGTTCTCATGAGCCTCAAGCGGTAGTCATCGCCGTGACCGGTCGCAGAGGACAATGACGTGAGCCTTGCGGTCGCCCTCAATACCGCCCGCCAGGCGCTGCAGACGACGGCGACGCAGATCGCCGTCTCCGGCAGCAATCTTGCCAATGCGGACGATACGTCCGCTTCGCGCAAGATCGCCGTCACCACCGTCGATGCCGGCGGCGGCTCGCACATCGCCTACGATAACGCGCGCGACCAACAACTCGATCCTCGCCCAGTATCTCGGCGCCAATTCCAGTTCGGCCGCCTCGCAGGCCCTGCTCGACGGCCTCAACCGCCTGCAGGACACCGTCGGCGACACCGCCGACGGCACCTCGCCGGCGGCCAAGATCGCCGCGCTCTCCTCCGCCTTGCAGGCCTATGCCAACGCGCCCTCCGACGCCAGCCTCGGCCAGGCCGCGGTCGCGTCGGCGCAGTCGGTCGCCAGCACGCTGAACAGCGCCAGCCAGACCGTGACCGCCGTGCGCGACGACGCCGACGCCGCCATGACCAACGTCGGTCAACAATCTCAATTCCCTGCTGGCCAGGTTCCAGGACCTCAACGAGACCGTCGTACGCGGCACGATTGTCGGCTCCGACGTCACCGACGCGCTCGATAAGCGCGACGCCCTGGTCAACCAGATCAGCCAGGAAATCGGCGTCTCGGTGCATGCGCCGCGACGACGGCGACATGGCTATCTACACGGATAGCGGCGTCGTTCTGTTCGACAAGTCGGCGCGTCACCGTGTCGATGACGCCGTCCTCCACGCTGACCGCCGGCACCACCGGCAATGCCGTCCTGGTCGACGGGGTTCCGGTCACCGGTGCCGACGCGCCCATGCCCATCTCCGCGGGCAAGCTGGCTGGCCTGGCTACGCTCCGCGACGAGACCGCGCCGACCTACCAGGCCCAGCTCGACGAGATGGCCCGCGGGCTGGTCGAAAGCTTCGCCGAGTCCGACCAGTCCGGCGGCGGCGGTGCCGATCTCGCCGGCCTGTTCACCTGGTCGGGCGGACCGGCAGTCCCGGCGAGCGGCACCCTGTCGTCGGGCATTGCCGAAACCCTCACCGTCAACTCCGCCGTCGTTTCCTCGCAGGGCGGCTCGCTCAGCAAGCTCCGCGACGGCGGTATCAACGGCGCCAGCTACAAGTACAACACCACCGGCGCCGCCAGCTATTCGGACCATCTTGCCGGTCTCGTCGATCAGTTCAGCGCGACGCGTAGCTTCAGCACGACCTCCGGCCTGGAGGCCTCCGGCAGCCTCACCGATTTTGCTTCCGCCTCGGTCGGATGGCTGGAGAACCAGCGGCAGAGCACGTCCGACACGGCCGACTACCAGGGCACGCTGCTGACGCGCGTCTCCACCTCGCTTTCCAACGCCGTCGGCGTCAACCTCGACGACGAATATGCCCTGCAATTGCAGCTCGAACAGAGCTACCAGGCGTCCTCCAAACTGATCAACGTCATCAACACCATGTTCCAGACGCTGCTCGACGCGGTGGCCTGACCATGCGCACGTCGAGCGTTTCCACCGCAACGCTGGTCGGCACGCCACGGGCCAACATCTCCCGCATGCAGAATGATCTGGTGCGCCTGAACCAGGAGGTCGTCACATCGCGCATGGCTGACGTCGGGCTCGTCCTGGGAGCGCGCACCGCGCAGAGCGTCTCCCTGCACATCGACAGCAATGCGCTCGCCTCGCTGATCGACAGCAACAGCGCCACTTCCGCCCGCCTCCAGCAGCAGCAGAGCGCGCTCGACACCATGCGCAGCGGCGCCGACGACTTCCTGCAGACGCTGATCAGCGCCCAGACCTCCGGCGACGGCACCACCGTCGTCCAGGCGGCCAAGTCGGCGCTGGCGAGCTTCACCCAGACGGCCAACGCCTCCGACGGCCGCAACTATCTGTTCGGTGGGGTCAACTCGTCGACCGCGCCGATCGCCAATTACGACAGCGGCCCCGGCGCCGCCGTCACAGGCAGCCTTCACCGCCAAGTTCGGCTTTGCCCCCGATGACCCGGCTGCCGCCAATATCACCGGCGCCGAGATGAGCGATTTCCTCGACAACGAGTTCGGCGCGCTCTTCTCCGACCCGGCCTGGGGCAACACCTGGTCGTCGGCGTCGGACCAGGTGATCAGCAACCGCATCGACACTTCGACGACGGTTTCCACCTCGGTCAGCGCCAACGAGTCAGCCATGCGCAAGCTTGCTGAGGCCTATACTGTCGTCGGCTACCTTGGATTCGATGGTCTCGGCAGCGATGCGCAGAAGGCAATTCTCGCCAAGGCAAATACGCTCGTCGGCAGCGGCAACGACGGTCTGGTCGCGATCCAGGCGAGCCTTGGTGGCGTGCAGAATCAGGTCACCCAAGCCACCGACCGGCTGCAGACCCAGCAGTCGATCATCACGACCCACATCGATTCGCTCGAGGGTATCGACCCCACGGAGGCCAAGGTGAAGATCGACACGCTGACGACGCAGATCGAGATGTCCTATTCGCTGACCGCCAAGCTCTTGCAGATGAGTCTTTTGAACTACGCGTAACCGGGGTGGAAACAGAAGCATGTACAAGATGTCGTACGCCGAAATCATGGAAGGCAACGCCCAATCGCAGCGGGAGAGCGAGAAGGCCGCGCTCGACCGCGCTATCGCGCTGATGACGGCGGCCGGCGCCAAGGACAACGCCTCGACCGAAGTCACCGACGCGGTCGCCTACGTCCAGAAGCTCTGGATGTTCTTCATCGAGAACCTCTCCGACCCGCGCAACGAGCTCGACGACGCCCTCAAGCGCGACCTGGTCGCCATCGGCGTGTGGGCGGTGGCCGAATCCGACCGCATCCTCGCCGATCCGTCGAAGAGCTTCTCCGCCCTCATCGACGTCAACAAGATGATCCGCGACGGTCTCGCATGAGCGGCCCCATCCAGATCTCGTTGAAGGCCGGGGAGCGCATCTACCTCAACGGCGCGGTCGTGCGCTCCGACCGCAAGGTCACGCTGCAGCTCCTCAACGACGTCGTCTTCATCCTGGAAAGCCACATCATGCAGGCCGATGAGACGACCACGCCGCTGCGCCAGCTCTATTTCGTCGTCCAGGCCCTGCTCATGGACCCCAAGAACGCCGAGGCCACCCGTGGCCTCTTCCGCCAGATGCACGCCTCCACCATGGCGTCCTTTGCCAGCGACGCGATCCGCGCCGAGCTGACCGCCATCGCCGGGCTGGTCGACGAGAACGCCACCTTCGACGCGTTGAAGCGGCTGCGTGCACTGTTCCCGAGCGAGGACGCCATCCTTGCCCCCGCCGGCAACCGGCGCGCGCCGCGCGCCGCCTGATCAGAGGAAAAGTCCGTGACCACCGTCGCACCCGTATCCGGTACCGGCACCGCCACCACGACATCGAGTTCGTCGGCGGTCGGCAATCTCGACTACAATGCTTTTCTCAAGCTGTTCATCGAGCAGCTCAAGAACCAGGATCCGACCGCTCCGATGGATTCGTCGCAGTTCGTCGCCCAGCTCGCCACCTTCTCGCAGGTCGAGCAGAGCGTGCAGACCAACAGCAAGCTCGATTCGCTCTTGACCACCCAGTCGCTGGCCACGGCCGATGCCGCCATTGGCCACACCGTCACCTCCGACGACGGCAAAACGAGCGGCGTGGTAACCTCGGTCAAGATCACCGACAGCGGGCCGGTCGCCACACTCGCCAACGGCGGCACGCTCACCCTCGGCTCCGGCGTCACCATCGAATGACGCCATGAACGAGGCCGACGCCATCGAGCTGGTCTATTCCGCCATCTGGACGGTGATCGTCTCCGCCGGGCCGGCCGTGCTCGCCGCCATGGTTGTCGGCGTCGCCATCGCCCTCTTCCAGGCGCTGACCCAGATCCAGGAAGTGACGCTGACCTTCATCCCCAAGATCATCGTCATCCTGCTGGTCACCGCGCTCACCGGCTCCTTCATCGGCGGCCAGATCTTCGCCTTCGCCACCGAAGCCTACGGCCACATCGCCACCGGCTTCTGAGCCGGCGCGGCCAGTACAAAAACCCATCTTCACGCAAGCCCCGGCTGACAGATTGGCGCCATGAGCGCCATCGACAGCACGAGAACCCTCGACAACGCCCCGCCCGAACGCCGTTCGCTCCGCGACGTCGGCTTCGCCGTGGGCATCCTCTCCATCCTGGCGATCCTCTTCGTCCCCATTCCGCCCTTCCTGATCGACTTCGGCCTGGCGCTGTCGATCGCCTTCTCGATCCTCATCCTGCTGGTCTCCCTGTGGATCCAGAAGCCGCTCGATTTCTCCGCCTTCCCCATAGTGCTGCTCATCAGCACCATCCTGCGCATGTCGCTCGGCGTCGCCACCACGCGGCTCATCCTGTCGCGCGGCGGCGACGGCGTTTTCGCCGCCGGCCACATCATCCAGGGCTTCTCCAGCTTCGTGATGAGCGGCGACTTCGTCATCGGCATCGTCGTCTTCCTCATCCTGGTCACCGTCAATTTCGTGGTCATCACCAAGGGCGCTACCCGCATCGCCGAGGTCGGCGCCCGCTTCACGCTGGATGCCATCCCCGGCAAGCAGATGGCCATCGACGCCGACCTCTCGGCCGGGCTCATCGACGACAAGGAAGCCCACCGCCGCCGGCGCGAGCTGGAGGACGAGAGCTCCTTCTTCGGCTCGATGGACGGCGCCTCCAAGTTCGTCCGCGGCGAGGCCATCGCCAGCATCATCATCATCGCCGTCAACATCTTCGGCGGCATCATCATCGGCGTCACCCGCCACGGCATGGCGCTCTCGGCGGCGGCCGACGTGTTCACCCGCCTGTCGGTCGGCGACGGCCTGGTGTCGCAGATCCCGGCGCTGATCATCTCGCTCGCCGCCGGGCTGCTGGTTTCCAAGGGCGGCACCCGCGGCCCGGCCGAGACGGCCGTCCTCAACCAGTTGAGCGCCTATCCGCGCGCTTTGCTGGTCGCCGCCGGGCTGATGTTCCTGCTCGGCGTCATGCCCGGCCTGCCGACCATTCCCTTCTTCTTCCTCGGCGGCGGGCTCGCCGCCACCAGCCTCACCATCACCCGCCGCGCCGCCGCCGGCCGCGCCGCCGATGCCCACGCCGTCCGTTCGGCCGAGGCCCGTGCCCGCGCCGAAGCCAAGGCGTCGATCAAGGAGGCGCTGAAGACCGACGAGATCGAGATCTCCGTCGGCATGCACCTGGCCAGCCAGATCCTGCGTGTCCCCCAGGAGATCGCCGAGCGCGTCGGCGTCATGCGCCGCAAGTTCGCCCTGCAATACGGCCTGGTCGTCCCGGAAATCCGCGTCGGCGAGAGCCTGGCGGTGCCCTCCAAGGGCTACCAGATCAAGATCCACGGCACGGCGGTTTCGACCCAGGAGCTGCACATCGGCGAACTGCTCGTCGTCGTCGGCGAAGGCGCCCCGCCCGACGTGCCCGGCGAGATGGTGCGCGAGCCCGCCTTCGGCATGAAGGCCATGTGGATCCCGCAGTCCTACGACGCCGAGGTGCGCCGCGAGGGCTTCGTCGGCGTCAACAACCTGTCGGTGATGCTCACCCACGTCAGCGAGGTCATCCGCAACAACCTGCCGCAGCTCCTCTCCTACCGGGACGTGCGCATGCTGCTCGACCGCCTCGACCCGGAATACAAGCGGCTGCTCGAGGAAATCTGCCCCTCGCAGATCTCCTATTCCGGCCTGCAGGCGGTCTTGAAGGCGCTGCTCGCGGAGCGCGTCTCCATCCGCAACCTGCACATCATCCTCGAAGCGATCGCCGAGATCGTTCCGCACACCCGCCGGCCCGAGCCGATCGCCGAGCATGTGCGCATCCGCATCGCCCAGCAGATCTGCGGCGACCTCGCCGAAGGCGGCACCCTCAGCGTGCTCCGCCTCGGCAACCGCTGGGACCTTGCCTTCCACCAGAGCCTCAAGCGCGATGCCAAGGGCGAGGTCATCGAGTTCGACATCGACCCGCGCCTGGTCGAGCAGTTCGCCACCGAGGCCTCCGAGGTCATCCGCCGCCACATGGCCGAGACGCCGCGTTTCGTTCTGGTCACCGCGCCCGATGCCCGCCCTTATCTCAGGATGATCATCGAGCGCATGTTCCCGTCGCTGGCGGTTCTCTCCCATGCCGAGATCGCCCGCGGCGTCGAAATCCGCTCGCTCGGCACCATTTCGTGATCGGCATCGAGCCCGATACCATCGTCTCGACCTTCGCGATCTTCTGTCGCGTCGGTGCCTGCCTGATGATCGCGCCCGGCTTCTCGAACAGCCAGGTCCCGACCCGCATCCGCCTCTACCTGGCCATTGCCGTGTCGCTGGCGCTGGCCCCGCTGCTGATGGACGAGGTCAAGCCGCTCATCGCCGATGCCAGCGTGCCCGCTTTGCTCGGCGTGCTCTTCGGCGAGCTCGCCCGCGGCCTGCTGATCGGGTTCGTCGCCCGCCTGCTGTTCATGGCGCTGCAGGTGATTGCCGTCGGCATCACCCAGCTCATCGGCCTCTCCTCCATGCCCGGCACCAGCCTGCCCGGCGAGCAGGCGCCGGCGCTTGGCAACCTGTTCTCGATCACCGCCGCGACCCTCATGTTCGTCACCGGCCTGCACGTCCAGTTCATCCGCGGCCTGGTTGATTCATACATCGCGCTGCCGCCGGGTGCCGGCTTCGCCGCCCAGCCGGCGCTCGCCGACATCGCCGACAAGGGCGGCACCGCCTTCCTCGCGGCGCTGCGCATCGGCGCGCCGTTCATCGCCTATTCGGTGCTGGTCAATTTCGCCATCGGCGTCACCAGCAAGCTCGCCCCGCAGATCCCGGTGTTCTTCATCGCCGTGCCCTTCGTCATGGTCGGCGGCCTCCTCCTGCTGCTCTTCAGCGTGCACGACATCCTGAGCTACTTCGTCGCCGTCTTCGACGGCTGGCTGGCGAGCTACTAGGGCGACGGCGATGCGCGACCGGCTGAAGAAGGTCGAGCGGGTGCTGGCGGTCCAGGAGCAGCTCCACCGCCTGGCGCAATGGCGGATGGCGGCGCTCGAGCGCGAGAAGGCGGAGAACGCCGACGGCCAGGTCAACCTCCTGTCGGCGCTCAATACCGACAACCAGCTGCACGGGTTTTTCGTCGAGGCGATGACCCGCCGCCTGACGGCGCTTGCCCGCGACGCCGAACGGCTGGAACGCACCCGCCGCGTCATGGAACAGAAGCTCTCCGAGGAGGGGCTCAAGCTGAAGCGCACCGAGCGCATGACCGACCGCGTCCGCCGCGAGCACCAGCGCGGCCACGACAAGCGCCTGTTCCAGGACCTGCTGGAAACGCTGGCCAAGGCCCGCGACGCAAGCCTCCCGTAAGCTACGCCGGGCATTCTCCCCCTGAACAAAGGAGACCCGGCGCGCCGGCATGTCCATCAGCCCAGCCACCGACATCGTCCTCGACGTCGCTCGCGCCGCCGATCCGGCCCGCTACAAGCGCGCCGTCGCCAGGCTCGATGCAACCGCCGGCGCTGGCTTTGCCGATTCGCTTGCCGCCGAGGAGATCGCTCCGGCCCGCCCCGCCCAGGAGGCGGCCGCAACCGGCGCTCCGCTGGACATCCTTCCGCCGCGGACCGCGGACGATGCGGTCCCTGCCCAAGCGCCGGGCGCGACCGCCGATGTCCGCAAGCCGGCGCCGCAGGCCGACGACACCAAGGCCGACAAGGCGGCGGCCACCTACCGCCAGTTCGAGGCCATGGCGCTTGCCAACATGCTGGAAGCGGCGATGCCCAGCGACGAGACCTTCTTCGGCAAGGGCGTCGCCGGCGACACCTGGAAATCCATGCTGATCGACCAGATCGCCGGCGAGATGGCCAAGCACGGCGGCATAGGCATTGCCGAGCAGCTCGCCCGCTCGGACGTCGCCGGCCGATCCAAGACAACCCTATGACCGCAGAGGTGAACCATGCCGGCTGAATACGCGCCGAAATCGCCGCCCGCGCCGGGCCACACGCCGGAAATCGACCTCGGCACCTACCTGCCGAACCGCACGCCGGCGCCGCCACGGCCCGCCGCGCGCTCGCTGCCCTCCGCCGTCGCCGCCATGCACGCCGCCATCGGCCGTCTCGAAGAGATCATTGCGGTCGAGATCGCCGCGCTCGGCGAGAACCGCGCCGCCGACTTTGCCGACATCAACCGCCGCAAGAGCCAGAGCCTTCTCGAGATCACCCGCCTGGCGCGGGCGCTTCCCCTCGGCAGCCGCAACGAGCTGGCGCCGCGCCTGCGCACGCTCTCCGACGCACTGGCCACCGACCATCGCCTGCTCGGCCTGCACCTGGCCGCCAGCCGGCAGCTCGCCGACCTGATGATCGGCGTCCTGCACGAGGCCGAGTCGGACGGCACCTACGGCGAGGCGCGTCCGCGCCGCCATGGCTGAGGGCAGGGGAGCGATGCTCAAGACGATCGGACTGGGGGTCTGGGCCATCGTCGTGGCGCTGTTCGCCGGCTACATGGCCGCAACCTGGAACACCGGCGCCACGGTCGCGGCGGTGCGCGCCGAGGTGAAGCCGTCTGGCCTCGAATCCCACCACCCGGCGGCGATCACCGTTCCCATGATCTCCAGCGGCAAGCTCTCCGGCTACGTCGTCGCCAAGGTCGTCTTCACCGCCGACGCGGCGGAGCTGCGCAACTCGCCCGTCGACCCCGAGCCCTTCGTCATCGACGAGGCCTTCCGCCACATCTACACCGACGGCAAGGTCGAGTTCGACCATCTGGCCAAATACAACCTCGACAAGATCACCGGCGACATCAAGGACGCGGTCAACAAGCGCCTCGGCACCGACCTCATCAAGGACGTGCTCATCGAGGAGCTCAACTACGTCGACGCCGAGCAGCTCAAGAAACAGACCGCGCAGAACTGAGCCGGCCTGCGCCGGTTACGACTTCGCCTTGGTCATCGCCGCACCCAGCGACTGGATGAAGGCCTCGCTCGACAACGTCGCCCCGGAGACGATGTTGACATTGGCGCTCTGCGCGTTGATCACCTCGTCGCGCAGCATGGGCAGTGCCTGGCGGTTGATGAAGATCGAGGTCCTGCGGTCGTTGGGGTATTGCAGCACCTTGATGGCACTGAGCTTGCCGCCCTTGATGATCGCCTGGATCTGCATCAGGCCGTAATAGGCATCGACCACCGGGCCGGTATAGGCGCCGTCGCGGTACCCCTGCGCTGCCTGCGCGCCTGCGGCGGGCGGCGTGTCCAATGCGAAATGCGCCACCAGGTTGCCGCCGGTGTCGTGCACGTCGAACTGCGACCCGTTCTTGTCGATCGTGTAGCAGTTCTCGCTGCCGCTGCCCCAACGCGAGCAGTAGCCGTCGCTCGACAGGCGCCAGCGCCCGTTGGCAGCCGCCCCCTGCCCCTTTGCCGCCGCAACGGCGCTGCCGTCGCTGTTGAAGGTGAACCAGTATGACGACCGTCCGCTGGCGCTGACGGCGCTGAACGGTTTGCCGCTGCCGAACGTGTTCTTGATCTCGCTCGGGGAGAGGGCGCCGGTCGCGGCGGTGGCCGAAACGGCGCTCGCCGCCAGGAAGATGGCAGCCGTTGTGAAACCCTTGGCGCGCATGGAGCATTCCATCCTGATTGTTCACTCTGGGTGCGACCCTAGGCCGGGTTGTCTTGCACCACGCTGACAGTCCATGTCGGCGTCTCGAAACCCGCGCTGCGAAGGCCTAAGGTGGCGCCCGACCGCCGGCCGCCGGCGCAGAATCCCTGCCGATGATCCCACCACCCAAGAGCATTTCCCCATGAATGGCGCCGAAAGCCTGGTCCGCACGCTTCTTGCTGCGGGCGTCGATACCTGCTTCGCCAATCCCGGCACCAGCGAGATGCACTTCGTCGCCGCCCTCGACCGGGTGCCGGGCATGCGCTGCATCCTCGCTCATGTTCGAGGGTGTCGCGACCGGCGCCGCCGACGGCTATGCGCGCATGGCCGGCAAGCCGGCGGCAAGCCTTCTCCACTGCGGGCCGGGCCTGGCCAACGGCCTTGCCAACCTCCACAACGCCCGCCGGGCGCGCGTCCCCCTGGTCAACATCACCGGCGACCAGGCGACGTATCACAAGCCGCTCGGGCCGCTGCTCGCCGCCGACACGGAAGGCTTCGCCCGCGGCGTCTCCGCCTGGGTGCGCACGGCCATGACGCCAGCCGAGGTCGGCAGCCTCGCCGCCGAAGCCGTGCAGGCCGCCCGCACGCCGCCTGGCCAGGTGGCGACCCTCATCCTGCCCTCCGACGCCTCGTGGAACGACGGCGGCAGCGTCGCCGAAGCGCTGCCCGTGCCGCCGGTCAAGGCCGTCGACGAGGCCACGATCACGGAGGCGGCGCAGGCGCTCCGCTCCGGCGAACCGGTGGTCATGGTGCTTGCCGGCAGCGCGCTCATGGCCGGCGCCCTTGCCGACGCCCACCGCATCGCCGGCAAGACCGGGGCAATGCTGTTCGCCGAAACCTTCAACACGCGCATCGAGCGCGGCCGCGGCCGCCACCCGATCGACCGCGTACCCTATCAGGATCGATCGCCGCGCTGGCCGCCTTCGACGGCGTCCGCCATGTCATCGTGGTCGGTGCCGACGACCCGGTCTCCTTCTTCGCCTATCCCGGCAAGCGCGGTCGGCTGCGTCCGCCGGATGCCGCCCTGCACGTGCTCGCCCGTCCCGGCGAAGACGGCGCCGAGGCCCTCGCCCGCCTTGCCGAGGCGCTGAATGCGCCGGCGGTCGCACCGCCCGACCCCGATCCCAGGCCGGAGCCGGCCAGGGGCGCCATCACCTCGCAGGCCTTTGCCCAGTCCCTTGCCGCGCTGATGCCCGAGGACGCGGTCATCGTCGACGAGTCGATCACGTTCGGCTTGAGCTTCTTTGCGGGCACGCTTGCCGCCCCGCCGCACGACTGGCTGCAGCTCACCGGCGGCGCCATCGGCGACGGCCTGCCGCTGTCGACCGGCGCCGCCGTCGGCGCGCCCGGCCGCCGCATCATCAACCTCCAGGCCGACGGCTCGGCCCTCTACACCGTGCAGGCGCTGTGGACGCAGGCGCGCGAGAACCTGGCCGTCACCACCGTGATCCTCGCCAACCGCCGCTACGCCATCCTGCAGGGCGAGTTGCAGCAGGTCGGCGCGACGCCCGGGCCGGCATCGCGCACCCTGTTCGATCTCGGCAACCCCGATCTCGACTGGCTGGCCATTGCCCGGGGCTTCGGCGTCGAGGCGGCACGCGCCGAGACCATGGAGGACTTTGCCGCCCTGATGAGCCACGCCAACGCCACCACGGGCCCCTTCCTGATCGAGCTGATGGTGCCTTGAGCGCCAACCCACGCTAAACTGGCTAAGCAGTTCGGTTGGATCGGCGGAAGCGATGGAAATCGGCGACTGGCCCAATCTGGTGGCCATGTTCCTGGCCCAGGTGGAGAAGCACGGCCAACAGCCGTTTCTGTGGGAAAAGACGAATGGCACCTACCAGCCGCTGAGCTGGCGCGCGGTCGCTGATCGAGGTCGGCGCGCTGGCGGCGGCGCTGCAATCCTATGGCCTGGCGCGCGGCGACCGGGTTCTCCTGCTGTCACAGAACTCGCCGCGCTGGGCGATCGCCGACCTCGCCATCATGGCGGCGGGCGGCGTCACCGTCCCCACCTACACCACCAACACGGCCTCCGACCACGCCCACATCCTCAGCGACAGCGGCGCCACCATGGCGATCGTGTCGACCGCCGCCCTGGCGCGCCCCTTCTTCCAGGCCTCGCGCAAGATGCGCGGCCTGAAGCGGGTCATCGCCATGGAGCACCCCGGCGAGGTCGACGCCGGCCGCGCCGCGGTCACCCTGTGGGACGAGGCGTTGTCATCGGGCCGGGCGGGGGCCGATGCCGTCCTGGCTGCCGCCGCCGCCATCAATAGCGACGGGCTCGCCTGTCTCATCTACACCTCCGGCACCGGCGGCGACCCCAAGGGCGTCATGCTCTCCCACCGCGCCATCATCACCAATTGCGTCGGCGCGTCGACCGTGCTGGCCGAGCTCGGCCTTGACGACGAGGTCTTCCTGTCCTTCCTGCCGCTCTGCCACGCCTACGAGCATTCCGCCGGGCTGATGTTCCCCATATCGATCGGCGCCCAGATCTATTTCGCCGAGCGCATCGACACCCTGACGACCAACCTCATCGAAGCGCGGCCGACGATCATGACCGCCGTTCCCCGGCTCTTCGAGATCATGCGCGAGCGCATCGTGCGTGCCATGGCGCGGCAGAGCCGTCTTCACCGGAGACTGCTGTGGGCCGCCGTCGAACTTGGCCGTAAGCGCTACGAAAGCCGCGCCACCATGGCCCGCTGGGAGCTGCTGGCCGACCGCATCGTCGAACGTCTCGTGCGCGACAAGATCCGTGCCCGCTTCGGCGGCCGGCTGAAGGCGCTGGTCTCCGGCGGCGCGCCGCTCAATTACGATGTCGGGCTCTTCTTCACCGCTCTCGGCCTCCGCCTGCTCCAGGGCTACGGCCTCACCGAGGCGGCGCCGGTAGTCGCCGTCAACCTGCTCACCCGCCCCAAGCTGCGCACGGTCGGCCCGCCGATGAAGCATGTCGAGGTCAGGATCGCCGATGACGGCGAGGTGCTGGTGCGCGGACCGCTGCTCATGGACGGCTACTGGAAGCAGCCGAAACAGACCGCCGCGGTGCTGCGCGACGGCTGGCTGCATACCGGCGACGTCGGCGTCATCGACCAGGACGGCTATCTGCAGATCACCGACCGCAAGAAGGACATCATCGTCAACTCCTCCGGCGAGACCATCTCGCCCCAGCACATCGAGGGGGCGCTGGCGCTCGAGCCCGAGATCGAGGTCGCCATGGCCGTCGGCGACAACCGCCCGCACATCGGGGCGATCATCGTGCCCAGCAACGATTTCCTCGCCGACTGGGCCAAGCAGAACGCCACCACGGCCGACCTCTCCCTGCTTGCCTCCAACGCCGCCTTCCGCCGTGCCATCGGCCAGGCCATCGACCGCGCCAACGGCAACCTTTCGGTGATCGAGAAGGTCAAGCACTTCGTCATCGCCGACCAGCCGTTCACGGTCGAGAACGGCATGATGACCCCGACCATGAAGACCCGCCGTCACGCCATTCTCCGGCGCTGGGGCGCGGCGATCGAGCAGATGTACTAGCCGCGCCGCCCGCGCACCCCTTAGCGCAGCGATGCGGCCATGCGCACGACGATCGGGTCGAACGCTGCTTTCAGGCCGCGTGGATAGGTGATCTCGAAGACGTGCAGCCCGTCGCCGCCGTCGAGCAGCAGCACCTTGCGATAGAAGATGTCGCTGCCCTTGTAGCCCGACAGCACGTACCAGCCGGCGCCCTTGCGCTGATAGGTCACCGCCCTGTAGCCGCCATTGGCCACGTCGTCGGCGATCAGCTCGGCAAGCCCGAGGCCGAGCGCGTTGTACTGGCCGAAGACCAGGAAGCGCACCTCGCCTCCCGGCGACTCGAAGGTCCTGCCGTCGCCGTTGTCAGGCGGCGCCAGCGGAACGAACTTAGCCGTCGGAAAGTCGATCGCCGCGCCGAAACGGTCGTTGACATAGGTCGACCAGCCATCGCCGGCCGGCACGATCGTATCGGCATCGCCTGCGGCCGGCTCCTCGCCCACAGCCGCTCCGTCAGCAGGATTGGCGCCCGCCAGCAGCTCCAGTTGCGCCAGTCCTGACTCGGCATCGCCGACCAGGAACTCCGAGCGGATGGCAAGGCCGGTGACATTGGCGAGCACATCGTCCAGCGAGCGGGCGCCCCCGTCGAGCCGCCAGCGCCCCGTGTCGGCGAAGCTGGCGACGCGCTCGTTCCACCCCGGTCCCATCGGCGCATCGAAGGCCGTCGAGGCGCGCATCGTGCCGCTCGAGATGACGATGTCGCCGCGTCCGCCATAACTGTAGGGCTCGTAGTATTCGCCAGTGCCGGTCGTCATCACCACGCGCACGCCCGAGAAGCCCGACCAGTCGCCGGCAAGCGACTTCGGCGCCACGAAATAGCCCGTGCGGCCATCGGCCGGCGTGAAGGCCTTGAGATAGCCCTTGCCGTCCGGTCCGCCGCGGCCGGGATTGGAGAGCGTGCCGTTCTCGGCCGTCCATCCGCCGATGCCGCCGCTGGCGAAGGTGATGGTCAGGCCTGCCCGCGATTCGCCGCCGGGCGACGCTTCGCCCTGGCCGACGCGGCGCCGGCGCCGCCGCCACCGCGCCGGACTGGATGAGGCCCGTCGGTCCCTTGCTGGCGCCGGCGGCAAAGCCGTCGTGCCAGTGCAGCGCGGCGACCAGGTGGTCGAGCAGCGTCTGCATGTCGCCGTCCAGTTCGCCGGCGCCTTCCAGCGTGAAGATGAAACGCTTCTTGTCGGCGCGCGCCCGCTCGCTGACGTGCTGCACCGCCGTTCGCTCGGGGAACTTGCTGGTGATGCGCGTCGCCGGCTCGTGGTCGATGACGATGTTGTCGACCGCAACGATGTCGTCGTAGCCGAGCAGCGGCTCGTCGGGGAACCACCAGAAGGCAAGCAGGGTGAAACGCCCGTCGGCACTGTCGAACTGCATGTCGCCCGGCGCGCTGTGCGCCACCGTCCAGTCGGCCGGCACCGCCAAGGTCACCCCCTGGACTCCATAAGTTGACATCGCCGGTGGCGCCGGCTCGGCAGGCACCGGCATGTCCGGGACCGGCTCAGGTTTTGCGACGGTATCGGGCGCGGCCTGCGGTTCTATCGCCTCCGGCTCCGCCTGGCCCGCGTCGGGGGCCGGTGTCGGCGCGGCCGCGACCTGTTCCGCCCCACCCGGTTCGGGGCCGGCCTTGGCGGTCGGACCGACCGCGGAGCAGGCACCGCTGTCCGCCGGCATCTTGAGGCTGATCGCCGAAAGCAGCGCCTTCGCGGCGTCTCCGTCCATGAACTCGGGCAGGCCCGTCACCAGGAGCGCAACTTGCTCGCCGGAAGGCAGGCAGTCGGCGAGGACCATCAGCCGCGCGCGCCCGGCAACCATGGTGGCACCGCGCTGGAAGTCCCGCGACGTGCCGTCCCACTCATAGACCGCAGCGAACTGGTCGAAGACGATCGCCTTGGCCCTCGGCGTGCCGGCAGGGATGGTGGAGAGCAGCCCCTGGCTGCCGGTGACCGCCTCGCCCTTGGCGATCTCCACATAGCCGCCGTAGATCCCCTTGGGGATGAAGGTGATGTTCTGGCTCGTCGGCGTCACCCGCCAGTCGCTCTGCGGCGGAACGGTGACGAGCCCGTCCAGCGCCGAAATGGGACCGGCATCTGCCGCTGCCTCCGGCGCCTTCGCCGCCGGAGCTTCCGACTTGAAGGTCTTCAGGATGGTGTCGAGGAGATCGGCGTAATCTCCCAGTTGACGGTTCAGGCCCATTTCCGTGATCAGCAGATAGTCGTCTTCCTCGACCGGCTTGCTGGACAGCAGCATGATGCCCTGGGCATGAACCTTAGGGTCGAGCTGTTCCTCGACGGATCGACGGGTCATGCGGGTGCCGTCGGGCAGGATCAGGTCGCTCATGGCGATGGACTTTCCCGGCGGCGGTTCGGTCTCTTTGCCCGACCCGATCAGGACCATCACGGCGATGCCCTCGTGGGTCTTCATGTCTCCCTTGAAGCAGGTGACATGTTCGGAGTCGGCCTCGACCCTGTCGAAATCGGCCGGCAAGGCGAACGAATAGGGGCCGAGTGTCACCGTCTTCCAGCCATCCGGTGCCGGCGCCGCGGCGATCGTGACCGCGTCGTCCGGCCCGGCCGCCGGCGCGGGCGCCTCTTCCGGCTGGCCGACTGCCGGCTGCGGCGGCTCCGGCGTGGCAGGCTGCATCGGCCTGCAGGCGGCTGGTCGGCCTGTCGCTCGGCCGCGGCCGGCATCGCCGGCACCACGTCATTGGCCTCAGGGACCAGTTCGTCGAGCGGCTTGACCGGCTCTTCGACGGTGAACGCGCCGTAGTCGGATTGCAGGTCCTCCAGCGACACGGCGCCGGCCGGCGCCGACAGCATGATGAGAGCCAGAGCGGCTGAGGAGATGCGGTTCATCACTTGATCCCTTGCGGCATGACCATGTTTGGCAGCCCGGCAGCGCCGCCCTCGATGCCCTTCTCGATGCTGAGGCCGAGCACGCCGCGCAGCGCCTTGCCCTGCTCGCCTTCGAAGGAGAAGTACTGGAGCTTGCCGGCCATCGTGGTGTAGGCGCCCACCAGGTCGAGCTTCACCGTCGACTCGCAATAGCGCTTGAGGGTGACCCGCGCGCTGACCGCCTTGAATTCGAGGCGCTTGACGGTGCAGCCGCCCTTGGCGATGCCACCGCCGCTGAGGAATCCGAGATCGCAGCCGGTGAGCGATTGGACATGGTCGAGATTCGGCGGGCCGAAGGCCAGGCCCTTGGCGGTCGTGCTGCCCGGCGAAGCGAGCGTCCATGTGCCGGCGCCGGCGTCGTAGTGGCCGAGGATGAAGACCCCTTCGCGCAGCTGGGCGAGATGGACGCTGGTGTCGTTCGCCGGCAGGTCGGTGATGACCACGCCGCTCGTGCCGCCGCTGGTGATGCAGTGTTGCGGGCCTTCCGACCATCTGTAGTCCGAGATGAGGCTGACCTTGGGCGTGCCGAAGATCGCGATGATGCGGTTGCCGACGATGGCGATCGGCCGCGTCTCGACGCCGTTCTCGGTCTCCAGTTCGATGGTGTCCGGCAGCCCGGCCTTGACCAGCGCCCATTTGGTGACCTGGGTCTGGAACGTGCCGTCGGGCTTGAGCTTGCCCGTCCAGCGTTTGCCGCCGGGCAGAGGTATGGCCACTTTCGCCGGCCCGGTGACGTCGTAGGCGGTGACCTCGAGATTGAGCTTCTGGTTGAGATCGGGAACGCGCAACAGGTTGAGGTCATCGACCTGGCGACCGACGTTCTGACGCCAGATGCGGTCGGCGACCTCGGGAAACACCTGCTTCACCAGCATCGCCTCGATGGTGGCCCGATGCTCGGCGGCAAGCTTGTCCTGGACGCTCTTGACCGCCCCGCCGAACGACGAAGCGCTGCCCGGACCACTGCAATCCGAGAAAAGCGCCAGGTTGGCACTGAATGCCTTGTGGACGAATGCATCGAGTTCGTCATCGAGCAGCTTCTGGAAGGGCGTCGACTGGCTTCGCTGGGAGCGCTGGTAGAGTTCCCAGACCTTGACCTTCCAGTCGTTGACGGTGCGCTTGCCGTCCTTGCGGTAATAGGTCGTGTAGCGGCACCACCAGACATCATGGGCGATATCGAGCAGGCCCGACTGCCACTCGCGCAGCGTGATGTCGACGACGAAGGCCGCGACGCTGCCGATCTGCGCGGCGCTCCAGCCCCAGCGGCCAACGGCAAAATTGACCCAGGTCTTGACCGCTCCGGTAACCGCCGCCTTCTTCTCGCCCTTGATGGCGTCGCGGTAGACCTGGAAGGCGCCGAGCGCCAGGCCGACATTGTTGAGGCCGGTGTTGATGTCGCCGAGCGCGTCGATATAGGCGGCGTGCTGGGCCAGCGTCCCCAGCGCGCCGAGGCCGCCCTGCAAATCGCCGACTGCCTGCATGAAGGTGCTGAACGCGGCCTCCTGCTGGCGTGTCGTGTCGTTGGTGACGATCGCCCCCGAAAGGTTGGTGATGGCGGAATCGGGCAGAGCGTAGCGGGACAGGTCCTCGGCCGCCTTGAAGGCGACGACCTCTTCAGTCGGGCCGCTGCCCTTGATGGTGTAGGTGATGAAGGGCGCGACCAATGGCGCGGCCGAAGCGACCGCCGGGGCGACCGCCAGCAGGCCGACGGTCACTGAGGCACGCAGCCATGCGGCCCAGTGAAGGCGCCCGGCGCCCGCCCCGAGACCAATTCCCGTCGTCGTTCGCATGCACGTCACCTTCCGTCGGGTCCTGCGCGCCGCGGGGGTTCGATCAGGCTTCCTTCGATGGTGACGAATCCGGCGCCGCGTGAGCCCGCATTCTGTGCCCATGTGGCAGGATCGGAATCGAAGACCACATAGCGGCCGGGCGGCAGGGCGATGTTGATGTGCGCCTTCCAGTAGGCGTTTGGCACGCCGCCCTGCCCGGGCAGGCCGATCGTCCGCCAGGGTCCATAGAAGTGGCCGGATCGATCAGTGAGACCGATCGTCCCCGGCCGGGCACCCTGCGCCTCGTTCCAATGGTAGGTGGTGATGGTCGCGATCCACACCGGCCGCCTGAAGTACACAACCGTGGTACGGTTCGGCCGATTCTGCACCGCGTAGATATTGCCGTTTTCGAACACCACGCGGGGTACGGGCTGTGGCCCGACGCCCGGCTGCTCGGCCAACGCCGGCGCTGCCATCGCCATGGAGAGCGCCAGGGCAAGGCCCAGCCCCCTCACCAGTCCTGATAAGACCACCGCTGCCATCGTCTTCGCTCCCTTTTCGGGTCCAGGCGCGCCCATCAGCGACGTCGCCTGACGTCGCTCTGGTCCTTGTCGCCAGAAGAATTCAGTCAGACGCGGTAGTCAATGAGACTTATTATGCGTTGCGTCCGGGAACAGCTGATTTCTGCAAGTAAAATAATTTGGAAATGGAACATTTCTAACAATAACATCACTGAATATTGAAAGAGAGACCGAGAAAGAACGCGGGAGTTGTTCTCGCGACGGGATAACACCCTTCAGGCAGCCTTCTGGTCATTGTCGGTTGCCCCGACGGCAAAGTCTTCGTTTGCCTGCAAACCTGTGTGACGGGACCGCGAGGCGGAAGACCGCAACGGGCAGGCGGAAACCAAGGAGGGCGGCCGCGTCCGGCCGGTCCCGGACGTCGGCGGGAAGGGCCCGTCCGCGCGGACGGCCACGCGGGGACTTGGAACGGGCGCCGCTCCGTGGGCAGTATGGACCCATGACCACGCCGCATCCCTTCCAGGTAATGACCAAGCCCATTGGGCCGCGCTGCAACATCAATTGCAGCTATTGCTACTACCTGGAGAAGGAGGAGCTCTACCCGGACGAAAAGCGCTTCCGCATGTCCGATGCGGTGCTCGAGCGTTATGTCCGCGACCTGATCGCGGCGGAGGTGAAGGCCGGCCAGCGCGAGGTCGTCTTCGCTTGGCAGGGCGGCGAGCCGACCATGCTCGGGGTCGGTTTCTTCGAGCGGGCAGTGGCGCTCCAGAAGGAGCACTGCCCGGCCGGCGTCAGAATCGAGAATTCCTTCCAGACCAACGGCATCCTGCTTGACGATGCCTGGGGCGCGTTCCTCGCCCGCGAGGACTTCCTGGTCGGCATCAGCATCGACGGGCCGCGCCCGATCCACGACCGCTACCGGCGCGACCGGGCGGGGCGCCCCACCTTCGACAAGGTGATGCAGGGCCTCGACGTGCTCCGCCGGCACAAGGTCCGCTTCAACATCCTCACCACCGTCCACCGCGAGAACGCGATCCACGGCAAGGAGGTCTACCGCTTCCTGCGCGAGCTCGGCACCGCCCACATCCAGTTCATCCCCATCGTCGAGCGCCGCGCCCTCGCCGGCGGGCTCGCCAAGGCGCCGCAGGTCGACGACGACCCGGAGAATGTGGTCAGCGAATGGAGCGTCTCGCCGCGCGCCTACGGCAAGTTCCTGTGCGACGTGTTCGACACCTGGTACCGCAAGGACATCGGCCGCGTCTTCATCCAGTTCTTCGAGAACCAGGTCGGCCTATGGATGGGGCTGCCGGCTTCGCTGTGCGTCTTCGCCGAGACCTGCGGCAATGGGCTCGCCATGGAGCACAACGGCGATCTCTATGCCTGCGACCACTACGTCTATCCCGAGTTCAAGCTCGGCAACATCATGGAAACGCCGATCGGCGAGCTTGCCTGGTCGGCGGCGACGGAAACGTTCGGCAACGACAAGCGCGACACGCTCACCGCCCAGTGCCGGGCCTGCGAATTCCGCTTCGCCTGCAACGGCGGCTGCCCCAAGCACCGCTTCCTGCGCTCGAAGGACGGCGAGCCCGGGCACAACTACTTCTGCCAGTCCTACACCATGTTCTTCCGCCATGCCGGCGACCGGCTGAGGATCATCGCCGCCAAGGTGGCTTAGCCGAATCTGCGTCTCGGCACAGTCGCCGTCACGCGGCCCGGCCTCGGCGCCTCAGTTGGTCGGCTCCAGCGCGCAGATGCGCTTGAGCTCTTCGACGATGGCTTCTGCCGCCGGCGAGAGGAACCCGTCCTTGCGCAGCACCACGCCGGCTTCGCGCCGCGACGACAGCCCGGCGACGGTGAGCAGCCTGAGGTTCTTCGCTTCGGGCATGGCAAGCGTGCTTGCCACCGTCAGCGTGATGACATCCGAGTTGAGCACCGTCTGGATCAGGAAGGCCATCGATTCCGTCTCCACGGTGGATTCCGGCGGCGGCAGGTGGGCGGCAATGAACAGGGCCTGGAGGCGGCGCGTGGTGTAGGTCGACAGCGGCGGCATCGACCACGGGAATTGCAGGAGGTGCTGCATGGTGACCCGCTTCATGCGGGTGAGCGGATGGCCGGCGCGGCAGGCGACCCTGAGCCGGTCCGAGGTGAGCGGAATGACCTTGAGGTCCTTGGCGTTCTCGAAGGACGGGATCTCGGCGACCACGAGATCGACCTCGCCGCGCCGGAGCGCCCTGAGCAGCACGTCGTCGAAGCCGCCGTCGACGCGCACCCGGATGGCTGGATTGCGCTTCACCGTGCGCGCCACCGCCACCGGCAGATGGCGCCTCAGCCATGCCGGCCCCGCCCCGATGACGACCGTGCCCGACATGCCGTCCTTGAGCGAGCGCAGCTCGGTGATCGCGTCGCGTAGCTGCACGTCCAGCGCCTGCGCGTGGCGCAGCAGCGACTCGCCGTAGCTGGTCAGGTCGACACCGCGCGGCTGGCGGCGGAAGAGCTTCACGCCCAGTTCGTCCTCGAGCCCGTGGATGCTCTTGGTCAACGTCGGCTGGGCGACGCCGAGTTCGGCCGCCGCCACCGTCAGGCTGCGCGCCTTGGCGACCGACAGGAAATATTCGAGCTGCCTGAGGCGCATGGGTCACCCCTCGTCCCGCAACGTCGCCTTCACCATCGCAGCGCCGCCGGCCAGCCGCAAGCGATATGAATTCCGGCTATCGCAACGTTCACCCTTATTATTTGTGGTTATGCCTCGCCCGTGGCAGCCTTGTCCTGCCGCTATTCGGCAAGGGAGGGACTAGATGTTCGGCAAAACAAAAATAACCCGTCGTGGTGCACTCCTTGGCATGGGCGCCGCCGCCCTGGCCACCAAAGTGCCCTATACCTGGGCCGCTTCGGCGGCACCGATTACCATCGTCATCAACCAGTCGCCGTGGTTCGACAGCTTCCGCGCGACCGTGGAACTTTACGAGAAGGAGAGCGGCAACAAGGTCAATCTGGACGTCAATCCGTTCGCCGGTTCGCTCGAGAAGCAGCGCAACTCGGTGCGCGCCAGCCAGGGCGACTACGACATCCTGATCATGAACTCGGGTTGGTTCGCCGAGATGTATTTTGGCGGCTTCGTCACCGCCATCAGCGACATCGATCCGTCGTTCAAGCTTGACCCGGACCTCTTCACCCTCGGTGACACGATCTATTTCGACCCCGACAAGAAGACCATGTCGCCGTCCGGCAAGCTGATGTCGGTGCCCATCCAGCCCAACATCCCGATGCTCTTCTACCGGGGCGATCTCTACAAGGAGAAGGGGCTGAAGGTCGTCGAGACCTTTGAGGACCTCTACAACAACGCCAAGGCCCTGCACAATCCGCCCAAGATGTACGGCATGGTGCAGCGCGGCGCCCGCGGCCCGAACACGGTCTCCTACGATTTCTACCCCTACCTGTTCGGCATGGGCGGCGCGGTCTTCAACGACCAGGCCAACGGCGACTACTCGATCGTCCTCAACAACGACAAGGGCAAGGAGGCGCTCGACTACTATCTCAAGTTGGCCAAAGACGCCGGCCACCCGAAGACCGCCTCTCTCGACCAGGCCGAAATCATCCAGGCGCTGGTCACCGGCCACGCCGCCCACGCCAGCATCGTGATCGCCGCGTGGTCGCAGATGGACGACCCCAACAAGTCGATCGTCGTCGACAAGATGGAGTTCGCGCCGACGCCGCATGCCCCCGGCCTGCAGCCCGGCCCGGCGCTCGGTCACTGGCTCGGCGGCATCTCGCACAACGTGCCCGACGACCGCAAGCGCGGTGCGGTGGAGTTCTTCCGCTGGTTCCAGACCAAGGATGCGCAGATCGCCAACGCCAAGGCCGGCGGCATTCCGCTCAACGCCTCGGTCTACAACGAGCCGATGGCCAACGAACGCCAGTTCCGCTGGATGAAGCCGCTGGCCGCGGCGCTGCCGCACGCCATCAACCCCTACGCCTTCCCGGAAGCCAGCGAGGTCATTGCCATCCTCGAGCTTGGCCTCAACCGGGCGATTGCCGGCGAGATATCCTCGGTCGATGCCTTGAACAGCATGTCCGACGACATCCACGCCGTCATGGACAAGTACAAGTACAAGACCGGCGAGTTGCCGCCGCTCAAGGCATAGCAGGGCTGCCCCATGAGTCTCTCCGCGCTCTCGGCCACTGATCGGCCGGTTGCCGCGCGGGGGCAGACGAACATGGACAGCGATCGCTACTGGCGCTGGGCCGCTTTCGGCCCGGCGCTGGTCCTGATGATCGCCATGGCCGTGCTGCCGCTCGCCAACCTGTTCCTCACCAGCTTCTACGACGTCGCCTGGTCGAGCGGGCAGGCGACCTGGACTGCGGTCGGCCTCACGCACTATCCGCAATTGCTGGACGATCCCCTGCTCAAGGCGGGCGTCGTCAACACCACCCTGTTCGCCATTGGCGCCGTCGGCGGCCAGATGGTGATCGGCCTCTTCCTGGCCGTTCTGGTCAGCCGCATCGAGCGCGGGCGGGTCTTCTTCCGCGCCATCTTCATTCTCCCCATCCTCATCCCCGGCATCGTCATCGGCGCCATCTGGAAGCTGATGCTCAACTTCGATTTCGGGCTGGTGAACCAGGTTATCGGGCTGGTCGGCATTCCGCCCAACGACTGGCTCGGCGATCCGCGCACGGCGCTCTTGACCGTCATCGCCGTCGACATCTGGCACTGGACGCCGTTCTGCTTCCTGCTCTTCCTCGCCGGCCTCGAATCGCTGCCGACCGACATCTTCGAGGCGTCGCGCATCGACGGCGCCTCGCCCTGGCAGGAGTTCCGCCTGGTCACCATCCCGCTGATGATCCCGACCATCCTGGTCACCTTCGCCTTCCGTCTGGTCATCGCCTTCAAGGTCTTCGACGAGGTCTATCTGTTGACCAGCGGCGGGCCGGGCACCTCGACCGAGGTGGTCAGCTTCACCCTGTTCCAGCGCTTCTTCACCGAGGACCGCGTCGGCTACGGCTCGGCCATGTCGGTCGTCGTGATCTTCCTGGTCTCGCTCCTGCTGGTGCTCGCTTTGTCGGCGGGACGAACGACGAGGCCCCAGTCATGAACGGGGTGTCGCTCATGCGCCGCCAGGTGCTCGTCTATGCCGTCCTCGCGGTGGCGGCGGCGATCGTCGCGGTGCCGGTGATCTGGGTGGGCGCGGCCGGCTTCCGCACCCAGATCTCCCTGCTCATGGGACAGTTCTTCTTCACGCCCGTCCTGATGAACTTCTCCGAGGTTCTCTTCTCCAAGACCTCCGACTACCTCATCAACTACCGCAACTCGCTGTTCGTCGGCGTCGCCTCGACGGCGCTGTGCGTATCGGCGGCGACGCTTGCCGCCTGGTCGCTCGACCGCATGAAGTGGCCGCGCTGGGTGGTCCACGTCTTCCTCGGCTGGGCGCTGGTCTTCAACATGATCCCGCCGATCGCGCTTGCCAGCGCCTGGTTCACCATGGAGCGCTCGGTCGGCCTCGACAACACCTTCACCGGGCTGATCCTCGCCCATGCCACGCTCAACCTGCCGATGGCGGTGTGGCTGATGGGCGTCTTCGTCCGCGACGTGCCGCAGGAGCTGGTCGAGGCGGCGCGCATCGACGGCTGCAACGCGCCCATGCTCTTCCGCGCCGTCGTGCTGCCGATCATCACGCCCGGCCTCGCCGCCACCACCGTGCTCTGCTTCGTGTTCTCCTGGAACGAGTTCGCCGTCGCCCTCAACCTGACCATGAAGCAGACGGCGACGGTGCCGGTGGCGATCGCCAAGTTCGCCCAGGATTTCGAGATTCAGTACACCCAGATGGCGGCGAGCGCGGCGCTCTCGATCCTGCCGGCGCTGGTGCTGCTGCTCATCGGTCAACGGTACATCGTGAAGGGATTGACGGCCGGCGCGATCAAGTGAGCCGCCGCGTCAGAACAGGTGAAGGCGACTAAAGATGAAGACGGTTTTCGTTCTCTTCGATTCGCTCAACCGCCACATGCTCAGCCCCTATGGCGGCACGCGCATCCCGACGCCGAATTTCGACCGGCTGGCGCGGCGCTCTGTCACCTTCGACCGCCATTATGTCGGCAGCCTGCCCTGCATCCCGGCGCGGCGCGACATCCTCACCGGCCGCCTGTCGTTCCTGCACCGCAGCTGGGGGCCGATGGAGCCGTTCGACAACGCCTTTCCCGAACTGCTCTATGGCGCCGGTATCTATAGCCACCTGATCACCGACCACTACCACTATTGGGAAGACGGCGGCGCCACCTATCACAACCGCTACGATTCCTACGAGTTCGTGCGCGGCCAGGAAGGCGACCCGTGGAAGGCGATGGTCCAGCCGCCGTGGGAACGGCTGCGCGAGATGTACCACGAGCGCCAGTTCTCGACGGCGCAGCGCAACTACTTCCGCCACAACGTCGTCAACCGCGAGTTCATCCGCGAGGAATCCGAATTCCCCTCGGTGCAGGTCTTTGCCCGCGGCCTCGAGTTCCTCGAACAGAACCGCGATGCCGACAACTGGCTGCTGCAGATCGAGACCTTCGATCCGCACGAGCCGTTCTACGCCCCCGCCCGCTTCAAGAAGCCGTTCGACACCGGCTGGAACGGCCCCGTCCGCGACTGGCCGCGCTATGGCCGCGTCGACGAGCTGCCGGCCGAAGCCGAGGAGCTGAGGGCCAACTACTACGCCGTCGTGTCCATGTGCGACTCCCTGCTCGGCGAGCTGCTCGACGATTTCGACCGCCACGACATGTGGAAGGACACCGCCCTGGTGGTGACCACCGACCACGGCTTCCTGCTCGGCGAGCACGACTTCTGGGCCAAGAATCGCATGAACCTCTATGAGGAGTTGGTCCACATCCCGCTCTTCATGCACGACCCGCGCGCACCTGAACTGGCCGGCACGCGCTCGGCCGCGCTGACCCAGACGATCGATGTCGCGCCGACCTTCCTCGACCTCTACGGCGTCAAGCCGCCTGCGGAGAACGAAGGCTTCTCGCTGCTCAAGACGCGGACCGGCGAAGCCGTGCGCGACGCGGCGCTCTTCGGCTATTTCGGCGGGGCGGTGAACGTCACCGACGGCCGCTACACCTATCACCGCTTCCCGGCCGACCTCACGACCCAGGAAATCTACCAGTACACGGTGATGCCCACCCACATCTGGGACTTCTTCCCGCCGGAGGAGCTGGCGCAAGCGACCCTGTCGGAGCCGTTCCCCTTCACCAAGGGTGCCAAGCTGCTCAGGGTGCCGGTCGGCGAGCGCTCGCCGATGTACAACACCTATGGTCCGGGCGCCCTGCTCGAGGACGATACCCGCCTCTACGATCTGGCGACCGACCCCGGCCAGGAGAAGCCGCTCGCCGATGCGGCGGTTGAGCAGCGCATGGTCGACAGCATGGTCGCCCTGATGGCGTCCAACCACGCGCCGCCCGAAGCCTTCACCCGGCTCGGCCTCAAGCCTGACGGCAGCCGCATCGAGGGCGCGCCGGCCAAGACGGTCGCGTGAGAAAATGGCCGCGCTCGCCTCCCTCGTCGGCGACCTCAGGCAGGTTGCCAGCGTGCGGCGCATCGTCCTTGACGATGGGCCGGAGACGGGGGTGCGGGCGCTGGCCTTCTCGACCGGCGGCGGTCTCGACTTCTGGGTGCTCTCCGACCGCTCGCTCGACATCGGGCCGCTGTGGTGGAAGGGCACGCAGCTTGCCTGGCAGGCGCCGGCCGGGTTCCGCAGCCCTGCCCTCACCGATCTCGACAGCGAAAGCGGGCCGCGGCTTCAACCGCTCCTTCTCCGGTTTCCTGGTCACCTGCGGCCTCGATCACACCCGCCAGCCGGCCGGCGAACACCCGCTCCACGGGCGGCTGCCCTTCACGCCGGCGCGCGTCACCGCCTATGGCGAAGACTGGCAGGCTACGCCCCCGGTCCTCTACGTCGAGGGCGAGGTGACCCAGGCCCGGCTCGGCGGCGAGGCGCTTCGCCTTCACCGAAGGATCGAGGCCCCGATCGGCGGCGCCACCCTCACCATCCGCGACACGGTCGAGAACCTTGGGCCCACCGCCTGGCCGCAGGCCTCGCTCTACCACTTCAACCTCGGCCATCCGGCCATCGGGCCGGGAACCACGGTGGCGCTCAACGGCCACCAGGTGACGGGACCGCTCGATTTCCCGTCCCGTGTACCGCTGGAAACGGCCCTGATCATGCCGGCGGATGGCGTCGACCGGGCGACAGTCGCCGTTGTGACACCGTTTCCGTCCGGCCGCGGGCTGACGGTCACCTTCGATTTCGGCCCCGAGACGCTGCCCTATCTCCAGCTCTGGCACGACCTCAGGCCGCGCATCGGCGTGTTTGCCGTCGAACCCTGCACCAGCGCCCGCCTGGACGACGGCCGCAACGCGGCGGCAATCCCGCTCGCACCGGGGAAATCGCGCCGCTACGACCTTTCGATCGGGATCGCCGGCGAAACGCCGGCATTTGGCGAACAAGGCGAAAGGACATGACCCCGAAGCCGCCGGCGGAAGGCGCCGGCAAGACGGCGCGACCCAAGAAGACCATTGTCCGGCGCGTGGAGGCGGCCGTGACCAAGCTCTTCAAGCCCGCCGACACCTACCACCCCGAGCAGTACTACCTGCGCGGACGACCCGGCCCGAAGGCCCAGGCCAAGGCCAAGGACAAACGCGACACGTGATCGCATCGCCGGCTGATCACCGGCAGAAGATGGGGCTGGTCCAGCTCCACTGGCCGTTTGCCTGGCGCATGCGCAGATAGACGCTGTCGCCGCGCGCGAGCGCCTCCAGCGGCACCTCCCCGCACCACTGCCAGTCGCTCGGCAGCGGTAGCGGATGCAGGCGATAGGCCGGGCTGTCGATCGGCCCCAGATTGCCCGACAGCGCCCCCTCGAACAGCCGCCCTGCCGGCACCTCGACCACCCGTCCGTCGAAGCGCGCCCGGATCAGCGAAGTGTCGCGCAGCCGCACGCGCGCCGCGATCGCCTGCGTCGCCGGCGTCACGTTGTTCGGGTTGGCGCGCGCCAGGATGCGGAAATCGATGGTGTTGTCGTGGCAGGCGACCGAATTGTCCTCGTCGGGCTCGTCGGTGCCTTCCAGCGGCGACACCACCTCCGCGCCGCGCAGGCGCGGCTCGACCGCCAGCAGCGTCCCGTCGACCAGCTCGATCGACCCGACCCAGTCGTGCGCCGTGCCGCGTCCGCCCCAGCCGAGTTCCAGCACCAGCAGCGTTTCGATGGCGTCGCCGCCGGCGTCGATCGGGTGCGGGGCCATTTCCGGCGTGATGCGCGCGGCGATTCGGCCATTGCGCACCACGTCGATGCAATCGATGAAGCTGCCGCCGACCGCCTCCACCTTGAGCAGCGACGGTCCACGCGGCGCAATGACGCTGCCCTGCGGCTGGTCGTCGATCGTCGCGAAGAGATGGGTGCAGTCGCCGGTGAGCGCATTGGTGCGGCGCGCCTGAAACCCGTCCCACAGCTCGTCCCGCGTGTTGCCGGTCGCGTAGACGCAGGTCCGGCCGTGGCCGTAGGAGCCGGGATAGCCGCTGTGATGGTCGGTGTTGCCGATCACCCCGAAGACGAAGCCCTGGCCAAGCCCGTAGCGCACGGTCGAGCGCCCGTCGCCCGGCCCCATGGAATGCAGGAACGGACGGTCGCCGAGCGACCATTCCGAGCAGCCGTGCATGGAGATCATCTCCAGCACCGGCGACAGCGCCGCGTCGAAGACCGACCAGTTGATGCCGCGCGCGCCCGTCCGGTAGGCGATGTGATGGGGGAAGGCGAAGGCGCGGCCGGGATAGCGCTGGTCCAGCCGTTGGCGAAGCTCGGCCGGGCTGGCGGCCTTGACGAGCTCGCGCTGGTCGAGGTCGCGATAGACGATGGTGTAGTCGCCGAACTCGCTGGAGTGGATCTCGTAGCCCGGAAAGACGGTGAAGCGGCCCGGTGCGTCATAGGCGGCGAGCAGGCTGAAATGCTCGGGCCAGGTCGTCTCCAGCCGGGCGAACCCTTTGACATGGAAATCGACGATGTGGGCGACCCGGGGGTCGTCGACCGGCATGTCCGGCCAGTCCGCATGTCCGGTCAGCGACACGAAATCCAGCTGCCGCCGCGCCCGCTTCAGCGCCTGTTCGGGGCTGCCATGGCCATACGACAGGCTGCAGTGGTTATGGACATCGCCATAAAGCGGCCGGTAGCCCAATCGTGCCGCCAAGGGGGTCAGCCGCTCCGGCCACCGCTCATTCAGCATGGGAACTCTCCGCGCGTGTCGGCAATCGCGTGGCGGGACACCTCCGTCCCGCCACCGGCGGCTTCCGCCAGGAAGCCAGCCAGCATAGCGCCGGCCCTACCATGGAAGCAGCAGCCGCCGAGCACGAATCGATCGAACGCGTCGGCCTGAGCCAAACGTCGTGCGATCCTGTGTAACACCACGACTCCAGATTCGGCCGCCGCGGCCATACCTGCGGACCGTTCGGCAAACCAGGGCTTCCGATATCTCGCTGCTTGAGTCTTGCGAAGCCTCGGCCAGACCGCTAGCTGTCTTGCACTGCACGGCCCACCGGCCCTCACGCAGCACCCCACCAATCGAGGAGAACGACTTTGGCGACGACAAAAAAGCTGAGCAAGCCTGGCAATCAGACCGTTCGTCCGGTGAAGGACACGCTGACCAAGTCAGCACTCATCAAACTCATCGCCGAAGAGAATGACCTCTCGCGCAGCACAGCAGCCGGTGTTTTCTCCACATTGGAGAAGGTGCTTCTGGGATCGATTCATCCGCGCGGCGTCGGCGAATTCACCTTGCCCGGCCTGTTGAAGGTCACGTTGCGCAAGGTGCCCGCCCGGAAGGCGGGAACGCTAATCCGGAACCCGGCCACCGGGGAGATGATCAAGGGGGCTGCAAAACCGGCAAGCGTCCGCGTGAAGATCAGAGCCCTGTCGAAGTTGAAAGCAGCGGCCACGCCCTAACCTCCCCCGTCACCGAGCGGCCGCACTACGCGACTCCCAATGTCAGTCGGGCAGTCGCGGCCGCACCCGCCTTTGCAGGCAACCGAGGCACCGCTTTCGAACGCAGCCTCGGCCGCAAGCATCGACCTTCGCGGACATTCTCCGTTACGCCTGGCGCAAGAGAGAACCTGAGGCTGCCGACGCTGTCGGGCACCGTCGGCGCCCGTGCGATCGTCACC
>CAWHLP010000001.1:0-21023 GCA_963830205.1 uncultured Alphaproteobacteria bacterium | reverse complement strand
GCGGATTTCCATGGCTTTGACGTCCGTCTATTGGTTGGTCTCGGCTTGGCGCCCGTTGAGGCGTCTGCGCCTGCCCGAGAAATAGGCCTTGACCCAGGGATGGTCGGAGGTGAGCAGCGTCTCCATCGGCCCCTCCGCCACTATTCTGCCTGCCGCCAGCGCCGCTATCCGGTCGCAGGCGACGTTGAGGCTGTCGAGGTCGTGGGTGACCATGAACACGGTGATGCCGAGGGTCCGCTGCAGCGTGCGGATGAGCACGTCGAAGGCGCCGGCCGCGATCGGGTCGAGACCCGAGGTCGGCTCGTCGAGGAAGACGATCTCCGGATCGAGCGCCAGTGCGCGGGCGAGCCCGACGCGCTTGGTCATGCCGCCGGAGAGTTCCGCCGGTAGCTTGTGGGCGTCGTTCGGACTGAGGCCGACCAGCTCCAGCTTGACCATGGCGAGATCGTCCATGGTCTTCTCGGGCAGGTCGAGGAACTGGCGCATGGGGAACTGGATGTTTTCCCGCGCCGTCAGCGAGGAGAACAGCGCACCGGCCTGGAAGAGCACGCCCCAGCGGCGCTCCACCGAGCGCCAGGCGCGATAACCGGCGGTATCGGCATCCGTGCCGAGAACGCGGATCTTGCCCGAGCGCTTGCGGTTGAGACCGATGATCGAGCGCAAGAGCACCGACTTGCCGGCGCCCGAGCCGCCGACCACGCCAAGGATCTCGCCGGCGCGCACATCGAGATCGAGGTGATTGAGCACCGTCTGCCCGCCGAAGCCGGCAACCAGGTCGCGCACGGAGATGATGGCGTCGTCGCTATCCGGGCTCATCGTCTCACCACCCGATCGCAGCGAAGAACATGGCGAACAGGCCGTCGAGCACGATCACCGTGAAGATCGACTTGACCACCGAGGTGGTCGTCTTGAGGCCGAGCGACTCGGCGCTGCCCTCGACCCGCATGCCTTCCGTGCAGGCGATGACGCCGACCACCAGCGCCATCGCCGGCGCCTTGATCATGCCGACCAGGAAATCGTGGACCGAGACCGCTTCGCGCAGCCGGAAGATGAATATCTCCGGGCTCATGCCGCCGTAGAACCAGGCGACCAATCCGCCGCCCATGAGCGCCGCCATCGAGCCGAGGAAGGTCAACACCGGCATGGCGATGACCAGCGCCACCACCCGCGGCAGGATCAGCACTTCGGCCGGATCGACGCCCATGGTTCTCAGCGCGTCGACCTCCTCGCGCATCTTCATCGAGCCGAGCTCGGCCGTGTACGAGCTGCCCGAGCGGCCGGCCACCATGATGGTCACCAAGAGCACGCCGATCTCGCGCAGCACCAGGATGCCGAGCAGGTTGACGACATATCCTCGGCGCCGAAGCGGCGGAAGTTGTAGATGCCCTGCTGCGAAATGATGCAGCCGACCAGGAAGGTCATCAGCACGATGATGCCGATCGCCTGAAAGCCGACGCGGTCGAGATGATGGGTGATCGAGGTGACGCGCGAGAAGCGCGGACGCACGATCGCATTGCCGGCTGCCGCCGCCACGGCGCCGAGCATGCTGGTCAGCTCCATTGACTTCGCGGAAGGCCCCGAACACGGCCTCGCCGACCGCCTCGACCAGCACGACCGGGCCGAACCGTCGACGGCGCGGCTCCGGCGCCTCGCGGTTGGCGTCACTGACCTCGTCGAGCAGGCCGCGGAAGCGGTCGGGCACGGCGGCGAGCGCAAGCTGGCCGCCGCGCCGGCGCATCACGTCCTCCAGCAGCCACGCGCCGAAGGTATCCAGCCGCTCGACCGCGGCGATGTCGATGTCGCCGGACTGGGCCGGCAGGCCGGCAACCAGAGCCTCCAGCTCGCGCGCGAATGCGATGGTCCAGGTGCCACCCGCCACAACCTTGAGCCGGCCGGCAAGGGTGCTGGTGGTAATCGACGGCTGCACGGTCAAAGGCGCCTCGTGGGGCCGCTGTCCAAGGTCATGTCGGGTGGATCATACGGAGAAAGCTCGGAAAATCCATGTCGCCTCGGGGCTCGCCCCGGCCTGCGCCCGATGGCTGCAACCAATGCCTTGAATTCACACGCGATTTGCACGCCGCCGGATGACCCCGGCCGGGGCGCCGCCAAGCCGTCTGCCATGGCGCATCATTACAAGCCTGTCACGCCGCGGCCTTGTCCGTTGAATTGCGGCGGCCCGGTTCTAGTTCGCCATACGACGGATCGCTTCCAGCGATCCCTTCGACAAACGGGACATATTCGCCATGTCAGCGTGGAACGAGACGGCCAGACACCGGGCAATCGGCGTTGTGCGCATTCTCTTCGGCATCGTCTGGGCGATCGATGCGCAGTTCAAATGGCGCCCGGACTTCCTCAACCATTTCGTCTCCTACCTGACCGGCGCCCAGCAGGGGCAGTCGGCGGCGGTCCAGACGTGGATCGGCCTGTGGATCAACGCGGTCAACGTCAATCCGGTTGTCTTCGCCCATGTCGTCGCCATCGGCGAAACGCTGCTTGCCGTCGCGCTGATCCTGGGCGTGTTCTCCGATCTCGCCTATCTCGGCGGCATCCTGCTCTGCCTGGTGATCTGGTCGACCGCCGAAGGGCTCGGCGGCCCCTACGTCGCCGGTTCGACGGACATCGGCACCGCCATCATCTACGCGTTCGTCTTCGTCCTTCTGTTCCTGTCGCGCGCTGGCCTGTATTACGGGCTCGACGCCTATCTCGGCCGCTGGCTGGGCAAATTCTCCTGGCTGGCCTCCTACACACCCGAGCCGCAGCACTGACCCATTCCACCGATGCCGCACGCCGGGCATCCAGCGACGGAGGATGCATAGCATGCAGATCGCAATCGTCGGCCTCGGCCGCATGGGCGCCAACATCGCGCGCCGGCTGATGCGCGCCGGCCATAGCTGCGTCGCCTACGATGTCAGGCCGCAATCAGTGGCCGAACTCGCCGGCGAAGGCGCAGTCGGCGCGGCATCCTTGCAGGATCTGGTGGCCAAGCTGACGCCGCCGCGGTCCGTCTGGATGATGCTGCCAGCGGGGGTCGTCGAAGACACCATCGCCGGCCTCGCCGACCTTCTGGCGCCGGGCGACGTGCTCATCGACGGCGGCAATTCGCACTACCGCCGCGACATGGCGCGTGCCGCGGCGCTCAAGCCCAAGGGCATCCACTATGTCGACGTCGGCACGAGCGGCGGCGTCTGGGGGCTGGAGCGCGGCTTCTGCCAGATGATCGGCGGCGAGAATGCCGTTGTGCAGCGCCTCGACCCCATCTTCGCGGCACTGGCCCCCGGCGCCGACGACGAAGGTGCCTCCCCCGCCGAGCGTGGCTATCTGCACTGCGGGCCGAGCGGTGCCGGCCATTTCGTCAAGATGGTCCACAACGGCATCGAGTACGGCGTCATGGCGGCCTATGCCGAAGGCTTCAACGTCCTGAAACGCGCCAATATCGGCGCCGCTGCTGGAACAGCCGACGCCGAGACCGCGCCGCTGGAGAACCCCGATGCCTATGCCTTCGACCTCGACGTCGCGCAGATCGCCGAGGTGTGGCGCCATGGCAGCGTCATTTCCTCCTGGCTGCTCGACTTGACCGCCGACGCCCTACAGCACGATCCCGGCCTCAAGGCCTTCCAGGGCCGCGTCTCGGATTCCGGCGAAGGGCGCTGGACGATCAAGGCGGCAATCGACGAAGGCGTACCGGTGCCGGTGCTGAGCACCGCGCTCTACGAGCGCTTCACCTCGCGCGGCGAAGCGGACTTCGCCGACAAGCTGCTGTCCGCCATGCGCTTCCAATTCGGCGGCCACTCCGAAAAGGGAACGGTGGAATGACCCGTCTTTGTCGTCGGACGTTTCAAGCCGGGGGCCGGGCATGACCGGCCGCGCACCTTCCGACGCGCTGGTGCTGTTCGGCGCCAGCGGCGACCTCGCCCACAAGAAGATCTTTCCGGCGCTCTACGCCATGGTGCGGCGCGGCAAGCTCAACGTCCCGATCGTCGGCGTGGCGAAATCGGACTGGACACTCGACGATCTCATCGCCCACGCGCGCGATGCGATCCAGGCCGCAGGTGCCTTTGACGACGCCGTGCTCACGCGCCTGCTCGGCCTGATGCGCTATGTCGACGGCGACTACCGCGATGCCGCGACCTTCGACCAGCTCAACGCCGCGCTCAAGGGATGTAAGCGGCCGCTCTACTATCTCGCCATTCCGCCCAGCATGTTTCCGGCGGTCATCGAGGGGCTTTCGCACTGCGCCGTTGTCGATGGCGCACGCGTCGTGGTCGAGAAGCCCTTCGGCCGCGACCTCAAGTCGGCGATGGCGCTCGATCGGACGCTGAGCCGCGTCTTTCCGGAGTCGGCCATCTTCCGCATCGACCACTACCTCGGCAAGGAACCGGTCCAGAACCTGCTCTACTTCCGTTTCGCCAATGCGTTCCTCGAGCCGATTTGGAACCGCAACTACGTGCGCAGCGTTCAGATCACCATGGCCGAGGGCTTCGGCGTTGCCGGGCGCGGCAAGTTCTACGACGAGGTCGGCGCCATCCGCGACGTCATCCAGAACCACCTCCTGCAGATCGTCGCCATCCTGGCGATGGAATGCCCGATCAGCGACGACAGCGCCTTCGTCCGCGACGAGAAGGTGAAGGTGTTCAACGCCATTCGGCCGCTGAGCAAGGAGCACCTGGTGCGCGGGCAGTTCCACGGCTACCGCCAGGAAGCGGGCGTGGCGCCCGATTCCGACGTCGAGACCTTCGCCGCCCTGCGCTTGCAGATCGATTCGTGGCGCTGGCAGGGCGTGCCCTTCCTGGTGCGCGCCGGCAAGTGCCTGCCGGTGACCGCGGTCGAGATCATGGTCGACCTGCATTTCCCGCCGCAGACCGTCTTCCACGCCGACAACGCCCGCTGCTCGAACCATATCCGCTTCCGTCTGAGCCCCGACGTCACCATCGCGCTCGGCGCCCGCGCCAAGGCGCCCGGCGAGGCGATGGCCGGCGAGCAGACCGAGCTCATGGTCACCCAGCAGTCGGGCGACGAGATGGGGGCCTACGAGCGGCTGATCGGCGACGCGATGATGGGCGATGCGACGCTGTTCGCGCGCAAGGACAGCGCCGAGGCGCAATGGCGCATCGTCGAGCCGATCCTCGGCGACAGTACGCCGCTGCACGAATATCGGCAGGGGACCTGGGGACCGGCCGAAGCCGCCGCAGTCGCGCGGCCGGCCGGCGGCTGGTACGACCCCGCGGTCAATGGCGGCGGCGCCAACGTCGGGCCCATGACGGCGAAGAAGAAGGGTCAGGCTGGCGGCGCGGCCTAGACCCGGTTGAGCCGCCAGACCGCGAAATTGAGCAGGGATGCGAACGACACCCAGGCCAAATACGGGATCATCAGCAAAGCGGCGACGCCGTTGACCGCAGCAAAGGCGACGATCGTGGCCGCGATGGCCAGCCAAAGCGCGACGATGACGGCGAATCCGAGATCCGGCCGGTGCAGCCCGAAGAAGACCGGCGTCCACAGGGCGTTGAGGAGAAGCTGCAGGGCATAGAACGCCAGCGGCCACCCGCCGCCGCCGAATCCAGCGGTGTTCCACACCAGCCAGCCGGCGAATGCGATCATCAGGTAGAGCACCGTCCATACCGGCGCGAACAGCCAGTTCGGCGGCCGCCACGACGGTTTCCTCAGGCGCTCGTACCATTCGCCGGGCTTGAACAAGATGCCGGTTGCGGCCACGAGGAAACAGGCGGCCACGAAACCGAAGAGAACGGCGATCGGGATCAGGTTCATCCGGGCGAGTCCTCACGAATCCGGTGGATCAGGATGCGGTTACCACCACGATGGCAGCGGCGGGCGAACGCCCCTTCTGGGCGTAGCTGTGGGCGACGGACGAATCGAAATACATGGCATCGCCCTCGCCGAGTTCTACCTCTTCATCCTCAGCGCTGACGACGAGATGCCCCTTGAGAACATAGATCAGCTCCGCGCCCTTGTGCCGATGCGGCTCCGACCGATGGCCGTCGACGGGGAATTCGGCGAAGTAGGCTTCCATCTTCCGACCGGTCACGGGAAAGTCGAGGCTCTCGAAGAAATAGGACGGCTCTCGCGCGTCGGGATCATCCGGCAAACGCAAGCGATCCTTCTTGCGCACAACCGCCATCTGGCTGCGCTTCTCGGCTTCGACAAAGAAATGGTCGAGGCCCACGCCGAAGACGAGTGCGATTCTGAGGAGCGTCGGCAGTGTCGGGAAGAGCTGGCCGCGCTCGATCTTAGACAGCATCCCGGACGATAGGCCCGTGTGCTCGCCGAGTTGCACCAGCCCCATGCTCTTGCAACGCCTGAGGTCTCGGATCTTCGGTCCGATCCGATAGGCCTCCAGGCCGTTCACCAGCGTATCGGACAGCATGCGGTTCCTCTCGCTTTCTCCTCAGTCAATCCACCATCGCACTATTCTCTCCAAATGAAAACACATATTCCTGTCACGCGAATGTGACTTTCAATAAAACTTCTTTGCTCTAAGTGAAAACTCACTCGGACGGACGAAATGGTCCGCGGCCGATGGCCGGTCGGCAGGACCGGCATGGAAACAATCGGGACGAAATGGAGCTGACGACATGAAGTTCGAAATCGCGAATCTGGCTGCCGTTGCCGCCATGGCGCTCGGAATGGCCGTGGCCGCTCCGGCCGCGAAGGCCGCCGAAAAGGACATCGTCGATACGGCGGTGGCAGCCGGCGACTTCAAGACCCTTGCGGCGGCACTCGGGGCCGCCGGCCTGGTTGACACGTTGAAGGGTCCGGGCCCGTTCACGGTCTTTGCGCCGACCGACGCGGCCTTCGCCAAGCTGCCGGCAGGGACGGTCGCTGACCTTCTCAAGCCGGAGAACAAGGCGAAGCTCACGGCCATCCTCACCTACCATGTGGTGCCCGGCAAGGTGATGGCGGCCGACGTGGTCAAGCTGACCGAAGCCAAGACGGTCAACGGCGCCATGGTGCGCATCAAGGTCGACGGCAACACCGTGATGGTGAACGACGCCAAGGTGACGGCAACCGACATCGCCGCGTCGAACGGCGTCATTCACGTCATCGACAGCGTCATCCTCCCGCCCAACGGCTGACGACGGCCGGCGGCCCGTACCGAACCCGGGCCGCCGCTTTCCTTCACGAACACGGGACAACAACCATGAAAGCTCTCAACCTCCTCACACTCATTCTGCTGATCGTCGGCGGCCTCAACTGGGGTCTTGTCGGCGCGTTCAACTTCGATCTGGTCGCGACCGTCTTCGGCGCCGGCACGCTGCTCGCGCGCCTCGTCTATGTCGTTGTCGGCCTGTCGGCGCTCTGGCAGCTCGGGCCGCTGATGTCAGCATTCGGCTCCGACGAGGCATCGGCGCTGCGCGGGCATGCCGCGAAGTAAACCCGCCGCGTCAAAGGCGGGAGTGCCACGCTAGCGCGTGCGCTTAACTGGCCACATCGCCTCGCGCGATGTGGCTCTTTTTTGCCTCAACCGATCACCGCCGCGACCGTGACCGCCTTGGTGCCGGCTGCCGGCGGCGGCACCAGATTGCCGTCGATCCTCTTGCCATCCACCGTCAGGCTGACCACGTTCCCCGGCCCGGCGCGCGTGACGGTGATGGCATAGGTCACGCCGCGGAAGGTGCGGCTGACGGAGAACCCCTGCCAGCTCCCGGGCACCACCGGAGCGATCCTGAGGCCCTGATAGTCCGGGCGGATACCGAGGATCCATTGGGTGATGGCGTAGTAGTTCCACGCCGCGGTGCCGGTGAGCCAGGAGTTCTTGGCCTCGCCATGGGTCGGCGCGTCGCGACCGGCGATCATCTGCGCATAGACGTAGGGCTCGCAGCGATGCACCTCGCTCAACGCCTCGCGCGCCGACGGCGAGATGCGGCTGTAATAGTCGAACGCCCCGTCGCCGTTGCCGAGCATTGCCTCGGCGATGATCACCCACGGATTGTTGTGGCAGAAGATGCCGGCGTTCTCCTTGTAGCCGGGTGGATAGGTCGAGATCTCGCCGTACTCGATGTAGTAGCGGGTATAGGCCGGCTGGTGCAGCACGATGCCGTGCGGCGTGGCGAGGTGCTTCGCCACCGAATCGAGCGCGGCGCGCGCCGTGCCGTCGTCATGGCCGATGCCGGCGAGCACGCAGTAGCCCTGCGGTTCGATGAAGATCTTGCCCTCGGCGCATTCCTGCGAACCGACCTTGCGGCCGAAATCGTCATAGGCGCGCAGAAACCACGCGCCGTCCCAGCCATGCTGGCGCACCACCGCATCCATGTCGGCGGCGATCTTTCGATACCTGGCGGCATCGGCGCCGGCCCCGCGCATCGCGGCGATCGCCGCGAGCTCGTTCGCCGAATGCACCATCAACCCGCCGATGAAGATGGACTCCGCCACCTTGCCATCCTTGCTGGTCGTGGTCTGGAAGGATTTGCCCGGCTGCGAGGAGAAGCAGTTGAGGTTCAGGCAGTCGTTCCAGTCGGCCCGGCCGATGAGCGGCAGGCCGTGCGGCCCCAGCCGGTCGAGCGCGTACTGGAGGGAGCGTTGCAGATGGGCGTAGAGCGGCACCTCGCTGCCCGGCGTCGAATCGAACGGCACCGGCTCGTCGAGGATCGCGAAATCGCCGGTCTCCTTGAGATACTGCGAGACGCCGATGATCAGCCAATGCGGGTCGTCGTTGAAGTTGCCGCCGACGGTGTCGTTGCCCTTCTTGGTCAGCGGCTGGTACTGGTGATAGGCGCCGCCGCTCTGAAGCTGGGTGGCCGCCAGATCAAGGATGCGCTCGCGCGCCCGCTCCGGCACCATGTGCACGAAGCCGAGCAGGTCCTGGTTGGAATCGCGGAAGCCGAGGCCGCGGCCGATGCCCGATTCGAAGGTCGAGGCCGAGCGCGACATGTTGAACGTCGCCATGCATTGGTAGGCGTTCCAGATGTTGACCATCCGGTTGGTGTGTTCATCCGGTGTCGTGACCTGACAGAGGCCGAGCAGCCTGTCCCAATAGGCGCCGAGCCTCGCGAAGGCGGCATCGCCGTTTGCCGGGTCGCGGTACTTGGCGATCACCGGCTTGACCAGCCGCTTGTTGATCACCTGGCTCCCCGGCGGGTCGAACTTCTCCTCGTCCGGGTTCTCGAAATAGCCGAGCATGAACTGCACACGCTTCGTCTCACCCGGCTTCAGCCTCACCTTGACGTGATGCGAGCCGATCGGCGACCAGCCGTGGGCAATCGAGTTGTTCGACTTGCCCGCCTCGACCACCTGCGGCCGATCCCAGCCGCGCCAGGGTCCGAGGAAGGCCTCGCGCTGGGTGTCATAGCCGGCGATCGGTTCCGAACAGGCGAACCAGGCGAAATGGTTGCGCCGCTCGCGGTATTCGGTCTTGTGGTAGATGACCTCGTCGACCACCTCCACTTCGCCGGTATTGAAGTTGCGCTGGAAGTTGGTGGCGTCGTCGTTGGCGTCCCACAGGCAGAACTCCACGGACGAGAAGACCGAGAGCTCCGCCTCTTCTGCGCGCTCGTTGGTCAGCGTCAGCTGCCAGATCTCCAGCGCATCCCCCAGCGGCACGAAATAGCGCGTGCTGGCGAAAATGCCGGCGTGGCGCGAGGCGATGACGCTGTAGCCCATGCCATGCCGGCACTCGAAGAAATCGAGCTTCGATTGCGTTGGCATCCAGGACGGCGACCAGATATCGCCGCTGGCATCGTCGCGGAGATAGACGTAGCGGCCGCCAAAATCCATCGGCACGTTGTTGTAGCGCCCGCGGGTGACGCGCCTGAGACGCGCGTCGCGATAGTAGGAGTAGCCGCCGGCGGTCGCCGACAGGATGCCGAAATAGGCCTCTGAGCCGATGTAGTTGATCCAGGGCAGCGGCGTGTCCGGACGGGTGATGACGTATTCGCGCGTCGCGTCGTCGAAATGGCCGTACTTCATGGCATCCCCTCGTTGGTGTCCCCCTCAAGGGCCGCCTCTTTCCTCACCCGGGCGGCGCCGCGCACCCGATATAGCGCATCCAAATGGGCGATGAAATCGATTACATCGGTACTTGTCAGCCATACCGACGTGACGCACTTGTTCTCGTCGGCGGTCTGCAGCGCCACCAGCAGGCGGAAGATTTCATCGACCGAGCGGCCGGCATTCATAGGGTAGTAGACCATCGCCCTCAACACGCCGTTCGGATCGATGACGAAGGTCGCCCGCACGGCGGAGGTGTCGGAGGCGCCGGGCTGGATCATGCCGTAGGCGTTGGCCACCTTCATGTTGAGGTCGGCGATGATCGGGAACGGGATCTCGACGCCGAAGTTCTCCTTGATGTTCCGCATCCAGGCGATGTGGGCATAGTGGCTGTCGATCGACAGGCCGAGCAGCTCGGTGTCGCGCGCCGCGAAGTCCTTGTGCTTCTTGGCGAAGGCCATGAACTCGGTGGTGCATACCGGCGTGAAATCGGCCGGGTGGGAGAACAGCACCAGCCATTTGCCCCTGTAGCCCTCCAGCGTCCTGCGGCCGTCGGTGGTCAGCGCGTCGAAGGCGGGCGCCGGGGCGTTGAGCTGCGGCATCGTCGGTTGGCTTGCGTCGGTCATTTCGGTCTCTCCTCATGCGGATCGGCGATCCGCCGAATTGCGATGCGCCTGATATAGGGGCTCGCGCTTCATTGGGGAAATCGATTATAGTCGCATCTGTTATAGGAGAATTCTATGACACCTGCGATCACCCTGCGTCAGCTCGGCTTCCTGGTGGCGGTCGCCGACACGCTCAATTTCTCCCGCGCTGCCGAGGCGTCCTTCGTCACCCAGCCGACGCTGAGCGCCGGCCTGAAGGAACTGGAGGACCGGCTGGGCGTGGTCCTCGCCGAGCGCACCCGGCGGCAGGTGATCATGACGCCGGTCGGCACCGAGATCGCCGCGCGCGCCCGCAAGCTTCTGCTGGCGGCGCGCGAGATCGAGGAACTGGCCACCGCCCAGGCCACGCCCGAAGGGGGCGATCTCAGGCTCGGCGCCATTCCCACCATCGGGCCCTTCCTGATCCCGCACGCCCTTCCCGAAATCCGCAGCGCCTTCCCCAATCTCCGCTTGCTGCTCCGCGAAGAGCTCACCGAGCAGTTGATCGACGGCCTCCATGCCGGGCGGCTCGACCTGATCCTCTTCGCCCAGCCCTTCGAGATCGGCGGCGTCGACACCATGGAGCTGTTCGAGGACGGCTATCACCTCGCCGCCCTTCCCGGCCGGTTTGGCCCCGCGCCGGTGAGCGGCGCCGAACTCCAGGGCGCCCGGCTGATGCTGCTCGAAAAGGGCCACTGCCTCCAGCGTCATGCGCTCAGCGCCTTTCCCGACCGCGACATCGTCCAGGACGAGAGCTTCTCGGCAACCTCGCTGGCAACCCTCATCTCGATGGTGAGCGAAGGCGTCGGCATCACGCTTCTCCCCGATCTCGCCATCGATGGCGGGGTGGTCGGTGGTCAGGACGTGGCGATCGCGGCCCTCCCCGACGCCCATCCGCGCCACGTGATGCTCGCCTGGCGCAAGACCTCCGCCCGCTCCGGCCTCTTCCGCCGGCTGGGCGAGATCCTCAAGCGGACGCGACAGCGGCTGTAGGCGCCCTGACCTGCTCCCCTGAAGTGCCCTCGCTTTGGGGTTAGCCTGTTCTCTGACGGAGGAGACAGGCAATGAAGCGATCCCGGTTTTCGGACGAGCAGATCATCGGCATTTTGAAGGAGCACCAGGCGGGGTTGTCGGCGCCTGAGCTGTGCCGCAAGCACGGCATCTCGGATGCGACGTTCTACACGTGGCGCAAGAAGTTTGGCGGGATGGAGATCTCCGAGGCCAAGCGGCTGAAGGCGCTGGAGGAGGAGAACGCGAAGCTGAAGAAGCTCCTGGCGGAGTTGATAATGGACGTATCGACGCTCCGGGAGATGCTCGGAAAAAACTTCTGACGCCCGGCTCGAGGAGGAACGCCGTGAGCTGGGCCATCCAGAACAAGGGATACTCGCAGCGCCGCGCCTGTGGCCTCGTGGGCATTGATCCGCGCGTCTATCGCTACCGTTCAACGCGACCGGATGATGCCGATCTGCGTGGGCGGCTGAAGGAGCTGGCGTCACAACGCCGGCGCTTTGGCTATCGCCGTTTGCACCTCCTGTTAAAGCGCGAGGGCGTCGAGGTGAACTGGAAGAAGCTCTATCGCCTATACCGTGAAGAACGGCTGACGGTGAGGAAGCGCGGAGGTCGCAAGCGGGCTTTGGGCACGCGGGCACCCATGGCCATCCCACAGGACCCGAACCAGCGTTGGAGCCTCGACTTTGTCTCCGACACCCTGGTCGACGGCCGCCGCTTCCGCATCCTGTGCATCATCGACGACTTCAGCCGGGAATGCCTGGCGACCGTCGTCGACAACTCGATCTCGGGCGAGCGGGTGGCGCGAGAGCTGGATGCGATTGCGGAGCACCGTGGCTACCCGCTGATGGTCGTCAGTGACAACGGAACCGAACTCACATCGAATGCGATGCTCGAATGGCAACAGGACCATGGCGTCGAGTGGCACTACATCGCGCCGGGAAAGCCCATGCAGAACGGCTTCGTGGAAAGCTTCAACGGGCGCCTAAGGGACGAATGCCTCAACGAGCATCTGTTCCGCAGCTATCGCCACGCCCGCGACATCATCGAGGAATGGAGGGTCGACTATAATCTGAACCGACCGCACACGAGCCTCGACGGGCTCACCCCAAACGAGTTTGCAACCCGGTCCGCAGCGGACCACAACGTGAACAGGGCTAACCCATAAACGCGGACAAACCGGGGAGCAGGTCAGCCCCCACAAACGCAAAACGGCCCGCGCACGAGGCCGGGCCGTTTTGGGGTTGGTTGCGGGGATAGGATTTGGCTTGCCTGTCCCGCTGCGTCGGGCAAGGCCCTCCTTGCGGGCCCCTGATGAGGTTCAAATCCAGCGCCCCCACAAACGCAAAACGGCCCGCGCACGAGGCCGGGCCGTTTTGGGGTTGGTTGCGGGGATAGGATTTGAACCTATGACCTTCAGGTTATGAGCCTGACGAGCTACCGGGCTGCTCCACCCCGCGCCAAAAACGGGCCATAAGGCCCGTCGTTCGTGGCCTCCATATAGACCTTTGTGACGCTTAATAGAAGGGCAGAATCGCCTCGGTGGACAGGCTTTTTTGCCCCCTCTAGCGCGCCGGCATGTGCAGATTCCGGCCCATTTTCACGTCGAGGGTGATGGCGGGCTTGCCGGCCCGCATGATTTCGATCGGCGGCAACGGGTCGAGCCGGTCGAAGAACGCCGCTGCACCGACCCAGAGCCGCGCGTTGCCGGGGCCCTCCGGCACGATCACCGGCATGTCGCGGCCGTTCCACTGGCTCTGGTCGTAGCGATAGCGGAACTGCTGGGGATCGCCGCAGGCGCAGATCACCGGAATGTCCGGCCCCAGCGCATGGCTGACCTTGCCGGCAAACATCCAGATCGGCGAGGCGACGACCGCATCCGGTCCGAGCAGGCCGCGCTCTTCGAGCGCCGGCTTGAGGCCGCGCCAGTCGACGAGGTCGAGGGTAACGTCGGCGCGCGGCCCCCACGCGGCGGGGATCAGCCCGCCCAGCAGCGTCTGCCAGGTGAGCGCCGCCAGGATCGCGGCCACGATTCCTGCCGACCACGCCATGTAGCCGCGGGCGAAGCGCGGCCGCTCTGCCGCCAGGATCGCGGCGTCGCGACCGAACAGCGGGATCGTGAACACCCAGCCCGGCATCGGCCAGTGCGGCTGGCTGTGCGCGAACAGGCTGACGACGTTGAAGAGCACGATCGGGCCGACGGCGATCAGCGCGATCAGCCAGCCGTGGGGCTCGCGCCGGCCGGTGCGAAGCGCCCGCCACAGTGCCATCGCCAAGGGCACGAAAAGCAAGGGGAACAGATAGAGCGCCTGGCCGCCGAGGAATTCCAGGAGCCACAGCGGATGGACCTTGCTGTCGTTGCCCAGCCGCCGCGTCTGAAACGCCATGCCGACATCGCTGTGCTGCAGGTTCCAGATGAGCACCGGCGAAAAGACGATGAGCGCGACGGCCACCGCCAGCCACGGCCCCGGCGTCGCCAGCTGCCGCCGCGCGCTGGGCACGGTGAGCACATAAGCGAGCACACCGACGAAGACGAAGACGCCGGTGTATTTCGACAGGAGCGCCAGCCCGCCGAGCAAACCGGCCGCGAGCCACCACAGCGACGGGCGCTTGACCTGAGGTTCCGCGAAGAGGATCGCCGCCACCACATTGGCGGTCGCCAGCATGAAGAACATCAGCGGCCCGTCGGGCAGCACCCAGCTCGCATGGGCGAGCGTGAAGACGGGCGCCACGTTGAGCGCGGTCGCCGCCCACAGCCCGGCGCGCGCGCCGAACAGACGCGCCGTCAGGCGGTACATCAGCCAGGTCGAGCCGGCGAAGAACAGGATCGCCGGCAGGCGCACCACCAGCGACGCCTCGCTGTGGAAGACGCGCATGGCTAGCCCCACCGCCCAATAATGCAGCGGCGGATGATCGACATAGCTCAGCATGAACTGGCGGGCACTGCCGACCGAATAGGATTCGTCCATGCCGAGGCCGGTCGCCCCGGCCAGCGCCAGCCTGAGCGCGGTGCCGATGAGGATAATGGCGACCACCAGGCGGGCGGCCGAAGGGGCGTCGCCCGGGGCCGCGTCCATCGCCCTGCTGCTGGTCACATGCGCCATGCAAACGTCCCCGCCACGGTTCGCGCGTCCAATAGAGCCTTTCCCCGCCGGATGGAACCATCGCGCGGGAGTGATCTTGCGTCCGCGCAGACGCAAACGCCGCCCCGAAGGGCGGCGGATCAAGGGCGCGTCGGCGCGCTCGAGGCTGCCCCGATCGCGGCGCGTATGTCCTGGTCGTATCCGGCGCGCTCGAGGCTGCCCCACATGGCGAGCTTGTCGAAGCACGCCTGCCACTGAGGGTCGTCACCACGGAATGGCGCCGAAGGACGGTGCAGGTTGTTCCGTGCCCACTCGGTCACCGCGGCGGGACACTCCAGCTGGAGAAAATCGTAGAGCCCCCGGATCGTCACCTCAGGTGCCTGCACCAGGTCTTCATGGCGGAGCATGCGGTAGTTCTCGCCGAACGCCTTCCGTCCCTGGCGCCAGGTCACATCGAATTTGTGTTTCCAGACCAGCAGGATACGCAGCACGTCGGTGAACGCGTCGCCATCCTCGATGCCTTCGATCGCCATGATGATGTCGGCAAAGGCCCTGGCCGACCACCGCAAGTCCCGGCTGACGCGCGTGAAATAGTCGCCTTTCTGCTCGTAGCCGGCCCGTCCTGCCGCCTGTCTGCCAAAGAGATAGGACGACACCACATGCCTGGGGTCACGGACGATGTGGATGAACTTCGCCCCGGGCCATATGTCCGCCAGGCCAAAGACCTTGGAATGCATGCGGGTGAACTTGATGAAGGTCCTCGGCGCCGCCGCGCACAGCTGGCTGATATATCTCCGGCAGAAATCGGGAAGCTCCGGCTCGAACTCCAGGGCCGCCAGTCGGGGCGCGCCGTAGTTCAGGAAGTTGCGTTCCCTGAAATCGGGAAAACGCTCGAGCAGCGTCGGGTTGCACTCGAGGAAGATGTCCCTCTGCCGCCTGACATTGTCGAACAGGTCGAGTTCGGCACGCACGCCACTGCCGCCACCAAGCGCCGGCCGCGTAGCCGCCAGCGGCTCGTAGAAGCATTCAAACCGCGCATCTTCGAGCATCAGATCGAACACGATCGTCGTGCCCGAGCGCCGCATTCCCTGGGCGAAGACAACCCGTGCGTCGTCATTGCTCATGTCCGGTCCTTCAAAGGCTCAGCAGGCTGGCATAATCGTCGCGCGTGAATTCCCACCGCCTGGCCCGCCGGACTTCGGCCGTACCTTCGGCAAGATCCCGGGCAAGGTGCGGATCGGACAGGCGCGACATGGCGACGCCAAGCGCGGCCACGGAGGGCTGGTAGGCCGTCAGCCCGTTCTTGCGCGTCCCGATTGGTCTGCACGGGACGAGAAGCCCATTGACGCCGTCCTGGATGATCTCGTTGATCGGCGGGATATTGCAGCTGATGGTGGGAACCCCGAGAGACTGCGCCTCGAAGAGATGCACGCCCAGCCCCTCCCAGCGGCTCGGCGCAACCGAAACGTCCGCCTGCGCGAACATCTTCATGTAGTCGACCAGGGGGAGATCATCCGTCACCACCCTGATCCGCGGGTCCTGACGCAGGATATCGTCGTTGCCGAGGATGGCCCGCCGCCTGGCCCCCACATCTGACATCGTCTCGGGGATGACGAAGTCCGACGGCGCCAGCGGACGCTGGGCCTTGATGACGAATTCCAGATTGGGGTCCGCCAGTTCGTGGAAAGCCGCCACGGCCGCGAGTGTCGGCTTGCGCGTCGACATGAACCCGCCGATGTACAGGAAAGACCGGCCCCGATTCTCCCTGTCGAGGCGAAACGATTCCATCTCCGGATGGCATCCCCAGCGCACATAGGGGCTGTCGATACCCAGCTCGCGATAGCGTTCCTGCTCGCAGCGCGTCAGCGAGTAGATGACATCGAAGGCGTCCCCGGCCGCCGCGACATGGTCGGCCGCGAAATCCTCCCAGACGAATCGCCCGACGGTCCGCACTCCCATGGAGCGAAGACGCGCAATCTCGGCAAACTGGTAGTTCTGGTCGAAAAAGGCCGTCCCGATGTCGTTCTTCGTGACCCAGTCAACATATTCCTGCCCGGGAACGCGGGATGCGGAAGCGCGCGTCACCCCTGGCTGGTCCCAGGCATCGTCAGTGGCGACGAAATTCGAATAGACAAAGCCCGGCGACGTCGGGCGCGCCAGAACGAAGGTCCGATGCCCCAGATCGTCGAAGATCGACCGAATTTGCCGTCCGACTGTCGCCTGCCCCCGATTGAACCAGTACGACACAATGCCGACGTTCATCCAGATTTCCTTCGGCATGCCCCCTGCCGCAGGTCGGGTCACCGCACTGGCGACCCCATTTGCTGTGTCCTCGGACTAGCCGCCCACCGCAGTCAGTTGTTAGAGCGCTTCTTGGTCAGATAGAAGCAATTCCGTTTCTCGACCGGCGAAGCGATCCGGCGTCGAGACCGGCAAAGGGCGATGCCGGGCATCGGTCGCGCCGGGACCGGCGTCGGGCGCCCGCCCGCCGGCTTGATCCTGTCGCAAAATCGCTCCGTCGGAACAATTCTATCTGACCAGGAAGCGCTCTAGCCGCTCGTCCGCACAAAATCCACGATCGTGTCCCGGGACGTGGTGTAGCTGACGGCGTGGCCGCCGTTGGTTGCCGGCGTTGGCCGGGCTGGTCAGCTGGCGAGTGCCGGAAGGCTGACGATGGGATCATCGCTCACGGGAGCGATGGTTTCCAGCGTCACGTAGCGGGCGCGCTGGACGGACCATTCATCATTCTGCTCGAGCAGGATGGCGCCGACGAGACGGGTGATGGCGTCTTCGTTGGGGAAGATGCCGACGACCTCGGTGCGGCGCTTGATCTCGCCGTTGAGCCGCTCCAAGGGGTTTGTGCTGTGCAGCTTGGCACGATGCTGGGCGGGGAAAGTCATGTAGGCGAGCACGTCGGGCTCGGCCTCATCCATCATCGTGGCGAGCTTGGGGACTTTCGGCCGGATGTGGTCGGCAACCAGGCGCCATTGCCGCTTGGCCGCTTCGGCATCGTTCTGGGCGAAGGCGGTGGCGATGAAGGCGGAGACGACGCGCCGGCCCTGGCGCCCGGCATGGGCGAGCACATTGCGCATGAAGTGAACCCGGCAGCGCTGCCAGGTGGTGCTGAGCACCCTGGCGACGGCCGCCTTGATGCCTTCGTGGGCGTCGGAGATCACCAGCTTGACCCCACGCAAGCCGCGGCGGGTGAGCTTGCGCAGGAAGGCGGTCCAGAAGGTCTCGGCCTCGGAGGGGCCGATCTCGAGCCCCAGAACCTCTCGCCGGCCGTCGCTGTTGACGCCGACGGCGACGATGACGGCGACCGAGATGATGCGACCGGCCTGGCGCACCTTCACGTAGGTGGCGTCGATCCACAGATAGAGCCAATCGCCTTCGATCGGTCTCTCCAGGAAGGCCTTAACCTTGGCATCGATCTCTTCGCACAGCCGGCTGACCTGGCTCTTCGAGATGCCGCTCATGCCCATCGCCTTGACCAGGTCGTCGACCGAGCGGGTCGAGATGCCCTGGATGTAGGCTTCCTGGATGACCGCCGTGAGCGCCTTCTCGGCCAGACGGCGCGGTTCGAGGAAAAAGGGGAAGTAGGAGCCCTTCCTGAGCTTCGGGATGCGCAGCTCGACACTGCCGGCGCGGGTCTGCCAGTCACGATCGCGATAGCCGTTGCGCTGGACCAGTCGCTCGGCGCTCTTCTCCCCATAGCCGGCGCCGGTCAGGCCGCCGACCTCCATCTCCATCAGCCGCTCGGCGGCAAAGCTGATCATCTCCCGCAACAGATCGGCGTCGGGGGTCTTCTCGATCAGCGTCTTCAGGTTCATCGTCTCGTCGGTCATCGATCGGTTCCTCAAATCAGGTTGGCTCAAGCAACCCGACCTTGACCGGTGAACCATCGATGACCACCGCAAGCCCCCGCTCCAGCGCTAAAAGGCGCGCTTCGCTCGCGGCTTGCTTCGCCCAGCTACACCATCACTGGGGACACGACCAAATCCACCGGGGATTGGCCGTCCGCCGGTCGGCCCGGCGCGCCAGCGAAGCTGGTCACGCAGCAACGCCGGACGGACCATCATGTCCGGCCCGCCGCACCGGCTGCCGGACCGCCCCGAGACCACGCAGGAACGATCGGACACGATCGGCAAGGCGGCCTTGCTCGAATGCTCTGAGCGCTGGCAGCGTCCAGCCACCATCTGCTTCAAGGGCACGATCGAAGGCAGCAAGCTGCCGTGCCTCGTCCGCGTCGAGCGCAAGCATGCGGGCCTCCCGCAGCAGCCACCGCAATTCATGCAGACGCCGCAGCATGCGGAAAGCGTCCGACATTGCTGGTGACCTGCTCCCCTATTTGTCCGCGTTTATAGGTTAGCCCTGTTCACGTTGTGGTCCGCTGCGGACCGGGTTGCAAACTCGTTCGGGGTGAGCCCGTCGAGGCTCGTGTGCGGTCGGTTCAGATTATAGTCGACCCTCCATTCTTCGATGATCTCGCGGGCGTGGCGATAGCTGCGGAACAGATGCTCGTTGAGGCATTCGTCCCTGAGGCGCCCGTTGAAGCTTTCCACGAAGCCGTTCTGCATCGGCTTGCCGGGCGCGATGTAGTGCCACTCGACGCCATGGTCCTGCTGCCATTTGAGCATCGCATTCGATGTGAGTTCGGTCCCGTTATCACTGACCACCATCAGCGGGTAGCCACGATGCTCAGCGATCGCATCCAGCTCTCGCGCCACCCGCTCGCCCGAGATCGAGTTGTCGACGACCGTCGCCAGGCATTCCCGGCTGAAGTCGTCGATCACGCACAGGATGCGGAAGCGGCGGCCGTCGACCAGCGTGTCGGAGACGAAGTCGAGGCTCCAACGCTGGTTCGGGTCCTGTGGGATGGCCATCGGTGCCCGCGTGCCCAATGCCCGCTTGCGGCCTCCGCGCTTCCTCACCGTCAGCCGTTCTTCACGGTAAAGGCGATAGAGCTTCTTCCAGTTCACCGCGACGCCCTCGCGCTTCAACAGGAGGTGCAAACGGCGATAGCCGAAGCGCCGGCGTTCTGACGCCAGCTCCCTCAGCCGCCCACGCAGATCGGCATCATCTGGTCGCGTTGAACGGTAGCGATAGACGCGCGGATCAATGCCCACGAGGCCACAGGCGCGGCGCTGCGAGTATCCCTTGTTCTCGATGGCCCAGCTCACGGCGTTCCTCCTCGAGCCGGGCGTCAGAAGTTTTTTCCGAGCATCTCCCGGAGCGTCGATACGTCCATCATCGACTCCGCCAGGAGCTTCTTCAGCTTCGCGTTCTCCTCCTCCAGCGCCTTCAGCCGCTTGGCCTCGGAGATCTCCATCCCGCCATACTTCTTGCGCCACGTGTAGAACGTCGCGTCTGAGATGCCGTGCTTGCGGCACAGCTCAGGCGCCGACAACCCCGCCTGGTGCTCCTTCAAAATGCCGATGATCTGCTCGTCCGAAAACCGGGATCGCTTCATCGCCTGTCTCCTCCGTCAGAGAACAGGCTAACCCCAAAGCGAGGACACTTCAGGGGAGCAGGTCACTGGCAACAGCGCCGGCTCGTCGCGCCACGAGCGCCCGCCGAACATCTCCTGCGTCACCGCCTGTCCGGCGCCGTAACAGTCATAGGCCGCGCATCCGCGGAAGCCGCTCGCGGCCAGGTGATCGTGGATCGTGCAACCATGAGCACCATCGAGATTGCGGCAGGGTGCGTCGGCGGCCTTGTCGAAGCCAAACAATTCGGAGCGATCGAAGGCGACGGCAACGCAGCACAGCGCGGCGCAGCGCTCGCAATCGCCGCGGAGGGGCGGATGGGGCATGGGTGAACTTCTTTTGTCGGGGTGCAAACGAAAACGCCGCCCCGAAGGGCGGCGGATCGATAGTGGCAGGACGCGAAGAGAATTCGAAGAAGCTTCAGCTATCAACTGCGCTTGGCAGGCCTGGCAGCGACCTACTTTCCCACGTCTTGAGACGAAGTATCATTGGCGCGGAGGAGTTTAACGGCCGAGTTCGGAATGGGATCGGGTTCAGGCTTCTCGCAATAGCCACCAGGCCGGCGAAGCGCAGTTTGAAGAGCTGGTTTGGGTCTTTTCGGGTCGATTCTCGTTGCTAAGCGCAACGGGCAGCGAAAATGAGAACGATCAAGCCAATCGAGCGATTAGTACCGGTAAGCTTCACGCATTGCTGCGCTTCCACACCCGGCCTATCAACGTGGTGGTCTTCCACGGCTCTCAAGGGAGAACTCGTTTCGAGGTGGGTTTCCCGCTTAGATGCCTTCAGCGGTTATCCCGTCCGCACATAGCTACCCTGCAATGCGGCTGGCGCCACAACAGGTCCACCAGAGGTGCGTCCATCCC